>NZ_JBNAJM010000001.1:1425000-1453538 GCF_052047715.1 Candidatus Pelagibacter sp. HIMB1611 | reverse complement strand
AAATAATATCAATTTTAATGGTATATTTTATTTCTTATAATTTAATTTTGTTATTAATTTTAAATAAAATAAAAAAAATCTATTTAGAGAGATTAAATTATAAATATTTGTATATCATAATTGTTTTTACCTTCAGTATTTTTATGTGGTTAAGTAAAAACCCCGATCCTAGACTGGGCATTCATTTCTTTATGCTCATGGGACCAATTGCAATTTTTCTAACTCTAGGAACATTTAAACTAGAAAATTACGATTACAAAAAATTTTATAATTATATTTTAATTATTTTTTTTACTTTATTTGCAACTAATTTTCAGTTTCCTAATTTACTCAAGAATAATTACAAAAATGTAACAAAGATTAAAACTTTTAAAAGAGAGGGTTTTGGGGTGAAGCCAGATTTGAAAGTTAATAATTTATGCTGGCTAGAGGATAATTGTTATTATTATAGTGACGATTTGATAATTAATAAAATGTTTGGAAAAATAAAATTTATTTATCTTAATTAACTTTTTTAAGAAAGATAAATTTTATTAAATGAATTAAAACCTTAATGTTCAATTTACTTTTTTTCTCAAATCTTTTATTAAAAACAATAAATATTTCATCAATTTTAATTTTGTTTTGGGAATTATAAATTAAATCAATTAGTATTTTATATCCATATCCATAAAGTTTTTTTTTATATTTTAAAAAAAAGTTGATAAATTTATTTAAAAATATCGAAATAAATTTTCCAATCAAACTAAAATCAGCTTTTTTAAAAGCTCTTGATGCTACTAATACATCAAGATCCTTATTTATAAATTTTCCATATATTTTACTTATGTAATTCGGATTATGTTGCAAATCTCCATCCATAACTAAAATATTATTTGATCTTGATAAATTAAAACCATAGATACATGATTTGGATAAATCACGAAATTTTGACTTCCTAATTATAAATTTCAAAGATTTATTTCTTATTTTCTTTATCACTTCATATGATCCATCATTTGAATTATCATCAACAATAATTATTTCCTTGTTGAAATTTTTTGTATATTTTTCAATTTGCTCTATCAATTTTTTTAAGTTTTTTTTTCTTTATAAACTGGAATGACAATTGATAAATCTAATTTTTTTTTCATTTGTATCAAGTGTTGTATTGATAAGTTATTATTTTATCCAAATCAGGATATGAAACAACTTCTAGCAGTTTTTTTTTTTTTCTATATTTAAAATTAAATGGATGCTTGTCAATTACAACCCCTGAATTAATTGCAGTGCGTGTTACAATACATCTTTTTATATCTAAATTAGGAATAAATTTTTTGCTAGGTAAATGTTCTGTAATTATAATTATTTTATTTTTTTTATTTAATTTATTTAATATTAATTTTATTTCTCTATTACTCAAGTGTTGCAAAACTTGTCTCAATATATAGACATTAGCATTTGGCAACTTATCTCTACAAATATCTAAATGCAAAAACTTTAAATTTTTTCCTTTAAATTTTTTTTTATTTATATCAATAAGAGGCTTTACAATATCAACAGCATAAAAAAATTTAGCATATTTATAAAATTTTTTGGAAACATTAAAATCTCCTGAACCCAAATCTAAAATTTTATAATTTTTTTTTTTTATTAAATTTTTAATTTTCTTTGTGTACGGTTTAATTATTCTTTCATCTCTAGATCCAATTCCAGAGTAAAATTGTTCATTTTTTCCTATATTCCAGAAATTTCTTTTATAAATAATATTAAATAAATTTTCCCTATTTAAACTATTAAAAAAAATTTGAAAAAAAAATTTATATATTTTTCTCAGAAGAAGTATTATGCTTTTGTAAATTATTACAGTCATGACTTTACTAACTACTAATATTAAATCTTTTATAAAAAACTATATTTTAATTATTTTTATCTTAATATTTTTTTTATCTAAAATAGATTTTTTCAAATCTATTTATATTTTATCTGAAAATAATCTAGAAAATAGAATGTTAAATAACTATGGTTACTGCAAAAATGAAGGTCTTGGATTTGTAAAAGATGTAATAGATAAATTTAAATTAGAAAAAACAAATATAAATATTCAAAATTTTGATGATTTTCCAAATATAAGTTGGGCTGTTTATGATTATACTCAAAATTTAAATCCAAATTTTTATATATTAATAAATTATAGAGGCAAAGATACTAATCGATCAAAATTTAATGCCGATAAATTTAAATTAATTTATAATTTTGAAAATTGTTATCTATTTGAAAAATTATGAATGATATTTTAATTTTGATTATTCAGGTTAGCTTAATTTTGTCTTTTTTTTCGTCTAATCTCGTACTTCAAAACATATATGGACAAAAAAAAATTGAATTAAATCCTGATATAATTATTAATTTAAATTTAATACTTATCTTATCGTTTTTTAATTTTGATGTAATTTATTTCTTTGTTTTAATAATAGCTTTAAATATTTTTTTAGTTTTTAAAAATAAAGGAGACCTTTTAAGTACCCTTGTTACTTTTCTAATTATATTTTTTTTTATTTTTACAATATCAATTGCCATTTTCAGAGAATTAAAGTTAGGATGGGATGCCCAGGAATTCCATATATTCAAAACAATAATTTTATTTAATAGCGGTACATTTTTTGATCTTCAGAATACAATACAAAATAATATTCCACATTTGGGTCATTCCATTTGGGCTTTTTTCTGGAGAATTAGTATTATTGATCATGAGGTTTTTGGAAGAATATCATATGTAACAATATTCATATTTGTTTGTTACAGAGTGGTTATAAAAAAAAAAATAACATTTTTTAACTTTACATTGCTTACCTTATTTATTTTTTTATCTTATGATCATGAGCAATTTAATGGTTATCAAGAAATTCTTTTATTTTCTTTTATTTTACTAGCTAGTGATTTTATTTTAGATGATAAAAAAAAATTAAATTCAATAAATACAATAATTTTTTTGCTTTTATTAAATCTCATAATTTGGACAAAACAAGAAGGTATTTTTATTTCTTTAATACTCAGTACTATTCTTTTTTTTAAAATAAAAAATAAAAAAAACTATTCATATTTAGTTTTAGGAAACCTTTTATTAATTGTTTTTCAGATATCAATTTTTTACTTTTCTACTGGACATTATGAAATTCAAACTTCAGATTATAGTGGAATTTTTAATAATTTTTTTTCTATGATTTTTGATATTGAAAGATATTATTTTATACTAATTGAATATTGTATAACTATTATTCAATATCCTATAATTCTTGTAGTTTTAATATATGTCTTTTCTAAAGAGAAGTTAAGAGATAAAGAAAAAATGTTATTAAGCTTTACAATATTAAGTATTTTATTTTGCATGGCCGCATACATTTTCACTAATCACAATTCTGGATACGTATACCATATCAAGACATCTATGAGCAGATTTATTTATTCTATTTCTGCTTTTTATTGGATTTATTTTTTAGATGAATTTTCGTTACTCTTCAAAAAAAAATTTAATGAAATTAATTTTAAATAAAAATTGTTTACTTTTATATAATTTTTTTGTTGTAATCATCAATTAAAGTTTTCATCACAGGAATATTCAAAAGATATTTAAACCTTGAAAATTAAGAAATTTATTTTTTTACATAAAAATTTAATCTTGTTCTTTCAAATTTATTAAAATTTAAATTTTTATAATTTCCTTTATTTAAAAATTTTGGAAAACAATCAAATCTACTTCTGTATTCAGAGATTTGTTCTAAACTAAAACTTGCTACATCATCTACACAAAGGACCCAAAATTCAGTTTGATCTATATTGTTTTTATCAAGTATCTCTATTACAGATTTGGATACAATTTTTTTTTTTTTAAAATATTCTTTATAATGTCCACCATGAACATAATTTATTAAATACATCTTTTTAATATCTGAATTTAGTATAATTTTTAATGGTTTGTTAACATTTGGTTTTTTTATATGTCTATCATCATAAAAAATAAAATAATTACCTATAGTTAGAAAAACATAAAAGAATATGATTATATTTTTTTTTTTAAATTCTAAATAATCCATTGAAATAATAATCCAAGCAAGAATCATAGGAACAACATAAATTTTATACCTTGGATGCATAACTGGTTGAAAAACCAAAGATATAAATAACAAACTAAAATAAGTAGTTATTATCAAGATTGTTAGATAAAATATATTTTTGTTTTTAATTAGCTCAAATCTTAAAAGTAAAATTAATACCAAAATCAAAAATAAGTTAAGCGCTCCAAAATAAATATTTCCAAAAAAAGTTTTAAAATGGTAGCTATAAAAGAATGATAAAGATAACTTAGAATGATGAATATATTCATCAACATTTATCCTATCAAATATATAGTCAAAATTTAAAAAAATATAAATTATTCCTGATACAAAAATCTGTAATAAAATATTAACACTACTTTCGTTTCTTTTGGTTATTAAAAAGATAGAATTAGCAAGAATTATAGGTGCTGTTAATGGATGAACAGAAAGCATAACAATATTTGATAAAATGTAAAATATACTGATTAAAAAGTTTAATTTCTTAAAATATAAAAAACAAAACAAATATAAATTTACAGATACAAAGAAAAGATTTAAACTCTGAACTCTAGCTTCTTGTGCTTCCCAAATCAAAAAAATGTTCAAACTTATTAGTACTAAAGAGATAATACTGTTAAATTTTGTTGTGATTAATTTAAAGGTAAAGAAAAAAAATATTAAGCTGGTAAAACTAAATAGTATAGAGAATATTCTGCCATTTTCTGGGTTGTAACCAAAGATTTCAAAAAATATATTTAGTAAATAATAATAATAAATAGGTGTTGGTTCAGGCATGCCAAATTGAAATTTTCCAAAATCTTCTACCCTATTTTGTAATTCATAAAATGATAATTCAGGATTTGATAAATAAAAAGTTCCCCAATATTCATCCATCCAGTATCCGTACTTATCAAAATTGTAATATCTTAAAAAGAAAGCCAGTATTAGTATTATTAGAATTAAAAAATTATTTTTATTAAGAAAAAAACTTTTAAACATTTATTTTGTTTAAATCATGGATTGATTTCAAAACTATTTTTCTATGTTTCTCCTGATATATTAATACATCAAAATATTCACATTCATTTCCAAATTGAATCGCTTTAGAGTTAAAAAAATCAATAAGGTTTTTTATGTTTTTTGGAGAATTTATGGTAGTAAGATATTTTCCTGAGGATGAAAATATTGAATAATAATTATAATCCATTTTAAATAAATCATCATAAACTTTTAAAGTATTTTTAATTACTTTATTTTCAAACAATAATTCAGTGAATAATATAGGTTTCTTTTCATTACATTCATTTAGTCCAGATTTAATTACATCATAATCATTTCCATCTGTATCAATTTTAATTAAAATATTTTTATTTGGCTTTATATCTTTCAAATATTCATTTAAACTATTGACAATAACTAGGTCTTTGTCCTCATTATTTGCTCTTTCAATTATACCAGTTGAACCATCGCTAATTATTTTAAGTTTTTGATTTCTTTGAGAAATTATTGTATTAAAAATTTGAATATTAGCTTTTTTTCTCAAAGATGGGAAACTTTCTAAATTTAATTTTAAATAATTAAAAAAATATTTACTCCCTTCTATACTAATAATTTTATGTTTATAATTTTTTGAATATTTTAAAATTCCAAATAAAGTTGTTCCTACATTTGCGCCAATGTCTATTATTGTTGAACCACTTGGCATATTTTTAGATAAAATTGGAATAAATTCATCGTACAATTTATGAAAATGTTTGAATTCTAAGAATTTAGATTTTTTTGGTAAATAAATTAATTTATTTCCAAATAGAAAAGTTTGTTTAAAAGTAATTAATCTTTTAACTCCAAAGATTATTTTGCTAATAAAATAATTAGATAATAATTTTATTTTTAAAGATGTTTCTCTATTTATTTTATTTGGTTTGAAATTTAAAATAGTGGTTGTGGATAAGTTTTTTTTAAATTTTAAATTTGTATATGTAGGTAAGACTTTTAAAGAGTTAGTTGGTCTAATTTTTTTTGATTTTACAGCAGTTGATTTAAACCAAATATTGAACGTCTCTTTTGCTATATTTTCACTTGCTAAAATATTTGAACCACCCCAATAAAATTTGTTTATTTTATTAAGTATTTCATAATTTAAATTTCTATTTTTCAATATTAAATTTATATCTTGCTCTAAAGATTTACTATCACTAAATAAACCGTACCAAAAAGGTAACCATAAGTAATTTTTGTTCTCCATTAATTTACTTTGGTCGTCTTTGTAACCATAAGCTCCAAAATATTTATCACCGAAAAGATGATAAAGATCAAACCCTCTAACTTGAGGTTTAAGGTTATATTCAGGCTTAAACATAATATATGGTTTTTTATGAAGATTTACATCAATCGCAGAGTGACTTTCGACTCCAATTCCAATTTTCATATTTTCAAAAATATTTCTTTCATCTTCATAAAGTATTAACTTTTCATCTATGCTGTTCCAAAATTCATAATCAATTTGACCTAAATTTTTTGCAAACATTTTATCATTTAGTGCATAATGTAATCTAACATTAAACTTTAAACCCATACCTACACAAGTAGAGTAAATAAATTTGTATATTTTTTTCATTTGAAGAATGTGATTTGAATACCATTCGTCACTTTTATTATTAAACCAATCTCTAATTTTTAATGATAATGTATCCAGAGATTTTGGAAAAAAAACTACATCAAGCTCGCTATAATTTTTATCATATTTATTTGAAAAGTATTCGTATCTTAGACTACCAGTTATTTTAGATTGTTTTGTTAAATAGCTTCTATAAATATTTACAATTCTATTTCTTCTGGCTTTACTATAGACAATTTGATTTGCTTTTGATTTAAAAAATAAAGTTGTGCCTCCATTATCCCAAAAATCAATTCCACCAGCATCGCTATAAATAATTATTTTTTTTTCTCTTTTTTTTAAGATTTTGACAAAAAAATCATAATCTCTCCATGATGCTATTAAATAATATTTAAAATTGTCTACAAATTCATTGAGGTCATTTAAATTGTTGATAAGAGTATGAGGATACTTTTCAAACTTTTTTAAATCATTTTCATTAAAATAAGAATATGTAAGTTTTGGACCAAATATTAAAAAGTGAACATCAATATTATATTTCTTAAAGGCAGAAATTAAATTTAATTCTCTATCTATATTGTCTTGAATTTTTCTTCCTAAAAGAACACATATTTTTTCCATAATAATTATTTTAATATATTACTCAAAAGTAATATGTCTGCATAAGAATCAATATTTAATGATCTTTCCTCAGGCATTAAATACGGTAAACATATTTTATGAGTGAGTTGTTTATTTTTAAATAAAACACTTCTATGAGCTAAATATATAGCTCCATTTCTTATAAAAACTTTTGGTAAAATTTGGCGAGGCTTCATGTTTTCATAATTTCTTTGCTTTACATAATTTTCTAAAAGATTTTTTTTATTTATTTTTTTCATGCGCAAAGGATGTGAGGCTTTTACTTGAGTAACTGAAACTATACTCTTCGCTCCTTTTTTGTTGTTTAATAATTTAGAGATTGCCAAATCAATATCTTTTGCAGATCTTAAAGGTGATGTAGGTTGTAAAAGTAAAAAATAATCAATTTTTAATTTATTTTTTTTTTCAAACTCCTTAACAGCATGAACAATTACTGGGTATGTGAGTACCCTGTCTCCTGATAATTTTTTTGGTCTCTTAAAATAACATTCAATTTTTCTAAATTTCTTTGAATATTTAATTATTTTATCAGAATCAGAGGAAAGTATAGTTGAAGATATATACTTTGATTTAGAGGCTGCATCAAAAGTATAGTACAAAAGCGGCTTACCTTTTAAAGGATACATGTTTTTATTTTTTAATCCTTTTGATCCTTTTCTTGCAGGTATAATTGCTAATACAAATTTCTTTTTCATTAAATTAAGTTAATTAATTTTTTTTTTTTAATAAACTTTTCTAAATTATTCTTAAATAACTCAACTTCTTTATTCCAGTAATTGTTACTTAAAGCACCGATATGTGGTGTTAATAAAATATTATTTAATTTTAACAGTCTGCTTGAAGCTGAAAGAGGTTCACTCTCATAAACATCTAGTGCGGCATAATTAATTTTTTTATTTTTTAAAGCTTCATATAAATCATTTTCATTTACTACCAATCCACGAGAAACATTAATAAAATTTAATTTTTTTGACATTTTATTAAATTTATTTTTATCAAAATATTGCTTAGTAAGCTTATTTAGCGGCATTAAGTTGATACAAAAATCATAATCAAATTTTTTAAAATTAAAATTTTTAAAAAAAAAAAATTTTTTTACAAAGTTATTTCTTAAATTTTTTTGATTAGTCACTACGTATATTTCCTTTGTAAATATTGATAGTTTTTTAATAAAGTATTTTGAAATCTGACCATAGCCAAAAATAATGAATTTACAGTTCTCTATGTTTTTTACATTCTCAAAAATTTGATCATAGTTCTTTCTATTTAATTTCTTTTTACTTGCTAGATCAAAGCTGAATTTCATTCCTTTTAAAATATTAAATATAAATGCAAATATTAAATTTGACATTTCATGATTCATTATATTTTTTGAATTAGTAATTTTTATATGTGAAAGTTTTTTTTCTTCTCCAAGTATACGGTCAATACCTGTGCTTCCAAAATGCACCCATCTCAAGTTAGGCAAGAATTTTAATTTCTTTATATCAAATAAATTTCCCCAATAAATTTCACATTTTTTTAAAAGTATTTTGTTTTTTGAATTAAATTTTACAAATTTAACATTTGGAAACTTATTTAATATAATTTTTTTATATTTGTTAGTTAATTTATACAACTTAAGTTTTTTTGTATAATCGTAACAAATATAAATCAGATTATATTTTGTACTCTGATCCTTCAACATATGGATATTTTTTTTTTATGTTTGTGTTTAAATCTATTCCAAGTCCGCTTTTTAGTTTTTGAAATTTCAAATTTTTTGTAAAATTTACATGAGTTTTTATATTCTTATTAATTGCTGGTTGATGAAGTGGGCATTCCAACCATTTAATATTTTTTACCGCGAAAGCTAAATGAGCGTTGGCACTTAACGAAATTGTACTACCCCAAACATGCAGAGCTACTTTTTTATTTGTATTTTTTAATAAACTTAATATTTTTAAAGCTTCTGTTATACCACCACAGTGAGTAACATCTAACTGTATTATATCTACTAGATTGTTTGATATATAAGAATTATACTCAAATAAACTATTTAGCGCCTCTCCAGAGGCTATAGGAATTTTTAAAGATTTTTTTTTTAATTCTTTAAACGAAAAATAATCATCTGGATGAAATGGTTCTTCAATCCATTTAATTTTAAACTTTTCTAAATTTTTTATTTTTTTTATCATTTGTTTTCTACTATTGGGAATTTTTATTGTTCCCATAATAAAATCTACCATCAAATTTAATTGTTTTTTTTTTGAGTAATCATAGGCAAATTTTATTCTTCTAAAATCTTTTTTCCAACTTTGAACACCTGCACGCATTTTAAATCCTGCATGTTTCAATAACTTTGCCTTTTTGATATCTTCTCTTATTTCATTTAAATTTGACTTAGCAAGTCCACCACTAGAATATATTTTATAATCATTTTTTAAATTTGAGATAAGAGCATGTAATGGTTTTTTTTTAAATTTTGAAACAATATCCCATAAAGCAATATCAATTCCGCTATAAACTGAGTTATACAAACCATTTCTACTAACAAACGGAATATGAATTTTTTTTCCTTTTAGCGTCAGATCTATTGGATTTTTATTTTTAATAAACTTTTCAATATTTTTTATGATTGGGTCTATTAATTTTGGTGTGTAAATACCAAGATATATTTCACCAATACCCTTTAACTTATTATCGGTTATTATTTCAATTATTGTTGTTGTTTTTAACCCAAGTGGTGTTCCAAAAGAGTTTTTTGATGCAAACTTTGATGATAAATGAAAAACATTTACTTTATTAATTTTCATTAAATCAGCCAATACCTTTCCAGGTATTACCGTTTTCAGTATAGTGATGATCTACGATTAAATTTGGATCATATAAGATCTTGTGTTTTTTTAAAATAATTTTATTTGCCCAATATCTATCTTCTTTACTTGTTAAATGTTCATCAAATTTATTATTTTTTAAAAATTTTTTTTCATAAACAGCTACTGCATTATGATGAAAATAACGGTTTTCCAATTTAGAAAACATATTTACTGATTGTTTCTCACCAAAATGACTCCAGATATATCTTTTACTAATTTTTTTTCCATTCCATGTTGGTATCTGATTTCCAAATATACTTTTGTATTTTTTTAATTTTGTCTTTACATCGTTAATATCTATTTTTTTTAAGACACAGTGAGCTGAAATAATTAGTAAAATATTATTTTTAGATTTTTTTACACCAAAATTAAGTGATTTTCCTGGGGAATAATCTTTGATGTTGTAAATTTTAATATTTGTATAAGATCTTGTAACACTTTTTAAATAAGGATCTTGTTTAAAAGACTTTACTATATTTAAGGTATTATCAGTCGAATTATTATCAACAATAATTATTTCAGGTTTGTAAATATTATCTAAAACTGACTGTATACAATGACCTATCCATCTCTCTTCATTTCTAGATCTTATTATTACGGAAACATCTGCCTTTTTCATTTAGACCATCTTCCTCTATAATTTTTGAAAATATCCATTTCACATTTTTGCAAATCTAAGCCTCTGTTAATTGACATATTTTTATAATTATTTGCGAATTCCGCTAAGGTCTTCATATCTTCTGGTAATATAGCATTTTTATTATCTCTACCAGGAAGCTTCTTATTAATAGTAAAATGTTTTTCAATTACTGTAGCGCCAAAACATATTGACGCAATTGCATCATTAATCCCACCCATATGTCCGCTATAACCTAGATATGTACTTAATTTGCTTAAAGATTTTAAACGAGGAAGATTGATATTTTCAGGCAAACATGGATACGACGACACACAATGCATTAAACAAATATTTTTTTTATTTTTAATAATTTTTTTTATTTTTTGTATCTCACTCCATTTACTTGCGCCTGTTGATATGAAAACTCTCTTAAAGTTTTTAACACAAGATTTAATTAACTCTAAATTATGAATCTCGTGACTAGGTATTTTAATTTCTTTTATATTTAACTTTTTTAAATTTTTAATATCATTAAGATTAAAAACAGATGTTAAAAATTTAATTTTATTTTTTTTACATTCTTTAATTAGATATTTATGCTTATCTAAAGTAAGTTGAGCTTTTTCATAAATTTTTCTTCTACCATCACTGTCCCACGCACCTTCAGTCAAATTATCAACAGACCAAGTTTGAAATTTACAATAATTTGCTCCAGATTTTTTTGCTGCAACAATCATTTTTTTTGCCAATTTCATGTTGCCCATGTGATTCCATCCTATTTCTGCAATTAATTCAATATTATTCATTGGTTTCCTTATTTATTTTATCTAAATTATATTTTTGTTAAAATATTTATTGATTGAATCTATTGTTTTTTTTCTCTCATTCAACAAAATTTTAAATCTACTATTTAAATGTTTTCGTTTTCCATGATTCAATTCTTTTTTTATATGATTGATAATTTCTTTATTTGATCGTGATAAAATTTTTACATATGAACTCTTATCAAGTAACCTTTCCTCATTGTTAAAATTTCGAAAGAAAACTACTTTACAATTGTTACTTAATGCATCTAAACAAAAAAAAGTTAACAATATTTCACTACTAAGTAAGACTAATTGACTTCTTTTTAAAAAATAATTTAATTTTTCATTTTTTAAATATTTAATTGATTTGATATTTTTTGCATGAAAATTTTTTCCGACTACCAATATTTTATATTTTGAATGTTTAAAATAATTAACTATTTTTTCAATTTTTTCTGAATTTTTGTTTGAGTGAGATCTTAGATAGACAAAAATATCTATATTTTTTTTTATTTTTTTTTTATTTGTCTTAAAATAAAGAATTTGAAAATTATGTATAGACTTAATCTTATTTTTTAAGTTCAAAAAATTATTATTTGAGAAAATTACATATCTATTTTGATATTTTAAAATCTTAACACTTATGTAAAAAAAAATTGGGAATATAAATTTTCTTATATTTTTTTGAAAAAAATTTGCTTCTTGATTTATATATTTTGTTCCTGTTATAGGTCCTATTAAACATTTTTTTGGTATTAAGAAAAATATTAAAAAATTCCATAATGGTAGATAGTTTACATATACTGTTTTATAACCTTGAAGATGATAGAGCCATATTTTTAACACACCATAAAATGGCAAAAAGTATTTGTAAAACAAATTTTCTTTAAATTTAAAACTATTTAATCCAACAAATTTTTTATTCTTTAACTTTTTTTTTAATATTTTTAAAAATAATAGTGATAATTGGCCTTCACCACTTTCTTTGAAATTTTCTGAACTCCAGTAATAAATCTTATTTTTCATTTAATTTTAAATTTAAATTTATAAATTAATTGATAATAATATTTTTGACTTACCAATTTAAATAATAAGTATTTTAAAATTTCCTTAATGCCATTAAATAATGAAGTTGAAAAATAATATTTTATGGTATTTGCATCAGGCGAAGTAGACAGGCCTCCTAAATAATGAACTGATAGATTTTTAAAAATTTTTTTTGAATTATAATATGATAAGTTTTTTTTTATCCAATAACCATCTGAATCTATTTTATATTTTTCTTTAAATAAAATTTTATTCTTTAATTGAGGTGGTCTTATAAAACTAGGATGAGGATGATAATAATTTCTGTCAAAAAAACTTTTATCTGGATAAAACGTGTTATCTTTAAATTTAAGTATTGTTTTAAAAATTAAACATTTCTTACTTAAATTTAATGCAATAATTTTAGATGCTTTATTATTATAAAAATGATCTCCACTATTTAAAAATAAAATGTAATCAGTCCAGGTGTAGCTTAAACCAATATTCATTGCATTGTATAAAGATTTGTCTTTACCAATAATAAATTTTCTGTATTTTTTTCTAAATTTTTTTAATACGGTTTTGGGTACGAATGGTGATATTACATAATTCTTAAAGTTTTTAACTTTTTGATTATCTATAGAATTTAAAGTTTTAATTAAATTTTCAATTTGACCTTTATGAATGGTAATTATGCTAATATTTTTTTTTAGCATTAATTAAGTTTGTCCTAATTATTTGATCGATAATATCAAGATTAGTATATTTTAATTTCCAAGATTTAAATTTTTTTTGAAATTTATTTAAATTTGTTATGTACCACTTATGATCACCCTTGCGTTCTTCGTTTATGAAAGTGTATTTGTCCCATTTTTTATTCAAAACTTTATTTACAATACTTATAGTCTCCAAGATTGAAATTGAATTTTCTCTTCCTCCCCCTGCATTATAAACTTCTCCATATCCAGGATTTTGAAAATAATGCCAAAACATATTAACTAAATCATATGAATGAATATTATCTCGCACTTGTTTACCTTTATAACCATAGATATTGTAATGGTTTCCTTTAACAATGCATTTAATTAAATAAGATAGAAAACCATGAAGTTCAGCTCCTTGATGTCTAGGACCAGTAAGACATCCACATCTAAATGAGACGGATTTAATTCCAAAATATTTACCATACTCTTGAACCATTAAATCTGCTGATGTTTTTGAAACTCCAAATGGTGAATGTTTTGAATAATCAATAGACATGCTCTCGTCAATTGAATAGAATTTTTTATTTTTAATAACTTCAAATCTTGATTTTTTTTCAACATATCCTTTTAATTTATTAGGTGTGTCACCATATACTTTGTTTGTAGAGGTAAATATAAAAACTGCTTCAGGAGAATAATTTCTTGTCATTTCTAAAAGATTAAGAGTGCCAACTGCATTTACATTAAAATCTAAAATAGGATCTTTAGCAGACCAATCATGAGAAGGTTGTCCTGCAGCATGGATTATCAAATCGAATTTATTTTTTTTAAATAGATTTTCTATTTTATTTTTATTTATAATATCAATATTAATAAAATTTATATTCTTATATTTCTCTTTTTGATATTTTTTAATGTTATTTGTTGAATATTGTTTACCAAACAATTTAGCTCTCAAGTCATTATCTAAAGCAAATATTTTAAATTTTTTTTTATAGAAAAAATCTACCGCCTCAGAGCCAATTAAACCAGAACTACCAGTGATTAGAACCTTATTCATTAATAATTTTTTTAATTAATTTATTATAATCTTTCATATTTAATTTTTTTTTTAAAAATTTTATTTTATATTTAAAATCATTAATAATTTGATTTTGAATATTTTTTGAATTTTTTATTTTTTTTCTTCCTTCGATATTTAATGAAATATCTTTATCCAAAGTTTGAGCCTGAGAAAAATCCCAATATTCTGAATGTATAGTTCTTTTGTAATTCCAAGGGTGTATTGCCTCACAACCAGAAATTTTTAACATTGTTGTAAGAGTCTTTTTATTAAATATGTTGTAATGAAAATTGCCCCTATAATTTTGACCACCAAATAATGGTCCCACAATATCTGACAAATCTTTTCTGTCATTATATATTTCAATTAAGCTATCTATTGATGGTACAGACAATCTAATTACTCCTCCAGGTTTTAATACTCTAACCCACTCATTTAATACTTTCTGAGTATCAAATTTATGAAAATGCTCAAGTATATGAGAAGCATAAACTAAATCAAACGAGTTTGATTTAAATTTTAAGGGATAGGCTGGTGAAACATGATCTACATTTTTTCCTTTTCGAAAATCTAAATTATAAAATGGTCTAGGTAATATATTTTTACCGCAACCAATATGAAGATACTTTGTCATAGGTCAAATTTTTTTAAAGGGCCACTTTTAGGGTCATGATTATAAAAGTCAACTAACAATGTATTATCAAATTCTTTTAGATTTTTCTTAAAAGTTTCTCTTGCAATTGTCTCTAACTCATCAAATTCATGTAATTCCCTACCAACCAAATATTTCACTAATCTACTTAACACTTTATAAATTAGTGGAAAGTTTGATTTAAGAATATAAAATTTACTTTTGGATAAATCGTACTTAAACTTCCATTTTCTTTCCCAAACTTTATGGTGATTAAAATGTCCCCAAAAATGATCTCTATCTTTCAACTTTGCATTTGCAGAGCTCACTGGTATTGAAAATTTTTGTTTTATACTTTGGTCGTGAGCAAAATGTATGTCAGGGATTACAATATTATAAACATTCTCTCTTAAAAATTGAAAAGCAATATCATCCCAAGCATGAAAAAATTGATAATCATCGTCAATTTTAATACATTGTAAATATTTTGTACAATTTATCATTGCAACACTCCACATAACTGACTCCACTGCAAAAGGTTTATCAAAATTTTTATAATCAACCCTAGAACCTTTTCTAATTCTGTACCATCCATCTCCTAATTCTAATGGACTTCTGGAAACTGTCCTGGGTAAATTGATTTTATTTTCTTCATATTCGTTAATATTTTCATTAATAGAGTCAAAAACGTTAAATCCAATAACACCAAAATCATTTATTTTTGGATTATTAAGATAATATTGAAGTTTACTATTCAAATTTTTAGAAAGTGGGTACGAGTCATGGTGTTGATAAATTATCCAATCAATATTTAATTTTTTAAAAAAAATAATGGACTGTTTTATGTTGTTCTGGACACCAGATTTATCACTTTTTAAAAAATTAATATTTAATTTACTTGAAATAGATTTTCCTAAATTTAATTGATCATCTGTAGAACCATCATCTATATTTAAGATTTCAAAATCATTATAATTATAATTTCTGTACCATACTTCTAAGAGATCATAATTATTTTTACTTATTATCAAAAGTCCAATTTTTTTCATGATGTTAAAATCAATTTTTTATTTTTTAGCTTATAAATATTTTGACATAACTCTAAAATTTTCTTTCTATGGGAAATTATTATAATTGTTTTACGATTTTTTAATTTTTTCAATTTATTTACTATTTTTTTCTCTGTTAATAAATCTAATGAACTAGTTGCCTCATCCAATATTATTAATTCCGAATTTTGTTTATAAAGAGCTCTGGCTAATCCAATTCTCTGAATTTGACCGCCAGATAAATTTGTACCTTTTTCACCAACAATTGTATTGTATTTTTTTGAAGAACTTTCCACAAAATTTCTCAATTCTGCAATTTCACAACAATCTCTAACTCTTTTATAATTTATTTTTTCATTTTGGGCTGCAAAAGCAACATTTTTTGCGATTGTATCATCTAACAAAACTATTGATTGAGATACATAACTTACTTTGCTGATCCAACTTGTAAAGTTGAGCTCTTTATTATCAATTATAATTTTTCCCTTGTTGGGCTTATAAAGACCTAATAGTAGATTTACAAATGTTGATTTTCCAGATCCTGTTACTCCTGTTACTCCTATTATAGAATTTTTTTTAATTGTTAAATTTAAATTATTAAAAATTTTTTTTTTCTTATTATACCAAAATGATATATTTGAAAATTTAATATATTTATCAAAGTAAAAATTATTTATTTTGTTTTCTTTTTGATCTAATAACTTTATTTTCAGTTCATTATCTAAAATTTTCGTGTGCTCTTTCCCATACCTTAAAAGTTGAAGTGCAAGTATTATTCTATTTGCGGAAGGCAATAGTCTTATAATAGATGCAGAAAATATTCCTAATACTGGAATAATATTATCCAAATCATTTCCATTTAAACTTATAAAGATAAACGATATTAACCCAACAATTGCTACTAACTCTAAAAAATGTCTAGATAAGATCCTCAAAACATGGGCTTTAGCGACGTATCTTGCACTTAAGTGAGCATAATATTTAAATTTATTAATGAAAAATTCTTCAGCTCTATAAACTTTAATATCTTTTGCAGATCCAAGACTTTGGTTAAGATTAAAAACAGAAAATTTTTCATTCAATTGTTGAAGTTTACCCCAGGTCTGAATTTTACTTTTAAATATTCCATAAAAAATATAAGCAGGTAACAAGACTATAATTATTGAAAATAATGTAGCTTTGATTTCAATTAATAATAGAAAGATTATAATTGCAAAAATTACAAATATTTCTGGTAATAAGGTAATTAATGGCAAAATTACAGTTTCAATAAATTGGTTGGTTACATTAATTGTATTTTGAATGTAAACTGAAGAGTTTTTTTTATTAAAGTTTATATGGGGAATTCTTAAATAATTTGACAATAATTTTGATGCAATGTTTGCTCTTAAATCAAAAATAAATTTTCCCTCTATTAAAGTTTTATAAAAAATAAATATTGTTTTAATCAAAAAAGCAAAGAAAATGCTTATTAGACTCAATAAAACAAGTTGAATTTGATTTTCTATATTAATTTTGCTGATTAAAATATATGCATATTTGTTTTGTAATAATTCTTCAAATGGTTTGACTAAAAAAATAATTACCGGAAATATTAATCCAATGCTTAATACTTCTAGAAAAGTTGAAAAAACATTAAGAATTATAATATAAATTAATTTAAGTTTTTCTTTGTTATTAATCTTGTTAATTATTAAAAAAATCTTACTAATCATAATTTATAGTATTCTTTGTACCAAGCTATAAATTTTTTAATCCCAATTTTGTAATTAGTGTTTGGCTTAGTCCTAATTAAAGAATAAAGTTTAGAACTATTTGAATGTGTGATTTTCACATCTGATAAAGGTAAAGATTGAAATTTAATGTTTGCTTTTACTTTTAAATTTTCTTCTATTTCTTTAATAAAATTTCTAAGCAGTACAGGTTTACTATTCCCTACATTTAAAATAAGATTATCAATAGGAGAACTTTTTAAATCAATTAATTTTGATATACTTTCAACAACATCATCAATAAAAGTAAAGTCTCTCAATAAGTTTCCTCTATTGTATACTGTAATCGACTTTTTGTTATAAATTTTTTTTACGAAGTCAAACAGAGCCATATCTGGTCTTCCCCAAGGGCCATAAACTGTAAAAAATCTTAATCCTATACAATTTATTCTATATAAATGTTTGTATGTATCTGCCATCATCTCATTAGTTTTTTTGGTAGCAGCATAAATACTAATTGGTTTGTCTGTTGAATAATTTTCATCGAAAGGTCCTTTTGATTTAATACCATATACACTTGAGCTACTCCCATAGATCAATAATTTAACGTTAAAATTTCTACAACATTCTAAAATATTAAAAAAACCATTAATATTATTTGATAAATATTTTTTTGGATATTTAAGTGAATATCTCACTCCAGCTTGTGCAGCTAAATTAATTACAATATCTGGTTTATATTTCAAAAAAATTTTTTCTAATTTTTTTAAATTTTTGATGTCTATTTTATAAAATTTAAAATTTTTATTCTTTTTCAATATTTTTAATCTGTCAATTTTTAGTTTTTGTGAGTAATAATTATTTATATTATCAATACCAATCACTAAATGATTTTTTAGTATTTTTAAAGAAGTGTGGAAACCTATAAAACCAACAGCACCTGTAACCAAAATTGTTTTCATTTAGAGATTGTTATTTTTAATATATTTATTTGCTGTAGTTTTTATACATGCTTTTATAAATGTTTATAGCAATTTTTTCTTTTTCATTTTTCGACTGAAAAAAATAAACAAAGATTAATGAGATCATAAATACTGAGAAAGAACCGAATATAAATTGGCTGAATAATCCTATAAAAAAAACAATATTTAATAGTAAATTTCTGAATGTTAAATTTAGAAATATAATAAAAATTAAAAAAATTATTATAAATAATTCTCGACCGTATTTAAATACAGAGAATTGAGGCAAATCATTAGTGATTGAAACAGAGATCATGTAGCAAAGATGTATAAAAATTAGTGAAATAAAGAATTTTTTTAATTTTATATTCCTAGTATAAAAATACAAAAGAAACAAAAAAAAATATGAGCTAAAGTATCTAATTATTTCGTCAAAACTCCAATTTTCAATAAATATATAATCTAGTCTTAATCTTATTAATTCTTTTGCAACATTTAAACTATCACTTGAATTAGTTAAATTAATATTACTTAAAATAAATAATAAAGTAATAGACAAACTTACAAATAAAAAACAAAAATTTATTTTATTAAATTTTCCTAAATATAAAATACTGACCAGATAAAATGGAACTACAACAGGTAAATGCATCAGAGATGAAATTGTTAATAAAATTAAGCTAACATTGATTCTATTTTTTAAAAAAAAGTAGAAACTTAATAGTCCTAAAATAAATGGTGTAGATCTGTAATTAAAGCCAATTTCATGAAAGTTAGCTAATGCTCCAGAAATCCAAAAATTTGTGCAAGAAATTAAAAGCCCAAATGAAAAATATTTTACAATATCAATTTCAAAATTGAAATGATAAAATATTTTAAACATTATATAAAAAAATAAAAAAATATTCATTATTTGAAACAAATAATAAAAAGTTAAAGGATCATATTTTATTAAATCTCTGATTTTAAAAATTAGGAAATACCACAAGCTTTTTTTCCAAGATTGTGAATAATAAAATAAATCATCATCTAGACTTAAATCTTTCAACCATAAAATGTAATGCGTCCAGATCTGATCATTTGGATAACTATAGACAAGACCAACTCTTAAAATATAAATTAATGAAAAAAATATAGCAAAAGCTAAGATATATTTATTTGATCTTGTCATAAATAAGCTAAACACAATTCATCTTTGCAAAAAATTATTTTATTTTTTGTCAAATAGTTTTTGTGATCAATAATATATTTTATTTTTTTTTCTTTTAATTCATTCAAATAATTATAGTCACATGAAATCTTTAAATCTAAGAGTTTAAATAGATCATATAAATATTTACCCCTAGATTTATTTTCATTAATTTGTAAACTTTGATTGCAGTGATGGTAGTTATAAGAAATTGAATATCTCTCTTTATATTCTTCTATAAAAGAATCTTTGGAATAATAAGCAATACCTAATGCTTTTGTATCAATATAAATTGGATTTTGGATATAAAATCTTAAATCATTAAAATAATCATCAACTAATAATATTGAAACATAAATAGAGGAATTTGGTTCGTTTTTTAAAACCTTATACAACTCTTTAATAAATTGGATTCTTTTGGAAGTCTTAATTTTTGAAAATGGCAAACAGTTCTTTTTTTTACATTGAATGTCAAAATCTTTAACAAAACTTCCTCTCAGAACTATTGGTTCGAACGAAAGATAATTAATTGAAACTGCTTTTCCAACAATACCTAAATAACTCTCATTGTTTAACACTTTAAAATAAATAATATTAAGGGGAATTGATAAAATTATGCCCAAAATAATAACTTTTATCTTTTTATGAATAATCATTTATTTAGTTTAATTAAATTTTTATAAACTTTATTCATTTTTCTTGAAATAGTATAATAATCATATTTTGAAACTGCACTACTTCTGCAAAAAAACTTTTTTTTTTTAATTAAAGAATTATCATTAATTAACTTTATTAATAATTTTGAAAAACTTAATGTGTCAAAAGAAGGTATCAGCCAACCATTTTTATTTTGTATTATAATATCTTTTAATCCACCTACACTAAATGCCACAACAGGAACCCCACAAGAAAGAGACTCGGTTGCTACTTGGCAAAACGTTTCTGATCTTGATGTTATGATAAGTAAATCTAAATTTGAATAAAACTTTAAGATGGATTTAGATGAATTAGTTTTGGGATATTCAAATATTTTTAAATTTTTATTTTTTAAAACTTCAGGATTTAATTTATTTTTAAAATTATTATCTCCAATAAAATGAATGTTAATTTTTTTTTTGCATCTATGAATAGTTTTATTTAATATATCTATAAATAAATCAAACCCCTTATGATATTGATTCAAACCATTAACTGAGTAGCCTATATTTATTGTGTCTAAATATTTTATCTTTTTTTTAATTTTAAAATAACTTGTATCCAAAGTGTTTGGAATAATAAGATTATTTACTTTAAATAATTTATTTTTTTCTTTCAATTTAGATTTCACCCAACTTGATGGTGCTAAAAAAAGAGAAATTTTTAATTTTTGTTTTTGCTTATAAATAAAATTATCTATGATTTGCTGAAAAATATTTTTTTTTTGTTTATTTGATGTTTTATAATTAATGTGTGCAGTTGGCAAAATTGGCCACAAATCATGTAATGTCCAAACGACAGGAATTTTAAATTTATTAATTTCTTTTATTGATACCGTATTAGAAGAAATATAATGTAGATGTAAAATATCTGGATTAAATTTTTTTAATCTCTTATTTAGATCTGTATCAAAAAAGTTAAACGAGTGTATTGATTTGGAATTTATATAAACTGTTTTTCTCAAAATTATCTCTATAACTCTTGAAATCAAAAAAAATCCTCTGTTTGTTAAGTTTTGAGGAATTAATTCAGACGTTTTTTTCCTTTTATCTAATACAAATAATCTAGAGTTTATTTTAAAACTCTTCAAAGCTTGATTTAATCTGTATGCAGCTATTGCAGCTCCACCTTTAGAGTCTGAATAAGATATGTGTGCAACTTTATAAGTTTTATAAACCATAAATTCAAAAATTAATTTAAAAAACTTTCAATTTCAAAATATGCAATGCTTGGAGTGTTCTCTAGTAAAACAACTAATTTATTTTGAAATCTAATTAAATCTCTAACTCTTTCGCCAACATCGTATTTCTGTTTTATGATTAAATTATTGTTATCAATTATTTCTAAAATAAATATTTTTTTTTCCTTAAGAGACGCAAGAGCAAATATATTATTTTTAATCTTTATTATTTGAGATATCCCTATAGCATCTTTGAAATAAAACAAAGGCTCTTTAAAGCCAAATTTTATATGAGGATGCTTTAAAGGCGCATAACTTCTGCTTTTTCCATCATAATGTTTTCCATAAGAAACCTCTGGCCAACCAAAATTTTCAATAGATTTGTTAATTTCATGTAAATTAATTTCATCTCCTCCTTTGGGGCCATGCTCGGTAGAAATTAAAATATTTTTATTTATTTTTTCAAAACCTTGAGGATTTCTGTGACCCATAGAAACAATCTTGAATGATTTATTTTTCAAATCTATGTTTATTACTTTTCCAAATATACTTTTATTATCTTGAGCCAATTTCAAACTGTTAAAATCACCAAGAGTTAAAAATAGGCTATTTTTACCACTTGGAAGCAATCTTCCACCCGATTGATGCTGCCTGAATATATCTTGATTAAAAATTTTATTTACACACTCATTTGGTGAAAAAATTTCTTCAAAATTAAAATTTTTACTCTCTTTGCCTATATCTGCACTAAGAATACTTACATTAAAACAATTTTTTTTGACCTCTTTAATAAAAGAAACATATATCTTATTACGATGAACTAAAATATCTTTAATTCCAAACCCATAGTCTAAATAAAGTGCTCTCCTATTGAGGAAAGTTTCAATATTATTATTTGCATAAAAAACTTTATTTTCTGTTTGATCTCTAATACTACTCAAAAAATTTTTAACAATTAAAATATCACCTACTGAAGAAAATATAATTAAGTCATTTTGAAATTTTTCAATATAATGAGCACTTGCAGTTAAAATTTTTTTTTCACTTGGATTTGGATTAAAATAGTTTTTGTCACTTGTTATTACCCATGGTAAATTAATTTTTGATTTGAAGATTATCAATTCACTATTATTTTTACTTTCTATTTTGTCAATCTCAATTGGCTCCAGAAAAGAATAACTACTACTTTTAATAATATCATTTTTTATATCTTGAAGTTTAAAAAAGTATTTATTTTTGTCTCTTTCCAACGAATGTGATTTGGATAAATAATGTTTACCTATCTCTTTCCATTTATGAGGAATAAATTCTTTTAAGGAATTCTTCATATAATTTCTAGAATAAGGGATCATTATCAAAGTTAATATTAACAATAAAAATATTGAGAAATATAATAAAAAACGTTTTAATTGCTTGTTCATTAAAAACGAAAATCTTGCTTGTTAGATTTTATATTTTTAGTACTAAGATATTATAATATTAATTATTAAATATAAAGTATGAAATACACTAATAGTCTCCACAATACAAAAGTTTTAATATTAGCTGGTGGATTAGGAACCAGGTTTGCAGAGGAAACAAATAAATTACCTAAACCTATGATCAAAATAGGTAATTTTCCAATACTTTTACATATAATTAATATTTATAAAAAATATAATTTGAAGAAATTTATTATACTTGGTGGATATAAGGTAAAATATATAAAAAATTATTTTAAAAAAAAAAAAATTAAAGATTTAAATATTGAGGTTTTAGATACAGGCATCCATTCAAATACTGCTGGTAGGCTCTATAAACTAAAAAAAATATTAAAAGATGAAAAATTTTTTTTGATGACTTACGGTGATGGTGTTGCAAATATTAATATAAAAAAATTAATTAACTTTCATATTAAACATAATCCACACATAACTATGACAGCAGTAAAACCATTAGCCAGATTTGGTATAGCCAAGATCAAAAAATTAGTAGTTGAAGATTTTTATGAAAAACCAAAAGGAGATAACAATTGGGTAAATGGGGGTTTTTTTGTTGTAGATCCTGTTGTTTTGAAATTAATTAAAAACTCTAAATCAGTTTGGGAAAAAGATATAATGCCAAAAGTTGTGAAAAGAAAAAAATTATTTGCTTTTAAGCATAATGATTTTTGGTATTCAATGGATACCCTTAGAGATAAAAGATTTTTAACAGATCTCATAAAAAAACGTAAAGCAAAATGGCTGTAAAAAAAAAAATTAATAATTTTTTTAATAATGCAGTTAAAATTTATAAAACTAAAAAAATTAAAGACAATAGAGGTTATTTAAAAAAACTATACTCAGATAGTGATGGAATAAATGATTTATATATTTCAATTTCAAAAAAAAAAGTTTTTAGAGGAATTCATTACGTTGAAACCAACAAAAAAATAAAAAAAAATATTTACTGCCTAGGTGGAGAATTTGTCTCTATTTTTGTAGATTTAAGGAAAAATTCAAAAACATATATGAATGTCAAAAAATTTTTGTTTAATAAGAACATTTATATTGCAGAAATCAATGGTAAAATTGGGCATGGTATGCTTTCATTAAAAGATAACACATTACTTATGAGTTCAGCAAATATTAAATATAATCCAAAAAATGAAAAAGTTTTAAATTGGAAAAAAATAAAATTTAAATGGCCTTTTAAGAATTTAATTTTATCTAAAAAAGACACTTAATTAACATATGTATAATAAAAATTACTTTATTACTGGTGGTAGTGGTTTTTTAGGTAAGAACTTTATTGAAATTTTAAAAGAAAAAAAATTGAATAATAAAAAAATTTATATTTTATCAAGAAAAATAAATAAAAATTCAAAAAATTTATTTTGGATTAAGGGTGACATAAAAAAAAACTGTATAAAGTATTTTAAAAAAACAGATACAATTTTTCATTTTATGACAACTTTAAATAGCAAATCCAGTTTAGAAAAATTTCTAAATTTAGACTTTATTGAAACATTTAACTTTTTTGAAAAAGCAAGAAAATGTGGTGTCAAAAATTTTTTTTTTATTGGCAGTTCATTTGAAATAGGATTGAATAAAAAAAGTAAAAATCTGTTATCGCTTAATCCTATCAATGATTATGCTTTTACCAAAACTTTGAATTTGATTTTATTAAAATGGTGGTCTAAAAAATATAACTTAAATGTTAACTATGGAAGAATATTTCAAATGTATGGAAAATATGAAAGTACTGAGAGACTATATCCATATGTGTTGAGTCAAGCAAGAAGAAATAAATCTGTAATATTAAAAAGACCAAAAGATAAAAGAGATTTTATTCATGTAACTGATGTTTGTGAAACAATTTTTAAAAATACTAAAAAATTTGATAATTTTAGAATTATCAATATTTGCAAAGGTAAATCTCAATCTATAGAGAATTTTTCAAAAATGATTTGGAAAAACTACAACAAAAGTAAAATTAAATTAAAATATTGGAGTAAAGTACATAAACCTTTAAAACACATTTATGGAGACAAAAAAGAAAAAAAAATAAAAAACTTCAAAATTGAATTAAAAATATGAAATTAATATCTTTTGTTATTCCAGTATTTAATGAGGAAGATAATATAGAATCAATCTCAAAGAAGATAGTAGAGATTTTTTCAGCTAATTTTAATTATGATTATGAATTTATAATTATTGATAATAATTCAGTGGATAATACTGAAAAAGTTTTAAGAAATATGTGTGAACAAGACAAAAAAATTAAGGTCATACTTAATAGATCAAATTTTGGATGGTCTCGATCGCTTTTTCACGCTTTAAAACAGTGCAACTCTGATGCGACAATCGTAATTGCTGCAGATTTTCAAGATCCTCCTGAGTTAATTGTGGAGATGATTAAAAATTGGGAAAAAGGTGAAATGCTTGTTTTGGGTGAAAAAGAAGGATCTGATGAAAAATTCATTATGAACTATATGAGAAAAATTTATTACAAATTTATTAATAAATTTTCTGACCAAAAGGTTGAGGAAAACGTCATTGGATTTGGTTTGTATGATCAAAGTTTAATAAATTTATTAAAAAAAATTTATGATCCAAATCCTTTCTTGCGAGGCATAGTCAAGGAGCTAGGTTATAAAATTAAAAAAATAAAATATCACCAGCCTAAAAGAAAAATGGGGTTAACTAAATTTAGTTTTATGGATCTAATTGATGTTGCATTAAGTGGAGTAGTAAGACATTCAAAATTATCAATCAGAATATTTACTTTATTTGGATTTTTTATGTCATTTTTATCTATAATAATTGGTATTTATTACTTACTGAGAAAAATTTTTTTTTGGAACACATTTGAAGCGGGTGTGGCTCCATTAGTAGTAGGATTTTTTCTTATCAGCTCTTTTTTAATTTTTTTTATGGGTTTAATTAGTGAATACATTTTA
Organism: Candidatus Pelagibacter sp. HIMB1611; assembly: GCF_052047715.1. Taxonomy (NCBI): domain Bacteria; kingdom Pseudomonadati; phylum Pseudomonadota; class Alphaproteobacteria; order Candidatus Pelagibacterales; family Candidatus Pelagibacteraceae; genus Candidatus Pelagibacter; species Candidatus Pelagibacter sp. HIMB1611. Next base: position 1,427,288 of record NZ_JBNAJM010000001.1, on the reverse strand, counting down.
ACTATACTTGATTTTCAAAAAAAAATACCCAATGTCATTGAAAAAGACAGAATAAATTTTGATAAATAATTTAAAGAATGAAAAATTTTTTTACAAATAAGAAAATTTTAATTACTGGACATACTGGTTTTAAAGGCACATGGCTCTGTCAAATTTTACTTTTATTTGAAGCAAGAATTTTAGGTATTAGTAAAGATAAATTTGATGAAAGACTTTTTAAAAGCTTAAATATACATAATCGAATTCATAAAAGTTTGAAAATCGATCTAACTAATTATGCAAAATCAAAAAAAGAAATTTTGAAATTTAAACCTGATATTGTATTTCATTTAGCAGCACAGTCACTTGTTATACCAAGTTTAATCGAACCCAAGAAAACTTTGGATAACAACTTAAACTCATCAATAAACATATTTGAAATTTTAGAAAAAACTAAAACAGTTAAATCGTTTATCTGTGTTACTTCTGATAAGTGTTATGAAATTAGTAAATCTAAAAAAAATTTCAAAGAAAATGATAAATTAGGTGGAAGTGACCCATATAGTATTTCGAAAGCTTGCACTGAGCTAATTTTTAACTATTACAAAAACGAAGCAATAAAATTGAAAATTGGATATGCCTCTGTAAGAGCTGGTAATATAATTGGAGGAGGTGACTTTACAAAATTTAGACTAATTCCTGATATAATAAAAGCAAATCAAAATAAAAAAGAAATTGTTTTAAGGGATCCAAATAATATAAGGCCATGGCAACATGTTATAGATTGTTTATTTGGCTATTTAACTCTCTCAAAAAAGATTTATGAAAACCCTAGAAAATATTCTGGTTCTTGGAATTTTGGCCCAAAAAAAATAGGCATGAAGGCAATTGAATTAGCCAACTTAATCAAAAAAAATAAAAATTTTAAAAGTTTAAAAATTAAAGTTATCAAAAATAAGTATAAAGAAACAAACTTTTTATCATTAAATACAAATAAAAGTAATAAAATACTTAAATTTGAGAACAAAATTTTAACAAATGAAATGATCAGAGTAACATTAAGCTGGTACAAAAAATACTATTCATCAAGAAAGGAAATAATTTTTTTTTCAGATACACAAATACTAAACTATATTAGTAAAACAAATAGATATTTAAAATAGAAATTAGGTTATAAAAAAATTATTCTAGGTTTGTGATTTATTAACATAGAGAGATTGGTTTGATTAAGTGTTTTCAAATAAAATTTTTTTTATTTAATTCTTATTTTATTTTCTATAAATTTATACATTAAGATCGATGCTACTATACCAATAACTATGTATAAAATTGTAAGAGCTGTATCTAAAAAAAAATTGTATTGAGTAATACCTGTATAAAAATTTATATTAATTATTTTTAAAAATTGATTTAATATATAAAATGCTACATGATGGATCATGTAAAAACTGTAGCTAATAGTGCCAAAATAAACCAAGTATTTTTGATTTAATAATTTATAAATATAATTTTCTTTTTTTTGAGTAGCAATTAATAACACAATTGAAGAATAAATAATATAATTTGGAAGAATTGTATTGTAATAAATTATTAAAGAAATTATAGACAATACGAAAAAATCGTTAATCCTAAATTTAATTTTCTTAAAGATTAAATACATTAAACTGCCAACTAGGAAGTATCTTAAACAATCTAAAAGTAAAAAGTTTACGTAAGGTTTTAAAAAATGTGACACTGAGTCAAAAAAAATAACATAAAGTATTACAATAATTGAAAAAACAATTTCATTATTTTTAACGCTTAAAATTATCAATGAAAATATTAAGTACGTATAAAATTCAGTCGATATTGTCCAAGCTGCAGCATTCCATGACAGATGGTAACCCATATTAGTCACTGATTGAGTTAGGAATATGTGTTGAAAAAAATCTAGCTTTGTAAACCATTCTGATGGTTGAAATGCCTTTTGTTCATAACTAATCCCAAGCAAATCTACTAAAAAAATTTTCCCTATTTGAATTAATAGAACCAGAATAAGAACAAATATATGTACTGGATATAGTCTAAAAAATCTTTTTTTTTTAAAATTTATTAATGAATTCCAATCTTTAATTTTTTCAAAATAGTTTAAAGCAATTACAAAACCACTCAATGAAAAAAAGAAATACACACCAAGCCAACCACTTTCTATATGATAAAAGCTTAATGCTGGAAGATGAAATAAAGCAACAATAAGTGCCGCTATCCCCCTTAAACTTTCTAAATTATTAATTTTATTCATTATGTTTTAAATAAATTTTTTCATATAA
>NZ_JBNAJM010000001.1:0-1420000 GCF_052047715.1 Candidatus Pelagibacter sp. HIMB1611 | reverse complement strand
GCGACACTGAAAATAAATTTCCAACGTCTAACACACATCGTTTACGGCATGGACTACGAGGGTATCTAATCCTCTTCGCTACCCATGCTTTCGTTCCTCAGTGTCAGTAATGATCCAGAAAGCTGCCTTCGCAATTGGTATTCTTTCTAATATCTACGAATTTCACCTCTACACTAGAAATTCTGCTTTCCTCTATCATACTCTAGCTGAAAAGTTTTAATGGCAGTTCCAGAGTTAAGCTCTGGGATTTCACCACTAACTTTTTCAACCACCTACGAACTCTTTAAGCCCAGTAATTCCGAACTACGCTAGGTCCCTTCGTATTACCGCGGCTGCTGGCACGAAGTTAGCCGGACCTTCTTATTCGGGTACAGTCATTTTCTTCCCCGACGAAAGAGCTTTACAACCCAAGGGCCTTCTTCACTCACGCGGCATCGCTGCATCAGAGTTTCCTCCATTGTGCAAGATTCCCCACTGCTGCCTCCCGTAGGAGTTTGGGCCGTGTCTCAGTCCCAATGTGGCTGATCATCCTCTCAAATCAGCTATTGATCACAGTCTTGGTAGGCCATTACCCCACCAACAAACTAATCAAGTGCAGGCTCATCCAATGGTGCATAAAGCTTTCTCCGTAAAGACTTATCCGGTATTAGCACAAGTTTCCTCGTGTTATTCCAGGCCAAAGGGTAGATACCTACATGTTACTCACCCGTCTGCCACTAAGTATTGCTACTTCGTTCGACTTGCATGTGTTAGGCGTGCCGCCAGCGTACGTTCTGAGCCATGATCAAACTCTCAAGTTTAAAAACGGCGCACACTAGCTTCCATATAAATTCTAAGAATAAAATTTATATGTGATTGAAGTGTGTACGACAAATTTTTGGTAACCTTAACCGTCCACACTTCTCTTCTTAAATTTTAACTTTTAAAATAGCTAATTGAGCAAAAAAGGCTCAATAATCCTCACTAATTTATTGTATTAACAATAATTTTATTGAGAAAGTTACGTGCTTATAGGCTAAAAATAATGGAAATCAAGCATTTAAGAATAAAATTTTAAATAAAAACACCGCATTTTAAGGGCTTTTTTTTGATTTTTACCGCGCTCTAAACTAATAATTGAGTTCTCTTAAATATAAAATGTTAAAAAGTCTATTAAGTAAGATTAAAAAAAACTTTGAAATTTTAGGCTTAGTCTTATTGATTCTTTTTACAGCTATCTCCACTAGTTATTTTAATTCAACAAAAAAAGATAATTTAGAGATCTATAGTAATCTTATTGATAATATTTATTTCAAAAAAACACTCACACACATAGTTGATAACCTTGAACCAAAATACAAAAAAATAAAACATAAAATAAAATCTGGTGAAACATTTGATAAAATTTTAGAGACTTATCTAATACCAAAAAAAGAAATATTAGATATAAAAAAAGCTTTAAAAAAAAAAGTTAATCTTAATAAATTAAATACCAAACAAATTATTGAGTTCAGCTTAGATAAAACTAGTAATCAAATTAATGAATTTACTTTTCAAATATCAAATAAACAAAAAATATTTTTAGTAAGAAATAATTCTAGTAATGCTTTTAACGATAAAATTATTTCAATTAAATTGAATAAGAAAATAGTTTACAAAGAAAACTTAATTTTACAAAGTCTTTATAAGGCTGCAACAGACGAAGAAATACCAGCAAGTATAATAATTGAATTTGCTGGAATATATGGTTTTCAAGTAGATTTTCAACGAGATATAAGAAAACAAGACAAGTTTCAAATAATGTATGAAATTTTTCTTAATGATAAAAATGAAATCATTGAGACAGGAGATATTCTTTTCGCTAATTTAAAATTAAGTGGTCAAGATAATGGACTTTATTATTTTGATAAAGAAGGAAGTGAAGGACATTATGATAAAAATGGTAAAAGTGTTAAAAAAGCTCTAATGAAAACTCCAATTAATGGAGCAAGACTTTCATCTTCTTTTGGTATGAGAAAACATCCTATAGATGGATATAATAAAATGCATAGAGGTACTGATTTTGCAGCACCAACAGGAACACCTATTATGGCATCTGGTGATGGTATTGTAAAAAAGGCGGGATGGTGTGGTGGAGGTGGAAACTGTGTAAAAATAAAACATAACTCAACCTATCAAACAGTATATGCTCACATGTCAAAGTTTGCTCGTGGTATTAAAGCAGGAGTAAGGGTAAAACAAGGTCAAACAATTGGCTACGTTGGTTCAACAGGTAAGTCTACTGGACCTCATTTACATTACGAAGTAATTGTAAATGGAAAAAAAGTTAATTCTCAAAAACTAAAACTTCCTTCAGGTAAAATATTAAAAGGTAAAGAGAGAAAATTATTTGAAACTAATAAAATCAAACTGGATGTTCTTAAATCAGAAAAAATTATAGGTTTGAATTAATTAGCCTCTGCTGGAGTTTCAGTTTGAATATCTAAGTTAGAATTATCTTTTAAATTTTTTTCAGAAACATCAATATTTTCTGATGGCTTATTTGTTTCTTTTTCATTTTCATCAGATTTCTCCTCTAAATTTCTCTCTTTTTTGAAGCTTTCTCTTTCATTAAGTATTCTTGTAAAATGATCAGCATGCTGAAGATAATTTTCAGAAAGAATTTTATCACCATTTGACAAAGCTTCTCTAGCTAAATCATTGTACTTTTCGATTAATTTTGGTGCATTGTGATTATTTCTGCCTGGAGACTTTCTTTTGAAATTATCACCATTAGAAAAATTTGAACTAAATTTCTGCCTGTCACCATTAGATTTAAAATTTCTGTCATTTCTTCTAAAATTATTTCTTCTATTGTTGTTATTATTGTTATTCCTAAATGTTACCATGATTTAAATAATTATATTTTTGTGCAAATTATGCATCGATCATTATAAGCAAGATCTTTTAGAGCACTATTTATATAAAAACCCTCTTTATTTAATAATTTAATTACTTTATTTTTTTGATCAAAACCAATCTCTAAAATAAATTTACCATTTTTTTTAATCAGCTCAGATGATTTTTTAATAACTTTTCTGATTTCTGATAAACCATCTAATCCACCATCTAGTGCTATTTTTGGCTCAAACCTAGCAACTCCTTTATCCAAATATTTTATAATATGCTTTTTAATATAAGGAGGATTAGAAACTACCAAATCATATTTGCCCAAACTAAATTTGTCAACATTAGATTTATATAATTTAAGTCTATTATGTACTTTTAAACTAGTTGCATTCATATTTGCTATTTTTAAACAATTTTTGCTTATATCTATTCCCGTTCCATAAAAATTTTTTCTCTCTTTTAAAATAGACAAAAGTATACATCCTGATCCTATGCCAATATCTAAAATACTAAGTTTACTTTTATTTTTTGTTAAATTTAAAATATTTTCTACAATTAGCTCGGTATCAGGACGAGGTATTAAAGTATCCTCTGTTACAAAAAATTCTGAATTCCAAAATAACTTTTTATTTGTCAAATGCGATACCGGCTTACCTTTGGACCTTTCATTAATTAGTTTTTGAAACAAATTTAAATTTATTTCTTCTATTTTTTCTTGAGAATTAAGTATTAAGTATTTTTTATCCTTATTAATTGCTTTTGACATTAAAATTTCTGAATCCAAATAGGGATTTAAAAAAAATTTATCTTTTAAAATTTGAGCACCTTGAGTTATTGCTGATTGAATATTCATTTATTTTAAATTACTTAAACTTTCTTCTTGTGCTTGCAGTGTAAGTGACTCTATCATTTCATCAAAAGCTTCACCTTCAAGAAATTCTTCTAATTTGTGCAAAGTTAAATTTATTCTGTGATCTGTAACTCTACCTTGTGGAAAATTATAAGTTCTAATTCTTTCTGATCTATCTCCAGTACCAATTTTAGTTTTTCTATCTTGTGATCTTTCTTGATCAATTCTTGATCTTTCAAGTTCATATAATCTTGCTCTTAAGATTTTCATTCCTTTTGCTTTATTTTTGTGCTGTGATTTTTCATCTTGTTGAGAAACTGATAAACCAGTGGGTATATGAGTTATTCTAACAGCGCTATCAGTTGTGTTAACTGATTGTCCACCTGGACCACCTGCTCGAAAAACGTCAATTCTTAAGTCAGAGTCGTTTATTTTTAAATCTACTTCTTCAGCTTCGGGTAAAACAGCAACTGTGGCTGCGGATGTATGCACTCTTCCTTGTGTTTCGGTATCTGGAACTCTTTGAACTCTATGCACACCACTCTCATATTTTAATGTAGAATATATATTTGTACCTTTAATAGATGCAATTACCTCTTTTAAACCCCCAGCATCACTTCTTGAAATAGAAATAAGTTCTAATGACCACTTTTTTTTATGACTTACTTTTTCATACATTTTGAAAAGATCTGAAGCAAATAAACTTGCTTCTAGTCCACCAGTTCCAGCCCTTATTTCTATTATTGCATTTTTTTTATCTGCTTCATCTTTTGGCAGTAGAAATAATTTTAATTTTTTTTCATTGATCTCATGTTGAGATTTCAAATCAACAAGTTCTAACTCAGCCATATTTTTTAATTCTTTATCTGATGAGTTGTCCTCTAATATTTTCTCTAATTCTTGTTTTTCATTTTCGAAAGATAAATATTTTTTAGCATTTAAAATTATTTCATTAACATCCGAATATTCTTTTGATTTTTCAGCAAATACTTTATTATCTAAACTTCCTGATGATAGATCTTTTTCTAGTGTAGAATGTTTTATAATTAATTCTTCAATAGTCTTTGTTGGTATCATTGTAAATTTTCTAATTCAGAGGCCTTTTTTTCAACTTCTGCTACGACTTTATTAACTATATCATTAGTTAATACTTTTTCACTTTGTACCCCAGATAAATAAAGCATGTTGTTACCTTTTCCACCTCCAGTTATTCCAATATCAGTTAAAGCAGCCTCACCAGGTCCGTTCACAACGCAGCCAATTATAGATAGGGTAATTGGAGTTTTTATGTGAGATAATTTTTCCTCTAAAATTTTAACTGTATCAATTACTTGAAACGCTTGCCTTGCACAAGATGGGCAAGAAATTATTTTAACTCCTCTGTTTCGTAATCCTAAAGATTTAAGGATTTCATTTCCAATCTTAACCTCTTTAACAGGATCATCTGACAAAGAAACTCTTAAAGTGTCACCTATTCCGTCTAACAGCAATGAACCTAGTCCTATTGAAGACTTAACACTTCCTGACACAAAACTTCCAGCCTCAGTTATTCCAAGATGAAGAGGATAATCAGTAGCATCCGAAAGCTGTCTATAGGCTGCAATCGACAAAAATACATCAGAGGACTTAACACTTATCTTGAAATTAAAAAAATCTTGATCCTCTAATACTTTAATGTTTCTTTTTGCGCTTTCTACTAATGCTTCAGGGCATGGCTCCTTATACTTTTCTAAAATATCTTTTTCAAGAGAACCAGCATTAACTCCTATCCGAATTGAACAATCGTTATTTTTTGCTGCACTTAAGACCTCATGGATTTTATTTTTATCACCAATATTTCCAGGATTTATTCTTAAACACTTCGCTCCATTTTCTGCAGCCTCTATGGCTCTTTTATAATGAAAATGAATATCTGCAATTACAGGTATTTGAACATTTTTTGTAATTTCTTTTAAGGCTTTTGAGGAATCTTCATCTGGACAGGAAACTCTAACTAAGTCAGCACCCTCTTCATGAATTTTATTTATTTGTTCTATAGTAGCTGAAATATCTGTGGTCAAAGTATTAGTCATTGATTGAACTGATATTGGATTGTCGCCACCAACTTTAATACCACCAACGTTAATTACTTTAGTTTTTTTTCGATTTATATTTCTAAATGGTCTTACATTCATAAGTTTAATCTAGTTTAAATTCTTTATGAAGAGCGGCTATTGCTTTTTTTACATTTTTTGATGAAACTAATACCGAAATTTTAATTTCAGATGTTGATATAACTAAAATATTTATTTGTTTTGAAGCTAAAGCTTGAAACATCCTGTAAGTAATTCCAGGTGTAGTAATCATCCCAACTCCAATTATAGAAACTTTGGAAAGATTTTTATCAAAAGAAAGTTTTTTATAAGATATCGATTTATTTTGCTTAATTAATTTCTCAGTTTTTTTCAGATCATCAGATTTAATTGTAAAAGTTAAGTCAGTATCTTTTCCATTTTGAGAAATATTTTGAACAACCATATCAACGTTAATTAAATTTCTTGATAATGGTCTAAAAACTGAAGCAGCAACACCAGGTCTATCTTTAACTCCTACAATTGTGATCTTAGCATCATTTTTAGTTGAAGATATCCCGGTAATTATTTGATCGCTAAACGCTTTTTTAGAGCCTGTTATTAATGTACCTGGTTTACTAACAAATGAAGACTTAACTTTAATATCAATATTATTTAGCTTTGCATCTTGAACCGATGTTGGTTGCATCACTTTTGATCCTAATGATGCCATTTCCAACATTTCGTCATAAAATATTTTTTTAATTTTCTTTGCTTTTTTATGTTGTCTTGGATCAGTAGTATAAACACCATCGACATCTGTATAAATAATACATTCATCAGCTTTAATAAATTTTGCTAACATTATTGCAGTTGCATCAGAACCACTTCTTCCTATTGTGGTAATTCTATTTTCATTATTAATTCCTTGAAAACCAGTAACAATTGGGATTCCACCTTGTTTCACATAATTATTTAATTCTTTTGTAATTATCTTATTTATTCTTGCTCCAGAATAAGGTCCATCAGTAATTATTGGCAATTGCCAAGAAACCCATGACCTAGACTTAAAACCATCATGAGTAAGTCTTCCAGCAATTAAAGCACATGAAACTTGTTCTCCAGTGGATACAAGTGCATCATATTCAGATCTGCTAAAATTATTACTAATTTGTTTCGATTTTTTTACGAGCTCATTGGTTACTCCACTCATTGCAGATGAAATCACCAAAACTCTATTTTTTTTCTTTTTATAAGCAGCTATAATTTTGCATACTTTTTTTATCCTATCGATACTACCAACAGAAGTTCCGCCAAATTTTAGTACAACAGTTTTCATGATCAGTTGAATTAATATAATTTAATTATAAATTGATAAAGTACATCTTAATTGTTATGTCAACTAATTATATATTATGAACAGTATTAATAAAAAAGAAATAGAAAAATTTTCAAATATGGCGGCCGAATGGTGGGATCCAGAAGGAAAATTTAAACCTCTTCATAAATTTAATCCTATAAGAATAAAATATATTAAAGAAAATATAGTTAAGGAATTTCAACTTAAAAATAAAAAATATCCTCTTTCTGGAATAAATGTCCTTGATATCGGATGTGGAGGTGGATTGTTATCTGAGCCCATGTGTAGATTAGGAGCTAATGTTACAGCAATCGATGCTTCAAATAAAAATATTGCCATAGCAAACCTACATGCAAAAAAAAACAATCTTAAAATAAACTATATATGTTCATCGCCTGAAAAACTAAAAACTACAAAAAAATTTGATGTAATTTTGAACATGGAGATTGTTGAACATGTTGAGGATGTTGATTTTTTTTTAAAATCATGTGCTAATCTTTTAAAAAAAAATGGATTAATGTTTGTTGCAACTATAAATAAAACCTTAAAATCTTATATATTTGCAATTGTTGGGGCAGAATATGTTTTGAGATGGCTTCCTATTGGCACCCATGAGTGGGAAAAGTTTGTTAAGCCTGAGGATTTAAAAAGCATTCTAATCAAGAACAATCTAAATCTCAAAAAAATTGATGGAATGAATTTTAACATTCTAAAGGATGAATGGAATGTTTCAAAAGATTTATCAGTAAATTATATTGCTGAATTTAAGAAAAACTAATTTTCTTTTTCATCAACCCAAGGAATTAATTGTGTATCTATGCCCTCTTCTTTGAGCTCTTTAACGTCTTTCTGAGAGGCTTTACCATATATCCCTTTTATAGGTTTCTTACTATTGTAATGAATAGATCTAGCTTCATATACAAAATTATCCCCAACGTACTTAAAATTATCTTTTATAAACTTTTGATAATTTTTAATTGTTTTTTTAATTTTTTTATACTTCTGAGTATCAAATTTTTCTTCATTTTTAGCTTTTCTACTTATTAGCTGAGGAGCCATTAATGTTTTTTCAACTTTTTCAGAATTACAGTTGTGACAGATTAAAAGTTTTTTCTTTTTTAATTTTTCATATTCTGATGAAGTAGAGAACCAACTATCAAACTTTAATTCACAGTCGTTACACAAAAGTTTGTATTTTATCATAGTATAGAATTAATTATCAAAATTTATATTTCAATATGTTCAACTTCTATAATCAGCATTAATCTCAATATAATTTTTTGTAAAATCCATAGTAAAAGCAGTAAAGTTTTTAGCACCAGTAAACAAATCTACAGTGATATCTATATTTTCATCTTTCATATATTCTGCTACTAATTTTTCATCGTAGTTCTTGTATAATTTTCCATCCTGAATTATTTGATAATTTCCAAATTTCAAACCTAATTTATTTAAATTTATTTTTGGTCCTGCTTTTCCTATCGCCATCACTATTCGTCCCCAGTTTGGATCTTCACCCGCAATAGCTGTTTTCACCAAAGCTGAATTTGCTATTGAAAAAGCAATTGTCTTTGCATCTTGTTCACTTTTGCTTTTATTAATATTTATAGTGACAAATTTTGATGCTCCTTCTCCATCAGAAACTACTCTTTTGGCTAAATTTAACAAAACATTGTTTAATGCTTTATCGAATTTTTTTAGTTTTATATCATTAATACTTTTAATATTTAAATTGTGTGCTTTATTCGTAGCAAAAATACTAACCATATCATTTGTGCTAGTGTCTCCGTCACACGAGATAGCATTAAATGTATTTGTAATATTTTTTTTTAATAATTTACTTAAAATATCATTCGATAAGTTAGCATCTGTAAATATGTATGCCAAAGTGGTTCCCATATTTGGAAATATCATCCCCGAGCCTTTGGCAACACCATAAATTTTTACCTCTTTATCTCCAATTTTACATTTTTCCATCGCAAGTTTTGGTTTTGTGTCAGTAGTCATTATTCCTAAGGCTGCTTTCATCCAAAGAAATTTGTTTTGTGTATAGTTGATTTTTTTAATCAAGTTTGGAATTTGATCTACTATCTTTTCGCATGGAAAGGTTTCACCTATTGTACCTGTGCATCCAAAAATAATTTCCTTTGAAGTAATTTTCTTTGGATAATCTTCATCTTCAACTTGTTTTTTTGATAATTGCTCAGAAGTTAAATCAGCAATTTTTGCGAGACTTTCGTAACCTTGTTTACCTGTAAAAGCGTTTGCATTTCTAGTATTTACAATGAGAGAATAAATTTTTTTTGATTTTTGATTTATATTCCATTTAATGTTTTCTGAGATAATTTTTGACTGTGTATAGACAGAGGCATGATTTGCACCGTCTCTAAAGTAAAACATTACTAAATCATCTCTTTTAGTTTTATATAAATCTGCACATAGAGCTGAGATAGATAAGCCATCTATATGATCAAGGTCCTGGAAATCCATCATTTTGGTATTTTTTGATTTTGAGTTTAAAAAATTTGTTAAATTAATACCCATGATATTTAAAATAATTGTTTAATACATATATTAAACAATATATTTAAAGAATAAATCAAATAGTCATGTTTAACCCGCTTAACCTAATTACAAAATTTATCAAATCTAGTAATCAAAAAGAACTAGATAGAATTGGAAAAATTGTAGAAAAAATAAATTCACACGAGAAACAATTCATAAAATTAAGTGATACAGACTTTCCAGAAAAAACAGTTGAATTTAAAAATCAATTAAAAAATGGGAAAAGTTTAGACGAAATTTTACCTGAAGCATTTGCACTAGTAAGAGAAGCTGCAAAAAGAACAAGACAAGAAAGACACTTTGATGTTCAACTTATTGGAGGGGTAGTTCTTCACGAAGGTAAAATTGCTGAAATGAGAACAGGTGAAGGAAAAACACTCACTATTGCTTTAGCGGCTTATTTAAATGCACTTTCTGAAAATGGAGTTCATATAGTAACAGTTAATGATTACTTAGCAAAAAGAGATTCGATTGAAATGGGTCTCATATATAATTTTCTAGGTCTTACTTCTGGCTTTATAAATAATGACCAAGATGATGTAGAAAGAAAGAAAAACTACAATTGTGACATTACCTATGCAACCAACAGTGAATTAGGATTTGACTATCTAAGAGATAACATGAAGTTTTCTCAAAAAGAGATGGTTCAAAGATCTCATGCATTTTCAATTGTAGATGAAATAGATTCCTGTTTAATTGACGAAGCAAGAACTCCACTTGTAATTTCTGGAGCTGCAGAAGATAAAACTGCTCAATACCTGGCAATAGATAAATTAGTAAAAATTTTAAATAACAAAGATTTTGAAATAGATGAGAAAGAAAAAAATATACTTTTAACAAACGAGGGTATTAATAATGTTGAAAAGCTTTTTTCTAATGCAGGTATATTAAAAAATGATAATTTTTATGACCCAGAAAATCTTCATTTAGTTCACCACGTAAATCAAGCACTTCGTGCAAATCATTTATTTGAAAAAGGAAAAGACTACATAGTAAAAGACGGAGTTCTTAAAATCATAGACGAGTTGACTGGTAGAATTTTAGAAGGAAGAAGATTTGGAGATGGACTTCATCAAGCTCTTGAGGCTAAAGAAAAAATTCAGATACAAAATGAAAATCAAACTTTAGCATCTATTACCTATCAAAATTATTTTAAATTATATAAGAAAATATCCGGTTGCACAGGTACTGCTGTCACAGAGTCTGAGGAATTTTTTGAAATATATAATCTTTCAGTAGTTGTAATACCAACAAATAAAGAAATGATCCGAAAGGACTATAACGATTTGATCTTTAGAACTGAAAAAGAAAAAAATGATGCAATAATTAATAACATCATTGAAAAACATGAAATTGGTCAACCAATTTTGGTTTTCACATCTAGTATCAACAAATCTGAAGTTTACTCTAAATTATTAAATGAAAAAAACATTAAACACGTGGTTTTAAATGCAAAGAACCATGAAAATGAAGCTGAAATTATTGCAAATGCTGGAAAAGAAAAATCTTTGATAATTACAACCAGTATTTCTGGTAGAGGTGTTGACATCCAGCTTGGTGGAAAAAAAGGATCAATTCCTGATGATCAGTTAAAAATAGATAAAGAAAAAATTAAATCTCTAGGTGGCTTATTTGTAATAGGTACAGAAAGAATGGAGTCTAGGAGAGTGGACAATCAAGCTAGAGGAAGAGCTGGACGACAAGGAGATGAAGGTAGTTCTGTATTTTATGTAAGTTTAGAAGATGATTTGATGAGAATTTTTGGCTCAGAGTCTATGAATAATATGCTTGAAAAACTTGGTTTAAAAGATGGTGAAAGTATTGATCACCCTTGGATCAACAAAGCATTAGAAAGAGCTCAGCAAAAAGTTGAAGCCAGAAATTTTGATATCAGAAAAACACTTATCAAATTTGATAATGTTTTGAATGACCAAAGACATGTTGTGTTTTCTCAAAGAAAAAACGCAATGAATAGTGAAAATATTTTTGATTATTCCGACGCATTTTTAAAAGAAATATCAGAAGACTTGATAAAATTAAAAATTCAAAATCTATCTAATCCAAAAAGTAATGAATTTAACAATAAAGTTAGGCAAATTGTTGGGAAAAGTTTTAATGATACTGAACTTGAAAGTTTGATTTCTGCAAAAGATAATGAACTGAAAGAGCAAATATCCTCAAAATTCAATGAGACACGTAATGAAAGAATTAAAGTTCTAAACGAGCAGCATGCAAAAGAAATTGAAAAAAGAATATTTTTGCAAACAATAGATTTGAATTGGAAATCACATATACAATATTTAGAACAACTTAGACAAGTAATTGGATTAAGATCTTACGGTCAAAGAGATCCTTTAGTTGAATATAAAAAAGAAGCATTTGATTTATTTTCAAATTTATTAGAAAAACTAAAATTGGACTACGTTACAATTTTAATGAATTTAAAAGTTATAACAGAAGAAAGATCTTCGAATGAGGAAAGAGTAAATCCAAAACCACAAACCAAAAAAATGGGAAGAAATGAACCTTGCTTCTGTGGATCAGGAAAGAAATTTAAACATTGCCATGGAGCTTTGTAATTCTCAAAAAAGAAAAAATAAGGAAGCTAAAAATAATAAACCTACACCAATACCAAATAATAATTTTTTTGATTTGAAAATATTATCAAAATTATTTTTCTTAATGGTCAAATTGCTTAAATCTTCTACATTGTTCATAAAACCATCATTTCTTCCAATTTTTAAAAATTTATTTTTTCTTTCATTCATTATATCTTCTGACGTCATTTCTTTATATTGATCTAAATTTTTAGAAATAGATTTTCTAACATTGTCTAGCATCAGGTCTCTATCCCTGTGAGCGCCACCTAAAGGTTCTGGGATTATTTCATCAATAACTTTTAATTTTAATAAATCTTTTGCGGAAAGCTTCATTGCTTTTGCTGCATCAAGCATTTTTTTTGGATCTCTCCATAATATAGTTGCACAGCCTTCAGGAGATATAACTGAATAAATAGCATTTTCTAACATAATAACTTTGTTAGAAGATGCTAATGCAATCGCACCACCTGAGCCACCCTCACCTATAACTATTGCGATGGTTGGTACCTTAAGTTCCATACAACATTCAATTGATTTTGCTATTGCCTCAGCTTGACCTCTTTCCTCTGCACCAACACCAGGATAAGCACCTGGCGTGTCTATGAATGAGATAATTGGAATATTAAATTTATTTGCTAAATTCATTAATCGAATAGTTTTTCTGTAACCCTCAGGTCGCATCATCCCAAAATTTCTTTCAATTCTACTGTCTAAATCTTCACCCTTTTCTTGGCCGATAACCAAAACTGAATAACCATTGAATTTTGCAAAACCTGTAAGCACAGATTTATCTTCACCATAATAACGGTCTCCAGATAGAGAAATAAAATCTTCGAATAAATTATCTATGAAAAATTTAGACTTTGGTCTGTCTTCATGTCTTGCAACCATGGTGGTTTGCCATGGATCTAAGTTTGAATATATATCGTTTAATTTTTGATCTAACTCAACTTGTGTTTTTGAAATTTTTTGCGTATCCACTTCTGACAATCCCTCTTGATTATAGGGATCTTTTAATTTTTCCAATTCTGTCTCTAAATCTTTAATCTCAGTTTCAAAATTAAGATAATTTTTCATAATATGGTTATAGCGGATGGTTAATTCATAAAAAAGGCAATAAAATGATATTTAATTTAGAGTGTAATTGTTATTAATTGACTCTTTTCTAGAAGAAGATACATATTTTGGCATCGGGAGAGACTAATAGATTTAGCACCGAAGGAGCAACCACCCCGGAAACTCTCAGGTAAAAAGGACCGATAGTTGCATAACACTCTGGAAAGAGAATTAATTCCGCCGAAGGAGCAAAACTCTCAGGCAAAAATACAGATGGGGTAATTTAGGTGATATGCAAGAAAAATATATAAATATAAATACTTTAAAAGTATCTGAAAAACTTTCTCAATTTATTAGCGACGAGCTATTAAAAGAAACAGATCTATCTGTTGATAATTTTTGGTCAGGGTTCGAGAAAACAGTCAATGAATTAGCACCTAAAAATAAAGAATTAATAAAATTTAGAGAGGACTTACAAAAACAAATAGACAATTGGCATATAAAAAATAAGGGAAATGAATTTAATTTGTCAGAATATAAAAAATTTCTAACAGAAATTGGTTATTTGAAAGAAGAAGGTGACGATTTTGAAATATCAACTCAAAATGTTGATGAGGAAATAACAAGTATTGCTGGGCCTCAACTTGTTGTACCAGTCATGAATGCGAGATACGCATTAAATGCAGCTAATGCTAGATGGATGAGCTTATACGATAGTCTGTATGGAACAGATGTAATTGAACAATCAGAAGATAGCGTATCTGAAAGATACGATCCGTTAAGAGGTGAGATGGTAATAAAATATGGAAGAGATTTTTTAGATAAATATTTTCCATTAGCAGGATTGAGTTGGCAAAAAATTACAAGTTTTGCGGTTAAGTATGGAAAATTTAAAGCTTTAAAAGGTGCTGATATTTATGATTTGGTAGATGAGAATAAGTTTATTGGTCATAGGGGTGAAGCTGACAACCCGTCTGCAATAATTTTAAAAAATAACAATTTACATATAGAAATTTTAAAAGATTCAAGAGCTTTTGCGGCTCAACAAGATCATGCTGGTATTAGTGACATAATTTTAGAATCTGCGGTCTCAACTATATGCGATAACGAAGATAGTGTAGCTGCTGTAGATGCAGAAGATAAAATTATTTGTTACAGAAATTGGCTAGGTCTAATGAAAGGTGATCTAAAATCAAAATTTGAAAAAGAAGGAAAATTATTTGAAAGAAAACTTAATCCTAATAGAAGCTATATTTCAAAAGATGGAAAAGGTTTAAAGCTTCATGGAAGAAGTTTACTGCTAGTTAGAAATGTTGGTCACTTAATGACTAATCCATCAATAATTTTAAAAGATGGTAGTGAAGTTCCAGAAGGAATAATGGATGCATTCATTACTACTGCTGCAGCCCTTCATGATATTAAGAAAAAAACTAATTCAAGAACTGGTTCTATTTATATCGTGAAACCAAAAATGCATGGACCAGATGAAACTGCATTTACTGATTTGCTTTTCTCAAAAGTTGAAGAAGTTTTAGGTTTGCCAAAATATACCTGCAAGATTGGAATAATGGACGAGGAAAGAAGAACCTCAGCTAATTTAAAAGAGTGCATTAGATCGTTAAAAAATAGAGTTTTCTTTATAAATACAGGTTTTCTAGACAGAACTGGTGATGAAATGCACACCTCTATGGAAGCTGGTCCAATGATTAAAAAAGGTGACATGAAAACTTCAAAATGGATTACAGCCTATGAAAACAACAATGTTGATATTGGTTTAAAATGTGGATTTTCTGGAAAAGCTCAAATTGGAAAAGGAATGTGGGCAATGCCTGATAAAATGAAAGATATGATGGAGCAAAAAACAGGACATTTAAAAGCAGGTGCGAATTGTGCATGGGTTCCATCTCCAACTGCTGCAGCTTTGCATTCACTACATTATCATGAAATAAATATTTTTGATGAACAACAAAAAATTAAAAATAGAGAACAGGCAAAGCTTGATGATCTTTTAACAATACCTACTGCTGATAGACCAAATTGGTCTGTAGATGAAATTAATAAAGAAATTTCTAACTCAGCTCAAACTTTATTAGGTTATGTTGTGAGATGGATTGATCAAGGAGTTGGATGCTCCAAAGTACCAGATATAAATAATGTGGGTTTGATGGAAGATAGAGCCACACTTAGAATTTCATCTCAACATATTGCAAATTGGATACATCACGGAATTACAACAAAAATTCAAGTTGTAGAAATTCTTAAAGACATGGCTAAAATTGTAGATGATCAAAATAAAAATGACTCTAATTATGTAAAAATGAGTGATAACTTTGAAAATTCAATTGCATTTCAAACCGCTTGTGATTTGGTGTTTAAAGGAAAAGAACAACCATCTGGTTATACTGAACCTTTACTGCATTTAAATAGACTTACTAAAAAGTCTAATCTGAATTAGAAACTAAATTAGACCGATTTTTAAAAGCAGAAAATAAAGTCCCGTCATCTAAACTTTCAATTTCACCACCTACAGGTAACCCCTGTGCAAGTTTTGTAATTTTTACATTAGAATTTTTCAGGCTATCTTGAATGTAGTAAGCAGTAGTTTGACCTTCAACAGTTGCACTTGTGGCTAATATAACTTCTTCAATTTTATCTCGATTAACTCTCTCAACCAACGAGTTTACAAGTAAATCTTCTTTTCTTTGACCTACTGATGAAATAGTGCCTCCCAGAATATGAAAATACCCTTGATAAATATTTGAATTTTCAATCGACCATTGGTCAGCAATATCTTCTACAACACAAATCTTTGAATATTTATTTCTTGTATTTTCACAATTTATACATCCAGTTGAAATTGATTTAAGTGAACCACAAGAATTACATCTAGTTACATTTTTATAAACTTGAGCCAATGTATTTGCCATTGGTTTTACTAATTCATCGCGGTTATTAATGAGTTTTAAAACAATCCTTTTGGCAGATTTTGGCCCTAAACCTGGAAGCTTTGAAATTAATTTTATTAATTCCTCAATCTCGTTAATATTTTGCATCTACTATAGTGGCCACTTAAAACCAGGTATTCCAAATCCACCTGTAGCTTTTGATATCTCTTCTGATGTTTTCGACTTTAATTGTGATTTGGCGTTATTATGTGCAGCTACAATTAAATCTTCTATTATTGATTTGTCTTCTTTCATTATTTCATCTGATAGTTTAATTGATTGCATTTCACCTTCTCCATCCAAGACGATTTTTGCTGAATTTGAGCCAGAAATACCCTCTACTCTAATCTCCTTAATTTTTTGCTGACTCTCTTTCATTTTTGCTTCAAGTTCTTTTGCTTTGTCTAATATTTTATTAAAATCAGTCATTATTTTTATCCTCCTTAATTATCGATTTAACATCTACCAGTTCTGCATCAGGAAAATTTTCCATAAAGTTTATATAAATTTCAGTTTGTTTAGCTTTTTCAATTAATATTTTTTTTTTATTTTCTTTCTTTTCTCTAATTGAAAGATCTCCTTTTGATTTACTAAGTGTGATAATCCATCTTTCTTTTGTCCATTCAAAAAGCTTTGTAGAAAGATCTTTTACAAAATCTTTATCAAGGCTATCATTAAATGAAATCTCAATCCTATTTTTTTCAAATTTAACCAAATTGACATTTTTCTCTAATTCAAATTTAAGTTTTAATTCTCTTTTACTTGTGCAAGTAGCAATTAATTCATCAAAAGAATTAATTTGAGTTTTAATTTCTGCTTTAACTTCAGTTTGTATTTCAGGATTCTTTTTTTCTTCTTGAGAAATATTTTTTATTTGGTCAATAATTTTAGTCTCTTTTTTTATTTCAATTTTGCTAGTTGAATTTTCTTCTGTAGGTTTTGTATCTATTTGTTTGACTTGTTTTACAGAACTTAAGTGCATTAATCTAATCAAAAACATCTCAATTGATAAATGTTGATTTGATACAATATCTAATTCCTCTAACGACTTGATAGAAAATTGCCAAAATAAAATTAATACATCTGGTTGGATTTGATTAGAAATATTTTTTATTTTGTTAAATTCTTCATCATTGAGAGAAAAATTTGTACTTTCTAAAGTTAAAGAATTTATATTTTTAAAGTAATACAACAGTTCTAAAAAATCATTTAAAAATATTTTTGGTTCAACTCCCTGATCGTATATTTTTCTATAAATTTTTATTACCTTTTCTTCTTCTCCTCTTAATATCAATTCAAATAAATCAATTAATTGTGATTTATCAAAATAACCAAAAATCTTTTGAGCAGAATTTAAATCTATTTCTTTATCTTTATCTAAACTCAATAACGCTCTATCTAACAGAGATAATGCATCTCTTACTGAGCCCTCTGATATTTTTACAATTAATTTTAGAGCGTCATCCGTAACTTTTCCGTTTTCTTTATCTTTAATTTTTTTTATAAAATCTAACAATTCAGAAGATTTAATCCTTGAAAGATCAAAACGCTGACACCTTGAAACGACTGTTATAGGAATCTTTTTTATTTCTGTTGTGGCAAATATAAATTTTAAATATGAAGGTGGTTCTTCCAATGTTTTTAGTAAAGCATTAAAAGCTTGTTTACTTAACATATGAACTTCATCGATTATAAAAATTTTGTACTTTGCTGAAGTAGGTCCGTATCTAGAAAACTCAATTAAATCTCTAACATCATCAACTCCTGTCTTGCTGGCCGCATCCATTTCAAGTACATCAATGTGACTTGAGTTTGCAATCGAATGACAATTTTCACACAAATTATCAATGCACATTTTTTCAATACCATTTGAGCAATTCAAGGCTTTTGCTACAATTCTTGCGGTTGTGGTTTTTCCAATCCCTCTAATTCCAGTAAACAAATATGCATTAGGTACTTTGTCAGCTTTTATTGAATTTATAATTGTTTCAGCAACAACTTCTTGACCAATAAGATCATCAAATATTTGAGGTCTATATTTAAGAGCTAGTACTTTTGAATTGTTATTCATAAATTTTTTAAGGAGACTAGAACCTGAATAACTGTCTCTACGACTGCTTCCGTTAAGATCTGGTCGGGTTCAAGCAGCATCCACCTCTAGCCTCCAGATCTATTATAGCAGTTAAAATTTCTAATCTACAAGAAAAGATTATTGTTTTTTTTGTCTCAAACTATCGGCTTCAAAAACACCTAGGACGTGAAAATCCTCACAATGTAAGCCTAGCTCTTCAAGAGATTTTTGAACTTTTGGATCTTCAATATGTCCATCTAAATCACATAAGAAAAAATAAGAGTCGAAAGAATTTTTTTCAGGGTAACTTTGAAGCTTAGTAAGATTTACTCCATTGATAGCAAATCCTCCAAGCGATTGATAAAGAGCTGCAGGTTTACTTTTAAGTTTAAATAAAAATGAAGTTATATATTTTTTATTTCCAAACTCAGGTTGAGATATATTTTTCCCCATAACAAGAAATCGTGTTAAATTTCCACTCTCGTTTTCTATATTTTTTTTAATTACATCAAGATTATAAATTTCAGCACTTAGAGATGATGCTATTGCTGCCTGTTTTTTGTCTTTTGTTTTAGAAATCATTTCAGCTGATCCAGCTGTATCTGCTCTTATATGTTCAGCAATATTATTTTCTTTTATGAAATTTGAACATTGCGACAAACCCTGTGCATGAGAATAAACTTCTTTTATATCAGACAGCTTAGCTCCCTGTTGACCTAATAAATTATGTTCGATTTTTTGAAAGTGCTCTCGGTAAATATTCAACCTATGTTTAAAGATTAAATATTCAATTCCTATATTTCCTGTAATTCTATTAGACTCTGGAATTATTATTCTACAATCAGGTTCTTCTGAAGCTTTGTTAAAGCAATCATCAAAAGTTTTACAAGGTAAAATTTCAGCATCAGGGTCGATTGATAATGCTGCTAAATGAGAATAAGCTCCAAATGTTCCTTGAAAATATATTTTACCCATCAGGACTTATATTCCATTATTTTTTTTAAGGCCAGATAATCTTCCTCTGTATCAACTCCTATCGGGGCTTTACTTGCTAGAGCAACATTTATTTTGATATTATTGTCTAGAGCTCGAAGTTGTTCTAATTTATTTTCAATTTCATTTTTTGATTGTGGTAATTCAACAAAGTTTTTAAGAATTTCAGATGAATAACAGTAAATTCCAATATGATGATAAATATTTGAGGTATCTTCAGATTTCCTTAAAAATATTTTTGCTTTAGAAAACGGGTCATCTTCTAAATTATTTTCAGTAATAACTTTAACTATATTTTCGTTTGTTAAATCTAATTTATTCTCAATTTTAGCAGCAAGGGTTCCTATTTTTGCTTTGTGATCTATCATCATTTGGTTTAGGTTTACAATATCCTCTATATTTATTGCTGGCTCGTCACCCTGTAGGTTCATTATAAAATCAATATTATCTAAGTTGAGTTTTTGATAAGCTTCATATATTCGGTCTGTACCAGTTTTATGTTGATCACTTGTTAAAATAGCATTTCCTCCATTATTTTTAACATCATTGACAATCTCTTGATCCTCTGCAGCAACAATTACCTCTCCAATATTTGCTTCTTTTGCCTTATTGAATACATGTGAAATAATTGAAATATCATTGATTTTTAATAATGGTTTTCCTGGAAGCCTAGTTGCAGATAATCTAGAGGGTATAATTATAAGAGTTTTCATTAGTCACCAATTAAAATAGAGGCAAATTTGTACATTAAATTTTAGTCAAATTTTAATTTATCATGTTATACGTTCAAAATTAAATTTATAAAAATGGATTCTTTTGAAATTAACAAAATTGTAGCTGCAGTTCTAATGGTAGCACTTCTTGTTATTGGTATAGGAAAATTATCTGATG
Source organism: Candidatus Pelagibacter sp. HIMB1611 (assembly GCF_052047715.1). Classification (NCBI taxonomy): domain Bacteria; kingdom Pseudomonadati; phylum Pseudomonadota; class Alphaproteobacteria; order Candidatus Pelagibacterales; family Candidatus Pelagibacteraceae; genus Candidatus Pelagibacter; species Candidatus Pelagibacter sp. HIMB1611. Next base: position 1,399,750 of record NZ_JBNAJM010000001.1, on the reverse strand, counting down.
TAATTTTTCATGTAGAAAAACCAGAAACTCCAGGTTACACGGTGGAAGTTGAACAAGTGTCTACTGCATCATCTTCTAAAACAACTACTGCAGAAGAAAAAGTCGACATTTCTGCATTAATGGCTATGGGAGATATAGCAAGTGGAGAAAAAATATTTAAAAAATGTGCAGCATGTCACTCAATAATTAAGGGTGGAAAAAATGCTATAGGTCCTGCTTTATATAATGTTGTTGGAAGAAAAGTTGGAGCAGTTGAAGATTATAAATATTCAAAAGCATTAGCTGCTTATGAAAAAGAATGGACATTTGAAGAGCTAAATGGATTTCTAAAAAAACCTGCAAAATATATTAAAGGTACAAAAATGGCTTATGCAGGGTTAAGAAAAGAAGCAGATAGAGCTTCGGTAATTAAGTATCTAAATGAAAATTCAGATAGCCCTGTCCCACTACCTTAATTTTCCAAAACAATACAACAGTATACTTTTTTGAACGTGAACTCTATTAAGAGCCTGTACCCACACATGAGATTTTTTTCCTAAGAAAATATCTTCAGAAACTTCATTCCCTCTAGGCAGACAATGTAAAAAAATACAATCCTTATTTGCAAAACTCATTAATTTTTTATCAATTTTAAATTTTTTAAATGCTTGTATTTTTTTTTTCTTATTTACTTTATCATTTAAGGAAATAACTTTATCAGAAAAAATTACATCAGCTCCACTAGCAGCTTTTTTTGGATCATTATAAATATAAATCTTTCTCTTATTTTTTTTTACCCAATTTCTCACTTCTTTTCCTGGCTCGAAATTTTTTGGACAACCAATACTTAGCTTGAATGAAAATTTAACAGAAGCAGCGATTAAACTATCTAAAACATTATTTGAATCACCAATCCAACAAATATTTAATTTAGAGATAGGTTTTTTCGTAATCTCCTCAACTGTAAAAACATCGGAAAGCACTTGTGTTGGATGAGAGGACGGGCTCAAACCATTAATCACTGGGATAGATAAGTATTTTTTAAAATCTTCAATTTTTTTATCGCTATCTGTTCTCAACATAAATCCATCACCATAAGTTGATAAAACCTTCGCTGTATCTGATATACTTTCACCACCTTGTCCTAAATGAAGTTCATTGGATCTAAGTGTTACAGTACCTCCTCCAAGCTGTTTTATTGCTAAATAAAAGCTCATTCTTGTTCTTAAGCTTGGTTTTTCAAACATTTGGATCAAAATTTTACCTTTTAATGGAGCACCTTTGTCTGTCTCTAGAGTATTAAGTTTTTTTCTAGAATTTTTTCTTTTTTTTGCATCAGTAATTATTTTTCTTAAATCTTTACTAGGAATATCTTTTAAATTTACAAAATGTTTCATAACTATTTAAATTGGCTGCAAACTTTATTTATAATTTTTAAAGCTTCATCAAGCTCACTTTTTTTAACATTAAGAGGTGGTAAAACTCTAACGACGTTTTCTGCAGCACGAATAGTTAATAATTTATTTTCCATTAATTTTTTAATAAAATTTGTCTGATCTTCATGTAACTGTATTCCAATTAAAAAACCTCTTCCTCGTATTTGTTTAATAATGCTAGGATACTTTTCCTTAATTTTGTTTAAGTTTAATAAGAAATATTTAGATAATTTTTTTACATTATTTAGAAACTTTTTATTTGAAACTATATCCATTACTTTATTTCCAACTGACATAGCTAGTGGATTTCCTCCAAATGTAGATCCGTGTGTACCAGGTACCATGCCTGAAGCTACTTTTTTATTCATAAGAACTGCTCCTATTGGAAATCCACCTCCAATTCCTTTGGCTATTGGGACTAAGTCTGGTTTCACTTTAGATTTTTCAAATGCAAAAAAATCTCCTGATCTACCTATTCCACATTGAACTTCATCTAGAATTAAAAGAATTTTTTTCTTATCACATAATTTTCTAAGTTCTCTTAAACAGAAATCTGGAATAACTTTAATTCCACCTTCTCCCATTATAGTTTCAACCATTATAGCCGCAGTATCTTTTGTGATTTTCTTTTCTAATGATTTGTGATCTCCAAAAGTAAAGTGATCAAATCCTTTTACTTTAGGACCAAATCCCTCTGTCATTTTCTTGGATCCACTCGCATAAATTGCAGCTATTGTTCTTCCGTGAAATGAATTTTTAATGCAAAGAATTCTATTTTTATTTGGTTTACCTATTGTGAAAAAATATCTTCTAGCAACTTTAATAGCTGCCTCAGTAGCTTCTGCTCCACTATTTTGAAACATCACATAATCAGCGAATGTTTTTTTACATAGTTTTTTTGCTAGATTTTCTCCTTCAGGAATTTGAAAAGCATTTGATACATGCCAAAGTTTTTTAGATTGTTTATTGATTGTTTTTACCAAACTTGGATGAGCATGACCTAAAGAATTAACGGCAATACCCATAACAAAATCAAGATATTTTTTTCCATCAGTGGAGTAAAGATAGCTTCCTTTGCCATACTTAAATGAAATTTTTTTTCTGTTATAATTTTTTGCCAAATTGCTCATAAATTAGAATTGTTTTTATAAATTTTATTTCATAGATACAAGTTATGATTGAAAAACTAATTTTATTTGTGCAAGGCTTTTATTGTTGATAACTCTGATTTTTTGATTGTTTCAATTAAATTAATAACAGTATATTGTCATTTTATAAATAAATAACACAACATATAGATATGAGTTGGACTGAAGAAAAAGTTTCAAAATTAAAGGAATTGTGGGGCAAAGGTAATACAGCAAGCCAAATAGCTGAAATTATAGGTGGCATAAGTCGTAACGCTGTGATTGGTAAAGCTCATAGATTAAACCTTTCGGCAAAAATCAAAACAAGAACTGCTACTTCTAATAAAAATTTTGAAAATTCAATTGAGCAGAATAACGTTCAATCAAAAAGAGGTCGTAAAAGTAAGTTTAAATCCTTAATAATTGAAAAAGATTTTGAACCAGAAAATCCTAAACAATTAGAAGAGTTAGATGAAAGTTCGTGTAAATGGCCATTAGGTCATCCAGATGAAAAAGAATTTTATTTTTGTGGCAGATCTTCTTTAAAAGATTTCTCTTATTGTAAACTTCATTTACTTTATGCTTATCAACCAAAAGGTAAAAAAGAAGAAGTTACAGAAAAAGAGGAAGTTCCAGAATTTATTGAAAAAAAAATTCAATCTGCTTAAAATTTTAAGTAGTTTTAATATCTATATTATCTGAATTGTATTTTTCTGTGGAAAATTGTCCACCTTCCCTCCACATATAACAATATTTTTTAACTTCTTCATCAAAGTATCTCAAACTTGGCACACCAATGTCTGAATTTGATTTATATTTTCCAGATAAAACATTATCATATTTTAGAAGTTTCAATTGATCTCTGGTCAAAAGCGGTTTTGGCATTATTTCAAAAAATCTCGCTGACATTTGCGCTAATGGTAGAGGCATTGGTATCAATAATCTTTTCTTTCCCATTAAATTTAATAATTTTTCTAATATTTCTTTAAATGAAATTATTTCTGGACCTATACATTCAATTATTTTGGAATTAACATTATTGGAAATTACATTAAAAATTACATCTGTTAAATCAGAGCAATGAATTGGTGCAAACTTGGTTTTACCTTCATAGTAAAGTGGAAATATTGGTAATCTATTTAAAAGCGTCATAAAATTTGTTGTAAAATTATCATCTACTGAATAAACAATAGATGGTCTTATAATTGTAGCTAGAGGAAAATTTTTTAAAATTTTTTCCTCTCCCTCCAATTTACTTTTAGCATAATCAGAATCTGCAGCCTTGTTTATTCCAAGTGCTGATAGATGAATGAAATGATTAAGTTTATATTCTTTTGAAAGTTTAGACAACAAAGAGGGAAAAATACTATGAATATTTTTAAATGTATTTCCTTTTTTTGACTCAAATAAGATACCAATTAAATTTATACACACGTCCGCTTTTTCAAAAAGCTTTCTAAGTTTTTGTTCCTCAAAAATATTTGACTCAATAATATCTATATAACCTGCATTTGCTTGTGTTTTAATTATATAGCTTTTTTGATGGATATTTCTTGTTACAACAGTCACTCGATAATTATTTTTTGTAAGCTTCCTAATTAAATTTCTACCAATCTGACCGCTTCCACCAAAAATTAGACAATTTTTTGCTTTCATATATATATGTTTAAAAATGAGTAATAATATTCAACTTCACAAAAACGATCTACCAGATGATTTAAATTTAGGCAATATAATTGCCATAGATGGAGAATTTATGGGCCTAAATGTAAGGCGTGATCCATTGTGTTTAATTCAAATATCTTCAGGAAAATCAGACGCGCACATAGTCCAATTTGATAGAAAAAATTATAATGCGCCAAATTTAGTGAAACTTTTAAATGATGAAAATATTACTAAAATTTTTCATTATGGGCGTGCAGATATGGCCCATATTAAGTATTATTTAAAAACTGATACTAATAATATTTTAGATACAAAGATTGCATCGAAACTTGCAAGATCTTACTCTGACAATCATTCTCTAAAAACATTGATCAAGGAATTTATAAATGTAGATATTAGTAAACAATTTCAAAGTTCAGATTTTGGTGGAGAGTTAAGCCCAGCACAACTCAAATATTGTGCTAATGATGTAATATATTTGCATCAAATTCATAATGAATTAAAAAAAATATTAGAGAGAGAAAATAGAATTCAACTTTATAAAGATTCCCTAAAATTTTTAAAAACTAGAGTTGAACTTGATCTAGCTTTATTTAAGGATGATATTTGGTCTCATTAATGAAAAAAAAAAACTTTTCAAATATTGCAAAAAAAGTAATTGATCTGGAAATTAAAGCTCTAAAGATTTTAAAAAAGAATATAAATAAATCTTTTAGCGAAGCTGTTTATCAGATTGCAAATTGTCAATCAAAAGTGATACTTTGTGGGGTTGGGAAAAGCGGATTAATAGCATCTAAGATTGCAGCTACTTTAGCTTCAGTAGGAACACCCTCATTCAGTTTATTGGCAAGTGAAGCTTCACATGGAGATCTTGGTATGATTTCCAAAAAAGATATATTAATTTTAATCAGCAATTCTGGAGAAACAGCTGAACTTAAAAATATAATTCAATTTGCAAAAAGAAATAAAATTTTATTAATAGGTATTGTTTCAAAAAAAGACTCTATTCTTTATAAATCATCTGATATCAAATTATTTCTTCCAAAGGTTAACGAAGCTGAAGGAATAGTTCCGACCTCAAGTACTACTGCCCAACTTGCTTTAGGAGATTCTTTGGCTATAGCTTCCATGAAATTTAAAAAATTTGATAGAATTGATTTTAAGAAACTTCACCCAGCTGGAAGTCTAGGTGCTCAACTTAGAACAGTTGAAGATATAATGATTACAGGAAATAAAATCCCTTTTGTAAAAGAAAATTTAAAAATGAATAAAGCATTAAAAATATTGACTGAAAAAAAATTAGGAATTTTGATAGTTTTAAATAGATATAATAAAACAGTTGGTATAGTTACAGATGGTCAAATAAGAAGGTTTACTGAAAAGAAATTTGATTTTCGTTTGCTACCTGTTAAGAAAATTATGACAAAAAAACCAGTTTTTATCAACAAAGATGAGCTGGCTGTAAAAGCACTTTCAATAATGAATAATAAAAAAATTACATCTCTTATTGTTAGTAAAAAAGATCAACCTCAAAAAACAATTGGAGTAATACATATCCATACAATTTTACAATCTAATATTTCATAAATGTACTATAAAAAGTTTGTAAAATTTTTTTTTACTTTATTGTTAATTATTAGCACAATTGTACTTGTTTACTCAAAATTCTTTAAAATTAATAAGACAGAATTAACTAAAAAAGATGATGAATCAATTTATAATTCCAACATTATTAAAGATGTTGAGTATTCTACTAAAGACAAAGATGGTAACGAATATTTTATTAAAGCTGAAGAAGGTGAGATAGATTTTACTAACTCAAATATAATATTTCTGAAGAAAGTTAAAGCTTTAATTAAATTAATTGACTCTGCAGAAGTCACTATTACTTCTAACTTTGGAAAGTATAATTCAGAAGATTACGATACTATTTTTTCAAAAAATGTAATAATAAATTATTTAGATAATAAAATAACTGGAGAATATTTAGATTTTTCTTTAAAAAGAAATTCAATGATTGTCTCAAAAAATGTAATTTATAAGAATCTTGAAAATGTATTAAAGGCTGATGTTGTTGAAATAAATATTAAAAATAAGGATACTAAAATATTTATGCACGAACAGAATAAAAAAGTGAATATAAAAAGTATTAACTAATGGCAATCATTAAAAAATTTAGAATTAAATCTTTCAAAAATATTAATTCAGTAATTGAATTTAATAATATTTCTCTTTCTTATGGAAATAGATTAATTTTAGATAATTTAAGTTTTAAAATTAATGAAGGCCAAATCTTTGGGATGTTGGGCCCTAATGGTGTTGGTAAATCAACCATTTTTAATTTAATTACAGGTTTGATAAGTCCAAATGCAGGTAAAATAAAAATATCAGGCCACGATGTAACTGATTATCCAATCTACCTAAGAACTAAAAAATTCAAAGTAGGATACGTGCCACAGTATGGAGGATATTTTAACGACCTTACACTTCATGAAAACTTAAGAGCAATTAGCGAGATTGTAATAGAAAATAAAAATTATAGATCAGAAAAAATAAATTATTTAATTTCTAAATTTGAATTAGACAATCTCAAAGATATTAAAGCTAAATTTTTATCTGGGGGACAAAAAAAAAAATTAGTTATTGCGCTATCTTTGTTAAGTGAACCCAAAGTTCTACTTTTGGACGAATGTTTTGCAGCATTAGATGTATTAACAATAAAAATGCTTCAAGAAATAATAGTAAATTTACAAAATGAAAACAAAATTACTATATGTATTTGTGACCATCAAGCTAGAGACTTATTGGCTTGTGTAGATATTGCTATGATATTAAGTAATGGAAAGATTGTTGCTGAAGACTCTCCATCTAATTTAGTAAAAAATATCAATGCAAAAAATGCATATTTTGGCGACAACTTTAAAATAAACTAATTCTGAATGCCAAATATAGTAAAGATTAAAGAAAAATTAGAAAACTTTAAAAAATCTATAAGAGTACCTGGTGATAAAAGCTTAAGTATTAGATGGGTACTATTTGCTTCATTAGCGAATGGCACATCAAAAGCGAAAAATCTTTTAATGTCTGAAGATGTTATGGCAGCAATACATGCTATAAAAAATTTAGGTATCAAAGTCATCATAACAAAAAAAGAATGTAAAATTTTTGGAAAAGGGATTAATGGATATAAATATAAAAATCTTACCATCAATGCTCAAAATTCGGGTACACTAGGCAGGCTTATTCTTGGATTATTGGTAAATTCAACAAACCCAATAAATTTAATTGGAGATAAAAGTTTATCAAAAAGAGATTTTAAAAGAGTTTCTGAACCTCTTAGTAAATTTGGAGCTAAATTTGAACTAACAAAAGATAATTTTCTACCGTTAAGAATTTATGGATCATCTAATTTAAAACCAATCAAATATAATGAGAATAGAGGTTCAGCTCAGTGTAAAAGTGCAATTATTTTCGCTGGAATGAGAACTAATGGAATTACAACAATCAAAGCAAAAAAATCAAGAAATCATACCGAACTGTTATGTAAGCATTTAAAATTACCAATCAGTGTCAAAAGTAACAAAAATTTAGATGAAATTAAAATTAAAAAAGTAAAAAAAATTAATACTTTAAATTACGATATACCATCTGATATTAGTTCTAGTGCATTTTTCATCGTACTAACAACACTATCTAAGAATTCAGAATTAACTATTAAAAATGTAAATATAAATCCTTCTAGGATTGGGATTATAACTATTTTAAAAAAAATGGGAGTAAAAATAACTTTTAAAAATAAAAAAACTTACAAGGGTGAAAAAAAAGCTGACATAAAAGTAGTAAGTGCAAAAAATATAAAAGCAATTAATTGTCCTTCTAAATTAAACAGTGGTGCAATCGATGAATTTTTAGTTATATTTTTAGTTGCAGCAAAAGCGAAGGGAGTTTCTTTTTTTAGAAATTTAGGTGAACTAAATCAGAAAGAAAGTCCAAGGTTGAAATGGGCTGAAAAAATTTTAAGAAATTTAGGAGTAAGGACAATTACAACAAATGACTCGATTAAAATCTACGGTAATCCTAACTTAAATTTAAAAATTAACAAAAAAATTATAATAAAAAATTATTTAAAAGATCATAGAGTTTTTATGACAAGTTTAATTGCAGCTTTAAGTTTTGGTGGAAAATGGACTATTCATGATAAAGATTCAATCAATACATCATTTCCAAATTTTTTAAAAATAATTGATGATTTAAAAAAATGATCAAAAGAAAAAATATTTTAAAAATTGCTATTGACTCACCTGCTGCTGCAGGTGCTGGGACTGTGGCCAAAGCTATCTCAAAGCATTATAATCTATTTTATCTTGATACTGGAAAAATTTATAGATTTATTGCTTATCTAAAAATTAAGTTCCCAAAAAAATTCAATAATAAATTTATAAAATCGAAAATTAAATTATTAAAAATAAAAGATCTGACAGACCAAAATTTACTGTCAGATGAAGTTGGAACCGAGGCTTCCATAATTTCTAAAATAAAATCTATAAGAAAAATGGTTCATTCTTTTCAAATGAATTTTGCATATAACCCACCTAAAAAATATAAAGGTTCTTGTTTAGATGGTAGGGATATCACTTACAATATTGTTCCTGATGCTAACTTTAAGTTTTATATAACTGCAAATGTAAAAACTAGAGCTTTAAGAAGATATAAGGAGTTAAAAAGACTGAAAAAAAAGGTAACTTATCAAGAAGTCTTAAAAAGCATTAAAAAACGGGATAAAAGTGATTTAAATAGAAAAATATCCCCATTAAAGAAAACAAAAGATTCACTATTGATTAATACGACAAAGCTTAATAAAAGGTCATGTTTTTTAAAAATAAAAAAAATAATAGACAGGAAAATTAATATTTAATGGAAATTTATAAAGATTTATCTAATCCAGAATCTAAAGAATTTGAAAAATTACTAAGTAGCCAGCTCTCAAAAGTTCAAATAGAAGAAGGTAAAATAATTGAAGGTAAAATAAATAAAATTACAGAGAAATTTGTATTTTTATTTGTTGAAGGCCTAAAATCAGAACCGGTTCTAGATATTAACGAATTAAAGAGCATGGGTCTTTCGGAAAAAATTAAAGTTGGAGAAACTATTTCAGTTTTACTTGAAAAAATTGAAGATAAACATGGTGAAGTTTTAGTTTCTGCAAGTAAAGCTCAAAAAATCAAAGGTTGGGATAAACTAGTTGAAGCATATGAAAAAAATGAACCGATCATGGGCAAAATCACATCTAAGTGCAAAGGTGGATGTATAGTAGAACATATAGACACTGGTTCACTAATGTTTTTACCAGGATCTCAAATTAGCGACAAACCTCTAAAAGATATAAGTCATTTAATGAATGAGCCACAAAAATTTGCTCTTATTAAACTAGACAAAGTTAGAGGTAATGCTTGTGTATCAAGAAGAGAAATAATTTCATCTTTTAAGAAAGAAGATAAAGCAAAAATAGTTGAGAAATATAAAGTTGGAGACATTATAAAAGGAGCAGAAGTAAAAGGGTATAGTTCATTTGGATGCTTCTTTAATGTGAATGGTGAACTAGATGTATTAGTTCACTTACAAGAAATTTCTTATTCAAGAGTAAATCATCCCGATGAAGTATTTAACATTGGCGAAAAACATGATCTAAAAGTTATAAGTGTTGATAAAGAAAAATTACAAGTTGGATGTTCTGTAAAACAATTATCACCAGATCCTTTTGAGCATATTGAAAACTATGAGTTAAACAAAATTTACAAAGTTAAAGTGGTAAAATTAATGGATTTTGGTGCTTTTTGTGAATTGGAACCAGGTTTAACAACTTTACTTCACTCAAGTGAACTTAGTTGGACTAAAAAAAATGTTTCAGCAAAAAAAATGTTCAAAGTTGGCGATGAAATAGATTGTGTGATTACTGAAATTGATAAAGATAAAAGACGAGTTGCTATCTCACATAGATTAACTCAAGATAACCCTTTTGAAACATTCGAAAAGAAATACCCAGTTGATACAATTGTTGAGGGTGAAGTTGTAAATAAAAATGAATATTCATTATTTGTTAAAATTGAAGACTTAGATATTGATGCTTTTTTACATTGTAATGATTTGACTTATTTAAATAATGGTGAAGAAGAACTGGCTAAGTATAAAAAAGGTGACAAACTTAAAGTTAAAGTATTAGAGATCAAATCATCTGAACAAAAAATTAGAGTTGGTTTAAGACAAACTCAAGCAGATCCATTTGACTGGTTTAAAGATAAATCAAAAAATCAAACAATAACTGTCAAAGTTATTTCAACAGATAACAAAGGACTTATTGTAAGACCAGAGGGTTGTGAGATGGACTTCCAGATTAAAAAATCTGCAATAGCAATTAATGCTGCTGATGCTAGACCAAGTAGATGGACAGGCGGTGAAAAGTTAGACTGTGCAATAGCAGATTTAGACATGAATAAAAGAAAAGCAACATTAAGCATTAAATTACTTGAAGAAATTGAGAAAAAAGAAGCTCTTGAAAAATATGGATCTGAAGGTTCTGGTAAAAACCTACCTTTTTCATCATTATCCGAGGATTTAAAGAAAAAAGAAGAAGAGAAAGAATAATTGAAGAAGTTATAAATTGGCTATTGTAAAATCAAAGCTTTTAAAACAACTCTCCCAAAACTACCCAAATTTCTTAAAAAAAGATTTAGAGAAATTTACTGATATAATTTTAAATGAAATAAAAAGATCGCTTCGTAGAGGTGATGGAGTTGAATTAAGAAATTTTGGAACATTTAGAGCTAAGATTCAAAAAGCCTCCATTAGAAGAAATCCAAAAACTGGCGAAAAAGTTGCAGTTCCTGAAAAGAAAGTAATATCATGGAAAATGAGCAAGGAAATGTTTAAAAAGATTAATAATGAAGAATAAAATTATTTTTGTTGCATGTGATACTTCAAATTTAAATGAAATAAAAAAAATTCTTAAAAATATTAATACAAAACAATTAAAAATTATTCCAAAATTTGGATTACAGTTTTTTTACTCAAAAAATGGAAGAAAATTTTTAGAAAAATATAAATCAGATTTTTGGTTAGATTTAAAAATCAATGACATACCACAAACAGCTCTTTCTGCAGTTAATAGTTTAAAAGATTTAAAAAATTGCAAATATATTACAGTTCATGCAAACGGTGGCCTTGAAATGCTAAAAGCAATTAAAAATAAAACTAAACAGATTAATATAAATTTGAAAGTACTAGGAGTTACTGTGTTAACTAGTCTCAACAATAAATCGTTAAAAGAAATTGGTCATACTAAAACAGTTGACCAACTAGTTTTAAAGCAAGCTGGTATTGTTAAAAAATCAGGGTGTGATGGGATAGTTTGCTCTGCAAAAGAAGCAAAAATGATAAGAAAAAAATACAAAAATTTATTAGTCATCACACCTGGTATAAGATTACCTGGTGACAATACAAATGATCAAGCTAGAGTAATGACACCAAAAGATGCTTTCAAAAATAAAGTTTCAGGAGTGGTAATTGGAAGATCTCTTACAAGAGGTAATATTAAGAATAATATTAAAAAATTAATTAATCATTTATACTGATGATTAAGGGTTGTAAAATTTGTGGGATTTCTGATCCTGATACTCTAAATTTTTTAATTAATCACCCTCACCCACCAACATTTATAGGATTTATTTGCAACTATCCAAAAAGTTCTAGATATGTTGAATATGAAAATTTAAAAAAACTTTTAATCAATAATCCAAAAAAAAGTTACTATGTTGCTGTTCTAGTAAAACCAAATATAAATATTTTAGAGAAAATTAAAAATTTACCTTTTGATTATTATCAATTATATGATTGTACACCAGAGGAAATAAAAGAGATAAAAGAAAAATATCAAAAGAAAATTATTACAGCTTTCACAATAAAATCAAAGTCTGATTTGAGTAATTATAAATTATTTTCTGATCATACTGATATTTATTTATTTGATAGTAAGGGCTACGAGAAAAGTCAGTCTTTTGATCATGACTTGATTAAAAATATCAAATTAAATAAGGAATTAATGATTGCTGGAAATATTCAATACAATGAAGAGCTTAAAAATTTCAAAAATTTGGCAAATTTTATAGATTTATCTGGTGGTGTAGAAACATCTGGATTAAAAGACCTATCCAAAATAGAATTTTTTTTAAATAAAGTTAATGAAATTAAAAATGAAGCTTAAAAAAGGTATTCCATTAATTGATCAACACGATCAACAAGGGTTTTGGGGAGGAAAATTTGGAGGTAGTTTTATACCTGAAACTTTGAAAAAACCAGTAGAGGATTTAACAAAAGAATTTAAGAAACTTAGAAATAATAAAGCCTTTTTAAAAAAAAGAGATTATTATTTTAAAAATTATATTGGATCTCCAACCTCTTTTGTGAAATTAGAAAATTTGTCCAATCATTTAGGTGGAGCTCAAATTTGGGCAAAAGTAGTTTCTGAAGCAAATGGAGGTGCACATAAAATCTATAATGCCACTGTTCATGCACTAATTTGTAAAGCTATGGGTAAAAAATATATCGTTGGCGATACTGGCGCTGGATATGCAGGAAAAATGTTAAGTATGGCAGCAAAAAAATTTGGGCTTAAATGTAAAATTTTTATGGGTGCTAAAGACATTAAAAGACAAAAACCAAATTGTGACGCTATGAGAAAAAATGGTGCAGAAATTGTACCAGTTTATTCTGGAAGTCAGACTTTAGTTGATGCAGTGAGTGAATGTATGCGATATTGGGTATCTAATTGTGATAATACACACATGTGCGTTGGCAGTACTGTTGGACCAAATATCTTTGTAAAAATATGTGGTTGGTCAACTGCACAAATTTCTAGAGAATTAAGAAAACAGCTTAAAGAAGAATTTAAAAGAATTCCAAATAAAATTAAGTTAATTAATTGTGTTGGAGGTGGTAGTTCTGCATATGGATTTTGGAGCGAGTTTATTGATTTTGATAAAAAACAAATAGAATTAATTGGTGTAGAAGCTGGAGGTCCTAAAAAATCTAAACTTCATGCGGCACCACTAAGCAGAAATGCAAAAGTTGGTATTTTGCATGGGGCAGCTTCATATGTTTGCCAAAATAATGAAGGACAAATTAATGATACAGAATCTATAAGTGCTGGTTTAGATTATCCTGGTGTTAGTCCTATTCATTGCTTTTTAAAAGATACTAAAAGAGCAAGATATACTTATGCAACAGATGAGGATGCACTTAATGCACATGTAATGGTAACTAAATTTGAGAAACTTAATCCAAGTTTAGAACCAAGTCATGCTTTTGCTGAGGCAATAAAAATTGCTCCAAAATTAAGCAAAGATACAATTATAATTGTTAACTCTTGTGGTGATGCAAAAAAAGATAGAGATATTTTAAGAGAAAGATTGGGAAAACATTAATGAGCTCTTTACTTAATAAAGCTTTTTTAAATGCCAAAAAAGAAAATAGACCTGCCTTACTGACCTATACAGTTGCAGGTGATAATACTAAAAAAAAATCTTTAGAAATTCTTAATTCTATTTCTGACTATGCTGATATTTGTGAATTGGGTTTTCCTCACAACACGCCCATAGCTGATGGAGGTCAAATCCAAACTAGCGCCTATAGGGCAATTAAAAATGGTATTAAAATTAACGATGTATTTTCAATTGCAAAAAATTTTAAAAAATCAAAAAAAAATACACCAATTATACTAATGGGTTATTACAATATGATATTTCAGTACAATGAAAATAAATTTTTAGATAGATGTAAAAAATCAAAAGTAGATGGACTGATTGTTGTAGATTTACCTTATCCAGAAAACAAAAGTTTTGCATCAAAATGTAAAAAAAAAGGAGTAAATTTTATTCAGCTGGTTTCACCTACTACATCTCAAATAAGATTAAAAAAAATAATAAAAGATTCACATGATATGGTTTACTATATAAGTATGTTATCAACTACAGGAGGAAAACTGAAAGTATCTCCTAAGAAAATCTTGGAAAGATACAACAAAATTAAAAATCAAAATAAATCGAAAAATGTTGTGATTGGCTTTGGTATTACAGAAAAGACGATTAAATCACTTAAAAAAGCTGATGGTTTGGTAGTTGGTAGCGCAATATGTAAGGAAATATCTAAATCAATTGAAAGAAGACAAAATACTGTCACAAATGTTACTAATATCGTTAAAAGATTAAGAAATAAAATTCAATGAACTGGATAACCAAAATTATTAAAGCGGGTGAAAAGATTAAAACTGCTATACGTGAACGAGCTACTAAAGAGGATATTGCAAAAAGTGAATGGACAAGTTGTTGTCGAGGACCAATTCTAAAAAAAGATTTGGAAGCAAACCTTTGGGTATGTCCAGATTGTAATAAACATCATAGAATTAAACCTAAACAAAGATTTGATATTTTATTTGGAAAAAACAATTATGAAGTTTTTAAAACTCCCATTCCAAAAGATGATCCCTTAAATTGGACAGATTCTAAATCTTATAAAGATAGGTTAAAAAGCGCTCGTAAGAAAACTGGATTAGATTGTGGGATGATGGTTGCATCTGGCACAATCAATAATATTAAAATAACAGCTGTTGCATCTGATTTTGATTTTTTAGGAGCATCGATGGCCGCTGCAGAAGGTGAAGCATTTTTATATGGAATTCAACATGCAATAGAAAATCAAACACCATTTATATGTATAAGTGCTGGTGGTGGAATGAGAATGATGGAAAGTTTAATTTCATTATCTCAAATGACAAGAACCACACTTGCAATTAATGAATTAAAGAAAAATGGTTTACCTTACTTGGTTTGCATTACGGACCCTACTGCAGGAGGAATAACTGCTTCCTACGCAATGTTAGGAGATATTCATATTGCTGAGCCAGGTGCCTTAATTGCATTTGCAGGTGCTAGAGTTATTCAAGGAACAGTAAAAGAAGAGTTGCCTGAAGGTTTTCAAAAAAGTGAGTATGTTGAAAAAACTGGGTTTGTTGATTTAATCGTAGAGAGAAGAGATCTAGCATCTAAAATAGGAACTTTATTATCAATATTGTTAAAACAAAATTCTGCTATAAGTTCTGAGCAAAATGAAACTTCAGAAGATACTCAGCAATTTTCAAAAGTTGCATCCTAAAGAAATAGATTTATCTTTAGATAGAATTCAAAATCTTTGTAAAAAATTAGGAAATCCCCAAGATAAAATTAAGGCCATATCAGTTGTTGGAACTAATGGAAAGAACTCTACCATCCAGGCTATTTATGCAATTCTTAAAGAAGCAAATTTAAAATGCAATGTTTATACGAGCCCACATATACAAAAAATTAATGAAAGATTTGTATTTAACAATGAGGAATTAAATGACGAGGAATTAGCTGATTTATTAGAAGAGGTTGAAAAAATTAATAACAACGATCCAATGACTGTTTTTGAAATGTTGTCAGCTTGTTTTTTTTATAAAGCTGCCCAATACCCTGACAATATCAACTTAATAGAAAGTGGTTTATTCCACCGTTTTGATGCCACTAATATTTTAAAAAGCAATCTTGCAAGTATAGTAACATCTATAAGTAAAGATCATCTCGACTGGCTACCAAAAGAAAATCAAACAATAGAACAAATTGTTTTTGAAAAAACATCAGCCTTACTTAACTCAAATATTATTATCGCTAAACAAAATAAAGATCAAACGATTGAATGCATTAAAAAAACAATAAAAAATAACTCTTCAAATAAGTTATTTTTTAATGAAGACTATAGTTATTCAATTCAAGAGAGTGGTTTTTTTTACTATAAGGATAAATTCGGAGGTTTAAAACTTCCTCTACCAAATGTTCTTGGTCAGTTTCAACTAGAAAATATATCAACTGCTATTGCAACTATAAGAACTTTAAATCTTGGAATTGAAGATACTAAAATAGAAAATGGTATTCAAAAAATACATAATCTTGCAAGATTACAGGAAATTAAATCTGGAAAACTAAAAGAACTTGTAAAAAATAATACATTATTAGTTTCTGGAGATCACAACCCTGATGGAGCTAGAGTTATTAATGAATACCTCCAAACTTTAGATTGTGATAAACATATAATCTTAGGCATGATGTCCAACAAGGATCATAATGATTATATTAGTTATTTTAAAAATATCTCAACCTTGACCACTATTGATATCCCAAACCAACCTAATTCAATTGGCGGAAAAGAACTGAAAAATAAACTAAATTCTTTTAAAAATGCTCAATACAAAGAAAATATTTTTGATGCAATCAAGTCTATTTCGGTCAAGAAAAACGATATAATCTTAATTACAGGTTCTCTTTATCTAGCTGGAGAAATACTTAATTTAAATTAGATATTTTTTTCTAAAAATTCTTTCATGTGGCTTTCAGGTACCCCACCAACTTTTCTATCTACTTCAACACCTTTTTTGTAAATAATAACAGTTGGTACGCCTCTTATGCCAGCAGCACTTCCGGTGTTTATTCCACCATCTTCTACATCAGCATAATAAAAACCAGCTTTACCTTTGTATTCATCAGCTAATTTATCCATCACTGGTTTTAAAGCTTTGCAAGGTCCACACCAAGCAGCTGAAAACTGGATTACTGAAACATCTTCATTTTTGATTTTACTATCAAAATCTTCATCTTTAAAATCTATAAGCATAAATCCTTTCTATAAATTAAAGTTTTAAAGTCAACTATGCAATTTCATATTTTTTTTCAATAGACATAATAAATTCATTTATTTCATCCAATTTTTTTAGTTCTTCTTCATCATCTCTATTAGATGCTTGGTCTCTCAAGGTGTCTATTTCCGTGTAAGCCATTGCTATAGTTTGCCACTTTTCTCTATTTTTACTTAAAATTCTTCTAGCTATCTCACTTTTAATATTTTTATATAAATCAGGTGGTAATACGTGAGGTGCTTCTTGGTAAATAATTTTTTGTCCAAACCATGCACATCTCTTATCTTGAAATTTATCTAGTAATCTTAATTTGTCTTCCCATGACGAGCTGTGCCATGTTTTAAATAAAGCAGTATCTTTGTTTGGAACAAATTTCTCATACAATGTTTCCTCAGGAAGTAAATCTTCTTGATTTTGAGTTTGAGCCTTTTCTTCTGCAGCTTCCCTATTAATGATTTGAATATTCTTGCATAGGTTTTCGCTAGATCTAACTAATTTGGCTCTTTTTTGAATTGTTTCCAAATCAAGATCTGCATAGGCTTTTTCTTTTAAAGCAAATTTTTTATCTAATACTACAGGCGCTTTATTTGTTTTAATAACTCTTAAAGCTTTAGGACTTATTTTTTTAAGATTAGCTTTAAGCTCATTAACAGACATATTTAAAAAAGGTTCTGGATCTCTTCTTAAGTCCCAAAGATATCCCCAGGAAGCATAAGATGGATGAAAACAATGCTCTGGATGTAATGTTGATACTAAATACATCATATTTCTTCCTTTAACATTTTCAAAAATTGAATAAATACCCTCTCCTTTTAAAATAGATTCCACACTACTCTTTGTGGAAGTGGTTAAAAATTTTTCCCAATTGTCATTATGCTTTTCTTTTATAATTCTTAAAATTTTCAAACTAGTAAATGCATCGTGATACGCAGTATGTTGTTGGGAAGTATCAAATCCTTGTTGTCTTGCTAAACCTTCAAGAGCAAGACTTTCATTTCCAGCATCTGTTAATTCAGTTTTTAAAGTTTCAGAATTAATTGTTTGTGCAGCTCTTGCAACATGAAGACCATCGTGTTCTTTATTTGGAGACGAATGAGTAATGTAAGGATATCTGTTTCCTTTAAAGAAATTGAAATGGAACATTCGTCTATCAAAATTTAAGTTACTCCATCCCATAAATAATGCTGGGGCAGCTTTTGAAAAGAAGTTTTCAACTGCTCCTAAAAATTCATAATGGGAATAATTTCCTTTAGTAAGTAAATCGATACTTGTTGAGTTTACCAATAGAGCTTTAGCACTTGGCACTTCTCCTTCTGGCATTCTGCCTCTGATATTTAATTTACCAATTTCATTTAAATTTTTATCAACAACAACAGCTCCAACCTCAATAATTGATCCCCAAATAGTGCTATTAGTTGTTTCAGTGTCGTAGATTACAAATTTGTCCATATTTTCTTATATTTTAAGTTAAATTAGATAGTTCATGAAATTTTTTTAATCTTCCTAAAAACAAATTTTGATAGATGACTAAATCATGTCCTTGAATTTTAAATTCTTGGAATAATTTATCTACAGTGCAGACCAAGATTACACAAGAAGTGATATTAGAGTTATACACAACATTATGAGCCAAAGAATAAGCGCTGGTTTGTAATAGCCATGAATCGATATACTCAGCTTTCTTTGGTTTATTACTTTGTTTAAAATCTATAATTGTTTCTCTTCCTTCATAAACTCCAACACAATCCGCAGTGCCAGCATATTTATCTGGATAATACAGTGTGCACTCAACACCCCATATTTCTTCCAATCTATTTTTTAAACCATGATCTATAATTTCTTTTGCCATCAATTTATATTGTTCATTATCATCAAAAAAACTTAAATTTTCTCTACCAAGCAAGTAAGATTCTAAGTAGTTATGCATCTGTGAACCTCTGCTGCTTGCTGCTTTGGTAATAGCTTCAGCTTCTTTATATCCTGTTCTCTCCCTCCAATTTGCCAATGCTGCTTTATCCTCATCTGATTTAGTAACATCTAAAATTGAAGTAACACTTGGTAATTTTTCTTCGCCCAAAAGATATCTTCTAATGCCATCAACAGTAGCTCTTGAAGATTTTGGATAATCATATTTACGATTCCATTGCATGAGATTTCTTATAAATGGTATTATCAAAAAAAAGAAATTAATTTTTAATTTGTCTTTGTTTATCAACAAATTTTTCAACGTTGTCTGTCTGTACAGCTTTCTCTACCTGCTCTGGATCTTTTATACTTTCCAAAGTTCTATTTATTGATCTTGCATCTGTTCCAAATTTATCTACCACACCCATAGCATCTTCTAATTTTTTTCTAAGAACTACTATGTTGTCAAAGTGTTTTGAAAATCTTGTGCTTATTGTTTTTAAATGATTATAGATTTCAGTTGCTCCCTTTTGAACTTTCAAGGATTGGAAGCCCATGTGTAAAGATTGCAAATATGCTGATAAAGTATTTGGGCCACAAATTACAACTTTATATTTTTTCATTAATTCTTGAGTTAATAATTCTTTTGTACTTGGGTCTTGGTATTCAGTTAATTCTTTGTACAAACTTTCTGTAGGAGCATACACAATTGCAAAGTCAGTAGTTTTTGGTGGTACAATATATTTTTCATTTACACTTTTAGCTTTTGCTTTAAATGCAGTGGCTAATTTTGCTCTAGCATCAGCAACTAACCTTTTATCTTCCGCGTCATGACCATCGGTAATTGCTTTAAATTTCTCCACTGGAAAATGACTATCAACTGGAACTAAAACATCACCTTGAAGCTTGATTGCAAATTCTACATTCTCACTTGTATTTTCTTTCATTTTCACATTTGTCATGAATTGAGAAGCTGGTAGTAAATCTTTAATCAGTGCATCCAAACTAAACTCTGCAAGAGTCCCATATTTTTTAACTCCAGCCAAAATTTTTGTTATTCCTTCTTGGCTTTGGTTTAATAGTTGAACTTGTTGATTAAAATTTCCAACTTTTTCATCTACTTTAGTTAAAGCTTCTGTCATATCTTTTGTTACTCCAGTTGACAGATTATTAAATGAAGTAGACATTGCTCCAAGTGAGCTATTGATTGTTGTATTTAAGGTATCCTTTAAACTTGAAATTTCAGATTTTAAGTTAGCTATTTCTTCAGCTTCTTTAATTTCTTTTTGATCTCCAGGCTTAGATCTTAAATTTAAGTAAAGAATAGCCGAAACTACTCCAAGCAGCAGAATTAAAATAATTAAAAATATAGCTTCCATGAATCACTTTATATCATATATAAAATATGTAATGGAATTATTATTAATATTGAAAATTATTATTGGTTTAGGAATACTAGTTGGTATTTATGCAATCCTTCGAAACCTAGATATTATTAAAATTATTCTTATTTATTGGAAAGATTTAATTCTTAGAAAGTAATCTAGCTAAACTTTGAAGAGATTTATTTTTAGACGATGATTTAGATATCATCATACAAGCCTCTGATTTTAAAATCTCCCCATCTTTTAAAATTCTTAGATTATTAGCTTTTAAAGTTTCTCCTGTTGAAGTGATGTCAGTAATTATTTCTGATGAACCAGTAAAAGGATATGCCTCGGTAGCACCTAAACTATCTACTAATTTAAATTGAGTAACCCCTTTAGAAAATAAAAATTCTCTTGTTAAATTTGGATATTTGGTTGCAACTCTTAATCTTTTCTTTTTCTTGTCTCTAAACTCAAATGCTATTTCTTCTAAATCAGCAATAGTTTGGACATCAATCCAAGGATCTGGAATTGCAACTACCAATGTAGCTTTCCCAAAGTCATATTTTTTAATTACATTAATTTTCTTTTGAATATTTATTTCACTCTCTTTCAACAAATCAAAACCAGAAAATCCTAGATCCAATGAACCATCTCCGAGTCTTTCTATAATTTCTCTTGCATGAAGGTACAATATTTTAACATTTTTCTTTTGTTTAATTGAACCTAATAAATCTCTTTCTCCTCTTTCTGAAATTAGATTTAATTTATTTTTTTTAAAAATGTTTAAGACATCCTTTCTGAGTCTGCCTTTGCTAGGAATTCCAATATTTAAAATATTTTTCTTCATTAATAATTTAAATTTAATGCAGCCCCAACTGCTGCTATTTGTTTTTTTGACCCAAGATCAGAAATTAATCGATCATAACGACCACCATTAATAATATTTTTTAATTTATTTTTTGATTTAATATCAATTTTAAAAACCATTCCTGTGTAATATTCCAATTGTCTTCCAAAAGAAGTTGAAAATACTACATTAAGTTTTGAAACTTTTTTGTTAGAGACAGGAAAATATCTTTGATCAACTACTAAATTAATTCTATTTTTCTTAAAAAATTTATTTAACTCAGATGCAGCCTCATTGATTGGGCATTTGATTTTTAAAAAATCTTTAATAATTTTTGAAACGCCTTTACCTTTACTAGCTCTTCTTGGATCTTTAATTTTATTATCGAACCTATTTAATATCTCATTAATAGTTCTTCCTGCTATTGCATTTGATAAATCTTCTTTTAGCATTTTTAAATAACGCTTTTTGTCTATTTCAACAATAGTTGGATCTACATCAGAATTTGTCTCTAATCTTTTTAAAAGATCATTAAAGTAATCTTCTCTCCAAAAATGTCTTGATAATCTTAACTTCCATCTTTTTGGAATATCTAGTTTTGAAATTAACAAATTAAATATCTCAACATTTCCTATTGTTAATTTACCTGAAGAATATTTAATATTTTGAAGAGATTTTAGTGAGGTATTGATAATTTCTTTATCATCATTTTTTTCGTCTTTAGAACCTAAAATTTCAAATCCAATTTGATCTCGAACAATAGAATCACTTTTATTTTCAGATTTTCTATAAGCTTGACCACTATAGAAAATTTTTTCTTTTCCTTTTAGATTGTTCTCTAAATATCTTAAGCAGGATGCAATTGTTAAATCCGGTCTAAGACATAACTCGCTTCCATTTTGATCCGTAAATGAAAAAATAAATTTTCTAAAGTTTTCACCTGATCTTTGAACAATGTGATTAGCCTCAATAACTGAGGGTAAATCTATATATTTGTAACCCTTAGATTTTACTGATCTAAGAATTTTTTCAGATAAGTTTTTTGATTTCATCTACTAAATTTGATTTTGGAAATGTTTTGTTATTTTCACCTTTAACACCTTTAAGATTTTTTATCGTTACTGTTCCTTCATTAAATTCATTATCACCACATATAACTGCTACATTTAATTCACGCTTATTTGCTAAGGTTAATTGCTTACCTAAATTTTTCTTTGTATCTAAAAAAATTTCTGCATTAATGTTATTTTCTCTTAATTGATCTACAATTTCGTAATAATTTTTTAGATATTTTTCATCCATCACACAGACTAAAACAGGCTTTTGATCATCCACCTTAATCTGATCCAATTGTAAAAGTGCAAATAGCAATCTATCCACACCAAAGCTAATCCCTGTACCTGGAATATCCACCCCTTTAAATCTCGAGATAAGTTTAGCATAAGAACCTCCCGAACAAATGCTACCAATATCAACTTCTTTTCCTTTATTATTTGTAACTTTAAAATTTAAGTTAGTTTCAACAATAAAATCAGAATAATAAGCTAAACCTCTAACAATAGTAAAATTGGTTTGTACTTGTTCTAAATTAGAACCAAATCCTAAAATTTCAAAAACTTCCTCAAGCTCTTTAATTCCTTCTTGAGACAATGGATTTTTTAAATTTTCTTTTAATTGTTTTAAATCTTTTATTTTTAAAAAATTTAATATTTGTGATGCTTGTTCATCTGTTAAATCAGCACCTTTTGTAACTGCGCCGCTTGCATCTTTTCTCTCTTTTTTAAGAAGATCTTCAACACCTTTTAAACCAAATCCAGGTTTATCTAATTTATCAACAGCTCTAATTACTTTTAATTGCTTATCTTCAGATATTTTTAAATCATCAATTAAACCTTGTACAATTTTTCTATTACTAATATTGATTGTAAATTGATCTTTATTCAAACCACAATCTAAGAGTGTACTCGAGATTAAATTGCAAAGTTCCGCATTAGCTTGCGCTGAATTAACATTTCCAACAATATCAAAAT
This sequence comes from Candidatus Pelagibacter sp. HIMB1611, assembly GCF_052047715.1. NCBI lineage: Bacteria > Pseudomonadati > Pseudomonadota > Alphaproteobacteria > Candidatus Pelagibacterales > Candidatus Pelagibacteraceae > Candidatus Pelagibacter > Candidatus Pelagibacter sp. HIMB1611. The sequence goes on along the minus strand of NZ_JBNAJM010000001.1, from coordinate 1,376,634 downwards.
CAGCTTGCATGAACTCTCTGTATCTTCCATTTCCTGCTTTTTCATTTCTAAAAACATTTTGAATTGCATATCTTTTGTAAATTGATGGAAGCTCTTGGTTGTTTTGAGCAACAAATCTAGCTAAAGGACTAGATAGATCGTATCGAAGAGTAATATTTTTATCGCCATCTTTAAATGAGAACACATCAGACATAGGGTTATCCTCGTCCTCTGCTAAAAACGAACCAATATTTTCGCTGATCTCAAAAGAAGGTGTCTCTAATGGTTCAGCTCCAAATTTTAAAAAATTTTTTTCAATCACTTTTAAAAGTTGTTTTTTTAAAACTAACTTTTTATTCCAACGATCTTCAAATCCAGATGGTAAGGAAGGATTGAGTTTTTTATCTTTTTCCATTTTAGTGGTACTTTGGGTAGGTTACGCTCCTACGACTTCGGATCCACAAACCGACGTGATACTATTTCACCACCAAAGCTTATCCTTTAGTTATTATCTTATTTTATGTGGAATGAAAATTATAATATAAATAAATAGCCTAATGGCTATGGAAACAGTTTCTGTGAGTACTTCTATAAGTAATTCTGTATGTAATATTTATATTCATGAGCAGCCTTTTAGACAAAAATTATTAATATTCAAGGCTTAAATAAAAAAAGGACGTTAATCTACTAAATGTAGAAATAACGTCCTTTAGAAATTTTACGAAAATTAGTCTATTTTTTTTAAATTTACTGCAGAAGGACCTTTAGGACCGTCTTCTAATGTGAATTCAAGTTTATCACCTTCATTAAGAAATCTCATTCCAGCAGCTTTTACAGCTGAAGCATGTACAAAGGCATCTTTCTCTTTGTCGTCTCTCTCTATAAAGCCATATCCCTTTTTACCATTATACCATTTTATTTTACCTTGTAGTGTACTCATCTTATTTCTTCGTCCTTTTGTTATTTATTATATTAATTAAGTTAATTTCTTTTACAGGTATTTCAAGATCAAACTTTGTGGTGGTGGCTGAGGAAGGATTCGCACCTCCGACACAAGCCTTTTCAGGGCTCTGCTCTACTCCTGAGCTACTCAGCCTTATTTATCCTCTAAAGATAATTCTTCCTTTAGTAAGATCGTAAGGTGTCATCTCCACAGTTACATTGTCACCTTGAAGAACTCTAATTCTGTTTTTTCTTAACTTACCTGCTGTATGAGCTGTAACCGTATGACCGTTTTCTAGCTTAACTCTAAACATTGCATTCGGAAGTAGGTCTATCACAGTCCCCCTGAATTCAAGTAAGTCTTGTTTTGACAAATTTATTTTCTCCTTATTCTTTTTAATACTGATTGAGCATGCCCAACCAGGCCTTCATAATTTGCAAGTGTTATAACTGATGGTCCAAGACTTTCAATACCCTTTTTTGATAAGTTTATGTATGAAATTCTTTTGTAGAATTCGTTTACACTTATACCACTTGAATATTTTGCTGATCCGTTAGTTGGTAAAACATGGTTTGAACCTACATTATAATCTGTCATAGCCATAACCGCATATTTTCCTAAACAAATTGATCCTGAATTTTTTATTTTTGAAACAATAGATTTATAATTTTTAACATTTAACTCTAAATGCTCTGGAGCTATTTTGTTAACAATATCGATAATTTTTTTATCTGAATTTACATGCATTAAAATTCCATTATTTTGCAAACTTCTCTTTGCAATAGATTCTCTTGGAATTTCTTTTAATTGTTTAATTATTTCAGTTTTAACTTTATTTAATAAGTTTTTATCTTTTGAAATTAATATACACTGTGCAAGATCATCATGTTCTGCTTGTCCTATTAAATCACTTGCAACCCATTCTGGATTAGAATGCTTGTCACAAACTATTGTAACTTCAGAAGGACCAGCAGTCATGCCCTCAATTCCAACATCTCCAAAAACTTCTTTTTTTGCAGCTGCAACGTAAGCATTTCCAGGCCCTACAATTTTATTAACCTTTTTAATTTTTTTTGTTCCATAAGAAACTGCAGCAATGGCAGATGGTCCACCAATTGAATAAATTTCATTAATTTTACATTTTTTGGCAGCATATAATACTGCAGGATTTTGTTTTCCTTTATAGCCTGGGTTGATCATAACTATTCTTTTTACACCAGCAACAATAGCTGGAATTGCATTCATCAATACACTAGATGGATAGGATGCAGTTGAACCAGGTACATAAATTGCAACCGACTCTAAAGGTAAATATTTATACTCAAGTTTATTTTTAAATTTATCAGTGTAAGAAATATTTTTAAACTTTTGTAATGAATGAAATTTATAAATCCTGTTGTAAGCAGTATCGATAGATTGTTTTACAATAGAATTTAATGATTGAATTGATTTTTGAATTTGATTTGAGCTAGGCTTGATTACTGAATTTTTATTAAATTTTTTCTCATATTTTAATAAAGCTTTATCACCATTTTTTTTAACATCTTTAATAATGTTAGTGACTGAAACAGAGCTTGATTGAACTTTTCTCTTTCTTTGCAATAATAAATTATCTAATAATTTACCAAAATTTTTCTTACTACTATCTAAAACCTTCATCTCTAATTTATTTCGCTTTGATCCTCTAATATTGCTTCAATCGTTTCAGCGGTCAAAGCGATATGAGCATTATTACTAAAGAAGAGATTTATTTCATAAACATCGTTATTTTTCAAATAATCTATTCCTACTAATTCTAAAACCAATTCTTGATTTGATTGATCAATATTTTTTGACTTTACCTTATCAACAAAATCAAATCTGCAGATACTATTGACTTTTTTGTCCTCATTTTCATTTTCTACTTTAATACGCTCAATTGATAATAAAAATACTTTATTAGATTCTAGATACTTAATATCTGAAACTTTTACTTTGGCTCCTGAACTACAAGCTGAAATCATCTGTAATCCCTCTTTATCTGTAGCAATAATTTTAGCTAAATATTTGTTCATCTTTTTAATCTTTTTATTTTAACACCAATATTTTTTAATTTATTTTCAATTTTTTCATAACCACGATCTAAATGATAAATCCTATTAATTACAGATTTCCCTTGTGCAACTGAAGCTGCTAAGACAAGTGCCACTGATGCTCTTAAATCACTAGACATTACTTCTGCACCAATAAATTTCGTATTACCCTCAATATAAGCTTTATTATTTTTGGTCGTAATATTCGCACCTAATCTCTGTAATTCAGCAACATGCATAAATCTATTTTCAAAAATATTCTCTGTAATTGAACTTTTTCCTTTAGCTTTACACATTAAGACCATTAATTGCGCCTGTAGATCTGTTGGAATTCCAGGAAACTCTTTTGTTTTAATATTTTTAATAGATTTAATTTTTTCTGGTCCATTAATATGAATTTTATTCTTGCTTACTTTTATTTTGGCTCCTGTTTTTTTTAATAAATTAAGTTCTGTATTTATTATTTTTGGGTCTAAATTATTTATTTCTAAATTCCCTTTAGCTAAAGTTGCAGCTACACAAAAAGTACCAGCTTCAATTCTATCAGCCATCACTGAATAATTTGTTGAATTTAAAGAACTTACTCCGTTAATAGTGCATGTTCTTCCTTTCCAACTTATTTTTGCACCCGCTGAATTAAGAAAGTTAGTAAGGTCTTTTATTTCTGGCTCGACAGCACAATTTCTTAATACTGTTTTTCCTTTTGCCAAGCATGCAGCAATTATAGAATTTTCAGTTGCGCCAACAGTAATTTTTGGAAATCTAATTAACCCTCCTTTAAGTTTGCCAAAAGATTTTGCTAATATGTAACCATCCTTAATTTCATAATTCATCCCAAGTTTTTCTAAAGCTGACAAATGATAATTAACTGGTCTCGCACCAATTAAGCAACCACCTGGTAATGATATTTTTGACTTATGATATTTTGCAATTAATGGTCCTAATACTAAAATTGAACCTCTCATTGTTTTAACTAATGAATAACTAGCAAAAGTTTTCATATTTTTATTGTTTGAAATTTTTGCAGTTTTTTTATCTTTAGAAAGTTCGATTTTTGATCCAAGAGACTTAAGTAAATTTAGCATAGTGCTAATATCTTTTACTCTTGGAAGGTTATGAATAGTTACAGGTAAATCAAAAAGTAGTGTAGCTGCTAATATTGGTAATGATGCATTTTTAGAACCTGATATTGAAACTTTGCCCTTTATTTTGCTAGGACCATCAATCAGAAATTTGTCCATAACTTACTTTTTAATTTTAGCAACCTGAATAGTAGTTTGTCCCTGATATTTACCGTTCTTAGATTTATAAGTTGTCTCTGGTTGAGTTTCTGATTTAAAAAATAAAAATTGAGCTATACCTTCATTAGAATAAATTTTTGCTGGATTAGGTGTAGTGTTGCTTAACTCTATAACTATATTTCCCTCAAATTCGTTTTCAATAGGAGTTACGTTACAAATTATACCTGTTCTTGCATAAGTACTTTTACCAACACATATACAAAGTACATCTTTTGGAATTCTGAAATATTCTACTGTTTTAGCTAAAACAAATGAGTTTGGAGGAATAATGCAATGTGGTCCCTTTTTCTCAATAAAATTATCATCAGAAAAATTTTTTGGATCGACTAAGGAATTATTTACATTAGTAAATATTCTATATTCATCAGAGATTCTAACATCATAACCCATGCTACTTAATCCATATGAAATTTTCCCCTCCGCAACTTGATGATCTAAAAATGGTTCAATCATGTTGTGCTCTTTGCACATCTTCTTAATCCACGAGTCAGGCTGAATAGACATTACTTAGATTTTTTTTTATTTTTTTTTTGAAATAGTTTTCTTTTTTTTAAGTTTTTTCTTAAAGCTAAGCTCAAACGCTCATTTTTGTCTTTAGAACTCATTCTTTATTGGGGTTAGTCAAAAAATCTAAAGATATTGGTTTGTTAGGATCTAAGGGTTTTGATGTGGGCTCTTCTTTTTTTGGGCCTTCTTTAGCTAAACGTTTAGCTTTTTTTTCAGCAAGCTTTCTTTCTCTTTTAGCTTGTTTCTCCATAAGCTTGTTGCCTTTTGTAGATTTATAATCGTAGTGAATTCCCATAACATTTTTTTTAGTAGATATAGATCATTATGGTCAAAAAATTAAGGCAATAATTTGAAAAAAATGCTTTATTATCAATAAATTACTAAATGTATTTTAGCTCCTGTAGTTAAATGGCATAACAAGTCATTGGTAATGACTAGTTCCCTGGTCAGTACAGGGTGGGAGCACCATTAATTTCTGTAAAATTTTTTTCTAAAAATAATTGAAATCACAATTAATATAAAAAACGCTAAAAGAGGAACATAGATATCTGGAGAAAAGATAATATCCATTATTCCAGGAACTTCTGAATTTTTATCGATTACTTTTTCAATCCCACTTCCAATTGAAACTGCCAAAAAAATCTGAGGTATTATTCCTAAAAAAGTTGCAAATAGAAAATTTTTTACTCTTACATTAAATAATGTTGGCAATAGACAACTTATTTGCCAAGGAACTCCTCCAATAAATCTGTAAACGAGTAAATAAAAAAATTCAGATTTTTTAAATTTAATTTCAAGATTTTGAAATTTATTAAGAAATTTTTCTCTAATTAAATCTCTTAAAAAATAATTTCCAAATATATATAAAAAAGTTGCACCTACACTTAAACCAGTCACCACAACTAGTGTTCCAATCCATTTGCCAAAGATAAAGCCGCCCATTAAAGCTACAGGAGATCCAAAGCCTAGAAAAGGAAATACCCAAAGCACTGTTAGAAACAAGAAAGAAATTGAAACTAAAAATAAATTAGAATTTTTCAACTCAATTAAATAAGATCTGTTATTTCTCAAAAAATCATAAGATGTAATCTCCTGAAGACTGAATTTTGAAAAGAAAAAATATAAAAATAAACTAACAATTAATAAGTAAGATAAACCTATAAATAGTTTAATTTTTTTTGTTTTTTCCATGAATATTGTTATTTTATTCCTAAATCTTCTATTTGCTATTTTTATTATTGCTAATATAAAGGGGCAAAATTTATAAAATTTAATCAATTTATTTATGAAAAGAACATACCAACCTTCAAATAAAAAAAGAGCACGAAAACACGGCTTTAGATCAAAAATGAAGACTAAAGGTGGAAAGAAACTTTTAGCTAGAAGAAGAGCCAGAGGAAGAAAATCTTTAACTGTATCAGTGTAAATTAATGAAAAGCAAAATTGTTGCTCTTTCAAAAAACGAAGAATTTAAAAATTTACTTAAACAAAAAAAGTTCTCGAATAAGTATGTAACTATTTTCTTTGGTAAATTAATGAATAAAAATAATAATAAACTCAATATTAGTTTTGTAACAAAAAAGAAATTAGGGAATGCAGTTAAGAGAAATAAGATTAAAAGAAGATTAAGGAATATTTTAAACGAGGCAGTTAAAAAAATATCAATAAATTTTAACTATTCATTCCTTGTTATCGCTAAGTCATCTATGCTAAATAATGAATACAAATTAATAAAAGAAACTCTATTTCAGGATTTTGAAAAAATAAAATAATGAATATTTTTACAAATATATTAATTAAAATTATCAAAGGTTATAAATATTTGATTAGTCCTTTATTTGGACATTCTTGCAGATATTTACCTACTTGCTCAGAATACAGTATTGATGCACTTAAAGAATTTGGTCTGTTAAAAGGATCATTTTTAAGTATTAAAAGAATCTTATCTTGTCACCCAATCAAATTTTTAGGTGGTGGTGAAGGTTTTGATCCTGTTAAAAAAAACACAAAATTAAAATAATATGGATACTAAAAATATAGTAGCAGCAATTTCATTATCAGCAGCAGTTATAGTTTTGTATTCACTATTTTTTGCTCCTCCACCAATTACTAAAGAAAATATGGCTGAAGGAAATAAAGTTGAACAAAACACTGATACACCTTCACTAGATCAAAAAGAAAATGTTGCTGAAATTTCTAGAGAAGAAGCTTTAAATCAAAGTGAAAGAATTAATTTTGAGAATGAGAGTATTGTCGGTTCTATTTCACTTAAAGGTGGTGTTATTGATGATCTAACTTTTAAGCAATATAATGTCAGTCTAGACTCTCAAGAAAAAGTTACACTTCTTTCACCAAGAAATTCAAAAGATGGTTATTTAATTGAAAGTGGTTTTATTACATCTGATAAAAATGTTGAAATTCCAAATTCAAATTCTATTTGGAAAGTTTCAGGAAATAACAAGTTAACAGATCAATCGCCTATAAAAATATCTTGGACAAATGATCAAGGTATAACATTTGAGAAAGAGATCGCCTTGGATGACAAATATTTATTTTCAATTAAACAAAGTGTAATCAATCCTACAGATAAAAAATATGATTTTTATACTTATGGTCAAATCATTAGAAATGAAATGCCTGATATATCTAACTTCTATATCCTTCATGAAGGATTGGTGGCAACACTTGATGATGAACTTATTGAAGAAGACTACGATGACATACAAGAGAAGAAATTTTCAAGAACAGCTCAAAAAGGATGGCTAGGTATTGGAGATAAATATTGGGTAACTTCGCTAATTCCACCTAGAGAAAAAGAATTTAAAACAACATTTGATTATAAAGATAAGTTCAGAGCAAATTTTGTATCAACAGAACCATTGGAACTTAATGAAAATTCATTAATTGAAGAAACCTTACAAATCATTGTTGCTGCAAAAAGAGTTGATGTAATTGATGGATATGCTGAATCTTTAAACATTGATAAATTTGACTTAACAATTGATTGGGGATTTTTATACTTTATTACCAAGCCATTATTTTTTGGAATAGATTATTTCTTTAAATTACTTGGGAATTACGGCTTAGCTATCATAGCAATTACGATTTGTATAAGATTAGCATTTTTCCCGCTTGCAAACTTTTCGTTTAGAAGTATGGCAAAAATGAAAGCCTTACAGCCTGAAATGGCAAGACTGAAAGAGCTACACAAGGACGATAAAATGAAATTGCAACAAGCGATGATGGCTCTATATAAAAAAGAAAAAGTAAACCCAATGTCTGGTTGTTTGCCAATACTTGTGCAAATTCCAGTTTTCTTTGCTTTATATAAAGTTTTATTTGTAACAATTGAAATGAGACAAATGCCTTTTTATGGCTGGATACAAGATTTATCTGAGAGAGACCCTACCTCTTTGTTTAATCTATTTGGATTATTTCCTTATGATGTGCCATCATTTTTAGTCATTGGAGCATGGCCTGTTGCAATGGGTGTTTCTATGTGGGTTCAACAAAAATTAAATCCCGCACCAACAGATCCAATGCAAGCAAAAATATTTATGTTCTTTCCATTATTCCTAACAATAATCTTAGCACCTTTCCCAGCAGGATTGGTAATATATTGGACAGTAAATAATATTTTAACTATGGCGCAACAAGTTTTCATAATGAAAAGAACCACTGTTAAAACAACAACTTAATGTTGGATATTAAAGAAGAAGAATTAAAAACAATTCTACCACTAGATGGTCCATCAACTGAAGAAGTTAAAAAATACTTAGAAAAATATAACGATGAATATATTGTTATTAAATGTGGTGGTAGTGTTTTAATTGATCAAAATCTTTTTGATATTTTTATTCAGGATATTTCAACTCTAAATAAACTAGGTTTTACTCCTATTATTGTTCATGGAGGCGGGAAAAGAATAAGTAATAAACTTAATGAGATAGGTTTAGAAAGTAAATTTATAAAAGGATTGAGGGTAACTGATAAAGAAACTATTAAAGTTGTAGAAAAAGTATTAATTGATTTTAATAAAGAAATTATCAATGCTCTAGATAAACAAAATTGCGAAAGTCAGAGTATTAATTCCAAAGAAAATAATATTTTAACAGTTATCCAAGAAAATGAAGAGCTTGGTTTCGTGGGCTCTCCTACAAATGTAGATCAATCAATAATAGATAAAATTATAGCAGATAAAAAAGTGCCTATTATTGCACCCTTAGGTTTAGATAAAAATGATCAAACTTATAACGTCAATGCAGATACTGCAGCTGGCTATATTGCTAAAATAATTAATGCCAGAAGGTTGATTATATTAAGTGACGTAGAAGGGGTTTTGGATAAAAATAAAAATCTAATTCCAGAAATTAATTCAGAATCTATAAAAGACTTAATAGATAATGAAACAATTACGGGTGGCATGATCCCAAAAATAAATAATTGCTTAGATGTTGCGAGTAACGGAGTAAAAGGAGTTGTTATAATAGATGGGAGAAAAAATCATTCTGTTCTATTTGAACTTTTATCAGATGGGGGATCTGGAACTTTAATTAGACAATGAAAAATTTAAGCAATATTAAAAATATTTTATTTGATTGTGATGGTGTACTTTATAGTGACCTAGAGGCAGTATTTGGCCAAGTAAGTCGAAAAATGACTGAATATATCTCAAGTAAACTTAATGTAGATTTAAAAAAAGCCAAAGAACTTCAGACAAATTACTTTCACAAATATAACACAAGTTTAAATGGTCTAATGATACATCATGAAATTGATCCTAAAGAATTTTTAGATTTTGTTCATGATATTGATTTATCTTTTTTAGAAAAAGATACGGCATTAAGATATGAGTTAGAGAATATAAATTTAAGAAAATTTGTCTTCACTAATGGTAGTTACAACCATGTAAAGCACATCACTACAACCCTAGGAATTGACGACCAATTTGAAGGAATATTTGATATCGTAGATGCAGAATATCACCCAAAACCAGAAGCTAAAGCTTTCGATTTAATGGTAGAAAAATTCAAAATTGATCCAAAAGAAACTTTGTACATTGAAGACATAGCAAAAAACTTATCGATAGGTAAAGAGCGAGGAACAATTACTGCTTGGTTAATTAATGATGAGGAATGGGGCAAAAAAGAATCTAATAAAGAATATATTGATTATAAAATTGAAAATCTTACTTTATTTTTAAAAGAAATAAGGTTATTAAAAAACCAATAAAACTATGAGTATAGAAAACATTATAAATGAAGCTTGGGAAAACAAAGATCAAGTTAATCAAAATTCAGATCAAAAATTAAAAGATACTATTAATCAAGTAATAGAAGATCTAGATAGTGGTAAATCTAGAGTTGCTGAAAAAATTGATGGTGAATGGGTAACTCATCAACACCTAAAAAAAGCAATTATGCTAAGTTTTAGAATTCATGGAATGGAAACTTTAGATGGTCCCTACTCAGCTTGGAGAGATAAAGCTCATTTGTTAAAAGGAAAAACAGCCGGATGGTCAAACGCTGATTTTGAAAAAGCAGGTTTTAGAATGGTACCAAATACTGCAATGAGAAAAGGATCATATGTTGCTAAAAATGTTGTTCTAATGCCAAGTTATGTAAATATTGGTGCTTACATAGATGAAGGAACAATGATGGATACATTTAGTCGTGCAGGTAGTTGCTGTCAGATTGGAAAAAATTGTCATATTTCAGCAGGAACTGGTATTGGTGGAGTTTTAGAACCAGCACAAGCGCTTCCGACTATTATTGAAGATAATGTTTTTGTAGGTGCTATGTCAGAAGTTGTGGAAGGGGTAATAGTTGGTGAAGGTTCAGTTCTAAGTATGGGTATGTATATTGGCCAATCAACTAAAATCGTTAATAGAAAAACTGGTGAAGTAACTCACGGTAAAATACCTCCTTACTCAGTCGTCGTTCCTGGATCATTACCAGACAAAAATAATCCTACTGCACCCTCGTTATATTGTGCAGTAATCATCAAACAAGTAGATGAAAAGACAAGATCTAAAACATCAGTAAACGATCTTTTAAGAGATTAAAATGCAAACCATTAATGAATTACAATTAGCCAAAGAGCTAATTCGTTACCCATCTATAACACCAATAGATGCTGGGGTAATGAAATTCTTAGAAAAACAATTAAGAAAAATTGGATTCAAAACTAAAATATTAGAGTTTAAAGAAAAAAACACTAAACCAGTAAAAAATCTTTATGCAAGACTTGGATCTAAAGGTCCAAATTTTTGCTACGCTGGTCACTTAGATGTTGTGCCTGCTGGAAACTTAAAAGATTGGACAGTAAATCCTTTTAGACCCTCAATTAAAAAAGGACATTTAATTGGAAGAGGAGCAAATGACATGAAAAGCTCTATTGCAGCTTTTGTTTCTGCCGTCAGTATTTTTGTTAAAAATAATAAAAAATTTGATGGATCTATAAGCTTAATAATTACAGGTGATGAAGAAGGAATTGCTATTAACGGAACAAAAAAAGTTGTCGAATACTTAAAAAAAAGAAAAGAGAAAATTAATTTTTGTTTAGTTGGAGAACCAACTAATCCAAATAAATTGGGAGAAATGATTAAAATTGGTCGAAGGGGAAGTATGACTGGCAGACTTTCAATTATAGGTATTCAGGGTCATGTTGCTTATCCTCATAGAGCTAACAATCCATCAACTACTCTTGTTCAAATATTGAAAGAATTGAAGGAAATTAAATTTGATAAAGGAACAAAAGATTTTCAGCCAACGAACCTAGAAGTTACAAAAATAAATATTGATAATACTGCTGATAACGTAATTCCAGGTTTAGCTAATGCAACTTTTAACATTAGGTTTAATAACAAACATTCATCGAATTCAATTAAAACAAAAATAAATAAAATATTGAAGAAAATTTGTAATAAAAATAAGTCAAATTACAAAATTGAATATAGTGTATCTGGTGAAGCTTTTTTAACTAAACCAAATCAAACTACATATATGATACAAGATATAATTAAAAAGATTACAAAAATTAAACCTGAACTCTCAACAACAGGAGGCACATCTGATGCAAGATTTATTAGAAAAATTGCTCCCTGTTTAGAATTTGGTTTGGTCGGAAAAACAATGCATAAAGTAGATGAGGCAGTTTCTTTAGGTGATTTAAAAAAATTAACTTTAATTTATTCAAATATTTTAAAGAATTATTTTAAGTGAAAACAGCTTTAATTACTTCTGATACATATAAAAATCACAATACAGGAGATGGACATCCTGAAAAAATAGACAGGGTTACAGCTGTTATTGATAACTTTAAAAGATTAGATAACAAAAATTTAATTTGGAAAAAGCCTTCAAAATTTGAAAAATCAATATTAATAAAAACTCACTCTTCTAAGTATATTGATCATGTCGATCAATCTTACCCTCAAAATGGATTTAATTTTTTAGATGGAGATACAGTTGTCTCCCCTGGTAGCAAAGAAGCAACAATGGACGCTGTTGGATCAATTATTGCAGCGATTGATGGTGTGGAGGAAAAAGAATTTAAAAATGCTTTTTGTGCAGTAAGACCTCCAGGTCATCACGCAGAAAAAGAGAAGGCCATGGGCTTTTGTATTTACAACAATGTTGCAGTTGGAGCTAATTATTTAATTGAAAAATATGGTTATAAAAAAATTGCTATAATTGATTTTGACGTCCATCATGGAAATGGAACGCAAGATATTTTTTTCAATAATGAAAAAGTTTTATATATTTCCACTCATCAATTTCCATATTACCCAGGCTCAGGTTCGGAAAAAGAGATTGGAAAATTTAATAATATTTTAAATATTCCACTTGAAGCTGGAACGAGTGCTAGAGAATATTTAAATGCATATGAACTAGTATTAAAAAAACTAAGAGAATTTAAACCAGAATTTCTATTGTTTTCTGCAGGTTTTGATGCTCATATTAATGATCCTTTGGCACAATTAAAACTTAATGCTGAAGATTATTATACAATTACAAAAAGAACTTTAGAAATTTCAAAATCATTTTGTAAAGGTAATGTAGTTTCTATACTAGAAGGTGGATATGACTTAAAAGCACTACAAGATAGTACAGAAAGACATGTTGATGCTTTAATAGAATTTAATTGATAATTCCCAATAAAAAACTAAATAAAACTCAATGAAATTATATAAAATTAAAAAATCTGATATCGATAAAAAAGGTAGAGGACTTTATGCTACTAAAGATATCAAAGAAGGTACAAAGATAATTGATTACGTTGGCAAATTAATTACAAAAAAACAAACTGAAGAATCTGATAAATATGACAATAGTAAACCAATCTATTTATTTACTATCAATAAAAGATATGACCTTGATGGAGATTTTCCATGGAATACTGCAGGATTAATTAATCATTCTTGTGACAATAATTGTGATTATGATGGTAAAGGTCTAAAAATTTGGGTTAAAGCAATTAAAGATATCAAAAAAGGTGAAGAATTTACCTGTGATTATGGTTTTGGTTATGATGAAAATTACAAACAATTTCCCTGTAAGTGTAAGTCAAAAAATTGTTGTGGATATATTGTAAGAGCAGAATCTAGATGGCGAATAAATAAAAAATTTGCCATGAGTAATAAAAAAAATCTAATAAAAAACTCTAGATAAAAATAATCCTGTAGGTGGTGCTGGTGGAGCGCACAGTGACCTTTTTTTAGACTTTAAAGCTTTGTCAAATTTTTTTAAATCCCACTTCTTTTCACCTAGATATTTTAAACATCCAACCATAGATCTCACTTGTTGTTGAAGAAAAGATTGAGATTTAAACTGAATTTCTATTTTATCATTTAAAGATTTTAATTTTACAAAATCCATCGTTCTAATTGGACTCTTAGCATTGCAACTTGAAGCCCTAAATGTTGAGAAATCTTTAGTACCAACTAATTTTTTTGCCCCTAATTTCATCAAATCTAAATCTAATTTTTTTCTTACATGCCAAACTTGATTTTTTTCAATCACAGGTGAACTTGTTCTATTTAAAATGAAATATTTATAAACTCTCTTTTTTGCAGAAAATCTTGAATGAAAGTTACTAGTTCTTTTTCTTATTTTAAGAATTGTAATATTTTCATTTTTTAAAAAGTGATTAATTGAGTTAATAAATTTATCCAAGTTCAGTAATTTATTTTTTAAATCAAAATGTGCTGACTGCTCGATAGCATGAACACCAGCATCTGTCCTACCCGATCCGACTATATTAATATTTTCTTTTAATAACTTTCTAATTTTATCTTGAAGTATTCCTTGAATGGTTTTATTTTTTTTTTGAATTTGCCAACCTTTGTAATTTGTGCCTAAATATTCTATCAAAAGCTGATATCTAAACATTTATATATTTGAACCTTTTTTTATCTGTGAACCTTGAATAAATTCACCAATATTTTGAGGTCTTTTCCCTTGCCTCTGAATTTCCTTAATAATTATCGATTGATTATTACCACAAGCAATTTCAAGATTATCACTCAATACTAACCCTGGATTTCCTTGAGCTCTTCCAATTTGAGCTTTTAAGATTTTATATCTTTCTCCATTAAACATAAAAAATGCTCCTGGTGATGGATATAAACCGTTTATCTTACAAATAATTTTTTCAGCATTTTCATCCCAATTAATTTGACCTTCGGTTTTTTGAATTTTAGATGCATAGGTTGCATTCGAATGATCTTGTTCAATAAAATTTGCTTTACCATCTAAAATATCATCTACGTTATCTAAAATTTTTTCTGCTGCTAAGTTAGAAAGCTTTTCGCTAATTTCTAACGCATTCAAATTTTCATTAAGTTGAATTTTATAATTATTACAAACTGGTCCTGTATCTAATTTTTCAGCAATCCTCATTATACTTATTCCAGTTTCTTGATCTAAATTCATAATTGATCTTTGAATTGGTGCGGCACCTCTCCATTTAGGCAGTAATGATGCATGTATATTTATAAAACCTATTTTAGTTAAACTTAGAAATTTTTTAGGAATAATTTGTCCATAAGCAACAACTATTGCTAAGTCAGCATCTAAAGAGTTTAAAAAATTATACTCCTCTTCATTATTTAAAACTGGTGGCGTTCTATATTCTAAATTTAAAGTTTCAGAAATACCTTGTATTGGAGACTTATTAATTTTTTGTCCTCTTTTTGATTTTTGAGGTGGCTGTGTATACACACAAGAAATATTATATCCATTTTGATATAGAGATTTTAAAATTGGTACAGCGAACATGGGCGTACCCATAAAAACTAACTTTTTTGACATTTTTAAACTTCAGCGGTATTTGATTTTAATTTTGAAAGTTTCTTTATGATCATTGATTTTTTTAGTTTTGAAAGATAGTCGATAAACAATATACCTTCCAAGTGATCCATTTCATGCTGTATGCATGTTGCAAGCAATCCATCTGCCTTTAGTAGTTGTTTCTTCCCATTGTAATCCAAATATTCTACCTCGCATTTACTTGGTCGATCTATTTCAGCAAATTGATTTGGTACAGATAAACATCCTTCCTCATAAGTTGCCTTAAGAGGATCTTTATTTTTTATTACAGGATTTACAAAGTATCTGGGCTCTTTTTTGTTTTCATCCTTGCTTATATCCATCACTATAATTCTTTTTGGTATACCAATCTGAATTGCTGCAAGACCAATACCATTAGCATCATACATTGTATCGAGCATATCATTCATTAATTTTTGCTCTTCGCTTCCAACGGCTTCTACAGGTTTTGATACTTGTCGAAGTAATTTGTTTGGTTCTGTAATAATCGTTCTTATCGCCATAAAATTTGTATGTTATTATAATTTTTATACTTTTAAAGGAAGAACTTTTAGCAACAGCTTATTTCTTATTAAATCAGCATTTATTTGATTTAGTGTATTCGAAATAAAATAAAGTCTTTTTTCATCAATATTTTCTATTTTTTCATTACCTATAATCTCAATTAAAGATAATAAAACTGTTCCAACTTCATTTGCTTCTATCAACTCCACTAGATTTTCATCTAGTTCAAAAGGTTTTTGTGAATACAAACTGTCATACTCGCTTGGTATTTCTACTCCGTCTGATTTCAGACTTTCTATAAAAATTATATCTTTAGTGGACAAAGTTTCATTACTAAAAATTATTCTATCTAGAAATTTTTTTAAATCTTCTTGTATTTCAGATTTTGAATAATCTCCTCTAAAATAATTTACCCACTTAGATTGATGTAAAATATTATTATTGTATTGAATTTTTTTGAACTCTGAATTTTGATTTTTTGAATAGTTATTGTAAAAACTTAAATAATCTGAAGGAACATTATCTACTTCAATTTCGTTCAAAAATTTATTGAGCTCTATATCAAAAGCTAAACCGATTTTGTTGTCCTCAAATAGTTGCTTCAATAACTGTAAAAATTTCAATTTCAACTCTGGTTCACTCGTTAAAAGTGCTCTTTGATAAATTAATGCTCTTGCTTCTAACGGAGACAGCAACTTGTAAGCATCAGTTGCACTTAATAATTGATCAATATTAAATTGAAATTTTTTATAATAATCAAATAAGTCTTTTTCTGAGAAAATTTTATAATTTGCAGCTTTCTCAATAATTAAGATTTTATCTTGATCATTTATGTCAACATTACTTAGATCTGGTAGTAAATTTGAATTTGATAGATATTTCCAAATTAATTTAGGCGTATTTTCATTGGGTTCATAAGAAAAATCTGGATTTGTCCTATGAGCTAAATGAAACTCAAATACTGAACTTTCAGAAACTTCTTTGGGTGCTTCTTCAATATAACCAAACAGGTAATTCATTTTATTTTCAAAATATTCATCTTGAAAACCTAACTCTTTTTTAAGATCTAGAATTAATTGGGCTTCTTCATTTTTTCCATAATTAACTAAACAATATAAATTTAATTTAGATAAATATTCATCTTCAACTGGTTCTTTAATTTTTGTAAAAAATTCACAGGTCTTCTTTATATCTTTGTCTGATAAATAGTTATCTAATAAATGTCTGGTTAGTTTGGGATGAGAATTTACAATTTGATTATTAACCAAAAATTCTTCAATCAGTTCTAAATTAGAATTTTTAATTAACCAGTCAGATTTAAATTTTAAAAATTCATTTTCAGTAATATTTTGATTAGGATAATGAGCGTTAGTTAATAATGAGACTTCCATAATTTCTAATGCATCATTAGAAAGATTAATTTTCTCTAAACTGTTAAATAAATTTTTTAGCTTTTGACCATCAGAATTTGTCCACATATCAATAGTCAAACCATGTTCTTCAGGATCGTATAATCCTACTATTTTGACTTCTTTTGATATTAAATTTTCATCCAATTCTATCGAGCCAGTATTTTTATCTGACTGCATATCAAAAACACTTATTTGATCATTATTATTTTCACCTTCAGTAATAACTGCTTCCTCAACAGTTTCATTTTCTTTTTTTTCAAGATTCCATATATCAATTGGATTATCTTCTGCGTGAATAGGATTTAAAATAATTAGATAGCTTAAAAAAACAAAAAAGAATTTTTTACTTAACAATTTTAAAATTTTCATTTGGAATAATTTTTTCAATTTCCTTTTTAGGAGCAGGAAAATCAATTGAATTGAGAATTAAAACAACGCCAAGAGCAATTACTAGTCCAAAAATAGATTTAACAACTAGTCCGATTATACTTTTTTTACCTGAACTTGTATTTTTGTTGAATTGCATATAACTTTAGTTAATTTCAAATTAAGACATATTTGTGTTTTTTCAATATTTAAACTTATGAAATCAAAAAAAAATCTGGTTTTTCTAGGTATGATGGGATCTGGTAAGAGTTCTATTGGCTCTTTAGTAGCAAAAAAATTTAAATTAAATTTTGTAGATGTAGATAAAGAAATAGAGAAAAATTTAAATACGACAATTCGAAAAATATTCGAAACAAAAGGAGAAGAATATTTTAGAAAAATTGAGGAAAAAACTACACTTAAAAAATTAAAACTTAGTTCTACAGTTGTCTCTCTTGGAGGAGGTGCTTTTGCAAATAAAAATATTAGAAATGAAGTTTTAAAAAATCATTATTCATTTTGGTTAAATTGGAATGAAAAAATTTTAGTTGAAAGAATTAAAAATAGCAAAAAAAGACCTCTAACAATTAATGCTACAGATAATGATTTAATTGATTTAATTAAAAAACGAACTAACATTTATTCTAAAGCCTTATATGAAATCAAATGTGATAATCTTACAAAAAATGAAATAGTAACCAAAATTAAAGAAATTTATGAAACCAATTAAATTAAAAATTGAAACAAAAACACAAAAATATCCAATAATAATTGGATCAAATTTAATTACTAACCTATCAAAAATAATTAAGAATAATTCCTTAACATTCAATCAATGTCTTCTTGTAGTTGATAAAAATGTACCAAAAAAATTTATCACTAAAATAAAAAATTCATTCAATAAAAAGAAAATACATATATGTTTTTTTATTGCCAGCGAGGCCAATAAAAACTTTAATATTATTAATAAGATCCTAGAAATTTTATTAAATAAAAACTTTTCTAGAGATGACTGTTTAATATCAATAGGTGGGGGTATTACAGGTGATGTAAGTGGTTTTGCATCTAGTATCTTTAAAAGAGGTATGAAATTTATAAATATACCAACAACACTTTTATCCCAAGTCGACTCTTCGATTGGTGGCAAAACTGGCATAAATTCACATTATGGAAAAAACCTAATTGGTAGTTTTTATCAACCAAACTTAGTTATATCAGATGTTGATTTTCTTAAATCGCTGCCAAAAAGAGAGATTGTTTGTGGATATGGTGAAATTTTAAAACATTCTCTGATAAGAGATAAAAATTTCTTTAAATTTTTAAATAAGAATGTGAATAAAATTACTAAACTGAGTTCTCCATTTATTGAAAAAGCAATTTATGAAAGCTGTAAAATTAAAAAAAATGTGGTTGAAAAAGACGAGAAAGAAAAAAATTTAAGAAAAGTTTTAAATTTTGGACATACATTTGGCCATGCTTATGAAGCAAGCTTAAATTACAATAAGAAATTAAATCACGGTGAAGCAGTAATCCTAGGTATAAAGACAGCATTAAGTTTTAGTTTAAATTTAAAAATACTTAAAAAAAGTGATTACAACTTAATATTAAATCATATCAATAATTTAAATCTACCAATATCTGTTAATAAATTTTTTACAAAAAAAGATATAAATAAAATATTATTTTTCATGACAAAGGATAAAAAAAATAAATCCCAAAAGATTAATTTAGTGCTTTTAAAAAAAATTGGGTCTCCGCAAATTAATTTTGAATATCCAAAAGAAAAATTGAAAAAATTTTTTAATGATTACTTAAGATAATTGAATTTGAATTGAGTGAATAGTTTCTTTCAATTCTTTATCTAATACTTTATAAATTTTTTTATTACTTTCAATTCTGTTCATATTTTTTAACTCATCAGAAACTATATTTAACTTTAAATGATATTTGCCTTCTTGATTGCCTTTATGATTTTTATGAAGAAAAGATTTATCTTCTATGTCTATACTTTGAATATTTATTTGATCTGATAATTTTTTTTTTATAATTGCAATTAATTCATTTATATCCATATAGTAATTATTATATCATGAAAAATATTTGTGACTGGAATAATTGTAATGAAATTGGTGAATACAGAGCACCAATTGAGAAGGATAATAGCAGGAAATATAGAATGCTTTGTCTAGAACATGTTAAAGAATTTAACAAAAACTGGAATTATTTTTCTGGGATGAGTGATAACCAAGTAATCAATTTTTTAAAGTCAGATATGACTTGGCACAAACCTACTCAAAATTTTAGTTCTTCAGATAATTTTTTTAAAGTCCTATGGAACACAACATTAAAAGATGAATTTGATAAAGATAAATTCAATGGAGACTATAATCATATGCGTCAATTTAAATTCGATCATAAAGATATTAAAGCATTTGGAATATTGGGAATATCTGTGGGTTTAAAATGGCAAAAAATACAAGAAAAATTCAAAGTGCTTGTTAAAAAATTTCACCCTGATATGAATGCCGGAAATAAAAAATACGAGGAAAAATTAAAACTGATAACTTTAGCTTACACGCAGCTAAAAAACACTTATAGGGAAAAAATTGACTCCAAATCTTAACATTCAACCTGACATAAAAGTTTCTTTAAAACAATCTTTTGGAATAGATTCTGAAATGGAAGTAGATGCATTTTCAAAAAAAAGTGAATATGTGCCTGAAATAGATAAAAACTATAAATTTGATAGAGATACTACACTTGCAATCATTTCAGGATTTGCGTTCAATAAAAGAGTATTAGTACAAGGATATCATGGTACTGGAAAATCAACACACATAGAGCAAATAGCTGCAAGACTAAACTGGCCGTGTATTCGAGTAAATTTAGACAGTCATGTTAGTCGAATAGATTTAATAGGTAAGGATGCAATTGTCCTAAAAGATGGAAAACAAGTCACACAGTTTAATGAGGGTATTCTACCATGGTCAATTCAAAATCCAGTTGCTTTAGTATTTGATGAGTATGACGCTGGAAGACCTGATGTTATGTTCGTTATTCAAAGAGTGTTGGAGGCTGAAGGAAATTTCACGCTACTAGATAAAAACAAAGTAATTAGTCAAAATAAGTATTTCAGGTTATTTGCTACATCTAACACTGTTGGGCTTGGTGATACTACTGGACTTTATCATGGTACACAGCAGATTAACCAAGGTCAAATGGATAGATGGAATATTGTAACAACATTAAACTATCTAAGCCTAGATAGAGAAATGGATATAGTTTTATCAAAGAATAAAAATTTAAATAACGCTAAGGGAAAAGAAAAAGTTGCTAATATGATTAAGGTAGCATCCTTAACTAGAAAAGGTTTTATTGCTGGAGATATATCTACTGTAATGAGTCCAAGAACAGTTCTTCATTGGGCTGAAAATTCTGAAATTTTTAAGGATACCGGATATGCATTTAGAGTAACCTTTTTGAATAAGTGCGATGATATTGAGAAAAATACAATCGCGGAATATTATCAAAGATGTTTTGGTGAAGAATTGCCTGAGTCTTTGATCAATATTCAAATTTAAATGAGCAATAAAGAAACAAATTTAAAAGAAAAATTTAGAATTGCTTTATCTTCAACAGCAAAAGTTATTGCAGACGATATTGATATAAACAATAAATCTTCTGAAGATAAAAAAACGAAAGATATTTCGTCTTTTGAAATAAATGATCTAACTAGTCCAAGTGATTTTATAAAATTAAGGGCTGAAACAGACTCTACAGCACTTAAAAAAAGGTTTTCTAATGAAAAAATTTACAAAAAAAATTTACCTTCAAACACTTCCTCTAGATCTTTGTATAATATAGCTGAAAAGATTAGATATGAAACCCTAGGAGGCAAAATGTTGAAAGGAATTCAAAAAAATTTTTCTGAAAACTATTCTCAAATAATTAATCGTAAAAGAAAAGATCAGCTTAAAACGAAAGAAGACGTTCCTGTTGCTGAAGCATTTGAGCTATATATGCTTAAAAATTTTCATAATATAGACCTAAATCCTTTAACATCTAGAATGCTTAATTTCTGGGAAAAAGATTTTGAGCAATCAATTAAGAAACATAAAGAGTTTTTATTAAATAATTTAGAAAATCAAAATACTTACAGTTCTAAATTTTCCCAAATACTAGAAGAAATGGATATTTTTCAAAGCGATGAAGAAGACCAAGAAGAGGAAGAAAATCAAGATCAAGGTCAAGACAATCCCTCAAATGATGACCAAAATAAAGATAATGAAGATAGCAAAGATGAAAATGATGAACAGCAAACAGAGGCATCTGTTGATGCTGATTATAGTATAGACGAGTTTAATTTGGATGAGCAGTTGTCTGATGTTGAGTCTGATGAACAAAACTCTGAGCAGGTAATTCAAAAAAAAATTGATAATGTAAATATAGATTATAAAATATTTACTACACAATACGACGAAGTTGTTAAAGCTGAAAATCTAGAAAATGCAGATGAAGCTACTAAACTTAGGAAAAATTTAGATCAGCAGTTAATTGGTTTCCAAGATGTAATTACCAAGTTAGCTAATAAACTTCAAAGACAATTACTAGCAAAACAAAATAGAGCTTGGGAATTTGATTTAGAAGAAGGCTTACTTGATAGTTCAAAGTTACCAAGAATAATAATGGATCCATATAACTCTTTGTCATTTAAAAAAGAAAAGGATTTAGATTTTAAAGATACAGTTGTAACTTTACTTATTGATAATTCTGGTTCTATGAGAGGAAGACCAATAACGATTGCTGCTATTTGTGCAGATATTTTGTCAAGGACACTCGAAAGATGTTCGGTCAAAGTAGAGATTTTAGGATTTACTACAAAAAACTGGAAAGGTGGACAGAGTAGAGAATTTTGGACTAAAAATTCAAAACCAAAAACACCTGGAAGACTTAACGATCTAAGACATATAATTTATAAAGGTGCGGATACACATTGGAGACAAGCAAAAAATAATTTAGGCCTGATGTTAAAAGAGGGTTTGTTAAAAGAAAATATTGATGGCGAAGCTATATCTTGGGCATACAACCGTATTAGAAAGAGAAAAGAAGAAAGAAAAATTTTAATGGTAATTTCTGATGGAGCTCCAGTTGATGACTCAACACTTTCAGTAAATTCAGGAGATTTTTTAGAAAAACATTTGAAGAAGATGGTCAAATTTATTGAGAATAAATCTGATATTGAAATTTTAGCGATTGGTATTGGACATGATGTTTCAAGATATTACAACAGAGCTATAAAAATTACTGATGTAAATGAGTTAGGAGATGTAATGATATCTCAACTTAGCTCTTTGTTCGAAACAAAGAAAAAATTTCATTAAATATTAAATAAATCTGTATTTCTCCATTTAATTATTACTTCTGCACCAGATCTTGTTTTAGAGTTTCTACAAATCACATTAGCAAAATTTTTTTCTAACAGTGTTTTTCCTATAAACAAACCTAAACCAAGTCCTGTTTTTGATTTATCTTGAGGATTATTTGATTTTAAATATGGCTCTCCTATTTTTGATAAAATATCTTTTGGATAACCTGGACCATCATCCTCAATACTGATTTCGGTAATTTCACTATCACTCTTTAAATTTATGAAAATATTTTCATTAGAAAATTTATTAGCATTACCTATAAAATTTCTTAGTCCATAAACAATTTCTATAGATTTAACTATTTTTTTCGAATTAGAGTCTTGATCAAAATTAAAAATAAACTTCTTCGTACTTATCTCTTTAAATGAATTTAAAATTTCATTTAGGTAATCTCTAATTGTAATATCTACATCAATAAACTCATCCTCTTCGTCTGGATTTAATGTTAATTTTTTTAATATTTCATTACATCTTTCAACCTGACTGGATAATAAATTAATATCTTTTTCTAAGTCTTTATTGCCCTCAAATTGTTTTAGTAATTCTTGGGTAATTATTTTTATGGTTGAAAGAGGTGTTCCTAATGAATGAGCAGCTGCTGCCGCTTGACCACCCAAGGATAATAGTTCATGTTCTTTGGCCATTACTTCTTCCATTTTCGTAAGAGCTTCTTTTCTTAACCTAGATTGAGTTCCAAATGTCATTGCAAAATAATTTAAAAAAACAAGAGCAATAATCAAAGCAATCGGGATAGAGTAATAATAATAAGGGCTTACATGAAAATGATCTCCAAGTGGAGAAGGTAATTCTGTTGAATAAAAAGTTAAAAATATAATTGATAAAGCTGTTAACAACACAAGCATAGTATTTGTTCTAAAACTTAAATTAGATGATGAAAATACACTTGGAATAATTATAAAAATAACAAATGGATTAAGAATTCCCCCTGACAAGTAAAGTAAAATAGCTAATTGCAAAATATCAATAACTAAAAAAATGAAAGCTGATCTGTCGGATAATTGAGTTTTTTTATAAATAAAAATTAAGTAAAAATTACTTATGATGCCAATTAATATAATTAGATTAGATGTTGTAAAGTCAAATTTAAAATCTAATACAAAGTATACAAAATTTACTGCAATTAACTGTCCAATTATACCAATCCATCTTAAGGTAATATAAGTAGATTTTTTGAATGAGTGGTGTTTTGAAGTTTCAAAAAACTTCATTTTTAAATATCAAGATTTTTTACATTGATAGCATTTGAGACTATGAAATCTTTTCTTAAAGCAACATCACTTCCCATTAGTGTATGAATAAGACTTTGATCTTTTTTAAGATCTTTAGAGTACTGAACTTGAAGCAAATTTCTAGTTTCAGGGTCCAAAGTTGTATTCCACAATTCTTCTGGATTCATTTCTCCAAGACCTTTGAACCTTTGTATATTCATTTTTGATTTTTCCAAATCTAAGGCATTTAAATAGTCTTTTGAGCCTTTTTTCAATTTCTTTAATTCCTTGTTATTGTTTACGATATAATCCTCTAATTCTTTTTCATCTTTAATATAAATCCCTTTTGAACCTTTATTAATTTTAAACAATGGTGGTTGAGCTAAATAAACATGACCATTTTCAATTAATTTATTAAATGGTTTGTTATTAAAAAAAGTTAACAACAGTGCTCTTATGTGAGAACCATCAACATCGGCATCAGTCATTATAATTATTTTACCGTATCTTAAATCTTTTAAATCTATTTCTTGTGATTTAGGATCAAGTCCGAGTGCATTAATTAATGTTACTATCTCATTTGAAGATATCATTTTTGCAAGAGCCTTTGTTCTTTGATCTGAACCATTACCATTGCCATTACCGTTCTTTTTTAAATTTATATCCTCGACATAAGTGTTTAAAATTTTACCTCTAAGAGGCAAAACAGCTTGATTTGCTCTATTTCTTCCTTGTTTAGCGGAACCCCCTGCCGAGTCTCCCTCGACTATAAACAATTCTGTACCCTCTTGTTTTCCTATCTGACAATCGGCTAACTTTCCTGGCAATCCACTTAACTCAAGAGCTCCTTTTCTTCTTACATTTTCTCTAGCTTTTCTTGCAACATCTCTTGCCATAGCTGCTTGAATAATTTTAGCCAAAACTATTTTGGCAATTGATGGATTTTGATCAAACCATATTGATAGTTTTTCATTAACCAAAGTTTCAACAATCATTCTTACCTCAGATGAAACCAGCTTATCTTTAGTTTGTGAAGAAAACTTAGGATCAGGAATTTTAGTTGAAAGCACACACGTTAATCCCTCTTTAATATCGTCACCTGAAATAGCTAATTTATTTTTTTTTAATAAATTATTTTCATTTGCATATTTATTTACTACTCTTGTAAGAGCACTTCTAAAACCTAATAAATGTGTTCCACCATCTTTTTGATAAATATTATTTGTGTATGGAAATATATCTTCTGCATAACCAGCGTTCCATTTTAATGAACATTCTATTTCAATGTTATTTTTTTTGCCTTCAATATAAATTGGTTTTCGAAATAAATCATTACCATTTTTATTTTGTAGTTTTTCTCTTTTCTCATCTAAAAAATCTACAAACTCTAAAACACCACCATCAAATTTAAATTCAGATGTTTTTTCTTTTTTTTGACTGGCGTCGGTGAAGATTATTTTAATACCTTTATTTAAAAATGCCAACTCTCTCATCCTTTTAATTAAAATATTTGCACTAAATTTAATTGATGAGAATATATCTTTCGAAGGTAAGAATGTTATCTGAGTTCCTGTATTTTTAGATTTTCCAACTACTTTAAGAGGGGATTTTGCTTCACCATTTTTAAATTCTATAAAATGTTTTTTTCCATCTCTATTTATTTCTAATTCTAATTTTTCTGATAATGCATTGACTACCGAAACACCAACTCCATGCAGACCTCCAGAAACTTTATATGAGTCATGATCGAACTTACCACCAGCATGAAGTTGAGTCATAATTACCTCTGCTGCAGATTTTTTTTCCCCTTTATGCATATCAACCGGGATACCTCTTCCATCATCATTTACAGTAATCGTTCCATCAGAATTAATTTTTACATTAATATTTTTACAATGACCTGCTAATGCCTCATCGATTGAGTTATCTACAACCTCATAAACCATATGATGCAAACCAGTGCCATCATCAGTATCTCCAATGTACATTCCTGGTCTTTTCCTGACTGCTTCAAGACCTTTCAAAACCTTTATAGAGTCTGCTTGGTAATTATTAATATTTGACATTTTTTAAAATAATAAATTATTATTATATATCATTCCTTAATCTTTTTTACTTTAAATAAAATTTTAGATAAATTTATTAATTAAGTCACATATATATTTTGCATCTTTTTCAGAAACTTTAGTATGAATAGGGAGAACTAAATATCTATTCTCGATTTTATCCATATTTTTAAATTTTTGATTTTTTACAAATTTTTTAAATATTGAATATTTATCATTTCTGAAGTGCACCTGATTTGTCTCAATATTTTTTTGTCTTAATTTTTTTTGCAAAAAATCTTTTCTCTTCAATAAAATTGTAAACAACCAAGCTGCACAATTTTTATTTTTATCAAAATCATGAATACAAGTGATATTTGGATTTTGAGACAAATTTTTAAGATATATGTTGTAAATTTTTAGTCTATGGGAAATAATTTTTTTAAAATCAATTAAACTCTGATACCCAATTGAAGCTCCTAAATCTGTAAGCTGGTATTTAAAACCTACTTCTTTAATATCATTTTTCCAAATACCTAATTGTTTTTTTCTTCTATCAATTCCAAACCACCTAATTCTTTTTGCTTTTTCAATTAATTTTGGATCTTTAATACAAAGCATACCTCCATCACCTGTAGTTATATGTTTGATTGCTTGGAAACTAAAAATTGTAAAATCACTTATAGTTCCAATATTTTGATTTTTATATTTCCCCCCTAGTGCTTGGGCCGCGTCCTCAATAACTTTTACATTATATTTTTTTGCAATCTTTTTAATTTCACTCATATCACAAGGAATTCCACCATAATGAACACAAACTATTGCTTTTGTTTTTTTAGAGATTTTTTTTCTTAAATCGTTGATACATATATTCATAGTGTTTGGATCAACATCTACAAATTTTATTTTAGCACCAATATATAACAAGGGGATATTGGTAGCTGTACAAGTAAATACTGGAGCTATAACTTCATCATTTTTTTTAATACCAGCTAAAATATAAGCTAAGTGGAGAGCATCAGTGCCTGAGCCTGTGGAGACACATTCTTTACCATTTAAGAAAATCTGTGAAAATTTTTTTTCAAATTTATCTACCATTGGACCTTGACCTATCCATCTAGTTGAAAGTCTATTTTCTAAGATTTTTAAACTTTTTTTTGGTATATAAGGATAAAATAATACAGTTCCTTTCTTATCAGACATTATAGAAAGTTCTTTAAATGACATAGATGATATTTTGTAATAAGATTTTTTTATTTACGAATTTTAATTAATGATATTACACTAAAAATTTTTAAAATCGAATTTTTTATGAAAAAAAAAACTGTAATTGTAACTGGTGGTCTGGGTTTCATAGGAAGTAATTTAATAGGAATACTTATTAAACAGAATTATAATGTAATAAACATTGATAAAGTATCTTATTCTTCAAATTTTTATAACGTAAAAGAACACAGAAACAATAAAAATTATAAGTTTTATAAGTGTGACATTAATAATCAAAAAAAAATTAGTTTTATTTTAAGGAAACATAAACCTATAGGCATATTCAATTTAGCAGCTGAAACTCATGTGGATAGATCAATTGATAATCCCTATACTTTTATCAAAAGTAACATATTAGATTTTTTTAAATTTCTAGAATGTTTTAAAAAATACTCTAAGAAAAATCCTAAAATAAAATTAGTTCATATTTCAACTGACGAGGTCTATGGTGATGTAATCAAAGGTAGATCAAGTGAAAATGAGCCTTATAACCCTAGCTCACCGTATGCAGCAAGTAAAGCTGCATCAGATCATTTATTAAGATCATATATAAGAACTTTCAATATTCCAGCTATAGCAACCAATTGCTCAAATAATTATGGTCCAAAACAGCATCCAGAAAAACTTATCCCAAAAATAATATTTAATATTATTAAAAATAAAAAGTTACCATTGTATGGTAATGGTAAAAACTCTAGAGAGTGGATATATGTAAAAGACCATTGTGAAGCTTTGATTAAAGTTTTTAAGTACGGTAAATTAGGTGAGTTCTATAATATTGGTTCAAATAAAAACTTAACTAACCTTCAAATAATTAAATCTTTAATTAAAACAGCAAAAACAAAAATAAAAATAGGAAATGATGTAAAAATACAATATGTTCAAGATAGACCTGGTCATGATTTCAGATATGCATTGAATTCTAATAAAATCAAAAAAAAATTAAAATGGGAAACTAAAGTAAATATAAATTCAGGTTTATCTAAAACTTTTTCTTGGTATTTAAATAATCTATCTTACTTTAAAAAATTAAATCAAAAAGATATAGAGTCTAGATTTGGTCTAAAACAATGATAAGCAAAGGCATAATTTTAGCGGGTGGTGTTGGTTCTAGAGTTGGGCCAAGCACAAAAGCAATTTCTAAACAATTAATACCTTTAGCAGATAAGCCAATTATATTTTATTCATTGTCTATTTTAATGTTACTAAATATTAGAAATATTCTAATTATCGTAAAAAAAGATGATTACTCAAGTTTTAAAAGGTTGTTGGGTAATGGAAAAAATTATGGAATAAGTATTAAATTCGCAATACAAAAGGAACCCAGAGGTCTGCCAGATGCTTTTATTATTGGAAAAAAATTTATAAAAAACAGTAATGTTGCTTTAATTCTTGGTGATAATTTTTTTCATGGCCAAGGTTTAATAGAATTATTAAACAAAGTAATAGAGAATTTTAATTCTGGAGCAAATATTTTTTCTTACAATGTAAAAAATCCAAGCGCATATGGAGTTATTGAACAAACAAATAAAGGTATAAAGATTATAGAAAAACCAAAAAAAACTAAATCCAAAAAAGCGATAACTGGTTTATATTTTTTTGATAAAAATGTAAGCAAATTAAGTTCAAGACTAAAAAAATCAAAGAGAGGAGAATTAGAGATTATAGATTTATTAAAATTATATTTGAAAGAAAATAAACTTTTAATTAGTGACCTCGGTCGTGGTAGCGCTTGGCTTGATACTGGAACAAGCAAAGATATTTTAAAAGCTGGTAATTATGTTGAAATTATTGAAGAAAGACAGAGTCAAAAAATTGCATGTTTGGAAGAAATTGCTTACAAAAAAAAATGGATTAATAAAAAGTTAGTTTACTCTAGTATAGATTACTACGGAAAAAGTGAATATTCAGATTACTTAAAAGAGATGCTGAATGACTGAAACTAATAAGTTAGTAACAATAATATTAGTATCTTATTTCTCAAAAAAAAATCTGATTAAATTATTAAAACAGATACCAACTGATTATAATATAGTTATTACTGAAAACTCATTAGACAAAAAATTAAAATATGAAATTGAAGAGAACTACAAAAATACTGAAGTTTTGATTCCAAAAACAAATTTAGGTAATGGTGGTGGGATTAATTATGCTTTGAATAAAGTACTTACTAAATATGCACTTTACTTGGATTTAGACATTGAATTGATAAATGATACAATTGAGGATTTAATTAGATTAGCTGAAAAACTAGAAAATTGGGCAATTATAGCGCCAAATCTTAAAGATTATGATTACAAATCAATTCATTTTATCAAAAAAGAAGTTGGAAACAATTTAAGTAAAATGAGATTCGTTGAGGGATGTGCCCTTTTGATGAATTTTAAAAAATTAAAAAAACATAATTTTTATGATGAAAAAATATTTTTGTATTACGAAGAGACTGATTTATTTTTTAAATATCAAAAATTAAATTTAGATATAATTCTATCTAAAAATATATTTGTAAAGCATATCGGTAATGCATCATCAGATAATGAATTTAAGCTTGAAATTGAATTAAACAGAAATTGGCATTATATGTGGTCAAAATTTTATTATTTTAAAAAAAACTTCTCATATTTAAGGGGTATGCGAGAAACTCTGGGACATTTTATAAAATCATTGATTAAACTAGTTTTCTTTTACCCAATTAATACAAATAAATTTTTAATTAACAAGAATAGAGCTTTAGGGCTTATTAACTCTTATTTAGGCAAACCCTCATGGAGAAGACCAAATTTAAAATGAAAATTTTTGATTGTGTTACTTTTTTTGAAGAAAACAGATTAATGCAATTACGTTTTAATATACTTAATAAGTATGTTGATCATTTTGTTGTTTGTGAAGGTAAATTTGATCATCAAGGTAAAAAAAAAAAAATAAATTTTAATAAGAATAAATATCCAAAATTTAAAAAAAAAATTACTCACATTTTAGTTGGTAAATTTCCAAAGAACTTAAATCCTTGGGAGAGACAAGCATTTCAAAGGGAAAAAATCCTTGCTGGTTTAACAAAAGCTAATGAAAATGATTTAATATTATTTTCTGATCCAGATGAAATACCTAATATTTCTGAATTGAACAAAATCAATTTTAAAAAGAAATATATAATTTTTCTTCAAGATCTCTTTTATTATAAATTAAATATAAAAGAAATTAAATTAGGTAATAATTGGGAAGGCACTAGAGGATGCCTCAGACGTAATTTAAAATCCATAGACTATATGAGACAAAAAGTTTTAAAAAAAAATTTAAAATATGGCTTTTGGCGAATTGATAAAGAAAGAAATTTTCAATTAATTAAAAATGGTGGTTGGCATTTTTCTTACCTTTTAACACCGAAAGAAATTCAAAGAAAAATAATGACATTTGCCCATACTGAATTAAATAAAAGTAAATTTACAAGTCTTAAAAATATTAAATATTGTATTAAAAATTTAAAAGATCTTTTTCACAGAAATGCAAAATATAAAAAAATAAAAATAAATAAATCTTTTCCAGAATATATTTTAAAAAACCAAAAAAAACTAAAGAGTTGGATTGCTTAAAAATTATTTTTTTTTCAATTCATCTACTTTTTTAAAAAAAACATCAAAATTATTAGACAATAGATAAACAGATAGATCGTCAATTTGTTCATCACTTAAATTCCACCAATTAGATTCTAATAATTTTTGAATTATTTTATCGTCAAATCTTTTTCGTATAAGTTTATTTGGATTACCACCGGATATCGAATATGGTTCTACATCATTAACTACAACAGATCCCGCTGCGATCACTGCTCCTGTTCCTATTTTAACACCAGAAAGAATGATCGTTTTACCTCCTATCCAAACATCATGTCCAATTTTTATATCTCCATTTGATTGATTAAAATCTTTTATTGCCTGTGCCTTTTTAAATGGACTTTCAAATTGAGACGCTGGTAAAGGAGAAGTAGTTATCCAATCGTACCTATGATTTCCTCCAATATAAAAATCTATTTCTGGTCCAAGTGAACAAAAATTTCCAATTATTAGTTTGGATTTCCAATCCCATCTAAATATTCTAGGACTGCCATAACTCCATTTTCCAATTTCTGCTAAATTAGAGTTTATTTCTTTTTTTAAATTGTCCTTTAAAAAATAATTTTTATAAACTTTTTTTTTTTTAAATTTTTTTAAAAAATTTTTAATCATATAATTTAATTATATTCTTATTTTAAAATTTTATAAATTCTTTAGTTTTGGCGGAGATGGTAGGATTCGAACCTACGGTACTCGCTAAAGTACACACACTTTCCAAGCGTGCTGTTTAAACCACTCACACACATCTCCAATTAAGTTAATTAATTTTTCCAAGCATCTAATATTTGCATATTAATTTTGGACTGATCAAGCCTTGATATACTATGATTATGTATATTATTCTTAAGGATTAAATTGCTAATTGTTTCTATTTGATTTGCATATATATTTTTGTATGAATTTACATTAAATACTGTTTCTTTACTTTTTTGTTTTAAAATAATTTTAGCGTTTTGAGCAGTCCAGGTATTCATAATAATTATTTTTCCTTTTGATCCTAAGATCTCCGATTTTGTTCCAAAATTATTTTTAAATGAAGCCCCTATTTCAGCCTTAAAATCATTATCAAAAATTAAATCTAAACAAGCATCTACCTCAACTCCTGTTGAGCCCATTGTAATTTTTTTATTTAAGTATTTTATATTTTGAATTTTAATTTCTCTTTTTAAAGAAGCTATTTTTGTACTAAAAGATACAGGGTAACATCCTAAATCCAATATACATCCACCACCCATTTCTTTATTAAATATTCTTTTTTTTTTATCAATTTTTTTATTTTTAGTAAAAAAAAACCATTTTTTTTTTGTTAAAATATTATTTCCAAAATAAGATTGCATTGAGATTAGGTCTCCAATCTCACCTTGTTCAATCAAATCTATAGTTTTTTTAATCTGAGGATGAAACATGTACATAAAAGCTTCAAAAAAATGTTGTTTGTTATTGTAATATTTTTCAATTTCTAAAATTTCATTGGAGTCCATAAAAGCTGGTTTTTCTACAAGAATATTTTTATTTTTTTTGAAGCAATTTATTACCCATTTTTTATGTAAAAATGTTGGCAGTGCTAAATATACAATATCGATTTCTTTTTTTTCTAAAAGATCATTATATTCTTGAAAACAAAATTTAGATTGTAGTTGAAATTTTTTTTTGAAAATATCTATCTTGTCATTATCTCGACTTGCTATTCCTAAAAGTCTGGCATTTTCTATATCAAAAAATCCATCTGCAAATTGTTTGGCAATTGAACCTAATCCAATTATTCCCCAATTCACTTTTTTCATAAATTATTCTTTTTGAATTTTTAACACTCCTATGAATGCTTCTTGTGGAATTTCAACTCTACCAAACTGTTTTGATCTTGCCTTACCTTTTTTTTGTTTTTCTAATAATTTTCTTTTTCTATCTGTAGCTCCGCCGCCATGAATTTTTGTTAAAACATCTTTCTTGAATCCTTTTATAGTCTCTCTTGCAATTATTTTGCCCCCTATCGCAGCTTGTACAGGAATCATAAAATTGTGCCTTGGTATCAAATCTTTTAATTTTTCACAAACTTCTCTTCCAGTTTTTTGAGCAAAATCTTTATGTATCATCATAGCTAAAGCATCAACAGGTTCACCATTAACTAAAATTCCAAGTTTTACTAGATCACCTTCTCTATGCTCAATTATTTCATAATCAAAACTTGCGTACCCACTTGTCATTGACTTAAGTCTGTCATTAAAATCAAAGACAACTTCATTTAAGGGGAGTTCATAATTCACTACTGCTCTATTGCCAGAATAGCTGAGGTTGGTTTGTACTCCTCTTTTGTCCTGGCACATTTTAATTATTGAACCTAAGTACTGATCTGGAGTAATAATAGTTGCTTTTATCCAAGGCTCCTCAATGTATTTTATTAATGTAGGATCAGGTAAGCTTGATGGATTTTGTAAATCCATCGTATCACCATTATTCAAATGAACTTTATAAACTACACCAGGAGTTGTCGTTAATAAATTAACATCAAATTCTCTTTCAAGTCTTTCTGTTACAATTTCTAGATGAAGCAAACCTAAAAAACCACATCTAAAACCCAACCCTAAAGCAGAAGATGACTCTGGTTCAAAAGAAAAGCTTGCATCATTTAATTGTAACTTTGCTAAACCATCTTTTAATTTTTGAAACTCTGAACTATCTACGGGAAACAATCCGCAAAATACTACAGGTTTACTGGGTTTAAAACCTGGCAATGCTTCATTTAATGGTTTTGTTGCATCACAAATAGTGTCTCCAACTTTTGTCTCTGATAACACTTTTATCCCTGTAGTGATAAATCCTATTTCTCCTGTTTTTAATTCAGTGATATCAACTGGTTTTGGAGTAAAAACACCAACTTTTTCTACAATATATTCTTGATTTGTAGACATCATTTTGATCTTCATATGTTTCGAAAGTTTCCCATCTATAACTCTAACTAATATGACAACACCTAAATAAGTATCGTACCAACTATCAACTAGTAAACATTTTAAATCTGATGAATTTTCACCTTTTGGTGCTGGTAAAGTTGTTATAATTTGCTCTAAAATATCTTCTATCCCCTCGCCAGTTTTTCCCGAACAGGGAATGGCATTCTCAGTATCTATCCCAATAACTTCCTCGATTTGCTTTTTTGTTCTTTCTAAATCAGAAGCAGGCAAATCTACTTTATTTAATACTGGGACAATTTCATGATTTGTATCTAATGCTTGGTAAACATTTGCTAAAGTTTGGGCCTCAACTCCTTGTGTGCTATCCACAATCAGAATTGACCCTTCGCACGCATACAATGATCTACTTACCTCATAGCTAAAGTCTACATGGCCTGGGGTATCTATAATATTTAAAATATATTCTTTTCCATCTTTAGCTTTATAATTTAGCTTTACTGTTTGAGCTTTAATGGTTATGCCTCTCTCTCGTTCAATATCCATCGAATCCAAAACTTGGGCTTTCATCTCTCTTTCAGTCAATCCACCACAACTATGAATTATTCTATCTGCAATGGTAGATTTTCCATGATCAATGTGTGCGATGATTGCAAAATTTCTTATATTATCAATTGAACTCATTGGCTTTAGGATCGAATTTTAGCGCCAGTTTTATTTTCGACTGTTTCTATAATTAGCTTATTTATTTGATCTAAATCAGCTTCTTTAAGAGTTTTTTCTTGAGATTGAATTGTAACATTTATAGCAATTGATTTTTGGTTTTCAGGAATATTTTCACCCTGATAAACATCAAAAACTTTGATATTAGAAATCAAATTTTTATCAACATTTGATATAACATTTACCAAATCTTGAACCTTAATTTTCTTATCAACTATAAAAGCAAAATCTCTTTCTGACTTTTGATAGTCTGAAACAGAATATTTTGTTTTTTGATCTTTTAATGATTTTTTTGATAATTTTAGATTATCAAGAAATATTTCAAAACCTACTAGAGACTCAGTTTTCATATCGATTTGCTTAATGATATTTGGATGAATTTCACCAAAGTATGCAGCCACACTTTCTTTTCCTCTGTTTAAGAACAATCTTCCTGATTTTCCTGGATGGTAATAATCAGGAGTTTCATCATCAATAAAAAATTTTTCTGCTTCGTAACCTGCTTCAACTAAGGTTTGAACTACATCTTTTTTAATATCAAAAACATCAACATTTCTCTCTTTTTCCAACCAGGAAAGGCGAGATTTTTTTCCAGCAGATAAACCACAGACTACTATATTTTGTTCACCAGGTTGTTTTCCAAAAAATGTTGGTCCTATTTCAAAAATAGATAAATCTTTAAATCCTCTATCTATATTTTTGCTCATATACATAATTAAATTTGAAAATATTGAATTTCTTAAAACTCCTAATTCTGAACTTATAGGGTTCACAATTTTTAATTCATCATTTTTTCCTTTGAAATGATCATTATATTTTGCATCTGTGAAAGACCAAGTAATTGCCTCCAAATAACCTTTTGAAGCAACAGATCTTTGAAGGAAATGAAACAATTTTTGACTTTGTGTTAAAGTGGATTTTTTTCTCTCTTTGATAGGTTCTTCAATCTTTATTTTATCATAACCAACTATTCTTACCAATTCCTCAACAACATCTATTTCCTGAGTAATATCTGGTCTCCAGGATGGGATAGTTAATTTAAAAACTTTTTTATCTTTTTTACATGTAAAACCTAAGTTATCTAAAATTTTTAACATATCTTTCGTTAAAATTTTAAAACCTGTAACTTTTTCAAATAAATTTGGATCAAATTTAATTATTGGATTTTTAAATGTACTAATTTTTTGGATATCAATCTTACTAATTTCACCACCACAAATTTCTTTAATTAAAAATGCTGCTTTATTTAAACCTTCTTCAATTGACAATTGGTCTATTCCTCTTTCAAATCTAAATTTTGCATCTGTATCGATATTTAATCTTTTTGCTGTTCTTCTAATTGATCTTGGATCAAAATAAGCTGACTCGATTAAAACGTTTTGAGTATCCATTTCTGTTCCAGACCTTATGCCTCCAATGATACCACCAAGTCCTAACACGCCCTCGTCATCACTAATTACACACATATCATCTTCAAGTTTATAGGTTTTGTTATCTAAAGCCGTAAACTCTTCACCTGATTTTGAGTTTCTAACAATTATACCTTTTTCAATTTTATCAGCATCATATGCGTGTAATGGACGATTAATATCAATCATTACATAATTTGTAATATCAACAATTGCCGAAATAGGTTTTTGACCTATAGAAATTAATTTATCCTTTAACCACTTTGGACTTTCAGTATTTTTTACATTTGTTACTAAACAGCTTCCAAAAGAAAAACATCCTTGGTTTTTTTCGTTTGTAATTTTTACTTTAATTGTTTGGGATTTTTTCGATTTTATTTTTTGATCTTTAATCTGTTTTAATTTACCAAAGCCTGAAGCTGCTAAATCTCTAGCTATTCCTCTAACGCCAAGACAGTCTGGTCTGTTGGGTGTGATTGATAAATCAATTAAATTGGAACTAGATTGAGTAAAAAAACTTTTTCCAATACTTTTATTGTATTTTGAGGTTGAAAGCTCAGTAATTCCATCACTTTCTTCAGACAAATTGAGTTCTGATTCAGAACAAAGCATACCATAAGATGTAACATCTCTAATTTTTGCTATAACTAATTTAGTTTTATTTTTTGGAATAACTGCACCAGGAGGAGCATAAACAGTGATTAAACCTTCTCTGGCATTAGGTGCACCACATACGACCTTCTTAATCTCTTTTTCACCTACATCAACATCACAAACTTTTAAACGGTCTGCATTAGGATGTTTTTCAGTTTTTAAAATTTTTGCTACTTTGAATAAATCTAAACCTTCAGATAAATTTTCAACACTTTCAACTTCAAGTCCAATATCAGTTAATTTCTCAAGTAACTTTTCTTCCTTGGCACTTACAGATAAATGATCTTTTAACCAATCAAATGTTATCTTCATCGACTCAGACCTCTATAATTTGTGGGAACATCAAGAGGATCAAATCCAAAATGATTTAACCATCTGTAATCACAGTCAAAAAAAGCCCTTAAATCATTAATACCATATTTTAGCATAGCTAACCTGTCTATACCTATGCCAAATGCATATCCTTGGTATTTAGAAGGATCAACTTTAACATTTTTTAAAACATTTGGATGAACCATTCCACATCCTAAAATTTCAAGCCACTGATCCCCTTCTCCTATAACAATTTTACCATCTTTAATTTCGTAACCAATATCTACTTCTGCAGATGGTTCTGTAAAAGGGAAATGACTTGGTCTAAATCTCATTTTGATTTTTTCCACTTCAAAGAACTCTTTAATAAAATAATTTAAACATCCCTTTAAATGACCCATGTTAATATCTTTATCTATATGAAGGCCCTCAACCTGATGGAACATTGGCGCATGTGTTTGATCACTATCTGATCTATATGTTCTACCTGGAGCAATAATTTTAAACGGTGGCTTGTCTTTTAACATAGTTCTAATTTGAACTGGTGAAGTATGCGTTCTTAATAGAACTTCCTTATTTTCGTCTAAATAAAAAGTATCGTGCATATCACGAGCTGGATGATTATCTGGAGTATTTAGTGCAGTAAAATTATTATATTCATTTTCTACATCTGGTCCTTCTTCAACACTAAAACCTATTTCTGAAAATATAGATGAGATTTCATCTATAGTTTGAGATACAGGATGAATTTTTCCTCTAACAAAAGGTCTTCCAGGTAAAGTTATATCAACTTTTTCTTTTTCAAGTTTTTGATTAACTTCTTTTGTTTCTATTTCTTTAATCTTTTCTGAAATTAAAGATTGCAGTTCATCTTTTATTTTATTCAAGTCTGCTGCAAAAGTTTTTCTGTCAGACTCTGGTATTAATCCTACAGTTTTGAATAAAGATGAAATTTGACCATTTTTTCCAAATAACTCTGTTTTGATTGAATTGATTTCATCTAAACTTAGCTCATTCTTGAGCTTTGATAAAAATTGATCTCTAATATTTTTTATGTCTGACATATTAGTAGATTATTTCCTTAAGAAATAAAAACAATAGAGATTAATTTAAAGCGGATTGAGCTTTTTGTACAATTGTTTTAAATGCTTCTGGACTATCGTAGGCAATTTCAGCTAAAATTTTTCTATCTATTGTAACACCACATTTACTTAAACCATTAATAAATTTTGAATAAGTCATACCCTCTGCTCTTACACCGGCATTAATTCTCTGTATCCATAATGATTTGAAATCTCTTTTTTTATTTCTTCTATCTCTGTAAGCATACTGCATGGATTTCTCCATAGCTTGTTTAGCAACTCTGATAGTATTTTTTCTTCTGCCCCACTGACCTTTTACGGCTTTCAAAACTTTCTTATGTTTTGCTTTACTTGTTACGCCTCTTTTAACTCTTGCCATTGTTACCCTCTTAAACTGTAAGGCATGTATGATTTAACAATTTTGCCATCTTGTTTAGACAAAGTTGTAGTGCCTCTTAATTTTCTAATTTGTGAATTCGTTCGTTTAATCATACCGTGTCTTTTACCTGCTTGAGCAGATATAACTTTACCCTTAGCTGATATTTTAAATCTTTTTTTTGCAGAGCTTTTTGTTTTTAATTTTGGCATAATTCTGCGGACTTATACAAAGAATGTTTAAATTTTACAACCTCTATTAAGGCTTATAAAGGTTGAATTACCATAATCATTTGCTTCCCATCAAATTTGGGTTGCAACTCTACTCTACCAATATCCTTCATATCCTCTTTAATTTTACCCATCAGTTCATTGCCTAAATGAGAGTGTTGGAGCTCTCGCCCTTTAAATCTGATGGTAAATTTAACTTTATCTCCTTTAGAGATAAATTTTTTTGCATTTTTGACCTTAAATTCGTAATCATGAGTTTCTGTTACAGGTCTCATTTTAATTTCTTTTAATGAAATTATTTTTTGTTTCTTTTTTGCAAGATTTGCTTTTTTTTGAGCATCATATTTATACTTACCCATATCCATGATTTTACATACTGGTGGGTTAGCATTGGGTGCGATTTCAATTAAATCTAATCCTTGGTTTTTTGCCATTGATATAGCTTCGTTAGTACTGATCACTCCAAGATTTTCACCATCACTTGCAATTACTTGAACATCCGGTGAAGATATTCGGTTATTAGATCTTGGACCTCTATCCTTTGTTCTTCTTTGAAAGTAATTTTGTTTGAAATCTGCCACTTAGTTTGATGATGCTTTATTTAAAGCAGAGAAAGTTTTTAAAAATGAATCTATATCCATATTTTCTTGTTTATTAGAGTCTAACCTTCTAATCGTTACTGAATTGGAGTCAACTTCTTTTTTACCACAAATTAATAAAAGAGGTATTTTTGCTAAAGAATGATCTCTAATTTTATAGTTTAAATTATTATTTTTAATATCAACTGCAGAACTTATACCCGCATCTTTAATTTTTTTAGATACTTCTATTGCGTAATCATTAAATTCTTCTGAAATTGGAATTACCATTGTTTGTAAAGGTGAAATCCAAAAAGGAAATTTACCAGCATAATTTTCAATCAATATTCCTATAAATCTTTCTAGAGAACCGAATAGAGCTCTATGAAGCATAACAGGAACTTTTTTTGTTCCGTCCTTATCAACATATGATGCATCTAATCTTCCAGGTAAATTTAAATCAACTTGTAAAGTTCCACATTGCCAATCTCTTCCGATAGCATCTCTTAAAACAAATTCAATTTTTGGCCCATAGAAGGCACCTTCACCTTTATTAATACTATATTCTAACTTAGAAGCTTTAACTGCTTCAAGAAGTGAAGCTTCTGCCTTATCCCACACCTCATCATCTCCAACTCTAACCTCCGGTCGATCAGCATATTTTAAAATCACATTTTCAAAACCAAGATCTTTATAAATATCTAATATTAAATTTGTTACATTTAAACACTCACTCGTAATTTGATCTTCTGCACAAAAAATATGCGCATCATCTTGTGTAAAAGCTCTTACTCTAAGCAAACCATGTAAAGCACCTGATGGTTCGTAACGATGAACCTTACCAAATTCTGTGATACGTAATGGAAGATCTCTATAACTTTTCAATCCTTGATTAAATACTTGTATATGACCTGGACAATTCATTGGTTTTATCGCAAAGACTTTTTCATCAGGAGTTTCTGATGTGTACATATTTTCTCCATACTTTTCCCAGTGACCAGATTTTTCCCACAATTGTCGGTCTAAAATTTCAGGTGTATTTACCTCTTTGTATCCAGCAGCATCCTGTCTGCTTCTCATATAATTAATTAATTTTTGAAATAATGCCCACCCTCTCTCATGCCAAAAAACTGAGCCTGGACTTTCTTCTCTAAAATGAAACAAGTCCATTTCTTTTCCTAATTTTCTATGATCTCTTTTTTCTGCTTCTTCTATTCTTTTTAGATGCTCATCTAAATCTTTTTGAGAAGCCCAGCTTGTACCATAAATTCTTTGAAGCATTTCATTGTTTGAATCACCCCTCCAATAAGCTCCTGAAACTTTCATTAATTTAAAGTATTTACCTATTTTACCTGTTGAAGAAAGATGAGGTCCTCTACAAAGATCATGCCAATCTCCATGAAAATAAATTGAAACATCCTCTTTCTCTGGTATTGCCTCAATTAACTCGGCTTTATAGATTTCACCTTTTTTTTTAAAATGATCTATGGCTTTATTTCTATCCCAAACTTCTCTTTTGGTAATCTCGTCTCGATCAACAATTTCTTTCATTTTATTTTCAATCTTTGCTAAATCATCTTCTGTAAACGGATCTTTTCTAGCAAAATCATAATAAAATCCGTTTTCAATTACAGGGCCAATCGTAACTTGTGTTCCTGGAAACAATTCTTGTACTGCCATTGCTAATATGTGAGCAGTATCGTGTCTAATAGTTTCTAGACCCTCAGGATTTTTAGATGTAAAAATTTTTACTGAACAGTCTTTCTCAATTAGATGTTCTA
Organism: Candidatus Pelagibacter sp. HIMB1611; assembly: GCF_052047715.1. NCBI lineage: Bacteria > Pseudomonadati > Pseudomonadota > Alphaproteobacteria > Candidatus Pelagibacterales > Candidatus Pelagibacteraceae > Candidatus Pelagibacter > Candidatus Pelagibacter sp. HIMB1611. Next base: position 1,335,585 of record NZ_JBNAJM010000001.1, on the reverse strand, counting down.
AGTCTTTTAACTCACCATCTACACTTATCACCATTGCTTGTTTAGCTAATGATTTGCTAATTTTTTCTGCTACTTCTAATCCAGTAACTTTATTTGGGAAATCAATATTATTTCCATCAGGTAATGTAATTATAGGCATTTAATTTATTAATCTTTTATACTCTGAATAAGTAGAAAAGCACATTTTTTCAACATTAAATTTTTGAACTATATTTTTTCTTCCTTCAACACCAATTAATTTTAATTGAGTTTCGTCAATTGTCAGTGTTTTTAAAATTTTCTGACTTAAAGACTTTGCATCACCCGCTTTAAATAAATAGCCTGTTTTTTCATCAATGACAGTCTCATTAGAGCCACCAATATTACTCGCAATAATTGGTTTCTCCATAGATTGGGCTTCTACAGAAACTCTACCAAAAGCTTCTGGTTCAATAGAAGCTGAAACAATTATATCTGAAACTTTGTAAGCTAATGCCATATCTTTACAGTGATCAATAAATCTTAGCTGTTTAGTTAACCTATATTGTTCTGAAAGTCTTATTAGTTTTTTTTTATACAAATCTCTTCCTTGATCACTTCCAAGGATAACAGCATAAAATGCCTCATAACCTAATTCAATATTTACCAGATTGATTGCTTCAATAAATACCTCTTGTCCCTTCCAGGTAGTTAATCTACCAGGCAAAAGTATAATCTTTTTATCTTTTTCTATTTCCCATTGTTTTAATAATTTTTTCTCTTCAGTTTCAAGTTTTGTGGTAGGGTCAAAATAATCAACATTAATTCCTCTAAATACTACTAATAATTTTTTTTTTTGATTTAGGTAATTTGAATAATTTTCTTTGATGTGTGAAAAAATAAAGTTTGATCCTGCAATAATTAAGTCAGATCGAACCATTACTGAATTATACAATTTTTTCAAATTACTTTTAAAGTTATAAGTTCCATGAAATGTAGTCACAAACTTTCTACTTGTTATCTTGGAGGCTATTAAACAAGACCATGCAGGCGCTCTACTTCTAGCGTGTATGATCGAAATATTATTAAATAAAATAATAAAAGTTAAAATTATCGCATTAATTAAAATTAATATTGGATTTTTACTTTGAACTGGAAGTCTAAAAACTTTTACTTTATTTTTATCTACAAATTTAAGTAACTCACCACCACTAGTAACTATAAATGATTTGCAACCGTTTTCTGGCAAATAGTGAGCAATATCATAACAGCCGGTCTCTGCACCGCCATATCCAAGTTTTGGAATTACTTGCAAAACTTTTAAATTAGATGACATTTGATATGATTATATATTAATTAGCAATTCTTATAAACGATTATGGCAAATTTCAGATTCCACACAATTTCAAAGTCTAAGAAAATTAGATATATTTGTAAAATTTATAAAAATTCTCCTTTCATAGTTTTCTTGCATGGATTTATGTCAGATCTTGAAGGAAAAAAGCCAGAAGCTTTTTTAAAATTTGCAAGAAAAAATAAAATAAGTTTTCTTGCTTTAGAATATTCGGGTCATGGAAAATCTACAGGTAAATTCACAAATGGAAATATTTCAAAATGGACTAAGGAAACTTCTACATTAATAAATAAATATATAAAAAATAATAAATTTTATGTCATTGGTTCAAGTATGGGCGCTTGGATTGCTTTAAGACAATTCAAAATATTTAAAAAACATATTGTGGGATTTTTAGGAATTGGGTCGGCACCTGAGTTTTTAGAAAATTTGATGTGGAAAAAATTCTCCAAAAAAATAAAGCAAGAAACAATCCAAAAAGGTATATATCACCTAAAACATGGGAATTATGAGTATCCAATCACTTATCAGCTTATAAAAGATGGAAGAAAAAATAGAGTTTTAAATAAAAAAATAAATTCAAAAATTAATGTTACTATGGTGCATGGTGAATATGATGAAGCTGTACCGGTAAGTTATTCTAGAAAAGTTTTAAAACTATTTCCAAAAGCAAAAAAGAAATTGATCATTGTAAAAAAAGGTGACCATAGCTTATCAAATAAGAAATGGCTTAATATAATTTTAAAAGAATTAAAATTATTAATTAACTAACTTCTTTTATAACTTTTTTTAAACTTATAGGGTTTTTTAGTTTATCTAACATTTCTTTAGGACAAACTTGAATGAAATTATTAATTTCATTATCATAATTTTCAATTATTTTTTTAGATAACAAAGATCCTGTCTCTACATGGTGTTCTTTAATTAAATTTTTTAAATTTTCTTTCCAATAATCTGTTTCAACATTCTGCCAAACAACTGACTCTGGGTTTACTTTTTTTTCAAATTCTTGCGATTTATCATAGATAAATGCCATACCACCTGTCATACCAGCAGCAAAGTTGTCTCCAACATCCCCAAGAATTACTACAGTTCCACCTGTCATATATTCACATCCATTAGAGTCACATCCCTCAATAACCGTAATTGCACCTGAATTTCTTACAGAGAATCTTTCACCAGCTTGACCGGCTGCAAAAAGTTTTCCAGATGTTGCTCCGTATAGAACTGTATTTCCTAAGATAGTATTTTCATTTGAAACTAAGTTACTTTCCTCTGGTAGTCTTATAGAAATTGTAGCTCCTGAAAGACCTTTGCCGACATAATCATTTGCATCACCTTTTAATACTAACTTCAAACCTTTGGATGAAAAGGCTCCAAAAGATTGACCAGCTGATCCTTTAAAGTTTAATACTAAAAAATTATCATCAAGTTTTTCATAACCATATTTTTTATATAAATGATGAGAAATTCTTGTCCCAACTGCTCTATGTGTATTTTTAATTAAATATTCTTTTTCAATTTTTTCAGAATTATCTAAAGCCTTTTCAATCTCTGGCCATATTTCTTGGTCTAGAGTATCTGGCACTAAATTAATTTCTTGGTTTTCACAATATCTAGTATTGTTCCCAGTATCTGCTTGAACAAATAAAGGATTTAAATCTAAATCATCTAAATTATCCGAACCCTTGCTAACTTGTCTAAGTAAGTCAGTTCTACCAATAATATCATTTAATGATTTAAAACCTAATTTAGCTAAAATTTCTCTAACCTCAGTTGCTATAAACGTAAATAGATTAACAACCTTATCTGGTGTTCCAGTAAATTTTTCTCTTAATTTTTCATCTTGAGTACAGACACCAACGGGGCATGTATTCGAATGACATTGTCTTACCATTATGCATCCCATAGCAACTAAAGCAGTTGTTGCAACTCCATACTCTTCTGCTCCCATCATGGCTGCTATAACAACATCTCTACCTGTTTTAATCCCCCCATCAGTTCTAAGTGTAACTGTGTGTCTAAGATTATTTAATGTTAAAACCTGATTAGCCTCTGTTAATCCCATCTCCCATGGAATACCTACATATTTTACACTTGTTTGCGGAGTAGCTCCAGTTCCACCGTTATGTCCTGAAATTAATATTATGTCTGCTTTTGCTTTGGCAACTCCTGCAGCAATAGTTCCAACTCCTGAGGAAGCAACTAGTTTTACTCCAATTCTTGCTTTTGGATTAATCTGTTTTAAATCATAAATAAGCTGCGCAAGATCTTCAATTGAATAAATATCGTGGTGAGGTGGAGGAGAAATTAGCGTTACTCCAGGTGTTGAGTGTCTTAACTTTGCTATTTCATCAGTAACTTTGAAACCTGGAAGTTGTCCACCTTCTCCTGGCTTTGCACCTTGTGCAATTTTTATTTCAATCTCATTGCAATTATTTAAATAATTAACTGTTACACCAAACCTTGCTGAAGCTATTTGCTTTACTCTTGAGTTTGCACTATCTCCGTTATCTAACACTTTAAATCTTTTTTCATCTTCACCGCCTTCACCACTACAAGAAGCTCCTTTAATTCTATTCATACCTGTAGCTAAAGTTTCATGCGCCTCTTTAGACAAAGCGCCATGAGACATACTCCCGCTTCCAAATCTTTTTAAAATATTTTCTATTGGTTCTACCTCTGAAATATCTATTGATCCCTTCAATTTTTTTTCTCTAAAATCAATTAAGTCCCTTAAATTTATTGGTGGTAAATTATAAATACCTTGTGCATATCTTTTATAGGCGTCATAAGAATTAGAACCAACTGCACTTTGAAGTAAGTGTATAAGTTTCCCTTGATATTGGTGTGTTTCTCCATTTTTTCTATATCTATAAATACCTCCAATAGGAAGAATTGTATCAGTGCTTTCAAATGCTTCTTTATGAATTGCTCTTATTTTTTTTTCGATTCCAGTAAGTCCAATACCAGAAATTTTAGACACAACTCCTGGAAAATAATCTGAAACAATAGTTCTGCTTAATCCAACAGTCTCAAAATTACATCCACCTCTGTAAGAACTTAAAACAGAGATACCCATCTTAGACATAATTTTTAATAAACCTGCATTGACAGATTTAATGTATCTTTCAACACATTCTTCAAAACTAAACTTTCCAAATAATTTTTTTTCAAATCTTTGATATAAACTGTCGAAAGCCAAATAAGGATTTACTGTTGTTGCTCCAACACCAATTAAAGTTGCAAAAGAGTGTGTATCTAATGCTTCTCCAGATTGGACATTGATTGACACATAGCCTCTTAATTTTTTCTCAATTAAAAAAGAGTTAATTGCGCCAACCGCAAGCAGCATTGGAATTGGAAGTTTTGAAATTGATAAATCTTTATCGCTAAGAATTAATTGTGTAACACCCTGTCTAACAGCAATTTCTGCATCTTTTTGAATTTTTTTGATAGCTTCGTACAAACCGTTACTTTCTTCAAAAGTACAATCAATTATTGTTGAATTATTTCCAAAAAAATTGATGAATTTTTCAAACTGAGAATTAGATAAAATTGGGCTATTAAGAACATAAATATTCTGTTTTGTTAAATTATCAAAATCTAGAATATTGCCTAGATTTCCAAATCTTGTCTTTAAACTCATCACTTTGTTTTCTCTTAAAGAATCTATTGGTGGATTTGTAACTTGGCTAAAATTTTGTCTAAAAAAATGATACAGAGGTCTATATTTATCTGATAGCACAGCTAAAGGGGTGTCATCGCCCATTGATCCTGTAGCCTCTTTTGCATCCTCAGCCATAGGGTGTAAAATTAATTCAAGATCCTCTAAACTAATTCCAAAAGTATATTGTCTTCTTCTTAAATCATCCCCTGAAAAAGAATTTTTTTCATCTTCAATCGTTAGTTTGTCATCTAAATCAATAATTTGTGAATTAAAATGTTTATACTCTTTTGCTAAGTAATCCTTAATTTGTTTATTAGTAAATACTTTACCTTTTTCTATTCTTACTCCTATAATTTCTCCAGGACCTAATCTTCCTTTTGATAAAATTCTTTTTTCATTTAGCTCGATCATCCCAGTTTCTGAGCCTGCAAACAATAACTTATCCTTAGTGATTGCATATCTTAGAGGTCTTAATCCATTTCTATCGTTTGCTGCAATAACCCACTCATTGTCAGTTCCAGCTATAGCGGCAGGTCCATCCCAAGGTTCCATTGTGCTATTTAAAAAATTGAATAATTGCTGATGATCTTTTGGTAAAGTCTTATTCTTCTTAGACCATGCATCAGGAACTAACATTAATTTAGCTAATGGTGCAGGTTGACCTGAAATGTTTAATAATTCGAAAACATTATCTAAAGCCGCAGAATCTGAGGCTCCTTGTTGAATAACTGGCTTAAGATTTTCTATATCATCAAATAATGGACTATTCATTTCTTGTTCATGAACTTTCATCCAATTTTTGTTTCCTCTATAAGTATTAATTTCTCCATTATGTGCAATTGCTCTGAATGGTTGAGCAAGATTCCAACTTGGAGCTGTGTTGGTTGAAAACCGCTGATGAAATATTGCGTATCTTGATACAAACCTTTCATCATTTAAATCTAGATAAAATTCTGAAATTGCTTCGGCTAAGAACATTCCTTTGTAAATAATTGACTTTGAACTTAAGGAACAAATATAAAAATTATTTAATGATTTTTTGAAAGCCTCGTTTTCGATTTTTCTTCTTGTCTCATAAATTTTTCTCTCCAAATCTTTATTTGTAAGTTCTTTATTATGAGGTTTGAAAAGTACCTGAATAATTTCAGGCATAGTTTGAAAAGCTTTTTCACCTAAAACCTTTGGATTAACGGGAACTTGTCTCCATCCATAAATATTAAAATCATTTTTCGTTAGTTCGCTTTCAACAATTGTTTTACAGCTCTCTTGTGCTGCATAGTCATTACGTGGAAGAAAAATCATTCCTACGCAGATTTCAGAATTATCGTGCGTGTGTCCTGTAACTTCAATTTTCTCAATAAAAAAATCTTTTGGAATTTCTACGTGAATTCCAGCTCCATCTCCTGTTTTCCCATCAGCATCTACCGCACCTCTATGCCAAACAGCTTTTAAAGCTTCAATTCCATATTCAACTACATTCCTGGATTTTTTTCCCTCAGTGGAAGCTATTAAACCTACTCCACACGCATCATGCTCCATATCATCAGAATAGACATTATTTTTCTTAAGTAGATCAAAATTTTTTTTATAAGTTTTCATTAAGCAACTTTTTTCTCATTTTTGGATTTTGTTTCTAAATAATTTTTTATGGAATCTGCTGCGTCTCTACCATCTTTAATTGCCCAAACAACTAATGAAGCTCCTCTAACTATATCCCCAGCAGCAAAAACGCCACTTAGATTAGTTTCCATAGTATCAAAATCAGTTTTTATTGTTCCCCATTTTGTAACTTGAAGTTCATTGCTATCGAATAAATTAGGTAAATCCTCTGGATCAAATCCAAGAGCTTTAATAACCATATCTGCTTTTATTTCATAACTTGATCCTTCTTGTACTTCGGGTTTTCTTCTACCAGTTTCATCTGGTTCACCTAACTTTATTTGATCTACAAGTAAATTTTCTACCTTATTAGTTCCTTTAAATTCTTTAGGACTAGATAGCCATACAAATTCAACACCTTCCTCTTCAGCATTTGCAACTTCTCTTGCTGAACCAGGCATATTTTCTTTATCTCTTCTGTATAAGCATTTTACTGATTTTGCTTTTTGTCTTACTGAAGTTCTCACACAATCCATTGCGGTATCACCTCCACCAATTACAACAACATCTTTTCCCTCTGCATTTAGAATTCCCTTATCAAATAATTCAACCTCATCACCCAATCCTTTTTTATTTGATGCTGTAAGAAAATCCATTGCTGGAAAAATATTGTCTAAATCATTACCTGGTAAATTAACTTCTCTAGCTTTGTAAACTCCTGTTGCAATTAATACTGCATCATGTTTTTTTCTTAATTGCTCTAAGCTTGCATCCTTGCCAACTTCGAAATTTTGTATGAATTCTATTCCACCATCTCTTAAAAGCTTTGTTCGTCTTTCAACTATTTCTTTTTCTAATTTAAAATTTGGAATTCCATATATTAGTAATCCTCCAGCTCTATCATAACGATCATAAACTGTAATTTTATACCCATTTTTTCTTAACTGTTCTGCCGCTGCTAATCCCGCAGGACCAGCTCCTATAATTCCGACACTTTGATTTTTTTCATTTGTAACTTCGATTGGTTTAACCCAACCTTGTTCCCAAGCATTATCTGTTATATATTTTTCAACGGAACCAATTGTAACTGTTCCGTGACCAGACTGTTCAATTACACAATTTCCCTCACACAATCTATCTTGCGGACAGATTCTTCCACAAACCTCGGGCATATTATTAGTGCTTTGTGAAAGCTCGTATGCTTCTTTTAATCTTCCCTCGGCAGTTAACTTTAGCCAGTCAGGAATATTGTTACTTAAAGGACAATGAACCTGACAGAAAGGAACTCCGCACTGAGAACATCTACTTGATTGTTCTTTAGCTTTTTCGTTAATATATTCGTCATATATCTCGTTAAAATCCTTTTTTCTTTGATCAACTTCCCTTTTAGGTGGAGTTTGCTGACCTATTTTTACAAATTTTAACATTTTGTCAGTCATAAAAAATATAATTTTCGGCAAATTATATAATGATTTTATAAAATAAAGCATTTAATAGGTCATATTTATTGACCTTTAATCTTTCATTTTTGTTATAAACAAACGGGTTTCTAATAAATGCATAGCTACTATGATCAAATCGTATTGTTTGAAATATAAGCTTTATAAGCTACGAAGAAATTATGTTTCAGAATATTATAGAAGTTTTAATCCTTTCAGCAATTCAAGGGATTTCAGAATTTCTTCCAATAAGTTCTTCTGCACATTTAATTTTAGTTTCAAGTTTGTATGAATTTAAATCTAGCTCATTACTAATTGATATTAGCCTTCATCTAGGATCTCTTTTTGCAATAGTTTATTATTTCAAAGAAGAGTTATTAAACATTAATAAAAATAAAAGACTAATAAGTTTAATTATTATTGGATCTATTCCATTAATAATCTTTGGATATATTTTATACACTACAGGGCTAATTTATAGTTTACGAAACATTGAAACTATTGCATGGACAACTTTAATATTTGCAATTGTTTTATACATTTCTGACAAAAGTCGTTTTGATAAAAAAATTTCTACAAATTTAAATATTCAATCAATTTTATTTATAGGAGTAATGCAAATTTTATCATTGATACCTGGAGTAAGCAGAGCAGGAGTTACAATAACAGCTGCGAGGATTTTAAAGTTTAATAGAGTGGATTCGAGTAAAATATCTTTTTTACTATCTATCCCAGCATTAGCTGGTGCAAGTGTACTTAGTTTAAAAGATATTTTTAATCAACCAACAGAATTTAATTATTTGGTAATAATTGCAATTATATCTTCTTTTATTCTTTCTTTTTTAACAGTTAAATATTTTTTAATTTTTATAAATAAGTTTTCTATGAATGCATTTGTAATTTATAGAATAATAATTGCTTTAGTATTGTTTAGTTTAATTTATTAAATTTTTTTTCTTTTTATAAGTGGGAGTAATTGTGATAATAAAACTCCACACAAAATAAAAAAACATCCAAGTATATTATTTATATCTAATACTTGATTTAAAATAAACCATGCAGCTACAGTTGCAAATACACCCTCAAGGGAAAAAATAATTGCTGCTGGTGCAGGTGTAATATTTTTTTGTGCATAAATCTGTAATACAAATGCAAATCCTCCAGATAATATTCCAGCATATAATATAGAATACATTTCCATTAGAATGTTGTTCCAAACAAATTCTTCATAAAAAATTCCAATGAAAAAAGACAAAATAGCTACGATTAAAGTTTGAATTGCTCCAATTGTAAGTGGAAGATTGTATTTAGAAATAATAATTCCAGTAAATATAATATGTGTGCTCCAAAATAAAGCTCCTAGTACAACCAAGGTATCTCCCAATCTAACAGTTGCATCGTAAAAATTTGTTAATAAATATCCTCCAATTAAACATAAAATTACTGAAGGCCATACACTCCAATGTATTGATTTTTTTCCAAACAAATAAATTATGATAGGCACCATAGGTACATAAAAGATCGTAAAAAAGGCTGCATTTGCAACATCTGTATAGAGCAAAGCAACCTGTTGTAATGCAGAACCTAAAAATAAGGACAATCCTATTAAAGACACATAAATTACAAATGTTTTTTTATCTGTTTTTAATTCTGGTTTAAAATTTTTTAATTCAAATAAAATTACGAGTGGGGTAATAGCTAAAAAACCAACAAAAAATCTAACAGCATTAAATGTAAAAGGACCAATATTGTCCATGCCAGTATCTTGAGCAATAAAAGTTGTGCCCCATATAAAAGTGCATAACAAAGCACTTAATAGGGAAATAGGCTTAGACATTTTTGATTATACAGCTAGCTTATAAGCAAAATTTTTGCCTAAGTTTTCTTTAAGATCATTGTTAAATCTTGCTGCCTCAGCTCCATCAATAATTCTATGATCATAAGACAAAGAAATCGGTAGCATTGTTCTAGTTTGAAACTTTCCATTTATATAAATTTGTTTTTTCTCTGATCTACCTACTCCTAAAATTGCTACTTCAGGATAATTTATTATTGGTGTAAAAAATGATCCACCTATTCCACCCAAACTAGTAATAGTCATTGAACCGCCAAACAATTCTTTTTTATCTATTTTTAAATTTCTACAAAGCTCACTTACCTCTCTCAACTCTCTACTAATATGAGAAATTTTTTTATTATTAGCATTTCTAATTTTTGGAACCATTAGTCCATTTGGAGTGTCTACAGCTATACCTATATGGTAATATTTTTTCATTGTCATTTTACCTGTTTCAATTTCATCAATTGAAGAATTAAAACTTGGAAATTTTTTTAACGAAGCAACTAAAGCTTTTACAATAAATGCTAAAGGAGTAATTTTAATTTTTTCTCCCGTATAAATATCAGTCAAAGAATTTCTGAAGTTTTCCATTTCTGTAATATCAGCCTCATCATGATTTGTAACATGAGGTATAGTGGTCCATGAATTTGTTAAATACTTTGATGATAATTTTTTTACTCTTGGTATATCTTTGATCTCTATTTGACCAAAATCTGAATGCTCAAATTCATTTTTGATTTTGCTTGGTTTTTTTTCCTCAACAACCTCGGTGTTATTGTTTGATCTTAATGCTACAAATTTTTTTATATCATCTTCAACTACTCTTCCATCTCTCTCGCTTCCTAAAACTTTATTTATATCTACACCGAGTTCTCTAGCAAATTTTCTAGCTTTTGGGCTTGCTGATGAAATATTAGATACATTATTTAAAACTTTAGTTTCTTGTTGAACCTCAGGTTCTATTACTTCAATTTTTTTGAACTCTTTTTCTATTATTGGCTTTTGTTCAACTTTTTGATTTATCTGTGATGACTTTTCTAAAGTTAAAATTAAATCTCCTTCAGATACCTTATCTCCAACTTTTATATTTAAGTTAGAAATTTTACCTTCAAAACTAGATGGTATTTCTACGCTAGACTTATCACTTTCTATTGTAATTAAAGGGTCATTTTTTTTAATTGATTGGCCTTTTTTTACTAATACCTCAATAACCTCAACATCTTTAAAATCTCCTATATTTGGTACCTTAATTTCAATATCTGACATTATAATTTTGTTGGCATAGGTTTGTCGCCATCAATTTTGTATTTTTTCATAGCATCTTTTGCATATTTTGAAGCTATCAATTGTTCTTTTGCTAAAATACTTAATCCATAAGCTACTAAATGTTCTTTATCTACCTCAAAGAATTTTCTTAAATTTTTTCTAGTATCACTTCTTCCAAAACCATCTGCACCTAGAGAATAAAAGCTCTTATTGTTTGTGTAAGGTCTTATTTGATCAGAGTTCATTCTCATATAATCAGATGCTGCCATAATTGGTCCTTCAGTACTTCCAAGACATTGCTCTACATATGATTTTTTAGGAGTTTTGTCGGGATTTAGAAGGTTGTATCTTTCAACTTCCATCCCATCTTTTCTTAACTCATTAAAACTTGTAACACTCCATATTTCACTATCAATTTGATAGTCGTTTTGTAAAATTTCAGCTGCTGACATCATCTCTCTTAAAATTGTTCCTGAGCCTAAAAGTTGAAGTTTTGTTTTTTTATATTTGTTAAATTCCTTTATCTTATACATTCCTTTAAGAATTCCCTCTTCACAATTTTTATCCTTAGGCATTTCAGGATGTGAATAATTTTCATTCATTGTTGTAATATAATAAAAAACATTTTCTTTCTTCTCATGCATTCTTCTTAGACCCTCTCTAAAAATAGTTGCTAATTCATAGTGAAATGTAGGATCATAAGTTACACAATTAGGAATTGTTGATGCAATCAAATGACTATGTCCGTCTTGATGTTGTAATCCTTCACCTGCTAATGTTGTTCTTCCGGCTGTTGCACCAACTAAAAAACCTCTAGCTTGGCTATCACCAGCAGCCCAAGCTAAATCTCCAATTCTTTGAAATCCAAACATAGAATAAAAAATATATATCGGTATCATTTCAATATCATGATTTGTGTAAGCAGTTGCAGCTGCTATCCAAGAAGACATCGCTCCTGCCTCATTAATTCCTTCTTCAAGTACCTGTCCACTTTTATCTTCTCTATAAGAACTTAGTTGTGCAGCATCTTCGGGCTCATATTTCTGTCCTTCATGAGCGTATATTCCAATTTTTTGAAAAAAACCTTCCATACCAAATGTTCTTGCTTCATCTGGGATAATTGGAACTAATCTAGGTGAAATATTTTTATCTCTTAACAAATTAGTTAACATTCTGACCAGCGCCATTGTGGTAGACATTTCTTTTTCACCAGTTGAAACTTTCATAAAATCAAAAATATCTTTTGATGGTGCTTTAATAGGTTTTGCAAAGGTTGATCTCTCTGGCAAATAACCTCCCAATTTAAGCCTTCTTTCTTTTATGTATCTAATCTCTGGAGATTTTTCATCAGGCTTAAAGTATTCTATGTTTCTAACTTGTTCATCAGTTAGAGGAACGTCAAAACGATCTCTATAATACATAAGATCATCCACATCTAATTTTTTAGTTTGGTGAGTAGTGTTTACACTTTCACCTGTTTTTCCCATTCCATATCCCTTGATTGTTTTTGCAATAATAACTGTTGGACTTCCTTGGTTTTTAATTGCTTTATCATAAGCTGCGTATACCTTATGGGGGTCGTGTCCTCCTCGATTTAATCTCCAAATATCTTTATCTGACATAGATGAAACCATCTCCAAAGTATCTGGATTTTTTCCAAAAAACTTTTCTCGTACATATGCACCATCTCTTGCTTTCATGGCTTGGTATTCACCATCTACAGTTTCATTCATAATTTTTACTAATTGACCAGATTTGTCATTAGCTAATAATGAGTCCCAATATGAACCCCAAATAACTTTTATTACATTCCATCCAGCACCTCTGAAGCTACCTTCAAGTTCTTGTATAATTTTTCCATTTCCTCTTACAGGTCCATCAAGTCTTTGGAGATTACAATTAATTACAAAAATTAAATTATCTAGTTTTTCTCTAGCTGCTAATCCAATTGCACCCATGGATTCTGGTTCATCCATTTCACCATCTCCTAAAAAAGCCCAGACTTTTCGTCCTTCATCTTTAATCAATCCTCTATTGATTAAATATTTCATGTATCTTGCTTGATAAATTGCAAGCATTGGTCCTAACCCCATTGAAACAGTAGGAAATTGCCAAAAATTTGGCATTAGCCAAGGGTGAGGGTATGAAGATAATCCTCCAGGTTTTACTTCCTGTCTAAAACTATCTAATTGTTTCTCAGTTAATCTACCCTCTAAAAATGCTCTAGCATACATTCCAGGTGCGCTGTGTCCCTGAAAATATACTAGATCACCTCCAAATTTATTGTTTTTTGCTCTCCAAAAATGATTCATTCCAACATCATATAAAGTTGCAGCAGATGCAAAGGTTCCTATGTGTCCACCTAATTCTGGAAATTTTTTGTTAGCTCTTACTACCATTGCAGCTGCATTCCATCTGATCAGAGATCTTATTCTTCTCTCAATATTTTGATCTCCATTTGACTTTATTTCAGCCTCAGGAGGAATGGTATTTATATACGGAGTATTTTGGGTGTAAGGAATATTTGCTCCTTCACGATAGGCTTTGTTAATTAATTCCTTAATTAAAAAATGAGCTCTTTGATTTCCATCTTTTGAAATTACTGCAGATAAAGACTCTAGCCAATCTTGAGTTTCTAAAGGATCTGTATCTAATCCATTTGTAACTTGAATTATAGATTGTTTTTTTTCTTTAGCTGGCTCTGAAACATTCACCGGCTCCTCTTTATTTACAGCCATTGCTTCCTCAGCTTGTTTAATAATATTTTCTGTATCTTTAGGAAGATTGCTCTCTGGAAGACTTTTGGTTGAATTGCTTAAACTTAAAAGTAAATCACCTTTTGAAACTTTATCACCTACTTTGACATTAACGGTATCAATTTTTCCTGAAATAGTTGATGGGATTTCAACACTAGATTTATCACTTTCAATTGTAACTACTGGATCATTTTCCTTGATTGTATCTCCAGGCTTCACAAGTAATTCTATCACCTCAACATTCTCAAAATCACCGATGTCAGGAACAAGTAGTTTTTCGCTCATTATTTAAAAGGCTTATACACTCAAATAAAATATATTTTTATGTTATTTTATCACATTAATTAATCTTTTTATGCAAAGCTGTGTTTTAATTGAACAAAATTTGTTAATAAAACCTGAAAATACAGTATCTTTAATAAAATTAATTTTGGACCGCTGGCCAAATTGGATAAGGCGCTCGGCTACGAACCGGGAGATTCCAGATTCGAGTTCTGGGCGGTCCACCAAAAAAGGATAAAAATGATTAATTGGCTTTTAAAAGCATCTTTACAAAAATCAGTAATTTACTTTTTTATAATTATCGCATTGTTATTATTGCTATTAACAATTGTATTGTAAATTTTATGAGTAATGAATTTGAACAAATAAGCTTAACACCTGGTTTTATGAAACACAATGGAGGTGTTTTGTTTAGAAACATTTCTGAAACTGAATATGAATTTAAATCTACTATAAATGAAAATCACTTAAATGCTGCTGGTATAACTCATGGAGGCTATCTATCAGCATTAATAGATGCAGGTGCCGGAACCGCTGCTCACAGATCTGCGAGTAATGCTCCATGTGTAACTATTTCATTAGATATCAAGTTTATTGGTGCCTCAAAAGTTGGTGATGAAATTATTGGACATACAAAAATTTTAAAAAAAACTAATACACTAATATTTTTATTTTGTGAGCTTAAATGTAATAACAAAATTATCACATCAGCAACAGGTGTTTGGAAAATTTTAAAAGTTAAACCTTCAAACTTAGGTCCAGGTGGTTAATTTATTCTTTTCTTCTGATATTAAAATATCCACAAATAACTAATAAAATTAAAGCGATTGGATAAACTATATTTTTGGACGGTCTATCAAAGTTTTCAATTTTAAATTCACTAATATAATCACCCATTTCAAAACCATTTTTTTTTGCCTCTCCATTCCATTTTAAATTATCAACAATTATTTTTTCATCTTGCACCAATAAAGTAATCCCATAATCCTCTAGAGTAAAATGATCTTCAAAGGTATTTTTTGATATTACAAAAAGTTTATATCTTTCTCCATATAAACTGGGTCTTGTTACTTTAATTTGAATTTCTTTTTTTGAATCAAATTTTAATGAATTGATTTTATTAATTTCTTGATAATTATATTTTGGGTAAAATTTATTTAGAACAAAATCTGGAGACAATAAAGAAATAGAAATGATTAAAAAAATAATTATCTCATACCATTTAAGTCTATTTACAAACCAACCTTGAGTTGCTGATGTAAAAACTAAAATTCCGATTAATGATGTTATAATAACAATAAGCCCATGCCAGATATTTTCAATATCAATAAGTAAAAGTTCATGATTAAACAAAAAGACTATTGGTAATATTCCTGTTCTTAAACTATACCAAAATGCTTGAACTCCAGTCCTTAATGGGTCTCCTCCAGATATTCCTGCAGCTGCATAAGAAGCTAGTCCTACTGGCGGTGTTACATCTGCCATCAGTCCAAAGTAAAAAACAAATAAATGAACTGCTATTAGTGGAAAAATAAACCCAGATGCATTTCCAACATCAACTAAAACAGTTGCCATCAAAGATGCAACCACAACATAGTTTGCTGTAGTTGGTAAACCCATTCCTAACAACAAACATAAAATTATTGTTAAAAATAATAGTATTGTGACGTTATCTTTAGCAATAGATTCGATAACAATAATTAAGTTTGTACTTAAGCCTGTTGAGCCAACTGCACCTACTATGATACCAGCTGTAGCAATTGCTATACCAACTGCTACCATATTCAATGCCCCTTTTTCAAAACCAACGATTGTTTGATTAAACCATTCTTTAAAAGAATCTTTAGAGTAATTATTTTTAATAATTAAGTTAATTAGATTTACTAAAATTAAAGTAATTGTTGCATAAAAAATTGAATACGAAGCAGTAAACCTTAAATAAACAAGAGTATAAATTAAAACAAAAATAGGAATTAAAAAATGAATTCCAGATAAAAATGTTTTTTTCAAATTAGGAACATCGGCATCGTCCATTCCTTTGAGATTTAATTTTAGAGCTTCTAGGTGAGATATATAAAATAGAGCAATATAAGAAATAATTGCAGGTAAAAAAGCATGTTTAACTATTTCAAAATAAGTAACCCCAATAAAACTTGCCATTACAAATGCTGCGGCACCCATCACAGGCGGCATTATTTGTCCATTTACAGATGATGAAACCTCAATTGCACCTGCCTTTTCTTTAGAGAAACCTGTTTTTTTCATTATTGGAATAGTAAATGTTCCAGTAGTTACGGTATTAGCAATTGATGATCCTGAGATTAAGCCAGTCATTCCTGAACCTAGAATTGCAGCTTTGGCTGGTCCACCTCTCATTTTACCAACCATCGCAAAGGCTAAATCTAAAAAATATTTACCTCCACCTGCTGTTTCGAGTAAGGCACCAAATAAAACGAACAGAAAAATAAAATCTACAGAAACACCAATAGGGATTCCAAATATTGCCTCTTGATCCAACCATTGAAATCCTACTAATCTATTTAAAGACAAGCCTCCATGAGAAATTATCTCTGGTGCATACCTTCCAAAATATGAAAATAATAAAAAACTAGTTGCAATGATTACCAAAGGTAATCCAATTGCTCTTCTTGTGGCCTCTAAAAGTATTAAAATACCACATCCTCCTAAAATTAATTCCACTGGAAAATTGAATGTATCAGTGATTTTCAAACTTAAAAGAACACCACCCCTCTCTACTAATTGATCATAAAAAAAATAAATATAGAGACAAGAAAAAGCGCCCACAAAACTTATAATAATATCAAAAAATGAAATTTTTTTTCCTTTTGCTACTGGGTAGATTAAAAATGCTAAAGTTAATGCAAATCCTAAATGTATTGCTCTCGCAGGTAAACCTTTAAACATTCCAATATTCAACATAAATGGAAATGGTGATGCGTACCAAAGTTGAAATAAGGACCAAATGATAGCTATTGCAGAAACTACCTTTAAATGAAATCCAGTAATGTTTCTGGTTGGTGATAAATCTTCGCTTATTTTATTTTTTATATTGGTGCTAATTGAATTACTCATAAGAAATATTCATACCATAAAAAAAAGGCCCGGTAAAAATTACCAGGCCTTTTAAAAAGTAAAAAACTTAGATTACATTAATCCAGCTTCTTTATAATATTTAATTGCACCAGGATGTAGTGGAGCAGATAAACCATCTTTAATCATGTTTTTCTTTTCCAAAAATCCAAATGCTGGATGTTGTTTTTTGAAATCGTCAAAGTTTTCAAAAACTGCTTTTGTAACTAAGTACACTAGTTCTTCAGAAACATCTGCTGAAGTTACCACAGTTGCTTTAACACCAAATGTAGTAGCATCTTTTTTCTGTTTAGTATAAGTGCCTTTAGGAATTACAGCCTGTGCATAATAATCAGCACCATCAATTAAGCCTTGAACTTCTGGTCCAGTCAAATTGATTGGAGATGCTTTAGCAGCACAAGTTGCGGCTTGTTCCATTGCACCATTTGGAAATCCAACCGAATAACCAAATGCATCAATTTTACCATCACATAAAGCTTTCACTTGCTCTGAAGAAGTTAACTCTGTTGTTGATTTAAAGAAACTATTATCAACACCCATAGCTTTCATTAGCTCTTCCATGGTTCCTCTCTGACCAGAACCAGGGTTACCAATGTTTACTACTTTACCTTCTAAGTCTGCAAAATCTTTAACTCTTGCTTTTTTTCTAGCCCAAATTTGAAAAGGTTCGTTGTGAACTGAAAACACAGCTCTCAAATCACTAAACTGTTTTCCTTCCCATTTGCTTGAACCATTCACTGCGTGATATTGCCAGTCAGATTGAGCTACACCAAATTGAAATTCTCCAGCTGCTATTTGTCCAATATTGTAGTTTGAACCACCTGTCGATGGAGCAGTACATCTATACGCTTTAGCTGTACCTTTTTTTCTACCGTGCTCAGCACTAATTGCTGATTTATGAAGCATTTTACATATAGCGTTACCTGTTTGGAAATATACTCCAGTAGGTCCACCAGTTCCTATCGTGAAGAACTCAGCTGATTTAGCAACTGTAGTTAAGGACAGTGATGCAAATAAAATCAGTAAAGCACTTGATAGGGATGTGATTATTTTTTTCATTATTTTTCCCTCTCTATAATTGTATGTCGTTATTTTTTATAAATTAATCTTAACAAAAAATTATAATAGATGTATAGGTTGATTTTAAAGATTTTCTGACCATTTTTTTAAATTATCAACACCTTCTACAACCTTTGGTGCCAACTTTTCGATTATATTAAAATCAATAGATTGATCTTCCTTAATACTATTCATGAATTTTTCTCCATCAAAATCAGTAAAGCTTAATCTTGCAAGCATTTTACTTTCATTAAATCCAAAATCTGATCCAGGTAATAATGCAACACCTGTTTCTTTTAAAATATTTTCACACATTTCTGATGAAGTTTTAAATTTAGAATCTAAAAATTCAGGCATTAAATAGAAACCTCCTTGAGGTTCATTAATTAAAATTTTGTTTGATTTTAAATTTTGATAAACATAATTGCCGACAGCCTTTAAAATATTTCTAGATTTATTAATGTATTTACTATGATTGTTTTCATATGCTTTTATTGCAGCATATTGGATAGGCGCACTTACTGCTGAAAAGGTTTCACTGGCTAAAACATTAATCATGTTTTTTATGTCATTTAAGCTCTCTGGGACAATAAAATATCCCAATCTCCAACCACCAGCTCCACACCATTTACTTAGGCCAGTACTGATAATTGTTTTTTCAGGACAAAAATTTGAAATAGACTTATAATTTTTTGTAAAAGTCAGTTCTGAATATATCTCATCAGATAAAATTATAAGATTATGTTTATTTGCAACATTAGAAATCTCTTCCAAATTTTCACAAACTTGTCCTGAAGGATTATTGGGGGAATTTAAAAATAATAAATAATTTTTATTTTTATCTTTTAATATTACTTCCTCTATTTCTTGAGCTGTAGGGAACCAATTATTTTCTCTTTTTGTTTGTAAAATTTGAATTTTGTTTCTTCCTAATATTGCTTGTGGTGCGTAAGAAACCCAACTAGGTGCAGGCAATATAATTTCACCATCGAATATTACATGAAGTAAAAACATCAACTCTTTAGAGCCTGGTCCTATGATGACATTCTTAGAATTATATTCATAATTTTTTTTCTTTGATGAGTATTTTGCAACAGACTGTCTTAGTTCTGAAAGACCTTGCATGGGCAAATATTTGTTTTGATACGCATTATTTTTAAGCTCCTCTACTACGTCTTGTGGAACTTTAAAGGGTGATTGTCCAAAACCAAATTTAAATATTTTTTTTCCTTCATCTTCAAGTTTTTTTGAAGCTTCATTGATTGCTAGCGTAGAAGATGGTTTTAAATCTTTAACTATATTTTTTAACATTTAATAACTTAACTGTTTCAAATTTTTGTATTGTTTTAAAACTTCTGGGTTTGCTAAAGCTTCTTTATTTTTAACAACACTTCCTTCTATAGTGCTTTTAACTGCAAGCTCAACAATTTTACCACTTTTGGTTCTTGGAATATCTTTTACAACAATTACTTTACTAGGGACATGTCTTGGTGATGCATTTATTCTTATTTGAGTTTTTATTCTATTAAGTAAAGAATCATCAAGTATGTATTCATTACTCATTACAACGAAAAGAATTATTCTTATATCATTATCCCAAGATTGACCAACTACTAGTGCTTCTTTAATTTCTTTAAACTTTTCAACCTCAGAATATATTTCAGCAGTACCAAGTCTTACACCTCCTGGATTAAGGGTAGTGTCAGATCTTCCATGTATAATAAAACCATCGGTATTTCTTCTTTCAGCATAATCACCATGATGCCAAGTATTTTTATATCTATTGAAGTAAGCTTTTTTAAATTTTACGTCATTTTTATCATTCCAAAATTTAAGAGGCATTGATGGAAATGGATTTTTACAAACTAGTTCACCTTTAGAATTTTTTAAAGATTTACCACTATCATTAAAGACATCAACATCTAAACCTAAGCCAGAATTTTGTATTTCACCAATATTTACAGGCTGATATATATTTCCTAAAACAAAACATGATACAATATCTGTACCACCCGAAATAGATGAGAGATGAACTTTCTTTTTAATATTTTTATAAACATATTTAAAACCTTCACTTGATAAAGGAGAACCTGTTGAACATATTGTTTTTAGTTTTTGAAGTTTATATTTAAATTTAAGATTAGGTTCTAATTTTCTTAGAGCATCAATATATTTAGCACTAATTCCAAACAGAGTAATTTTTTCTCTTTGTGCTATTTTTAAAAGTAAATCACTTGATTTATACATTGGAGAACCATCAAAAAGTACTATTGATGCCTTTGAAGCTAACGAGCTTACTAACCAATTCCACATCATCCAGCCACAAGTGGTAAAATAAAACACGTTATCATTTTCTTTTATATCGCAATGTAATTGGTGTTCTTTCTTATGTTGAAGAAGAACTCCACCAGTTCTGTGGCAAATACATTTTGGTTTTCCAGTTGTTCCACTTGAATATAAAATAGTCAACTCGCTTTCGAAATCATACTTTTTAAAATTTATTTTTTCAGATTGATTTTGAATAATCTCACGCCATTTAATTAAATTTATTTTCTTATATTTACTTTTATTAGTGACATATTTTTTTCCAGGATAATTAACAATCACAACATTTTTAATTGATGGAATAGATTTTAAAATTTCAGATAATCTCTCTAATACATTAATTTTTTTCCCATTGTAAAAATACTGGTCTGTAATGAACAAAACTTTTGGATTAATTTGAGAAAATCTTTCAACAACACCTTTAATACCAAAATCAGGACTGCATGATGACCAAATGCTTCCTAAAGTACTCGCTGCTATAAACGCCTCAACTGTCTCGATAGTATTAGGCATATAAGCTGCAACTCTGTCTCCTTTTTTAATTTTAATTTCCTTTAAAAACTTTACAATTTTGCCTGTACTTAAATTTAATTCTCTCCAAGATTTTTCTTCTCTAAAGCCATTTTCGCTTATAAATGTGAGTGCCTTATCATCATTATTTTTTGACAATAAATTCTCACCAAAATTTAACTTACTACCTGGTAAGAATAAATTTTTATAAAATATTTTAGATTTTTTAATTTTTTTTTTACTTTTCAACCCTTTAATTTGTGAAAATTCCCAAAAATAATTCCAAAACTCAGGAGAATTTTTAACAGTCCAATTCAAAAAAGTTTTGTAATTTAAATTAAATTTTTTTTTGATTTTATTTGAAATAAATTTCTCAAAAGCATAAAGATTTGAATTTTTTTTCTCTTTTAAAGATGCTTCCCAAAGTTTATTGGTCATTTTTATTTTATTAAATTACTATTATAGAATTAATCTCAATTATGATATTCTCATTAATATTAATATAAAAATGAGAACTTTTTACCCTCCGATTCGGTCATGTTTTAGTCTATTTTTGTTCTTTAGCACTAACAATATCTGGTAGGTAAAAAAAATTATACACCAAAGATAGAAATGCCTAAAAATAAAATTACAGCTGTTCTTGGTCCAACAAACACAGGTAAAACTCATCTTGCAATTGACACAATGCTATCTTTTGACAGCGGAATGATTGGGTTCCCATTAAGATTATTAGCAAGAGAGGTTTACGATAAAGTAATAAAAAAAATTAGTATAGACAAAGTTGCTTTAATTACTGGTGAAGAAAAAATAATTCCTACAAACGCAAAATATTATTTATGCACAGTCGAATCAATGCCTATTGAAAAACATTTAGAATTTGTGGGCATAGACGAAATTCAAATGTGTGCAGATCATGAAAGAGGTCACATATTCACAGATAGATTATTAAATTTAAGAGGTGAAAAACTTACGATGCTAATGGGTTCTAGTACTATTAAAAATATCATATCTAAATTAAATGAGGATTTAGAATTTATTAATAGAGATAGATTGTCAAAACTCACTTATGCCGGACATAAAAAGATATCAAGGATAAATAGAAAAACTGCAATTATAGCTTTTTCAGCGGAGGAAGTTTATGCAATAGCAGAATTAATAAGAAGACAAAAGGGTGGGGCAGCTATAGTTATGGGTTCATTAAGTCCTAAAACGAGAAATGCTCAAGTAGAACTTTACCAATCTGGAGATGTTGATTTTTTAGTAGCCACTGACGCTATTGGAATGGGAATAAATATGGATCTAGATTATGTATATTTTTCAAATCTTAAAAAATTTGATGGAAAAAAATTAAGAAAATTAAATTTATCTGAAATAGGTCAAATAGCAGGAAGAGCTGGAAGATATTTAAATGATGGTGGTTTTGGTATAACTGGTGATTGTAAAGAAATTTCACCTGAAGAAGTGGAATTAATTGAAGGACATAAATTTGAAGAAATAAGAACTTTATTCTGGAGAAATTCTGATCTTAATTTCAATAATCCAAATTCACTGATTAAAAGTCTTGAAGAAAGACCCCAGATGGAATGGTTAAGAAAAGTTCACGAATGTGAGGATGAAAGAGCGCTAAAATATTTTATAAAAGATGAAAAAAATAATCTAGAATTTAACGAAAGAACTCTCAAATTATTATGGGAATGTTGTCAGATACCTGATTTTGTTAAAAAAACCTATGGCAATCATTATGAAGTGATCAAAAATGTTTTTAAATTTTTAAACAGTGAAAAAGGTCTAATTTCAGAAGATTACATGAGATTGCAGCTCATGAAACTTGATAAATTAGAGGGAAATGTAGATTCTTTATCAAATAGAATTGCAAATGTAAGAACTTGGTCTTATGTTTCAAATAAAAATAATTGGGTAGAAAATCAAAATTATTGGATAGAAAAAACAAAACATTTAGAAGATAGACTTTCTGACAGACTTCATGAAGAACTTACCAAGACTTTTATCGACAAAAGAGCAAGCATACTTGCAAGAGGTTTAAAACAAGACATGGAATTCAAAACTGAAATATTACAGAACAATGACGTTAAAATAGATGATCAGTTTATTGGTAAAATCAAAGGTTTGAAATTAGAATTAGATTTAAAAAAAGGCTCTCTTGAAACTGATATCAAGTCATTAAAAAAAGCTGCTAGACAATCAATTGGACCTGAGTTTGATAAAAGAATTCAATCAATTATAGATACGGGATTAATAGATTTAAAAGAGGATTTTAAAATATATTGGAATGAATTTCCAATTGCTAGACTGTTACCAGGAAATGATTATTTAAGTCCCAATTTTACTTTAGTTGTTGATGACATTATTGAACAAAATCCAAAACAAAAACTAAATGATTTTATTCAAAAATGGCTAAACTCTAAAATAAGCGATGTCTTGAAAAGTTTAATAGATTTAAAAAACATTAAAGAAGATAAGTCTTCAATTAAGGCTTTGGCTTATCAGCTTTATGAAAATAATGGTGTTTTAAAAAGAGAACAAGTTTCTGATTATTTAAAAAATCTTGAACAAATAGATAGAAAAGTACTTAGAGAATTGGGTGTAAAATTTGGAAGATACCATGTATTCCTTTATCAGCTTATAAAACCAGATGCTGTATCTTTAAGAACCTTATTGTGGAAAAATTTTCATCAAAAATTCTATAATTTAAAACCACCAACTTTTGGATTAAATTTTTTAGAAGATAAAGATTCTAAAAATAAAAACTTTATGCTTCTCTGTGGATTTGAAAAATTTGATAATTTTTTTGTAAGAATAGATATTCTTGAAAGACTCTTTGTACAAATTATTAATGCTACTTCAAAAGAAAATAATGAAATAAAAATGATACCTGAAATGTTAAATCTTTTAGGGTGCAGCAAGGAGAACTTTAAAAAATTATTACAAAAAATGGGTTATAAAACTTATGAAAAAGAACAAGACATGTTTTTTAAATATAATCCTGTTAAAAAATTTAAAAAGATACAGAACAAAAAAGTTTCAAATGAAAATCCATTTAAAGTTCTTAAAAATCTCAAGTTAGGTTAATTTTATGTTTTTTAAAAAGACAGATAAAAAAGAAGAGAATAATTTTATAGTAAAAGTTTGTGCTTTATTAATTCATGCTGCAAAAATAGATGAAAATTATACTGACAAAGAAGAGGAAATAATTAAAAAAACACTTCTAGAGTTGGGTCTTGAAAGTGAAAAAATCACAAAAACTATACAAGATGCAAAAATTATTGAGGAAAATTCAAACCAAATTTTAGACTTCACAAGAGAAATTAAAAATTTACCTGAAAAAGATAAAATTAAAATAGTGGAAGCTCTTTGGTCAATTATTTATTCTAATGAAGATGCAGATATGTATGAAACAAATCTTATGAGAAGATTAGTGGGACTTTTATACATTGACAGTAAAACTATGGGAGATATTAAGCATAGATTAAAAGAGGAAAGTAAAGAGTGACTTATATTGTAAACGATAATTGTATTAAGTGTAAGCTTACTGATTGTGTAGACGTTTGTCCGGTTGATTGTTTTTATGAAGGTAAAAATATGCTTGTAATTAAACCGGATGAGTGTATAGATTGTGGCGTTTGTGAGCCAGAGTGCCCCGTTGATGCTATAAAAGCAGATACAGAACCTGGAAGCGAAAAATGGTTAGAGATCAATAAAAAATATTCAGAAATCTGGCCAAACATAAGTGAGAAAAAAGATCCCCCTGCGGATCACGAAAAATTTAAAAATGAGCAAAATAAGTACGAAAAGTATTTTAAAGAAAATCTTTAAAGGTAAATCAGATAAAGAAATGACAAAAAAAGTTAAAAAGAAAAAAGTAACTAAAGTTAAAAAAGTTGTAAAAACTAAAACTAAAAAAGTCAAAAAAGTAGTGGTAAAAAAAGCTAAAAAAGTATTAAAAAAAATTCCAAATAAATCTCCTAAAATAAAAAAAGTTTCAAAAACTACTGAAACGCCAGATGAACCGAAAGTAGATAATTTAAGAATATCAAAAACTAATGAGGTTAAACCTGAGATAAAAAAAGTTAAAAAACAAGAAAGCGAAAAAAGAGAATTTAAAATTAAAGATTATGTTGTTTATCCAAAACATGGTGTTGGTCAAATTACAGAATTTAAAAAAATAAATATCGGTGGTATTGATGTTGAAACATACGTTATCAAATTTGAAAAAGATAAAGCTAATGGTATGGTACCCGTTAACAAACAGTCTCACTTAAGACCTTTAGCAACAATCAATCAAGTAAACAAATGTATTTCTATATTAAAAAGTAAGCCAAAAATCAAAAGATCAATGTGGAGTAGAAGAGCACAAGAATATGAGGCGAAAATTTCATCAGGTAAAATTTATGAATTAGCTGAAGTTGTAAGAGATCTAAACAAAGGTGATGACCTTATGGTTGATCAATCTTATAGTGAAAGACAACTTTTTGAAAAAGCTTATGAAAGAATGCAATCAGAATTTCAGATAATTTTAAATTTATCACAAGAAGACACTCAAAAAAAATTAGATAAAGCATTAAAGAGAAATGTTGGTGGACAAACACAAGCTATTAGCGCTACTCCTAAAACTCCGACTGCTGATTTACCTGTCGAAGAACCTATTTCTGAAACCGACGAACCTTTAGACGAATAAAAAAAAACGCCTCTCACACAAAAAGTTATGAGAAGCGTTTTTTGTAAAGAATACTAAGTTACTATTTTCTTCTTTTCTTAGCTTTTTTAGCTTTTTTCTTAGCTTTTTTCTTAGCTTTTTTCTTAGTTTTCTTTGCTGCTTTTTTTCTTTTCTTAGGCATCTTTAGCTCCCTTTTTAGTTTAACGAATCAA
Organism: Candidatus Pelagibacter sp. HIMB1611; assembly: GCF_052047715.1. Classification (NCBI taxonomy): domain Bacteria; kingdom Pseudomonadati; phylum Pseudomonadota; class Alphaproteobacteria; order Candidatus Pelagibacterales; family Candidatus Pelagibacteraceae; genus Candidatus Pelagibacter; species Candidatus Pelagibacter sp. HIMB1611. The sequence continues at coordinate 1,309,529 of NZ_JBNAJM010000001.1, read as the reverse complement.
ATTGATTCGCTGTTAACTTATTTTTATTTTTTTATACAACTTATGTCAAATCATTAATTAAAAGCGAATTTTAAAAAAAATATTTTTTATTTTTTATTTTTTATAAAAAATTTTTTTATTAATTTAGTTAATGTTTATGCGGTAAATAAACTCTTAATTTAAAGAAATTTAATAAAGTTTTTCTATTTCACTTTTATACTTTTCAATAATTTTATATCTTTTTAACTTTAAAGTTGGTGTCATTAATCCATTTTCAATTGTAAATTGTTCTTTAATTACAAAAAACTTTTTAATTTTTTCTATCTTAGATAAGTTTTTATTTATTGTTTCTATTTCTTTTGAAACGTTTTCATCTGATGCATTACTTTCATTATTATTTAAAACTAAAATAGCTATTAAATATGGTTTGTTATCTCCATAAACTAATGCTTGCTCTACAATTTCAATCTTAAGTAAATCATTTTCAATTTTCACAGGAGAAATATTGTCACCACCTGGTGTAATTAAAATATCTTTTTTTCTATCAGTGATTTTTAAATATCCATTTTCAAAATGTCCTATATCTCCAGTATATAACCAGCCATCCTTTAAAACTTTTTCTGTCTCTTCCTTTTTATTCCAATAGCCTAACATAACATTTTCACCTTTAACCAGAATTTCACCATCGTCAGCAATTTTCACTTCATTACCACTAAAAGTAGGACCTACTGTATCTATCCTTATATCTTTTATTGGGTTGCAGCTTACAACTGGAGAAGTTTCAGTTAACCCATAACCTTGCAAAGTCGGTAAACCTATCGAATTTAAAAAAACACCCACTTCTTTATCTAGCGCGCCTCCTCCAGAAATGAATGCTTTTAGAGAACCTCCAAATTGAGCTTTTATTTTTTTTCTAACTATTTTTTCGCAAATTATATTTTGAACTTTTTCAAAAAAAGTAAGTTTTTGATTTGTTAGCACTTTTTCTCCAAGATAAAGCATTTTATTTATTAGAGATTTTTTAAAACCAGTAGCTTTATTAAAAGTCGAATTAATTTTTTGATACAGATTCTGATAAAATCTTGGAACAGCTGTCATAATATCTGGACTACATTCTCCCATATTTTTAATTAACTTATCTATACTTTCTGCATAGTAAACTTCGGCTCCTATTGCTATTTGGACAAACTGAACGGTGTGTTCATAAGAATGCGATAATGGTAACCAAGTTAAGAATTTAGGTTTGTAAGATATTATCTCTTTTAAAAGTGAAATAGAGCCTTCACAATTATTTAAAATCCCTCCATGGCTGAGCATTACTCCCTTGGGGTTACCTTGGGTTCCTGATGTATAAATAATACAAGCTACATCTTTTCTAGAAATTTCTAATTTTAAAAAATCGATCTCTTCACAATCGTTCTTTAGAAAAATATCTTTAATACATATAGTATTTGATTGACTGTCAATTTGATCAAAAGTGATAACCTTTTTTATAAATGGCTTTGTAGAAATTATATTTTTAATTTTATTATATTGAACTTGATCTGAGACAACTATTACTGATGGATTACAATCATCAATTAAATATTCATAATCTCTTTCGGTGTAAGTGGTATAGGCTGGCACGGTAATTCCACCTGCTAACATTATCGCTAAATCAGATATCATCCATTCAGGTCTATTTTCTGAAATTAATAAACATCTATCTTTTTTTTGAATTAAAAATTTAAGCTCGTCGCTTAATTTTAAAATATTCAAATAAGTATCTCTCCAAGAAAATTTATCGTTTGGATTTTTTAAGGATTTAAGAAAAATTTGATCTGCTTTTTCTTTTGTATACTGATTATAAAATAGTTCTAAAAGATTATTATAGTTTTTTATATTCATAAACTTTGGTGGGCGAAGAGAGAATCGAACTCTCACTTCTTGCGAAACACGATTTTGAGTCGTGCGCGTCTACCAGTTCCGCCATTCGCCCATTAAATTAAATTATAATTAAATAGTATAAGAACTAAAATTATATTAAAACCAAAAAATGTTCCAAAGTCTTTATAAAAAGTGTTTAAATTTAGCTGCTCACAAAAGTTCAAATTTGTACTTAGGAATTGTTTCCTTCACTGAAAGTTCGTTTTTTCCTATACCTCCAGATGTAATGATTATTCCTATGGTGATTGCTAAAAAAAAAGAATATTTTAAAATATTTTTAATCGCATCTTTATTTTCAGTTTTAGGAGGAATTTTTGGATATTTACTAGGTTATTTGTTTTATGATTTGGCTATTAATGTAATTGAATTTTATGGTTATGAAAATAAAGTAGAAAATTTGAAGACAAGTTTTTCTCAAGGATCAGGTTTTTTTGCCTGGCTAAGTATTCTTTTTCTAGCAGGATTTACTCCACTTCCCTATAAGGCATTCACTATTGCTAGTGGTGTTGTTGGTTTTAGTTTACCTATATTTATTGTTGTGAGTTTAATCTCGAGAAGTCTCAGATTTTTTATTGTTGCTTATTTATCTTATAAATTTGGTGACTTATTTACTGAATTCATGGAGAAGCATGGTTCAAAATGGTTCACTATAATTGGAATTTTAATAGTTATAGTATTAGGAATTATATTTTTAATTTTTAAATTTAATGCTTAAAAATAAATCATTGTTTCTTAACCTGATTTTATTTGTCAGTTTCGTTGCTTTATTGTCAGCGTTCTTTATTGAATATATTTTGGGTCATCAACCATGCAATCTTTGTATCTTAGAGAGAATTCCATATTTAATTGCAATAGTAATTATACTCTTGAATTATAAATTTTCTCAGTTTGAAAAAATATTTTTGGTTTTATTGGTAATTGTTTTTTTAACAGCTACTATCTTATCAGTTTATCATTTTGGTATTGAACAAGGGTTTATCGAGGAATCTCTAGTTTGTGACCTAAAAAATGGCTCTGAAGTAACATCCAAAGAAGAAATTTTAAAACAATTGCAAGAACAAAAAGTGAGCTGCAAAGATGTAACATTTAAAATTTTTGGATTATCACTTACAACTTACAATATTGTAATTTCTATACTAATTACAATCAATGCATTAAAAATTTATTTAAACTATGCCAAAAGTAAGTAAAAAAAAAATTGAAGAATTTATAAGGGTAGATCATGCTGGTGAGCGTGGAGCAGTTAAAATATATGAGGGTCAATTGTTAGCTTTAAATACATTTGTCAAAGATGAAAATTTGAAAAAAATCATAGAAGATATGAAAATTCATGAAAAGGAACATAGTGAATTCTTTGAAAATGAAATTAAAAAAAGAAACATTGCTCCTACAAAACTTTTGCCACTGTGGGATTTGCTAGGTGTTGGTTTAGGATTTGGTTCTACTTTGTTAGGGAAAAAGGCAGCCATGCTATGCACAGCATCTGTAGAGGAAGTAATTGATGAACACTACTTAAATCAAATTAATCAATTAGATGAAGATGAAAAATTTCTCAAAAACAAAATTACAAAATTTAGAGAAGATGAGCTTAATCATAAAGATATCGCTTATGAAAAAGGTGCAACTAAAAAAGGACCTTATAGTATTTTAGATAAAATAATTAAAACTGGTTCTAAAATTGCAATTAATATTTCTGAAAAAATTTAAGTTTCTAATTCAACATCCCAATACAAATAATCCATCCAACTTTTATGTAAAAAGTTAGGAGGAAAGTTCTTGCCATTTTTATGTAAATCTTCTGTTGAAGGTCTGAATGGATATTGATTTAATTTCATTCCTGAATGTTTTAATAATTTTCCACCTTTTTTTACATTACAAGCTGAACAAGCTGTAACAACATTGTCCCAATTTGTTTCTCCACCTTTAGATCTTGGAAGCAAATGATCAAAAGTAAGTTCCTCATTACTTCCACAGTATTGACAAGAGAATTTATCTCTTAAAAAAACGTTAAATCTAGTAAAACTTGGTTTCGTTTGAGGAACAATATAGTCTTTTAAAGCTATAACACTTGGTAGCTTCATATTAAATGAAGGGCTTCTGATAGTTCTATCGTAATGGCTTACAATTATAACTCTATCAAGAAAAACTGATTTCACAGTATCTTGCCATGACCATAATGATAGTGGGTAATAGCTTAGGGGTCTGTAATCAGCATTAAGAACTAATGCAGGACATTTTTCTAATGATACATCTTGTTCAATAAAGTTGTTCACATTAAAACATTAACTTAGTTTAGCATCATAATCAATATGATCAGATGTTAAATTTTTTTTAAAATATAATTTAATGCTGTACTTGATGCCTCGATAGGAATGTGATGGTCGCAATTTTTTATTAATAAAGTTTCAACAGGAATATTATTTCGAATTAAAAAATCTTTAGCTTCAAGTAAATGTGTTGATGGAACAATTTGGTCGACATCACCATGTATTAGTAATGTATCTGTGCTATTTTTGATTCTATCTTTCAAATTAATTTGATCTATTATTTTCCCTGAAAATCCTACGACACATAAAAATTTTTCATTTGAGGTAAGACCAACATTCAAAGACATCATGCAGCCCTGGCTAAAGCCTGATAAACAAATTTGTTGATTTGATAAGTTGTATTCAATTTTAACTTCCTCAATAAATTTTTTAATAACATTTTCAGCTTTAATTGACTCTTCAAGAATATAAGACTGATCTTCTTTGGTTAAATCAAACCATTGATATCCTGATGGATTAATTGCACACTTTTCATGTCCATTAGGACAAATAAAAATAGTGTTTGGCAGATGTCTTTTCCAATTTAAAGTTAACATACTTATGTCTTTTCCATCTCCACCATACCCATGAAGTAAAATTATCGCATTCTTAATTTCTGTTCCTTCTTCTGGCTTGATGATGATTGAATTAAGGCAAAATGTCATAGATGATTTATTATGTTTTTTATTTTTAAAAACACACTACAATAATAATATGTTTTCTGGAATATTAGTTAAAATTTTATCTATAGCTCTTTTAATAGCTGTTGGAATAGTTTTGGTTTTGGGTATTGGTACTTTATTTAAAGGTGGAGAAACAAGTAAAAAATATTCAAATAAACTAATGCAGCTTAGAGTTCTACTGCAATTTGTGGCTATACTTGTTTTGGTAGCTTTCGCATATTTTTTTAAAAACTAATTATATTTCTCAATCCACTTTAAAAAATCTTTGTCATTAAAGTCTATGTCACCAAGAACCCTTGCAAATTCCTCACCTTCTTTATTTATAAATATTGATGTTGGAACTCCTCTTAGAGAAAATGTTTTAGCTAAAGTTACTTCTGGATCAAAAAAAGGTTCCAAATTTTTTAAGTCTAATTTCGCAAAAAATTCTTCAACTTTATTTAGTTTTTCTTTCCCAATATTAATAGGAAAAACTTTTAAATTATTAAGTGATGAATTTGCTTGCATATTGTCTAATGAAGGCATCTCTTCTTTGCACGGAGGACACCAAGTAGCCCAAAAATTTAAAACTAACAATTTTCCTTTGAAATCATTAATTTTAATTTTTTCATTTTTCTTATTTAAAAAAAATACATTTTCATACGTTTTTGGAACTTTATGAATAACAATATTTTTAATGTTCGGTAAATCACTAGCTTCTGCAGTTGTAATTAAAAAAATAAATAATGCTAAAATTCTCATATTAATTAGGTATAACTAAATATCATGGCAAAAAATAAAAACAACCAAGCAATATGGAACACGCGAATACAAAAGGAAGCGTCAAACTTATTTCAAAAAGTTGGTAATTCTATTGATATAGACAAGAGACTTTATAAAGAAGACATCCAAGGATCCATTGCACACGTTGAAATGCTTTTTAGACAAAAGATAATTTCCTTTAAAATAAAAAATAAAATTATTTATGGTCTAAATAAAATTTATAAAGAAATAACTTACAAAAAATTTGAATTTAATAAAAAATATGAAGACATTCATATGAATATTGAGAAAAGATTATTTCAAATAATTGGTGATGAAGCTGGATACATTCATACAGCTAGATCAAGAAATGATCAGGTAATAACTGATTTTAAAATTTGGATTAAAACTGCAACAAAAGATATTAATAATAATATAGATAAAGTAATCAAAAGCACAATTAAACTGGCTGAAAAAAATATAGAGACTATCATGCCAGGGTTTACTCATCTTAAAAATGCTCAAGCTATATCATTTGGCCATTATTTAATGGCTTATGTAGAAATGTTTACTAGAGATAAAAAAAGATTTTTAAACAATTTAAATTGTTTAGATGAAAGTCCATTAGGTGTAGCAGCTCTATCAGGCACTTCGTTTAATATAGATAGAAATTTTACATCTAAAAAACTTGGATTTAAAAGACCAACTAATAATTCAATAGATACAGTTTCGGATAGAGACTTTGTACTAGATTTTCTTTACGCTATTTCAGTATGTTCAATGCATATTTCCAGAATTGCAGAGGAATTAATTATATGGAATTCAGATGGATTTAACTTAATTAACTTATCAGATAAAGTTGTTACAGGCTCTTCGATTATGCCTCAAAAAAAGAATCCTGATCTCTTAGAATATCTAAGAGGAAAAACTGGTACTTCTTACGGAAATTTTTTTTCTATGTTAACGATACTAAAAGGCTTGCCACTATCCTACTTTAAAGATTTACAGGATGATAAGGAATTGGTTTTTAATTCTAATGATACTTTAATAAATTGCTTAAAAATATTTGATGAAGTTTTAAAAAATTGCAGTGCAAATAAAAAGAAGATGCTTGAACTTGCAAATACAGGTCATATTACAGCAACAGATCTAGCTGATTATTTAGTTAGAGAACACAACATGTCATTTAGAAAGGCATATCAAAAAACAGCTGCTATTGTTAACATAGCTGAAAAAAGAAAGAAAAATTTAAACGAATTAAGTTTAAATGAACTTAAAAAAATTGAGCCAAAATTGACAGAAAAGGTTTTAGAAATTTTCAATTTAAAAAACTCTATAAATTCAAAAAAATCATTTGGGGGAACTTCTTTTGAAAATATTAAAAAAATGATAACTAAATATAAAAAATTAAAATGATAAAAAAAATCACATTTATGTTAGTTATGTTGCTACTGTTATTTTCATGTGGCAAGAAAGGTGACCCTGTATACAAAGAGGACAAAAAACAAGTTTATTTAAATCTATTCTCTAAAAATAGAGTGTAATGAAATACATAAATAAAAAATTATCTATTGATAAAGTTAACTTTTTAAAAATTGCAAAAAAATATGGTACTCCAACATATTGCTATTCTTACTCAAGGTTAAAAAAAAATATTTTAAATTTTAAAAAAAATTTTAAATCAATATCACCATTGATATGTTTTGCAGTTAAATCAAATACCAATGTAAATTTAATAAATGAGATATCAAAATTTGGTTTTGGAGCTGATGTAGTATCTGTTGGTGAAATGATGATGGCTCTTAAAGCAGGTATTAGTCCAAAAAAAATTGTCTTTTCAGGAGTTGGTAAAACTACAAATGAAATAAGTTACGCAATAGATAAAAAAATTTTACTAATAAACGCAGAATCGAAAAGTGAAGTAGTGGAAATAAATAGAGTGGCTAGACAAAAAAATAAAATTGTAAAAATTGGTTTAAGATTAAATCCTAATACTGATGCAAAAACATTAAGCCAAATTTCGACTGGTAAAAAGGAGAATAAGTTTGGTGTAAATGAAAAAACATTTTATGAAATAATTGAATATTGCAAAAGTTCACAAAATATAGATCTTAATTGCCTAAGTGTTCATATTGGAAGCCAAATTTTAGATCATAAGCCTTATGAAAAGATGCTTAAAGTAGTCGATAATATTTTAAAGAAAACATCTCATACATTTGAATACATCGATTTAGGTGGTGGTATGGGAATTTCTTATTCAGATAAAAATAAAAAACTTAATTATAAAAAATATAATTTAGCTATTAAAAAATTTTTAAAAAATAAAAAATGTAAAATTATATTTGAACCAGGAAGATCTATAATAGGAAATTCTGGAACATTGATTACAAAAGTAATTTATATAAAAGACAGTGAAAGTAAAAAATTCATTATATTAGATGCAGCAATGAATGATTTAATGAGACCAGCATTATATGGTGCAATTCACAAAACTTTACCTGTTATTAAATCCGGAAAAGTTTCTAAAAAAACTTATGAATTTGTAGGACCTATATGTGAAACTACAGACAAGTTTGTAACTGTTAAAAACTTTCAGGAACTTCAAGAAAAAGACTATGTTGCAATATGTGATGTTGGTGCTTACGGAATGTCACTAAGTTCAAATTATAACTTAAGAACAAAACCATTAGAAATATTAATTAAAAACAACAAAATAAAAATAATTAGAAAAAGACAAAAGCATAAAGATTTAATTTAGCTTTTGAGACAATGATAAGAAACATTTTATTTTCAATAATTTTTTTTACTGGAATTATTTTTATTTCTATAATTTTTTTACCTTCTTTTTTCCTACCAAGAAAAATAGTTTTAATTGGTGGCAAATTAATGGGCTATTGGACTAGTGTTTGCTTAAGGTTTATCCTTTCAGTAAAAATCCTTATCAAAGGTGAAGAAAATATAATCAAAGAGGATAAATTTTTTATTGCCGCATCTCATCAATCAATGTTTGAAACTTTTTATTTGCAAACTATTTTTAATTCACCAGTTTTTATTTTAAAAAAAGAGCTTCTCCAAATTCCAATATTTGGTTGGTATTTAAAAAAAATAGGATCAATTTCAATAAATAGAAATAAAACAACTAAAGATAATTTGGGTTTTTTTAATGATATTTCAAAAACAATATCACAATCAAATCGTCCATTAATTATTTTTCCTCAAGGTACCAGGGTATTACCTGATGATAGAACTCCATTTAAAAAAGGAGCCTCAAGGATATATGAAGAATTAAAAATAAATTGTTTACCAGTAGCCATAAACTCTGGTTACGTATGGCCAAAAAAAGGTGGAAAAAATAGTAATAGAACAATTACTATATCAATATTAAAACCTATTTCAGCTGGACTAGAAAAAAATGAATTTTTAAAAACTCTAGAAAAAAATATCTATCAAGAATTAGATTTAATAAATTAACCCTTCATTGGCATCACAACATAAATACTGTCAAAATCGCCTGGATCTTTTATTAAAGCTGGTGAACCCGTATCATTAAAGAAGATTTCGACTCTATCACCATCTAACTGTGAAGCTACATCAATCAAATATCTGGAGTTAAAACTTATTTCTAAGTCATGATCAAATTTAACATTTAATGTTTCTTTTCCGTCTCCACTATTAGTATTATTTACCGAAAGGTTAAGAGTATCATTTGATAAATTAAATTTTACACCATCTTTTTTATCCAGAGATACAGAAGCCACTCTATCAACTGAGTTTAAGAAAAGTTTTAAATCAATTTCTAATTTTTTTTGATTATTTTTAGGTATTACTTGAATATAATTCGGGAATTTTCCATCGATAAGTTTTGAAATTAAAATACTATTATTCAGTTCAAACTTAATTTTTGACTTTAGATTTGATACTTTTACATCACCATCATAACTATCTAACAGTGAACAAAGTTGAAAAATTGTTTTTTTAGGAAGTATAATAGGGTCAAATTCAATTTTTTCATCTAGCCTGATTTTTGAAATCGACATTCTATGACTGTCTGTAGCAACAGCTGTTAAATAATTTTTATCTTCAACTTCGGTTTGGTGAAAATAAATACCACTTAAATAATGTCGAGTTTCATCATTTGAAACAGAAAACTTACATTTATTTAGAAGCTTCAATAATTGTTTTGATTTTATAATAAATTCATTTTCATTAAAATTTTCATCAGTCAATGGGAACTCTGTAGCACTAATACAATTCAAATTAAAAATGGATTTTTCCGATTCTACTTGTAATTTACTTACATCGGTAAGAGTAAGGTTAATTTTTTTTCCTGATGTTAATTTTCTGATTATGTCATACATAATTGACGAGGTTGTTGTTGTTTTTCCTTCTTCTAGAATTTCAACATTATTTAGCTGGTGTATAAAAATTAAATCAAGATCTGTAGCAGTAATTGTTAATTTAGAATTACTAGCATCTAATAAAATATTAGATAAAATTGGTAACGTGCTTCTCTTTTCAATTACACCCTGACAATAATTTAGTGCTTGCTGAAGGTCTTGTTGGTTGACGTTAAATTTCATTTTCTTTGTTATTGTATAATATCTGATTTTTAAGTTTATTGATATTATCTACCATTTCTGGATCTTTTTCTTTGATTTTCTCAATTGTTTTAACAGAATGGATAATTGTTGTGTGATCTCTATTCGAGAATTCTCTACCTATTTCTGGTAATGATTTTGAAGTTAAAATTTTAGTTAAATAAATTGCTGTCTGTCGAGGTCTTACAAGATATCTTGATCTTCTTGAAGAAAGCATTTCATTTTTGCTTATCTTAAAAAACTTACACACAATAGTCTGTATTAAGTCAATTGTTACTTTGTTTTCTGAGATATTTAAAAGATCTTTTAATACCACTTTAGTTTCAGTTAAATTTGGAACTTTGTTATAAATTCTTGAAAAAGATACTATTCGATTAACTGCTCCAACTAATTCTCTAACACTTCCTGAGATCTCATTACTGATAAAATCTTGTATATCTTTTGATACTTGAAGCTGATCTGAATATAAATTGTTTAATTCTTCTGTTTTTTTTTGAACTATTTTTTTTCGTAATTCTAAATCAGGTTTTTGAATGTCAACAACCAATCCACCTGAAAATCTAGATTTAATTCTCTCTTGAATACGCATTAATTTATTAGGTGCTCTATCAGCAGATACTATAATTTGCGATCCTTTATCTAACAAAGCATTGAATGTATGAAAAAATTCTTCCTGCATTGCTTCTTTGCCGCTAATAAACTGGATGTCATCTATTAATAAAATATCAGTATTTCTAAAATATTCTTTAAACTTAACCATATCATTTGATTTAATTGATTTTACAAACTGATACATGAAACGTTCAGCTGAAATGAACATCACTTTATTTTTTTTCTTCATCTCATAACCAATAGAATTTAATAAGTGAGTTTTCCCCATTCCTACACCACCATAAATATAGAGTGGATTATAATGAGAGATAGTTTCTGTAACCTTTAAAGAAGCTTCATATGCAAGTTTATTGCTTGATCCAGTTATAAAGTTATCAAATCGTTTATTTGGATCTATTCGGTTATACTGAAGGTACGAGTCTTTTATAAATGAAACATTTTCATTTTGGGTATTTTCAATATTTGTTGTGTCTTTTAAATCCTTATCAACTTTTTGATCAATAATTTTAAATTCAATTCTAATTATATCTTTTTTATATAATTTAATTATTTTCAGAATTTGGTCTAAATACCTCGAAGTAATCCAGTCTCTGATAAATCTAGTTGGAACAGATAAAAGTAAATAATTATTATGCTCCTCAAGAAATGATATTTTTTTTAACCAACTTTCATAAATTTCCAAACCTAATTTATTCTTCATTTCAGATTGAATTTGTTGCCAATCGATCTCCTCTGAAACAAAATTATTAATATTTTTATTTGTAAAAGATTTATTCATAACTTAAGGGAAGATCTCAGTTAGAACGATTTAAAAAATTTTGCAACAAGTATTAAATTTAAAATTAAAAAAAAATTAAATCTGCAATTGTAAAATTTATTGTCACAATCATTTTTTTTTATGGACATAAATTTTTAAATTAGTTTTAAATTTTCTTAAAAATAAAATTTTTGATTGAATCAAATACAGATTGAATCAAACATTGATTGTATTGTGTGAGATCAAAGATTTACTAAATCTAAATATGGTAATTTGAAAATATTTAGATCTTATATAATGTGTGTGTGAAATTTATCTTCGAAACAACTTAAGGTTTTTAAATTGCTGCAATCTTTTTAGTTATTCTTGAAACGTTTCTTGATGCATTTTGTTTTTTAATTACACCAGTCTTTGCAATTTTCATCAACTCAGAGTTTAATTTAGGTAAGAATTTTAACGCTTCATCTTTCTTTTTAGTATCAATTAAAGCGTTCATTTTCTTTAATGCATTTCTAAATCTACTTTTTCTAGCTTTATTTACTGCTGTTTGCTTAGAAATACGTCTTATACGTTTAATAGCTGATTTTGTATTTGCCATGCGCAGGGGTATAGCTTGAGAACTGAAAACGGTCAACTAAATATTTGGCTAATTTTGGCAGGAATTACAAAAAAAAGTAGATCTATTTGATACAATTTTTTTCTGTATAGTATCGGTACATCCTATAGTTTTACATCTTAATCCTTCTTGCTGATATACTTTAAATTCTTTTTGATAGTTTCCAGAAGATCCCAAGGTATCCTTAAAATCTCTAATACTTGAACCACCTTTTTTAATTGCTCTTAATAAAATTTTTTTTGAATAGTAAATAATTTTTTTACATTCTTCTCTAGTTAACAAATTTGCTTTTTTAAATGGATAAATCTTACTTAGAAATAAAATTTCACTTGCATAAATATTCCCAATTCCAGAAACAAATTTTTGATCTAATAAAAATGTTTTAATATTTTTATTCTTTCCTTTGAAGTAATTAAAAACATAATTCAAATTAAAATTTAAATTGAATGGTTCTGGTCCCAAATATTTAAATCTATTTTCTAATTTTTCACTATTTTCTACTAACTCAAAAAAACCAAATCTTCTTGGGTCATTATAAATTACTTTCAAAGAATTAAATATTAATTCAATATGATTATGTTTTTTTGGTAATATAGGAGAATGATAAAAACTAGCATTAGTAAATTTTAATTTTTTTTTACTATCAATGATGTGTATGGTTCCAGACATACCCAAATGTATCAAACAAAACTCTCCACTTTTAAAATTCAATATTAAATACTTGGAAAATCTATCTACTTTAATAATTTTTTTATTCATTAAAAAAGAACTAAAATTTTTTGGAAGTGGAAACCTAAGATTTTTATTTCTAATAATTACTTTTTTAATACTTTTTTGTTTAATTTTTTTGTCTAAAGATTGTCTAACAATTTCTACTTCTGGTAATTCTGGCATTTCTCACTATATTCAATATATATTTTTTTATGCAACAATATCTTCAAAATAAAAAAGGCCTTGTGGAAGGTGTTTTTGATCAAGTTTATAGTAAATACGACTTGATGAATGATTTCATGTCACTGGGCATTCATAGATTTTGGAAAAAAAGTCTAATCAATATAATGAAACCATCTCCAAATAGAAAGTTAATAGATGTTGCTTGTGGAACTGGAGATATCGGTAAATTATTTTTGAATAGTACAAATCAAATGTCAGAAGTCACTTGTGTAGATCCAAATAAAGGTATGATTAGTCAAGGCAAACAAAAATTATCTAATTATAAAAATATAAAATGGATCAATGCAGCTGCTGAGAAGCTTCCACTTCAAGACAACGAATTTGATTATTACACAATAAGTTTTGGTCTTAGAAATACAAAGAATTTAGATAAAGCCCTATCCGAAGCTTATAGGGTATTAAAACCAGGTGGAAGATTTTTATGTTTAGAATTTTCAAAAATTCAAAACTCTAACCTAGATTTTGTTTATAAAAACTATTCAAAAATAATTCCTCATATTGGTCAATTTATTGTTGGCGATAAAAAACCATATGAATATTTAGTAAAAAGTATTGAAGAATTTATTAATCAGGAAGAATTAATTGACTTAATGAAAAAGCATAATTTTACAAAATGTAATTATAGGAACTTTTCAGGTGGTATAGTTTCTATCCATAGTGGTTGGAAAATATAATGCTAAGAAAATTAATTACTTTATTTAAATTAGGAAGAAAGATTGCAAAATCTGATATTTTAGATATTGCCTCTAAATTTAAAAAACCACCGGTCGCGATTACAATTTTATTTCAGCTATTAGCAATATCTTTTGAAAAAAAAGAATTGAGTAATCATGCCCAAGATGATGGTGAAAGACTTTCAAAATCATTAGAGTCGATGGGTACAACTTTTATAAAATTAGGTCAATTTTTAGCTACTAGACCTGATATTATAGGAGAAGAACTTTCTACAAAGCTGGAAAAATTACAAGATCGTGTACCACCATTTTCTATTAATCAGGCAAAAGAAATAATTAAAAATGATTTAGGCAATGATGCTTACAATTCTATTATTGATTTAAGTGAGCCAGTTGCTGCTGCATCAATAGCACAAGTTCATAAAGCTAAAATAAATGACAATGGTACAATTAAAGATGTAGCAATAAAAATTATAAGACCAGACATAAAAAAAATATTTAATGAAGAAATTGATGCGATGATGCTATTTGCATTTATCATTGAGTCGTTTTTAAAAAAAACTAAAAGATTAAAACTTGTGGAAGTTGTTTTTTTGTTGAAAGAAATAACTAACCTAGAAATGGATTTAAGGTTTGAGGCAGCAGCCGCAAATGAATATGCAGAAAATACAAAAAATGATGCTGGATTTAAGGTTCCTGAAATATATTGGAACTTTACTAGTGAGAATGTAATGACATTAGATTGGATAGATGGAGTATCTATTCGTGAAACAGAAGAGCTGAAAAAAAGAAATTTAAATACTAATAAAATTGCTGAGGATATTATCCAACATTTTTTAAGACATGCAGTAAGGGATGGTTTTTTTCATGCTGATATGCACCAAGGAAATATATTTATTGATGAGAATGGTCTAATAGCTCCAATAGATTTTGGCATAATGGGTAGATTAGACAAAATGAGTAAACGTTTTTTAGCTGAAATTTTATTTGGATTTATACAAAGAGATTATAAAAAAGTTGCTGAGGTTCACTTGGTAGCAGGATTAGTCCCTAAAAATGTGCCAATAGATGATCTTGCACAAGCATTAAGGTCAATAGGAGAGCCAATATTTGGTCAAGAGGTTAAAGATATTTCAGGTGGAAAATTATTAAAACAGCTTTTTGATGTTACAGAAAAATTCAATATGCAAACTCAACCTCAATTGTTGATGTTACAAAAAACAATGGTTGTAGTTGAGGGTGTTGCAAGAAAATTAAATCCTAACACTAATATTTGGACAACCTCTAAACCAGTTCTTGAAAGTTGGTTAAGAGAAACAAAAGATCCCATAAATAATTTTAACGAAACACTTAAAAATAGTACTGAAGTAATTAAAAGATTACCTGAGTTACCTGAAATCATGGACAAAGCAAATCAAGCTCTAACATTTTTAGCTAGCGGACAAATTCCTCAAAACTCCAATTCTTATACAGCTTTAAACGATAAAAAATCTGAAATGATAGCATTTAGAAACCAATCTATTATTGGTTTATTACTTCTTGTAATTTTTGGTCTTATAGTATTTTAATTCTGCAAATGAAAAATCTTAATAACAAAAAAATTCTTTTTATTATTTGTGGTGGTATTTCAGCTTATAAAAGTCTTGAAACGATTAGATTATTAAAAAAAAATGGTGCAGAAATAAAAACTATACTTACTTCTAGTGCTAAAGAATTTGTAACTCCATTATCAGTAGCATCATTATCTCAAGGTAAAGTTTATAGTGATTTGTTTAGCTTAGAAAACGAAACTGAAATGGATCACATTTCACTTTCTAGATGGGCAGACGTAGTTATCGTTGCACCAACTACAGCAAATACAATTTCAAAATTAGCACTAGGTACTACAGATGATTTGGCTTCTACTGTAATACTTGCTTCAAATAAACAAATTTATTTAGCACCAGCGATGAATGTTAGAATGTGGGAACATAAATCTACAAAAACTAATTTAAAAAAATTAAAAGATTTTGGTTATAAGTTTATTGGTCCAGAAACAGGAGATATGGCATGCGGGGAATACGGAGAAGGTAAGATGTCAGAACCATTAAAAATTGCAGATGAGTTAAACCAATTTTTTTTAAACCAAAGTCAAAATAAAAAATTTAAAGCTTTAGTTACTGCGGGTCCAACAAATGAGTATATCGACCCTGTGCGTTTTATAACAAATAAATCAAGTGGCAAACAAGGATATGAACTAGCTAAATGTCTATCGAAAAAAGGTTTTGATACAACACTGATTTCAGGACCAACTAATCTAGAAGTAGAAAAAGATATTAAACTCATTAAAGTTGAAACAGCGGATGAAATGTTTGCTGCTACACAAGAGAATTTACCTGTAGATGTAGCAATTTTTTCAGCAGCAGTATCAGACTTTAAAGTAAAAAATAAATCTCAAACAAAAATAAAAAAAGAGGAAGCATTAAATTTAAATTTAGAAAAAAATATTGATATTTTAAATTACATATCAAATCATAATTCTATGAGACCTGAAATTGTGATTGGTTTTGCAGCAGAAACAAACGAAGTTTTAAAAAATGCAGAAGAAAAATTAAATAAAAAGAATTGTGATTGGATAATTGCTAATGATGTTTCTAAAAAAAATATTGGATTTAACTCTGATTATAATGAAGTTGTAATCCACTACAGAAATAAATATTTAAAAAGTGAAGTCCTACCATACAAAAGAAAATCTGAAATTTCTGAAGAAATAGTTGATAGAATAATTGATCAATTAAATTAATGGCAAAAATCCTTGTTAAAAAATTAGATCCTTCAATAGAGCTACCTGCCTACAAAACAGAAGGGGCTTCGGGAATGGATCTTATGGCATTTATAAAAGAACCTATTATACTTAAATCCCAAAATTCTTGTTTAGTTCCAACTGGAATTGCCGTTGCTTTTTCAAATGAATTTGAAATTCAAATACGACCTAGATCAGGTTTAGCAGCAAAAAATAATATTAGTGTTTTAAATACACCAGGAACAATAGATAGTGATTACAGGGGTGAGATAAAAGTAATACTTTACAATCATGGAAAAGAAGATTTTTTAATAAACAATAAAGACAGAATAGCTCAAATGGTTCTCGCACCAGTGATAAAAATAAATTTTGAAGAAACAGATGAGCTTCCAGAAACAATTAGAGGCGAAGGCGGATTTGGCTCAACAGGAAGATGAGCAAAAAATTAAACAAAAAACAAATCGAACGTTTTTCAAGACAGATCATATTAAAAAATATTGGTATTTTAGGTCAAAATAAAATTACAAATGCAAAAGTATTAATAATAGGCATGGGTGGTCTTGGGTGCCCAGTAGCAGAATTCTTGACTAGGTCAGGGGTTGGCTCATTAGGAATTGTAGATCACGATCGAATAAGCCTTTCAAATATTCATAGGCAGAGTTTATTCAATGAGAAAGATTTAAATCAATTAAAAATCAAAATAGCTAAAAAAAAATTAAACAACATTAATTCTTTAACAAAAATAAAAATTTTTAATTACAAATTAAATAAATCTAATTTTCAAAAAATTATTAAAGATTACGATTATATTGTTGATGGAACTGATAATTTTGAAAGTAAATTTCTAATTAATGATTTAAGTTTAAAGTATAAAAAGTTTTTGGTAACTGGTGCTATAAGTAAATTTGATGGTCATATCTTTACATTTAATTTCAAAAATAAAAAGGAACCATGCCTTCGATGTTTTTATCAAGAGGAAAAAATATCAGATGAAATACTCAATTGTGAATATGAAGGAATCCTGGGAACTGTAGCGGGAATAGTTGGCACGATGCAAGCTAATGAAATTTTAAAAAATATTTTAAATATAGGCCAAAGTTTAAATAATTATATTTTAATTATTGATTTATTAAATTTAAATTTTAGAAAAGCAAAAATTAAAAAAAGAAAAAACTGTCTATGCAATTAATTATAAGAATAATTTTAATTTTTATCTTATCAATTTCAATAAGTTCAGCTGATGAAATATTTGTTTCTTTAAAAAAAAATAAAGTAAACGTTAGGTACGGTCCAAGTTTTGATTCAGATGTGAAATATGTTTACAAAAAAATTAACCTTCCTTTAAAACAAATAGATAAAAAAGAAAACTTTAGAAGAATTATAGACCTTAAAAACAATGGTGGGTGGATACACATATCTCAATTAAAAAAAAATAATTCTGCAATAGCAACAAAAGATAAAATTTTATTTAAAAACCCTACATCTTTTGCAAAACCAATAGCTCTTATTAAGGAAGGTAGGTTATTAATATTAGAAAAGTGTGAACAAGAATGGTGTCAGATAACATCTGGAAAATTTCAAGGTTGGGTTAAAACAGATAATATCTGGGGATTTAATTAACTAAAATCAGCAGCAAGTGACTTTTTGTTCTCTAAAGACAGCTTGGTAGTATGGGAATATTCTTTATGATCTATTCCTATTTCAACTTCAATTTCTTCAGATTTAAATTTAGCTATTTGGTCATCTGAAAAATTAAAATGAATAAATTGAACTGAAGAAGCTTTTCCTTCAGCTGATGTTCTATCAACATCTTCCTCTGGTATAGCTTTTATTTTTTCTCCATTAATTTTCATAAACACTGTTTCTTCTATTCCACCCACTTTTCCTAGGAAAGCTGCACGTGATATAGGATTGTCTATTTCAAACATCAAAGTAGCTGTTAATTCTTTACCATTTGGTATTAGAGGATTGTATGCTGACAACTCATCTTTAAGTTGTTCATCTCCACCTTTTTCAATATATAACATTTCTTGAACTTGAGCTAACATTGTCTCGTAACTTTCAAAATAAAAAGTTGCATAAGGACCTAATGCAATTCTTCTATTTTTTTTAAAATCAACAATATTTTTTCTCAGTTCTCTTCTATTTTTTGTGTAGACATCCAATGGCATGATGTCTTCTTTTTGTATCTCTCTTTTTTCTCTTGGCATAATCATAATTTATAACTTTTAGCCATCAATTCGATAGGATGTAGTGCCTCATCATTGGAGATGTTAGTATCCACTTCAAGCTGCTTCAAGTGCTTACCTGCTAAAGGACAATCAGAAGCCATGTACTTGTTATTTTTTGTTTTAATTTGTCTTGCAGTTGGTCTTCCTACTTTATTGGCCAGATCATGTGTTTCTTTCATCACACCAAAAGTTCCACCATGCCCAGCACATTTCTCTACAACATCAATTTTAACATTCGGGATAAGTTTAAGCATATCTCTGGCTTTGATACCCATGTTTTGTGCTCTTGCGTGACACGCATGGTGCACTGTCACTCCACCATCTATTTCTTGTAAACCATCTGCTAATCCCTCATTGTTTGCAATATCAACAACATACTCATCAATATCCATAACGTTTGCAGATAATTTTTTTATTTTATCATCATTAGGTAAAAGCAATGGCCATTCAAATTTTAACATTAAACCACAACTAGCGGTTAATGTAACAACTTTGTAACCTTTGTTAATCCATTCAACTAAATCTTTAGAAACTTTTTTAGCCTGTTCCACAACTTTAGGAAGATCAGCTTGCTCTAAGAATGGCATTCCACAACATCCGGGATAGGCTTCTTGAACTTCTACACCATTTTTCTTTAGAACTTTTAAAGCTGCAACACCCGTATTTTTTTTATTAAAGTTAACAAAACATGTAGAATAAATTACAACTTTTCTATCATCAGTTTTTGTCTCGTAGTTTATTTTGTCATTATTTTTCTTAAAAAAGTTAGAAAAAGTTTCTGAATTGTATTTTGGAAGTTGAACCCTTTTATCGATACCAGCTACTAACTCTAATATTTTTCTAAACAACTTATTTTTTATATCTGATGCCCAATTAATTATTTTAGAAAATAAAACCCCAATTTTTGCGTTTCTATCTATTTGGGCTAATTGCATTGGAACACTTGGTAATTTACCTAATTTTTTCTGTGCCGTTCTGTACCTCAACATTAAATGAGGGAAATCAAGATCAAAATCATGAGGAGGTACATAAGGACATTTGGTCATAAAACACATGTCGCAAAGAGTACAGGCATCAACAACCGGAGCAAATTGCTCACTTTTTAAACTTTCTACGTCTTCATTTTCAGACTCATCAATCATATCGAACAATTTTGGAAAGGAATCACAAAGATTAAAACATCTTCGACATCCATGGCAAATATCAAACACTCTTCGCATTTCTGCATCTAATTTTTCAGTATTTAAAAAATCTGGATGCTCAAAATCAATAGGGTGACGAATTGGGGCGTCTAGACTTCCTTCTTTGCTCATACGATTATATTAGAAATTATAATTAATGATAAAGAAACTAATACCACTGGTTCATTAAACCAATCTTTTATTAATTGTAAAAGTTGCTCTTTCATTTTTTTTTGATTTTAAAAATTTTGTTAAATTTAGTGGGCGGTAAACGCCCACTAATGAATATTATTTAGGCAATAGACTCTAAAGTTTTTTGAAATTTACCAGCATGAGATTTTTCAGCTTTTGCTAAAGTCTCAAACCAATCTGCAATTTCCTCAAAACCTTCTTCTCTTGCAGTTTTAGCCATACCTGGGTACATGTCAGTATATTCATGCGTTTCTCCCTCAATTGCTGAAGCTAAATTTGCTTTAGTTTCACCAATTGGTTTCCCAGTAGCTGGATCTCCAACTTGTTCAAGGTATTCTAAGTGACCATGTGCGTGACCAGTTTCACCTTCTGCTGTTGATCTAAATACTGTAGCTACATCATTATAACCTTCGATGTCAGCTTTTTGTGCAAAATAAAGATATCTTCTATTTGCTTGACTCTCACCAGCGAATGCTGCTTTTAAGTTCTCTTCTGTTTTACTTCCTTTTAAAGACATTTTTTTCTCCTTAATTTAACTTTATAGACCATATAGTGTCTAAAACTTTAATGTCAATAGTTTAGAATTATTATAATCTAGATTTTATATAATTGATTTAATTGAATTATTTTTGAGTTTGATTATCACTCGCAACTTTAACCAAAACTTCAACTGAATTTATTTTTTTTCCTGTAATATTTTTTTTAATATTTACTGGATCTATATCATTTTCATCACAATCTATTAGCTGATGAGTATCTTCATCATAAAAATGATGATGAACAGATGTGTTTGTATCAAAATAACTTTTATCGCTGTTAATCGAAATTTCTTTTAAATATCCTTTTTTCTGAAATGCATGAACAGTGTTGTAAACTGTTGCTAAAGAAATTTTTTCATTCATCTCCTCAGAAATCATTTTTACGAGATCATTGATTGTAAAATGAAAAGTTTTTTCTCTATTAAATAGAACTTCACACATTTTAACCCTTTGTTTAGTGGGTCTAAGTCCTAAATCTCTTAATTTTTCAACAAAATTACAGTTTTTTACCATTGTATTTTATAATTATTCTAATGTATGAATAAAAATATAAAGTTTTATTATATTATATTAGCATTAAATCAAGTAATAAGGTCTCTCAAAAAATATGAAAAAAAATTCTTACTCATATGATGATCTAATAAGTTGTGGAAATGGTGATCTTTTTGGACCAGGTAATGCAAAATTACCGCTTCCTCCAATGTTGATGTTTGATAGAATAACTGAAATCAACGAGAATAATGGAGCTTTCAGTAAAGGCTACTTAAAGGCTGAATTAGATATAAAAAATGATCTATGGTTTTTTGACTGTCATTTTAAAGAGGATCCAGTCATGCCTGGGTGTCTAGGTTTAGATGCTATGTGGCAACTAGTTGGATTTTTTCTGGGCTGGTTAGGAAATCCTGGCAAAGGTAGAGCTCTAGGAGTTGGTACTGTAAAATTTACTGGTGAAGTTTTACAAAATGTTAAAAATGTAAGGTACGAAATAGATATGAAAAAAATTATGTCGCCAGGTGGAACGACTGTTGGTCTTGCTAATGGAATTGTACTTGCTGATGACAAAAAAATATATTCAGCAGAAAGTTTGAAAGTGGGGTTATTTAAATAATGAGAAGAGTAGTAATTACAGGATTAGGAATTGTCTCTTGTTTGGGAAACAACCAAGAGGAAGTTCATCAATCATTAATTAATTCAAAATCAGGAATTTCTTATGCTGAGGAATATAAAGAATATAATCTTAAAAGTCATGTTCATGGCAAACCAAATATAAAATTAGAAGATCATATAGATCGAAAAACAATTAGATTTATGGGTTCAGGTTCAGCTTATAATTATATTGCAATGAAAGAAGCTATTGCGGATTCTGGATTAGAAGAATCTGAAGTTAGCAATTTTAAAACTGGAATCGTTATGGGTTCTGGTGGTCCATCAATTGAAAATGTTATTTTGGCTGCGGATAAAACTAGGGCTAAAACTCCAAAATTAATGGGACCATTTATTGTTCCAAGAACAATGGCAAGTACAGCTTCTGCAACACTTGCTGTTCCATTTAAAATTAAAGGAACCAACTACACAATGAGTTCTGCCTGTGCAACAAGTGGCCACTGTATTGGTAATTCAATGGAATTAATTCAAATGGGCAAACAAGATGTTGTTTTTGCAGGTGGAAGTGAAGAAGTTCATTGGGCTATGACGGCAATGTTTGATGCGATGACTGCTTTATCATCAAAATATAATGACGCTCCTGAAACAGCATCAAGAGCATATGACAAAACAAGAGATGGTTTTGTAATTGCAGGTGGTGCAGGTGTGCTAGTGCTTGAGGAATATGAACATGCTAAAGCAAGGGGTGCTAAAATATACGCAGAATTAACTGGTTATGGAGCAACTTCAGATGGATATGATATGGTAGCTCCATCAGGAGAGGGTGCTATCAGATGTATGCAAATGGCAATGTCTACTGCTAAAAATAAAATTGATTATATCAATACTCATGGAACTTCTACTCCAGTTGGAGATATCACGGAACTAAATGCAGTTAAAAATACTTTTGGAGACAATATCCCAAAGATTAGTTCGACAAAATCTTTATCAGGACATCCACTTGGTGCAGCTTCAGTTCATGAAGCAATTTACTGTTTGATAATGATGAAGAATAATTTCATAGCTGGCTCTGCAAACATAAATGAGATGGATGAAGAAGCTAAGAAATTTCCTATAGTTTCAAAAACTGAAACGGGAGCAACTTTAAATACAGTAATGTCAAATAGCTTTGGTTTTGGTGGAACTAATGCAGCTTTAATTTTTGAAAAGGTTTAATTTATGAGTTTAATGAAAGGCAAAAAGGGATTAATCATGGGTGTTGCAAATGAGAGATCTATTGCCTGGGGTATATCTCAAAAACTTGCTGAAGCAGGAGCAGAACTAGCATTTACATATTTAGGCGATGCTTTGAAAAAAAGAGTTGTTCCTTTAGCAGAAAAATTAAATTCAAACGTTACATTTAGTTGTGATGTTGAAAAAAAAGAAGAGGTTGTAAAATTATTCGAAGATATCAAATCCCAATGGGGTGAAATTGACTTTGTAGTTCATGCAGTTGCTTTCTCTGATAAATCAGAGTTATCAGGTGAATATTTAAATACCACTAGAGAAAACTTTTTAAGAAGTATGTTAATCTCATGCTTTTCATTTACTGAAGTAGCAAAAGAAGCCTCAAAGGTAATGAAACAAGGCGGAAGTTTATTAACTTTAACTTACGAGTCTACTAAAGCAATTCCAAATTATAATGTAATGGGTGTTTGTAAATCAGCTTTAGAAGCTAGTGTTAAGTATCTAGCTCGAGATTTGGGTGCCAAGGGTATGAGAGTAAATGCAATAAGTGCAGGCCCTATTAAAACATTAGCAGCTTCTGCGATTGGAGATGCAAAATTCCTATATAAATGGAATGAAGACCATTCTTTTCTCAAAAGAAACGTAGATATCCATGATGTTGGAAATTCAGCATTATATCTATTAAGTGATCTTGCAAACGGAGTTACTGGTGAAATTCACTATGTAGATGCAGGATATAACAAAGTTGGAATGCCTGACCCAAAGAATATTAGCTAAATTTAGTTAATTTTAGTTAAAAAAAACCCCCAGAAGTCTCATTCAGGGGGTTTAGGATTTAAATTTAAGCTATTAATTATTCAGTAGCTTGTTTCATAGAAAGTTTAACTTTACCTCTATCGAAACCAATCACTTTAACTTTTACTTCATCGCCTTCTTTAACGACGTCAGTAACTTTAGCAACTCTTTTGTCTGCAAGTTCTGAGATATGAACAAGTCCATCTTGTTTTCCTAAGAAATTAACAAATGCACCAAATTCCATAATCTTCATTACTTTACCTGAATAAATTTTATTGAGTTCAGCTTTTGCGGTTATGTCTTTAATCATCTGCATGGCGATGTTTCTAGACTCTTCATCTGGAGCAGCAACTGTTACTACACCTTCGTCATTTACATCTACTTTCGCACCTGATTTTTCAACTATCTCTCTGATTGTTGCACCACCTTTTCCAATGACAGCAGCAATGTCTTTTTTATCAACATTAACTTGTTCCATTTTTGGAGTATGTTTTCCAACATCAGATCTTGAAGCTGATAATGCTTTGTTCATTTCTCCTAAGATATGAACTCTTCCATCTTTAGCTTGGCTTAATGCTTGCTCCATGATTTCAAATGTAATACCTGTAATTTTGATATCCATTTGAAGAGAAGTAATTCCATCTTTAGTTCCAGCAACTTTAAAGTCCATGTCACCAAGGTGATCTTCATCACCTAAAATGTCTGATAATACACTAAAATCATCACCTTCTTTAATTAAACCCATTGCAATACCTGCAACTGGCTCTTTAATTGGCACTCCAGCGTCCATTAACGCTAATGACGTTCCACAAACAGTAGCCATAGAAGAAGAACCATTAGACTCAGTTATTTCTGAAACTACTCTAAAAGTATATGGAAATGCCTCTTTCGTTGGTAATGAAGAGTTAATCGCTCTCCAAGCTAATTTACCATGTCCGATTTCTCTTCTGCCAGTTCCAATTCTTCCAGTTTCTCCAACAGAAAAAGGAGGAAAATTATAATGAAGCATAAATCGTTCTCTCTGAAGCCCATCTAAACTTTCAATTCTTTGTTCGTCATCAGAAGTTCCTAGAGTTGCTACAACAATTGCTTGGGTTTCTCCTCTAGTAAATAATGCAGAGCCATGAGCTCTAGGTAAAATACCCACTTCACACGCGATAGGTCTTACATCAGATAAACCTCTTCCATCAATTCTATTTTTATTTTTTAGAATATCAGTTCTAACAATAGATTTTTCTAGGCTTTTTAGCTGACTGTTAACATCAAGATCTGTGTAGTTTTCATCTTCCTCATAAAGTTTTTTAGCTTTATCTGTAATTTCGGAAATTTGATTTGATCTATCTTGTTTATCTCTTGTAGCAAAAGCTTTTTTAAGATCTTCAGTAAAAGTTTCCTCAAGTTTTTTCTTAACTTCAGATAAATCTTTTTTCTCAACTGTCCATTCAGGTTTTCTACATTCTTTTGCAAGCTCCTCAATCATTTCAATCACTGGAACAAAACCTTCATGACCAAATTTAACTGCATTTAACATTTCTTCTTCAGTTAAACCGCTTGCTTCTGATTCAACCATAAGCACAGCATCTTTCGTACCTGCTACAACTAAATCTAATTTCGATTTTTCTAATTCTACTTTAGATGGGTTTAAAACATATTTTCCATCAATAAATCCAACTCTTGAGGCTCCCACAGGTCCCATAAATGGCATTCCTGATATAGCTAATGCTGCCGATGAAGCAGTGATTGATAAAATATCTGGTTCGTTTTCTTTGTCATATGAAATTACAGTTGGTAATAATTGTACTTCATTTTTAAACTCATCAGGAAACAAAGGTCTGATTGGTCTATCAATTAATCTAGAGATTAATGTTTCACTCTCAGTTGGTCTTGCTTCTCTTTTAAAATACCCACCTGGAATTTTTCCAGCTGCATAATATTTCTCTTGGTAATTTACAGATAATGGAAAGTAATCCATATCAGGATTTACTTTTTTTGCTCCTACTACTGTTGCTAGTACGACTGTCTCTCCACATGTTGCGATTATTGCTCCGTCTGCCTGTCTTGCTACTTTACCTGTTTCTAAACTTATTTTCTTTCCCGCTACTTCAATTTCCTTCTTGTATACTTTAAACATTTCATTTCCATTTCGTTTCGTTCGTTTCGTTCCATTCCGTTCTATCTATCTTGACTTCTATTTTCTTAAATTCAATTTCGACAGTACATTTTTGTAAGAATCCATTTTGTTTTTCTTAAGGTATTCTAACAATTTCTTTCTTCTATTTACCGCTCTCAACAATCCAACTGATGAATGTTTATCCTTCTTGAATTGCTTAATATGCTTAGAGAGAGTTTCAATTTTCTCTGTTAGCAAAGCAATTTGGATTTCTGAAGATCCAGTATCTTTATCATGCATTGCTAATTCTTGTGCCTTTTTATTCATGCCTCTTTCTTCCTATTTATTTGTTTGTTTTATTAAGTTTTCTATTTTTTCCGCATACTCAAAAGACTCATCTTTTCTAAAAAGTAATTTTGGTAAAAATTTCATAACCACTTTTTGTGATAAAATTTTTCTTATTAAAAATGAGTATTCTTTCAAAACATTAATTGTTTCCTCAGCATCTTTTCCTCCCAATGGAAGAACATATGCTTTAGCAATTTTTAAATCAGGACTCATTCTAACCTCTGTAACTGTTATAGTATTTGTTTCTAAGTTGGGCACCTTAGCCTCATTTCTTATAAAAATCATGCTTAAAGACTGCTTAATCATCTCTCCGACTCTAAGCTGTCTTTGCGATACTGGTTTTCCTATTCTATCAGCCATTAAATCGATCTCTCTGTAGATGTAACACTAAATGCCTCTATTGTGTCGTTTTTTTGGAAATCCATATAATCTTTAACAGTAATTCCACATTCTTGACCATCACTAACCTGTTTTACTTGGTTTTTCTCTCTGAAAATTGTTGAAACTTTCCCTGTGTAAATTATTGCGCCGTCTCTAATAATTCTTACATCAGAATTACTATTTATTTCACCTTCAGTAATTTTTGAACCTGCAACTTTTCCAGCACCTGAAACTTTGAATATCTCAAGAATTTGTGCTGTTCCAGTAATTGTTTCTTGAACATCAGGAGATAATAGTCCAGACATTTTTTGTTTAACATAGTCCAACACCTCATAAATAATATTGTAAGAAGAGATTTTTATTTTTTCATTTTCAGCAAGTTTTTTAGCCTCTTTGCTCGGTTTTACATTAAATGCTATAAGAACAGCATTAGATGCTTTAGCCAATGTAACGTCAGTTTCTGTTACCATTCCTATATCTGCTAATATTATTTTTGGCTTAACTTCTTCGTGTTTAATTTGAGCAATTGCATTTTTGATAGCCTCAGATGATCCTTGTACATCAGATTTAATAATTAAATTTAATTCCTCTGAAGATTTATCTGAAAAGGCAGAATCTTGTGTTGCAAACGTTAATGGGTTTTTTCCATCTTTGCTTTCTTGAGCTCTATTTTCACTTAGAGTTTTAGCTTCTTTTTCAGTGTCTAAAACTATAAAATCATCTCCGGCTTTAGCAGCACCATTTATACCCAAAACTTCTATGGGAGTTGAAGGTGGAGCCTCGCTAATATTTTGACCTTTATCATTAATAATTGCTCTGACCTTTCCCCATTTTAAACCACTTACAAAAAAATCACCTTTTTTAAGAGTACCTGTCGTTACAATAATATTTGCAACCGGTCCTCTTCCAACATCTATTTTTGACTCTAATACAATCCCTGTAGCTTTAGATTCATAATCTGTTTTAAGATCTAAAATTTCAGCTTGTAAAATTATAGACTCAACTAACTTATCTAAGTTTTGTTTTGTTTTTGTAGAAACCTCAACCATTAAAGTGTCTCCAGATAAATCTTCTGCGATTAACTCGTGTTCAAGTAGTTGGTTTTTAATTTTCTGCGGATCAGCTTCTGGAAGATCACACTTATTTATTGCAACTACTATTGGAACATTTGCTGCTTTTGCGTGTTTAATAGACTCAACTGTTTGTGGCTTCACTCCATCATCAGCTGCAACAACCAAAACCACTACATCTGTTAATTTAGAGCCTCTAGCTCTCATTTCTGTAAAAGCTGCGTGACCTGGGGTATCTATAAAAGTTAATTTATTATTTTGACTTTCAATTTGGTATGCTCCGATATGTTGAGTAATTCCACCAAACTCTCCTGAAACAACATTAGCGCTTCTTAAAACATCTAAAACAGAAGTTTTACCATGATCAACGTGGCCCATAACCGTAACAATAGGTGGTCTATTTTTTAAATTTTCTACTCTAGTAGCCTTTATTTTTTGAATAATTTCCTCTGCTTTTTCTTCTCTTATTGGATTATGTCCAAATTCCTTAACTAGAAATTCAGCTGTATCAGCGGCTAAAGTTTGATTGATTGTTACAGTTACTCCCATTCCAAATAAATATTTAATTACATTGCTAGACTGTTCCGCCATTCTATTTGCTAACTCTCTAACAGTAATTGCTTCTGGAATATTGATGTCTCTTTTTACTGGTTTTGAATTTTCTTGTGCCTCTTCTTTGGAAGAGTTTTTCATCTCTTTTTGTCGAGCTCTTTTAACTGATGCTAAACTTCTTTCTCTTGCTTCTATTTCGTCACTTAATGCTCTTGAAACAGTTAATTTTAATTCTCTTTTTTTTGTTCCAGCTTTTAAAGTTTTTTTATCTTTTTCACTATCTCCCTTAAGTCTTTTGGTAGCTCTTTGCTCTGCCAGTTTTCTTCTTTCAAAATCGCTTGTAATTGGAGGAGATTTTGGTGCAAAAGACGGTTTTGATGGTGCACCCCTATTAAATGAAGTGGTAGATTTTGGTTTTCCTACACCAGGTCTAAACGATCCACCTCTATTAGTGAATTTTCCACCTTGTTTTTCAATAACTCTAGAATTTTTTCCTTGAGTTTTAGCTATCTCAATATTTCTTATAGATTTCTTTGCAGAGCCGGATATTGTTAATTTTGTTTTTTTCTCCATTGCTCATCTCTCAATCTTTATAAATTATATTTCTAGCAGACATAATTAATTCATCTGCCTCTTCTTTAGATAAAGCAAAATCTTCTAAATAACCCTGAATTTTAACTCTCTCTCCTTTAATTACGTCATAGCCACCAGTAAGTTCATCAGATGCAAGATCTGCAAAATCTTCTAACGTTAATATTTTTTGTTCACCCAATGTAACTAACATTCCTGGGGTAAGACCCTTAAGGCTGATAAGAGCATCTTGTAGACCTAGCTCTTTAATTCTTTCAGATATATCTTCTTGATCTTTTTGATGAAACTCTTTTGCTCTTTCAATTAACGCAATTGCGGTTTCTTCCTCAATTCCCTCTATTTTAGTTAAATTTTCTGGCAAGCTGTCTTTAATATCGTCTATTGTTGAAAAACCTTCAGCTACTAATAACTGACCTAAAGTTTCATCTAATTCTAAGTTTTTAACAAAGTTATCTGTCTTTTCTTTAAATTCTAATTGTCTTCTCTCGGAATCTTCCGCATCAGTCATAATATTAATTTCATAATTTAACAACTTAGTTGCCAATCTTACATTTTGACCCCTTCGACCAATCGCTTTACTCAAATTTTCTTCTGTTAGAATTACATCAAGTTTTTTTCTTTCTGCATCTACATTCACTCTCTGAACTTCTGCAGGAGATAATGCGTTTGATACTAATATTGCAGCATCCTCTGCCCAATTCACAATATCAATTTTTTCTCCTTGAAGTTCATTTACGACTGCCTGAACTCTAGAACCTCTCATACCAACACAAGCTCCAACAGGATCTAGTGATGTATCAACTGCTTTAACGCAAATCTTTGCTCTACTTCCAGGATCTCTTGAAGAAGATTTAATTTCAATTAATCCATCATAAATTTCTGGCACTTCTTGAACAAAAAGTTTCTCCATAAATTTTGGATGAGCTCTAGACAAGAAGATTTGTTGACCTCTTGGCTCTCTTCTTACATCATAACAATAAGCTTTTACTCTATCACCAGCTTTAATATTTTCTCTGGGAATTAATTCATTTTTTTGAATGATTGCTTCTGTTCTACCTAGATCAACAATAACACTTCCAAATTCTAATCTCTTAACAATACCACTTAAAATTGTATCTTTTTTATCAATGAAGTCATTAAATTGTCTTTCTCTCTCTGCTTCTCTAACATTAAAGCTTATCACTTGTTTTGCAGTTTGAGCAGCTATTCTACCAAAATCAAAAGATGGTAATGGCTGAAGAACTTCATCACCAATTGATTTATCTTTATTATTTTCATTAAGACTTATCGCATCTTCTAATTTTATTTCTGTATTTGCATTTTCAGGATTTTCAGAAATAACAAGTTTTCTAAACAATTCTATGTCTCCATTATCTCTATTAATTGAAACTTTAATTTCATTTTCTTGACCAAACTTAGATTTAGCTGCTTTAGCAATTCCTGTTTCCATAGAACTAATTATAAGTTCTTTATCTATCGATTTTTCCAAAGCTACTGCTTCGGCAATTCTTAATAATTCCAATTTATCTGCTCTTTTATTTAACATTTTTTATCTGCTCCAAAAAAAAATGGGCCAAAGCCCATTTTGATAATTCAACAATGTAAAGGCAATATAGTAAAGTTTTTTTTTAATTCAACTGAAACTATTTAGAAAAAACATTGATTTTATCTGTTTTTTCCCACGAAAATGATCCATCATCTCCTGAAGTTCTACCAAAGTGACCATAGGCTGCTGTTTTTTCATATATAGGTCTATTAAGGTTTAACATCTCTCTAATTCCTCTAGGACTGAGATCAAAATTTTCATTAATCTTTTCAACAACAAATTTGTTTTTATCTAAATCATTATCAAATAAATCAACATAAATAGATAAAGGTTTTGAAACTCCGATTGCATAAGCTAACTGTATCAAACATTTATCTGCTATTTTTGAAGCAACAACATTTTTAGCAATATATCTTGCCGCATAAGCAGCAGATCTATCTACTTTTGTAGGATCTTTACCTGAAAATGCTCCTCCTCCATGGGGTGCTGCTCCACCATAGGTGTCTACAATAATTTTTCTTCCTGTTAAACCACAGTCTCCATCTGGACCACCTATTACGAAATTACCAGTTGGGTTTACATAAAACTCTTCCTCATTAAAGTCTTTAAGAAATTTTTCAGGAATTGATTTTAACATATACGGTCTTAATAATTCTCTTACCTGTGCTTGATTAACATCAGAAGAATGTTGAGATGATATAACAACAGATTTTACTTTAGTCGGTTTACCATCAACATATTCGAATGTAACTTGGCTTTTTGAATCTGGTTCGATATTTTTTAATTTACCAGATTTTCTATCCTCAGCCATAAGTCTTAAAATTTTATGCGAATAATGAATTGGTGCGGGCATAAATACATCTGTTTCATTACATGCATAACCAAACATTATACCTTGGTCTCCAGCACCTTCATCTTTGTTTCCAGATGAGTCCACACCCATTGCAATGTCAGCAGATTGAGAATGCAAATGACTTTCTATTTTTGTTGCTTCTTTCCAGGTAAATCCTTCCTGATCATATCCAATATCTTTTATACAATTCCTTACTTTTTCGATTAAATCATCTTTTTTAATCTCAGGTCCCCTTACTTCACCTGCAAGTACAACTTTGTTTGTTGTCGTTAAAGTTTCACAAGCAACTCTTGAATAAGGATCTCCAGAAATGTAACTATCAACAACCATATCAGAAATTCTATCTGAAACTTTATCTGGATGTCCCTCTGAAACCGACTCACTTGTAAATAGGAAATTTTTTAAATTACTCATTTTTAATTTTATTAAATGAAAATATTAAAAAAATATACAATAAAATTATTAAACCAAAAATTTTATTTCCATATTTAGAAAAGATTGTTGGTTGAATTTTTCTCATTTTCGTAAAATTAATATATCCAACTTCATTAAAATTAATTTTTTCCTCAACGATACCGAGAGGATTTACTATCGCAGCTATTCCGTTATTAGCTGATCTAATTACATATTTTCCACTTTCGATGGCTCGAAATACACTGTGAACAAAGTGTTGTTCTGGTCCTATTGATTGACCAAACCATCCATCCTCTGAAATATTTACTATTATATCAAAGTCATGATTTTTATATAATTTTCCAGAATAAATTATCTCATAACAAATTAATGGTAAAAATTTTATTGAAAAATTATTTTGATTTAACTCTATAATTTCCCTTTTTTGACCTTTTGAGTAGGATTGATAATTGTTTGTTAAAGATTTAAGGCCTAAATTTTTTAATAAATTTTCCATAGGTAAAAATTCGCCAAACGGTACAAGATTTATTTTATTATAATAATTTAATAAATTAAGATTATGATCATAAACAGATAAAGAATTGTAATACTTAACTTGATCATTAACTTTTGATTTGTTGTTGATCCCTAAAATAATTAAGTGATTTTCATTAAAACTTTCATTAAATAAATAATCATAACTTTGAATTTGATCCTGAGATATTCCAGGCAATATACCCTCTGGCCAAATGAAAATTGTTTTCTCTTTCTTATTTGGTGAACTAATATTTATAAGATCTTCTATTGTTGATAAAGGCCCCTCTCCTGAATAAAATCTATCTAAAGAAATATCAGTACCAACTAATCTTATTTTATAATCAAGTTTTTCAATATCACTATTATAAAAATCCTGCTTATTTGAATATCCAAAGAAATAAAATAATAAAAATATTGAAGGTAAAATTAAGCAAAAAATTAAATCTTTTTTGTCATTCCGTAAAATAAAGAGTGCAGGACTTAGAAACAAAGTTATACAAAATAAGTTGAAAGAGTATGTGCCAATTAAAGATGTTATGCTTAAAATTTCTAAATGATTTGAAAAACTATATGCAATCAAGTTCCAAGGAAAACCTGATAAAATTGAACCTCTAATGAATTCTAGAAAGCCAAAGATTACAGAAAACAATAAAATTGAACTCAAAGTTTTATTTGGTTTAAAGAAAATAAACAAATAACAAACAAAACCGTAAAATAATGCAATAAAAGAAGGAACTAAAATTAGAGCAAATGGAATTAAAAATTTAAAATTTTCATCAAATGTTAATGAAATAGAGATCCAATATATATTTGTTAAAAAATACCCAAATCCAAATAACCAGCCATAGAAAAAAAATAATTTATGTTTGCTCTCTTTTTTTTTAATCAAAAAAATAAAGAATAAGCTAAAGGATAGAAAATTAATTATTAAAAAATTGAAAGGTGGTAAACTTAATGAAGTTATCGCTCCAAGGAACAATAAATAAACTACATCAATATATAAATTTTTTTTCAATTTACTTAATTTTTGAGATAACTGATTTATAGATTTTTTCTTCTTCTTTTAACATTTTTAAATAATCTTTATTTTTTACATGATCAAATCCTAACAAGTGTAAAAAACCATGAATAAATGTTTTAATTATTTTTTCTTTAAATTGTTTATCCGTTTGTGATTTTGGTTTATTCATAAAATTAAAACTAATAATCATATCTCCTAAGTAAGTTTGCTTTGATATTTTTAATATTTTGCTAGATGGGAAAGATAAAATATCAGTAGATTTATTTTTATTTCTAAATTTCTTATTTAAAATTTTAATATTTTTATTATTTGAAAGAAGTAAAGATAAACTTATTTTTTTATTTAAAAATTTATATTTTTTTGGAAAAGCATCACAAATACTTTTAAAAAAAAAATCTTTTTTTTTAAGTTTTTTAGACCAAGCCTTCTCTTCTGAGAAGACGTTTAAATTAATCATTTTTGGAGTAGGCTTTTACAATTTTAGAAACCAATGGATGTCTAACTACATCTGAATGATCAAAGTCTACAACTGAAATTTCATTTAGATGCCCCAATAATTCTTTTGATCTAACTAATCCTGACATACTTTTGTTAGGAAGATCTATCTGAGTAGGATCTCCATTAACTACAATTTTTGAATTTTCACCAATCCTTGTTAGAAACATTTTTATTTGTGTATCTGTTGCATTTTGTGCTTCATCTAATATTGCAAAAGAATTTTTTAGTGTTCTACCTCTCATAAATGCCAAAGGAGCAATTTCGATATCACCAATTTCAATCATTCTTTGTATTTTTTCAAAATCGAATAAGTCGTACAAAGAATCATATAAAGGTCTTAAATACGGATCTACTTTTTCTTTCATATCTCCAGGTAAAAAGCCAAGTCTCTCTCCTGCTTCAACAGCAGGCCTAGATAGAATAATTCTTTCTATTTTTTTTTCTAACAACATAGTCAAACCAACTGCAACAGCTAAAAAAGTTTTTCCTGTTCCAGCTGGACCTGCTGAGATTACAATATCACTTTGTCTTAAAGCTCTGACATAGCTTTTTTGTTTTTCGGATCTAGGAATAATTGATTTTTTTGGTGTTTTTATAATGTCAGTTACATTATTATTTTTAACCTTCTCTTTAATCATAAATTGATCAACTGATGATATAAGATCTTTATTTTCAATTGAACCATTATTTATAAATTGATTAGTTAAAAATTGAATTGCATTTTTTATTAACTCATTTTTTTGTGGATCTGATTTTATCATTATTGAATTTCCCCTAGAATACAAACTAGAGTTAGTCATCTTTTCTAATTCTTTTAAATTTTTATTAAATTCTCCGGCAACACCCATGAGTAATTCATTGTTGTGAAATATTACACTTAATGAATTATTGTCTGAGTAAACAAATTTTAGAGTGGTATCGATTTTTTTTTTAATTGTATTATTCAAAGATTATGCCACCTTTTGATCTGGGTTGCTTAACAATTCTCCAAACAATGTGGTTCTATTACTATTTGTAATTTTCACTTTCACAATTTTTCCAATATGTTCTCTTTTACCATTAAAAATTACTGATGTCATATATTCAGTTCTGCCAAAAGCTTTGGATTTATCTTCGGTTAAATTTTCAACCAACACATCAAGTGTTCTATTTTCTAATTTTTTGTTCATT
Organism: Candidatus Pelagibacter sp. HIMB1611; assembly: GCF_052047715.1. Taxonomy (NCBI): domain Bacteria; kingdom Pseudomonadati; phylum Pseudomonadota; class Alphaproteobacteria; order Candidatus Pelagibacterales; family Candidatus Pelagibacteraceae; genus Candidatus Pelagibacter; species Candidatus Pelagibacter sp. HIMB1611. Next base: position 1,274,562 of record NZ_JBNAJM010000001.1, on the reverse strand, counting down.
TGGGTTTGATTTTCAGATAATAAATTTTGAATAAATTCTAACCTTTTCATTGAAATTTTTTTATCAATTAAATCCAAACCTTCTGCCTTTGTTCCAGGCCTTGGACTAAAAATAAATGAGTAAGAATTTATAAAATTAACTTTTTTAATTAAATCGACTGTACTTTGGAAATCTTCTTCAGTTTCGCCAGGATAACCAATAATAAAATCACTAGAAAATTCAATTGATTGATTAATTTTTTTTAATTCGTCATAAACTTTTAAATAATGATCTATTTTATGTTTTCTATTCATCAACTTTAAAATCCTATCGGATCCACTCTGAACTGGAAGATGGACTAAAGGCATTAACTTTTTAGAGACTTCATATACTTTGATTAAATCATCAGTCATATCTTTTGGATGCGAAGTTGTGTATCTAATTCTTTTTACATCTTTAATCTTTTCAATTTCTAAAATCAAATCAGATAATCTTTTACTTTTATCATTGTAAGCATTTACATTTTGTCCCAAAAGTATGATTTCTTTTGCTCCATTATCTGACAAATAATTTGCCTCCTCAATTATTTGATTGAATGGTCTAGAATATTCTGGTCCACGAGTATATGGAACCACACAAAAATGACAAAACTTATCACATCCTTCTTGAATAGTTAAAAAAGACGAAACTTTACCTGCTTCATTCTTTATTTTACTAAAATATTTAAATTTTGAAACAGCATCGAAATCTGTTTGTTCAATTTTTTTTCTTTTTTCAATATGACTCAGAATTGTTTCGTTAATCTTATGATAGGCTTGAGGGCCAATTACTAAATCTATATAAGGCTCACGTTTAAGCATCTCTTGGTTTTCTGCTTGAGCAACACACCCTGCAATTATTACTAATGGCTTTTTTTTGGCTCTAAAGCTTTTTTTAACTCTTCCTATTTCAGAATAAACTTTTTCTTTTGCTTTATCTCTAATGTGACAAGTGTTTAATAAGTAACAATCAGCCTCTTCTAGATTGTCACTTTTTTGATAACCGATTTTCTTTACTGAATCAAAAATTCTATTTGAATCATATTCGTTCATTTGACAACCAAAAGTTTTAATGAAAATTTTTTGCATTCTAATTTAGGATTTTTTTTTTATCCCATAAAGTTCAAGCTTATGATCAACTAAAGTGTAACCATATTTATCTGCTACTTTTTTTTGAAGTTTTTCGATTTCTTCATCAACAAATTCAATTATTTCACCTGACTTCACATCTATTAAATGGTCATGATGTCCTTCATTGAGTTCTTCATACCTAGCTTTTCCACCTTTAAACTCATGCTTAGTAAGTATTCCAGATTCTTCAAATAATTTTACTGTTCTGTAGACGGTAGCAATACTTATCTTATTATCTATCTTCGAAACTCTATTATAAAGTTCATCAACATCAGGATGGTCGGTAGACTCGGACATGACCTGAGCAATTATTTTTCTCTGATCTGTCAATTTCACACCTTTTGCTAAACATTTTTGTTCAATTGTTTCAGACATAATTTAATTTTAACTTATATAAATAGGGTTAATCAAATTTTTTTTAATTTTAAATTTATCGCACAAATAAGGGACATTTTCATATTTTACATCTTTTTCACCTTTAAAATCTTCTAAACTATAGCAATAATAATCAATATTTTTTGCTAATTTGAGAGCCTTTACAACAGAAATAGAATTTCTAATCCCCGCAAAACTTCCTGGACCTCTGTTAATGTATATTTTGTTGATATCTTTTAATTCAAATTTTTTTAATTCTAAAAATTCTTTTATAATTAAAGTTAATTTTTCATAATTTATTTTAGTATTCTCATGCGTAATATTGTAAATATGATCATTAGCTATGATCATTAAAAAAATTTTATCTCCAGCTACATCAATTATAAGTTTATTCATTTTATCTATGTTTTTTAGTTTTAGTTCTAAATCAGATGAAAATAATATCAAATTTTATTCAGAAGATAATGGGATTTTATCAATAATGTATCATCGTTTTAATGAACATAAATACCCATCAACTAATATTAATATGGAGGTATTTAAGAAGCACTTAGAAATTGTTAAAAATTCTAAATACAATTTTCTTAATCCTAATGAATTTGATTCAAAATTTAAAACTTCAAAATCAGAAAAAGTAGTTTTGATAACAATTGATGATGCATTTGAATCATTTTACAATGAAGCTTGGCCACATTTAAGAGATAACAAAATTCCATTTATACTTTTTGTTTCAACAGAACCAGTTGGAAACAAGGGTTATATGACCTGGGATCAAATTAGAGAAATTGATGCAGTAGATTTTTCTTTAATTGGACACCATTCACATAGCCACGAATACCTAATAGAAGAAACTGAAGAAAATTTCATTTTAGATATTGAAACTGCAAACAAAATTTTTAAACAGGAACTTAATTATATTCCTGGTCTATTCTCTTATCCATTTGGTGAATATTCTAAATTTATGAGAGATTATATTTCTCAAAACTTTAAATACGCTTTTGGTCAACATTCAGGGGTTATTGATCTTAATAAAAATAAATTTGAATTGCCAAGATTTCCGATAAATGAAAAATATGGAGAGCTTAAAAGATTTAAATCTATAATTAATTATTATCCTTTAGAATATAAAACTTTATCTCCAAGTGAAAAACAGCTTACAATAAATAATAATCCACCAAATTTTAAAGTTGAGTTTTTTAAAGAACAAAAAAATTTAACCAATATCACATGTTATTCCAACGAAGGAGACAAGTGGGATAGATCTAAAACTAATTTATCTAATCAAATCTTAACTATTGATTTTAGAGAACCTTTTAAACCTAGAAGAGGCAGGATAAACTGTTCTTTAAACGATAATGGCAAATGGAGATGGTTTGGAGTTCAATTTCCAATTAAGAAAAACTAAATTAAGCTTTCTAAATCCTTACTAGATGGAAATAATCTTGCCTCATCAAAATCTTTCAATTTATTTTGACTGATTATTTTTTGTAGTACTTCAATGTACTGACTTCCAGTTTCTGCATATTTATCTAAATGTTTAGATAAAATTAAACTATCAAGTGGTTTACCATCACTTCTCAATTCACTTCTAGCTTTTCTCAGATTTATGTAGGATTTATGAGTATTTAAATTTCTTAAGTATGCTCTTATAGATAATTGTAAACTATTAAATTTCATTACTTTATGGGTTTCGCCTTTCTCAGCTTCTTTGGGCTTTAAACCTTCACCTGACCATGTCCATTGACCAAACAAAGCATTTCCTTTTCTTGCAAATCTTGAAGTTCCCCAACCTGTTTCTTTTGCTGCTTGTGCAATTGCTAAGGAAGCTGGAATTTCATCCATTCTTACCTTTAATGATGAAAAATCATTTTGCCTAACACCATATTGCTTAAATTTTTTTTCAAGCCATTTTTTTTCGATATCAGTATTGCTACTTTTATTTAAAATCGTAAAGAGTCTTTTTCTATCTATTCTAATTTTAGTATTTTCTTTAACAATCAATGGGAGGATAATTTTAATAAACATCTCTTTTTTTTTCTTTGAACTAGAGATTTCATTTATTTCATTTGGAAGAAGTCCTATATCGATAGGCTTTACAAGTTTATTTTCCCTTACATCTTTTAAATTATAGTTTACCTCTTTAAATAATGAATTAATTTCTGAGGTTGTATACCTGACCAAATTAATTTCTGAACTATTTTCCTCTAAAATATCATAGAGTAAATCCATCTCATCTACTTCACCTGAGACATCTTCTTCAATTAAGCCATTTGTATTAAGTTTTTTTAATAAAAGATTTTTAGAATTATTTGTAAATTCTTTATGATTAAAATTTTTTTCAGCAAAGTTAATAAAAATTGGTGTTACATAAAAAAATGAGATTAAAAAAATCCCACTTAACATAAATCTAGAAATAGAATTAATACTTTTATTTTTACTAAATTGAAATTTGATTAATTTATTTTTCATAAACTTTTATATTGCAACAACTTCTTTTACCTCTGGAAGATAGTGGCATAGAAGATTTTGTACTCCTTGCTTTAAAGTCATTGTTGAGCTTGGACAGCCTGAACAACTTCCTTGTAGTTGCACTTTTACTATTCCGTCTTTGAATTCTTTAAATTTTATATCACCACCATCTCTTGCAACTGCAGGTCTAATTTTTTGGTCTAAAATTTTTACAATTTTTTCCTCAATTTCACTCAAATTGATATTTTTTTCCTCTTCATTTTCATCAATGACGTATTCTTTACCATCTAAATAAAAATCGTTTATTAATGAAATAACAATATGTTTAATTTCGTCCCATTTAATTTGGTCATTTTTGTTTACTGAAATAAAATCCTGTCCCAAAAAAATACCCTCAACCCCATTGACTGATAAGATATTTCTGACCAAATCATTATTTATTTGATCTTTATTTGTGATTTCGTAGGGACCACTATTTGATACTTTCTTCCCAGGAAGAAATTTCAAAGAATTAGGGTTTGGCGTTATTTCTGTTTGTACGAACATACTGTAAATATATATAGAGCTTATTTCTAAAATTTAAACTTGATATTTAAATTATATTAAAATCCTAGTATTTCTTTAATTCTATCTATCTTTTTTGATGCAATTAAGTTTGCTTTTTCAACTCCTTCTAGAAGGATTTTATCTAAATAAGGTTGATCATTTAAAAGTTTTTTTATTTCTAAAGATATAGGTTCAATCTTTTTAACCAATAAATCAGAAAGTTGATTTTTAAATTCAGAAAAATTTTTACCTGAAAAATTTTCGACTGTATTTTGTAAAGTTGAATTATTTAAACTAGAGTATATGCCAAGAAGGTTTCTTGCCTCTAACCTCTCATTTAATTCTTCGACACTACTTGGCATTGGTAACGGATCAGTTTTTGCTTTTTTTATTTTATTTACAATTGCATCTCTGTCATCTGTTAAATTAATTCTGCTTAAATCTGATAATTCAGATTTACTCATCTTTTTTGATCCATCTTTTAAACTCATAATTCTAGAAAATTCTTTTTGAATTAAAGGTTCAGGTACTTTCAAAAAGTTATCTTGATCAAAATCGTTATTAAACTTTTGAGCAATATCTCTACATAGCTCAAGATGTTGTTTTTGATCATCACCAACAGGGACATGAGTCGCATCGTACAAAAGAATATCTGCTGCCATTAAAACAGGGTAAGAGTACAGTCCAACGCTTGCTTTTTCTTTATCTTTACCTGCTTTTTCCTTGAATTGTGTCATTCTATTTAACCAACCCATTCGAGCAACACAGCTCAAAATCCAAGCTCCCTCTGAATGAGCTGCTACACCAGATTGATTAAAAATAATACTTTTTTTAGGATCAATTCCACTTGCTATAAAAGTAGCTACGGTCTCTCGAATGTTGTTTTTTAGCTCTTTTGGGTCTTGTTTAACTGTAATTGCGTGCAGATCAACCACACAAAATATACAATCATTATCAACATCACTATTAAGGTCTACAAAGTTTTTGATTGCACCCAAATAATTACCGAGGTGAAGATTGCCTGTTGGCTGAACACCAGAAAATATTTTTTTACCCATATTTTTAATAGTTTATTTTAATATCACTAATTTTAAAAGCTTTGATGAAATAACAAATAAATATGTAAAAGAACAGTGCAAATAATACGCTTAAGATTAAATAAATTGATTTAAAACTATAATTAAATGAAAGTTGATTTTCAAAAGAGTTTAATAAAAAATTAAAGAATAATCCCATTAAAATTGATGCAAAGATCATTTTAAAGAAATTTAAAAAAAAGTTATTTTGAAAATAGAATAATTTATTATTTCTTAAGTATATAAATAGCACTATTGCATTTAACCACGATGAAATTGAAGTTGCGATTGGAATTATAATAAAACCTATTTTGTTAAAATAATAAATACTGATTAAAATATTTAAAAGAACCGAAATTAATGAAATATAAAACGGTATTTTTGTATTATGATTAGCAAATAAAAAACTTGAAAAAACTTTTATCAAAGCAAAAGCGGGTAAACCTAAAGCAAAATAAAATAAAGCAAGACTTGAATTATTAACAGATTGTATATTAAAATTACCATAACCAAACAACGCCGAAATTATTTGCTCTGAACCAATCATTAAAGCTATTGTTGCTGGAATACTTAAAAATAAACTAAGCTCTAAAGCTTTGTTTTGAATGAGAGAAATTTTTTCTTTATTTTTAGAGTCTATAAATCTTGAAAGTTGTGGCAGAATCACAACTCCAATGGCAATACCAGCTATCGCTAAATTAATCTGATAAATTCTGTCTGCATAATAAAGATAAGAAACTGCGCTAGCTTGAAAGGAAGCAATAATTGTTCCAACCAAAATATTGATTTGCGTCACGCCAGATGAAAAAATGCTTGGTAATAGTTTTTTAAAAAAAAACTTTACTTTTTCATCACTTACTATCTTAAAATTAAATTTAAATGAAAAAAATCTTTTAACAAAATAATATAAAAAAATTAATTGTAAGAATCCTGCTAAAGATACACCATAAGATAAATAGTAAACAAGCTCATCTCCTAAAGCTTTAGAAAAAAATAAAACAATAATTAAAATAACATTTAATAGAATTGGTGCTGCTGAAGCTGCAGCAAATTTATTATGAGAATTTAATATTGCAGAAAAAAAAGATGCTAAACTAATAAATAATAAAAAAGGAAAAGTAATCCTTGTTAAACTGATAGCTAAATCCATTTTTTCAAGATTATCTATGAAACCTGGGGCAATAATTGATACAAATCCAGGCATAAAAATCTGAACGACTATTGTTAAAATTAAGAGACCTAAAAATAAAAGATTAAAAATATTATTTGCAAAATCGTTTGCAGATTTTTTTCCTTTGTTCATTTCAGAAGTATAGCTAGGTACAAAGGCAGCATTGAAGGTTCCTTCTGAGAATAATCTTCTAAATGTGTTTGGAATTCGAAATGCTACAAAAAAAGCATCTGCCAACAAACCTGTTCCAAGAAATATTGCAATTAATATGTCTCTTATATATCCAAGCAGTCTGCTAATGATGGTATAAAAGCCAAATGTGCCTGTTGACTTAATTAAGTTCATAAATCATATTAGTCTTAATTTTACCCTAATTGTATACTTATTATCAGAATATATAGATCAAATATTCCAAATAATAAAAAATATAAAATAGATAAAGTTTGTATTCAGTTTAATAAAAATGAAAAAAACAAAGATTGATCATTACACAGATAAAGAAGCTTTAGATTTTCATAAAGATAAAAAACCTGGCAAGATCGAAATAATTTCTTCAAAGAACATGACTACTAAAAGAGACCTTGCTCTTGCTTATTCTCCAGGGGTTGCTGCCCCAGTTAAAAAAATAAGTGCGGATCCAGAAGCAGCTTATGATTATACGAGCAAAGGAAATTTAGTAGCAGTAATTAGTAATGGTTCTGCAATTTTAGGATTGGGCAACTTAGGAGCATTAGCCTCTAAACCAGTTATGGAAGGAAAGGCAGTACTATTTAAAAGGTTTGCAGATATAGATTCGATTGATTTAGAAATAGACTGTAAAGACGCTAATGAAATTATCAATTCAATTAAAAACTTTGCTCCGAGTTTTGGAGGAATAAATTTAGAAGATATAGCCGCACCAGATTGTTTTATTATTGAACAAAAGCTCAAAGAAATACTAGATATTCCAGTATTTCATGATGATCAACATGGAACGGCAATTATCACAACAGCTGCTTTACTGAATGCACTCGACATAAGTGGAAAATCAATCAAAGATATAAAAATTGTGGTTAATGGTGCGGGTGCATCTGCTCAGGCTTGTACAGAGTTATTTATTAACTCGGGTGTTAAATCTGAAAATGTAATAATGCTAGATCGAAAAGGTGTTATCTACAAAGGAAGAGCGGAGGGTATAGATCAATGGAAATCAAGATTTGCAATTAATACAGATTTAAGAACTTTAAGTGATGCAATTAAAGGGGCTGATGTATTCTTGGGATTATCTTCAAAAGGTGTTTTGAAAAAAGATATGGTTAAAAACATGTCTAAAAATCCAATTATATTTGCATGTGCAAATCCTGATCCAGAAATTACACCAGAGCAAATAAATGAAGTAAGAAATGATGCGATTATTGCAACTGGAAGATCAGATTATCCCAATCAAGTAAATAATTTAATTGGATTTCCTTACATATTCAGAGGTGCACTAGACGTAAGATCAAAAACAATTAATGAAGAAATGAAAGTTGCTGCTGCTAAAGCTATAGCAAAACTTGCTAGAGAAGATGTGCCAGACGAAGTTGTTGCAGCTATGGGAGGAGAAAGACCTCACTACGGTAAAAATTATATTATCCCATCAACTTTTGATCCAAGATTAATTAGTGTTATTCCAGCTGCTGTAGCTAAAGCTGCTATTGAAAGTGGAGTTGCTAGAAAAAAAATTGATAATTTTGAAATCTACAAAGAGCAACTTAAGCAGAGATTAGACCCAACAGTAACAATAATGCAAGGTATAAACTCTTTTATTAAAAAGAATCAAAAAAGAATTGTTTTTGCAGATGGGGAAGATGAAAATACTTTAAAAGCTGCAATAGCATTTAAAAATTCAAAACTTGGTATTCCAATTTTAGTTGGTAAAGAAAGTAAAATTAAAGAGCAAATTAAAAATATCGGTTACAGCGAAAATTTTGATATTGAAATTACCAACTCAAAAGATGAAGAAAAAAGAAAAAAATATGTAAATCATCTATTCAAGAAACTTCAAAGAGAACAAGGTTTATTAGAAAGAGATTGTGATCGAATGGTCCGAAACGATAGAGTAGTCTGGGCTACTAGCATGGTCGCTTGTGGAGATGCGGATGGTGCTGTTACTGGAAATACTAGACGTTTTGGAGCATCCCTTGAAAAAATAAAACAAGTTGTAGATGTTAGAAAAGGCGAAATAATGTTTGGACTAAACATGGTTGTTAATAAAGGAAAAACAATTTTTATTGCAGATACAAGCGTTCACGAATACCCAACATCAGAAGAAATGGCAGAAATTGCAATTTCAGCTGCTAGAGTAGTAAGACTTTTTGGGATCGATCCAAAAATTGCATTTGTATCACACTCCACATTTGGACAACCTTTGACGAGTAGAACAAAACACATTCGTACAGCGGTAGATATTTTAAAAGATAGACAAGTTAATTTTGAATTTGACGGTGATATGCAGCCTGATGTTGCCCTCAATCCTGATTATGAAGAATTATATCCTTTTGCAAAAATAGTAGGTAAAGCAAATATCTTGATAATGCCTGGACAACATAGTGCAGCAATATCTTATAAACTAATGAAAACTTTAGGTGATACTAAAGTTATAGGGCCCTTATTGATTGGACTTGGTTTGCCGATTGAAATTGCTCCTCTTAGATCTTCAACATCGGAAATCATTAATTTAGCTTCAATTGCTGCTTATTCGTCTGAGGTAATTGAATATAAAATAGATTAATTTTTTTGAACTCTCAAATCTTCGAGTAGCAAAATACTTGCAACAACATCTTCTACATCTAGAATTTCTTTTGCTTCACTAATAACCATTTCCTTTTCTTCATCAGTTAAAGCTATCCCATAAACATAAATTATCTTTTTATAAGTATCTATTTGATAATTTGTTGCTTTAATATTTTTATTTACTATCAAGGCAGTTCTTAATTGAGACGTAATAAGTATATCTTTTGCTGATTGTTTAAAATTAAATTCCTCTTTTATTTTAATATCATTTCTTACTGATCTAGCACCTTTTGTTTCCCAAGCGATTTTAGTAATTTTTAATTTTTCTTCTGGTGCATCCACTTTTCCAGTAATAAATATCCTTCCATCTAAAACTTTAGTTTTAACTTTTAAAAAATGCTTTTTATCCATAGCAAGTATTTTACTTGAAATTGTTTTTTGCATAATTGAGTCATCTATTTGTGTTCCGACTGTTCTCGGATCAATTGCAACTGACACTCCTGTCCCGAATAAACCAGTTGAGCTAACTCCTGGTACACAACCTGATAAAATAATTGATAAAAAAATAATTATTAAACTTTTAAATTTCATTTTTTAATTTCAAACAAAAATTATAAACTACTTTTTTGGGAATATTTTTATTGGTACATATTAAATCTGTAATTTCTTTTGTGGTTAATTTGTTAATCATTCTCTTTATCAGATTAATATCTGATTCACTTAGCTTTTGCGAAGCTTTTTCTTCTTTTTTTTCAGAAATAACTATTGTTAATTCACCTTTTAATTCATTATTAAATAATTCTAGTTCATCAATATTCTTTCTAATATACTCTTCGTACAACTTTGATAGCTCTCTACAGAAGACTATTTTTCTTCCAGTAAAAAATTTTTTAAATGCAGGAATGAGTTTATTTAATTTTTTTGATGATGAAAAAAAAACTAAACAGTGATTAAAATTTGATAGTTTTTTTATTTCATCTTCGATTTGATTTTTTTTTTCTGGTAAAAAACCATAAAATAAAAACTTATCAGAAAACCCACTTGCTGCAACTGCAGTTGTAACTGCTGACGGTCCAGGTATTGAAAATATATTAAGATTATTTCTTATACATTCATTTACCAATACTAAACCTGGATCAGAGATACTTGGAGTTCCCGCATCAGATATAAGTGAAATTAATTTACCTGATTTTAAATATTCAATTATTTGTAATGTATTTTTTTTTTCATTAAATTTATGATTTGAAATCAGTTTTGATTTAATTTGATATTTTTCTAATAAATTTTTAGAAACACGTGTATCCTCACAAAGTATATAATCTGATTTTGCCAAAACCTCTAATGATCTAAATGATATATCTTTTAAATTACCTATTGGTGTTGCTACCAAATAGAGCCCATTTTTATAATCATTTGATTTAAATTGTGGTTTTGTGATCATAATTCAGCTTAAAAATTATATAATAACATCAAAATGAAAAAGATTATTAAAATTATTTCTATTTCTTTACTTCTCTTATTATTAAACTTCTTAAATTTAGTTAATGCTAATGAAAAAATAAAAATTGGACTGTTGGTTCCGATGACTGGAGAAAATAAAGATCTCGGAACTTCTATTATTAAGGCTGTAAGTTTAGCTGTCAAAGATATTAATAATGATTTAATTGAAATTTATCCAAAAGATACCGCAACAAGAGCTAACCAAACTCTTAAGTCTGCTTTTGAATTAAAACAAATGGGAATAAAAATTGTTATTGGACCAATATTTCATGAAAGTTTAACTTATTTAGATGAGATGAAAGATTTAACTTTTTTATCACTAACAAATAAAACTTTAGATTTACCTGAAAATGTAATTTCTGCTGGAATAAATTCTACTTCACAGTTTAATACTATAAAAAAATTTTTAGATAATAATAATTTACAAAAAACTCTTTTTTTAACACCAATTCAGAACTTTGAGTTTGAAGTAAAGGATGGTGTTAAGAATTCTAAAATAAAAGTTTTTAAAAATTTTGAATATAATACTGAACCAACAAAACTTACAAAACAAATTGAGGAAATAACTAAATACAAAATTAGAAAACAAAATCTAGCTGATGAAATAAGAAGGATTCAAGAATCAAATGAACCAAATAAAGAAAGAAAAATAAAAAGTTTGGAAAAAAGATACACAATTGGAAATGTAAATTTTGATGCAGTTGTTATATCTGATTTTGATGAAAGTCTTAAAAGTGTTGCAACTTCTTTGCTCTACACTGATGTGTCTCCAAAAGATAAGTACTTTATAACCCTTAATCAATGGTTTGATGAAAGTTTAATGGAAGAAACAAATATTCAACCGATTTATTATCCATCAATTAATAAAGAAAATTTTGATGATTATAAAATTAAATATTTTAATACTTTTAATCAAAACCCATCCCATCTCTCACTGTTAAGTTATGATTTGGTTGGTTTAGTATATTATCTTTCTTTGAAATCAGATCTTTCGAAAATGGATAAATTGTTTAAGAAAAAAAATTCATTTAAAGGTAAGATAGGAATTTTTGATATTAAAGATAACAAAATTAATCACAGATTAAATTTTTATAAAATAGAAGATAAAAAACTTACAGAAATCTTTTAAGCTTCTTGAAAGCTTGAAAGCGATGGTCCATTTTGTATTTTTGAGATGGTTTCATTTCACCAAATGTTTTAGATTTTTTTAATGGGATAAAAATTGGATCATAACCAAATCCGTTTTTCCCCTTCGGTTCATTTGATATTCGACCCTCAACTTTGCCTACTACACAAGTGATTTTTTTATTTAAATGCGAGATTGATAGAGCACAAACAAATCTTGCTTTAATTTTTTTATTTTTCCAATTCTTATCTTTTTTATCTAACTCTCTAAATACCTTTTTAATAGCTTTGTTAAAATCTCCAGATTTTCCTCCCCATCGTGCAGAATAAATTCCAGGTCTTTTATCTAAATGATCTATCTCCAAACCAGAGTCATCAGCTAAACATATTAGACCAGTCTTTTTAGAGAAATGTTTTGATTTAATTAAGGAATTTTCCTTAAAAGTTTTTCCATTTTCTGCAGGACTTTTAAGTTTAAAATTAGAAGTCGAGTAAATTTTGATATAATTTGGTAATAAACTCCTAATTTCTCTTAATTTACCTTTATTGTTAGTACCAATGAGTAATTCTTTAATTTTTTGCTTAGACATCTAGAAATAATTAAATTCCTTACCATATATGAGCTTATGGAAAAAGAAGAAAACCAAAACAATACTCCTGAAAATGAAAATCAGAATTTAGAAAAAGAAACAGAAAAACCTGAGGAAAGCTCAGAAAGTGAAAATAAACAAGAAACACCTCAGGAAACCAAAGAAGAGATTAAAGAACTAACTCCAGAAGAAAAAATTGCTGAACTAGAAGATAAACTGGCACGAACTTTTGCAGAAATGGAAAATCAAAGAAGAAGGTTTGAAAAAGAAAAAGAGGATGCCTTTGAGTATGGAGGTTCTAGCTTTGCTAAAGAGGCATTAAATTTAATTGATAACTTAGATCGTTCTAAACATGTTTTAGAAAGCGATGACAAGTTAAAAGAAACAGATGCTTTAAAAAAGACACTGGAGCATTTAGAAATAATAAAGAAAGATTTAATTTCTATTTTTGAAAAAAACAATATTAAACCGATTGATTGTATTAACAAAAAACTAGATCCTAACTTTCATCAAGCAATGATGGAAGTTGAAGATGACAGCAAAGAAGCTGGAACAATTGTTCAAGAAATTCAAAAAGGCTTCACTATTAAAGATAGACTTTTAAGACCTTCATTAGTTGGTGTCTCAAAGAAAATTACCAAAAAAGAAGAAAAAACTGAACAAAATCAGGAAAATTCAGAAGATAAATAATAATGAGATCAACTTGTAGTTTCAAATTTAAACCCTATATGACGAAAGAGAGACAATAATATTATGAGCAAAATAATTGGAATAGACTTAGGAACAACCAACTCTTGTGTTGCGGTAATGGAAGGAACACAAGCTAAGGTTTTAGAAAATGCAGAAGGAGCAAGAACGACACCTTCGGTAGTTGCATTTACTGATGAAAATGAAAAATTAATAGGTCAACCTGCAAAAAGACAGGCAGTAACAAATCCTGAAAACACAATTTTTGCAGTTAAAAGATTAATCGGTAGAAATTTTGATGATCCAACGGTCAAAAAAGATGTTGAAGCTGCACCATTTAAGATAGTTAACTCTGAAAAAGGAGACGCTTGGATTGAAGCTAAAGGAGAAAAGTATTCTCCCTCACAAATCTCTGCATTCATATTACAAAAGATGAAAGAGACAGCTGAAAAATATTTAGGATCAGAAGTAACAAAAGCTGTAATTACTGTACCAGCATATTTTAATGATGCACAAAGACAGGCTACAAAAGATGCCGGTAAAATTGCAGGACTTGAAGTTTTGAGAATTATCAATGAACCAACTGCTGCATCGCTTGCTTATGGTTTAGATAAAAAACAAAACAAAAAAATTGCTGTATACGATTTAGGTGGTGGAACATTTGATGTTTCAATACTTGAGTTAGGTGATGGTGTATTTGAAGTTAAATCAACTAATGGTGATACTTTTTTAGGTGGTGAAGATTTTGATAATGCAATCGTTGATTATTTAATTTCTGAATTTAAAAAAGATAATGGTATTGATCTTAAATCAGATAAACTAGCTTTACAGAGATTAAAAGAAGCAGCTGAAAAAGCAAAAATAGAATTATCGTCTGCGGAACAAACAGATATAAACCTACCATTTATAACTGCAGATAAAACTGGTCCAAAACACATTAATTTAAAGATGACTAGGGCAAAACTTGAAGCTTTAGTTGAGGACTTAATTGCTAGAACAATGCCTCCATGTCAGACTGCTTTAAAAGACGCAGGAATTACCGCAAGTGAGATAGATGAAGTGGTTATGGTTGGTGGTATGACTAGAATGCCAAAAGTTATAGCAGAAGTTAAAAATTTTTTTGGAAAAGACCCTAATAAGAGTGTAAACCCTGATGAAGTAGTTGCAATGGGTGCTGCTATTCAAGCAGGTGTGTTGCAAGGAGATGTTAAAGACGTTCTTTTATTAGACGTTACACCGTTATCATTAGGTATTGAAACGCTTGGTGGTGTTTCAACAAAACTGATTGATAAAAATACGACAATTCCAACTAAAAAAAGCCAAGTTTTCTCAACCGCTGAAGATAATCAGCCAGCTGTTTCTATTAGAGTTTTACAAGGTGAAAGAGAGATGGCTTCTGATAACAAGTTATTAGGTAATTTTGAATTGGTAGGTATTGCGCCAGCTCCAAGAGGAGTTCCTCAAATTGAAGTTACATTTGATATTGACGCTAACGGTATCGTAAATGTTTCGGCAAAAGACAAGGGAACAGGCAAAGAGCAGAAGATACAAATTCAAGCTTCCGGTGGATTAAGTGATGAAGAAATTGAAAAAATGGTCAAAGATGCTGAAGCTAATAAAGAAGCTGACAAAAAGAAGAGAGAGTCAGTTGATGTTAGAAACCAAGCGGACACTTTAATTCATTCAACCGAGAAAAACTTAAAAGAGCATGGATCAAAAATTTCAGATGCAGAGAAAAAAGCAATTGAAGATGCATCGTCTGCTGTGAAAGAAGCTTTAAAGGGTGAAGACATTGAAGATATCAAGAAAAAAACAGAAGCTTTAGTTCAAGCTTCAATGAAACTTGGAGAGGCAATCTATAAATCACAACAAAGTGCTAAACCAGAATCGGAAAAAGATGATGGTGGAGATAATACAGGTAAAAAAGACGAGAATGTTGTTGATGCTGATTTCGAAGAAGTAAAAGACGAGAATAAAGAAAAAAGCGCATAAACTGACATTTAATTGTCTGGGGTAATTTGATGGCTAAAAGAGACTATTATGATGTCCTAGGCGTAAACAAGAGCGCAAGTTCTGATGAGCTAAAATCTGCGTATAGAAAACTAGCTGTTAAATATCATCCAGATAAAAACCCAGGTGATACAAAAGCTGAAGAAAAATTTAAAGAAGCTAGTGAAGCCTACGGAATACTTTCAGACAAAGAAAAAAAACAAAACTACGATAACTTTGGACATGCAGCTTTTGAAAATGGTGGCGGCAGACCAGGTGGTGGTTTTGGTGGTTTTAGTGGTGCAGATTTTTCAGATATTTTTGAGGATTTTTTTGGAGATTTTGGAGGTGGTGGAAGATCAAGAAATAGAAGGTCAAATAATAGAGGTTCAGATTTAAGATATGATTTATCCATTTCATTAGAGGAAGCTTATCATGGAAAAAAGCAAGATATTAAATTTGCAACTACTGAGCAATGTGGGACTTGTAAAGGTAATGGTTCAGAACCAGGTTATTCTCCAGACAGGTGTTCTTATTGTGGAGGAAATGGAAGAATAAGATCTAACCAGGGTTTCTTTACCGTTCAACAAACATGTCCACAATGTAATGGTAATGGTGAAGAAGTCACTAATCCATGCAATGATTGTAATGGTCAAGGGAAAAAACAAACATCCAAAAAAATATCCGTGACTATTCCTAAAGGAGTAGATGATGGTACTAGAATAAGACTTGCCGGAAAGGGTGAAGCTGGTAGCAGAGGTGGTGCTACAGGTGATTTATATTTATTTATAAATGTTCATTCTCATGAACTATTTAAAAGATCAGATGAAAACTTATTTTTTGAATTTCCTCTATCTCTTGCTGATGCGGCTCTTGGAACTACGATTGAAATACCAACAATTGATGGCGGGAGAGCAAAAATAAAAATTCCAGATGGAACCCAAAATGGTAAACAATTTAGATTAAAAGGCAAAGGGATGCCATTTATGAGAAGAGGTGACTTTGGTGATCTATATGTTCAAGTAAAAACAGAGGTACCAGTATACTTAAACAAAAAACAGAAAGAATTATTAGAACAATTTAGAGAAATGGAAAATGACAAATCAAATCCAAGCATTAAAAAGTTTTTTCAAAAAGCAAAAGATTTTTGGAAAAATTAAATTATGGGATTAGAGGAAATAATTCCATCAATAGCTTTAATATTAATACTAATTCTAATTTTACCCAATTTTATAAATTCAAATTTAAAGAAAAAAGTATTTTTTAGAAATTTTAGTATTTGGGGTGTTATTGTAATTATTCTTGTGATACTTCTATATTTTATCACTTAATGAAAAAAATTAATTTAGCTATTTCAGGATGCATGGGGAGAATGGGTCAACAACTCATCAAATCCTCAAAGAAAAATAAAAATTTTAAACTAGTCACGCTTACAGAAAATAGACTGGTAAATAAAAAATTTAATGGAATTAAACCTGAATTAAATTCTGCTAAAGCTTTTAAAAAAACTGACGTAATTATTGATTTCACAGTACCAGATTGCACGCTTGAAATACTAAAAATAGCATCAAAACTTAGGAAAAAAGTAGTGATTGGTACTACAGGATTTACTAGGAGCCAAGAAAATCAAATTAAAAAATATTCAAAAAAAATACCTATTTTAAAAGCTGGTAATATGAGTTTAGGAGTAAATTTATTGATGTATTTAACTGAAATTGCTTCAAAAGCACTTAATGATGAATACTTAAGTAAAATATTTGAAGTACATCACAAACATAAAAAAGATTACCCATCTGGCACTGCTTTAATGCTAGGCAAAGGAATAGCAGATGGTAAAAATAAGAATTTATATAATTTAATTGGTAAGAAATTCTTAAATAAAAAATCTTTTCCTTATGGAAAAAAAATTAATTTTAATTCAATTAGAAAAGGTGAAATTATAGGTGAACACGAGGTAAAATTCTCAAGTGGAAAAGAAATAATTACATTGAACCATGAAGCCTTTGATAGAGCGCTTTACTCAGATGGAGCATTAACTGCATCTAAATGGTTGATGAAAAAAAAACCAGGTTTATATTCTATGAGAGATTTGCTTAATTTTTCATAATGAATGAAAAACAAAAAGCAAAAATCATAATTAAAACTTTAAATAAAATTTATCCTAAAACACCCGTTCCTTTAAAAAGCAAAAATATCTTTACACTATTAATTTCTGTACTGCTCTCCGCTCAATGTACTGATGTAAATGTTAATAATGTAACAAAAGATATATATCCAAAGTACTATAAGCCTGAGCACTTTGTAAAATTAGGAAGAAAAAAAATTGAAAAATTAATAAGAAAAATTGGTATTTTCAGAGTTAAAGCCAAAAGTATTTATTTAATGTCAAAACAAGTGTTAGAAAAACACAAAGGTAAAGTGCCTAAAACTTTTAAAGAGCTAGAAAAATTACCTGGTGTGGGACATAAAACAGCAAGTGTAGTGATGTCTCAAGGTTTTGGATACCCAGCTTTTGCCGTTGATACTCATATTCACAGACTTGCACAACGATGGGGTTTAACGAATGGGAAGAATGTAATTCAAACTGAAAATGATCTAAAAAGAATTTTTCCAAAAAAAAACTGGTCTAAACTTCATTTACAAATAATTTTTTATGGCAGAGAATATTGCAAAGCGAGAGAATGTTACGGTTTACAATGTAAAATATGCACTAGTTGCTACCCAAATAGAAAAAAACCTGTTATGACAAAAAAAGCTTAACATGAAAATTTTAGGAATAGGTAACGCTATCGTAGATGTCATTTGTAAAGTAAATGATAATTTTATTGAGCAAAATAAACTTACAAAAAGCACAATGAAGTTATTTTTTGACGAAAACGAATTTCAAAATTTATTAAAAAATCTTAAAATTGAAAAAACAGTTTCTGGAGGATCGGTTGCAAACTCAATCGTTGGTATGTCTCAGCTTGGAGATAAAGTTGGTTTTATAGGAAAAATTTCAGATGATGAGTTTGGTAGTAATTATGAAAAAGGATTAAAAAAAGAAGGTGTAGAGTATTTTTATTCAAAAAAAAAAGAAAAATTACCCACAGGGACTTGCTTAATATTAGTAACTCCAGATTCAGAAAGAACCATGTGCACCTTCTTAGGTATAGCAGGAAAAATTAATGAAAATGATGTTAGTTCTGATGCTATTAAAAAAAGTGAAATAATATTTTTAGAAGGTTATTTATGGGACGAAGGAGAACCCAAAAAGGCATTTGACAAAGCTATAAACAATGCAAATAAAGTTGCTATGTCACTGTCAGATCTTTTTTGTGTAGATAGACACAAACCTCATTTTTTAAACTTAGTTAAAAACAAACTCGATATAACTTTTGCTAACGAGCAAGAAATTACTTCATTAATTGACGCAAAAAATTTTGAAGAAGTTATAAATTTTTCAAAGACACTTAATAGATTGATGGTTATAACCAGAGGTGAAAAAGGTGCAGTTGCAATTAATGGTGATTATGTTGTTGAAAATGATGTACAGAAAAATCTAAATATTGTAGACCTCACAGGTGCAGGTGACCTTTTTGCTGCTGGTTTTTTACATGGATATATCAACAGGTTATCTACAAAAGAGTGCCTCATAAAAGGGACTGAAATGTCGTCAAAAGTAATTCAACAAATTGGAGCAAGACTTTAAATTTAGATTTTTTTTCTTTTAAAACTTCCCTTTCCTTTTTTTGGTTTTACTATTTTAGGTTTAAATTTTTTTGAATATAGTTTTTTTATTAATGGATTTTTAATTTTAGGTTTTTTAAGCATTTCTAAAGTAATTAACATTGTTAAAAACAAAAAAAGATAGTTTACATGAATAAATTAATATTCTAAAAATAAATTATTACTGTAAAACATTAATATGTTAGTTCACAAAGTATTTCCTGTATCTATTTTTGAGTTCAGATTAGAAAATTTCAAAGAAGTAAATGAAAAAATTGAAAAATATATATATGAACAAAAAAAGATTGATCCTGAGGGTATAACTCGATCAAATTCAGGTGGTTGGCATTCTCGTATTTTTGATCTTAAAAATGTTGGTGAACTTTTACCATTAATTAACTTTTCTAAACAATGTGTTAGAGATGTGTTTAATGGATATAATTGGGAGTTTGTTCCAGAAAAAATTAATTTTATTGGCATGTGGTCAATAATTAACCCACCTGGTAGTTTTAACATTAAACACACTCACCCAAACAGCCTATTAAGTGCAGCATATTATGTGAAAGCAAAAAAAAAATCAGGACCAATAGCTTTTTTTGACCCAAAACATGTGTCAGTTATGAGACATCCAAAAATAAAGGAATTTAATGAATTATCGGCTGAACATATTAGTTTTGAACCTGAGGAAGGAAAACTTTTCCTTTTCCCAGCATATTTAGAACATCAAGTAAATAAGAATAAATCTGACGAAGACAGAATAGTAATAAGTTTTAATATAGATTCATATTAAATTTAAACTTTTAATATATAGCCACTATCAATACTATCTATAAAATTTTTATCGTTAAATAATTTAAAAATTTTTTTTCGTAATCTATATACATGAGTCTCAACAGTATGAGTCTCAACATCTTCATTATAAGCCCAAATTTTAGTTTGAAGCTCTTTTATATTTACCGATTTATTTGCCTTTAATAAATATAAAATTATATTTATTTCCTTTTCTGTTAATTTCAAACTTAATTGATTAAATATCAATTTTCTAGAATTAAAATTAATTTTATATTTTCCAACTTTAATTTCGGATTGGTTTGAAAATTTTTTTTTTAATATCTCTAAATTTATTATTTCTATCAATTTTGAAATTTTAATAGGCAAATTATTTAAAATTAAAAAATTATCGTAATTCGCAATTACTTTATTAGAAATTATTACATCATTTGAAGAGCTAATTGTTGTTAATTTTTTTTTATCTTTAGTAGAATAATTTTCAATCTTAAAATAAAAAATATTACTTATTTCATCCAATATTTTGAAAAGTTCGTTAAAATTATATATTATAATTTTTTGCATATTTAATTTTTTATAATGATTATTAATATTAAAGATCATAATACACTTCAAGTTGATGATTTTAAATTGAAGTGCGTAGTAGGAAAAAAAGGATTTATAAGAAAAAAAATGGAGGGGGATCAAAAGACACCTACAGGTTTATTTGATATTGAAAATTTATATTATCGAAGTGATAGAATAAAAAAACCAAAAACACGGTTGCGATGTATTAAAATTAATAAAAAAATGGGCTGGTGTGATGATATTTTATCTAAAAAATATTACAACAAACTAATAAGAGTAAATAATAAAGTTAAACACGAAAAACTTTTCAGAAGAGATCACAAATATGATTTTATTCTTCCAATAAAGTACAATTTTAAAAAACCACTTCTAGGGAAAGGCAGTTGTATATTTATTCACCTCACAAAAAATTATAAACCCACCGCTGGATGTATTGCCTTAAATGAGAAAGATTTTTTTATTTTAATAAAAATAATCGACAAGAAAACCAAAATTAAAATACTCTAAACTCTACTTCCAAAAATACTCGACCCTATTCTTAAAAATGTTGCTGAATTACTTGCAGCTAATAGATAATCAGAAGACATTCCCATGCTTAATTCATTAAAATTATAACTATTATTTAGTGACTCTAATTCTTTAAAATAACTCTCAGTATTTCCATCTATGGGTGGTATGCACATTAGTCCAATTATATTTAGTTTCATCTCTTTACAATAATTTAATAGATTATCTAATTCATTTTTGTGGATGCCTGATTTTTGAGGCTCATCTCCAATATTCAATTGGATAAAAATTTTAATATCTTTTCCAATTTTTTTTTGTTCCTCTGAGATTTTTTTTGCAAGTTTCATACTATCTAAAGTATGTATATAGTCGAATATTTTGACTGCAAATTTTACTTTGTTAGTTTGAAGTTTTCCTATTAAATGTAATTTAATTTTGGAATTTTCATTTTTTATTTTCTCCCATTTATACATAGCTTCTTGGACTTTGTTCTCACCAAAATTTATATGACCATGAGTTATTAAAGGGTAGATTTTTTCAATTTCAAAAGTTTTAGATACTGCGATTACTTTAGGTAATTTATTGATTTTTTTTTCTTTTAAACTTAATCTAATTTCTTCCTCAATTGATATTAAATTTTGAACCGTATTATGCATAATTATCTGAAAGAAAAATATTACTTTATTAACAAACTAGATACAAATATTATAAAACATCAAGATAAACAAACTACTTTAATTTACAGAAATTACTCAGATACAAAAGTTAGAGAAAAACAAATACTAGATTACAATTCTAAATGCAGGAAACATGGTATAAAATTTATTTTCGCTAATGATGTTAGGCTTGCAATTAAATTAAATTTGATAGGAGTATATTTGCCTTCATTTAACAATACATTTGAACATTTGTCTTATTCTAGAAAAAAAAATTTCATAATACTTGGATCTGCTCACAATTTGAAAGAAATCAAAATAAAAAATAAGCAAGGTGTAAAGAAAATTTTTATATCTTCAATTTTTAAAAAAAATAAAAATTACTTAGGTCTAAATAAATTCAATTTATTAACTTCCAAGATCAATGGGAAATATGTTGCATTAGGAGGTATTTCAAAAGTGAACCTCAAAAAACTAAATTTAACAAACTGTGTAGGTTTTGCCGGTATTTCTTTTTTCAAAAAAAAAGGCCTCTAAAAAGAGGCCTTTTTTATAATAGATTTCTAAAATAATTAGAATGCTAATGCGAAGTTCAATTCAAAAGCTTCTTGATCTTTTGAATCTTCACCACCCATATTGTCAACATCGTTTATAGAACCACCGATAGTAATTCCACCAGTTGTGAATGATGCTGAAATACCAGTAGCTTCTTGGTCTTTCTGCGTATCACCGTATTCAATAGTTGATGTGTTGTATGAAACTGAAAGATCATCACTTACTGCATATGATACACCGATTGCAGTAAAGTCTTTATCACCAGCTGTTGAAGTTGGGTGATCTGCTTCAGATATTTGGTAACCAACTGTTACTGGTCCAAATGCATAAGTAGCATACATTGTTTCTTCGTCAATTGCAGTTCCTGAAGTTGACTCATCTTCTGCAAAACCAGCACCAAGAGTTAATCCTTCGATCATCTCTGGAGCAACTTTAACAGCGTATTCAGTTGAAGAAACATCTGAACCTGCAGCTGATGCGTTTACGTAAGATACAGTTGCAGTTGCACCACTCACTGATGGAGAAGTGTAAACGAACATATTACTTTGCGCATTACCATTGATAAGGTCAGTAGCACCAGTATCATTAGTAGCTGTGTAAGCAGCAACTGCCCATGATTCTTCATAAGCATTTGGTGTTACATCATCAATTGCACTTAATGCAGATGATCCGCCACCACCATGGAACGCAAGTGTTCCAAAGTCACCAGCTAATGACATACTGTGGTCTTCTTGAGTACCACCGTCTAAGTTGTAACTGAATGATACAGTCATACCATTATCCATTTCTCCACCACCAGAGAAAGATAAAGTATCACCCATTGACCAACCGTTACCAGTTGCTGCCTCAGTACCTGAGTCAGTTAAAGATAACGAAGCAGAACCAGAAACGCTTAACTCACCAGCGTTTGCTGAAAATGCAACTAGAGAACCAGCAAGAGCTGATAATCCGATTTTCTTAAATTTGTTCATATTAATTACTCCTTTAATTATTGTTAATTATTAATAATAAACATGGAATAAGTACTATTTTTTGGGATATTTTATTTAATAAATTTGAATATTTTGCTAATAAACCATCTAGTGTTGCATTTTTACAACAAAAAATTCCTCATTTTTATTGAATTTATAGTGTTTTAAACAAAAAAGAATTGTATAGAATTTTCAGTATTTATTAATTCATTAGTTATCACTATGTTAGAAAAAATTAACTCATTTATCTTAAAAGCTTGTTTGCTTTTAACTATATCAATTTTTTTTTATTCTTGTGGGAAAAGCACGAGTGGCACATTTTTACCTGGAGGAAATGCAAGAGAAAATTCACCTGATCCAAGTCTCAGAGTTCAAAAGAACCTAGAGGAAGGAAAAGGATTTAGACTTATGGATGAAGTTGAAAATCGTGGAAGTGGTAATTTTGAATTTGCAAGTTCAAACGAATTATGGCGTGCTAGTTTGGATGTAATTGATTTTATGCCTTTAACTTCAGCAAATTACAGTGGCGGAATTATAATCACTGATTGGTACTCTGAAAATTCAGAAGGTGAGTCGATAAAAATTACTATAAGATTTTTATCTAATGAAATTAGAGCTGACGCTTTAGAAATAAAAGTATTTTTAAAAAAATGTGATGTAAATTTAAATTGTAAAATAAGTGAAAAAAGCAGCAACCTAAGTATAGAACTTCAAAAAGAAATTTTAAAAAAAGCTGCTATTTATGAAAAACAAAACGTAGATAAAAACTTTAAGCCTTATAAAGTAATCGACTCTAGACCTAATAGTTAAATACAATTGTGAATAGGTATAACTTTAAAGAAGTAGAACTGAAGTGGCAAAAATTTTGGGAACAAAATAAAACTTTTAAAAGCAAACTAGATAAAAGTAAAAAAAAATTTTATTGCCTGGAAATGTTTCCTTATCCATCAGGAAAAATACACATGGGTCATGTAAGGAATTATACCATAGGTGATGTTCTAGCTAGATATAAAATACTAAAAGGTTTTAATGTATTGCATCCAATGGGTTGGGATTCTTTTGGAATGCCAGCTGAAAATGCAGCAAAACAAAATAATTTAGATCCAAAAACATGGACAGAGTCCAATATATCAAAGATGAAAGTTCAACTAAAAAAACTTGGATTGTCTATTGATTGGGATAGGGAAATTTCTACATGCTCTGAAGACTATTACAAACACCAACAAAAATTTTTTTTAGAATTATATAAAAAAAAATTAGTTTATAGAAAAGAAAATTATGTGAACTGGGATCCAATTGATCAAACTGTCCTAGCAAATGAACAAGTTATAGATGGTAAAGGCTGGCGTTCAGGTGCAATAGTTGAAAGAAAAAAATTAAATCAATGGTTTTTTAACATATCGAAATTCTCTGATGATTTATTAGAAAGTTTAAATCAGTTAGACAAGTGGCCCAAAAAAGTAAAACTGATGCAAAAAAACTGGATAGGTAAATCTTTTGGTTGTGAAATTGATTTTAAAATTGAAGGTTCTCTGCCAATCAAGAGTATCAAATGTTTCACAACAAGACCTGATACACTTTTTGGATTTTCATTTTTAGCAGTATCAGTTGATCATGAAATAGCTAAATTTTATGAGAAAGATAAAGAATTTATAAAATTTAAAGATGAGTGTTCAAAGTCAGGAACAACTGAAGAATCTATTGCTGTAGGAGAAAAAATTGGTTTTAAAACAAATCTGTTAGCTATCAGTCCAGTAGACCCAAGTAAAAAAGTACCTGTATATTTTGCAAATTTTGTTTTAATGGATTATGGATTTGGTGCTGTGTTTGGTTGTCCCGCTCATGACCAAAGAGATTTTGACTTTGCAAAAAAATACAATCTAGAAATTAAGACAGTCGTAAAACCAAAAGAAGAAGACGATTCATTTACTGTAAAAGAAAAGGCTTTTTCTGATGATGGAATTATTATTAATTCAGATTTCTTAAATGGATTAGAGGCACCAAATAATTCAGTTCTAGAAACAATTAAAATTTTAGAAACTAGAAAAATTGGAAAAAAACTCATAACATTTAGATTAAAAGATTGGGGAGTATCACGTCAAAGATACTGGGGATGTCCAATTCCAATAGCCTATGATGAAGAAGGGAATGAATATCCAATACCTGATAATATGCTACCTGTTCAACTTCCTAAGAATATAGATTTAAACGTAAAAGGGAACCCTCTTGATCATCAAAAAAATTGGAAAGAAATTACAATTGATGGAAAAAAATTAACTCGAGAAACTGATACCTTAGATACTTTTGTTTGTTCTTCTTGGTACTATTTGAGATTCTGCTCACCAACAGAAAAGAATTATGGTTATACCAAGGAAGATATAGATTATTGGATGCCAGTAGACCAATATATTGGTGGTATTGAACATGCAATTTTACATTTATTATACTCTAGATTTTTCATGAGAGCTTTAGCTTTTGAAAATGAAAAATTTAATATCACTGAACCTTTTGAGGATCTTTTTACACAAGGTATGGTTTGTCACGAAACATACAAAGATCCTGAAAATAATTGGGTAAGTCCTGATGAGATTGAAACTATTAATGGTGAAAAACGTTTAAGAAAAAATAATAAAGTGAAAATTACTGTTGGACCGTCAGAGTCAATGTCAAAGTCTAAAAAAAATACAATAGATCCAGAAAAAATAATTGAAAATTATGGGGCAGACTCCGCAAGGTTATTCATACTATCGGACAGCCCTCCTGAGAAAGACGTACAATGGTCTGAGGAAGGTATTAGTTCATCCTATAAATTTATTCAAAAACTCTGGAATCTACATTCTAAATTTGAGGATGAAATGTCAAAAAATCATAAAAAAGATAGTTCAGAAAATATTTTAAAATTTACAAGTTTATTTATTAAGAAAATTGAGAACTATCTAGAAAACTTTAGTTATAATGTGATAATTGCAAGTATGCATGAAATGTATAATTTTTTTTTAAAAGAACTCAACAATGAATACACTAAAGAAACTTTGTATGAAAATTATATTAAGATATTAACTGCAATTAGCCCCATAATACCTCACTATACAAGCGAAACTTTGGAATTATTAAAATACAAAAATAAATTGAGTTGGCCACTTTATAATAAAGATATTTTAATTGAGGATAGTGTGAATATAGTTGTTCAAATAAATGGAAAAAAAAGGGGGTTATTGAATCTAAATAAAAATTTAAATGAAGAGATGATATTTGAAAAAATACAAAAAGATGAAAAATTATCAAAATATATTTCTGGTCCAATTAAAAAGAAAATCTATGTCCAAAACAAATTAATAAACTTAATTATATAAAAAATGAAAAAAAAAATATTAATTACAATTACGATTTTATTATTTTATGGTTGTGGATTTACACCAGTTTATAAAAATGAAAATTTTTCAAATTTGTCTATTGCATCTGTTGAGTTTAGCGGTGACAGAATTATAAATAATATCCTTAATACAAAACTATTTAAATATAGAAATTCAAACTCTAAATCTAATTATGAATTAAAAATTAATAGTTCTTATTCAAAAATAATTTTAGCAAAAGATACGAGTGGAAATGCAACAAATTATGAACTTAGAGTATTTGTCAACGTAAAGACCAATAAAAAAAATAAAAATAATAATGAAAAAAATATAGAATTAAATTATTCAGAAAAAAATAATATTAAAAACGAAAATAACAACATAAGTCAAAAAAATTACGAAAAACAAATAATTAGCAATCTTGCATCAACAATTTCAAGAAAAATTGCCTTCGATCTCTCAAATCTAAATGATAATTAAAAGTCACGAGATAAAAAAACTATCATTAGATAAATATAATTTTTTTTTACTTTATGGAAAAAATGATGGTTTAAAAAATAAAATTACAGAAGAATTGATTGATATAAATACAAATATCAAGATTTATGAAGAAAAAGATATAGTTGATAACAAAAATGAATTTTTAGAAAGTATAAATTCTGGTTCTCTTTTTGAAAAAAAAAGACATTTTGTAATAAAAAGAATTACAGATAAAATCTTGAATATATTCAACGAAATTAAAGATAAAGATAGTGATGATGTAAAAATAATATTTAATTCAGATATTCTTGAAAAAAAATCTAAATTAAGAAATCTCTTTGAAAAAGATAAGAGATTGGTATGTATACCTTTCTACCCAGACACGGAACAAACCTTGGCTTCTTTAGCTTATAATTTTTTTAAAGAAAAAAAAATATCTGTTTCTCAAAATTTAATAAATATGATCGTGAACAAATGTAACTATGATAGAGTTATTTTATTTAATGAATTATCAAAAATAGAAAGTTTTTTAAAAAATCAAAAAAAATTAGATTTAAATAATATTTTAAAATTAATTAATCTAACTGAAAATATTAGTATACAAGAGCTTATTGACAACTGTTTAATCCAAAATAAAAAAAAAACAGTTTTTATTCTAAATGAAAATAATTTTAATAATGACGACTCAATCTTAATTATCAGATATCTTTTAAATAAATGTAAAAAGTTGGCTAGCTTAGTAAAAGAATATGAAAAAAACAGAAATATAGATCATACAATATCATCTGCTCGACCTCCTATTTTCTGGAAAGAAAAAAATATTATTAAAGAACAAATACAAATATGGAGTTTAAAAGATCTTAAAGTACTTATGTATCAAATTAATAAAATTGAGCTACAAATTAAAAAGAATATTTCCAATTCTTTAAATCTTATAAATGATTTTATTTTAGAAATATCAAATTATAAAACTAGTAATAAGATTTAATTATCTCAACAATCTTATTTAATTGATCTAAATCTTTGTATTCAAAACTTATTTTGCCTTTATTTCTTTTATTATTTTTAATATCTACATTTAATCCTATCTTATTGGATATTGATAATTCGAGTGCTGTGATATTTGTATCTTTTGTTAAACTTGATTTTTTTCTATTTTTAAAAATTTTAACAAAATTCTCAGCTTGTCTTACAGATAATTTTTTTTCAATAATTTTAGTTGCAACAAAGCTGGCATTATCAAGCCCAACTAAAATTTTAGCATGACCAGCAGTCAACTTTTGAGTTTCAATTAATTTTATTACATCTTCTGGCAAATTTAAAAGTCTTAAAGAATTAGTAATATGACTTCGACTTTTTCCAATAAATTTTGATACTTTTTCTTGATCATAAGAAAACTCATCAATTAATCTTCTATAACCTTGTGCTTCCTCAAGAGGGTTTAGATCATGTCTTTGAACATTTTCTACAATTGCAAATTCTAAAGATTTTAAATCATCAGCTTCAGTAATAACAACAGGAACATTGTGTAAACCTGCTCTTTGTGCTGCAAGCCACCTTCTCTCTCCAGCTATTATTTCAAATTTTCCTTCGCTATCAATTGACTTTCTAACAATGATTGGTTGTATCATTCCCCTTTCTTTAATTGAATTTGTTAAATCAATTAAATTATTTTTATCAAATATTTTTCTTGGCTGATACTTGTTTGGAACAAGATCACTTATTTGTAATTGATTTTTCTCCGGCTCTACTGTTGCCTCACCAATCAATGATGATAAACCTCTCCCCAATCCCTTTTTAATTTTATCCATTAAGCAGCACTTCCTATTGTTGACTCTTGATTTATAAATTCATCTGTAAAACTAAAATATGACTTACTACCTGGACATGATTTGTCATAAATTAAAACTGGCATTCCATGCGAAGGTGCTTCAGATAATCTAACGTTCCTTGGTATTACTGTTGAATAAACTTTTTCACTAAAATAATCTCTTGCTTCTTTTTCAACTTGTGAAGATAGTTTATTTCTTTTGTCATACATTGTTAAAAGTATACCCCTGATTTTTAATTCTGGGTTTAGACTTACTTTTATTCTTTCAATTGTCTTCATAAGCTGTGTTAACCCCTCAAGGGCAAAAAATTCTGTCTGCAAAGGAACTAAAAGCGACCCCGAACATACAAGAGCCATAACAGTCAATAGGCTAAGTGAAGGAGGGCAGTCTATCAGTATATAATCATAGGATCCTCTAGAATCATTTAAATAAGCGGCTAATTTACGTTTTAAGATAAAAGCTCTATTTGTATCATCAGCTGTTTCAACCTCTAGACCTGATAAGTCAACATTGGAAGTTACCAAATCCAAATTTTCAAACTGGGTTTTCTTTATCACTTGATAAATTTCTTTAGTTCCATTCAAAACACCATAAATTGTATCGCTTGAGTTTTCCATATTAGATAATCCAAGACCTGTAGTTGCATTTCCTTGAGGATCTAGGTCTATAACTAAAATTTTTTTATTATGTTGTGATAGTCCAGCTGCAAGATTTATTACTGTTGTAGTTTTTCCTACCCCACCCTTTTGATTTATGACCGAAATAATTTGCATTTAGTTTTTTTCAATTTCTTTTTAATTTTTTTTTTCAATTTTTTTTATATTTATCAAAAATGAATCCTTACTAGTTAAACTTTTCTTTTCTATATATTCTAAATTCCATTTTTTTTTAGAATTTTCAAAAACTTTTTTTCCGCTTTTACCCATAAAAAAAATTAAATTTTTATATTTTGAAAAATTTTCATAAACTAAATCTAAAACAACAGGCATAGGTTTAAATGCTCTCGACATAATTGTTCCTGTCTCTAAATTTTTTATCTCAAAAATATTTTTTTGAAAAACTTTCGTATTTAAATTTAATTTTTCTGAAACTTCTTTTAAAAAATGGCTTTTATGGTAGCTTTTTTCATACAAATGCACATTCATTTTATTTTTCATGTTTTTTAGCATAATTGCCACTATAATTCCTGGTAAGCCAGCTCCAGAACCTAAATCTGTGGTTGTATTACAATTTAAATCAACAAAATCAATTATTTGTGCTGAATCTATAATATGACGCTCAATTATTGCGTTTTTTGACGCTGTATTTTGACCAATTATGTTAATTTTTTTATTTTTTTCAAGAATAAGAGATATATAGTTTTCAAAGTCTAAAAATGTTTCACGTGAAACATTTAGATCATCAAGTCTAGAGTAAGAATTTAAAATTTCTTGATCCATTAAGCTATATGCTTAATAGACTTTCTTTTAACATGTGACAACAAAATATATACAGCTGCTGGCGTTATTCCATCAATTCTAAGAGCTTGACCCATAGTTTTAGGCTTTATTTCTTTAAATTTAGCTTTAACCTCATTAGATAAACCTGAAAGTCCATCATAGTTGATTTTATCAGGAATAATTAAGTTCTCATCCCTCTTAAATGCTAAAATATCTGCTTTTTGCTTTTTTAGATAACCTCTGTAATGAGCATTAATTTCTACTTGTTCATCAATTTCTTTACTAAAATAAGGTATTTCAGGCCATATTTCTCTAATTTTACTCATATTTACGTCTTTTTGAGTTAGCACCTCATTTGAAGACCTCAATATTCCATCTTTGGCTATTTTGATTCCAAATTTTTCTGCTTTAGATGGTGAAATACAAGATTTATTCATTTTTAAATTAATTTTTTCAATTTTATCAAATTTGTCTAAATATAAAAATTTTCTTTCTTCTCCAATTAACCCAATTTCTATTCCCTTAGCTGTTAATCTTTGATCTGCATTATCTGCTCTCAAACTTAGTCGATATTCTGCTCTTGATGTAAACATACGATATGGCTCAGCTACTCCCTTAGTAACTAAATCATCGATCATTACTCCTATGTAGGCATCAGACCTATCAAGGATAAAAGGCTCTGAATTTTTAACAGATAAAGCTGCATTGATACCAGCTATAAGTCCTTGTGCAGCCGCTTCCTCATATCCTGTAGTTCCGTTTATCTGCCCTGCAAGATAAAGATTTCTGATCTTCTTAGTTTCGAGGGTCAAGAATAGTTCACGTGGGTCTATATAGTCATATTCTATAGCATATCCTGGTCTTATAATAGTAACATTCTCTAAACCATTGATATTATTACATATTTCTTCTTGTACTTCAGCTGGGAGGGATGTGGAGATCCCATTTGGGTAAATTGTGTGATCATTAAGCCCTTCTGGCTCTAAAAAAATCTGATGACGAACTTTATCTGCAAATTTTACTATCTTATCTTCTATAGATGGACAATATCTTGGACCTACTCCTTTTATATTTCCTGAGTACATTGCACTTTTAGATAAATTTTTTTCTATAATTTTATGAACCTTCTCATTGGTATAAGTCATTCGACATGACACTTGTTTGTTAAAATTTTTTTTGGTTAAGAAAGAAAAAAAATAAGGATCATCATCTGCAAATTGTTCTTCAAGTTTTTCAAAATTAATCGTTCTTGCATCAAACCTGGGAGGTGTTCCCGTTTTCAATCTTCCAATTTTAAAATCATATTTTGCTAATTGTTCACTTAAACCTGTTGAAGGTTTTTCGTCGTACCTTCCTGCTGGTGTTCTTTCATCACCTATATGTATCAAACCATTTAAAAAAGTTCCTGTTGTTAGTATTAATTTGTTGCATAAAACTTTTTTACCTTCTTTAGTTTCAAAACCGCTTATAGTTTTTTTATTAAAAATAAACTTTATTACAGGATCTGAGAAAATACTTAAATTACAGTAGTTTATGAGTTTTTCTTGCATAAATTTACGGTAAAGCGATCTGTCTGATTGAGTTCTTGGTCCACGTACTGCTGGACCTCTGCTTCTATTTAATAATCTAAATTGTATGCCTGATTTATCCGCAACATCACCCATAACACCATCAAGTGCATCTATTTCTCGAACTAAATGACCTTTACCCAAACCACCAATTGCAGGGTTACATGACATCTCACCAATAGTTTCTATTTTATGGGTGAATAGGGCTGTGTTAACTCCTAGTCGAGCAGAAGCAGCAGCTGCCTCACATCCTGCATGACCTCCACCAATTACAACTACATCAAATGATAAATCATTTTTCATGGGTTGAATTTATATGTGAATACATAATTTACAAGACAGGCTTAATTTTTTGTAAATAAGCGTTAATTATCAATAGTTTTGGATAAAAAATGCCTAAAAAACAAGGAAAATAGGGGATTACTTACCGATGCAAAAATCGTTGAAAATACTACCTAATATCTCCTCAACATCAACTTTTCCAACGATCATACCCAAATGTCTAGTAGCTAATCTTAAATCTTCTGCTGCTTTATCAAAATCTTCAATTTCTTTTTTTTTATTAAAGTTATTCAAATGATCTAAACACTGTTCCAAATGTTGTCTGTGTCTTTCTCTTGTAATTAAAATATCATCACTAGTTATAAATTTATTTTTTAAATTATTTTTTATTTTTGAAATTAGTTCATCAATATTTTTATTATCTTTAATTGAGATTAAAACATGATTTATATTTTTAATTTCTGAATCAATTTTTTTTTCTAAAAGATCAGACTTGTTTATAACTAAAATTGCATTTTCATCTAATAAACCCTTCAAAACATCAGTAAAATCAAGGATTTTTGCATCCACCACTACAAGCTTTAAATCTGCTTCTTCGGCTCTATTTAAAGATAATTTAATACCTTTTTTTTCTATCTCATCTTTAGATTCTCGTATTCCTGCTGTATCGGATATTATTACGGGATAACCATCTATACTAAGATGAGTTTCTATAACATCTCTTGTAGTACCAGCTATTTCAGAAACAATTGCAACATCTCTATTTGATAAATGATTTATTAAACTAGATTTACCTGCATTAGTAGGTCCAAGAATTGCAATCTTAAACCCTTCTCTAATTCTTTCTCCAACTTTTTGATCATTTAAAATCTTTTCAATTTTTTGAATAACATCATTTGAATCATTTTTGATTTCACCCAAAATATTATTTGGCAAATCTTCATCGGGAAAGTCAATTTTAGCTTCAACATGAGATAAAATTTTTAAAAGTTTTTCTCTTAAAAAATTGAATTGATCTGCTGACTTACCATTCATGATTTTGATTGCTTGTTGTCTTTGAATTTCTGTTTCAGATGAAATCAGATCAGCTATACTTTCTGCTTCTAATAAATTTATTTTTCCATTTTGAAATGCAAGTTTAGTAAATTCACCTGGCTCTGCTAATCTACAATTATCAATTTGAGAAATAGAGGAGTGCAGGGCATCTACAACGGCTTTACTGCCATGAACTTGTATCTCTGCCATATCTTCACCTGTGTAGCTCTCAGGCCCCGGAAACCATAATATTATACCTTCATCAATTAACTCAGAAGTGTTAATTTTATTGATTTTTCTTAATGTTGCCACTCTTGGCTGAGGAACCTTTTTGCCTGTGAGGGTCTTGATTACTTTTGAAGATTGTTCTCCTGAAATTCTAACAATTGCAATACCTGAAACACCAGGTCCAGTAGATAAAGCATAAATTGTCATTTGAAGATTATATCTTCAAATTTGCATCTCTGTAAAACTTAAAATTTTATAGAAAATTTTATGCTGGTTTGTTCATTGAGTTAAAAAACTCAGCATTGTTTTTGGTATCTTTTAATTTTGAATTTATAAACTCTATTGCATCCATAGTTCCCATTGGAGCTATTATTCTTCTTAGTACATTCATTTTTTGTAAATCATTTTTATCAAACAAGAGCTCTTCTCTTCGTGTTCCAGACTTTGTGATATCTATTGCAGGATAGATTCTTTTATCTGCAATTTTTCTGTCTAAAACAGTTTCACTATTACCTGTTCCTTTAAATTCTTCAAA
This sequence comes from Candidatus Pelagibacter sp. HIMB1611, assembly GCF_052047715.1. Taxonomy (NCBI): domain Bacteria; kingdom Pseudomonadati; phylum Pseudomonadota; class Alphaproteobacteria; order Candidatus Pelagibacterales; family Candidatus Pelagibacteraceae; genus Candidatus Pelagibacter; species Candidatus Pelagibacter sp. HIMB1611. The sequence goes on along the minus strand of NZ_JBNAJM010000001.1, from coordinate 1,240,627 downwards.
AATAACTTCATCCATTCTGCTTCCAGTATCAATCAAAGCAGTAGAAATAATAGTTAATGATCCACCTTCCTCAATATTTCTTGCAGCACCAAAAAATCTTTTTGGTCTCTGAAGCGCATTTGCATCTACACCTCCTGTTAAAACTTTTCCTGAACTTGGTATTACAGCGTTATAAGCTCTACCTAATCTTGTTATTGAATCTAATAAAATAACAACATCTTTTTTATGTTCAGTTAATCTTTTTGCTTTTTCAATAACCATTTCAGCAACAGCTACGTGTCTTTGTGCTGGCTCATCAAAGGTAGAACTAATCACTTCGCCTTTTACAGTCCTTTGCATATCTGTAACCTCCTCAGGACGTTCGTCTATCAATAGAACTATAAGATAACACTCTGGATAGTTTTTAGCTATTGAGTTTGCTATGCTTTGTAAAATCATAGTTTTACCCGCTTTTGGTGGTGATATAATTATTGATCTTTGACCTTTTCCGATTGGGCTAACTAAATCAATTAATCTCGGAGTAAGATCTGGCTTTTTTTCTATCTTTGTTTTTTCAATTTCCATTACCAATTGTTTGTCTGGGTATAATGGCGTTAAGTTATCAAACGCAATTTTATGTCTTGCTTTTTCTGGTTCTTCAAAATTTATTTTACTTACTTGTAGTAACGCAAAATATCTTTCACCTTCTTTAGGCGCTCTGACCGGCCCTTCAACCGTATCTCCTGTTCTTAAACCAAATCTTCTAATCTGACTTGGACTCACATAAATATCATCTGGTCCTGGCAGATAATTTGACTCCATTGCTCTTAGAAAACCAAAACCATCTTGTAGCAACTGCAAGACACCAACACCTGTTATCTCCTCTTTTTCTGCAACCTTTTTAAGTATAGCAAAAAGAATTTCTTGTTTTCTTAATGTACTAGCGTTCTCAATTCCAAGCTCTTCTGCTTGTGTAATAAGCTGTTCAGATGATTTAAGTTTAAGTTCTTGAATATTCATGATTTATTTTTTGATAAGGACTTACCAATAAGTTTAATATATATACTGTTTTTTTTATTTCAACCCTAGATTGGCTTAAAAATAGCTAAAAATACAACAATAATCAAAATTACAGTTGGTACTTCATTAATAATTCTAAAAAATTTAGAAGATTTTACATTTGTTTCATTTTTCAATGCTTGAAGACATTTGCCTAAATATTCATGATAAATTGATAGAAATAATACCAACACCAACTTGATTTGCATCCATAAATTTGAAAAAACTTCTAAGCCAATTAAATAAATTAATATTAATCCAAAAGCCCATGTTAGCAACATAGCAGGACGCATGATATAATTATATAGTCTCTTCTCCATCAAAATAAAAATATCAGTGGTTTCTTTTTTTTCTTTGTTTTCAACATGATAAACAAAAATTCTTGGGAGATATAAAAGACCAGCCATCCAGGAAACAACAGCAATTAAATGTAAGGACTTAAAAAGTAAATAAGTATTCATTGATCAAATATTTTTTTCAATTAAAGATTTTAATAAAATAATATGGTCCTCATTATCATTTAAACATGGAACCATATCAAAGTTTTTTCCTCCAGCATTTATAAAACTTTCTTTACCTTGAATTAATATTTCTTCTAATGTTTCCACACAATCTGATGAAAAGCCTGGACAAATTGTGAGGATATTTTTAATTCCTTCTTTGGGTAAATTTTCTAAGGTTTTATCAGTATATGGTTGAAGCCATTCTTGTGGACCAAATCTTGACTGGAAGGTAGTTTTGATTTTTATAGAATTAAACTTTTCTGAAATAAGTCTCGTTGTTTTATGACAATAGCAATGATAGGGGTCTCCTTTATCGAAATATTTTTTTGGTATTCCGTGGTATGAAGCTATGATTAAGTCTGGTTTCCATTTAATTTCATTAATTTTTTTATTAATTGAATTAACTAGTGCTTCAATGTAGAGAGGATTAGATTCATAATGTGGTATTATTTTCAGAGAAGGTTGCCATCTCATTTTCATTAGTGTTCTATAAACTTCATCACAAACTGTTGCGGTTGTTGCTGCTGCATATTGAGGATAAAGGGGAAGGATTACTAAATTTTCACAGCCCATCTCGTGTAATTTATGTATTTTGCTTTTTATGCTTGGGTTTCCGTATCTCATTGCAAAATCCAAAACGATATTTTCTTTTTGTAATAACTCAGAAGTTTTCTCACTTTGTTTTTTTGTATAATAGAGAAGTGGGGACATATTTTCATTTTTCATCCAAATTTCTTTATAAGCTTTGGCAGTTTTATAAGGTCTAAAAGTTAGGATAAATAAATTCAAAATTATTTGCCAAACTATAGGATTTACTTCGATCACTCTTCTGTCTGAGAGAAATTCCTTTAAATACTTTCTAATATCTAGCCAATTTGTTGAGTCTGGGGTACCCAAATTAATTATGAGAACTCCTGTTTTCCCATATTTTATTGATGGATGATTTTTATCCATAGTTTAATTATTTTTTACTATTTTAATTAAGTTTGCAACCATTTCTGGATTAGTTTCAGGAAGAATACCATGCCCTAAGTTAAATATGTAAGGATGGTCTTTGAAAATTTCTAAATATTTAAGAGTTTCTTTTTTCAAATTTTCATAATCCGTTAAAAGAACTTTGGGATCTAAACCTCCTTGAATAGGAATTTTTATATTTTTAAGTATTTTTTTAGGATCAACATTATAATCAATATTTATTGCATCAGGTTTAACTATCTCACAAAATTCTTTATAATTTTTAATCTCTCTTGGAAAGCATATTACCGGTACATTTAAAGATCTAATATATTCTACTAAATTTAAAGTAGGTGTATAAATATAATTTGGTAAATCTTTTTCTTCTAATAAACCGGCCCAACTATCAAAAATTTGAATAACATTTGCTCCGTTATCTATTTGGTTTTTAATATGTATTTTTAAAAATTTTTCTATGATTAATAAAATTCTATTTATTAAAAAATCATCTTTAAAAAAATTTTTATCTAAACTTTTTTTGGGAGATTTTAAATTAATCATATAAACTAAAAGTGTCCATGGAGCACCTACAAATCCAATAGTGTTTTTATCTTTAACTATTGGATCAGAGCTTACTTTTTTAATTGCTTTATAAACAGGATATATTTTTTCAACAAAATCTATCTCGTCCAATTTTGCTATTTTATTTAAATCTAGATTTTCTAACTTAGGACCAAAATTTTTCTCAAACCTTACTTTTTGACCTAAACCATAAGGTAACATTAAAATATCAGAGAAAATTATTGCAGCGTCAATATCAAATCTTTTCAATGGTTGTAGAGTTATTTCAGCTGATAAGTTGTCATTTAAACATAGATTAATAAAGTCAGGATTTTTTTTTCTGATTTCTCTAAATTCTGGCAAATATCTACCTGCTTGTCTCATTATCCAAAGAGGATTGAATGAAGTGTCTTTGTCGATAATTATTTTGTTTAAAGGTTTCATATAAGAGTCTTATTAATTATTGTAGTATTAATATATCTTGTGAATAAAGGTGATTATTTTTTATAAACATTATATTCACAACTTACCAACAAGTTTGATGATTAAAATTGTTTAAAATGAAGCTTTTTTAATTATTTGAATTTTTGTGGATTGTTTGAGCTTATTTATTATTATTGTTAATAAAAGTCAGGTTTTACAGATGTTATTGGAGAAATTTAAAATTGTATAATGTAATTAAAATTATACACGTTTATTAACAATTTATTTATGAGTAATACATATCAAATTTATTTAATTTCTGATTCTACTGGCGAAACTTTAGATAGAATATTCTTGGCTCTAAAAGCACAATTTTTAAATATAGAATATAAAGTTCATTCATATTCATTTACAAGAACAGAAAATCAAATTTTAAAAATTTTAGAAGATGCAAAAAAAAATGAAAATTCAATAATTTTATATACCATTGTAGATAACAACCTTGCAAAATATTTATCTAACGAAAGTGAAAAAAAAAAGATTCCTTGTTTTGGAGTATTGGGTAATTTAATTTTAAACTTTTCTAAAATTTTAAATCAAAAAGCTTCTCACGAACCAAGCGGGCAACATGTTTTAAATGATGAATATTATGATAGAATTGAAGCAATTCAATTTACCATGAATCATGATGATGGTAATTTAATAGATGAAGTAGAAAAATCTGATATTATTCTTGTTGGAGTTAGTAGAACTAGTAAAACACCAACATCTATTTATCTTGCAAACAAAGGATTTAAAACATCTAATATTCCTTTGGTTAATGAAAAATCTTTACCAGAAAGACTTAAACAAAATCCTCATATAACTTGTGTTGTTGGATTAAGTACAGAACCCGAGAGACTTGCCGATTTAAGAAAAAATAGAATGAATTCATTGAGAGAAACAGAAAGCATAGATTATATCAATCTAGAGAGTATAAAAAAAGAGGTTTTCCAAGCAAAAAAAACATTTCAAAAATATAAATGGCCTTTGATAGACGTAACAAGAAAATCTGTTGAAGAAACTGCTGCATCTATAATTAAAATACACGAAATATATTCAAATAATGCAAAATAAAATTATTCTAGCATCAAAAAGCAAAGTCAGAAAAGATATTTTAGATAAAAATAATATTCATAGCATTGTAGAACCTTCAAACGTTGATGAAGATATTATAAAATCATCTTTACTTAAAGAAAATGCTAGTCCAGAAATAATTTCAAAAAATTTAGCAGAGTTAAAAGCAAATAAAATTAGTGCTAAAATACAAGATAAAATAGTACTGGGAGCAGATAGTGTAATTGATTTGAATGGGGAATTAATTTCAAAACCCACGAGCAGAGAAGAGGCAATGACAATATTAAAAAAATTAAATGGCAAATCTCATTTTTTAATAAGCTCTGTTTGCATTTCAAAAAATGGTTCAATGATTTGGAATTACACTGATAAAGCTACCCTCATAATGAAAAATTTTTCAAATTTAGAATTAGCAGAATATTTATCCAAGATATCAGATGAAAATCTTTATGCTTATAATGTTTATCAGATAGAAGGGGAAGGTAGAAATTTGTTTAGCAGTATAATAGGTGATGAAGATACAATAATGGGCCTACCTATAAAAAAAATCAAAGAATATTTAAATTTGAAAAAATGAGAAAATACTTTGTAATTGGAAATCCAATTAAGCATTCTTTGTCTCCAAAATTACACAATTATTGGTTAGAGCAAAATAATATTAATGCAGTTTATGAGAAAATTAAACTCGAAGAACATGAAATTAAAAATTTTATACTTAAAATTAAAACCCAAGAAATAAATGGTTGCAATGTAACAGTTCCATTCAAGAAAACTGTAATACCTTTTTTGGATAAATTAAGTTTGGAAGCAAAACGAACACAATCAGTAAATACCATCTGTTTTCACAATGGTGAACTGGTTGGTTACAATACAGATATTGGTGGTTTCCAAAAAGCTATAAACAAATTAAATTACGAAGTTAAAAATAAAAAAATTTTAATCTTAGGTGCTGGAGGTGTAGTGCCGTCAATAATTTTTGCTTTAAATAAAATGGAAGCAGCTGAAATAACTGTAAGCAATAGAACTTATAAAAAAGCAGAAAATTTAAAATCTCAATTTAATGAAATAAATATTGTAAAATGGGGTGAAATACCTAAGTTTGATATAATTATTAATGCTACTAGCTTAGGTTTAAATAATGAGACTATCGATTTAAACATTTCAAAAATTGGTGAAGGCAAGTTGTTCTATGATGTTATTTATAATCCAAGTGAAACTTATTTTTTAAAAGATGGAAAAAAGTTAGGAAATCAAACAGAAAATGGTAAATTTATGTTTGTTTATCAAGCTTTTGAAGCATTTAAATTGTGGCACGATGTAGAGCCAATTTTAAATGACGAAGTTCTTAATTTATTAAATGATGATTAGAATAGGCATAGTTGGTGACATAGGTTCTGGAAAGACATTTGTTGCAAATAATTTTGGCTACCCTGTATTTAACGCAGATTATGAAGTTTCAAAGTTATATAAAAATAATAAAAATATTTTTTCTAAATTAAAAAGACAACTACCAAAATATATTTCTACATTTCCATTACAAAAAAGTGAGTTAACAAATGCAATTTTATCTAATAAGAAAAACCTTAAAATTATAATTAATTTAGTTCATAAAGAAGTTAGAAAAAAATTAAAAATTTTTTTAAATAAAAATCGAAATAGAAAAATTGTTATTTTGGATATTCCTTTACTGATTGAAAATAAAATTTATAAAAAAAATGATGTGCTAATTTTTGTTGATTCTAAAAAAAAAGATATTGATAAAAAAATTAAAAAAAGACCTAATTATAATGTTAACCTTATTAATATGTTTAGAAAAATTCAATTAAATCCAGTTTATAAAAAGAAAAAATCAAATTATATTATTGAGAATAAGTTTAAAAAAGAACCTATTAAAAAAGAAATTAAAAAAATTTTAACAGACATCTTATAAATGAAAGAGATAATTTTAGATACAGAAACTACAGGGATATCAGTAAAAGAAGGCCATAGAATTGTTGAAATTGGTTGCATAGAGTTGGACAATTTAATCCCAACCAATAATAAATTTCATTGTTATCTTAATCCGGAGAGAAAGGTTTCAGAAAAAGCGTTCAAAGTACACGGATACTCTGATGAATTTTTATCAAAGCAGAAAAAATTTAGTGAGATAGCAGATAATTTTTTAGAATTTGTTAAAGATAAAAGACTCGTTATTCACAATGCAGAATTTGATATAGCTCATTTAAATAATGAATTAAATTTATTTGATAAAAAAAAAATAGAAAATGAAATTATAGACACTCTAGAATTGGCAAGAAATAAATACCCAGGTTCACAAGCGAGCTTAGATGCTTTGTGTAAAAGATTCAGGATAGATAATTCAAGAAGAACATACCATACAGCTCTAATTGACTGTGATTTATTAGCAAAAGTTTATATTAATTTACTTGATCAAAAAGAACCAACATTAGATTTTAGAGAAAACACGCAATCAGAAAAGTATCAAAATATTAAACAAAATTATTACAAAAAAATTGTTACGCCAACTTCTGAAGAATTAAGCAAACATAAACAATATTTAAAAAATAATTTGAAGAAAAATTTTTTTAATTAAATTTTTGTTTATATAAATTTTCAAAATCAATTTTTTTTTCAAATTTAATATCTGGATAACCTGAATTATGTAATAAATCTAATAAAGCTTTTTCCATATTTGGATAAATTTCTTTTTGAACATCACACAAAATAATTTTTTCCAATTCTTTTTTGTCCTTAATTTCCTCATTAAGTTTAATTATTGTTGAATAAACAATTTCAAAATACGATTTTTTTTTACTTGGTTCTTTATCCAAATATTTAAACGTAGTGCAAATTTCTACCATTCTGTTTTTTAAAGCTTCAGAGTTTATATCAATGTCTAACTGATATTTTTCTATTCTATCTCTTACGAACAAATACGTTTCTAGGTCTGGTGTTTCACTAGATAAATCTTTTATATATTTACCTAATATTTTATATTTATTTGACATCGGCATCATCTATATCCTCAAACTCTCCATCTATAAAATTACTTTTTTTATTTTGTTTTGATCTAAATTTTTTTGAAAATTTATTTAAAATAAGTTTTCTACTTAAAGGAAATATTAATAAAAATCCCAAAAAGTCAGTTGCAAAACCAGGAATAATTAATAGTAAAGCTGCAAGAGCAATAGTAGCTCCTGAAATAATTTCATAAGCTGGTGTTTCTTGTTTACTTAGTTGGGTGAAACCAGCTCTTAAAGTATTTAATCCCTCATATCTTGCATAATAAATACCCAGAATAGCAGTTACAAAAATTAATAAAATTGTAGTAAATGCTCCAATTTGTGAACCAATTTTAATAAAAAGATAAATTTCAAGAACAGGTATAATAATTATTGAAAGTAAAATTGGGTTCATTTGTCCTTAATCTAAATTGCTGGTTGAAATTAATCAATAGAGTAATTACTATCAAGTTATGAATTATAGTTTTGAGTATATTGATATAATATTGCTAGCGATGATTGCTGGATTCATTTTTTTAAGATTAAGAGGAATTTTGGGAAAAAGAACAGGCTTTGAAGGAAAATCTCCTGCACAATTAAAAGAAGTTTTAAAAAATGTTAAAGTTAGTCAACCCTCTAAACTTAAAGAAAATTTTGATGATGAAGCTCAAAAAGAATTTTTAAAAGGAGCACGAATTGCTTACGAAACAATAATTACAGACTTCAGTGATAATGATAATAAAATTACAAACGCCAAACCTTTGTTGAATAAAGATATATTTAACCAATTTGATGAAGCATTAAAAGAAAGAGCAAAAAGAGGACATTTTGCAGAGATAACTTTTATTGGTGTAAATAAGGCAGAGATTAAAGAGCACAAAAAAGTAGGAAATATTTTAAATGTAACAGTTGATTTTATTGCTGAGGTGATTACTTGCATAAAAGATAAAGAACAAAAGATAATTTCTGGAGATCCAGAAAAGATAAAAAAAATCTATGATACTTGGGTATTTTCTAGAGATACTACATCTGCAAATCCAAACTGGCAATTAGTAAACATTTTAACTTAATTGAACGACAACATCTCAGATAAAGATAAGAAAGATTGGCAAACTTTTATCTCGAGTAAAGAAAAAATTTTAGACAAAGATTTTAAACCTCAGAAAAAAAATAATTTAAAAGTCAGATCTATAGACCTTCATGGATATACACTTGAACAAGCAAATAATGTTATAGAAAAATTTATATTAAAAGCATTTGAAGAAGAGGTAAGTAAATTAATTGTTGTTACTGGAAAAGGTATTCATTCAGATGTTGAAAAAGATCCCTACGTTTCTAAAGATCTGAGTATTTTGAAATATTCAGTACCTGAATTTATAAATAACAATGAAAATTTAATGAGAGTTATCAATGATATACAAGATGCAACAATTGAAGATGGTGGTAGTGGCGCTTTTTATGTCCTTTTAAAAAAGAAAAGATCTATAAAATAAACTTAGAAAGATCAGTATCTTTTACTAAATTATCAAGATTTTTTTCAATATATTCTTTATTAATTGAAATTTTTTCTCCAGCTCTGTCTGTTGCTGTGAAACTTATATCATCTAAGATTTTTTCAATAATTGTGTGCAGTCTTCTTGCTCCAATATTCTCCACTGTTGCATTAACTTCTGATGCAATATTTGCAATTGTATCAATACCGTCATCAGAGAATTCAAGTTCTACATTTTCTGTTTTTAGTAGAGCTACATACTGTTTTATCAAACTGTAATCTGGTTCTTTTAAAATTCTTTTAAAATCTTCACTTGTTAATGCTTCTAGCTCAACTCGTATTGGCAATCTTCCTTGCAACTCTGGTAGAAGATCAGATGGTTTTGCAAGCTGGAAAGCACCTGATGCAATAAACAAAATATGATCAGTTTTGATTGGACCATGTTTGGTGTTTACTGTTGTTCCTTCTATGAGAGGTAATAAATCTCTTTGCACACCTTCTCTTGAAACATCACCACCAACACGATCAGTCCTAGCTGAAATTTTATCTATTTCGTCTAAAAAAACTATTCCGTTATTTTCTGTTGATAATTTAGCAGCTTTAACAATTTTATCCTGTTCAATTAGTTTGTCTGACTCATCATTAATTAAAATTTCATGAGACTCTTTTACAGTCATTTTTTTCTTTTTCTCTTTATTACCCATAGATTTACCAATCATTTCCCCAATGTTTATCATACCAACATTTGCTCCTGGCATTCCTGGGATCTCAAAAGAGGCACCATTTGAACCACTATCACTTACAGCTATCTCAATTTCATTGTTATCTAAGTCACCATTTCTTAGTCTTTTTCTAAAACTTTCTCTTGTCGCAAGGCTTGCTTTTTTACCAACTAAAGCATCTAAAACTTTTTCCTCAGCTGCTTTCTGAGCTTTTGCAAAAACTTCTTTTCTTTTTTTTACTTTTTCCATTGCGATTGCAATTTCAATTAAGTCCCTGACAATTTGCTCAACATCTCTTCCAACATAACCAACTTCTGTAAATCTTGTTGCTTCAACTTTAACAAAAGGAGCTTCTGCTAGTTTTGAAAGCCTTCTAGAAATTTCTGTCTTTCCAACCCCTGTTGGTCCAATCATTAAAATATTTTTTGGTAAAACTTCATTTTTCATTTCACCTTTTAAAGCTTGTCTTCGCCATCTATTTCTTAATGCAACAGCAACAGCTTTTTTTGCTTTATTTTGTCCAACAACAAAACGGTCTAACTCTGAAACTATTTCTCTTGGTGAAAGAGCGCTTACCAAAGAAGCTTCTTCTTTCTGAGTTTTTTCTTTAGGGTGCAAAGGTGTTACGTTTGAATTATCCATTATATTTTTTCAATTTTAACATTTTCATTTGTAAAAACACATATATCAGCTGCAACCTTAATTGCTTTTTTGGCAACTTCTTCTGCAGATAAATCACCTTCCATTAAAACTTTTCCTGCTGCTAAAGCATAATTTCCACCAGAACCTATTCCTATTACATCACCTTCAGGTTCTAAAACATCTCCAGTTCCAGAAATTATATAACTATTATTTTTGTCACCAACAGCCATTAATGCTTCTAATCTTCTTAAGTATTTATCGGTTCGCCAATCTTTTGCTAACTCAACAGCAGCTCTAGATAAATTGCCAGCATGTTTTTCTAATTTTCCTTCTAGTCTTTCAAATAAAGTTAATGCATCAGCAGTTGATCCTGCAAATCCTGCAACCACATCCCTTTTTTCAATTTTTCTAACTTTTGATGCTGTACTTTTGACAACTGTATTTCCCATACTTACTTGACCGTCACCAGCAACTACAACTTCATTATTTTTTCTAATTAGTACAATTGTTGTCATAACTAATAAATGGTAACTATTTTTGATACTTCAAGTCTTTACACTAATATTGATATAGTTGGATTAAGTATGTATACCATTTAAAATATATGGCCAGAAAAGGAAAAGTATCTCGAAAAACAAAAGAAACCAGTATCAATGTTGAATTAAACATTGATGGCAAAGGTAGATACCAGATTGATACTGGGATAGGTTTTTTAGATCATATGCTTGAACAACTGTCTAAGCATTCATTAATAGATTTAAAAGTTAAAGCAAAAGGTGATACTCATATTGATCTTCACCACACTACAGAAGATACAGGGATTGCAATTGGCGAAGCTTTGAAAAAAGCTGCAAAGAAATTTGTAGGTATTAAAAGATATGCACACAGAGTTATTCCTATGGATGAAACATTAACTAGAGTTGCAATAGATGTATCGAACAGACCTTATTTAATTTGGAAAGTAAAATTAAAAGTTGAGAAACTTGGTGAGATGGACACAGAATTGTTTAAGGAATGGTTCCAGGCATTTTCACAGGCCGCAGGTGTTACAATGCATGTTGAAAATATTTATGGTGATAATAGCCACCATATCATTGAGTCTTGTTATAAAGCATTAGCAAGATCATTAAGAGAGGCACTAGAGATGGACCCTAGAAGCAAAAAAAGTATTCCATCAACTAAAGGCTCATTATAAGTTTAATGAACGTCACAATTGTTGATTATAATTCGGGCAATATAAGCTCGGTAATTAACTCCTTTAAAGAGGTTGCGAAAGATAAAGTTAATATCGAAGTAACATCGGATATAAATAAGATTAAATCATCCGATAAAGTTGTTTTACCAGGGCAGGGTTCTTTTAAGAGTTGTGTTGATGCCTTAAATAACATCAGTGGTCTGGTAGATACTTTAAATGAGTTTGTAATTAATAATAAAAAACCACTTCTTGGAATTTGTGTTGGATTACAAATGTTTGCAGATCTTGGTTTTGAAGAAACAGAAACAAAAGGACTTGGTTGGATTTCAGGCAAAGTATCAAAAATAGACAATCAAAATGGAAAATATAAACTCCCACACATTGGCTGGAACGAAGTTAATATAACAAAAAATAGTAAAATTTTTAAAGGTATAGAAAATAATTCTCACATGTATTTTGTCCATAGTTATGAATTTGTGCCAGAAGATAAAAATGTAATTTCAGCAACAACAGACTATTCGTCAAATATCGTTTGTTCAGTTGAAAAAGAAAATATTTTTGGAACACAGTTCCACCCCGAAAAAAGTGATAAAATTGGGCTCAAAATAATTGATAATTTTATAAATTTATAATGAAGATATTTCCAGCAATAGATATTAAAGACAAAAAGTGTGTAAGATTAGTCAAAGGAGACTTTGATAACAAAATTGAATACGAAATGTCTCCAGTTGAACAAGCGGCCAAATACAAAGATCACGGATTTAAAAATTTACACATTGTTGATTTAGATGGTGCTTTAACTGGCGAAACAGTAAATTTGGATATTATTGAGGAAATAGTATCTAAATTTGATCTTAAAATTGAAATTGGTGGAGGAGTAAGGAACTTCGAAAGTATTAAGAAATATACTGATGCTGGTGTTGAGAAAATTATTTTAGGAAGTGCTGCTATAAAAGATAAAAATTTTTTAAAAGAGGCTTGTGAAAATTTTCCAAATAAAATTGCCTTAGGTTTAGATGCTAAAGATGGCTATTTATCTGTTTCTGGTTGGAAAGAAAATTCTAATCAATTAACTTTAGATTACTTAAAAGAAGTGAACGAATATGGAGCAAGTAGACTGATTTATACTGATATTAATAGAGATGGAATGAAGCAAAGCCCTAATTTTGAAGAAACAGTTAAGGTTGCCGATGCATCTAATTGTCCAGTGATTATATCAGGTGGAGTTTCATCAATAGATGACATTAAAAAAGCTAAGGAATTAAATAATGAAAATATCGAAGGTATAATAGTTGGAAAAGCTATTTATGATGGCGATATAAAATTGGATGAATTAGCTAAGGAATTAAATGCTTAAAAATAGAATAATACCTTGTTTAGATGTTAAAAATGGCCGTGTTGTAAAAGGAATTAATTTTGTTGATCTGCAGGATGCAGGTGATCCAGTCGAACAGGCCAAAATTTATTCTGATGGTGGAGCAGATGAAATTTGTTTCTTGGATATTACTGCATCAAATGAAAATAGAAATACAATTTATGATGTCGTACAGAAAACTTCAAAAAAATGCTTTGTTCCTTTAACAGTTGGAGGAGGCGTTAGAAGTGTTGATGATATTAATAAATTACTTAATTGTGGAGCAGATAAAGTTTCTATTAATACGGCAGCAGTTCAAAATTCCGAGGTAGTAGTTGAAAGTTCAAAAAAATTTGGTTCTCAATGTATTGTGATTGCTATTGATGCTAAAAAAAATGCTGACAAATGGGAAATTTTTACACATGGTGGAAGAAACAATACCGGAATTGATGCAATAGAATTTGCATCAAAAATGGAAAGTAGTGGGGCAGGTGAGTTATTGGTAACATCAATGGATAGAGATGGCACTCAAGTAGGTTATGATATTGAGCTTATGTCTAAAATTTCATCCAGGGTAAATATTCCTGTCATTGCATCAGGTGGGGTAGGGAAGTTGGATCATTTAGTTGATGGAATTAGATTGGGAAATGCTAGTGCAGTCTTAGCAGCATCAATATTTCATTATGGCAAACACTCTCTAAAAGAGGCGAAGGAATATCTGGATTCAAAAGGAATACCTGTTAGAATCTAATATGCTTAATACATTAGAAAATTTAATTAAACTTGCAAGAGAGAGAAAAACTAATCCAGTTGAAGGTTCTTATACAAACAAATTACTTACAGATAAATCTCTCAGCAAAGCAAAAGTCTTAGAAGAAATTGATGAATTAATTGAAGCTATAGAAGAAAATACAAATAAAATACACGAAGCCGCTGACGTATTTTACCATTTATTAATGTATTTAGAAGCTAATGAAGTGAAAATCGAAGAAGTAATGGAAGAATTAGAAAAAAGGAAAAAATGAGCTACGATAACAATAATATTTTTGCTAAAATTTTACGTGGAGAAATACCTTGCAATAAAATTTACGAAGATGATTTTGTCTTCTCCTTTCATGATATTAACCCACAAAAGAAAATTCATGCTCTGATAATTCCTAAGGGAAAATATATAGATCTTGACGATTTTAGTATGAACGCATCATCAGAAGAGATGGTGGGCCTTTTGAAAGGTATTAATATAGTTGCAAAAAAGCTTGGTATTTCAACAGAAGTAGGCCAAGGCTATAGGGCACTGGCTAATATTAGTGAACATGGTGGTCAAGAGGTCCCTCATTTGCATTTTCATTTATTTGGTGGTGAACGTGTTGGAAAAATGGTCGAGTGACAGAAGAAGTTAAAAGAAATTATCTTGAAATAAACTCATTGCATGATTTAAAAGATGGTGAACTACCTTCAGAGGATTATCAAGTTAACTTGATTGAACCTACTGATTTTCAGTTAAATAAATTTTTTTATAAAAATATAGGTAAAAAACATAAATGGATAGATAGATTAATATGGACAGAAGAGCAGTGGATTAAATACGTATCCAACAGAAATGTTAAAACATTTGTATTAAAAAATAAAAAAGATTTAGTTGGTTTTTTTGAATTAATTATTCATTCCGAAAAGAATGAAGTGGAAATAGCATATTTTGGAATTTTAGAGGAATATCAAAATAAAAAATTAGGATCATTTTTATTATCAGACGCTATTAAAAAATCATTTCAACAAAATGTAGAGAGAGTTTGGCTTCATACGTGTTCTTTGGATCATAAAAATGCACTCAATAATTATCTAGCTAGAGGAATGAAAATATTTAAATCAGAAATTGTTAAAATTTAATTTTGAAGGGGAGTTTTAAATATTTTTTCATCAACAATTTGATTTGATTTGACAGAATAAAGAAGTGTGACAGCAATATTTTGATAAATATCCTTAGTTTGCCAGCCAATTAAATTATAATTATTTATATCAAAAAAAATCTCTATTGATTGATTATTTTCATTTATTGTAAACTTGACCAGAGAATTATTAATAATTTCTTCACTTAATGCAGATATTTTTTTTAATAAGAAATTTTTATCTAAAATAAAATTTAATGGTGTTTTATCCAATGGATACCTGTAATAGCTCGAAGTAGATTTTATGACTAAAGATTTTCCATTTGAAACTATAACTTTGTTTTTTTGATCATACGTACAAAACATCTTTTTTGGATATTGAATTGTACAGTTTCCAAACTCAATTTTCCCATTTATATTTTGTTTAAAATCAAAATTTAAATTTAAAGTACCTTTTAATTTATCAATTATTTGACTTTTATTGTTTGCATTTACTTCACTAGATAAACTAATTAGACAAACCAATAGCAACAATCTCAACATCAAAGAACGTCTCTTTTACCCACATGATTTGCTTTGCTAACAATTCCATCAGCTTCCATCATGTCAATTATTCGTGCAGCTCTATTGTACCCAATTTGAAGTTTTCTTTGTAAAAATGAGGTAGAGGCTTTTCCTTCAGATCTAATTATTTCAACAGCTTGTTGATATAATTCATCTTTATCTGCTTGATCTGTATTTGATCCTAACTCTTTCTCATCTGCAAAATTCAAGATTTCATCAATATAGTCTGGTTCAGCTTGAGATCTTAAAAAATTGTTTATTTTCTCTATTTCATTATCTGAGACAAATGGAGCATGAATTCTTACTATTCGGTTAGCAGATGACATATAAAGCATGTCACCTTTTCCTAATAACTGTTCTGCTCCTTGTTCACCAAGAATTGTTCTACTATCTATTTTTGAAGTTACTTGAAAAGATATTCTTGTTGGAAAATTAGCTTTAATTGTACCTGTTATTACGTCAACACTAGGTCTTTGTGTAGCCATAATAATATGAATTCCAGCTGCTCTAGCCATTTGAGATAACTTTTGAATATAGTTTTCTATCTCTTTTCCTGCCACTAACATTAAATCTGACATTTCATCTACTACCACTATTATGTAAGGCATTGGAAGCTTATGCTTCGCATTGTAACCATCAATATTCCTAACTCCTTCTTTTGTCATTAACCTGTATCTACTCTCCATTTCTTTTACTACCCAACCAAGAACTGATGCAGCTTTTTTAGCTTCAGTTATTACAGGGCAAAGTAAGTGTGGTATGCCTTCATATGTCGAAAGCTCAAGCATTTTAGGATCAATTAATATAAACTTACACCTTTCAGGTGTGTGACGGTAAAGAAGAGATAAAATAATTGTATTAATACAAACAGATTTTCCTGAACCTGTAGTACCGGCAATCAGCAAATGCGGCATAGAAGATAGATCTCCTACAATAGGTTTTCCAGAAATATTTTTACCAAGAGCTATTGGTAATTTTGTTTCCTTCTTTTTAAAATCAGCATTATTTAGAATTTCACTGAGATAAACGTTTTCTCTTGAATTATTTGGTAATTCAATCCCTACAGTATTGCTACCTGGTATAGTTGAAATTCTGGCAGATTCAGAACTAGTATTTCTAGCAATATCATCTGATAAATTTATAATTTTAGAAACTTTTACGCCAGCAGCTGGTTCAAATTCATTGAGCGTTACAACAGGACCATGACTTACTTTCTGAATTTCCCCCTTAACTCCAAAGTCCATTAGAATTTTTTCTAAAAATTTAGGGTCATTTATTTCATTTTTATTTGAGTTTTCGCTTTCTTTCTTAGTTGGAACTTTTAACAATTCTATTTTTGGTAATTGAAACTTATTTTTTGAGTTTGATTTATTTTCTGCTTTAATAAATGGTAAGTCTTCTTGTATTAAGTTTTTGATTTCCTCTTGAGGAATATATTCACTTATAAGTTCACTTTTATCAGTATAAGATTTATTTTCTTTTTTATTAAAAAATTTGAGAATTTTTATTAAAAAATTATAAAATTTAATAGGGTGGAAATTTACACTTAATAAAAATAAAGTAATTATGAGTATAATTAGAATATAGTAAATTAATGTTTCATTTGTAAGAATTATTGTGTTTAAAAAAGTTTGTCCAAAATAGTCTCCTACAAAACCTCCATTTCCATTTATATAAAGTGTAAAAGCATCAGAATAAAAATGGTTTAAAAATAGCGTTCCAATTATAGTATATAATATTGCTATAAAAGTATTTTCAATTATTAAAAAAAATTCCTTTAACCGGAATATATTGATACCGGTAATTATGTATGTGAAAGATATTAGATAAGCAATGAATCCAAAAGATTGAAAAAAAAGATCAGAAATAAAACTTCCTTGAAAACCTAATAAATTTTTAATTTCCGTATCTTTAGGAAAAATAAAGTTAGGATCTTCAGGTGAATATGAAAAAAGTGCAATAAATAAAAGAATACCAGCAGAGAAAATTATTATACCAGATATTTCTGCTAATCTCTTTAAAGTAAAATTAAGTAATAAATTAGCTGTTTTTTTAATGTCCATTTATACAAATCAATTATACCACTTTGTATCATCTAATTTTTGTTGTTAAAATTAAAAATAATATGAGGATTTGTTTAATAGGAAGTGGTCTAACCAGTTTAGCTTTAGCTAAAGTTTTAGTTAATCAGAATATACATGTAGATATTTTAAGAGATAAAAAAAAACAAATAATAGATCAATCTAGGACCATAGGTATTACAAAAAGTAATGTTGAATATTTTAATAATAATATAGTTAATATTGATAAAATAATTTGGAAATTAAATAAAATAGAAATTCTTTCTGATAAACTAAATAAAGAAAAATTATTGGAGTTTCAAAATAATAATCAAGAACTTTTTTCAATGGTTAGAAGTTTTGATCTTTATAATATTTTAGAAAAAAGTCTCAAAAAAAATAAATTTTTTAAAATACAAAATCAAATAAGTTTAGAAAATATTCAGAATAAATATAATCTTTTAATAAATTTAAATTTTAAAAATTCAATTGCAAAAAAATTTTTTAGTAAAAAAATTACCAAAAAATATAAAAGTTTAGCTTACACTTTAATACTAGAGCATGAGAAAATTGATAATAAAATTGCAAGACAAGTATTTACAAAGATTGGACCTTTGGCATTTTTGCCTATATCTGATAAAGAAACTTCTGTTGTTTATTCTATAAAAAATACTGCTAAAATTAAAAAAGAAAATTTATTAGAACTCATAAAGTTACATAATCCAAAATATAATATTAAAAAAATTAAAAAAATATCTTCATTTGAATTATTCTCTGCAAGTTTAAGAAATTATTATCATAAAAATATCCTAGCTTTTGGCGAATTAACTCACAAAATACACCCCTTAGCTGGACAGGGTTTTAATATGACTATTAGAGATATAAAAATATTATTAGAAATAATTCAGAAAAAAATAGATCTTGGATTACCAATAAATAGTTCTGTTAATCAAGAATTTCAAAAAAATACGAAACATAGAAATTTTATTTTTTCAAATGGAATTAATTTTATTTATGAATTTTTTAACTATGAAAGTAAGACTAGGAATAATTTTCTTCTAAATTCTTTAAAATATATAGGAAGCAAAAATTCTATAAATAGTATGCTTAAAAAAATAGCAGATACTGGTTTGAATTATTAATTATTGAATAGTATTATTTTCATAGATATCGTGAGTATATGTTTTTAATATCTCAGCAATTTTATTTTTTCTAATATCTAAATTTTGAGCTTCTAACAAAACTTGTTTTTCTTCTAGAGAAAATGGCGAGGCCATTGCTAAAGCATTTATTGTTTCATCTAAACTTTGTTTTTCTAATGCTTTCCAATTAATGATAAAACCTTTTTTTTCAAACAAAGATTTTAGGTCTTTGAAGATTAACTCTAAATCTGAAAATTTAAGATCTTCCTTTTTATTATCTAAATCTTGAATATAGTCATTATAATCTACATGCAAAATTCTATATTTGGTTAAAGTCTCTAATTCATTGACAGATTTAAATCTTACGACACCTTTTAATTCTATCAAATACCTACCATCTTCTGTTTCTTTAAAACTAGTTATTTTACCAATACAACCCACTTTATGAAGCTCAGGTTGAATTTTTTGATAGCTAGATGATTGAGGTTGTATCATTCCTATTATTTTATTTGATTTCATACTATCGTTAATCATGTCAATATAACGAGGCTCAAAGATATTTAACGGGACTGTAGTTTTTGGAAAAATGATAAAATTACTTAATGGAAATACAGGAATATTAATTGGTAGATCTTCTTTTTTCATAATAAATTTAAATATAACATAGAAAATGTAAATTAGTATTGATTGAATTAAAAAAAGTGTTTAGTTATAATATTTTTTTAAGCGGGCATAGCTCAGTGGTAGAGCGTCTCGTTGCCAACGAGAAGGTCGAGGGTTCGACCCCCTTTGCCCGCTCCAAATTTTATGAGTGATGATCTTTTAAGTAAAAAATGTTTACCTTGTGAAGGAGGAGTTCTTCCTTTTGATGTATCTGAAATTCATAAATATCAGAAGAAAGTTGATGGTTGGGATATTACAGAAGATGAAAATAAAATATTTTTCCTATTTAAAAATTTTAAATTTGAAAACTTTTTAAGAAGCCAAAATTTTGTTAATGAAGTTAGTAAAATTTCTGAGGAAGAGGGACATCATCCAGATATAAGTTTTGGTTGGGGTTATGCAGAAATTAAAATTACCACACATGCCATCAAGGGTCTCTCAGAAAATGATTTTATTTTAGCTGCTAAGATAGATAAAATAACTAATGTCTGAAATGTCTTGTCTTAGAGAAGACCAGAATTGTATCTGTTTCGTTTGCAAATTTAATTATTTCTTTATCTCTAATTGATCCAGAAGGTTGAATTACAGCTTGAACTCCTGATTGAACTAATTTCTCAATTCCATCTACAAATGGAAAGAAAGCATCTGATGCTGCAACTAAATTATTTCCAAATAAATTAAATTTTGTCATTTTATTAATTGCTATTTCACAGCTATCCAATCTGCTTGGTTGACCTGATCCGATACCAACAATTGACTCATTTCTTGCAAGAACAATTGCATTTGATTTGACATATCTACATACATTGAATGCAAAAATTAGATTTCTAAGCATCTTAGGGTTTGGTTTTCTTTTAGATACAATTTTAAAATCTTTATTTTTGAATACTTTTAAGTCTTCAGATTGAACCAATATTGCTTCATTTGATGAATTGAATTTTATAATTTCGCTAAGTGAATAATTTGTTGCATCAATTACACGTAAATTTTTTTTAGTTTTAAGTATTGTTAAGGCATCACTATCAAAACCATTAGCAATAATTACTTCTAAAAAAATTTTATTTAGTTCAACTGCAAGATTTTTCTTTATTTTAAAATTACAAGAGACAATTCCCCCAAAAGCGCTTATGGGATCACATGCTAATGCAGATTTATAGCTATCTACAGGATTTGTATTTATTGATACACCACAAGGGTTTGCATGTTTTATAATTACTGTGCCTTTATTTTTTGGTAATGATTTTGAAATAGTCAAGGCAGCAAATATATCATTATAATTATTGTAACTTAGTTGCTTTCCATGAATTTGTTTTAGATTAGTTTTTAAATTTTTTGAATAGTATCCACTGAATTGATGTGGATTTTCTCCATACCTAAGTTTTTCAATTAAATTTGCAGAAAAAACTTTTTTATCTGGCAGGTGTATGTTTGCTTTTTTATTAAAATAGTTTGAGATTATCGAGTCATAGTAAGCAGTTTCTGTAAAAGCTGTTCTTGATAGTTTTTCTCTGAAATTTAATGATGTAGCTCCGTTATTTTTATACATCTCATCAATTAATTCTTGATATTGATTAGAAGAGGTAACCACCGTTACATCATTATAATTTTTAGCAGCAGACCTAACCATTGTGGGACCCCCCACATCTATATTTTCAATTATTTTTTTATGATTATTTGTAGTTTCTAAAGTTTTTTCAAAGGGATAAAAATTTACAATTACTAGATCAATATTTTCAAAATTGTTTTTTTTTAAGTCATTTAAATGTGTTTTATTATTTCTTTTATTAAGGATTCCTGCGTGTATTTTTGGATGTAATGTTTTAACTCTTCCCTCTAAAATTTCAGGAGAATCTGTAAAATCAGATACTTCTAAACAATTAAATTTTAATTTTTTTATTTCTTTATAAGTTCCACCAGAACTAATAATTTTGATTTGATATTTTTTTAAAATTTCTAAAACTGGTTTTAAATTATTTTTATCTGATACAGAAATAAGAGCTGTCTTTATTTTTTTCATTATATTTTACTTATTTCCCATTTAATTATTTGTTCACTTTCATTACTCATGCCAGAGATAAATATATTTTGGTTTTCTTGATACGAATTTTTATTACCGAAATATAAACCATTATCAATATTTATATCATAGTTATCACAACTAAATTGCCAACCTTCATCTTCTAATTGTATTAATATAAACTTATTATTTTGTGTTTTCATAACTTTAGAGTCGGGATGAAGATGAAATCTAATATCAAATTTAATTTGCTTATCAGGATGTTTTCTTACTATTTTATCATGACCAATAAATTTAAATTGTTCAGGATAGAATTCTATTTCTCTATGATGATCTAATTTAAACTTTTTTAAGTAACCATTATGACTAGCTGAAATTTTCCAATAATTCTTCTCAAAAACTATATTTTTATTTTCAATTTTTAAATCTTTTTGTATCAAAAAATTATCACCAGCTTTAATAAAATCACATGAAGAATAATCTTCAATTGAAAGTGTACTTTGTAAAGCAGTGCTTTTGGAAAATTTATTCAGTCTGTTTTTTGGGTCTGGATAATATCCAGAATTTGAAATTAATTTTTTATCGTTAGAAAAAATTTCAAAAGATAAGGCGCCTGCCTGATAATTTTTGGTATATATTTTTTCAGGATTTGATCCAATATCAGCTGCAAGGATAAATTTTTTATTTTGTAATATTGTATATCCAGCTAACTCATTAATTTGATTTTTAAAACTATATCCAAATCGTTTTAAATATTGGTCAAATTCATTATGATTAGATGAAAAATTTCCATTAAAAAAGATATCTTGTTTTATGTTTTGCCATATAAAAGCATAACTGGATCCTAAATAATATATAGTTTCATCAACATATTCTGGAATTGGATTTTGCGATTCTTTAAACCATTCTCTAATAATGATTAGATATTTAAGATAAAAAACTAAATTTTGAATATTTCTTGATTTGGGAAAACCTTGTTTATCAAGAGAGTTTTTGATTAAATTTTTTAATATATTTAAACCATTGACTAAATAATTTTTCTCATCTTTATACGCTAAACCTGTTAAAATTATTGCGGCGCAACCAATCAGTTTTTCTTCTGTTTCATCGAAATTTTTGATCTCATTTAATAAATGGTTAGTTTGTTTTTGAAGCATATGATTAAAATATAATCTATATTCCTCATTACTATCTTCATAAGTTAATTGATGATTGGAAAGCCAAGCAATAATTCTTTTTGCAGTAATATTGAATTCCCAAATATTTTCATCAAATTTTTCATTTTTATTAATCCAATTGAGAATAATTGATTGTGTGGTTTCTTTAGATGATTTTAAATCCAAACTAAAAAACCAAAAAAAATTGTTTAGTTTTTTAAAGTCTTTAGAAGAAATATTGTTAGTCCAGATAGTTTCAGTTACAAAATCTTCAATTTTATATTTTTTTTTCTGATACTTTATAATTGAAGATAAAAGATGAGGACTTGGTTTATATTCAAAATTGTTATCAAAAGTTTTTGAAATTCGTTTTTCATAAAAATTTGAATTTTTATATAATTTTTTAAATAAAGATTTTAACTTAAAAAATATTCCATTAGAAAGATTTAAGGAATTTTGAGATTGCATTAACTTATTTTGTTTTTAATAAATTAATATTCTTTTTAATATCTCCATCATTGCCTTTAAAAACCGTTGTACCAGATACAAGAATATTAGCACCAGCTTCAATTGCTATTTTACAATTATCAAAATTTATCCCACCGTCTATTTCAATATCAAAGTTAAGTTTTTCTACTTCTCTAATTTTTTTTAATTGTTTAATTTTTTCTAAAACTTCTGGCATGAATTTTTGTCCACCAAACCCAGGATTTACACTCATTATTAAAACTAAATCAATTTTATTTAAAAAATTTTTTATTAAATCTATACTTGTTTCAGGATTGAGAGAAACTCCTACCTTTTTTTTTAGATCTTTTATTTTATTTATTGAAACTTCTAAATTATCAGTTGCTTCTGGATGCACAGTAATTATATCTGCACCCGCATCCGCATAAGCTTCTATGTATTTATGCACTGGAGAAATCATTAAATGAACATCGAATTTTAATGAACAATGTTTTCTGAGAGCTTTAATTACTGGAGGGCCGATTGTTAAGTTTGGAACAAAGTGTCCATCCATAACATCTACATGAATCATATCAGCCCCACCTTCCTCAAGTCTTTTTATTTCAGTACCTAATTGGCTAAAATCAGCTGATAAAATTGATGGAGATATTTGTATATTTTTCATTGATATCTAGACTTACTAGTATCAATTTTTAAAATTTAATTGAATTAAAAAATTGATAAATCTGCCTAGAAATTTCACTTTCAAGAGGAAAAGACAACATCCCCATAACTGAATATCCTAAGATCCAAGGCATCAAATAAAACCTAATCATGAAAAAGAACCAAGCTACGTAAAGTGGCACTAATGGTTGAATTATGAAAGAAGGTGTGACAAGTTTAAAAATTCTCAATAGGGGATTAGTGAATTTTACGAATGCTTTCATAAAGAAAAAATTTGAGTCTTCTCTTTGAAATATGTTCATTGCTACTCTTCCAACTAAAGTCCACATTATAATTCCAAGAATATAGTCAATTATATAAACTAAAGGATGAAAGTTAGCAGACATTAAGGAATTTATATTTGATCTTAAAAAGAAATAAAAGGGGCGAAATTAATCGCCCCTTAAAAAGATTATTTATTTTTGGCCGCCGATTACAGATGCACCCGCAGGTACCCTAGAATCATCAACCATTTTTTGTGTTGCAGCGCTCGGTGCTGAGGTCATTAAACTTACAACAACCATAGCTACTAAGCTAACAGTAGATCCGAAGATACCAAATGTTAACTGAGTAATGCCTAAGAATCCGCTTCCACCACTTCGTACCCAAACTAGATACGCGAAACCAGAAACTAATCCTAAGACCATACCAGCTATAGCACCTTCTTTATTAGCTCTCTTCCACCATACACCAAGTACAAGTGGCCAGAACAATCCAGACATCGCAAAGTCAAAAGCCCAGATTACTGAACCTAAGATACCTTGGATCTCCATTGCTGCAATAGTTGCTCCTGCAAAACCAATTACTACAAGTAATACCCTTGCAACAACTAGTCTCTTAGCAGTCTCAGCTTTAGGGTCTACCATTTTGTAGTAAACGTCATGCGAGATTGCATTTGCAATTGCAAGAATCAAACCATCTGCAGTTGACATCGCAGCTGCCAAACCTCCAGCAGCAACTAGACCTGAGATTACATATGGTAATCCAGCAATTTCTGGTGTTGCTAATACAACGGCTTTACCACCCATGAAGAACTCGTTTAATTCAACAGTTCCATTTCCGTTAAAGTCGCTTACAAACATCAGATTTGCTTGGTTCCAGTTTTGATACCAATCGATTGCTTGAACTTCTGCAATTGATTTACCAATAATACCTGTTGGTAAGTTTGGATCAATCAAAGCAAGTTTAGATAGTGTCGCTAACATTGGTGCAGAAGAATATAGTAGGAAGATAAAGAATACTGACCAGCCTACTGATTTTCTAGCTGCTTTTACACTTGGAGTAGTAAAGAACCTCATCATCACGTGTGGTAATGAAGCTGTTCCCATCATCATTGCTAATGCTAATGAGATGAAAGCCCAAGGTGTTGCGTTTACTTCAGAGTGAGCCTTAGTAATACCAGCTAACCCTTTAGGTACTGTAGCCAAATCAGCAGCAGAGTTTTTAACAAACCCATACTGTTGCTCTAACTCACCAATTCTAGCAACTTCATCAGCTAACATAAAGTGTGGGAAGAAGCCCGCACCAATGTTGTTACTGATCCAGAATACTGGAAGTAAGTAAGCTATAATTAGTACAATGTATTGCGCAACCTGTGTCCAAGTTACCCCTCTCATACCACCAAGCATTGAACATAGTAAAATACTAACTAGTCCAACATATACTGCGTATTGGAATGGGATATCTAAAGCAACAGCTGCAATAGTACCTGTAGCGTTAATTTGTGCAGTCACATATGTGAATGATGCAACAGTTAAAACTATAACTGCCATCAATCTTGCAGTATTACCACCGTATCTAGTACCTACGAAATCTGGAACTGTGTAACATCCAAATTTTCTTAAGTATGGTGCTAATAAAGTTGCAACTAACACATAACCACCTGTCCAACCTACAAGCAAAGCCATATATCCATAACCTTTGAAGTAAATACCACCTGCCATTGCAACGAATGAAGCACCAGACATCCAGTCGGCTGCTGTTGCCATTCCGTTGAACACAGTTGGAACCGTTCTTCCAGCTACGTAATAGTTACTTGCTTGGGCTGTTCGAGATAGCCAACCAATTGCTGCGTAGATGAAAATGGTAAAACCTACAAAGCAAATACCTATTGCTTTTGCAGACATACCCATCTGCTCACCAATCGCCATTAAGATTATGAAACCTATAAATCCACCTGTGTAGATTCCATAAACTTTAGGCAAGTTATCTATAAAATTACCTTTAATCATTAGTCGTCTCCTTTTTCACTGAAGCCGAACTCTTCATCAATTTTTTCTTGTCTACCTGCAAACCAGAAAATAAGGATTACAAATATGGCAAGAGAACCTTGACACGTGAACCAATAAGTTAATGGATACCCAAAAGGTCCAGTAACTTCATTCATTTCAGCTCCGAAAAGGAATATACCCATTGAGAATACAGCCCAGATAGCAAGTGTTACAAACAACAAGCCTCTGGTCT
The DNA here is from genome assembly GCF_052047715.1 of Candidatus Pelagibacter sp. HIMB1611. Taxonomy (NCBI): domain Bacteria; kingdom Pseudomonadati; phylum Pseudomonadota; class Alphaproteobacteria; order Candidatus Pelagibacterales; family Candidatus Pelagibacteraceae; genus Candidatus Pelagibacter; species Candidatus Pelagibacter sp. HIMB1611. The sequence goes on along the minus strand of NZ_JBNAJM010000001.1, from coordinate 1,214,503 downwards.
TTTCCCAGTGTTGAGCGTTTTTCGCCATGTATACCTCTCTTTTTTAGTTATAACTGGTAAAACCTTAACCATTATGAAAGAGAATAAAAGTGTAAAATTAGCCGTATTAGGTTAATTTTTTCAAATATTTTCAATAAAATTAACTTTTTATGGATAAAAAAAAATTAAGTTGGAAAGATTTATCATTAAGTGATTTCAAAGTTTATTTTTTTTCATTGTTTAAAGCTTTTATTCCTAAAACAAAAATTAAAACTTTAGATGAGTTAGAAGAGTTTATACAAACAAAATCTGCATGGGTATCTCAAGTTACACTTTATAGTTATTTAAAAACTAGAATGGGGACAAGATATGTTCTTCATTTTGATAATGATGAATTTATGAAGTCTGTAAATGAAGCTAAATGGAATATATATTCTGTTGCTCTCCAAGATTTAACGTTTTTTACTTTTTCTTATTTAAAGGTTAATTCTAGTTTTAATGAACTAGATAAAGCTAAGGAAATTTTTTTAAAAATTTTAGATGATGAAACAACGAACAACATGCCTTTAAATGTTATCGGAGTTGCAAAAAAAGAATTTGATGAAAGACTAATTAATATTGATTGGGAAAAGTATCATAATGATCGTCCTTTCAACCCAAGTGCTTTATCAATGTATAAATGGGCACCAATAGCTGATGAGCTAAAAACACTTGATCGAAAAATAGTTTTAAATTCTGTTATTTTAAAATGGGATGTTATTAAAAAAGAATTTAAAGATAGAATACAGTTTTAAATATTTTTTCTGTTTTCAACCAAACTATCAACAACGCTAGGATCAGCCAAGGTAGTTGTGTCTCCTAATTGACCATGTTCATTTGCAGCAATTTTTCTTAAAATTCTTCTCATAATTTTTCCAGATCTTGTTTTTGGAAGTCCTGGAGTGAAATGAATTAAGTCAGGTGTAGCAAGTGGACCAATTTGTTTTCTTACCCAAAGTTTTAGATCTCTTTCGAGTTCACCAGTTTCCCTTTCACCAGCATTTAATGTTACATAACAATATAATCCATTACCTTTAATATCATGTGGGTAACCCACTACTGCTGCCTCTGCTACTTTCGGATGAGCTACAAATGCACTTTCAATTTCAGCTGTACCTAAGTTGTGTCCTGATACAATAATTACATCATCTACTCGACCTGTAATCCAATAATATCCATCTTTGTCTCTTCGACATCCGTCACCAGTAAAGTATTTGCCTTCAAACTGAGAAAAGTAAGTATCAATAAATCTTTGATGATCCCCATATACTGTTCTCATTTGTCCAGGCCATGATTGAGCTATGCAAAGTCTTCCTTCTCCAGGTCCTTTTATCTCTTTGCCCGATTTATCAACCAACATAGGCTTAATTCCATAAAATGGTTTTGTTGCAGAGCCAGGTTTTAAAGGAATAGCACCTGTTTGAGGGGCAATTAATATCCCTCCTGTTTCTGTCTGCCACCATGTATCTACAATTGGGCACTTAGAATTTCCTACTGTTTTGTAATACCACATCCAAGCTTCTGGATTTATTGGTTCACCAACAGTTCCAAGTAACTTTAAAGATTTTCTAGATGTTTTTTTTACAGGCTTATCACCTTCTCTCATTAGAGCTCTGATTGCAGTGGGTGCAGTATAAAAAGTATTTACTTTATATTTATCTACTATTTGCCACCATCTAGAACTATCAGGATAGTTTGGTATTCCTTCAAACATTATAGTTGTTGCACCGTTCGAAAGAGGACCATAGATAATATAACTGTGACCTGTTACCCAACCAATATCAGCAGTACACCAATAAATATCTTTTGGTTTGTAATTAAAAATATATTGATGAGTCATTGATGCATATACCATGTAGCCACCTGTTGTGTGCAAAACTCCCTTTGGTTTTCCAGTTGAACCTGATGTGTATAAAATAAATAAAGGATCTTCTGCATTCATTTCCTCTGGCTCACACTGAGAAGGAACATCTTTAATTAAATCATGATACCAAACATCTCTATCATAATTCCAACTAATTGAATTTCCCGTACGTTTAACAACGATACATTTTTTTACATTAGGACAGCTCTCTAATGCTTCATCAGTTGTTTCTTTTAATGGAATAGTTTTTCCTCCTCTAACACCTTCATCTGCTGTAATTATATATTCAGACTCACAGTCATTCACTCTTCCAGAAATAGAGTCTGCTGAAAAACCTCCAAAAATAATTGAGTGGACAGCACCAATCCTAACGCATGCTAACATTAAAATAGCAAGTTCTGGTATCATCGTAAGATAAATTGTAACTCTATCCCCTTTTTTAATACCTAATTTTTTTAAACCATTTGCTGCTTTAGAAACTTTTTGATGAAGCTGTTTGTAAGTAATTTTTTGACTATCTTTTGGATCATCACCAACCCAAATTATTGCTGTTTTATCTTTTTTATCTTTTAGATGTCTATCGATACAGTTTGCAGATGCATTTAGTGTTCCATCTTCAAACCATTTAATTTTTACTTCTTTAGAACTGTATTTAACATCTTTAATTTTTTTATAAGGTTTAATCCAAGTAATTCTTTTTCCTTCTTTTTTCCAAAATTCGTCGTTATTTTTTATAGATTGAGAATATTTTTGCTCGTATTTACTTTTGTTGGCCAAACTGTTTTTGATCCACTCAGGTTTAGTTTTTATAATTAATTCAGGAGCAGGTTTTTCACTTTGTTTTAAAATTTTTTTTGATTTTTTTCTTTTAACTTTAGTTTTTTTCTTAACTGCAGTTTTCTTTCTTACTTTAGTTTTTTTTTTAGATTTAGCTTTTTTCTTTTTTTTTGGCATGGATTATTTTTTTTTAAATTTTACTCATGTTATTTATAATTTTCCAGCTTTTATCATCAATTGGCATTACTGAAAGTCTACTTTGTTTAATAAGCGCTAAATCGCTTAAATCCTTATTTTTTTTGATATTTTCAAGGGTCACTGGTTTAGAGAACTTACTTTTAAATTGGACTGTTACTGCAACAAATCTTCCAGTCTTATCAGTTTTATCTAAATAGTGTTCTTTAATTACTTTTACTATCCCAACCACTTCTTTGCCAATATTAGAGTGATAAAAAAAACATAGATCACCCTTCTTCATACTTTTTAAATTGTTTGCTGCTTGATAATTTCTAACACCATCCCAAGGCGCACCTTTTTTGCCAGCCTTAATTTGTTGCTCAATGGACCAAACATCTGGCTCAGATTTTAATAACCAATAATTCATTATAATTTTACTCCCGCACCTTTTAAAAATGCAGCTTTTTCATCTAAAGGCCATCTAGGTTTTGCTGGGTAATCTAAAGTATTAAATTCTTTTAATTTATATTTTTCTAAACCTACCATTGCAATCATAGCAGCATTGTCCCCACAAAGTTCTATTGGTGGAAATATACTTTTATAATTTTTAGCCTCACATAAATTAATTAACATTGATCTAATTTTTTTGTTAGCAGCAACACCACCAGCAACTACAAAAACTTTTTCTTTTAATTTATTTTCTTTTTCAAATTCTTCAAATGCTATCTTTGTTTTTTTATTAAGAATTTCCTCAACAGTTTTCTGAAAAGAGGCCGCCAAGTCAAATTTTTCTTGATCTGTTTTTATAGATTTTGCAATTTTTAAAATTGCAGTTTTTAATCCTGCAAAAGATAAATTGCATCCACCTTTATTAAAAATTGGTTTAGGCAAATCATATTTTTTAGAATTTCCTTTTTTTGCCAAAACTTCGATTTGTGGTCCACCAGGAAATTCAATTCCTAAAAGTTTAGCTGTTTTATCAAAAGCTTCACCTAATGCGTCATCAATAGTTGTTCCTAATCTTTTATATTTTCCAAGACCTTGAACACTTAAATATTGTGAGTGACCTCCTGAAATTAATAATAATAGATAGGGATAATTTAAATAGGAATTTAACCTAGGACTTAATGCATGACCCTCAAGATGGTTAACTGCAATAAAAGGTTTATTAATTGCGCTCGCAAAAGCTTTTCCAAAACTTAAACCAACTGACAAACAAACAATTAAACCTGGCCCAGCAGTTGAAGCAACAGCATCAATTTCTTCAATTTTTTTTCCACTATCTGAAATTGCTTTTTCAACAATCCAGTCTATTTTTTCTATATGTGATCTTGCGGCTAATTCGGGAACTACTCCCCCAAATTCTTTGTGAACATCAACCTGACTAGAAACAATATTGGATAAAACTGTTGGAATTCCTTTGTCATTTTCAGTTATTATAGAAGCTGCTGTTTCATCACAGCTGGTTTCTATTCCAAGAATTAAGGGTTTTTTACTCATTCAAATAGTTTTTAATAATTGTACAATCTCAATACAAGTAAGAAATAAATTTTTAATGAATAGAAAAATTACAATAGGCTCTAGAGGAAGTAAATTGGCTTTGCTTTATGCGCAAAAAGCTAAAGATAAAATTATTGAAGCTTTGGACTTACAAGATGATCAGATTGTCATTCAAACAATAACTACAAAAGGTGATCAAATTCAGGATCGAAGATTATCAGATGTCGGTGGTAAGGGATTATTTTCTAGTACGATTGAAAAAGAACTGAAAGAAAAAAAAATTGATATAGCTGTGCATGCATTGAAGGATATGCCTGCAATTGAAACTAAAGGACTTAGAACAGATTCATTTTTAGAAAGGACAGATCCAAGAGAAATTTTAATAACAAATGACAAGAAAAATATTAAGGAATTAAAACAAAATGCAATAGTAGGAACCTCATCTTATAGAAGGGAATTCCAAATTAAAAAAATAAGATCAGATGTTAGCTGTAAATTAATAAGAGGAAATGTAGATACCAGAATCAAAAAGCTAAGAGAAGGCATTTATGATGCGATAGTTTTGTCTTATGCAGGTATAAAATATTTAAATTTAGATAACGAAATTTCAGAAATATTTTCGACTAATCAAATTATTCCAAGTGCAGGCCAAGGTATTATTGCTTTACAGTCTAGAGATGATGATGAAGAAATTATAAAAGTTTTGGAAAAAATAAATCACAAAGATACTTATATTAGAGCTCATATAGAGAGAAACATTTTAAAGGTATTGGAAGGTGATTGTGAAACTGCAATAGGTGCTCATTCAATTATAGAAGAGGACAGAATTACAGTTGAAGCTGAACTATTCTCATTAGACGGTTCCCAAATATTTTATGAAAAAAAATCTGGTAATATTGATATGTTTAAAGAAATTGGAACAGAAGTTGGTAACACTTTAAAAATTAAATCAAATAATTCATATAAAAAGTAAAATGCATATTTTGTTAACTAGATCCATAGAAGATTGTTCAGAAATGATAGTTAAGTTTCAATCTTTAGATCATAAAGTATCTCACCTACCATTAATAAATGTTCAAAAAATTCAACATGAAGAAATTAACTCTAGCGATTATGGTGGTTTAATTTTTACAAGTTCTAATGCTGTAAAAAATTTAAATATAGAAAATTTAAATAAAAAATTAATTTGTTTTTGTGTTGGTAGTGCTACTGAAAAAAAAGCTAGAAGTTTGGGATTTCAAAATACAATTGCAGCGGAAGGAAATGTTTCAAATCTTAAAGAACTAATTCTACAAAATTATGAATTAAAAGAAACTCCACTTCTTTATATAAGTGGTGAGATCATAACAACTGATTTAGACCAACAATTATTAAAAGAAGGGTATGCTGTTAAGCGTATTATAAATTATAAAGTAAATCATACTGAAAATTTTGATGAAAATTTTGTTAATGAATTAAAGCAGAATATGCCAGATATTGTTTATGTTTATTCTCAAAACAGTGCCTCTAGTTTCTTAAATTTTATAAAAATCTATCAAACAGAAAACCTTTGGATGAATACAAACTTGATGTGTATTGGTGAAAAAACCTCGTCAATATTGAATGAAATCAAATGGAAAAAGATATTTCTTTTTAATCCTGGAGAAGAAGAGTTTTTGTTATATAAAATTTAGGTATGGAATTAATAAATAATTTTTCTGAAACATTTTTATCTGTTTGGAATAAAGGAATACTTGGTGTCGATATTTTTCAAATTTTAATTGGAATAGGGATATTCTTACTTTTTTTAGTCTTTAGAGGGTTAATTAGTAAATTAATTATAAAAAAATTAGAAATTATCTCAAAAAGAACAACAAACAAATTAGATGATACTTTTGTTCAGTCATTAATTGGTCCAGCTAGATTTTTACCAATTGTATTAGGTTTCTTTATTGCAAGTTATTACATGACTTTTTCCACAGAGGGTAGAGAAGTAGTTGATACAATTAATAGAACGTTAATTACGATATTAATTTTTTGGGTTATTCATCAAATTATAGAACCCATTTCATATATTTTAAGTGGACTAGATAAACTTTTAACTAGAGAGCTTATTGGATGGATAATTAAATCGCTTAAGATTTTAATATTTATTTTAGGATTAGCTGCAGTACTAGAATTATGGGGTATTAAGATAGGACCAATTATTGCTGGTCTTGGTTTGTTTGGGGTTGCTGTTGCGCTCGGAGCACAAGATTTATTTAAAAATTTAATTTCTGGAATTTTAGTATTAGTTGAAAAAAGATTTAAAATTGGAGATTGGATTGCAGTAGATGGGATTATTGAAGGCACAGTTGAAAAAATTGGTTTTAGATCAACAACAATAAGAAAGTTTGACAAATCTCTAGCGATTATTCCTAATTTTCAATTTGCAGAAAATGCTGTGGTTAATGTTAGCGAAACATCTAATTGGAGAATTAGATGGATAATTACATTGCAGTACGACTCTACGATTGATCAATTAAAAAAAATAAGAGAGGAAATTGAAAGTTATATAAACAACAGTGAAGACTTTAATCAATCAACTGGGGTTGCGGTTAGAATTGAGAAGTTTTCTGATAGTTCAATAGATTTATTGGTAAGATGTTTTACAAATTCAAATAGTTGGAGTAATTCACTAGAAGTTAAAGAGAGATTGGCAATTGAAATTAAGCAGATTGTAGAAAAAAATAAGGCCTCTTTCGCTTTTCCAAGTCAGTCAATTTATGTTGAGAAAAAATGATAGCAATTTTTTATTTAGTTTTACAGATTTTAAAACTATATTCTTATGTAGTAATAGCAAATGTAGTTATAAGCTGGTTGATAGCATTTAATGTTTTAAATACTCAAAATAGATTTGTTTACTCAATTTTAGAGCTTACATACAAATTGACTGAGCCAATTCTTAATAAAATTAGACGTTTTTTACCCAATTTAGGATCACTAGATATTTCACCAATCATTCTTCTTCTGTTGATTTGGTTTCTTGAAATGTGTATGAAGCTCTACATTGCACCAATTATATTTTAGAAAGTAAAATGATTTTAATTGACGGAAAAAAAGCTGCAGCTGAATTAAGAGAAGAATTAAAACAAGAAGTATCAGGACTTAAATCCAAATATAATAAAGTCCCCGGTTTAACTGTAATATTAATTGGAGATCTTACTCCAAGCCAAATTTATGTTCGTAATAAAGAAAAATCTGCAAACGAAGTAGGGCTAAAGTCAGATGTAATTAAATATCCTGACAGTGTTGAAGAAAAAACTGTTTTAGAAAAAATTGAAGAATTAAATAAAGATGAAACAGTATCAGGAATTTTAGTTCAATTACCGTTACCAAAACATATAGATAAGCAAAAAGTTATTGATGCCATTGATCCTTCTAAAGATGTAGATGGTTTTCATCCAATGAATGTAGGAAATCTTTCATCAGGTTATGAAAGCTCAGTTCCTTGTACACCTCTTGGCTGTTACTTGTTAATTAAAAAAATTGAACCAAATTTAAGTGGAAAAAAAGCAGTTGTAGTTGGTAGATCAAATTTAAATGGAAAACCAATGACTCAACTATTATTGAAAGAAAATTGTACTGTGACAATTACTCATTCAAAAACTAAAGATCTAAAAGCTGAATGTTTAGAAGCTGATATAATTGTTGCAGCAGTTGGAATACCTGAACTTGTAAAAGGAGATTGGGTTAAAAAAGATGCAATAGTAATAGATGTTGGTATCAATAAAACTGATAAAGGTATTGTTGGAGATGTTGATTTTGAAGATGTTTCAAAAAATGCAAAAGCCCTAACCCCAGTTCCAGGTGGTGTAGGCCCAATGACTATCGCTTGTTTATTAAAAAACACAATTGAGTGTTTTAAAAGATCACAAAAATAAAGACTTTTTATCTAAGTTTAATTGTCTCAAGGATATTTAAACTGATTAAATTACTGTTGTATTTGATAAACTAGTCTAGATGAAAAAACCTAAATACGAATACAGAATTGCAATTATAATGATTTTGTTAACTGCAGTTCCAATTGGAGCTACTCAATTGGGTTGGTATTTATATAATAAGCAAGTTGGATTTGATTTTGGAATGATTGCTGGAGTTTTTTCTGTTATCTTAGCTGGATATTTGATGTATGAAAAAGGTTGGAGAGATGAGGATGAGGATTAATTAATGGAAAAAATTATTTTTTTTGCTTTAGCAGTGCCAATTTTAGGATTTGTTTTTTACTTAGGTGGTTCTGCAATCATGAAAGGTTTTAAGGCTAAAGTTGATAATCGACCTAATAAAACTGAGGAAACAGAATCAGATTCAGAAACAGTAATTAGACCTTCAAATAGTAACGATCTAAGTTCTGAAATTTCTAAATTAAATGAGTTGTATAAAAATGGAGCTCTTACCCAAGAAGAGTTTGAGAAAGCTAAAAGTAAATTACTAAATAATTAAATTTAGACATGTTTAAGATAATTCCCAATAAAAAAAATATTGGGGCAGAGATTACTGGTAACGTTAAAAAAATTTCTAAAAAAGATTTTAAATTTTTTTTTAAAGCACTCGAACTTTATGGTATGATTTTTTTTAGAAGACAAAAACTAAATTCTTCACATTATATAGCGTTTGCTAAACATTTTGGTAAATTAGCAAAATATCCAAGACTAAAAGGATTAAGTAAGAAATATAAACAAATTACTGTCGTTCAAAGAAAAGTAACAGATAAAGGACCTAGTTTTGGAGAACAGTTTCACACAGACTCAATTTACACAAAAAAACCACCCAGATTTACAATGCTTTATTCTAAACTAGTTCCTAAAAAGGGTAGAGCAAATACTGAATTTTCCTCTCAATACTTAGCTTATGATTATTTGCCTAAATCAATAAAAAATAAATTACTCAAAGTGAAGGGAAGGTACTCTTCTGAAGGACCAATTTCAGTTACTACAAGAGAAAGAGTAAAAGAGAAGGGTAGAAAGATTGAAGAATTAAAATCTATTCATAAAATTATAAAAAAGATAAACTCTAAAAATACGATTTATTGTAGTCCCGGACATCTTGTAGGATTTTCTCCAAATTTAAAAAATTCTGAAAAAGTTAAAAAACAATTATTTAAGCACCAAGTTAAAAAAAAGTTTCAATACTCATTAGAATGGGAAAAAGATCAGTTAGCTATTTGGGACAATAGATCCATGCTCCACCAAGCTACCCCTTTTAAAGGGAATAGAATTATGCATAGAATAACTATATTGTAGTTATAATAATTCGTTTAAGGATTTTATCTCACCAATATTGAATGTAATTGCATCTTCTCTTTTAAATCCATAATTTTCTGCATTATCTTTAAATCGAATTGGTGGTTCCATAATTGGCTCTAAAGATAAAACAAAAGTCCCCCAATGCATTCCTAATACTTTTTTGCTTTTAAGATCTTTTGCTACATTTAAAGCTTCTTCTGGAGTTGTGTGGTAAATAGTTTTGTCAAACATTGGTTTAAAATTATATGCTCCAATGTTGATCATAGTAAGATCAATCGGACCATATTTTTCTCCAAGTTCTTTATAGATGTTTCCATAACCAGTATCACAAGCAAATAAAATTTTTCTATTTTTATATTCAATTAAAAAATTCCCCCACAAAGTTTTATTTGTATCTGTTAGACTTCTTTTTGACCAATGAACTGCTGGTAGTAAGGTTATTTTTAAATCACTATTAATATTTTTGTGATCATACCAATCCATTTCATTTACATCTTCATAATTCTTAAAATATTTTCCAAGGTTAAGTGGAACTAATACTTTTGCATTTTTGTATGGAAAATTTCTGATAGTTGACATGTCTTGATGATCATAATGATTGTGAGTTAATAAAAACAAATCTGTTTTTGGAATTTCATTCAGATCCAGTGCAGGTTTAGTAAATCTCTTTGGTCCAAATATTAACGGACCAGCATTTTTTGAAAAAACGGGATCGGTAATAATAGTTGTATTACCTAATTTAATTAAATAAGTGGCATGCCCAATCCAGGCAATGTAATCACCATTTTGGTATTTTTCTAAATCAGATTTAACTTTTTCTTTTTCGACAATATGCTCTTTTGGAAAATTAAGACTAATATTTTTTCTTAGTTTACTGAAAGTTCTATAAGAAAATTTCCCTGATCTAGATATTGCAATAGGTGAACCTTTAGGATTGCGAAAAGTTCCATCTGATAAATGGTGATAAGGTTTTTCTTTCATTATATTAATTATTTTTTTCCATTAGCCACAAATCATCTCCAGCTAAAAAGTAAATTTTTCCATCAATAGGGTGAACTTGTATGTCTCTAATTCTCCCAATTTTATCTTTAAAAATAATTTCCTCTTGAATTTCAGATGTGTTTGAAAATATTAATTTTCTTAAAGATTTATCTTTAAGAGAAGTAATTAATGCATGACCATTCCATTCTTCAAATTCTTTACCTTTATAAATTGTAATAGCACTTGCAGCAATTGATGGAACCCAATATTGAATGGCTTTTGTAAATCCCGGTTTCCATTTTGGACCAATTTTAGTTCCTGAGTAATTTGTCCCTCCCCAGCCTAAAATTTTCCAACCATAATTTTCTCCTTTTTTGGCCTCTCCAAACCAATCACCACCCTTTGCTCCATGATTGCTCATATAAATTTTTCCATCAAATTCTGAAAAAGTTAAACCCTGAGGATTTCTAACTCCAATCTGGTATATCTCTGGAAGCCATTCTGGCTTACCTTCAAACTTAGGGTTATCTTTTGGAATACTTCCATCTAAATTTATTCTAATGATACTGCCAGGATGTTGTGTTGGATCTTGAGCAATCATATTCATGCCTCTTTCTCCTGCAGAAGCAAACAAGTAATTTTCCTTGATAGCAAGTCTTGATCCAAAATGATAGCCAGATTCAATAGGTGGATTTGCTTGAAATATATTTTTAAAATTTAAAGAATTCTTATTTAAATCTGCTTTTGCAATTGAGGTGCTGGTTTTCCAGCCTCCTCTATTTTCTGAATATGAAATCCATAATTTCTTATCTTTATAAATAATATCTAAAAGACCACCTTGACCATGAACAAAATAGTTTAAATTATGTTCAACGTCAGAAATATTTTTTGAAACAATGTTTATTATTTTAATTTTGCCACCTTTTTCTGAAACAATTAATTCTTCACTATTAATGAAACTTGAACCCCAAGGTTCACTAAAAGACCCTAATTTTTCAAAATTATAATTTTTAGAATTTGCAGTAGAGGAAATTAAAATAAAAAAAAATATATAAATAAATTTTTTCACTTTATGAAAGTTTAGATCTTCCACCATCTACAGCTATAACTTGACCAGTGATCCAAGAACTATCTTCTGTAAGTAAAAATTTAGCAAGTGATGCTGAATCTTTTCCTTCCCCTAATCTTTTTAATGGATGAGCTTTTGCAATACCTTCTGCTAAAGCAGCATTTTTTAACATAGGTTCAGCAATTTTAGATTTTGTTAAGCTTGGTGCCACACAATTTACTCTAATGTTTGGAGCAAATTCTGCAGCTAAAGAAACAGTCAGACCTTCAACAGCTGCCTTTGCTGATGCAATAATTGCATGATTTGTAAAACCTCTTTGTGCAGCAACAGTTGAAAACATTACAATTGAACCTTTATTTTTTTTTAAACTTTCTTGATATCCCTTAATAGCTTCAACAGCAGAATAAAGATTTAGTTTCATGCACTTTTGAAAATCTTTTTCATTAATCATTCTAAGAGGTTTTAAATCTATAGATCCAACACAGTAGGCCAATCCTTTGATTTCAGAAACATCCGATTTAACTTTTTCTACAAAACCTTCTTCAAGAACATCTGCGATAGTGTGTGAACACCCAAGCTTTTCTACAATTGGAGCAAGTTCACTTTCATTTCTTGCAACTAAATGAATATCATTTCCTGAATTTTTTAATTGTTCTGCTAAACTAGATCCAATCGAGCCAGTTGCACCAAAAATAAGATATTTTTCTGACATAAAAACTTTTATTAGTTATATTTAAATATGAAGTTATTTTTTATACTTGGCAATCAATTATTTCCAACAAAATACATAGACCGCTTCAAAAAAGACCATCTATTTTTTATGGCTGAAGATAAGGATTTATGTACTTATGAAAAGCATCATAAACAAAAAATTTTATTATTTTTATCATCAATGCGATCCTATGGTGATCAGTTAAAGAAAAATAAATTTAAATTAGAATATATTAAAATTGAAGATAAAGAGTTTCATGATGATTATTTAAAAAAGTTAAAAAAAATTATTACTCAAAAAAAAATAAAAGAAATTTCTAGTTTCGAAATAGAGGATAAATTTTTTGAAAAAAAAATTTCTCAATTTTTAAAAAAAGAAAAAATTAATTGGAATGTAATTCAAACACCAATGTTTTTAAATTCTAGAGAAGATTTTAAAAATTATTTATCAAAATCAAAAAAACCATTTATGGCAACTTTCTATAAAGATGTTAGAAAAAAATCTGGAATATTGATGGGGTCAGATGGTAATCCAATCGGAGGTAAATGGAGTTTTGATGAAGATAACAGAAATAAATTACCAAAAGATATATCAATTCCTAAATTTCCAAAAATTAATGAAACTAGTCACACAAAAAAATTGAAGCCTATTATTGAGAAAGAATTTAAAAACCATCCGGGGAGCACAGAGAATTTTTGGTTTGCTACTGAATATGACGATGTGGTTAAACTTTTAAACTTTTTTATAAAAGAAAAATCTAATCTATTTGGTGATTATGAGGATGCTGTTGATCAAAAAGATAATATTCTTTTTCACAGCGCTTTAAGTCCTTATATAAATTTAGGCATAATAACACCTGAATTTGTAATCAAAAAAATTTTAGATTTTCATAATAAAAATAAAATTAGAATGAATTCTTTAGAGGGTTATGTACGTCAGGTAATTGGTTGGAGAGAATTTATGCGTGGAATTTACCAGTCTTACTCACAAGAAATGGAAATAGGAAATTTTTTTAAACAGAATAGAAAAATGAAAAGTTCATGGTATGAGGGTACTACTGGTCTTCCACCTTTAGATTATGCGATTAAAAATGCAGTTAATCATGCTTGGTCACATCACATTGAAAGATTAATGATCTTATCCAATATTATGAACCTTTGTGAGATAAAGCCTACAATTGTTTATAAGTGGTTTATGGAGATGTTTGTAGACTCATCAGATTGGGTAATGGTTCCCAATGTATATGGAATGGGATTGTTTAGTGATGGAGGGATTTTCGCGACTAAACCATATATTTGCGGATCTGCATATTTTATGAAAATGATGGACTTTAAGAAAGGTGATTGGTGTAACACCATGGATGGTCTTTATTGGAGATTCATAGATCGGAACAGAAAATTCTTTTTAAAAAATCCAAGACTATCAATGATGGTTAGAATTTTTGATAAAATGAAAGATGAGAGAAAAAAAATGATTTTATCAGAGGCTGATAAATTTATTAAACAAAATACAAACTAAACTTTATGTATATTGCCATTACTGGTTTAAAGCCAAAAAATTTTTTTTCAAAATTAAGATTTTGGTTGTTAGCAATCCCATCTTTTAGGGCAGCGCAAAAAGCTGAAGGAAACATATTTTGTGAAACGAAGCCATTTAACGGATACCAGCATACTTTAACAGCTTGGAAAGATAGAAAGCTGATGGTTAAATATTTAAATGGAACTGAGCACTCAAAAGCAATGAGAAATTTTAGAGCAATTGCAACAGGTTCTACATATGGTTATGAAAGCGATCATATTCCAAATTGGGATGAAGCTTTAGATCTTTGGAATAAAAATTTTAAAGAATATTAAATTGAAAAAACAAAACTTACCCTCAAAAATATGTCCTGTATGTAAAAGACCATTTACGTGGCGAAAAAAATGGAAACTTAATTGGGATAGAGTAAAATATTGTTCCAAGAAGTGTTCTAAGCTAAGTTAATCATAGTGAATATAATTGTACTACAACATATTAAAATAGAAGATCCAGGCTACATTAAAGATTTAATGCTATCTGATGGATTTAATTTAACCACAATAGAGTTAGACGAAGGAGAAAAAATACCAGAGGATCTTACTAAATTTGATGGAATGTTTTGTATGGGAGGACCAATGGATACCTATATGGAAAAAGATTACCCATGGTTAATTGAAGAAAAGAAAAAAATCAAAGAATTTGTTGTAGATTTGAAAAAACCATTTTTAGGTTTTTGCTTGGGTTGCCAATTATTAGGAGAGGTAGTGGGTGGTAAAGTTCTTAAATCAAATCCTGCAGAAATTGGTATTATGGATATTGATTTTTCTAAAGAAAAAGAAAACGATAATTTGTTTTCACAATTTCCTGATAAGATAAAAAGTTTACAATGGCATTCTTATGAGGTTCAAGGAATTGAAAACAATAATGATATAACTTTATTGGCTTCCTCACCAATTACTAAATATCAAATATTTAAATATCAAAACCACGCTTACGGAATTCAATTTCATATAGAAATAAAAGATACAACAGTCAATGAATGGGGATGTGTTCCTGAATACAAGAAAGCTTTAGAGTATCAGCTTGGCGGTGGTGCTTTAGAAAAGTTTGATCAATCAGCAAAAGATAACATGAAAGACATGAACAATTATTCTACAATTCTTTATAATAATTTTAAAAGACTCCTATGATTTGCATAAAGACCGAAATACCTAATGAGCTAAACAATATAGATGATGAACTTAAAGCAATCTATCACAGTAAAGATACAGTTTGTTTTTACGTTTTTAAAACAAGAGAGTTAAGAAATGAATTTTTAGAAAAAACAAAGGGTATGAATAAAAGTGAACGTGAAGAGATATATAAAAATTATGAATAATAAAATTTTTGAATGGGCAGGGGTTGCTACAGCAATATTATATTCTTTATTTGTGGCTTTAAACATAGGTATAGAATTTTTTGGTTTTTGCTTATTATTTTTGTCAGCTATTCTAATTGGAATTTGGGCTTACAGAGGTGGACACAAAGGAATTCTCTTACTGCAATTTTTTTATGCTACTGCTGGAATTATAGGTATGGTTCGATGGTTTTAATAAATAATAGTTTCATAATATTGATTAATAAAGTTTTAGATTAATCCCTTTTTATTTTATAGATGTTTAAAGTATCATTATTATTTTTTTCTTTAATTTTGCATTCAAAGTTTTTAAAGTTAAAGGGTTCTATTTCAATATTTATATCTCTAAATCTTCCTTCTGATTTTAACTCTTTATTTTTTTCTAAAGTTGGGGTTGAAGTAACGCCAAAAAAATTTATGTCTAAATTTCTAACAATATTTAAAAAACTTATTACTTGCTGATTTTTTAGATGTATAAAAACATCTCTGATTAAAATTATGTCAAATCCCTCTGGAATTTTGTCTTTAACTAAATCAAAAGTTTTAAAAGAAATTTTATCATTTGAATATTTTTTATTATTATTTTGAATTATTTCATCGACAATGTCTAAACCCAAGTATTTATCATAAGCATTATATTCATTAAGCAACAAATTCATCCACATAAAATCTCCACACCCAATATCTAAAATATTTTTTATATTTTTTTCTTTAAAAAATGCCCCAAGTTCTTTGGACATATTTGATGTGTAGCTTAAATTAGATCCAGGACCACTTCTTGAATTTTGCAAATCTGATTTCGAATAATTTTGCCAATGATTAGATAAATAAATATGTTTGAAAGTATTTTTTCTTATTTTTTCTCTTGAAAAAAAAAATTTAGAAAAATTTGAAACATAAAACTTTCTCAGCCAATAAGAAATTTTAAAAAATCTATTGGGGTTTTTGTTCATATTTTTTATTAATACTAAATTAAAATAAATTGATTATTATAAAAATTAAAATTTAATCTTGCTAATTATCAGAGGAATATAATTTTTAAAATTAAAAAATCCTTTATTGCAGTATTGCCAAGCAAATTGATCAAGATTTCTATATAAAAAATTTAAATATATATTATTTGAATTTAAGTAGTCTAAGTTTTCACCAATTGTTGGATACAAACCATAACAATTTTCAATGTCTGTCACTTCACTTATATCAATTAACTGAAAATCAATAGATTGATTTTTTAATCTTTTTCCTTGGTCTTCTATTAACTGAGATTTAAATTTCATTAATTTTTCACTGAGTTTAATAGATCTATTTTCGTTTTTGTTAGAAACTAAGTAAATTTTCTTAAAGTTTTTTTCTTTAAAGTCAGTGATTTCAAATGAGAGATTATTATCAAAAATTAAAAGATTTTTTTCTTCAATATTTTGTGGGTTAGTAAAATCTTGTTTTATTATTTGATAAGATTTTTCTGAAATTTTCGGAGGAGCGTTTTCGTTCAATTTTATGTTTTGGAATCTATTGTTAGTGAATTTTTTAATATTCCATTCACTAGCAAGATAGTGTTTGCCTTGCGTTTGAACACCTGCAACCCATCGCCATCCTAGAGTATTTGATGCAGCGTCTCCATCATAAAGATGTTTCATGAAAAATTCTGCACCTAATTGCCAAGGTAATTCTAAAGTAAAAATCCAAATACTAGCAAACCACATTCTTGTGTGATTATGCAAATAATTGTTTTCTTTTAGCTCGTTAACCCACTCATTGAAGCATTCAATATCTGTTTTTCCCTCAATTGCCGAGAGATAATTTTTATTATTTTGAAGTTCATTTTTTATTTGATTTAATTCAATAAGATAATCTGCCCAAACATTTGGTCTTAGCTCTAGCCAACCTTTCCAATAAGTTCTCCATAAAACTTCTTGAATAAATTTTTCATTTTTTGAAAAAGAAAATTTGCTTAGAGCTTTCTGGATGACTTCTTTTTCGTTTATAATTCCGTGTGTTATGTATGGAGATAAGCATGATATATTAGATCTTTTTTCAGGACCAAAATCAAAATTTCTTAATTTAGAATAATCTGCAAGACCGTTATCGATAAAATTATTTAATTGATTTAAGGCCTTAGCCCTTGAAGCTTCAAACATCATTTTAAATTATTTTGATTTTTTTTTCTTGAGACCCAATTTATCACTATGTCTCAATCTTAAGACAACAATTGCTCCTGCAATTAATAAAATCGCGACCGCTTCATAAACAAGTGCAGTAGGATCCATTTCTTTTCCTTGTAAAATAATAAATCGTGCAAGAGCAGTAATTGCAATAAGCAGTGGAAGGGTAATACTAATTGATTGTTGGTTCCAAAAAACTCTAACCATCGCCAGGACCTCTAGATAAAGAAACATTAATAGTAGATCAGCTAATGTTACAGATTGATTTAAGAACATATTTTTCATCTCAATTCCAACTGCAATAACTGTGCTGATTAAGATAATAACCATCAAAGCTAGTTGTAAGTTTTTTGCTATCTTGTCCATTATTTATCTTTACTAAATGGAAGCCATTTTTCAAAAACTGATTTTGACGGCCCATCATAAGGAATTGAATAAGAACTTGGATTAGGACTAGTTAATACTTCAATACCTTTTGAAAAAACAAATATAAATACTATCACAAAAACAATTACCATAATCTTAAATGGGTCAAAATTTTTAGTTTCAAATACACTGCTAGATCTTTCCTCTGCTTTATGAAATTGTTTAAAAGTCATATACACAGCAAAAATTAATCCTACATGCGCCACATAAAGACCTGCCCAACCAAATGCAAATGTTGTGTATGAGAATACATATAAACTGAAAACCGTAGTCCAAATAAAACTTAGAACTAAAAGAATTTGAAGTCTAACTGTTTTGGGTAGTGCTCTCAGATCATTTTTACTATCATCAAACAAAATGTTTGCAGCATCTTTCATCCAGTTTTTTAATGAGTCCATGTATTTAACATATAGTTTTAAAAAGTTATAACAAAGGAAAAATTGACTTAATTTTAGTTTAAGTTTGAATTTATTGCATTTTCCAAGTGTGTTACACTTTGAGCACCTGAAATAAAATCATTCCCTATTTCATAAAAAGGAACACCGCTTATATTCTTTTTCTTAGCAATTAATATTTTTGAATTTACATCCTCAATATTTTTATCATTGATAAAGTTTTTAAAGATTTCTTCAGAAATATCATGTTGTTTTGCAATATTATTTAAAACATTAATATCTCCTACGTCGAGACCATCAATAAAATATGATTGATAAATTTTTTCTTTTATCTGGTTTTGTATATTAAACCTTTCACTCAAAATTATTAGCAAATGAGATAGAACTGTATTTGGAGTTTTTTTTATTTTATCTAAATTAAAATTCATTCCAGACTCTTTTGCTTTTAATTTCATATTTTCATACATGGGATCTGCAAATTTTTTCCCACCAAATTTTATTTCAAGATATTTATCACGAGTTATTCCCTCAAGAGGCATATCTGGGTTTAACTGAAAAGGTATATGTTTAATTTCAAATTTTATGTTTGGAAATTTTTTAATCGCTGTATTTAAATTTTTATGACCTATGTAACACCATCCACAAATAGTGTCCGCAAATACATTTATTTCCATTTATTTATGAACGAAGTTTTTTTTTATGAAAATTAATAAATCTTTCAACATTAGATTTGTTAAATGTTTTATTTTCTTCAAAGGAAACTTTTTTCATAGAGTAGGCTGAACTATTTGTAATTCGAGACTCTATTATTACATTTCCTTTATAAAGTTTAAGTTTTACTGAGCCATTAACTTTGTTTCTTTTAAGGTCTACAATTTTTTGAAGTTTGAATCTCTCTTTTGAATACCAATAACCATTATAAATAAGTTCAGCATATCTTGGCATAATCTGATCTTTTTGATGCATTGTTTCTTTATCTAAAGTTACGGATTCGATTGCTCTATGTGCATGAATTAATAAAGTTCCACCTGGTGTTTCGTATATCCCTCGAGATTTTATTCCAATAAATCTATTTTCAACTAAATCAACTCTTCCTATTCCATTTTTTCCAGCAACATTGTTCAGCTTTTCTAATAGTTTAGAAGGAGACATTTTTTTTCCATTAATTGCAAAGGGATCTCCATTTTTAAAATTGATGGTAATAAATGAAGGCTTGTTTGGAGCTCTCTCAGGAGAAACTGTTCTTTGGAAAATAAATTCTGGCGCAGAATTTTTTGGATTTTCTAATACTTTCCCTTCCGTTGATGTATGAAATAAATTATCATCTACTGAAAAAGGTGGAGCACCTTTTTTATCTTTTGGTATTGGTATCCCATGTTTTTTCGCATAGTTAATTAAATCAGTTCTTGATTTTAATTTCCAAATTCTCCATGGAGCAATAATTTTTATTTTTGGTCCAAAGTAATGATAGCCTAATTCAAATCTTACTTGGTCATTTCCTTTTCCTGTAGCACCATGTGAAACTGCATTAGCTTTAAATTTTTTAGCAACTCTTATTTGGTCTTTGGCAATCAATGGTCTAGCAATAGAAGTCCCCAAAAGATACACGCCTTCATAAATTGCATGTCCTCTAATCATTGGATAAACGTAATCTTTTACAAAAACATCTTTTAAATCTTGGATAATAATATTTTTGACACCAAATTTTTTCGCATTCTTAAAAATTTTTTTTCTATCAATTTCTTGACCAACATCAGCGGTGTAACAAATTACTTCGGCGTTATAATTTTCTTGAAGCCATTTTAAAATTATAGATGTATCTAAACCGCCTGAGTAGGCAAGTACAATTTTATTTTTTGATTTCATTTAATTATGTACAAGCTTTTTTTGATGCGTTGTAAGCTTTGGTAAACCCTAGCAAGGAATAATGGTCAATTGTTTGAGATCCGTTTTGATTGTAACCGGTAATCATTATTCTTGATCCCTTCTTCATTCTACTAATCATTTTTACTTCAATTTTATTATCAGCAATCCACGCAAATCCCTGTTGCATTATATCAAACTTAAATTTGTTCTTTCCAGATGCAGCAATTACAGAATTCTTGTTATTAAATTCATATCCAGGAGTAACACTTACTTCATTTGAAATACTTTCTTCTGGTCTAAAAGTTACAAATAATTTAGCATCTCTTTTGTTTGATTTTGGCGCTTGAAGCACTGGTACTGATTGCGCAAAACATATTTTGCCACCAGGTTCATATACTATCATTGCCTCCCAATCTTTATATTTACCAATTTTCTTTACTTCCTGAGCAAATAAATGATTTGAACCCAAGATAAATAGAGTTGATAAAATTATTATTTTTTTAATTAAGGACATGGATTTGGATAAATTGTTTGAACTTGATTGATTTCTTCAATGACATCATTAGATAAATTTACATTTACACTTTCTATGTTGGTTTTCAACTGCTCCATTGTAGTTGCACCTATAATAACACTTGTCATAAAATCCTGTATTTCGCAAAATTTTAGAGACATTTGTGTGAAATCAAGACCATATTTTTTGCTGATATTAAAATATTCTTCAACTGCGCTCTCCGTATTAGGTTTTCTATATCTTGTCCAAAAATCCCAATCTCTTTGCATTCTTGATCCTTTTGGAAAATTTTTATTTCTATATTTTCCAGTTAAATATCCACTTGCCAAAGGTGAATAGGCAAGACAACCAATTTCCTCTCTAATAGAAACCTCGGCCAATCCAACTTCATATGTTCTATTTAATAAATTGTAAGGATTTTGAATAGACATCATTCTTGGTAAATTTTTATCTTTTGATAACTGCAGGAAATTTAATGTTCCCCAAGGAGTTTCGTTTGAAAGACCAACGTATCTTATTTTCCCAGCTTTTATATATTTATCTAATTCCCCAAGAACATCTTCAAATTGATTCCAATCATTTTCTTTATGAACATAACCAAGTCTTCCAAAATTATTTACATTTCTTTCTGGCCAATGTAGTTGATATAAATCAATATAATCTGTTTTAAGTCTTTTGAGACTATTGTTCAATGCTAACTCTAAGTTTGGACCTGTAAAACTATTTTCTCCATTTCTTAAATAATCTCTTGCTGGACCAGCAACTTTTGTAGCTAAAATAACTTCTTTTCTTTTTTTTGTTTTTTCAAACCAATTACCAATTATTTCTTCAGTGTCTCCATAAGTTTCTTTACGAGGAGGAACTGCATACAATTCAGCTGTGTCCCAAAAATTTACTCCATTGCTTAAAGCAAAGTCCATTTGTTCAAATGCTTCATCTTGAGTATTTTGTTCTCCCCAAGTCATTGTACCGAGACAAATTGTACTTACATCAAGATCGGTATTTCCCAATTTTTTGTAATTCATTAATGTTTTATGTTAACTATTTATTAATCTTTTAAGGTGTCTTGAATAATTGTTAAAAGACCATTATATATAACATATTATGGAATTTGATAAAAACGGAATATTAAATAGAGCAAAAGCAGCGCAACAAACTGCAGCTGTAATGGATGAAGGCTTAAGAGCCTACATGTTAAAAGTTTATAACTATATGGCAACAGGCGTGTTGTTAACTGGGATCATTGCACTAATAACATTTAAGATGTCAGTCGTAACTGATCAATCAGGTGCAATTGTTGGATTAACACAAATGGGGAACGCGATTTATTTATCAGGGCTTAAATGGTTGGTAATGTTAGCTCCTTTAGGTATCGTTTTTTATATGAGTTTTGGAATTAATAAAATGAGCGCCTCAAAAGCTCAAACAACATTCTGGGTGTTTGCAGCTTTAATGGGACTTTCATTGTCTTCAATCTTATTAGTTTATACTGGCTTGAGTGTTACTAGAGTGTTCTTCATAACTTCAGCAACTTTTGGAGCGATGAGTATTTATGGTTATACAACTAAAAGAGATTTAACTAAGTTTGGATCATTTTTAATGATGGGATTGATCGGCATAATTATTGCATCAATCGTTAATATTTTCCTAAAGTCTTCAATGATGTACTTTGTAATTTCAATATTAGGTGTTTTAATTTTTGTTGGTTTAACAGCTTATGATACTCAAAAAATTAAAAACATGTATGTTGCAAGTGACTCTGGTGAAATCGTTGGAAAAAAAGCAGTAATGGGTGCTTTAACATTATACCTAGACTTTATTAATCTATTTATAATGTTATTAAGACTTTTTGGTCAAAGACGATAATTTATTTTTGAAGTTTCTTCCAATTAGTATTTTTAAGTAAAGACTTAAGTTCGTAAGAATTTTTTAAAATCTTACCGCTTGTATCTGTGATTAAGTATTTTAAATTTTTATTTTTCGGCTTAAAATTTTTACAAATTTTATAGAGTGCATTTTCTGCTGCATTCCTAAATACACTAAAGCTAACTTGTTTGCTTGATATGTTGAGACCATAATCTTTCCAAGAGCCTTCGGAAACCATCTTTGCATAAAGATCTAAAATAATTTTAAGCTCATCTTTTTCAAAAAATTGTTTTTCCTCTATTTTATTATGTGGATTGTTTACTACTAATCTTAAGTTATTACGCATCTATTTTATGTTTATTTATCAAAGGTACCTGAAATCCAGTAAACACTATTGTTATTGGAAGCATCCCCCATACTTTAAAATTAACCCAAAATTCTTCAGTTTGTGTTCTCCATACAAATTCATTTAATAATGCAAGACCAAAGAAAAAAAACATCCATCTTCGATTTAAAATTTCCCATCCGATATCTGACAAAGGTATTGATTTCCCCATAACTTTTTTAAGCACTGGTTCTTTCGTAAAGTATTTTCCAAAATATAAAGCTAAAGCAAACATAATATTTATAATTGTTGGTTTTACATAAATAAATATTGGATCATTAAAGTAGATAGTGAGACCTCCAAAAAAAGTTATTAAAATTCCACTTAACAAAGGCATCGGTGGTATTTTTTTTTCAAAAAACCAAACAACAGCTAATGCAATGATAGTTGCAACTATCAAGGGAGGAATTGCTACTGATAAATTTTTTCCACTGTTGTAATAATAGAAAAAAAATATTGCTAGTGGTCCAAAATCAGTAACAAATTTTAAAAAAGATTTATTCACTTAAAGGATATTAACATATTTGCCACATCACAAAACATTAATATTTTTTACATTGATTTTTATTTTTAAATACCCATACTAACTATCATGGCAATCCAAAAAGCTAAATTTTCAATTGGAGATATTGTTAAACATAAGCACTTCGAATTTAGGGGTGTTATTTATGATGTAGATTTCGAGTTTAACAATTCAGAAGAATGGTATCAGTCTATTCCAAAAAACGTTAGACCAAGAAAAGATCAGCCTTTTTATCATCTACTTGCTGAAAATGATGAAATCACTTACGAAGCTTATGTTTCAGAGCAAAATCTTTTGATGGACGACTCAGACGAGCCTATAAAACATCCGTTAATTGAAGAAATTTTTTCAGGTAAAAAAGGCTCAAGTTATTTCAAGCTTTCTAATTAGCTATCATTATTCAAACACATTTATTTCCAATCTAGGCCACACTAATTTTTTATAAAATAGTTATATTCTGATCAAGAGTGTAAAGTTAATCTTTCTTTATTATCTCCCCCTCTTCATTCTTGATCAGATAATTTTTCACAATAGTATTTTCAAAATAAATCCCTAAATTAGAGCTATGTTTAAACTTTTAGAGCCAAATAAAATTTTTCAAATTACTTCGAAGGCGCCAAAATATGTTTTATTTTTATTTGTTGTTGTTCTATCTGTTGGATTAGTTGAAGCACTCATATTGTCTCCAGAAGATTACAAGCAGAGTGATGCTGTTAGAATTATGTATGTTCATGTTCCTGCTGCATGGATTTCTCTTGGAATTTTTTCTTCGATAACTGTTTTATCAATTTCAGGATTTATTTTTAAAAACAAAAATTTTTTTTTAATATCCAAAAGTTTAGCACCTTCAGGTTTTGTTTTTAACATAATTGCTTTGGTAACAGGTTCTATTTGGGGGAAGCCTACTTGGGGTACATGGTGGGCCTGGGATGCTAGGATTACTTCGATGTTAATTTTAGCTCTATTTTATGCTCTATACTTAATCTCGTGGAGAATTTATGAAAATGAAGAAAAAGTTTTTAAAATTTCAACTTTTATCACTATTCTTGGAATTATTAATGTGCCAATAATTAAGTACTCTGTTGATTGGTGGAATACACTTCATCAACCTGCCTCAATAAATATCTTGTCTAAAAGCTCAATTCATTCATCAATGCTTTATCCTTTATTGATAATGACTGCGGCATTTGCTCTATTTTCGTTGTTAATTTTCTTAATGAAATATAATACAGAACTGATAAAAATTAAAAATAAAGGTTTAGATAGATTATGATTAACGAATTATTATTTATGAATGGATATGCAGTATACGTGTTATCTGCATTTGGTTTTACTTTATTAAGTTTCCTAAGTTTATATTTAGTAACAAAAGTTCAATTTATTAAAGAACAAAATAAATTTGTTGCTAAATTTGGATCACTTAACACTGAACAAGCTAATTCTGCAAAATCACAAAGAATAAATAAAGAAATTTTAGCTGACGCAACAAACAACTAATTTTTGATCGATGTATGGTCGAAAAGTTAAGTTAAGATTTCTATTTGTTTCGACTATTTTATTAATTTTAATATTAACTGTTTTTTTAGTTCTAAAATCTTTAGAAGAAAACGTAGTTTATTTTCAATCTCCTTCAGAGATTAAGTCATTAACTGAGCTGACAAATAATAAAATCAGAGTAGGTGGAATGGTTAAAAAAAATTCTATTAGTATGAATTCTAATGAAGTGAATTTTATTATTACAGATTTTAAAAATGAGATTAATGTTACTTATTCAGGTGCTGTCCCAAATTTATTTGAAGAAGGAAAGGGAGTTGTAGCCGAAGGTGTTTTGAAAGACAGAAATTTCTTTTCAGCAACAAAGATTTTAGCGAAGCATGATGAAAATTATATGCCACCAGAGGTTAAAGCTGCATTGGAGGAAAATTAATTGATTTATAGCGTTGTTGGATACTATGCACTGATTTTAGGATTAATTAGTGGTTTAATTTTGGTCTATTTTTCAGTTCAAAATTTTAGAAATTCACAAATTTTAGATACTAAAATATTATCATTATCATTTTTACAATTATTTTTTGTTGTTATCAGTTTTTTTGGTTTAGTTTTATCTTTTGTAGTTTCAGATTTTAGTAATGAAACTGTATTTAATAATTCTCATACTACTAAACCTTTGTTTTATAAAATCACAGGAACATGGGGAAATCATGAGGGAAGTTTGTTGCTGTGGTTGTTGGTTTTGACATTATTCATTTTCATTTTTTTATTAAGAACAAATAATCAATTAATAAAATACAAAACTCTAACAACAATATTTCAGCAGATAATAATTATCGGTTTTTTTATATTTTTACTAAAAACTTCTAATCCATTTAATTATTTGTTTCCAATTCCTGAGGAAGGTTTAGGTTTAAATCCAATATTGCAAGATCCAGCATTAGCAATTCATCCACCTATTTTATATTTAGGCTATGTTGGTTCATCAATAATATTTTCCTCCGCACTAGCAGCCACAACTTTAAAAATCGTTTCAGGAAGCTGGGCAACTCATATAAAAAAATGGACTTTAGTTTCTTGGATATTTTTGACCTTAGGAATTTTACTAGGTTCTATTTGGGCTTATTATGAACTTGGATGGGGAGGATTTTGGTTTTGGGATCCAGTGGAAAATGTATCTCTTATGCCTTGGTTAGCACTAACCACATTATTACATTGTATATTAGTTTTGGAGAAAAAATCGATTTTAACTTCTTGGGTTATAATTTTATCTATAGCTACATTCACACTTAGTATGTGTGGAACTTTCTTAGTTAGATCGGGTATCCTTAATTCAGTTCATACTTTTGCTAATGATCCTGAAAGAGGTCTATTCATATTAATATTTTTGTTTGTTCTAATTTTTATTTCTTTATTTATTTTTTTCTTTTTTCATAAAGAGGATCAAAAAAAATCAATAAATCTTTTTTGGTTAAGTAAAGAAAGCGCAATTATATTGAATAATTGGTTCATGATGTATTTTTTATCTGTAGTTTTAATCGGCACAGTGTATCCAATTTTTTTAGATGTAATTTCTTCAGAAAAAATATCTGTCGGCCCACCATTTTACCATAAACTAATTATCCCTTTCCTAATTCCATTTTTAATTGCTATGGCAATCGGACCTCAATTGAAATGGATTAAATCTAACCTAGAGAGTAAAAAAATTCTTATACTTTTGTTATTTGTATCGATTTTAATATCTTATTTGGTTGTTAAAAATTTTGATAAAAATTTACTTGTAAACACTATTTTAATCTCAAGTGCATTTTATTTGTTTTTTATTACTGTGAGGGATTTTTTTATAAAAAAATTTAAAAACATTTCTCAAAATATTGCTCACTTTGGATTTAGCTTATTAATCTTAAGTATTTTATTCAATAATTTACTTTCTAGCGAAGTAATAACCAATCTTAAAATTGGTGAAAGTTATGAAAATTCAAAATTTAAAATTTTACTTGAAGATGTAAAGCAGAGAGATGAAAAAAATTACAACTCAGTGGTAGCAAATTTTAAAATAATTTCTTCAGATGGAAAAATTAATAAAATGTCTCCAGAGTTAAGAATTTATAATCAGCCAAATATAGTAACTAGTGAAGCTGATATTAAAACTTCTTTAATGAAAGATAAATTTATTGTCATAAACTTGGTGCAAAATCAGGAATATTTTAATGTTAGATATCAAGACAAACCTTTTATGCTTTGGATATGGGTGTCAGTGTTATTATTAAGCATGGGTGGAATATTAAGTTTGTTTAGAAAGAGAATATGAAAGATAAATTAATACCTTCAATAATAATAATAAGTTTTATAATTATTTTTTTTATATTTTATAAAGGTTTACAGGAATCAAATATCTATACTCCTAAGTCAGAAATAAAAAAAGATATTCCAATTTTTTCTAGTATTAAGTTTAACACTAAAGAAAATGTTAATTCATCAGAAATATTTAATTCAAATAAATTTTATTTATTAAATATATGGGCCTCATGGTGTGTGCCCTGTAGACAAGAACATTCTTATTTAATGAGATTAAGTGTAAACAATAAGGTAACTTTAGTTGGATTAAATTATAAAGATAACTTTAACAATGCCCAAAATTTTCTAACAAAACTGGGAAATCCATACGAAACGATATTATTAGATGAAGATGGTACAATTTCAATAGAGTGGGGGGCATATGGTGTGCCAGAAACTTTTTTGATCCATAAAAATAAAATAGTTACAAAATATATTGGACCATTAAATGAACAATTAATTAATGAAATCAACTCGATTATAAAATGAGATTTTTAAAAATAATTATAATTATTTTATTATTAATTCCAAAAATATCATTTGCTGATTATCAACTTGAAAGAAATAAGATTACCAAAAATTTAAGATGTTTAATTTGTCAGGGCCAATCTGTGTATGATTCAGATTCTGATTTTGCTAATAGTATGAAAATTTTAGTTGATAAAAAACTTGAGGAAGGATTGTCTGAAAACCAAATTTATGATTTTTTTAAAGAAAAATACGGAGAATGGATTTTGTATGACCCTACTTTAAATAAAAATACTTATATTCTTTGGTTATTGCCAATATTGATATTTTTACTTGGAGGTGCAATAATCATTAGAAAACTAAAATTTAAAATTAATCCATAATGTATTTAAAAAAAATTCTAATTTTATTCTCATTTCTATTTTTTACGATTTCTACTAATGCAGAGGAAATTAAACAGAGAGATTTAAATACTGAGTTTAATGTTTACACAGGAATGTTTGATTTTAGTGATGATGGAAAAAAATCAGAATTACTAGGTTTTCAGCATCAAAATGAAAACTTAAATAGAGATACTTTTCTTGGAAATTTATCACCTATTACTGGCGCTCTTATAACTGCAGATAGTGCGGCTTATGTTTATACAGGAGTAGAAGCACAATATAAAATAGGTTCTTTAAATTTTAATCCAAGTTTCACTCCAGGATTATATCACGAAGGTGATGGAAAAGATTTAGGTCACGTTTTAGAATTTAAATCTGAGTTACAAATTTCTTTAGATATGTCTGAGAGTAGTCAATTTGGATTTTCATATAACCACTTATCTAATGCTAGTCTAGGAAGTAAAAATCCTGGGGCAAATAGTTATATGTTTAATTTCTTTAAAAGCTTCTAATACACATTTATGAATTTAAATGATTGCTATAATTTTGATGACTTTAGAAAATTAGCTAAGAAAAAATTACCAGCGCCAATATTTCATTACATTGATGGAGGTGCTGATGATGAAATAACTTTAAATAGAAATACAAATTCTTTTAATGATTGTGATTTAGTTCCAAATATTTTGAATAGTGTTGGTGAACCTGATTTGTCAACAACAGTATTTGGTAGAAAAATTGATATGCCACTATTTTTGTCTCCTACAGCGATGCAAAGTTTGTATGACCCAGAAGGTGATAAGGCTTCTGCGAGAGCAGCAGAAAAATTTAATACTATTTATAGCATGTCAACAATGGCATCATTTTCTATAGAAGAAGTTGCAAATATTTCTAGTGGTCCAAAACTTTTTCAGCTTTATATCCATAAGGATAAATCAATTACTGATGATCTAATTGAAAGATGTAGCAGAGCCAATTTTGATGGCATGTGTATTACTGTTGATACATTGGTTGCAGGTAACAGAGAAAGAGATCATAGAACTGGTTTTACTACTCCACCTAAATTCACATTAGATAGTTTATTAAGTTTTGCTATGAGACCTGGTTGGGTTTTTAAATATTTTACTAATAAAAAATTTGAATTAGCAAATATAAAAAATAAAACTGATAAAGGAACAAATATAGCTAAATCAGTAATGGACTATATTAATGAACAATACGATCCAGCAATGAATTGGAAGGATGCAGAATACTGTATTAAAAAATGGAATAAACCAATGGCACTAAAAGGTGTGATGTCTGTTGAAGATGCAAAGAGAGCAATTGATATAGGTTGTACTGCGATAATGATATCTAATCATGGTGGAAGACAATTGGATGGATCGAGATCACCTTTCGATCAAGTAAAAGCTATTTCAGATGCAGTAGGTGACAAGTTAGAAATTATTCTTGATGGTGGAGTAAGAAGAGGAACGCATGTTCTAAAAGCTCTTGCAGCCGGTGCAACTGCTTGTAGTTTTGGAAAGGCTTTTCTTTTTAGTTTAGGCGCTGGAGGACAAAAAGGCGTTGAAAGATTACTAGAGAACATGCAAAAAGAAATTAGAAGAAATATGATTTTGATGGGCTGTAAATCTGTAAAAGATCTTGATGAATCAAAAATAATCTACAGAAATTAAGATAAATTAAGGAAATTCAAATTTTATCTTAATAGACAATCAACTTAATTTATGTATATTTTCCAACTTTATTATGAAACTAGCAGCATCACTTAATAGACTTGGAACAGAGAGTGCTTTTTCAGTTTTAGCAGAAGCTAAAAAACTAGAGGCACAAGGAAATCCAATGATCCATCTTGGGTTGGGTCAGCCAGATTTTAAAACACCCAAACATGTAGTTGAAGCTGCAAAGAAAGCTTTAGACGATGGTCACCATGGCTATGTTCTTTCGAACGGAATTTTAGAGTGCAGACAAGCGGTTACTAGATGGATCAAGAAGAGATATAACACTGAAGTAGATCCAGAAAGAATTACCATAATGCCAGGTGGTAAACCTACAATGCATTATGCGATACAGTGTTTTGGTGAGCCAGGAGCAGAAATTATTCATCCTACACCAGCTTTTCCTATTTATGAGTCTATGATTAATTATACAGGCTCTACTGCTGTACCTTATGATTTAACAGAAGATAAAGATTTAAAATTTAGTGCAGATAAAATTTTATCTTTAATCACTGAAAAGACTAGATTGTTAATTTTAATTAACCCTAATAACCCAACTGGAAGTTTTGTTGAGAAGTCTGAAATTGATAAATTAGCAGAGGGTTTAAAAAAACATCCTCATGTGACTATCTTAAGTGATGAAATTTATAGTCGACAAATATTTGACAATAAAGAAATGCCAACATTCTTTAATTATCCAGAGTTAAGAGACAGACTAATTGTTTTAGAAGGTTGGAGTAAGGCTTACTCAATGACAGGTTGGAGATTAGGTTGGAGTTTTTGGCCTGAAAATTTAATTGAACATATCAATAAACTACTAATCAATAGTGTTTCTTGTGTTAATGCTGCAGCTCAATTTGCAGGAATAGCAGCACTTGACGGACCAGACGATTCAATTGATTTGATGATGGAAAAATTTACACAAAGAAGAAAATTAATTCATGAAGGATTAAATAGTTTACCTGGAGTAGAGTGCAGTTTGCCAGGAGGAGCATTTTACGCATTTCCAAAAGTAATAGGTACTGGAATGGATGGTTCAGAGTTTTGTAAAAGAGCTATGCATGAAGCGGGTGTTGCTATTGTCCCAGGTACAGCATTTGGAAAAACATGCAAAGATTACGTAAGATTTAGCTTTGCTGCATCACAGGATAACATTTCTAACGCATTGGAAAATATCAAAAAAATGCTAGGTTAAGCTATGTCTGAAATAGCTTTACCAAAAATTGATAGGTCTATTGTATCTAATAAATCTCAAATAGTAAAAAAACTATCAAGTCTAACTAACTCAGAAAATGTTTTAAGCGAAGCTGATGAATTAAGACCTTATGAAACTGATGCTCTTTCAGTTTATACCCAAACTCCTTTAGCTGTGGTCTTGCCTGAAAACACTAAAGAGGTTAGCGAAATTCTTAAATATTGTAATGAAGAAAATATCAAAGTAGTTCCAAGAGGAGCTGGAACAGGTTTGTCCGGAGGGGCATTACCTTTACAAGATGCCATTCTTTTGGGTTTAGGAAAATTTAATAAAATTTTAGAAATTGATTATGAGAATAAATGTGTGATCACTCAACCTGGTGTTACTAATTTAGGAATTACTCATGCTGTAGAACACAAGGGTTTTTATTATGCTCCAGATCCATCTAGTCAATTAGCATGCTCTATAGGTGGTAATGTGGCTGAAAATTCAGGAGGTGTTCATTCTTTAAAATATGGAACCACTACAAATAATATTTTAGGCGTGGAGATGGTAATGATGGATGGAACCATTTGTAAAATTGGAGGAAAATCTTTTGATCAAGAAGGCTATGACCTAATGGGATTAATTTGTGGTTCAGAAGGATTATTAGGTGTTGTTACTGAAGTAACAGTGAAGATTCTTAAAAAACCAGAAGTTGTTAAGGCAGCTTTAATTGGTTTTCCATCTATTAAAGAAGGGGGAGATGCAGCGTCTGAAATAATTTCAAGCGGAATAGTTCCAGCTGGAATGGAAATTATGGACAAAGCTCTTATTGAAGCAACAGATAATTTTAGCAAAGCTGGTTACCCAAGAGATGCTGAATTATTACTAATTGTTGAACTTGATGGAACAGAGTCAGAAGTAAATGAGTTGATCAAAAAAGTTGAGATAATTTGTAAAAAAAATAATTGTTCAAGTTTAAAACTAAGCAAAAATGAAAAGGAAAGATTATCTTTCTGGGCTGGGAGAAAAGCTGCTTTTCCAGCATGTGGAGCGATGGCTCCAGATTATTACTGTATGGATGGCTCAATACCTAGAGGTAAACTTGCAGAAGCTTTACTTGAAATAAAAAAACTTTCAGAGAAATATAATTTACCAGTGGCTAATTGTTTTCATGCGGGTGATGGAAATTTACATCCACTAATTATGTTTGATGGAAATGATAAAGAGCAGTTAAGAAAAACAGAAGAGTTTGGATCAGAAATATTAAAAACTTGCGTAAGACTTGGAGGAGTAATCACAGGAGAGCATGGAGTTGGTATCGAAAAAAGAGAACTTATGTGTGAGATGTTCAATGATAATGATATTCAACAACAGTTAGATATTAAAAAATCATTAGACAAGAAAAACTTATTAAATCCTGGAAAAGTATATCCTATTCTTAGAAAATGCGCGGAGGAAGGAAGGGTTCATGTCCATAAAAGCAAAGATAAATTCCCAGATCTTCCAAGATTCTAATAATATCTATTATCCAAAAAATGAGAGTGAAGTTTCAGAATTAATTAGAGAACTTTATAAAAACGACTCTCCCACAGAAATAATAGGACATAATTCTAAAAGCTTTATAGGAAATAAAGCTCAATCAGCAAACACAATGTCGCTTTCGAAATTAACAGGCATAATAGATTACAGACCTGAAGAATTGTATATCAAAGTAAAGGCTTGTACGCCAATAGAAGAAGTTGAAAAAGTACTTGATGAAAATAATCAGGAATTAGCTTTTGAGCCTATTGATTTTGGTTATATAAAAAATGGTGCATCTAACAAAGGAACTATAGCAGGGTATTTATCCTGTAATTATGCAGGCTCAAGAAGGTTTAAAGTTGGAAGTGTTAGAGATCATGTGTTGGGTTTTAAAGGAGTAAATGGCAAAGGGGATATTATAAAATCAGGTGGCACAGTAGTTAAAAATGTTACCGGTTATGATTTGTCAAAACTTATAGCTGGATCCTTTGGCACCTTAGTGGCTTTAACAGAAATCACTTTAAAGGTTCTACCAAAAAAAGATTCATCCAATACAATTGCAATTTATATTGATAAATCTGAGGAAATTTTTGATTTATTTATTAAATTATCAAGTTCCAGCAGCGAAATATCAGGAGCAGTGTATGTTCCTAATAAATCAAAGGATGATGATTTCTTAAAGAAAAAAAATTCTGTACTAAAATTTAACGATTTAAAATCTAATACTTCTTTTCTAGCTTTTAGAGTAGAGGGAGATAAAATTTCAATAAAGGAAAAAATTAAAAATTTAAGCAAAGAACTTGAACTTGATAAATTTGAAACATCAACTTTAGATGTTTATCAGTCAGAACCATTCTGGCAAAAAATTAATAATTTGGAAATTTTTGAGAATACAAAAAATAATTTAATCAGAATGGTTATTCCTCCAGCAAAAGGATCAAATTTATTAAAATTTTTAGATAATAAATATAAATATTTTGTGGATTGGTGTGGATCATTATTTTGGATAGAAGTTGATGAACAAAAAGAAGAAAAAATAAAAGAGCTAAAAAAAATAGCCTTGGAGTCTGGCGGTTATTTAACTGTAATAAAAACTTCTGCAGATTATGATTATGGAGAATCTATTTTTACAGTCGATGATATACGTTTGATGATTTCAGAAAAAATTAAGAAAAGTTTTGATCCAAAAAGAATTTTAAACCCTGGAAAAATGTATAGAGGAATTTAATGCAGACAAAATTTACTGAACAGCAACTTAAAGATTCTGATAATTTTGCTACAGAAAAAGTATTTAAAAAGTGTGTTCACTGTGGAATGTGTAATGCTACTTGTCCCACACATCAGCTGTTAGGTGATGAATTGGATGGACCAAGAGGTAGAATTTATCTTATTAAAGATATGTTGGAAAATAATAGAAAACCAACCGAAAAAGTTGTTAAGCACATTGATCGTTGTCTTTCATGCTATAGCTGTATGACCACTTGTCCTGCTGGTGTAAATTACATGCACATTATAGATCATGGAAAAAAATATATTGAAAAAAATTATGAAAGATCTTTTTTTGATAAACTAATTAGATATTTTTTATCAATCACTTTACCAAATGTTAAAGTATTTAGACTTTCAAGTTTTTTTGTTAAATTGGCAATGCCCTTGAAATTCTTAATGCCTACAAAAATTAGAGACATGATTGAATTAATGCCAACAACTTTTCCAAAAAAAACTTTACCTATCAAAGAGATTTATAAAGTTTCAGACAAAAAAAAAATAGCAAGAGTTGCTTTATTAACTGGATGTGTACAAAAAGAAATTTCACCCCAAATAAATGAAGCAACAATCAGATTGTTAAATAGACATGGGGTTGAAGTTGTAGTTCCAAAAAAAATTCGTTGCTGCGGATCTTTAAATCATCATCTAGGAAAAGAAGAGGATGCTCACCAAGATTTTAAAAATAATATAAATACTTGGTACGAAGAGTATCAAAAGGGAAATTTAGATGCAATTTTATCTAATACATCAGGTTGTGGTACTACCATGAAGGATTACGGTTTTATTTTTAGAGATGACAAAGAGTTAAGCAAAAAAGCTAAAGTCATATCAGATCTTACAAGAGATATTTCTGAATACATTTTCGAAAGTTTAAAGTTAAATATAAAATCTAAAGGAAAGAAATATAAAGTTGCTTATCACTCTGCATGTTCAATGCAGCATGGTCAAAAGGTTCATTCACAACCAATTTCATTACTTGAGAAAACTGATAATGAAATAATGGAAATTCCACAAGGGCATATTTGTTGTGGATCAGCTGGAACTTATAATATTTTACAATCAAAAATTGCAAAACAACTATTAAAAAATAAGGTAAATAATATAGAAAGTTTAAATCCTGATTTTATTTCAACAGGAAATATTGGTTGTATTACCCAAATTTCTCATGGTACTAAAGTCCCAATTTTACATACAATTGAAGTTTTAGATTGGTACACAGGCGGTCCCAAACCTGAAATTTTAAAATAGGGGTTTTATGAAAAAAATTTTAATTACTAGAAGACTGATCCGAGAGAGTGAAGATAAAGCGTCAAAATTATTTGAAGCTAAATTTAATTCAAATGATGAACTTTATTCACAATCAAAAATTATTGAAATGAGTGAAGGATGTGATGGAATTTTATCATCTTTAACTGAAAAATTAGATGCTGATACAATAAATAAACTTCCAGATAGTATTAAAATAATTTCAAATTTTGCAGTTGGTTTTGGAAACATTGATTTAGATGCTGCTAAAAAAAGAGGTATTGCTGTAACTAATACCCCAGAAGTTTTGTCAGATGCTACAGCTGAGATAGGAATATTGCTTATATTAGGAGCTTGTCGAAGAGTATCAGAGGGAATTGAGTCTGCGCGTGAGGGTGGATGGAAATGGTCTGCAGATTATTTAATTGGAAAACAATTAACAGGAACAAGATTAGGAATTTTAGGTATGGGTCGTATTGGTCAAAAAATTGCAAATATTGCTAAATCTTTAGGCATGGTTATCCATTATCATAATCGTTCAAAATTAAGTGAAGATAAAGAGCAGGGAGCAATTTATCATGACAGTATAAAGAGTCTTTTTTCAGTTTCAGATGTTTTATCTATCTGTTGCCCAGCTACAAAGGAAACTGAAAACTTAATAAATAAAGAGACAGTAGAGTATTTCCCTAAAGGTGCTGTTATAACAAATGTTGCTCGAGGTGATATAGTTGATGACGAAGCTTTGATTGATGCATTGAATAGAAGAAAAATTTATGCTGCAGGATTAGATGTTTATAAAAATGAACCAAATTTAAATCCTGGTTATTTAAAAATCCCGAGTGTTTTTGTTTTGCCTCATTTAGGAAGCGCTACAAAAGATACTAGAATTGCAATGGGTAACTTAGCGATAGACAATATAGAAGAATTTTTTAGAACTGGTAATTGCGTCAATAAAGTTAATTAAATTTTAATGAATAAACCGGTTCTAGCTAAATCAAAAGCTATTATAATTTTTTTAGTTTTTGCTTTAGGATATTTTATTTCTACCCTCTTAAGAGCAATAACAGCAACAATCTCACCTGAATTAGTAAACGAATTTAATCTCTCTGCAGGAGAGCTTGGATTATTAGGAGGTGGATATTTTCTTGGATTTGCAAGTGTTCAAATCCCTTTAGGTTATATGCTAGACTTGAGAGGTCCAAGAAAAATTGTTTCATACTTTTTATCATTAACCATTGTTGGTTTATTAATATTTGCCTTCGCTCAAAATTTTTTAACTCTTTTAGTATCTAGAATTATTATAGGAGTTGGTGTTGGAGCTTGTTTAATGGGGCCTTTGACTGCTTATCGGATTTGGTATCAAGATGAAACCCAACAACGTGCAAACTCATGGATGTTAATGGTCGGTGCAATTGGTATGTTGTCATCAAGTTTACCAGTTCAATTTTTCATACCTATAATTGGTTGGAGAAATATATTTTTGCTTTTAGCTTTAATAACTTTGGTTTGTATAATTTTGATAATTATTTTTATCCCTCAGTGGACTTCAAAAGGTAATCAGAGAAACGATGAAGCAAAATTGAGTATTGTTTGGCAAAATCAATTCTTCAGAAGTGTTATTCCAATGGGATTTTTTAGCACTGGAGGATTATTTGCTATCCAAACACTATGGGCTGGTCCTTGGATGATAAAAGTATCTGGGTATACACCAGAGGAAAGTGCAAAAGGGTTATTTTTAATTTATTTTTTTATGCTGCTATCATTTTTAATTTGGGGATATTTTGTTCCAAAATTTTCAAAGAACGTTAATGATGCAATCAGATTGTTGAAATATGGTTCACCATTAAGTTTATTGGTATTGGGTGTAATTATTTATCTAGGTCCAAATACAGAGTCAATTCATTGGGCATTATTTATAGTTTCAGCTGTATTCCTGTCCTTAATCCAGCCAGCTGTTGGAATGGCTTTTTCTGTTTCTAATGCAGGTAAAGCTCTAACGTCTTATAATCTATTGATATTTATAGGTGCCTTCTTTCTGCAATGGATAATTGGGCTTATTATAGATTTAGGATTAAGTTTAAACTACTCTGAAATTGTTTCATTTCAATTAGCAATGTCTTTTGTACTAGTTACGTCTTTAACTTCTTATTTATATTTTTTATTAAAAAATAATTAATTTAGATGTTTATAAATTGTAGTTCTAGATACACCCAATTTTCTTGATGCTGCAGAAATATTATTAGTCTCACTAAAAGTTGATCTAATTAAGATACATTTTTCTCTTTTAATTTTTGTATTCTCACAATTTTTACAAGCGTAAGTTTTGTTTTGTTTGCCAGTTTCTATAAATTTACTTTCTTTAAAATTTTGACTTTTGACTACAAAAACAGATGAACCTAGATGATCAGTTATCTTTAGAGTTTTATTATTTAAGATATCTGTTGCAATTGATGAAAATGAAGTTGTAAAAATTTTATTAAAATTTTCATTTTTCAAGTCAACTAGTCCGTTAAGCATAATTT
Organism: Candidatus Pelagibacter sp. HIMB1611; assembly: GCF_052047715.1. Classification (NCBI taxonomy): domain Bacteria; kingdom Pseudomonadati; phylum Pseudomonadota; class Alphaproteobacteria; order Candidatus Pelagibacterales; family Candidatus Pelagibacteraceae; genus Candidatus Pelagibacter; species Candidatus Pelagibacter sp. HIMB1611. Next base: position 1,176,959 of record NZ_JBNAJM010000001.1, on the reverse strand, counting down.
TTGCATTGTTGTTTGCACCAACAATTAATCCATCACCATTTATTGCAAGCATCCCAACACTAGTTGTAGTTAGATATTCTTGTCTTGGGTGAAAAGAAATAATTAATTCGTTTTCAAACTTTTTAATAAACAATTTGGTTTCGATACTTCTAGTTGCAAGTCTAACTAAAGCTAGCGTATGTTGTTCTCTGGACATCGAATCTGTTGAAGCATCAATAATACCAATAATTTTACCGTCATAATTTATGATTGGACTTGCAAAGCATGAAATATTTTCATGAGCAGTAAAAAAGTGTTCTTTACCTGAAACGATAGTTGGTTTTTTTAGTTCAACAGATAATCCAAGACCGTTTGTTCCACAAATTTTTTCTGCCCAGATTGAACCTGGTATTACTGTTTTACCAACGTCAGTTTGTAAACAAGATTTGTCATAAATTGTATCCAAGACTAATCCTTTCTCATCTGAGTAAGCCACCATAAAATTTGTTCCTGCTATTTGGGAATATAAAAGTTCTAGCTCAGGAATAATTATTCTTCTGATAGTTTCATTTCGCTCTTTTATTTCTTTTAATTCAATTGATGAAATTACACTTTGTTTAGGATCATTAAACGGATCAAGGCCTTCATTGATACATCTCAACCAACTTTCATTAATATCTTTTCCCATTTCATAAGAGCCCATATTCCTTTTATGAAGGATATTTTTAAGTTCGCTGTTTGAGTGACTTAAGTTTGACATTCTAAAAGTTTATTTGTTTTTTTAGATACAACAACCAACCACAGGTTGTAATTGTTAACTTTTTGTACATATAAAGATGCCGTTGACTCCATTCTATATCAGAACTTTAATAGTGTTACTGAAATATTAAAGGAGAGATAATAATGAAAGCACAGGTTTTGCATAAATATGACCCTGAAATGAAAGAAAAGGTCTGGGTCACAGGTGAGGAGATGCCAGATCCTAAAATTGAAAAGGCGTCAGACGTTATAGTTAAAATTGGTGCTGCAGGAGTTTGCAGAACTGATTTACATATTATTGAAGGAGTATGGAAACACATCCAAGATCCAGATGGAAAATTATTACCATGCGTAATGGGACATGAAAATGCTGGTTGGGTAGAAGATGTAGGTTCAGACGTTACTGAATTTAAAAAGGGTGATCCTGTAATATTACACCCACTTATTTCTGGAACAGGAGGAACTTGTTTAGATTGTAGAAGAGGTAATGATATGCACGCTGAAGCAGGTGCATTTCCTGGATTAAGTATTAAAGAAGGAGGCTACGCTGAACTATTAAAAACTAGCGTTAGAAATCTTATTAAACTTCCAAAAGTATTAGCGCCTAAAGATGTTGCACCTTTTTCAGATGCAGGTCTTACAGCTTATAGAGTGGTAAAAAAAGCAACAAGACATTTGCTACCTGGTCAGAGCTGTACAATTATTGGTGCAGGAGGTTTAGGTCACATCGCTATTCAATGTTTAAAAGCTATGTGTGCAGCAGATATTATTATTGTTGAAAAATCTGAAGCAGCATTGAAACATGCAATGGAACTTGGTGGTGACCACGGAGTTTTAATTGATGGAAACGAAATTGAAAAAGTTCAAGAACTAACAAAAGGAAAAGGTTCTGAAGCTGTAATTGATTTCGTAGGTGAAAAAGGATCTACTGCCATGGGAATTCAAATGACTTCTAATGGTGGTTTTTACTACATAGTTGGATATGGAGAAGAAATTAAATCACTTGCAGTTGATTTAATTATTTCTGAGAAAACAATTGTAGGTAATTTAGTGGGAACGTGGTCTGAATTATATGAATTAATGGAGTTAGCTGACAGAGGTAAAGTCAAGCTCTCTATGCAGGAGTATAGTTTAGACGATGCTAATAAAGCGCTTCATGATCTTAACGATGGTAAGGTTAAGGGACGAGCTGTTTTAGTTCCATAAAAAAAAAAAAGAGAGGTGATAATGAAAATAATAAAAACCTGCTTAACGGCTGTAATATCAAGCATGATGATATTTAGCCCTATGGCATATGCTGATAAGTGGAGTGATCAATTCCCACATATCAAAGCAACAGGAGATATTCCAGGTGATTGTTCTTATGAGGAAATGTCTAAGAAAAATTATAAAGGAAAAACTCTTAAAATAAATACTCACGCAATTCCAGTAATGGGAGAGCCAACAGCTCTTCATGCTGAACAGTTTGAAAAATTAACTGGAGCTAAAGTTGATGTTACACATACACCAGCAGGTGATTTGTATTCAAAAGCAATGGTTCCTTTTCAAGCTGGACAAGCACCTTACGATATTGTGTTTGGATTTTCTAACTTTATCAATGACTGGAAAAGATATTTAGCGCCAGTTCCTAAGAAGTATATGAACTCAACAGAGATGAAAGACGTAACTAAATCTCATATGGGTGTATCATCTTGGGATGGAACTATGTACCAGTACCCAGTTGATGGTGACAGACACTATTTAAAATATAGAAAAGACGTCATTGATAATCCTGAAATGCAAAAAAAATATAAAGCAGAAACAGGGAACGATCTAAAAGTTCCAACAACTTGGAAAGAATATGCTGAGATGGCAAAATTCTTTAATGGTTGGGACTGGGATGGAGATGGTGAGTTAGAATATGGTTCAGCTGAAGTTATGAAAAAAGACGATTTAATGTTTGCAGCTTTTTTCAGCAGATCAGTTGCATATGCTAAAAATCCAAGAACTCCAGGTGGTTTCTTTTTTGATTTAGAGACTATGAAACCAAACATTAATAATCCAGGTTTCGTTGAAGCTTTAACTGATTGGGTTGAGGCTACTAAATATGTTCCTCCAGGAGGAATTAACTTTGGTTTAGGTGACGAAATTGGATCATTTGGTGGTGGACAAACTTTATTTAGTTTTTCATGGGACGATGCATTTATTGCAGCAATGCAAGATGACAGCCCTATTAAAAACAAAGTAGGTACAGCTCCTCTTCCAGGTGCTAACAAAGTTTGGAACAGAGTTTCAAATAGCTGGGAAAACCAATACAACCAAGCTCCTTACATTGTTTGGGGTTGGGCAGTTGGTGTTGCTAAGAAAAGTAAAGTAAAAGATATGGCGTTTGATTATCTTTGCTTCTTCTCAAACGGAGCAAATCACCAAGCTGACTTAGCAATTGGAAGATTTGGTGTTAACCCATTCAAAAACTCTGACTTCGACCCTAATATTTATATCAATAGTATGGGTTGGGATCCAGAGATTGCTAACAGTTACACTCAAACACTTTTAGATATGGAGAAAAGTCAAAACAGAGTTTTCCCTTTAAGAGTTCCAGGTGTATTTGAGTTTACAAGTGCTGTCGCTACAGGAACTTCTAAAGCTTTAGCAGGACAATTGTCTCCTCAAGAAGCATTAGACGAAGTTGCTAAAGAGTGGGAAGCAATTGTAAGCAGAGTAGGTAAAAAAGCAGTAAGAGATGCCTACGCTGTTGGTGTTAAAATGGAAGACAACCAATTATAAAAATACTTAATTTATGTGGCCATTAATTAAAATGGCCACATATAAAAAACATAATATAATCCAAGTTTATAAATGAACTTTAAGCATAAATATTTTTTTCTGTTTCCAGGTTTATTTGTGCTTATTGGAATTTTAATCTTTCCAATTATTTTTGTAGTTCGATTAAGTTTATCTGGGTGGAATAGTTACAATCCAGGTTTAGATTTTATAGGTATAGAAAATTATATTCGTCTTTTTACAGACGACCCAAGATTTTGGGAATCTTTTTTTAGATTAAGTTTTCTGTCTGTTACAACAGTAATTCTCCAGTATGTGATTGGATTTGCTCTTGCACATATGGTTTGGAAAGACATTAAATTTAAAAGATTTTTTAGAGTTTTATTTTTAGTACCAATGATGACAACTCCAGTTATCATGACTGTTATTTGGAGAACTTTTTTTCATGAATCTTTAGGACCTGTTAATGATATTTTATCTAATTTTGGTTTATCTCCTAAATGGTTAACAGACCCAGCTCTAGCTAAATTTACAGTAATTATAGTTGAGGTTTGGCAGTGGACACCATTTATGTTTCTGCTTTTATTAGCAGGTTTATTGTCATTACCCAAAGAACCATTTTTAGCTGCTGCAATTGATGGTGCCAGTCCTGTTAGAAAATTTATTTACGTAACTTTTCCATTAATGGCTCCAATATCAATTGGTGCAATAATTATAAGATTAATTGAGGCATCTAAAATTATGGATACCGTATATGTTTTAACTTCAGGTGGTCCTGGAACTGCAACTGAAACATCAAGTTTTTATATTTTTATTAAAGGATTAAGAGAGTTTCAAATGGGATATGCAGCCTCGATGTCTTTTACTTACTTAATTATTATGATCATAAGTTTAACAATTATTGCAAAGGTTTTAACTAAATTACTTTTAAAAGAATAAATTATGAGCAAATTTTATACATTTTTAAAATATTTTTTTATTATCTTCTGGGCAGTGTTTGTTGTTGCTCCTTTTCTATGGGCTCTAACTACATCGTTCAAAGATTTTCAATCTGTAAATGGGGGAGTTACCTACATACCGTGGGTAGATTTTGAGCCTAATTTAGAGGGTTGGAAAGTTTTGATAAAATCTCCAGCCAAAGGTGGAGTTGATATAGTAGAACCTTATTTCAATAGTTTATTTGTAACGTGTACTGCAAGTTTAATTAGTATAATTCTTGGCACACTGTCAGCTTATGCTTTATCCAGATACACCTTTAAAGCGGGTTTTGTAAAAAATAATGACATTACATTTTTCTTTATCTCTCAAAGAATTATGCCGCCAATTGTTTTATCAATTCCATTTTTCTTATTTTTAAGTTCAATCAATCTACTGGATAGTCTTTTAGGATTAATTGTAGTTTATATTGTTTTACTGATGCCTATAGCAGTTTGGATTATGGTTGATTTCTTTAATAAAGTTCCAAGAGAAATTGATGAAACAGCTTTGATTGATGGATGTAATCCTTATCAAGCTTTCTTAAAAGTAGTGTTACCAAATTCTATACCGGGATTAATTGTTGCTGGTATGTTTTGTATTATTTTTGGATGGATTGACTTCTTCTTTGCATTCATTTTAACTTTCACAGAAGTACAGTTATTACCAGTTAAAATTGTTGCTCTGAACTCATCTGTTACACCATGGTGGAGTTTGTCAGCATCTGCTCTCGTTTCTGTTGCACCATTAATTATAGTAGCCTTCATTGTTGAGAGATATCTATCCAAAGGAAATCTATCAGGAGCAATTAAATAATGAATTTAATAGCTAACAATTTAACTTATAAACCAAGTGAGGAATATCACTTAAATGAAGTATCATTTAATTTTAAAGAGGGGAATTTATACACAATTCTTGGAAGAACATTATCAGGTAAAACAACTTTATTAAAAACTATAGCTGGGCTTTTAACCCCAGACAGTGGTGCCATCGAATTTGATGGTAAAGATTTTTTAAAGATTCCGGTTTGGCAAAGAAATGTAGCGATGGTGTATCAACAATTTATTAATTATCCTCATTTAAATGTATTTGAAAATATTGCTTTTCCTTTAAGACAAAGAAAAATCGATAATGAAGAAATCAAAAATAAAGTAATGGAATCTTTAAAATCGGTTGGGTTAGTTGGTTACGAAAATAGAAAAATCCAAGAGTTATCTGGTGGTCAGCAACAACGTGTCTCTCTAGCAAGATCATTAGTTAAAAATGCTAAAATATTATTGTTAGATGAGCCTTTAGTAAATTTAGATTACAAACTGAGAGAACAACTTAGAGAAGAATTTAAGAGCTTGTTTTCAAAGGGTTTAGCGGATGAAACTATCTTAATTTATTCTACTACAGATCCAAGAGAAACCATGGAATTAAATGGAGAAGTTATTGTTTTAGATGAAGGTAGGGTACTACAAGTAGGTCCAGCAAAAGAAATATTTGAGAACCCAAGCTCATTAAAAGTTGCTGAAATTTCTAACGATCCACCAATGAATATTATTGAAGCAGAAATATCTAACGATCAAATTAGATTTGAAGGTATTGAAATCAAAGCGCCAAATCATTTATCAAAGTTAACAGATAGCGGATTAAAGATTGGTTTGAGATCATCAGATATTGAACTTGATGAAAATGGTCATGAATTTGAAGTTGAGCTTGCTGAAATTAGTGGTTCCGAAACTTTACTCCATCTAAAAAGAGGAAGTATAAAAATTATTATTTCTATAGAAGAGGTTTTAAATTTTAAAATTCATGACAAGATTAAAATAGATTTTAAAATAGACAGAGCTTATGCCTTTGGTGCTAGTGGTAAATTAGCATCCTCACCATTTGGAGGAAATAATGGCTAAAATTGATTTAAGTAATATCTCGCATTCTTATAATCCAAATGATCCAAATCCAATTTATGCATTAAATCCATTTTCGATGACTTGGGAGAATGGAAATAGATATGCAATCCTAGGTCCTTCTGGATGTGGAAAAACAACAATGTTAAATATTGTTTCTGGATTAGTTAGACCATCAGCTGGAAAAATATTGTTTGATGATAATGATGTTACAGATTTAAAAACAGAAGAAAGAAATATTGCTCAAGTTTTTCAGTTTCCAGTAATTTATAACACTATGACAGTTTTTGAAAATCTTGCTTTTCCACTAAAGTGTAGAGATTTCTCAAAAGCTAAAATAGATGAAAGAGTTAATTCTGTTGCAGAAACTTTAAATTTAAAATCTTTTTTAAATTTCCCTGCACGAAAATTAACAGCAGATCAAAAACAATTGATATCTTTAGGAAGAGGTTTGGTTAGAGAAGATGTTGCAGCGGTTTTAATGGATGAGCCTTTGACCGTTATTGATCCTGATTTAAAATTTAGATTGAGAAGAAATCTAAAAGAAATAAACGAGCAATACAAAACAACTTTAGTTTATGTAACACATGATCAAAACGAAGCTATGACATTTGCAGACAATATAATTGTGATGAGTGAAGGAGAAGTTGTGCAAACAGGTTCACCTAAAGAATTATTTGAAAGACCAAATACAACTTTTGTTGGTTACTTTATTGGTTCACCTGCTATGAATTTATTTGATAGTGAAGCAACTTCAGAAAATACTGTTAAAATAAATAATATAACAATTAAGACGAATACAAATTTGTCTAATTTAAAAAGTAAAAATATAAAATTAGGAATTAGATCTGAGTTTATTAAAATTGCAAAAAATCAAAGCGATAACCTTATTGATGTAAATGTTCAAAAAGTTGAAGATTTTGGTAATTACAAATTGATTACTGCAAGAATGGATAACTTTGAAATTAAGTCTAAAGTTAATAGAGAAACTGAAATTTCAGGTGAAAAAGTTAAACTACATATACCAGCTGAAAAATGCTGTATTTACGAAAATAATAAACTAATTTAGTTTTTAAATTCTACCTATAATTGTAAAAAAATCCTATCTAACCCATTCTAGGTAACTTTTTAGAAGGACTCTAATCTAAAAATATGTTTTAGTGCTCGCCAAGTTAATTAACTAGAGGAGAATAAATGATTAAGAATAAAAAATCTTTGAAGAGTTCTAAAACTCCTTCAAGAAGAAAGTTCTTCAAAGCAGCGGCAGCAACTGGTGCAGCAACAGCAGCAGCAGTGGCTATGCCAAACATTGCTTTAGGTGACGGTCACGTTACTTTAAAAATGCAAGCTGCTTGGCCATCAGGTGCTAACATATTTTTCGAAATGGCTTCAGACTATGCGAAAATGGTTAGTGACATGTCAGGTGGTAAATTAAAAATTGATGTGCAACCAGTTGGAGCAGTTGTAAAAACTTCTGAAATTGGTCAAGCAGTTAGTTCTGGAGTAGTAGATATGGGTCACTGGGTGACAGCATACTGGTACGGAAAAAACCCTGCTGCATCTCTTTTTGGAACAGGTCCTTCATACGGAATGTCGTCTCAAGAAGTTATGGGATGGATGGAGTATGGTGGAGGAAGAGCATTATATGAAGAAGCTGTAAAAAGTGTAGGATTTAATTACACAGGTTTCTTCCATATGCCAATGCCTGCACAGCCTTTTGGTTGGTTCAAAAAGAACGTAACTAAAGTATCTGATGTTAAAGGTATGAAGTATAGAACTGTTGGTCTAGCGACTAACGTTTTAACTGCTATGGGAATGGTTGTAAGACAGTTACCAGGTGGTGAAATCCAACCAGCAATGAAAACTGGTTTGATTGATGCTGCTGAGTTTAACAACCCAACATCAGACTCACAGTTTGGAATGCAAGACGTCTCTAAACACTATCACTTAGGAAGTTTCCACCAATCTCAGGAAATGTTTGAAATTCCTATGAATACTAAGAGACTAAACAGCCTTTCACCTGAACATCAAGCTATCTTGAGAAATGCTGCTTATGCTGCAAACTCAGATAACTACTTTAAAGCATTGGTTAGATATTCAACTGACCTTGCTAAGTTGATGAATGAGCATAAGGTTAATGTTTACCAAACGTCTGATGCTATCCTAGCAGAACAATTAAAAGGTTGGGATAAAGTTGTAGGAGAGTTTTCTGCTAAAGATGCTTTCTTCAAAAAAGTAGTAGACTCACAAAAAGCATACGCTAAGAGAACTATGAAGTATCTGTTGATGAATCAACCGAACTACAAATTAGCTTATGAAAATGAGTTTGGTCCAATCGAAAAAGTTAAAATCTAATTAACTTTAAGATAAATTTAAAAGGGGGTTGAAAAACCCCCTTTTTTTTACACGTATTTTAATATATTTCTTTGATATGAAGTCATTTATACAATTTGCAGATACTCTTAGCACATCAATGGGTAAAGCTTTTTCTTGGTGCATAGTAGTTTTAATGGGAGGAACTGTTTATGAAGTAGTTATGGCTTATGTTTTTAATTCACCTACACTTTGGAACTTTGATTTTAGTATGCAGATGTATGGTGCAATTTTAATGATGTCAGGCGCATATTGTTTAGCTACAGAATCACATGTTAGAGGTGACGTTATTTACAGATTATTTAGTCAAAAAACTCAGGCTTGGATTGATTTGGTTTTATACTTTATTTTCTTTTTTCCAGGTGTGATCGCGTTAGCTTTTTATGGATATGAATATGCTGCGCTTGCTTGGAAAATAAAAGAGACTAGTTGGAGTAGTCCAGCTCAAATCCAAATTTATATGGTTAAATCGATGATACCAGCTGCAGGTATTTTATTAATTATTCAAGGCATCAGTGAAGTATTTAGATCTATTATATGTATTCAAACAGGTCAATGGCCAGCACGAATGGTCGTTGCTGAAGAAACAGAACAAGTTTTAATGAGAACAGCTCAAGAAGAGGACAAAAAAAATGTTATTTAGTTTAACAAATCCAGAAATTGCAATTTTAATGATGGGTATGTTTTTGTTTGCAGTTCTTTTAGGTTTCCCGATTGCTTTCACTTTAATGGCTATGGGAATAGGCTTTGGATATTTTGCTTATTACGATGCAACAATGATGGAGCACATTTTTGATAATCGTATATTCCAATTGTTTGTTCAAAATACTTATACTGTTATGGACAACAACGTTCTTACGGCTGTGCCTTTATTTTTATTCATGGGATATCTAGTAGAAAGAGCAGGGATTGTAGCTAAACTATTTTTTGCAATTAGATTGGCCGCACATAGACTTCCAGCTTCAATGGCGGTAGCTGCACTAATTACTTGTACATTATTTTCGACAGCTACAGGAATTATTGGTGCTGTTGTAACTTTGATGGGATTGTTAGCATGGCCTGCAATGGTTAAAGCAGGTTATGATAAAAAATTTGCGTCAGGAATTATTTGCGCTGGTGGATGTTTAGGAATTTTAATTCCACCGAGTATTATGCTTATTGTTTATTCAGTAATAGCCCAACTATCACCATTAAGACTTTTTGCAGCAGCAATATTTCCAGGTCTACTTTTAGCAGGTCTTTACATTGCATATGCAGTATTTAGAGCATGGTTAAATCCATCTATTGCTCCTAGACCTCCAAAAGAAGATATTCCACCAACTGGTGAAATTTTAAAAGAAGTTTTGGTTTCTTTCGTTCCCCTGTTTGGTTTAATTATGCTTGTATTAGGTACTATTTTGGCAGGTATTGCAACTCCAGCAGAAGCAGCTGCAGCAGGAGCTTTTGGGGCAATACTTTTATCTTGGTTTTATAAAACACTTAAATGGCAAAACTTTAAAGAGTCTGTTTTTTTAACAGCTAAAACAACTGCAATGATCATGTGGCTGTTTATTGGTTCCTGGACTTTTTCATCGGTGTTTTCTTATTTAGGGGGACACGAGGTTTTTGAACACTTCTTTACTTCTATAAATATTACGACTTGGCAGTTTTTAATTATCACTCAAATAATTATTTTTCTTCTAGGATGGCCTTTAGAATGGACTGAAATTTTAATTATTTTTGTTCCAATATTTTTACCCTTATTAGAAGTATTTGGTGTTAATCCATATTTCTTTGCAATGTTAATTGCTTTAAATTTACAAACATCGTTTTTAACCCCACCCATGGCTATGTCGGCTTATTATTTAAAAGGAGTTCAAAAATCTAATGTTGAACTTATGGATATATTCAGAGGAATAATGCCATTTTTAGCAATTGTAATATTTGCAATGTTTTTAATGTATATGTTCCCAGGAATAGCGCTTTGGTTACCGGAAACTTTATTTGCACAATAAAAGAAAATGACAGATGTTTTTTCATTAAAAGTTGAAGAACTTGCTGTAAAAATTAAAGAAGCACAAATTACATCAGTAGAGTTATGTAAAATTTATATAGACAGAGTAAATAAATTTGAAAAAGACGTAAAAGCATGGGCGCATTTAGATAAAAAACTTTTACTAGAAAAGGCATCAGAGGCTGATGAACATAGGAAATCAGGCAAACCACTCGGCCCACTTCATGGAATACCTGTTGCGGTAAAAGATATTGTTGGAACTGTTGATATGCCTACAGAATGTGGAACATCAATAAGAAAAGGGAAATCATATTCTCAAAATGCTGAAATAGTTGATCTATTAATATCTGCTGGAGCAATTATAATGGGTAAAACAGCAACATCGGAATTGGCATTTTTAGGTCCTTCAAAAACTACAAATCCTAATGATTATTCTAGAACCCCAGGTGGATCATCTAGTGGATCTGCAGCAGCAGTAGCTTCTTTTATGGCTCCGCTTGCAATTGGATCACAAACAGGAGGTTCAGTTATAAGACCTGCATCTTATTGTGGAGTTGTTGGTTATAAGCCTAGTTATGGTTTGATTAGTAGAAATGGTGTTCTAAAAACCTCTGAAAAATTAGATCACATTGGTGTTTTTGGAAGATCGGTAGAAGATGTTGCTCTTCTTGCTAAAATTTTAATCAAAAAAGATAATTATGATACAGCAACAGTTCATTACTCTAGTGATGAAATGTTAGCAGAAACAAAAAAAGGACCTTTGTTTGATCCTAAATTTATTTTTTACAAAACTGATCATTGGAAGCTTCTTGGAAAAAAATCAAGAGAAGCATTTGATTACTTTATAAAATCATTCAAAAATAATATCGAAGTTTTTGATACACCTTCGTACTTTAAAGATATTCATAAATACCACCAAATAATTCATGAGACAGATTTAGCTAATAATTTTTCACTCTATTATAAAAAGTATAAAAAAAAATTATCTAAGTATATGCAAGATGCAATTTCAAAAGGTAACAAACATTCTGCAAAAGAATATGCAGAAGCTATAGATTTTATGAAAAGAAGTTATGAATCTTATAAGGAAGTTTTTGAGGATTATCATGGAGTTTTATCCCCATCTAGTCCTGGAGTAGCACTGAAAGGTTTAAAAAGCACAGGAACGGCAGAATTTAATAAAGTATGGTCTTATTTAGGTACACCTTGTATATCATTACCTATACTTCAAGGTGAAAACAATTTACCTTTAGGTGTACAATTAATTGGCGCAAAATATGATGATCAAAGATTTTTAGGTGTTGCTAATTGGTTAGAAAAGGAATGTAATAATTAAATGCAAAAATTTACAACATTTTTAGGTTCTCTTCTCGCAATTGCTTTTTTAGTAGGACTTGCAACAACGTTGACTAGATCATCGATGATTGGATTTTTTGATGTTCTTCCTGTTTATATTTTAATGGGTGGAGCAATTTTTATGATGGTTTACGAAGCGTTTTTCGATAAAAAATAATTTTTCTTAATATACAATTGTCTAGTCAAAATAAAAATTTATTAGCTTTATCTCTTTTATTTATTCAACCAATATTTATGGCATCTAATTTAATTGTTGCTAGAGGTGGTGTTGAGTTTGTGCCCCCAATTTCATTAGCTTTTTGGAGGTGGACGTTTGTATTTTTACTTCTTTTACCTTTCACATATTCATCATTAAAAAAAAATTTCAAAGTTATTAAAAATGAATACTCAAAATTATTTTTTCTAGGAGCAATGGGATGTGGAGTTTGTGGGGCTTTTCCTTTTTTAGCAGGCAAAACAACAACTGTTACAAATATGGGAATTATTTATACCTCATCTCCTATTTTTATAATTATAATTTCTGCAATATTTTTTAAAGAGAAAATTAATTTATTAAAAATTATTGGTTTGATTTCGTGTTTAGTTGGAGTTTTAGCAATTATTATTAAAGGAGATTTAAATTTACTTTTAAATTTAAATTTCACCATTGGAGATTTATGGATGTTGGCAGCTGCGATTGGCTGGGCCTTATATTCGATTTATTTATTTTACTGGAAATCTCAATTATTGATTTTTACTAGATTTTCTATGATATCTTTTTTTGGTGCAGTAAGTTTATTTCCATTTTATTTGGCAGAAGAAATTTATTTTGAACAAACTATATTTAATTCTGATTTTTTATTGTGGACTATATTTGCAGCCGTTTCACCAGGAATTATAGCATTTACTTTATATACTAAAGCTCAAGAAAGCTTAGGAGCTTCACTTACTGGCTTTACCTTATATGTATTTACTATCTATGCAGCAATTTACGGATTTATATTGTTTGATGAAAATTTAGAAACATTTCATTATATTGGTACTGTACTTGTTTTTGTTGGAGTTTACTTAGCAAAGAAAAATTATGATACCAAAACCTAGGAAATTAATTTTGCAAATTATATTTTGGATCTTAGTTATATATTTTATTTTACTAGCTTATCTTTTTATATTTCAAAGAAATCTAATGTATCATCCCCAGGAAAATAATTATTCAGGAGATAAAATAGAAGTAGAGATAGAAAAAGTTCAAATTCAAACAGCAGATAACATTAGCCTTTTAGGATGGTTTCATGAAAAAGATTTGAAAAAATTTAAGACTGTTGTTTATTTTCATGGAAATGCAGGAAGCCTAGAAAATAGAATTCATAAATTAAATCATTTTAAAAATATGGATGTAAATTTTTTAATAATCGCTTGGCGTGGATTTAGTGGAAATTTAGGAAATCCATCTGAAAATGCTTTATATCAGGATGGAAAAAGTGCAATTAACTGGCTTAAAAATAAAGGTTTGAGTGACAGTGATTTAATCATTTATGGAGAGTCACTTGGCACAGGAATTGCAACTGAGGTTTCTCAAAATAAAAGATATGCTGGTTTAATTTTAGAAACACCTTTCACTTCAATGATTGCTGCAGCTAAGAATTTTTATCCATACATTCCTGTCTCTCTAATATTGAAAGATAAATATAAAAATGATGAAAAAATAAAAAATATTAATATTCCAGTTTTAGTTATGCATGGCGAAAAAGATCAAATTGTTCCTTTTTCAATGGGAAAGAAAATGTTTGATTTAGCAAATGATCCAAAGTTCTCTTACTTTACCAAACATGACGATCATATGATGGAATTTGATAATAATATGGTTTTCCAACTAGGTTCATTTATAAAAAGTTTAAATTAAGCCACAATCAAAACAATTTTATTCCAAAAATTCTAATTAATTTCTAATCATGAAGAAACTATTCATTTATATTTTTTTGACTTTTCTTATTTCAGGAACTTCTTTTTCTAAAGAAAATTTGTCTTCAATTGAAAATTTATTTTTTATTGATCAAATGAACTCGCATGATGAAAATTTTGCTTTGTATTTTAAACCAAGAGAAAAGGCTATATTAGCAAAAGGGGAAGTAAGTAATTACATCAATGATTACCCTAAAGATCTTTATATATATGATTATAAAACAGAAGTATCATCACCATTGATTTCTTATGAATGGTTTCCAAGAAAAGCAAAAAATTTTTTAAAGGAATATAATTTTCCAGTTTTTCCAGATGATTTTGCTTATTATCTATTAAAGGATAACAAAACATTGGTAATGATTAGTGCTGTTAAAAGTTTAAAAGTAAATTTCAAATACGATATTGTTGAAAAGAAATTAGATTTATATCCAACTAATGGAAAGTTTGATTTCATTATTTCCTCTATTGTAAAGGACTGCGGACACTACAAATTTAAGGATAATTACAGATGTAGTTTCTATAAACCTTTAATATCTAGTAATTTAATTAAGTAATTTGTGTAAAAGCATCAGCAAATTTTTCAGCTTCAAAAATTTGTAGATCATCTTCCTTTTCACCTAAACCAAGTGCAATAATTGGTATTTTATACTTTTTGGCTACAGCCAGAAGTATTCCCCCCTTAGCTGTTCCATCTAATTTTGTCATCACTAAGCCTGTAATTGGGATAATTTTATTAAATTCTTCAACTTGATTTAAAACGTTTTGACCTGAAGTTGCATCTAAAACTAAAATCACATCATGAGGTGCACTTTCATCTATTTTTTTTGTAACGTTTGCTATTTTTTTATATTCTTCCATTAGGTTTTTTTTATTTTGCAGTCTTCCAGCAGTATCAATTAAAACTTGATTAAAATTGTTTGATATAGAAGTTTCTATTGCCTTATAGGCTACAGATGCAGGATCAGATCCTTGAGAAGATTTTGTAATTTCAACATTAATTTTTTTTGCCCAATTTTCTAATTGCTCTATAGCAGCAGCTCTAAATGTATCTGATGCTGCCAACATAACTTTATTACCATTTTCTTTTAATATTTTACTAATTTTCCCAATAGTTGTTGTTTTACCAACGCCGTTAACTCCAGAAACTAAAATGGCATTAAGTTTTTCTTTATTTTTAAAAAATTCATTATTTTCTAGAGGTTTCATAACTGAGATAATGTAGTCTTTAAGAATATTATTTATCTCAGCAGTTAAATCTTTGTTTGGATCTATTTTTGTTTTTGAGATTATTTCTCTAATTTCTGAGGCAGAAGCTACCCCAACATCTGATTGAATTAAATAATCTTCAATTCTATCTAAAGTTTTGTCATCAATTTCTTTTTTGACAACTATATCTCTTAGGCCCGATGTAAAAGCTGAAGCACTTTTTTTAAATCCTGATTTAAATTTTTCGAAAATTCCCATTAAATTTCTATATCGATTTCTTTTATATCAGAAACAGGACCTTTCATGTGGATACTATTGTTTTCATCTATAGATATCGTCAATCTTCCAGTAGAAAATTCGATGTTAACTTTATCGCTAGCAAGTCCTGCCTGCTTAGCAGCAAAGGCAGTAGCACAAGCTGCAGTTCCACATGCTTTTGTCAAACCAGCTCCTCTTTCCCAAACTTTTACCTTTATTAACTCTTTGTTTACTATTGTGGCTATTGTGACATTACATTTTTCTGGAAACAGTTTGTGGTTTTCTATTTCTGGGCCAACTTTTTCTATTTTGAATTGTTCGTTGTCTTCCACAAAAAAAATTATATGAGGATTTCCCACATTGACGGCCGTTCCTCCAAAAAATTCATTATTATTTGAATCAACAATTTTAATATTTAAGTTTTTAGTTTCTAATTCTTGAGATAATGGTATTTCATTCCATTTAGTTCTGCCCAAACCAATTTCAGTAGATACTAATTTTTCTCCTAAAATATGAGATTTTAAATGGCCAGATAAAGTTGTTAAAATAATCGTGTCTTTATTTTTTTCTTTTCCTAATAGCTCAGCCACACACCTTGTACCATTTCCACATGCACCAGAAATCCCACCGTCAGAGTTAAAAAATTCTATTGAAGCATCGTAATCTTGGTCTTTATTAATTAATATAAGTTGGTCGCATCCTATAAAGTTTCTGTCACAAATTTTAATTATTTGGTCTTTGGTAAGATTTGTAACTTTTTCTCTATTATCAATAATTACAAAATCATTGCCTAAACCGTCCATTTTAAATGCTTTAATATTCATAATTAGATATTTAACTTATTTATTGACTTTTTGAACCTCTATTATAGGTTGTTGCCGTTTCCGCAAAAACATTAACTTTGCGGTGTCTTTGGAAACAAAGAGATCGACACTAGTCAGCGAGAGTTCGCCCACTAGTGCGTTACTGCTATGCGTAATAAAAAAATATATGTTTGATAATTTAACAAATAAATTTGAAGAAATTTTTTCTTCTTTAAAAAAAGCACCCTCTCTGAATGAAGCTCAGGTAGATGAGGGTTTGAGAAGTATTAGACAAGCATTACTTGAGGCAGATGTTTCTTTAGATGTTGCAAAAGAATTTGTTGAAAACGTAAAACCTAAAGCTTTAGGACAAGAAATTATAAGATCAACTTCTCCTGGAGATATGGTTGTAAAAATTGTCTACGATGAGCTAGTAAACTTACTAGGTTCTAGCAATGTAGACATAAATTTAAATGCTGTACCACCAGTTCCTATGATGATGGTTGGTTTGCAGGGCTCGGGTAAGACAACTTCTACTGCAAAATTAGCTAAATATTTAGAAGATAATAAAAAGAAAAAAGTGATGATGGTCAGTTTGGACATTTATAGGCCAGCAGCACAAGAACAGCTTAAATCTTTAGGTGAACAGAATAATATTTTGACACTTCCAATTATTGAAGGTCAACAACCAACTGATATTTGCCAAAGAGCCATGAGTGCAGCAAATCTGAATGGAGCAGATATAATTTTGTTTGATACAGCTGGGAGAACTCAAATTGATTTACAAATGATGAGCGAGATCAAACAAATTGAGAGCATTATTAATCCAGCAGAAACTTTTCTTGTAGCGGACTCTCTTACAGGTCAAGTTGCTGCTTCAGTTGCAAAAGAGTTCAAAAACACAGTTAACTTATCTGGAATAATATTAACTAGAGCTGACGGTGATGCCAGAGGTGGAGCTGCCGTGAGTATGAAATATGTATCAAATGTTCCAATAAAATTTTTGGGTATAGGTGAAAAAATAGAAAATTTTGAGGTATTTCATCCAGATAGAATAGCAAATAGAATTTTAGGAATGGGAGACATTGTTTCTCTTGTAGAAAAAGCTGCTCAAGATTTAGGCGAAGAGAACATTAAAAAAGCTGAGGAAAATTTAAAAAAGGGTCAATTTTCTATGGAAGATTACCTTTCTCAATTAAGACAAATGAAAAAAATGGGAGGCATTGAGGGGATCATGTCTTTTATGCCAGGAGTATCTAAAATTAAATCTCAAATGGATACAGCAGGGATTGACGAAAGTATTATAACAAAAAACGAAGCTATCATTTTATCAATGACAAAAAAAGAGAGAGAAAATCCAAAAGTAATTGATGGTTCAAGAAAAAAAAGAATTGCTAATGGCTCTGGCACAGATCCAGCCACTATCAATAAATTGCTTAAGCAATTTAAAATGATGTCTGAAATGATGAAAAAGATGTCAAAAGGAAATCTGAAAGGTATGTCTGATCAAGGGATACCACCAGAGCTATTTAATAAACTAAAATAATAAAATAAGGAGAACAAATGTTAAAACTTAGATTATCAAGGGGAGGCTCTAAAAAGAGACCAGTTTACAAAGTTGTTGTAGCTGACAGTCGTTTCCCAAGAGATGGAAGATTTATAGAAAAAGTTGGTTTTTTTAACCCACTACTTCCTAAAGATAAAAAAGAAAGAGTAGGTCTTGAGGCTGAAAGAATTAAATATTGGCTAGGTCAAGGCGCTAAACCAACAACAAGAGTTGCAAGAATTTTAGGTGAAAATGATTTAATCCCTATGCCAGCAGCTGGAAATAATCCAAATAAAGCTGTCCCTAAGAAAGAAAGAAATAAAAAAGAGGAAGATGGTGCAGAAGCTCCTAAAGAAGAAGCTCCTAAAGCAGAAGCAGCTCCAGCAGCAGAAGCTCCTAAAGAAGAAGCTCCTAAAGCAGAAGCAGCTCCAGCAGCAGAAGTTCCTAAAGAAGAAGCTCCTAAAGCAGAAGCAGCTCCAGCTGAGGAAAAAAAATAAACTAAAGATAATCTATGTGGAAAGCTCAAGTGTTTACACTTTATCCAGATATTTTTCCTGGTCCTTTGTCTAAAGGTCTGTATGGAAAAGCAATGTCTAAAAATATTTGGAATTTAAAAGTGGTAAACATTAGAGATGCTGCTGAGGATAAACATAAAACTGTAGATGATACTCCATACGGAGGTGGTTCTGGTATGCTGATGAAGGCAGATGTATTAGCTAAATCATTAGATCAAAATAAAAATGAAGGAGAAAAAATATTATATTTATCTCCTAGAGGAAAAAAATTTGATCAAAATTATGCCAAAGAATTATCGAAGGAAAAATCGGTTTCGATAATTTGTGGACACTTCGAAGGAGTTGATGAAAGAGTGTTAAGCACAAGAAATATAGAAGAAGTTAGTATTGGAGACTTTATATTATCAGGAGGAGAGTCAGCAGCATTTGTGGTGATTGATAGTATTTTGAGGCTTTTACCCGGTGTTCTGGGGAATGAGAATTCTAAGGTAAACGAAAGTTTTGAAAATGGATTATTAGAGTATCCTCAGTTCACAAAACCTCAAATTTGGGAGGAAAAAGCTGTTCCAGAAGTACTTTTGTCAGGAGATCACAGCAAAATTAAACACTGGCGTTTATCTCAATCTGAGGCTATAACACGCGTCCGAAGACCAGATTTATGGGAAAAATATAAGAAGAATTAATTTGATAAATATAACTATGAAAACAATTGAAGAGATAAATCAACATAACGTTAAAAAAATACTTTCAGAAAAAAAGATACCTGAATTCTACCCTGGAGATGTGGTTAAAGTGGGTGTTAGAATTACAGAGGGAAAAAAAGATAGAATTCAATATTTTGAAGGCGTTTGTATTGCAAAAAAAAGCAGAGATTTAAACTCGTCTTTCACAGTTAGAAAAATTTCTTTTGGTGAAGGTGTTGAAAGAACATTTCCACTTTATGGAACTTTGATTGACTCAATTAAAGTTATTAGATCAGGGAAAGTAAGAAGGGCAAAATTATATTATCTGAGAGAAAGAACAGGTAAATCAGCAAGGATTGCAGAAAAAATTAGAAAAAAAATTGGTATCGATGTTGATGTAAAACCCGAAACAGTTACTGAAGAAAACGTAGCTCCACCGACAGAAGCTACAAAAGAAGAGGCTCCTAAAGTAGAAGCAGCTCAAGCAACAGAAGCTCCAAAAGAAGAAGCTACTGCTGAACAATCAACAGAAAGTACTTCAGAAAAAAAATAATTTTTTTTTCAATGTCCACTACTCTTTACGATAAAATTTGGAATGATCATCTAGTAGATCAGCAAGAAGATGGAACAGCTTTATTGTTTGTTGATAGACACTTAATTCATGAAGTTACTAGTCCACAAGCGTTTGAAGGTTTAAGAAATTCAAATAGAAAAGTTCGTCATCCTAATTTAACTCTAGCTGTTGCTGATCATAATGTTCCAACGACAGATAGAACTAAAGGGATATCAGACCAGGAATCGAAAATACAAGTTGATACATTAGAATCAAATTGTAAGGAATTTGGTGTGCAGCTTTTTGGTATGGATGATAAACGACAAGGAATTGTTCATATTATTGGACCAGAACAAGGCTTTACTCAACCAGGTACAGTTATTGTATGTGGAGATAGTCATACAGCAACTCATGGAGCTTTTGGATCATTAGCTTTTGGTATTGGAACATCTGAAGTTGAACATGTTTTAGCAACGCAAACACTCGTTCAAAAGAAAGCAAAAAATTTTAGAATTAATGTTAATGGAACACTTCCATTAGGAGTAACATCTAAAGATGTAATACTTCAAATCATCGGAAAGATTGGTACTGCAGGAGGAACAGGTTGTGTAGTTGAATATGCTGGAGATTTAATAAGATCTTTGAGTGTTGAACAGAGAATGACTATTTGCAACATGACCATTGAGGGTGGTGCAAGAGCTGGATTAATTGCTCCAGATGAAAAAATATTTGAATATTTAAAAGGTAAACCCATGTCTCCAAAAGGAGAAAATTGGGAAAAGGCACTTGAATACTGGAATAGTTTAAAAACAGATGCTGATGCAAGTTTTGATAAAGAAATAAATCTTAATGCAAATGATATTTTACCAATGATTACTTGGGGGACTTCACCTCAAGATGTAATTACAATCGATGGAAAAGTACCAAATCCTCAAAATGAAAAAGATGAGGATAAAAAGAACTCAATTGAAAGAGCATTAAAATATATGGGACTAACACCTGATATGGCAGCAACTGATATCAAGATAGATAAAGTTTTTATTGGAAGCTGTACAAATGGAAGAATTGAAGATTTAAGAGAAGCTGCCAAAATCTTAAAGGACAAAAAAATATCATCACATGTAAATGCCATTGTAGTTCCAGGGTCAGGATTGGTTAAAGAACAAGCTGAGCAAGAAGGTTTAGATAAAATATTTGTAAATTCAGGATTTGAATGGAGAGAGCCAGGCTGTTCTATGTGTTTAGCAATGAATGCAGATAAATTAAAACCAGAGGAAAGATGCGCATCTACTTCAAACAGAAACTTTGAAGGAAGACAGGGAAGAGGCGGCAGAACGCATCTAGTAAGCCCTGGGATGGCAGCTGCAGCTGCAATCTCTGGTAATTTAGATGATGTAAGAAAGTATCAAAATTAAATGCAAAAATTTAATACATTAAAAAGTATTCCAGCTTATTTACCAATCGTAAATATCGATACAGATATGATTATTCCTAAGCAATTTTTAAAAACAATAAAAAGAACTGGACTTGGAAAAAATTTGTTTTTTGAAATGAGATATGACAATAATGGAAAAGAAATTAATGATTTTGTATTAAATCAGGAACCATTTAATAACTCAAAAATTTTAATTGCAGGAAACAATTTTGGATGTGGTTCATCAAGAGAGCATGCTCCATGGGCATTGTTAGATTTTGGAATTACTTGTGTGATTAGTTCAAGTTATGCTGATATTTTTTATAGTAATTGTTTTAAAAATGGAATTTTACCAATAATTCTTGAAGAAGAAAAAATAAAAGAACTTTCTGAATATGCAAATAGAAAAGAAGAAATTTCTGTAGACTTAAATGATCAAAAAATTATTTACGGAAATAATGAAATTAAATTTGAAATAGATCCATTTAAGAAAAAATGTTTGTTAGAAGGATTAGATGACATTGCTCTTTCTTTAAAAAAATCTGACAAAATTCAAAATTTTGAAAATCAGTTAAAAGATAAAAAACCTTGGGTTTTTAATGATTAAAGTAAAAAAAAGAAAAATTCTATTATTACCAGGTGATGGTATTGGACCTGAGGTAATTGGAGAAGTTAGAAAAATAATTAATTGGTTTAATGATAAAAAATCTTTAGACTTTGAAATAGATGAAGATCTTGCGGGTGGATGTTCTTACGATAAACATGGTACACCTATAACAGATGAAGTTTTTTATAAAGCTTTAGAGAGCGAAGTTGTTATGCTCGGTGCAGTTGGAGGACCTAAGTGGGATAATATTGAGTTTTCAAAAAAACCGGAGAGAGCTTTATTAAAATTAAGAAAAGAATTAAAATTATTTGCAAATTTGAGACCTGCCATATGTTTTGAACAGTTAGTTGGTGCATCAACACTTAAACCAGAAGTAGTTTCGGGTTTAGATATAATGATTGTAAGAGAATTAACAGGTGGAATTTATTTTGGTGAACCAAGAGGTATTAAACCAATAGAAAATGGTGAAAGAAAAGGAATAAATACTCACACTTATACTACTAGTGAAATTACTAGAGTTGCAAGAGTTGCCTTTGATCTTGCTAGAAAAAGATCAAATAAAGTTACATCTTGTGAGAAATCTAATGTTATGGAAGCTGGACAACTATGGAAAGAAGAAGTTCAGGAACTTCATGAAAAAGAATACAAAGATGTTGAACTAAGTCATATGCTTGCAGATAACTGTGCAATGCAATTACTTAGAAATCCAAAACAGTTTGATGTAATTGTTACTGATAATTTATTTGGTGATATGCTTTCAGATCAAGCTTCAATGTTAACAGGATCTTTAGGGTTATTACCTTCTGCATCTTTAGGTGCAAAAAATAAAGATGGTGAAATGAGAGCAATGTATGAACCCATACATGGCTCAGCTCCTGATATTGCAGGAAAAGGGTTAGCAAATCCAATCGCTACAGTACTAAGTTTTGCAATGGCTTTAAGATATTCTTTAGATCTTGATAATGAAGCTGATGCTTTGGAAAATGCGGTTCAAGCTGTGTTAAATGATGGTCTAAGAACGAAAGATATCCTTTCTGAGGGTATGAAAGAAGTATCTACTTCGCAAATGGGCGACGCGATAATTTCAAAATTGCAATAAACCTCTAAGTATTCTAAGCTTTTCAAATGCCAAGTTATTCTGCACCTGTTAAAGATATGATGTTTCTCTATGAAAAATTAAGAGATAATAAAAATTATAATGATCTTGAAAGATATAATGAAGTTAGCTCAGATTTGGTTAAAGATATTTTAGAAGAAGCAGCTAAAATCAATCAAAATTTAATTTTACCACTTGCTAAAGCAGGCGATGAAAATCCAGCAGTTCTAGAAAATGGTGTAGTTAGAACACCACCAGGATACAAAGAAGCTTATCAGAAATATATTGAGGATGGATGGACTTCATTGTCATGTGATCCAAAATATGGTGGTCAAGGAATGCCAAAAACAGTAAGTGCTTTTTTTGACGAAATGCTGTCCTCTGCGAGTTTATCTTTTAAACTTTATAGTGAATTAAGTATTGGAGCATACAATTGCATTAATCATCACGCTACTGATGAAATAAAAGATAAATATTTACCTAAAATTGTAGAAGGTAAATGGAGTGGCACGATGTGTTTAACTGAACCTGTTTGTGGTACTGATTTAGGTTTACTTAAAACAAAAGCAGTTAGTCAATCTGATGGAACTTATAAAATAATTGGCCAAAAAATTTTCATCACATCAGGCGATCATGACTTAACAGAAAATATTGTTCATTTAGTCTTAGCAAGATCTACCGACTCTCCTCCTGGAACAAAAGGAATAAGTTTATTTTTAGTACCCAAGTTTTTAGTAAATCAAGATGGATCGGTTGGACAAAGAAATGGTATTTCAACAGGATCTATTGAAACAAAAATGGGAATTAAAGGTTCGGCAACATGTGTCTTAAACTTTGATGATGCAACAGGATACATGATTGGTCCTAAGGACAAAGGTTTAAATGCAATGTTTACCATGATGAATCTTGAGAGAATTGTAGTCGGTATTCAGGGATTGGGTATTTCAGAAATTGCTTACCAAAATTCACTTGCTTATGCAAAAGAGAGAAAACAAGGAAAAACTAATAATTCTAGATCTTCAAATGGTGCAGATTTTATTATTGACCATGCAGACATAAGAAGAACTTTATTAAATATGAAATCTATAATTGAGGGAGAAAGAGCTTTATGCTTTTGGTTGTCTCAACAAACTGAAGTTAGTCTTCATCATCCAGATAAAAAAATTAAACAGGAAGCTTCTGATTATGTTTCTTTGATGACACCTGTAGTTAAATCTTTATTTACTGATTTAGCTATGGAGATTACAAGTGATGCTATGCAGATTCATGGAGGATACGGTTATACTAAAGACCAAGGTATTGAGCAATTATATAGAGATAATAGAATCACACCGATATATGAAGGAACCAATTCAGTTCAAGCCGCTGATTTAGTATTTAGAAAATTAATAAACAGAAATGGTGATGTAATTTCTAAATTTTTAGAAATGATAAAATCTGAATGTGAAAACAAACATGAAAAGGTAAAATCATTTACAAAAGATCTTACATATTATCTTGATATTTTATCAAAGTTCACTGGTTGGATTGTAGATAAAAGTAAAATCGAAAAAGATGATGTTTCTGCAGCTGCAAATGATTATTTAAAAACACTTGGTTATATTTCGATTGCTTTTTCATGGATAAAAATCTTAGAAATCAGTTTTAAAGATTATGAAGAAAATAAAGAGTTTTATTCAGACAAAATTAATACAGCTACATTCTACTTTGAAAAAGTGTTACCAAGAGCAGAATATCATTATAAATCTGCAGTTTCAGGTAGCTCAAATATAATGAAATTTAAATTTAATTAATAATGAATCATTACGATATTAATCTGGATAGAAATAATGCAAATTATGTTCCATTAACACCACTAACATTTTTACAAAGAGCCAAAGATGTTTATCCTGATTATGAGGCTATAGTTTATGAGGATAGAAGTTATACTTGGAGTGAAGTTTATAAAAGAGCAGTAAAATTTGCCAGTGCACTTTCTAAAATTGGCATTCAAAAAGGAGATACAGTATCTTTTTTAGCTTTTAATACTCCTGAAATTTTTGAAGCGCATTACTCAGTTCCAATGACAGGAGCTGTTTTAAACACAATAAATATAAGATTAGATGCTAATACAATTAATTATATTTTAAATCACAGTGATGCGAAGGTATTGGTTGTAGATAGACAATTGCATTTAGAAGTAAAAAAAGCTTTAAAAAATTTAAATAAAAAAATCACTGTTATAGATATTAACGACAAACATGCTGATCAATCGAAATTGGAAAAAATTGGAGATTTAGAATACGAAAGTTTTTTAAATACTGGAGATGAGAATTTTGATTGGAAAATGCCTGATGATGAATGGCAGGCAATATCTTTAAGTTATACTTCAGGTACAACTGGCAATCCTAAAGGTGTTGTTTACCATCATAGAGGTGCGTACTTAATGTCCACGGGAAGTACTGTTGCCTGGAATATGCCTAATCGTTTAAATTTTTTAACTGTTGTACCTATGTTTCATTGTAATGGCTGGTGCTATCCATGGACAGTTCCAATGTTAAATGGAAGAACAATTTGCTTAAGAAATATTGATGTTAAGAAAATTTTTGAGCTTATTGATAAATATGACATTACTCATTTTGGAGGAGCACCAATAGTTTTAAATATGATAACTGGAGCTCCAGAAAGTGATAGAAAAAAATTAAAGCATAAAGTTTACGTCTTAACTGCTGGAGCACCTCCGCCAAGTATTATTTTTAAAAAAATGAAATCTCTTGGATTTGAAGTTATGCATGTTTACGGTCTTACAGAAACATATGGTCATGTTACACAATGTGCGTGGAATGATGGATGGAATGATTTAGATGAGGATAAACAAAATGAGATTAAAGCAAGACAAGGAGTGAGGTATCCCAATACAGAAGGAGTAACAGTTTTAGATCCAGAGACGATGAAAGAAGTTCCTAAAGACGGAAAAACTATCGGAGAGATCATGATTAGAGGAAACGTAGTAATGAAAGGTTACTTTAAAGACAAAGAAGCTACCGATAAAGCAATGAAAGATGGATGGTTTCATAGTGGCGACTTGGCAGTTATGTTTCCTGATGGATATGTAAAAATTCAAGATAGATCTAAGGATATTATTATCTCAGGGGGAGAAAATATTTCATCAATAGAAATTGAAAATACCTTATCTAAACATCCTTCAGTTTCAATAGCAGCAGTAGTTGCTAAACCAGATGAAAAATGGGGAGAAGTACCTTGTGCTTTCATCGAGATGGTTCAAGATAAGCCTGTTACTGAAAAAGAATTAATTGATTTTTGTAAAGAAACTTTGGCTGGATTTAAAGTTCCCAAAAAGGTCGTTTTCTGCGAACTACCTAAGACATCAACTGGAAAAATACAGAAGTTTGAACTGAGAAAAAAAGTTTAGGAATCTAATTGATATTTGAAATAGAAAATAAAAGTATTTTTGCTTCAGACAATGGCAAAGGTATAGATAAAAACAAAGATACCATTGTTTTTCTTCATGGAAGTGGCTTATCTCATATTGTTTGGTCATTAAGTGAGCAATTTTTTTCAAATAATAATTTCAATGTATTATCTATTGATTTACCAGGACATGGAAATTCTGAGGGGCCATGTTTAAAAACTATTGAGGAGATAGCAGAATGGTTGGAACTTGTATTTGATGCCTTAGATCTTCAAAATTTAATATTAGTTGGTCATTCACAAGGATGTTTAGAAATACTTGAGTATTCCCATAGATACAAAGATAGACTAAAAAAAATAGTCTTTGTAGGTGGATCTAATAAGATGCCTGTTCATCCTGATTTGATTGAGCTTGCAGAAAATGGAGATTCTGATGCAGTAAAATTAATGATGAAGTGGGGATACGAGGGTTCAAAAAAATTTATAGGTGGTAATCCAGTTGAAAGAATTATTCAATCTCCAAAAGATATTAGTGAAATACTTGCTGTAGATCTTATAGCTTGTAATAATTACAAAAATGGCTCAACCGCAGCTGGATCAATTGAGGTTCCATCAATGTTTGTTTTTGGTTCTCTAGATAAAATGGTTAATTTAGAATCTGGAAAAAAATTCTCTCAATTGATTAAAAATTCAACTATTCATGTAATCGAAGGATGTGGGCATATGATTATGATTGAAAAAGCATTTGAAATGCGGGACAAGGTTTTACAATTTTTAAATAAATGAAAAATTATTCAATAGCAAAATCTAGAAGACTTAGAAGTACACCATATACTTCAAGAGTAGAAAAACAAGGTGTAACAGCTTATACAATCTATAACCATATGTTGCTTCCAGCAGCCTTTGGATCTGTAGAAGACTCTTATCATCACTTAAAAGAACATGTTCAAATTTGGGATGTTGCAGCAGAAAGGCAAGTTGAAATTTCAGGAAAAGACTCAGCTAAATTAGTTCAATTAATGACTTGTAGAGATTTATCTAAATCTAAAGATGGTAGATGTTATTATTGTCCTATTATAGATGACCAAGGTGGATTAATTAATGATCCTGTAGTGCTGAGATTAAGTCAGGAGAAATGGTGGATATCCATTGCAGACTCTGATGTAATTTTATTTGCAAAAGGATTAGCAATTGGAAATAAATTTGATGTTAAAATCTTTGAACCAAATGTAGACATTATGGCTGTTCAAGGTCCAAAATCATTTAAGTTAATGGAAAAAGTATTTGGAGAAAAAATAACTAAATTGAAATTTTTTGGATTTGATTATTTTAATTTTGAAGGAGTTGACCATTTAATTGCACAATCAGGTTGGTCTAAGCAAGGTGGTTATGAAATTTATGTTCAAAACACTGAGTCTGGTCAAAAGTTATATGATCATTTATTTGAAGCTGGTAAAGAATTTAATGTTAAGCCTGGATGCCCTAATTTAATAGAGAGAATTGAAAGTGCTCTATTATCATTTGGAAACGATATGGATAACAATGATAACCCGTTTGAGTGTGGTTTTGATAAGTATGTTAACTTAGATAGTGATGCAAAGTTTTTGGGTAAGGAAAAATTAATAAAAATAAAAGAAGAAGGAATTACTAAAAAATTGATGGGTATAAAAATTGATATTAATGAAATCAGTGTAACAGGTTCTCTAGATTTGACAGATGAAAACAACAACCTAATTGGAGAATTAAGATCTGCTTGCTATTCACCTCACTTCAAAAAAGTAATTGGTATAGCTATGATGCAAAAAGGATACTGGAATCTTGAGCAAAATGTAAAAGTTGTTGTAAATGGACATAATTGCGCTGGAAAAGTTTGCGATTTACCTTTCATTTAGTATAACAACCCCATCATGAATTTAGCTATAGTCGGAGCCACGGGCAATGTTGGAAGAAAAGTACTAGAAGTACTTGAGAGGAAAAATTTGCCTATTTCAGAAATTTTTTTAGTTGCATCTCAAAGAAGTGCTGGTTCAAAAATTAATTTTAAAGGAAAAGACATAGAAGTTGAAAATTTAGAGACTTTTGATTTTTCAAAAGCAAAAATTACTTTTTTTGCAGCAGGTGGAAAAATTTCAGAAGCTTATGCCTCAAAAGCAGCAAGCCATAGCATTGTAATAGATAATTCTAGTTTTTATAGAATGGACCCCGATGTTCCTTTGATTGTACCTCAAGTAAATGCGGATGACTTAAGAAATATAAAAAAAAATATTATTGCTAATCCTAATTGCTCAACTGCACAATTAGTCTTACCATTAAAACCAATCCATGATTTATTTAAAATAAAAAGAGTAGTTGTAGCTACGTATCAATCAGTATCTGGTGGTGGTAAAGCACCAATGGATGAATTAGTAGAACAGACTAAGCTAGCACTAGAAAACAAAGCAATTGAATCAAAAAATTTTACAAAACAAATTTCATTTAATTTAATTCCACATATCGATGTATTTGCTGATGACGGATACACAAAAGAGGAATTAAAAATGACCAATGAGACTAAAAAAATTCTAGATAAAAATATTGAATTATCAGCAACTTGTGTAAGAGTACCAGTTTTAGTTTCTCATTCTGAAGCGGTAAATTTAGAATTAGAAAAAGATTTTACAATTGATCAAATTAAAGAATGTCTTGAGAAAATGGAAGGCTGTAAAGTTATTGATGAGAGACAAGATGGTGGATATTCAACACCACTTGAAGCCGCTGGAAAAGATGAGACATTCATTTCAAGAATTAGAGAAGATAAAACTAAAAAGAATTGCTTAAATATGTGGATTGTCTCAGACAATTTACTTAGAGGTGCAGCCTTAAATGCAGTTGAAATTGCTGAAACATTAATAAAAAATAATTTTTATGGAAAGTAAAAGACCTCTTTCTCCTCATATACAAATTTATAGATGGCACATATCTTCACTAGTATCTATTTCTCATAGAATTACTGGAATAATAAATATCATAGCAATAACTTTAGTTTGTGTCTGGGTTTCTTGGCTAATTTTAGGAGAACCAAAATATGATTTGATAAACTTTTTTTTTAATTCATTTCTTGGAAAATTTGTTGCAATAGGGTTAGCGTGGTCTTTTAGTTTTCAGATACTTAGTGAAATCCGACATATAATAATGGATATGGGTTATGGCTATGAACTAAAGACTACTCGTATAACAGGTTTGATGGTGATCTTTGGTTCATTGATTTTAACTATTTTATTTTACTTAATTGGAAAAAACTTTTTTTAATATGAATTTAGCTACAAAAAAATGGATGTTTTTAAAATTATCATCAATAATTTTAGTCCCTTTAATGTTTTGGTTTATAATTAATTTCATATCAGTTTATGATGGAGACTATTCTGAAGTAGTTAGTTTTTTTTCAAATAAAACAAATAAGTTTTTATTTAGTATATTTTTAATTTTTGCTTATTTTTTTTCTGCCCTAAGTATTAGTGAGGTTTTTGAGGACTATATTTCTAATGAAAAAACCAAATATGTCGCAAACAGACTTCTCTATATTTCTGCTATAATTATTCCATTATTAACAATAATAATTTTACTTAATCTAAAATAATGAGCGCTTATAATATAATAGATCATGAATATGATGTAGTTGTCTTAGGAGCTGGTGGATCCGGCTTGAGAGCCGCTGTTGGATTAAGCGAAGCTGGATTGAAAACAGCGTGTATTTCAAAAGTATTTCCAACTAGAAGCCACACATCTGCTGCACAAGGAGGTATCTCAGCTGCACTTGGTAACATGGGAGAAGATGACTGGAGATGGCACATGTATGATACGGTTAAAGGTGCAGATTGGTTAGGTGATCAAGATAGTATTGAGTATTTATGTAAAGAAGCTCCAAAAGCTGTTTTAGAATTAGAAAAATATGGAGTTCCATTTAGTAGAACTGAAGAGGGAAAAATATATCAAAGACCTTTTGGTGGAATGACAAAAAATTATGGAAATGGAATTGTACAAAGAACATGTGCTGCTGCGGATAGAACTGGTCATGCAATTCTTCATACGCTTTATGGACAAGCCTTAAAACATAACACTGAGTTTTTTATAGAATATTTTGCATTAGATCTTTTAATGAAAGATGGAGCGTGCAAGGGATTAATTGCATGGAATTTAAATGATGGAACAATCCATAGATTTAGAGCACATACTGTAATTATAGCTACAGGTGGATATGGGAAAGTCTATTATTCAGCTACATCTGCGCATACTTGCACTGGAGATGGAAATGCAATGGTATTAAGAGCTGGATTGCCTCTTCAAGATATGGAGTTTGTTCAATTTCATCCAACAGGAATTTATGGTCATGGCACGTTAATAACAGAAGGTGCTAGAGGTGAGGGTGGTTATCTAACTAACTCTAAGGGCGAAAGATTTATGGAAAGATATGCTCCAAATGCAAAAGATTTAGCATCAAGAGATGTTGTTAGTAGATCAATGTCTATTGAAATAAATGAAGGAAGGGGAGTTGGAAAAGATCAAGATCATGTTCATTTAAACTTAAGTCATTTAGATAAAGATATTATTGAAAGTAGACTTCCAGGAATTACTGATGCTGCAAGATTATTTGCAAATGTAGATGTAACTAAAGAGCCTATACCTGTTGTGCCAACAGTTCATTATAATATGGGTGGTATTCCAACAAATTACAAAGCAGAAGTTTTAACTGTTAATGGTTCAGAAAAAACTGTTCCAGGTCTGATGGCTATAGGAGAAGCAGCATGTGTATCTGTTCATGGTGCGAATAGACTTGGCTCTAATTCATTAATTGATTTAGTAGTGTTCGGAAGAGCAGCAGCAAAAAGAGCAGCAGAATTAGTTAAACCCGGAACTCCTCATGAAGAGTTACCTGAGTCTGAGACACAAAAATGTTTAGATAGATTTGATAAGTTAAGAAATGCAGATGGAAATAATAGTACTGCAGAACTTAGACTTTCAATGCAAAAAACAATGCAATCTAAATGTGCAGTATTTAGAACAGAAAAAAATTTAAAAGAAGGCGTTGATGATATTAGAAAAACTTATGATGGAATGGACTCTATTTCTGTTAAAGATAGATCTTTAGTATTTAATACTGATTTGGTTGAAACTTTAGAATTTGATAATTTAATTAGACAAGCAGTAACAACAGTAGAATCTGCATATCACAGAAAAGAAAGCAGAGGAGCTCATGCAAGAGATGATTATCCAAAAAGAGATGATGATAAATTTATGCAACATACTCTTGCTTGGTGTGATGGAAAAAATACAAAAATTAGTTATAGACCAGTCCACAAGTCAACTTTGACTAATGAAGTTCAATATTTTCCACCACAAGAGCGGGTATACTAATGGTACAATTGAATTTACCAAAAAATTCTGAAGTCAAAAAAGGTAAATATTTTAAAGATAAAACAGGCTCTAAAAATCTTAGAAGAGTAAATGTTTATAGATGGGACCCTTCTACTGAAGAAAATCCAAGAATTGATACTTATGAAGTTGATATGGATAATTGTCCTTCAAAAGTTTTAGATATTTTAAATAAAATTAAAAACGAAATTGACCCAACATTAGCTTATAGAAGATCTTGTGCTCATGGAGTTTGTGGTTCTTGTGCTATGAACATGGGTGGCAAAAATGGTTTAGCGTGCACAACTCCGCATTCGGAAATTGATGGAGATATAGACATATATCCGCTACCGCACTTGAAAGTTAAAAGAGATTTAATTGGAGATTTGGATGGTTTGTATAAACAATATCAATCTATTGAACCTTGGTTAAAAAATAATTCAAAAAAAGAAACAACAGAAATTTATCAATCTCAAGAAGATAGAGCAAAACTTGATGGCGCTTATGAATGTATTATGTGTGCATGTTGTTCAACATCTTGCCCAAGTTATTGGTGGAATGGAGATAAATACTTAGGTCCAGCAGTCCTTCTACAAGCTTACAGATGGATCGTTGATAGTAGAGACGAAGAAAGAAAAGCAAGATTAAAAAAAGTTGCTGATGAATTAAAACTTTACAGATGTCATACTATTTTAAATTGTACAAATGCTTGTCCCAAAGGCCTAAATCCAGCAAAAGCAATTGCAGAAATTAAAAAAATGTTAGCTACGGCCAATGTTTAAATAGACTATTAAGTTTTTTTGATTTAAAAGACCGTATTCATGAAATTAATAGAGCACTTCGTTAATGGAAAAATAATTCCAGGTTCATCTGATAGAAAAGGAAAAGTATTTAATCCTGCAACAGGAGAACAAGAATCTGAGGTTAGACTTGCAAGTAAATCTGATTTAGATCAAGCTGTAGAAGCAGCCAAAAAAGCATTTGAAACTTGGTCTGCAAAACCTCCTTTACAAAGAGCAAGGATAATATTTAAATTTAAAGAATTAATAGAAAAAAACTCTGATGAGTTAACAAAGCTAATAGTATCAGAACATGGAAAAGTTTTTGAGGATGCTAGAGGATCTTTAACAAGAGGGCTTGAGGTAGTTGAGTTTGCTTGTGGAATTCCTCATTTGTTAAAAGGTGAATATTCAGAAAATGTTGGAACAAATGTTGACAGTTGGTCAATGAGGCAACCTTTAGGGGTAGTAGCTGGAATTACTCCATTTAATTTTCCAGCAATGGTACCAATGTGGATGTTTCCAATAGCAATTGCTTGTGGAAATACATTTATATTAAAACCTTCAGAGAAAGATCCCTCATGTCCACTTAGATTAGCAGAGTTACTTAGTGAAGCTGGATTGCCTGAGGGAGTATTTAACGTAGTTAATGGCGACAAAGAAGCTGTTGATGCAATTTTAGAAAATAAAGATATTAAAGCTGTAAGCTTTGTTGGATCCACTCCAATTGCAAAATATATCTACGAAAATTCAGCTAAAAATGAAAAAAGAGTACAAGCACTTGGAGGTGCAAAAAATCACTTAGTAGTCATGCCAGATTGTGATTTGGATGGTGCAGTAAATGGATTGATGGGTGCAGCTTACGGATCTGCAGGTGAGAGATGTATGGCCCAATCTGTTGCTGTTGCTGTTGGAGATATTGGTGATGAACTAGTTTCAAGACTTTCAAAAAAAGCAGAGGCCTTAAAAGTAGGACCTGGTATGGATAAAACTTCAGAGATGGGACCTCTGGTTACAAAAGAGCATTTAGAAAAAGTAAAAAGTTATGTTGATTTAGGAGTTGAAGAAGGTGCTAAATTAGTTGTCGATGGAAGAAACTTAAAACTTCAAGGTTATGAAAACGGATTTTATATAGGTGGTTGTTTATTTGATCACGTTAATAAAGACATGAGAATTTATAAAGAAGAAATTTTTGGTCCAGTTTTATCTGTAGTTAGAGTTAAAACTTTTGAAGAGGCTGCAAAACTAATCAATGATCATGAATACGGAAACGGAGTAAGTATTTATACTAGAGATGGTGATGCAGGCAGAACATTTGCTAGTAAAATTCAAGTAGGAATGGTTGGTATCAATGTTCCAATTCCAGTTCCTATGGCCTTTCATAGTTTTGGTGGTTGGAAAAGATCATTATTTGGAGATAGTGGTATGCATGGCATGGAAGGAATAAAATTCTATACTAAACTTAAAACTGTAACATCACGATGGCCTTCAGGTGTGCGTACAAACGCAGAATTTGTAATGCCAACAATGAAATAAGAGGAAATAAATGAAAAAAATATCTTTAATTGGCGCAGGCCAAATAGGTGGAACACTAGCACATTTAATTGGAATAAAGGAGCTTGTTGATGAAGTTGTTTTATTTGACGTTGCAAGTGGAATAGCTAAAGGAAAGGCTTTAGATATAGCTCAATCATCATCAGTTGATGGATTTAATGTAAAATTATCAGGTACAGACGATTATAAAGATATTAAAGATTCTGATGTTATCATAATTACAGCAGGAGTTCCTAGAAAGCCAGGAATGAGTAGAGATGACCTTCTTGGTATAAATTTAAAAATTATTAAACAGGTAGCTCAAGGGGTAAAAGAAAACGCACCGAACGCCTTCGTAATTTGTATCACCAACCCTTTAGATGTGATGGTTATGGCGTTTCAAAAGTTTTCAGGTTTGCCTGCAAATAAAGTTGTCGGCATGGCAGGAATTTTAGATAGCTCAAGATTTAAACTGTTTTTATCATTAGAGTTTGGTGTGCCTGTAAGAGAGATTGAAGCGATGGTTATGGGTGGTCATGGAGATACTATGGTTCCAATGCCAAGATTTACAAAAGTATCTGGCAAACCTTTATTGGATCTTGTGAAAGAGGGAAAGATTTCTCAAGAGAGAGTTGAAGAAATTAATCAAAGAACTAGAGACGGTGGAGCAGAAATCGTCAAGTATTTAGAAAAAGGTTCTGCTTTTTATGCACCAGCAGCATCGGGAGTTCAAATGGCTGAATCATATTTAAAAGATGAAAAAAAATTATTACCTTGCGCAGTGCAGTTAAATGGTGAGTACGGGGTAGAAAATGTTTATGCTGGAGTACCAGTTGTAATTGGTAAAGACGGAGTTGAGAAAATTGAAGTAGTGGATTTAGATGAAAAAGAAAATAAAGAGTTTATGCACTCTATTGATGCTGTAAAAGCTCTTTGGGAAGCTGCTTCTAAAATAGATCCAGATCTTTCAAAATAATAATGAACATTCACGAGCACCAAGCAAAAGAAATTTTAAAGAAATATGGAGCAATAGTTCCAGCAGGATTTTTTTCAACAAGTGTTGATGACTTGATTGAAAAAGCAAAAAATTTAAAAACTGAAAAGTATGTTTTAAAGGCCCAAATTCACGCTGGTGGTAGAGGTAAAGCTGGAGGAGTTAAAATTCTTAATACACTTGAGGAATTAAAAAATTCAGCAAATGAGTTGCTTGGAAAAACACTTGTAACTCATCAAACAGGACCAGAAGGAAGAGAAGTTAAGCGATTATATGTTGAAGAATCCTCTAATATAGAAAAAGAATTCTATTTATCATGTTTAGTTGATAGAGCGAGCTCAAAGATTGCATTTATTTCAAGTGATCAAGGTGGAATGGATATTGAAGAAGTAGCAAGCTCAAATCCAGAAAAAATTATTACAACTAAAGTTGATATGGCTGAAGAAATATCAGATGCAGATTGTGAGTCAGTAATTAAAATTTTTGATTTAAACAATGATGCAAAAGATCAAGCAATTTTACTAATCAAATCGATTTATAAAATGTTTATTAGTACAGATGCTAATATGGTTGAGGTAAATCCTTTAATTTTAACAAAAGAGGGAAAGATTGTTTGTTTAGATGCGAAAGTTAATTTCGACTCTAATGCATTATTTAGACATCCTGAAATTCTAGAATTAAGAGATCTAAATGAAGAAGATCCAACTGAAATTGAAGCTAGCAAACATGATTTAGCTTATATCAAGTTAGATGGAAGTATTGGATGTATGGTTAATGGTGCAGGTCTAGCAATGGCAACTATGGATATCATCAAATTATATGGTAAAGAGCCAGCTAATTTCTTAGATGTTGGAGGTGGAGCCTCAAAAGAAAAAGTTTCTGCAGCATTTAAAATTATTCTTTCAGATAAAAATGTGAAGGGAATTTTGATAAATATTTTTGGGGGAATAATGAGATGTGATGTGCTTGCACAAGGAGTGGTAGACGCTGCAAAAGAAATTAATATTAGTGTACCTTTGGTAGTTCGACTTGCAGGGACAAATTTTAAAGAGGGAAAAGAAATTTTAGACAATTCAGGTTTAAAATTAATTTCAGCAGAGAACTTGGATGATGCTGCTAAGAAAATTGTTGAGGCTATTAAATAAATGTCAGTTTTAGTTAATAAAGAAACTAAAGTAATTTGTCAGGGTTTTACAGGTGCACATGGAACTTTTCATTCAGAGCAAGCAATAAAATATGGAACAAATTTAGTAGGAGGTGTTACTCCTAAAAAGGGAGGTCAAAAGCATTTAGACAGACCTGTATTTAATTCTGTAGCTGAAGCTAAAAATGCAGTCGGGGCAGATGCCACTATGATTTATGTGCCTGCAAAATTTGCTGCGGCAGCAATTATAGAAGCTATCGATGCATCTGTTGAATTAATTGTTTGCATTACTGAAGGTATCCCAATTCAAGATATGCTTAAGGTTAGAAAAAAATTAGATGGGTCTAATAGCAGACTCATAGGCCCAAATTGTCCAGGAATTATAACTCCTGATGAATGTAAAATTGGAATTATGCCTGGTAATATTCATAAAAGAGGTTCAGTTGGAATTGTATCTAGATCTGGAACTTTAACCTACGAAGCAGTTGCTCAAACAACTGAAAATGGATTAGGGCAATCAACATGCATTGGAATTGGAGGAGATCCAATAAATGGTACAAATTTTATAGATTGTTTAGATCTGTTTTTAAATGACGAAGAGACACAATCAATTTTAATGATTGGAGAGATAGGAGGCTCTGCAGAAGAGGAAGCAGCAGAGTTTTTGAAAAACCATAAGATTAAAAAACCAACAGTTGGATTTATAGCTGGAATTACTGCGCCACCAGGGAGAAGAATGGGGCATGCAGGTGCAATTATTTCTGGAGGTAAAGGTGGTGCAGAAGATAAAATAAAAAAAATGGAAGAATGTGGAATTACAGTCGCAAAATCACCATCAATAATTGGTAAAACTTTATTTGATAAACTGTCTAATTGAAAAATATTTTTTAGAGGGATATATTAAATAAAAAAGATGTCATCATCAAAAAATCTCGATTTCGAAAAAAACTCATTTTTACATAAATCAAATAGTGCATTTATTGAACAAATGTACTTAAAATTCATCAACAAAGATAAAGATCTCCCTGAAAGTTGGTTAAATTACTTTGAAGGAATTGGTGATGAAATAAAAGTTATTGCAAATGAAATAAATGGACCATCATGGGGACCAGAAAAAACAAAAATAAATATTGATGAGCTTCAAAAGAAAATAGATGAAAATGAAATTACTAATTTAAATAATGAAAAAATAGATACTTCAGAAAAATTTAATTTTCAATTACTTGCAGATTCTAACAAAGATTCAATAAGTGCTGTAGCCTTAATCAGAGCCTATAGATTAAGGGGGCATTTGTTAGCTGATCTTGATCCTTTGGGAATGAGAGAATCTGAATATTTAGATGAACTTCATCCAGAGTTTTATGGTTTTAAGAAAGAAAACTATGAAAGAAAAATTTTCTTAAACGGGGTGATAAATAAAAAGTATGCCAATATTAAAGAAATTTTAAAATTTATGAAAAAAACCTATTGTGGAAAAATAGGTTATGAGTTTATGCACATTTCTAATCCTGATGAAAGAAAATGGTTTAGAGATAGAATTGAGCAAGATGATAAAGCTCTTCAGTTTACTAAAAATGGTAAGGAAGCAATTCTAAATAAATTAGTTCAAGCAGAAGGTTTTGAAAAATTTTTAGCAACTAAGTATGTTGGTACAAAAAGATTTGGATTAGATGGAGGAGAAAGTTTAATTCCTGCACTTGAGCAAATAATTAAAATTGGCGGTCAACAACAAATTAAAGAGGTTAAAATTGGAATGTCTCATAGAGGCAGATTAAATGTTTTGGCTAACGTTTTACAAAAATCTTATAAAAGAATATTTAATGAATTTGCTGGTGAATATAGTGATGACTCTGAGGATAGTGCTGGAGATGTAAAATATCATCTTGGTGCATCTTCTGACAGACAATTTGATGGAAATTCTGTTCATGTTAGTTTGACAGATAATCCATCTCACCTTGAAGCAGTAAATCCTGTCGTTTTAGGACAAACTAGAGCAAAACAATTTTTTCATAAAGATAAAGACAGAAACAAAGTTATCCCAATACTAATTCATGGTGATGCAGCATTTGCTGGACAGGGTGTGGTAGCAGAATGTTTTGCCATGTCAGGACTACCTGGACATAACACGGGTGGAACTATTCATATAATTGTAAATAATCAAATTGGTTTTACAACGAGTCCTCGATTCGCAAGATCGTCACCTTATCCTTCTGATGTTGCAAAAATGGTTGAGGCTCCAATTTTACATGTTAATGGAGACGATCCAGAGGCAGTTGTTTATGCTACCAGAATAGCTACAGAATTCAGATTAAAATTTAACAGAGACGTTGTAGTAGATTTAATTTGTTACAGAAGGTTTGGTCATAATGAGGGAGATGAGCCATCGTTTACTCAGCCATTGATGTATCAAAAAATTAAATCCCACCCAAGTGTATATAAAATTTATGGGAATAAACTGGTTAATGAAAAATCAATTACTCAAGAATTATTAAATCAAAATGTTAAATCATTTAAAGATTTATTAGATGATCAATATAAAAGTGCAAAAGATTACAAGCCTAAAATAGAATGGTTTGAGGGTACATGGTCAAGATATAAACCTGAGAAAGGAAAAGACAAAAGAGGAATATCAGGTTTTGATGAGGAGAAATTAAAAATAATTTCAAAAAAAATAAATGCAGTACCATCAGAAAAAAATATTCATAAAACTATTAGTAAAATATTAAATGCGAGAAGAGACTCAATTGAAAAAGGAGTGGGAATTGATTGGTCTTCAGCAGAAGCTCTTGCGTTTGGATCTTTGTTAGTTGAAGGATATCCAGTTCGTTTAGTTGGACAAGACTCTGGTAGAGGAACTTTTAGTCAAAGACATTCTGTACTAAGAAATCAAATTGATAATTCAAGATATATTCCACTAAATAATATTGTCAAAGGTCAAAAACAATTTGAAGTAGTAGATAGTTTTTTATCTGAACTTGCTGTTTTAGGTTTCGAATATGGTTACAGTTTGGTTGAACCAAACACTCTAACAATTTGGGAAGCTCAATTTGGAGATTTTGCAAATGGAGCTCAAGTTGTGATTGATCAGTTTATAGCTTCAGGTGAGAGAAAATGGAATAGAGCATCAGGTCTTGTAATGTTGTTACCTCATGGATACGAAGGTCAAGGTCCTGAACATTCATCTGCTAGATTAGAAAGATTTTTACAGTTATGTTCAAACGACAATATGCAAGTTATGAATTGCACAACTCCAGCCAATTATTATCATGCATTAAGACGTCAAATGCATAGAGATTTTAGAAAACCATTGGTTGTAATGACACCAAAATCATTGCTTAGAAATAAATACTGTGTTTCTAACTTAGAAGATTTTAATAAACAAAATACTTTCCATAGAATTTTGTGGGATCATGCGATTGACCCAAAATCAAATGGTTTTATTAAACTTAAAGAAAGTTCTGAGATTAAAAAAGTTATTTTGTGCTCAGGCAAAGTTTACTTTGACTTACTTGATGCTAGAGAAAAATTAAAAAGAGATGATGTAATCATGTTTAGAATAGAACAACTTTATCCTTTCCCAGCAAAAGCTTTAGTAAACGAACTTAAACCATATGCCAAAAATGCTGAATTTTTTTGGTGCCAAGAAGAGCCAAAGAATATGGGAGCATGGTTTTCAGTGAGAGATTATATTCAATGGACATTAGATACTTTAAAGGCTAAATATAATGAAATTTCTTATATAGGAAGAAGCCCTGATGCAACTCCAGCAACTGGATATGCAAAGAGGCATAATTCTCAGCAACAAGAAATAATTAGTAAGGTGTTTGGTTAAATTATAATGAGTGAAAAAATAGTAGTTCCAGTACTTGGTGAAAGTATTACAGAGGCAACAGTTGCAAAATGGTTAAAAAAAGCTGGAGATACGGTTGAAGCTGATGAACCAATTGTAGAACTTGAAACTGATAAAGTTAATTTAGAAGTTCCATCACCAATAACTGGTGTTTTAACAGAAATTAATTCACAAGATGGTTCTACAGTAGAAGTTGGAGCATTATTAGGTTCTGTTTCAGAAAATGGCGCAGCAAAAGTGACACCAACTGAAAAGAAAGAGGAACCTAAAAAAGTAGAAGAAACTCCTCCTGAAAATAATGTAATAAAATTAGATACAAATAAAAAAGAACCAGAAATTTTTGAAGATAAAAAAACAGAAATTCAAAAACCTAAACCCTTAGTTTTGACAGAGGAAGTAGCACCAAACCCAGAACCAGTAAGAGAGAATAGAAATGAAACTTTGTCTCCTGCAGTCAGAAAAATTGTTACTGAAAATAATATTGATATCGGTTCTGTTCAAGGTTCAGGAAAAAATGGTCAGGTTTTAAAAGGAGATTTAATTGGTTTAATGGGAGCAAATCCAAAACCATCAGAGAGAAAAATTCAATATGGTCAAGAAGAACGAATTAAAATGACCAGATTAAGACAGACAATTGCTAAGAGATTAAAACAAGCTCAAGAAAACGCTGCATTACTTACAACTTTTAATGAAGTTGACATGACAAATATTATGGAAATGAGAAAAGAAAATCAACAAGACTTTCAAAGTAGATATGGAATTAAATTAGGCTTCATGTCATTCTTTGTTAAAGCATGTGTGGTGGCCTTGAAACATTTCCCTGCTGTTAATGCTGAAATTGATGGCGATGAAATTATATATAAAAACTATTATAATATTAGTTTTGCTGTAGGTACGGATAAAGGTTTAGTTGTTCCAGTTTTAAGAAATGCAGATGAGCTTTCATTTGCAGATATTGAAAAAAATATCAAAGATATTTCTGAAAAGGCTAGAGATGGAAAACTAACAATTGAAGATCTACAAGGAGGAACATTTACCATCAGTAATGGTGGAGTGTATGGTTCAATGTTATCAACTCCAATTCTAAACTTACCCCAATCTGGTGTTCTAGGCATGCACAACATTGTAGAGCGACCAGTGGTAGTAGAAGGTGAAATAAAAATAAGACCTATCATGTATTTAGCTCTTTCTTATGATCACAGAATTATTGATGGTAAAGAATCTGTTTCTTTCTTAAAAATGATTAAAGAAAATCTAGAAGATCCTAGAAGATTATTTTTGGATATTTAAATGTCAGAAAAATTTCAAGCTGTAGTTATTGGAGGAGGGCCTGGTGGTTATGTTTGTGCAATTAGGCTTGCACAATTAGGTTTAAAAACAGCATGTATAGAGTCTAGGGGTTCACTAGGAGGAACTTGCTTAAATGTTGGCTGCATACCCTCAAAAAGTTTATTAAATCTTTCTGAAGAATTTCATAAAGTAAAAAATTTATCCAATAAGGGTATCGAGATAGGTGAGGTGAAACTTAATCTTGAAAAGATGATGAAAAGCAAAGATAAAGCTGTAACAATATTGACCAAAGGTGTTGAATTTCTTTTAAAAAAAAACAAAGTTACTTATTTTAAAGGTCACGGAAGTTTTAAATCAAAAAACCAAATCTCAATTAAAGATGACAAGAATAATGAGACAATCATTGAGTCAGAAAAAACAGTAATAGCAACCGGATCTGTGCCAGTTTCATTACCTGGAATTGATATTGATGAAAAAGTAATTGTTTCCTCTACAGGGGCCTTAAAATTAGAAAAAGTACCAAATAAAATGGTCGTGGTTGGAGGTGGCTACATTGGTTTAGAGATGGGTTCAGTTTGGTCAAGATTAGGTTCAGAAGTTCAGGTCGTAGAATTCTTAGATCATATTACACCTGGAATGGATAAAGAAATTTCATCTGAGTTTATGAAAATTTTAAAAAAACAAGGCATTAAATTTAATATGCAAAACAAAGTTGAAACAATTCAGAAAAATAACAACGGAGCAGTTGTTTCAACAGTAGATAAAGATGGCAATAAAAACAATTTTGAATGTGATGTGGTGTTAATTTCTGTTGGTAGAAAGCCAAATACGGATGGACTAAATTTAGATGCAGTAGGAATTGATTTAGATGAAAGAAAAAGAATAAAAACTGACAAAACTTTTAAAACAAATGTCGAAAATATTTTTGCTATTGGTGATGTAATATCTGGACCAATGCTTGCTCATAAAGCTGAAGATGAAGGAATCGCAGTTGCAGAAAATATTGCAGGACAATCTGGACATGTTAATTATGATACAATACCTGGTGTTGTGTATACTACTCCAGAAGTTGCATCTATAGGAAAAACAGAAGAACAATTAAAAGAACTTAATCAAAAGTATAAAGTCGGTAAATTTTCATTTATGGCAAATTCTAGAGCTAAAGCAATTGATGATGCTGAGGGATTTGTAAAAATATTAGCAGATGAGCAAACAGACAAAGTATTAGGAGCTCATATTATAGGCCCTCATGCAGGAGAGTTAATTGCTGAAATAGGTGTAGCTATGGAATTTGGTGCAAGTTCAGAAGATATAGCAAGAACATGTCATGCGCATCCAACTTTTTCTGAAGCAGTTAAAGAAGCTGCATTATCAGTAGATAAAAGAGCAATACACTCTTAAACCATAGGATAATTTGTTTAAACCTAAATTTTCTTTTAGCATCAAAGTAAATAATTAAATTAAATAAACTTTAAATAAATTTTATCTTCTTTATCTTCCTTGAGTGAAAGTTCAGGATTTGTTAGTCTTGATTAATATGAAAAGACTAGAGGGCAAATCAGCTATAATTACAGGTGCTGCGCGGGGTATTGGTCGTGGTTTCGCAGAGAGATATATTGCTGAAGGAGCTCGTGTTGCAATCGCAGATATAAACCTTGCTGCAGCACAAAAAACAGCTAAGGAGCTTGGTGATGCAGCTTACGCAGTAATGCTTGACGTTTGTAATCAGTCCAGCATTGACGATGCGGTGGCACAAGTCGTGAAGACAGCAGGCAAAATCGATGTTCTAATTAATAATGCTGCTCTTTTTGATGCTGCTGAAACAGTCGATATCACTCGCTCCAGCTACGAAAAGCTTTATGCAGTTAATGTTTCAGGAACCTTGTTTACCATGCAAGCAGTCGCAAAACAGATGATCACACAAGGTCATGGTGGAAAGATTATAAATATGGCTTCACAAGCGGGTCGTCGTGGCGAAAGTCTTGTACTGGTTTATTGTTCAACAAAAGCTGCTGTTATTTCAATGACCCAATCGGCAGGTCTGAATTTGATCAAACATGGCATTAATGTTAACGCCATTGCTCCTGGTGTAGTAGATGGTGAACATTGGGAACATGTAGATTCTATGTTCGCAAAACTTGAGCGTAAAGCAATTGGCCAAAAGAAAGCTGAAGTTGCTTCAAATGTTCCCTTCGGACGTTTTGCAGTACCAACGGACCTGACTGGTATGGCAGTTTTTCTCGCTTCTTCAGAATCTGATTACATTGTATCACAGACTTATAATGTCGATGGTGGCCAATGGATGAGCTGATGAATTTTGTCACATCAGCTCTTGATAATGAAAGAAAAACTAAACTTTGAATTTAAAAATTTTGATAGATAAAAGTTGTAGAGTGCTCTTAAAAAGAGCAATACACTCTTAATTTTTTTTCATATTATAAAAATATGAAATTTCCGATTCTTTTACCTAATATTTTTGATCATCCATTTACTTATGAAAGTAGTATTGATCTTAAATTAGGAGACTATGTGGAAGTTCCTTTTGGCAAATCAAAAATTACAGGTGTAGTTTGGGACGAATTTGAAAAAAATAGCAACAAAACATTTAAAATAAAAAAAGTTTTGAGGAAGTTAGATGTGACTCCTCTAAAAAAAAATACTATTAAATTTTTAAACTGGTTTTCAGAGTACAATATTATTCCAAAAGGAATGGCTCTAAAGCTTATTTTGTTAAGTAGTCATGCAATAGAAAATAAGGAGCTAAGTTCTTACAATAATTTTAAAAGTGAGATTAAAAATACATCTATAAAATTAACCAAAGATCAAATCAAAGCATATGAAGAAATGGTAAGCACTAACCAAAATTTTAGAGTGCACGTATTACAAGGGACAACAGGATCAGGTAAAACTCTTGTATATTTTGAAGCTTTAAAAAACCTTATAAAACAAGGCTATCAGGGGTTAATTCTTTTACCTGAAATAGGTTTAACAGGTCAATTTGAAAAAAAATTTAATGAATATTTTGGTTTTAACGCAGCAGTGTGGCACTCAGGAGTTTCAAAAAAAAAGAAAGAATTAATTTGGAGTGGAATATCTAATGGAGAAGTTAAAGCAATTATAGGTGCAAGATCGTCATTATTTTTACCTTTTAAAAATCTAGGTATGATAATTGTAGATGAGGAGCACGATCAATCATTCAAACAAGATGAGGGTGTAACTTATAATGCACGAGATATGGCAATCTCTAGAGCTTCATTTGAAAATATACCAGTTAATTTAATTACAGCCGTTCCATCAATTGAAACTTTTGAAAATATTCAAAAAGGAAAATATTCCTTATCAAGACTTACAGAGAGATATAAAAATGCTTCATTACCAAATTACGAAATTATAGATCTTAATAAAACCAAACTTGAAAAACAATCGTGGTTATCAGATAAAATAATCGAAAAAGTAAATTTTCACCTTGAGAGAAAAGATCAGGTT
Source organism: Candidatus Pelagibacter sp. HIMB1611 (assembly GCF_052047715.1). Taxonomy (NCBI): domain Bacteria; kingdom Pseudomonadati; phylum Pseudomonadota; class Alphaproteobacteria; order Candidatus Pelagibacterales; family Candidatus Pelagibacteraceae; genus Candidatus Pelagibacter; species Candidatus Pelagibacter sp. HIMB1611. The sequence goes on along the minus strand of NZ_JBNAJM010000001.1, from coordinate 1,132,372 downwards.
TTATTTTTTTTAAATAGAAGAGGTTTTTCACCTCATGCGTTGTGCAAAAATTGTTTAACTAGCTATTCTTGTCCAAATTGTACTATCAACCTTGTTTATCATAAAAATAAAAATAATTTATTATGTCACTATTGTGGTTTTAAAACTGATTTAAAAAGAGATTGCTCAAAAGAGGGTGAATGTAATTTTGTCTTTAGTGGACCTGGTGTAGAGAGGATATCTGAGGAAGTTAAAAAAAAATTTCCTAATAAGGAAGTTGAAATTTTTTCAAGTGATACAATGAATAAAAAAGACTCATCAAGTAAATTAGAAAGAATTATAAATAATCAAACTGAAATATTAGTTGGTACACAATTAATTTCTAAAGGATTTCACTTTCCAAGTTTAAATTGTATTGTTGTTGTTGATATTGATTTATCAGCTAACGGAAATGATTTAAGAGGAGCTGAAAAAAATTTGCAGTTATATCATCAGTTATCAGGAAGAGCTGGAAGAACAGGAAAACCTGCAACAGTATATTTTCAAACCTACAACAATAATAAAAATATGATTTTAGAAATTACAAATAAAAATCCTGATATATTTTTAAAAAGAGAACTAGAAATTAGAAAAAAAAATAAACTTCCACCTTATCAAAGATTTATTTCTCTGATTATGACTGGTGAAAATCAAAAAAAATTAGAAAAAGAGGCTTATGACTTTAAAAATTATTTAGAAAATAAAATTGAGGGAAATATATTGGGTCCAGTTGAGGCTCCTATATTTAGACTAAAAAGAAATTTTAGGGTCAGATTTTTAATTAGAGGTTCAAAATCTATGAAACTACAAAATGCTATTGCAAAATCAGTTCCAAAATACAAATTTTCTAAAGGAATAAAACTTTCAGTTGATGTTGATCCAATTAACTTCAATTAGGCCCAAAAAAGATGACTTTTTCGTCAATCAGTCACTTGAAGACATAAAGGTCATATGCTAATTAGAGCGTGATTTTTAAATAATCTTCAACATTTTAGAGGTATCAAGTTGAGCAAAGACACAGGATTTTCAATTACTTCAGCAGAAAGGTATTCACTTGCGCTTTATGAATTATCTACTGAAAGCAATGTTACATCCCAAATAGAAGAGCAGTCACTCTCAGTTCTAAAATTGTTAGAACAAAGCCAAGATTTTTCAAATTTAATAAAAGATCCAACTACAAGCAAAAATGATTTATTAAAAGCAGTTAATACAATCTCAGAAAATTATAAATTTGATCAATTGTTAAAAAATTTCTTAAGTTTTTTAATTCAAAAAAGGAGGTTCTTTTTTGTAGAAAGAATTCTTAAAAGTTTCATCGAGATCTGTTCCGTAAAAAGAGGTGAGCTAAAAGCCGAATTAAGATCTGCTAAACAATTATCTAATGAAGAAATTAAACAAATTACGGAAGAATTAACTAAAAACTTTAGTTCAAAAATAAAATTAAACTACAAACATGATGAAAGTTTAATAGGAGGTTTAGTGGTACAGGTAGGGAGTACTATGGTTGACACCTCAATTAAAAGTAAATTACAACAAATCGAAAATAGAATGATAGAGGCATAAATGGAAATAAATCCTTCAGAAGTTACAAAAATATTAAAAGAACAAATAAAAAATTTTGGAGATAAAGCAGAGGTTACTGAGGTAGGTCAAGTTTTATCAGTTGGTGATGGTATTGCCAGAATTTACGGTCTTGACAATGTTCAGGCTGGAGAGATGGTTGAATTTTCTGATGGCTCTAAAGGTATGGCCCTAAACTTAGAGAGCGAAAACGTTGGTGTTGTAATTTTTGGTGATGACAGAAATGTTAAAGAAGGTGATGTTGTAAAAAGAACTGGAAAAATTGTTGATACGCCAGTTGGAAAAGAGTTACTAGGTAGAGTAGTAGATGGTTTGGGAAACCCAATTGATGGCAAGGGTGCATTAGATAAAAGTGTACAAAAGAGCAGAGTAGAGGTTAAGGCTCCTGGAATTATCCCTAGACAATCAGTTAATGAACCAATGCAAACAGGTTTAAAATCAATTGATAGTTTGGTTCCAATCGGAAGAGGACAAAGGGAATTAATTATTGGTGATAGACAAACAGGAAAAACTGCCGTTGCAGTTGACGCAATTATAAACCAAAAAAAGATCAATGAATCAGGTGACGAAAAACAAAAATTATATTGTATTTATGTTGCTGTAGGTCAGAAAAGATCAACTGTTAGACAAATTCAAAAAACTTTAGAGGAAGCTGGTGCAATGGAATATACAACAATTGTTGCAGCAACAGCATCTGACTCAGCACCACTTCAATTTTTAGCTCCATATACTGGTTGTGCTATGGGTGAATATTTCAGAGATAATGGAATGCACGCGTTGATTATTTACGATGATTTATCAAAACAAGCAGTTGCTTACAGACAAATGTCACTTTTACTTAGAAGACCTCCAGGACGTGAGGCTTATCCAGGAGATGTATTCTATTTACATAGTAGATTATTAGAAAGAGCTGCAAAATTGAGTGATGAACATGGCGGAGGATCTTTAACAGCACTTCCAATTATTGAAACTCAAGGTGGAGACGTATCTGCATTTATTCCAACAAATGTAATTTCAATTACGGATGGTCAGATTTTCTTAGAAACTGAATTATTCAACCAAGGAATAAGACCTGCAATTAACGTTGGTTTATCAGTTTCAAGGGTAGGTTCATCTGCACAAACTAAAGCGATGAAAAAAGTTTCAGGATCTATGAAACTTGAGCTTGCTCAATATAGAGAAATGGCAGCATTTGCTCAATTTGGTTCAGATTTAGATGCTTCTACTCAGCAGTTATTGAATAGAGGATCAAAATTAACTGAGCTTTTAAAACAAAAGCAATATTCTCCAATGACAGTTGCTGAACAAGTAATTTCGGTTTTCTGTGGTGTTAAAGGATATCTTGATGATATCGATTTAAAAGATGTTGCAGGTTTTGAAAGTAAAATCATTGAGAAATGTAAATCAGAAAAACCTGAGATTATTGAGTCGATTCAAAGTTCAGGAAAACTTGAAGAGGATAAAGAAAAGTTATTAGTTGAACTGATTACTCAATTAAAGGAAACCCTTAAATCTTAATTTGATATGGCAAGTTTAGACGACCTAAAAAAAAGAATAGCCAGTGTAAAATCTACACAAAAGATTACTAAGGCTATGAAAATGGTTGCAGCTGCAAAATTAAGAAAAGCACAAGAAAGTGCTGAAAAAGGACGACCTTATTCAGAAAAAATGAACAATGTAATTTTAAACCTTTCTAGTGGAATTTCAGATAAAGAAAATGCACCAAAGTTATTAGCTGGTACAGGACAAGATAAAGTTCATCTTTGTGTTGTAATGACATCAGATAGAGGTCTATGTGGTGGGTTTAATTCCAACATAATTAAGAAAGCAAAAAGTTACTTTTCTAAAATTTTAGATGAGAATAAAGAGCTTAAAATTATCACTGTAGGTTCAAAAGGCAATGACCAGCTTAAGAGAATTTATGGTGACAAAATAATTGAAAATATTTCATTTAAAGAATCGAAAAATGCAAATTATTTTGATGCAGATAAAGTAGGAAAAATTATTATTGAAAAATTTGAAGCAGGTGAATTTGATGTTTGTACAATTTTTTACAATAAATTTAAAAATGTAATTACACAAATCCCACAGGCTCAACAAATAATTCCTTTAAATGATGAGGGAAGTGAAAATAGTTCAGATGAAAGTTACGAATTTGAACCAGATGAAGATGAAATTTTAAGCAATTTGTTGCCAAAAAATATTTCAACACAAATATTTAAGGCAATGTTAGAGAATTCAGCTAGCGAACAAGGATCCAGAATGAGTGCAATGGATAATGCAACCCGAAACGCAGGTGAAATGGTTGACAAACTTACTATCGAATATAATAGAAGTCGTCAGGCAGCAATTACTAAAGAACTAATAGAAATCATATCAGGAGCAGAAAGTTTATAATTATGAGCAAAGGAATAATCACACAAGTTATTGGAGCGGTAGTAGACGTAAAATTTGAAGGAGAATTACCGGAAATTTTAACAGCATTAGAATGTAAAAATGGTGACAATAGATTGGTTTTAGAGGTTGCTCAGCACTTAGGAGAAACTACTGTAAGAACTATTGCAATGGATGCTACTGAAGGATTAAAAAGAGGAGATGAAGTTGTAAATACGAATGCTCCTATCCAGGTACCTGTTGGACCAGAAACACTAGGTAGAATTATTAATGTAATTGGTGAGCCAATTGACGAAAGAGGTGAAGTTAAAACTAAAGAGAGTTGGCCTATTCACAGAGCTGCGCCTGAATTTAATGATCAATCAACTGAAACTGAAATATTAGTTACTGGTATTAAAGTTATCGACTTATTAGCACCATATGCCAAAGGAGGAAAAATTGGACTATTTGGAGGTGCTGGTGTTGGTAAGACAGTTTTAATTATGGAATTGATTAACAACGTTGCAAAAGCACATGGTGGATTTTCAGTTTTTGCTGGAGTTGGAGAAAGAACTAGAGAAGGAAATGATCTTTACCATGAGATGATGGAATCTGGAGTAATCAAGCAAGATGGCCCTGGCTCTAAAGCTGCATTGGTTTATGGACAAATGAATGAACCCCCAGGAGCAAGAGCAAGAGTTGCTTTAACTGGATTAACAGTTGCAGAATATTTTAGAGATCAAGAAGGACAAGACGTTTTATTCTTCGTTGATAATATTTTTAGATTTACTCAAGCTGGTTCAGAGGTATCTGCTTTATTAGGTAGAATTCCTTCAGCTGTTGGATATCAGCCTACATTAGCTACTGATATGGGTAATCTTCAAGAAAGAATTACAACTACAAACAAAGGATCAATTACTTCTGTGCAAGCGATTTATGTTCCAGCTGATGACTTGACTGATCCAGCGCCCGCAACATCATTTGCTCACTTGGATGCTACTACTGTACTTTCAAGACAAATAGCTGAAATTGGTATTTATCCTGCAGTAGACCCATTAGATTCTACTTCAAGAATTTTAGATCCAAGAATAGTTGGTGATGAGCACTATAGAGTTGCGAGAGATGTACAAAGAATTTTACAATCTTATAAATCACTTCAGGATATTATTGCTATCCTTGGTATGGATGAATTATCTGAGGAAGATAAATTAGTTGTAGCAAGAGCAAGAAAGATTCAAAGATTTTTATCTCAACCATTCTTTGTTGCGGAAGTATTTACAGGTTCACCAGGAAAATTAGTTGATCTCGAATCTACAATCAAAGGATTTGATGCAATCTGTAAGGGTGAATATGATCACTTGCCAGAAGCAGCTTTTTACATGGTCGGTACAATTGAAGAGGCTATTGAAAAAGCTCAAAAAATGGAAAAAGAAGCTGCAGCTTAATGAGCGAAGAATTTAAAATTGAGATAGTAAATCCTGAAAAATCTTTTTTGATCAAAGAAGATGTATCGGAAGTAGTAGTACCTGCTTTTGAGGGAGAAATGGGGATATTAAAAGATCATATTTCAATTATCTCATTTTTAAAACCAGGTATTATCAAAGTAAGTTCAAAATCTGGTGATGAAAATTATTATGTTGAGGATGGTATAGTAGAGTTTAAAAATAATAATTTATCTATTCTAACAAGCTCAATTTATAATTTGTCTGATATGGATAAATCTGTTCAACAGGATTTACTGAAAAAAGCTGAAGAAGAGGCAGGAAAGTCAGATATTAATGATCAAGCTAAATATTTAGTAGATCAAAAAATTGAAGTTTTAAAAACTCTTAATTAAGAATTTTTTTTACTTTATCTTTAACTTCTTTGTACACGTGTAGTTTAAAATCAACCACTAAGTCTGTGATTTTGTCTAGCTCTACCCATTTCCACTCTAAAAACTCAGGGTGTTTAGTTTTGATATTTATTTCACTATCTGACCCAACAAATCTCATTAAAAACCATTTTTGTTTTTGACCTCTGTACTTTCCTTTCCAAATCAAACCAAGCAATCTATCTGGAAGTTCATAAGTTATGGTTCCATCTAATTCTTTTACTAATTCAACATTTTTAATGCTAGTCTCTTCCTCAAGTTCTCTGTAAGCAGCTTTTAAAAAATCCTCACCCTCATCTACGCCACCTTGAGGCATTTGCCAAAAATTTTTTGGGTTATCTATTCTTTTGGCAACAAACACTTTGTTCTCTTTATTTAACACAACAATTCCTACTCCACTTCTTAGTGGAAGATTATGTAAATCTTTTTTCATTTTATCCGTTAAGTAATTTAATTGCGTAATTTAGTTGATTATCAGTGTCAGTTCTTATTTTAAAATCATCGCCTTCTTCATTCACTTCAATGTCTGGACGTACACCAACTTCAGATATAGACTTTCCAGATGGAAGATAGTATTTTGCAACAGTCAAACGTATTGCACCTCTATTTTTAAGAGGAATAATAGATTGAACTGAACCTTTGCCATAACTGTTCTCACCTACAACAATTGCTCTTTTGTGGTCTTTTAAAGCTCCTGCAACAATTTCTGATGCTGAGGCTGATCCATAATTTATCAGTACTAGTAATGTTTTTCCGTCAGTTATGTCTCCTTTTTTTGCAAACCATTTTCTATTATCAGATTTTTTTCTACTTTTAGTGGAGACAATTTCACCATTTTCTAAAAAGAAATCAGATATTCTTATTGCTTGGTTTAGTAATCCACCTGGATTATTTCTTAAATCCAAAATAAAAGAATTAAGATTTTTATTTTTTTTTAATTTCTTTATTTGTTTTTCTATTTGATCACTACTGTTTTCATTAAATGAAGTTAATCTAATATAGCCAATATTTTCTTCTAATAACTCTGACTTAACAGATTGAATTTCAATTATTTCTCTAGTGATATTAAATGTTAATGCTTTTTTTTCTCCTCTTCGTCTAACTGTTAATTCTATACTTGAACCTACTGGGCCTCGCATTAAATCAACAGCTTCAGTTAGAGATTTCCCTTGAACTTGGGTGTCATTAATTTTTACAATGTAATCACCAGCTTTTAATCCAGCTTTTGATGCTGGTGTGTCGTCAATAGGTGAAATAACTTTAACAACCCCTGCTTCCATACTTACCTCAATTCCAAGGCCACCAAATTCACCGCTAGTTTCAGTTTGCATCTCCTCCAGAATTTCAGGAGACATATAAGATGAATAAGGGTCTAAAGATTGAAGTAAGCCATTGATAGCAGAGTCCATACTCTCAGATTGATTGATCTCATCAATATATTCTCTATTTATTTTTTCTAAAACCTCACCAAATAAATCTATCTTTTTGTAAATATCTACTTCAGAAGAGTTTGCTGAACTTAAATAAAAAAATGATAAAAAAATAATTGAGTAATATTTAATTATTTTCATATCATTACTTTTTCTTTAGGAATAAATTCTGACCAGATTTTTTCTAATTCGTAAAATTTTCTTTTCTCTGGATGAAAAATATGAACGATTAGATCTATACCGTCTACCAATTTCCATTCACCACTTTCTTTACCCTCAATTTTAGAGTCTTTAATTCCATTATCTTTAAGCTTTTCTAACACTTGTTCAGATAAAGACTGTATATGTCTAGATGATGTACCGCTTGCTATTATCATATAATCTGCCATCGAACTTTTATCTTTTAGATCAATAGTTACTATGTCTTCAGCTTTGTTAAGATCTAATGTGGTGATTACAATTTCTTTGAGATCTGAAATTTTATCCATTAATTAGATTTAGACTATCAAATTTTTCTTAATTGAGAAGATGAAATGTTGACTTTATTAAACTCTATAAATTTGAGGGTGGTATTGCCGAGAGCCCTAAATGTCTTTGATTTTAATGAGTTTTTTTTATAGCCATGTCTATCGAAAACTAAAATATTACACTTTTGTGAAATAGATTTTGATTTATACCATTTGTGAAAATTTATTAAGTTATCTGCTCCCATTAAAAAATAAATTTCAATATTTTTATTTTTTTTTAAATGATTAATTAAATCGATTGTTTTATTTGAATTAATTTTGTTTTCGTAAAATCTCACTTTGATAAATGAATTGTTACCAATAATTTTTTTACAGAATTTTATTCTTTCAGTAACTGAGGTTTTGCTCTGGTTTTTAAAAGGATTTTTTTTTGTGATTGCCCAAATAATGTTTTTAAGCTCAAATCTTTTTTTTGCTTCTTTTGAAATTGCTAGATGACCTTTATGAGCAGGATCAAATGATCCTCCTAAAATTCCTATTTTTGTCTTATTTAATTTCAAATTAATTTCTTATTTTACCGTTACTTGTAATTTGATATTTATATGAAACAAGTTGATTAAGTCCCACAGGCCCTCTTGGTGGAAGTACATTGGTAGAAATTCCAACTTCTCCTCCGAAACCAAATTCACCTCCATCTGCAAATTGAGTTGAAGTGTTATGCATAGCAATAGAGCTTTTGACTTCCTTTAGAAATTGATTAGCTGTTTTTTTGTTTTTTGTAATTATTGAGTCTGTATGCATTGTTCCATACTTGTTAATATGACTTATGGCTTCATTGAGGTTGTTTGCTATTTTAACAGAAACTGCTGCGCTTAAATATTCTGTAGACCAATCTTTTTCAGTAGCTTTAAAAATTTTACCCTTATAAAATTTAGCCAAAGTTTTTTCTCCATAAATTTTACAACCATTTTTTTCTAAATTGCCCAGGATTGTATTGCTAAATTTTTTAACAATATTTTTATGTAGAATAATGGTTTCGGTCGCCCCACATATGCTGGTGTTTCTTAATTTTGCGTTAGTAACAACTCTATTTGCCATCTTTAATTCAGCATCTTTGTCGACATATGTATGACAAATACCCTCAAGATGACCAATTATAGGAACCTTAGAAAGTTCTTGAACTTTTCTTACAAGATTTTTTCCACCACGTGGGATTATAACATCAATATATTCTTTCATTTTGGAAAGCATTACATCAACCATCTTTCTGTTTTTAGAGTCTATAAATTGTATAAAGTTTTCATCTACTTTATTTTTTTTGAGCGCTTTTCTAAAAAGTTTTGACAAAATTCTATTTGAATTGATTGCCTCAGAACCTCCTCTTAAGATTACTGCATTACCTGATTTGAAACATAAACCCGCAACATCTGATGTAACATTTGGCCTACTTTCATAAATTACACCAATAACTCCTATTGGAATTGATACTCTACTAATATTTAATCCATTAGGTCTTTTCCACTTTTCTAGAACATGATTAATGGGATCTTTAAATTTAATAATACTAATAATAGAATTTCTGATGTCGTTTATTTTTTTCTCATTTAAATGAAGTCTATTAATTAAATTTTCTTTTAATCCTATTTTTTTTGCGTAATTAATATCTTTAGTATTTTCTTTAATTATTAAACCTTTGTTTTCGTTAAGCATTTTGGCATAGGAGGCTAAAACACTATTTTTAACTTTTGTGTCTATTTTATATTGACTTGCTTTTCTTGCTCTTTTACCGATTAAATTCATATAATTATTCATTTATACTTCTACCATATCATCTTTATGAATAACTTCAGATTTTGCAACATACCCAAGTAATTTTTGAATTTCATTCGAATGGTGTCCCATAATTTTTTTTACTTCATCAGAAGAAAAAGAACTTAAACCTCTAGCACATTCATTATTTTTTTTATCTAAAACTTTTATATGATCACCTTTGTTAAATCTTCCTGATACATTTTTAATACCTGCAGCTAGTAAACTTTTTCCAAGCTTTAACGCTTTTTTGGCTCCATCATCAATTACAATATTTCCTTTAGGTGCAATTGAGCTAATTATCCATTTTTTTCTAGCATGAAGTTTAGAGACCTTTGGGCTGAACCATGTACAATTATTTTTTTCAATAATTTTTGAAATAGGATTTGAATACAGTCCGTTTGCAATAATCATACTGCTGCCAGCTAATTGACAAATTTTAGCAGCTTCAATTTTTGTTTGCATTCCTCCACTTCCATATTCATTAATTCCTTTAATATTAATTTCTTTTAAGTCTTTGTTTATATCATTTACTATTTTTATAAGTTTAGCGTCTTTATTTACTTTTGGATTTTTTGTAAAAAGGCCATCTACATCTGAAAGTAAAATTAATGTATCGGCGTTTGTAATTTGAGCTACTCTAGATGCCAATCTATCATTATCTCCATATTTTATTTCAGTTGTTGCAATTGTATCATTCTCATTAACAACTGGGATAAATCCAAGTTCGAATAAATTTTCGAATGTTCTTTTGGCATTTAAGGATCTTCTTCGTTCCTCCGTATCTTCTAGAGTTAACAAAATTTGTGAAATATTTAATTTGAATTTTGAGAAGGTCTGAGAGAATAAATTCATTAGTTCAATTTGGCCAATAGAGGCAATTGCTTGACTTTTATCTAACTTGATATTTTTTTTGTTAAAATTCATTTTTTTACATCCAAGAGCGATAGCACCTGAACTAACAATGACTATTTTTTGATTTTTATCTTTTAGTTTTTTGATGTCCTTCGCAAAGCTTGAAAGCCATTTTTTTCTAATTTTTTTATTTTCATCAACTAATAAAGATGAACCAATTTTAATAACAATAATTTTCGAGTTTTTAAGATACATAGGATAATAATTTTGCCTTAATTTTTGAAACCGACTCTTTATTTAAAGTTGTAATTGTCATTATCTCACAATTTTTATCTTTAGAGAAATCATCAATTACATCTTTAGCTGTGTCTTCATCAATTAAATCTATTTTGTTAAACACAATTAATTCTCTCTTTTCAAGCATTTTAGAACTGTAATTTTTAAGTTCATTTTTAACCTGATCATAAGATTCCTTAAGATCAAGATTAGTAATATCAATTAAATGTAATAAAGATTTGCATCTTTCTATATGTTTTAAAAACTGTATCCCAAGTCCAACACCTTCATGGGCACCTTCTACTAATCCTGGTATATCAGCTATTGTGATTTCTTTATCATCATAGCTAGCAACACCCAAGTTAGGATTGAGTGTTGTAAATTTATAATTAGCAATTTTAGGATTTGCGTTTGTAAGTGCTGCTAACAAACTTGATTTTCCTGCGTTAGGTAATCCGATAATTCCAATATCAGCTATTGTTTTAAGTTGTAACCAAATTGTAAACTCTTCTCCCAAAGTTCCTTTCGTAAATTTTCTTGGAGCTCTGTTAGTAGAGCTTTTAAATCTAGTATTTCCCAAACCACCTTTGCCACCATTAGCTGCAATGTACTCTTCTCCTTTTTTGTTAAAATCAAATAATAGAGTTTTATTATCCTCTTCAAATACCTGGGTTCCAAGAGGAACTTTTAAAACCAAATCCTCACCACTTTTACCTGTTCGATTTTGACCAGAACCATTCTCTCCACGTTGAGCTTTATGATGTTGTTGATATCTGTAATCAATTAAAGTGTTTAAGTTTTCTTCTGATTTTAAAATGATAGAGCCACCCTTGCCTCCATCCCCTCCATCAGGTCCTCCAAACTCAACATACTTTTCTCTTCTAAAACTTGGTGAACCGTCACCACCGTTTCCAGCCTTAATATAAATTTTAACTTGATCGAGAAATTTCATAATACAACATTTTCTTGGTTGTACTATTAATTGGGTTTTACTGAAACGTAAGTTCTATCTAATTTAGATTTTTTGAATACAACTTTACCTTTGATAACAGAAAAAATTGAATGATCTTTTCCCATTCCAACATTTTCGCCAGGAAAAATTTTTGTTCCTCTTTGTCTAACAATTATATTTCCAGGTATTACAGTTTCTCCACCGTATTTTTTAACACCAAGTCTTCGACCAGCACTATCTCGTCCGTTTCTCGATGATCCACCTGCTTTTTTTGTTGCCATAATTTACCTAATAACTATTTACTTGCAGCTTCCTTAACTTCTTCTTTTTTGGGAGCTGGTTTAATTTTTTCAGCTTCAGATAATACTTTACCATCTTTTGAAAAAATTTTGTTAATTCTTATCAAAGAAAATTGTTGTCTGTGTCCATTTTTTCTTCTTGAATTTTGTCTTCTTCTTTTTTTGAAAATTAGAATTGTTCTATTTTTACTATTTTTAATTAAATCTGCCTCTACCTTAGCACCTTCAACATTAGGAGTTCCAACCTCAATATTTTTATCATCCCCATATGCTAGGATTTCATTAAATTCTATCTTAGTCTCAGGCTTTGAATCTGGTAATTTTTCAATTTTTAATATCTCACCAGATTTAACTTTGTACTGTTTACCACCTGTTTTTATTACTGCGTATGACATAGTATGAATATTAAATTTAAGTAACCGCAATATAGTTACCGGAAGCCTATAGTCAAGCTGAATTAGTTAGAAATTATCCTTTAAATCCCTTAATTTTGAAAAGGATTTTAGGTCATTAGCTCTTAAAAAAATATTACAATCAATTTCATCTTGTAAGGTTGATGGAATAGTAGGTAAATTATTATTTCTTTGTTGTTTTATAAATTCTATTTTCTTTAACAAAGAAGAGTTTTCAGAATCATGTTTCAAGCAGAATTTTGAATTATTTAAAGTATATTCATGGCCACAATAGATTTTTGTTTCTTTAGGTAAAGATTTTAATTTACTTAAAGAGTTATACATTTGTTCATATGTACCCTCAAAAATTCTACCACATCCAAGTGAGAAGAGAGTATCTCCGGTGAATAGTAAGTTTTCTTCAAAAAAATAAAAACAAATATGTCCTGTTGTGTGTCCAGGGATATGAATAATTTTAGCTTTAAAATTTCCGCTATTCCAAATTTCATTATCTTTTAACAAGATATCAATCTCTGGTATCCTTTTTGCATCTCCATTAAATCCTAAAACAACAGATCCAAATTTTTTTTTTAATTCAGTATTACCCCCAACATGATCATAATGATGATGAGTATTTAAGATATATTTTAATTTAATATTTTTATCGTTTATGTAATTGATTATTGGTTTAGCTTCACTCGGATCAACAACACATGCTTCCTGTTTTTCATTATCAATAATTAAATAACTATAATTATCTTGTAGGCACGGTATAATTTCAACTTTCATTTATTTTTCTATTAAAAATATTCCAAGATCAGCAAATAAATTTTTAGTTCCTAAATTACTATTTGTTATATTTGAAGTGTTGTTACTATTTAAAGCTAAAGTTTTTATCATTTTAATTTCTTTAAATTTTATAAAATTTACAAAATCTTTAATTGTGCACATATGTAAATTAGGCGTACTGTGCCATTGTTCTGGTAAAGATTTTGTTATTGGCATTGTGCCCTTAAATAATAGATGCAATCTAACTTGCCAATTACCAAAATTTGGTATCGTTACAATTGCTTTTTTTCCAACTCTTAAAAGTTCATCTAAAACAATTTCAGGGCTTAAAAATGCTTGGAGTGTTTGACTCAATACTACATAGTCAAACGATTTATCAGGAAATTGTTTTAAGTCTTTCTCTGCGTTACCTTCTATTACAGTTAATCCTTTTGCAATACATTCTTGTACTTTTTCCTTAGAAATTTCTAGCCCTCTTACATTTATATTTTTATGTTCTTTTAAAAATTGCATCAAAGTTCCATCTGCACAACCTACATCTAAAACTTTTTTATTATCCTCAATTAAATCTGATATTACTTTAAATTCATTTTTCATTTTTTAATTCTAAATAAGATTTGTCTAAGAAATTCTTCAGAGCATTTAAAAAATCGGGTACATCTAATAAAAAAGAGTCGTGACCTTTATCAGATACAATTTCTACAAATCCAACATCTGCTCCAATAGAATTTAAAGCTATAACAATATCTTTATTTTCTTGGGTTGGATAAAGCCAATCAGAAGTAAAGGAAATAACAAAAAATTTAGCTTTTGTATTTTTAAATGCATCAGACAAATTTCCATTAAATTGTTTAACTAAATCAAAATAATCCATAGCCCTAGTTATGTAGAGGTAACTGTTTGCATCAAATCTATCTACAAACACAGATCCTTGGTATCTCAAATAACTCTCAATTTGAAAATCTGCATCAAAACCAAATTTCAAATCTTCTCTTTCTTGCAATTTTCTCCCAAACTTTTCCTGCAAACCTTTTTTTGAGAGATAAGTTATATGAGCTGCCATTCTTGCAACAGCAAGCCCTTTACCTGGGTTGGTGTTATTAGCTTCATAATTTCCATCTTTCCAATCGCTGTCAGCAGTGATTGCTTGTCTTCCTAGTTCATTAAAAGCAATATTTTGTGCTGAATGACTTGAGGTAGTAGCAATGGGTATAACAGTTTTAGCTTTATCAGGAAAGTTGGTGATAAATTGAAGAACTTGCATACCTCCCATGGAACCTCCGGTAATTGCAAATAGTTTATCAATTCCAAAGTGTTCAAGTAAATTATATTGTGCATTCACCATGTCATTAATTGTAATAACTGGAAAATCAGTTCCAAAAGTTTTCTGTGTTTCAGGATCTTTATGGCTTGGTCCATAAGATCCCATACATCCACCAATTACATTTGAACAAATAACAAAATATTTATTGGTATCTATTGCTTTGTCTGGACCTACAGCAAAACTCCACCAACCGTCTTTTTTAGTAACAGGATTTAAACCAGTTACAAATTGATCTCCAGTTAGTGCATGAAATACTAATATAGCATTGTCTTTATTCTCATTTAGAGACCCATAAGTTTCGAATGCAATTGGAAAATTGTTTATAGTTTTACCACAATCTAATTTAAGAGGTTTCTTTATAATTAATGTATTAATATTTTTTTCTGTATTCATTTTAAGGCCTTTAGATGAATTGTGAGAAAAAAAACTATTTTAGCGGTTTTTTTTAAGCGCTCGCAATTCAGTTAAATCAGCGCATAAATTTTGTACAAGAACTTGTAATTTATGTCAATTTTTTAAAATAAGATCATATTCTCTATAAATATTTGTTTTTTTATCTATAAAGAGCTCATAAAAATAAAAAAATGAGCACACCTAAATTTAAAAAATTTAACATAGAAGCTTATAAGCCTGGCAAATCTAAAATTAACAAAATTAATAAGGTCATTAAATTGTCAGCTAATGAGTCTGCTTTAGGGATGAGCCCGTTAGCAAAAAAAGTAATATCTCAAAAAAATTTAGTATTAGATAAATATCCAGATGGAAAATCTACTAATCTTAAAATGGCAATATCTAAAGCATACAAATGCAATTTCGATAAAATAATATGTGGAGCAGGTTCTGATGAGGTAATTCAAATGTTATGTCAATTATATCTACATCCAAAGGATGAAGTGATTGTTCCTCAATATAGTTTTTTAATGTACAGGATTTATGCAAAAATTGTTGGTTCAAAAGTTGTATTTGCAAAAGAAAATAATTTTAAAGTTTCAATTGAAGAAATATTGAAAAAAGTATCTAAGAAAACCAAAATAGTTTTTATTGCAAATCCAAACAATCCAACAGGAACATATTTAACTAAAAAAGAGACATTAGAACTTAGAAGAAAGTTGAATAGAAATATTTTATTAGTAATTGATGACGCGTACTCAGAATATATGAAAAATGATGATTACAGCTCTGGTTTAGAATTATTTAAAAATAAAGACAACGTATTTATATTACGAACATTTTCTAAAATGTTTGGCTTGGCCTCATTAAGAATTGGCTGGGGATATGGATCGAAACAAATAATTAGAGCGTTAAATGTAATTAAACCACCTTTTAATGTAAATGGTTTGGCTCAAGTTGCGGCCGCAGAGTCATTGAAGGATAAGCAATTCATTCAAAAGTCAATTAGACATAATTTAAATTATGCAAATAGACTAAAAAAATTTCTCGAAAAATATAATATTTTTTCAAACGCTGTATCAGCAAATTTTTTACTATTAAATTTTGATGACTGTAAATATTCAGCAAATTTTCTTTACCAAAAATTAAAAAATAAAGGAATTATATTAAGATCCACTGAAGATGGTTATCATATTAAAAACAAATTGAGATTAACTATTGGCTCATCTAGAGAAAATTTAATATTCATGAATGCAGTGAGAAAGATTTTTAATTAAATGAAAAATATTTTAATCATAGGTTGTGGTTTACTTGGATCTTCAGTTTTAAGATCTATACACAAAAATAAATTAGCAGATAAGGTATATATTTATGAAAAGTCAAAAAAGAATATATCAAGAATTAAAAATCTTAAATTACCTGGAAAAGTAGTTAGTTCATTAAAAGAAGCTGTAACAAAATCTAATTTTATTATTTTTTGTACACCTATGAGTGAATACAAAAATATTATTATGAAAATAAATAATTATATTTCTCCTAACACATTAATTACTGATGTTGGTTCTTCAAAAATTGAATCATCAAAAATAATAAAAAAATTTTTAAAAAAAGGAATTGCATGGACTTCCAGTCACCCAATTGCTGGTTCTGAAGTAAGCGGACCACAGCACGGAAAGAGCAACATGTTCGAGGGTAGATGGTGTATTTTAATTAAAGAAAAAAATACAATTAAAAAAAATTTAAATTTTCTGAAAAAATTTTGGGAGAAGATTGGATCAAAAGTAACAATCATGTCACCAGAAAAACATGACAAAATTTTTTCAATAACTAGTCATTTGCCTCACTTAATTGCATATAATTTAGTTAAGTCAGCTCAAGATTTTGAGAAAAAACAAAGCTATGATTTAATCAAATATAGTGCAGGAGGACTAAGAGATTTTTCAAGAATAGCAGCTTCTAATGAGATTATGTGGCGAGATATTTTTTTCAATAACAATAAAAATATTTCAAATGCTATTGATTTATTTATTAAAAATTTAAAATCATTTAAATCTGATATTAATTCAAAAAATAATAAATCTATTATTAACAAGCTTACTGAAACTAAAAAAGTCAGATCAAAAATAATCAAACTCAAACAAGATATTAATAAGCCAGATTTTGGAAGAAGCTAAATTTTAATTTTAGCTATTTTTTTTACTTTAAGTTTTGCTGTATTTTCAATTCTTCTAATTGTCTTAATTATAGGCATTATCAATACTTTCTTTTCAGGTCCATATGCATGTATTAATTGCTTGGAATTTAAACACATTGCGACATGCCCTTTCCAAAAAATGATATCTCCCTTTTGATAATTTCTTTTTATGTTTCCTTTTAAATATTTAATTTGATCTTTGGTATCTCGAGGAAAAAACTTATTATTATAATAGTAAAATATTTGTAATAGGGCTGAGCAATCTATTCCCCCGTAACTTTTTCCACCCCAGATGTATTTTATGTTCAAAAATTGTTTAAAGATTTTAATAAAGTTGTTTTCTTTATAATTTATTTTTTTTATATCTTTTTTTTTAATCCATTTATTTTTATCAATTCTGGCAAAATTTTTATTAGTTTCTTTAACTGACAACTTTGATCCAAAAGACAGAAAAGTATTAGTTTTTAAATTTGGTTTTTTATAGATATTTGCTTTTAAGCTACTTACTTTATAATTAGCTTCAAATTCTTTTGAATAATCTTTATTTTGAATATACCCAGTATAATTGTCAAAATTACATTTTATTTTTATCCAATTTTTATTTTTAGATAAAATTTTAAATTTCTCTCCATACAATATTTGTGAGGTTACCTCTGAAAATTTAGAAGGTTTTTTAAAAATATTAGAAAAACTACTTTTGAAATAGAATTTATTTTGCACTAATTTTAATTTTATTTTTTATCATCCATAGACATATTAGTGAAGGAATTACCATAATAGTTGTTAAGACAAAAAATGTTCCCCAATCTCCGTTTAACCAATCTACCAAAGCTCCTGATGATGATGCTAAAGTTGTCCTCCCAGCAGTCCCTATAGATGCAAGTAAAGCGTATTGTGTTGCTGTATATGTTCGATCAACCAGTAAAGATATAAATGCTACAAATGCAACAGTTGCAAAAGCTGCAGTAATATCGTCAGCAATAACTGCTATTGCAAATAATAGTTCAGATTTACCAGTCCATGCTAAGACAGCAAATAACAGATTTGTAACCGCCATTAAACCTCCTGCAAAGAACATAGTTTTTATAGTTCCAGCTCTCATGGCCATTACGCCACCAATTAAAGTAAATACGACAGTTGTGATCCAACCCAATCCTTTTGAATAGATTGCTATTTGTCCTTTTGAAAAGCCTATTTCTTTATAAAATACAATCGACATTCTACCCATGAATGCTTCCCCAATTTTAAACAAAAAGACAAACCCTAAAATTCCTGCAGCTATGGCAAAACCATTTTTTTTAAAGAAGCTAATAATGGGTCCACCAATTGTTCCAGTTATATAGGCAACAAAAGTTGTAATAATATTGTTAGATCCTAGTTTACCTTTAATTAGCTTATCAGTTTCCTTTTGCTTTGATTGTCTGTCAGTTTCTACTGGTTCATGAACAAACATCAGAGCAATATTCATTAAAATAATTAGAACACCTAATATTAAAAAAGTTGATTGCCAGTAATCTTGGATACCAATATTTTCAAAGAACTCTGCAGTAAATAAAGCAACCACACCACCTAATTTGTAACCTGTCCACCAACCAACTACAGCCATTGCAGCACCTGCTGCCATTGATTTTCCCTCATTTTCATTAATTTGTTCAATTCTTAATGCATCTACCGTTATGTCTTGAGTTGCTGATGCTATAGCGATGATTAATCCAACTGTAATTATCAACGCTAAATTTTCTGTAGGATTTATAATACTCCAAACTAGTAAACTTAATAGAATTACTAATTGCATTAAAACAATCCAACCTCTTCGGTGACCTAATTTTTTAGTTAGGAAGGGAATTTGAATTCTGTCTACAATTGGTGCCCAAAGATAATTAAAAGCATAGACTCCAAAAATAAGTCCTGCCCATCCAATAGTAGATCTACTTAATCCTTCTTCTTTTAACCAAAGACTTAAACTACTAGCAATCAAGACCCATGGAAATCCACTGATTGCACCAAGTAATAAAATTCTTAGCATCCGGATATCTTTGTAAACTGAAATGGATTCTAACCAGGATGTTTTTTTTATTTCAGACATAATTAATTTTTCCAAAATGATGGTAAAAATAATACTAATATTGCAAATAGCTCAAGTCTACCTAAAATCATACCAACTGTTAAAATCCATTTAGAAAGGTCTGGTAATGAAGAAAAATCTCCATTGGGGCCAATTATTGGACCAAGACCAGGTCCGACATTTGAAATAGATGTAGCGGCACCCGAGATAGCTGTAATAAAATCTAAACCAGTTAATGATAACAATGCAGTAAGAACAAAAAATATTACGATATAAAAATAAATAAATGAAATAATTGAAGCTATAAACTTTTCATCAACTGCACTTTGATCATACTTAATTACAAATACCCCTTTAGGATAAATTATTTTTTTTAATTGGTTTAGAATAAATAGATAAAGAATTTGAATTCTAAATATTTTTACACCACAAGCTGTAGAACCCGCGCATCCACCTATAAACATCAAAGCAAGAAACAGGGTTATAGGAAAACTGCCCCATTTATCAAATTCTGCGTTTACATAACCAGTACCACTCAGGATTGATATAGTATTAAAAAATATTGATCTTAAACTAAAGTTTTCTTGGTTAGAAAATAATAAGTAAATAGATAAAATTATAACAGCGAATATTATAATTTTTAAAAAGGTTTTGATTTGAATATCATTTAAAAAAATTTTTTTGTTTCCACTTATAAATTTAATGTAAGCAATAAAAGGAATACTTCCCAATATAATAAAAAACATTGATGAAATCTCAATTGGTAAACTATTAAAGTATCCAATTGACTCGTTGTAGTTAGAAAAGCCTCCTGTAGCAATTGTAGTCATTGAGTGGGTTAAGCTGTCAAATTTACCCATACCAAATATCCAATAAGTGATTGCACAAAGGCCTGTTAATCCTGAGTAAATATAAATTAATCTAAGTGCTATTTCTTTTGACTTAGGGAGTATTTTTTCTGAAGAGTCATTACTTGAAATTTTAAATAATTGCATACCTCCAACATTCATTATAGGCATCAAAGTGATCGCCATTACAATTATTCCAATTCCACCTAGCCATTGTAAAATAGCTCTCCATAAAAGAAGACCCTTTGGTGCGTTCTCTAAATCTGAGATTATTGTAGATCCAGTTGTAGTAATTCCTGACATACTTTCAAAAAAAGAGTCTGTAATTGAAAGTTCAATACTTGAGAATACAAACGGTAAAGATCCAAATACTGCAATACTAATCCAAGATAGGGCAGTTAATAAGAAAGCTTGTTGTAGATTAAGTTTTTTATCGTGATCTAAATTTGATAAAAAAAATAAAGTTCCAAAGATTATGGTTACAATAGATGAGCCAAAGAAAGACGAGTCTATCTCTGAGTAAAAGAATTGTACTATAATTGGGATGAACATTGATACACCCAATATTATTTGCAGAATTCCAAGCGTAAAAAAAACAGTTTTGTAATTAGACATTTTGAAAGAACAATATTTTATGGTAAATAAATTTCAACTCTATAAGAATTAATATAATCACTAGTTTAAGGTTAAAAAGAGCAATTCATGATTAAAAAAGATGTCCTAGAAAAGACAAGTGCTTGGCCTTTTGTTGAAGCTAAAAAAATGCTTCGTGAAAGAAAAGCTTTTATTGAAGAAAAAGGTAAGATTACTCTCCAAACTGGATATGGTCCAAGTGGATTACCTCATATAGGAACTTTCGGAGAAGTTGCACGAACTTCAATGATGGTTAATGCACTTAATCAACTCACAGATTTACCAACAGAAATTATTACATTTTCAGATGACATGGATGGCTTAAGAAAAGTTCCAGATAATGTTCCTAACCAAGAATTGTTGCAACAAAACCTTCACAAACCTTTAACGCAAGTACCTGATCCTTTCCAAAAATTTAATAGTTTTGGAGAACATAATAATGAAATGCTAAAGGATTTTTTAAACGGTTTTAATTTTAAATATAATTTTAAAAGTTCCACATCTTTGTACAAGGCAGGTTTTTTTAATCCTACTTTGAAAATCATTTTAGAAAATTATGAAGGAATAATGAATATTATTTTACCAACACTTGGGAAAGAAAGACAAAAAACATACAGTCCTTTTTTACCAGTATGTCCTGACACAGGTCATGTTTTGGAGATACCTGTTATAGAAATTGATCAGTCTAATTCTAAAATAATATTCGATAATAAAGGTAAAAAATTAGAGAGCAGTATTTTAGACGGGAATTGTAAATTACAATGGAAAGTAGATTGGGCAATGAGATGGTTTGCTTTAGATGTTGATTTTGAAATGTATGGTAAGGATTTGATTGAAAGTGCAATTTTATCTACAAAAATCATTAATTTATTGGGTAAAAAGAATCCATCAGGATTTGCATATGAACTTTTTCTAGATGAAAAGGGTGAGAAAATTTCAAAATCTAAAGGTAATGGCATAACTATTGATCAATGGTTGAAGTATGCTTCACCAGAAAGTTTATCTCTATATATGTATCAAAATCCAAAAAGAGCTAAAAAACTTTATAAAGAAATAGTTCCAAAAGCAGTAGATGAATATTTAGATAATATTGAAAAATCTAAAAAGCAGACTGAGCAGCAATTAGTAATGAATCCAGTATGGCATGTCCACAATGGGAGTATTCCAAAAGAAGACATGATTATGAGTTTTTCAATGTTATTGAACTTAGTAGAAACAAGTAATGCAGATAGTAAAGATTTGTTATGGAAATTTGTAAAAAAATACAAACCAAATATTCAAGAAACTAACTTTCCAATTTTTGATGGATTAGTAGGATACGCAATTAAATATTTTAATGATGTAATTAAGTCTCAAAAAAAATACAAAACACCTTCTGAAGATGAAAAAAAAGCTCTTGAGGCTTTAATTTCAACTTTAGAAAAATGCAATGATCAGATGCCACCAGAGGAAATCCAAACTTTGATTTATACTACTGGAAAAGAAAATGGTTATGCTGAAAATTTAAGAGATTGGTTTAAACTTATTTATGAGGTGGTTTTTGGTGATGAAAATGGACCAAGAATGGGATTTTTTATAAGTTTTTTTGGTGTTAATGAAACAAAAGACCTTATAATGAGTAAACTCAAATAATGTATTCAAATTTAAGATCTTTAATTTTTAAATTAGATCCAGAAAAAGCCCATACTCTAGCAATTCAATCTTTAAAATTTAATTTAGTATCAAATGTATTTGATGAAAATAAAAATGATCCAATTTTCAAAACACAAATATTTGGTAAAGATTTAAGCAATCCAATAGGAATAGCAGCTGGTTTTGACAAAAATGCAGAAGTTTACAATCCTTTGTTTAAATTGGGATTTGGTTTTGTTGAAGTTGGAACTGTTACTCCTTTAAAACAATATGGTAATGAAAAGCCAAGAGTATTTAGATTAGTTGAAGATCAAGCGTTAATTAATAGATTGGGTTTCAACAATCAAGGATCTGAAACTATTTTAAATAGAATAAAATCAAATAAAAAAATTGGAATACTTGGAGTAAATGTTGGACCAAATAAAGACTCTGATAATCGATTGAATGATTATTTAATTGGATTAGAAAAATTTTATGAAGTTGCTGATTATATTACAATAAATATTTCTTCTCCTAATACTGAAAATTTAAGAAATTTTCATGATGGAAATAAATTAAAAGAATTATTAAAATCAATTAAAGATAAGAAAAATGAATTGAAAACTGACATTCCAATCGTAGTTAAAATTTCTCCAGACATTGATTTAAACCAAATTGAGTTAATATCAGAAATCCTTTTAGAAAATGAAATATCTGCAATAATTATTTCAAATACATCAGAAAGTACTAGGGATGATTTAAAAAATATTCAACGTCATCAAAAAGGAGGCTTATCAGGAAAGCCGATTGAACAAAAATCAAATTTACTCATTAATCAATTCTTTAAATTGTTAAATGGTAGAATTAAAATAATTGGGGTAGGAGGTATAGACTCAGGAAAGTCTGCATACGATAAATTTTTGTCAGGGGCAGATTATATTCAGCTGTATACCGGAATGGTATTTCAAGGACCTAACATTGCTGCAAACATTAAAAAAGAGCTAAAAGAATTATTTCTTAGAGATGGGGTGAAAAATATTTCAGAAATCGTTGGAAATAAAACTTTTTCTTAATTTTAATAAACTTGACGCCCTTAATATCTCCCCTTATATAGGCACTGAAATTATGTCAAAAAAATGCGAATTAACTGGTAAAATTCCTATGAAAGGTCATAATGTTAGTCATGCTAACAATAAGACTAAAAGAAGATTTTTACCTAATTTAAAAAAAGTAAAATTTACAAGTGAGCTTGCTGGAAGAAGTTTAAAGCTAACAGTTAGTAATTCAGGAGTAAGATCAGTTGATAAAAAAGGAAGTTTTGACGAGTTCTTAAAAACTGTAAAAAATAAAAATATATCACCAAGATTAAAAAAACTTAAAAAAGTTATTTTATTAAAATCACCATACAAAAAAAAGCCAGTAACTAAATCTGCTTAATGAATAAATTTTTTATCAGCCTATCTTTAATGATGGGTGTGGTTGTTTTATCCTCAAACTATCTTGTTCAATTTCCAATAAATTATTATGGATTAAATGAAATTCTTACTTATGGAGCTTTTAGTTATCCAGTAGCTTTTTTGATAACTGATTTAGCAAATAGATCTTACGGAAAGATAATTGCGAGAAAAATAGTTTATTTTGGTTTTTTTATAGGAATTATTTTTACTCTATTTTTCTCAACAAACTTCGAAGATTTAATTTCTATAAGAATTGCAGTTGGATCTGGAATTGCTTTCCTTACAGCCCAATTGCTAGATATTCAAATATTTGATCGTTTAAGAAAAAAACAGTGGTTTGTTGCACCTCTAACTTCATCATTAATTGGTTCAACTATTGATACTTTTTTATTTTTCTCAATATCATTTTATGGAACAGGAGTTCCTTGGGTAACTTTGTCCTTAGGTGATTTAGGTGTTAAGTTATTGGTAGCACTAATAATGTTAATACCATTTAGAATGTTGTTAAAAATATTTAAGCCAATTAAAGTCTAATACAAAAATTTATAAGACAAAATTTTATAAGCTAATTTAGCAACAAGAAAATTATAGGAGTTAAATCCTTTAATTGGAGAAAGTTCATTAATGTCAGCTCCAACTATATTTGAATTTTTTGCAGCAATTCTAATTATCTCTAATGTTTCATCCCACAACAATCCACCTGGTTCAGGTGTTCCGGTAGCAGGCATAATACTTGAATCTAATCCGTCGACATCAAACGTTAAGTAAACAGTCTTATTTTTAATTAATTTTTTAAATTTATTTAAATTCCATTTTTTTTTATCTTTTGCCCAGAAGATATCTATTCTATTTGAATTTTTTTTCAAAAATGGAATTTCACTTTCTGATATATTTCTAATTCCAAAAGAGATCAAAGACACATTTTTATAATCTAAACATCTCCTTATTGCAGATGCATGTGAAAATTTTTCACCATTATAACTTTCACGTAAATCTGCATGTGCATCGAAATGTAAAAGACAAATATTTTTATATTTCTTTGTAAAAGGAACAATGCACCCTGGTGTAATTGAATGTTCACCACCAAAAGTCATTGGAAATAGTTTTTTATCTAAAATTTCCCCATTGATATTAGAAATTTTATTTAATGCTACTTTGATATTTTTATCAATTTTGAATGGTTTTAATGTCTTGATACCTATTTTTTTGTAAGGTTCACAATTTAGTTCCTCATCATAAAGTTCAACTTGGTGAGAAGCTTTGATAATTTCTTTTGGTCCATTTTTTGTTCCACCGCCATAACTAACTGTTTTTTCAAGTCCAAATGGAACAACTACTACTTTTTCTTTGAAGTTGAATGTATTATCAATTCCTAAGAAACCATGTTTGTTTGATAAATATTTCAATTTTATATAAATATTTTTGAGAAGTTTTTTCGTTCTCTATTTTTCCACTCACCTTTGTGGTAAGCATCACTAGCTATTAATGGCAATACACTTGTTGCTTCAGCAAATACCATTTGTTCTTTAGTGATATCCACTTTACCCCAAGAACTTGCTTCTTTTAAAGTAGAACTACTACATGCACCATCTCTACTATCAGCAACTGTAATTTGTACAGCATACTTATGCATATCTACATTTTTACCAAGAAGCTCAGCACAAATAACAGTGTCTTGAATAAAATTTTTAGGAACTCCTCCACCAATCATAAATAAACCAGAACCTTTTGATTTGATTTTAATTTCAGTTAGTTCTCTAAATTCTCTAACTGAGTCTATAGTCATATGTTTTTTTGGATTTTTTTCTTGATGCATTACAAGACCAAAACCTGCGCTTGAATCTGTGAAAGCTGGACAAAAAATTGGAACATTATTATCGTAAGCTGTTTCAATTAAAGAGTCTTTCTTTTTTGAATTTTTTTTTAAATATTTTCCCATTTCTAAAATAAATTCTCTCGAAGTATAACTTCTTGGTTCTAAAGTATCTGCTATTTCGCAAATAATTTTATCACACATTTGAAGCTCTTCTTCGTCGATATATGTGTCGTAAATTCTATCAATATAGTTGTCTCTTAATTCAGTATCATCTTGAAATTGAGATCCTTGATAATGTTTAAATCCAAGAGCTTCAAAAAAATCCATATCTACAATTGATGCCCCTGTTGCTACAATTGCATCAACCATATTATATTTAACAAGATCTTTATAAATATTCATACATCCTGCTGCAGATGTTGATCCTGCTAAAGTAAGAAAAATTGTACATTCCTTATCTTTAAGCATTTCGTTGTAAATGTTCGCTGCATTTGCAGTTTCTCTAGATACAAATGACATTTTCTCCATTGAAGAAATAATTGTTCTAGAGTCAAATGAAGTAATATCTATATGTTCAACAGGATTTTTTAAAAAATCTCTTTTACTATTATGTCCTAGATTTTTTTGGTCTGACATTAAGCAACCATATGAGCGCTGTTAACGTCTTTTTCATACATTGACATTATTGGTTTATCTTCAACTTCATAAATTTCATCTGAATAGTAACCATTGAATTGTGTTCTAAACGTTAATCCATATGCTCCAAGTTGACCAAGCTCTATGTAATCATTTTCCTTAATATTATTTGGTAATAAAAAAGGTCCTTTCATATAATCCATGCTATCACATGTAGGACCAAAGAAATCAAAAGCAGTCAATTTTTTTGAAATTATTTTATTGGAATTTTCTTTAATCATTTTTGATGGGTAAACTATGTTAGGTGTTCCTGCATCAAATAGAGTTCCATATGTTCCATCGTTTATATAAAGTTTTTGTTTTTTTCTTAAATTAACTTTAACTATTGTTGAGCCACTTTCTGCAACTAATGCTCTTCCTGGTTCACAAATTATCTCTGGCAGCTTCTCTAATTTTAAATTAGACAAACTTTTTTTAATTTCATTGAAGTATTCATCTAATGATTGCGGAATTAAATCTGGATAAATTGTTGGAAATCCTCCACCAACATTTATTGTATCAGGGATTATTTTTGTTTTTTTAATTATATTTCCAATCTCATTTATACCTTTAGCGTATGAAATTGGATGCATACACTGTGATCCAACATGGAAACTTAATCCAATTTTTCTTGCATATTGTTTTACTAATCTTAGTAATCCTATAGCTTCAGATGTTAGTGCTCCAAATTTTTTAGATAAATCAATTTCAGCATGCTCATTTGAAACAGCAACTCTTACAAATAATTCTAAATCTTTTGCGTTATTTGTGCTTTCAATAATTTTAATTAACTCTTCTTTAGTATCTAATGAGAAAGTTTTTACACCATAATTAAAATAGGCCTCTTTGATACTTTCTCTACTTTTTACAGTATGCATGTAAGAGCATTTTGCATTTTGAGTAAGTTTTCTTATAGCTTTAATTTCTTCAATTGAGGCAACATCAAATTGGTTTACACCTGTGTTTAAAATTGTTTGTATAACTTGGGGATGTGGGTTTGTCTTAACTGCATATAAAATTTTTCCAGGGAACTTATCTAAGAAAAATTTAACCGAAGACTCTATGGATTTCTTCCTAATACAATAAACAGGCTTTTCAGGTTTCAGTTGATTTATAACTTCTTCAACTGACTTAAATTTTTGCATTTCATATGCCTCCAAAAAAAATTTAATAAAAAAAAGTTTTTAATAAAACTTTAATAATTTGAGCCATATAATGTAAACACAGGCAATGTAAAGCAAATAATTCAAGGCTGATTTGCGCAATTTTCATATATTGTAATATCAGATTTTGACCCCATATAAAGCTCATGAAAAACGAAGCCAAATTACAAAATCTAAGCGATTTCGAAAATAAGTCGCTTTTAATAGTAGATGATGACAATCCTTTTAGAGAAAGATTGGCAAGAGCTATGGAAAAAAAAGGTTTTGAAGTTTTTCAAGCTGAGAGTGTACAAAAGGGAGTTGAATCCGTTAAAAGTAAAAAACCAGGTTTCGCAGTTGTGGACTTAAGACTTGGAGACGGTAATGGCCTTGAGGTCGTTAAGGAGATTCAATCTTCTAATAATGATAGTAGAATTATAATGCTCACGGGTTATGGAAATATTCCCACTGCAGTTGCAGCTATTAAAGAAGGAGCAATTGATTACTTAGCAAAACCAGCAGATGCAGAAGATGTAGAAAAAGCATTGTTGGCAGATCCAGCTAAAAAGGCTGCACCACCAGAAAATCCAATGTCAGCAGATAGAGTTAAATGGGAACACATTCATAGAGTATTTGAATTATGTAATAGGAATGTTTCTGAAACAGCTCGAAGATTGAAGATGCACAGAAGAACTCTTCAAAGAATTCTATCTAAAAGATCCCCTAGATAATATTTCTTATTTTAATTATTTGTTTAGCGGCTAAAGCTAAAATAATAATTTTAAATAATTCTGCTAATAAAAAAGGTTTTGCACCTAGTGAAAATATTGGTTTATCCCAACCAATCAAAGTACCTAACCATATTAAACCCAAGATATAAATAGTAGAGGTTGCAATAACTAATTTAGTTAAAATATTTATTAAACTATCTTTTGTATTAATTTTTGATGCTAAATAACAAGCAGTTAAAAAACCAATTAAATATCCCATCGTTGGACCAGTAAAATAGACTATACCAACTCCTTTTTCTGGGGAGTTTGAAAATACTGGTAATCCCGCAATACCCTCTAACAAATACAAAGCTACAGAAGCTAAACCAATTTTATAACCTAAGCTTACACCTAAGAATAACACAACAAATGTCTGCATTGTCATTGGAACTGGATAAAATGGAATCTTAATTTTTGCAGAAATAGTTAAAGCAATTGAACCTAGAATTACTGCTAATAAAGATTTTATGATTTTTGTTTGTGTTAAGTTTTTTGTAAGTTCCATATTAAAATAATACTCAAAATATAAAAAATAATCTAGCTATATTAGCCTTAAGATTTAATTTTATTTTTTTATATACAGAAATTGTTAGCAATGTAATATTTGTTAATCCTCATGAATAAAATACAAAAAACAGATCATTTTTATTTAATTGATGGCTCTGGTTATATTTTTAGAGCTTATTATGCTTTACCACCATTGACTAGAAAAAGTGATGGACTACCCACAGGTGCTGTAAGTGGATTTTGTAGCATGTTGTTTAAATTATTAGAGGATTCAAAATCTGATCAAAATTTACAAAAACCAACACATTTTGCTGTAATTTTTGATTCTGCCAGAAAGACTTTCAGAAATGAAATTTATAGTGATTATAAAGCTAATCGATCAGAAGCCCCTGATGATTTGGCGCCTCAGTTTGAATATATTAGAAAATCAGTTTTAGCGTTTAATTTACCTTCTGTAGATTTGCCAAACTATGAAGCTGACGATCTCATAGCCACATATGTTGATCAAATACTCAAAAAAGGGGCTAAAGTTACAATCGTTTCATCAGATAAAGACTTAATGCAACTTTACAAAAAAGGTGTTCGAATTTTTGACCCTATGAAAAATAAATTTATCACAGAGGACGATGTGATTAAAAAGTTTGGTGTTGATGCTTCAAAAGTTATAGATGTTCAATCTTTAGCAGGCGATAGTAGTGACAACGTACCTGGTGTTCCAGGAATAGGAGTTAAAACAGCTGCAGAATTAATTAATAAATATGGCACTCTAGAAAAATTATTAGACTCTGCCCATGAAATTAAACAGAACAAAAGAAGAGAAACTTTAATAGAGAATAAAGATAAAGCTTTAATTAGTAAAAAACTTGTAACTCTAGATAATAAGTCTCCAGTAAATAAAAACTTAACAGAATTTAAACTCAAAGAGGTTGATAAAGAAAAACTGTATAAATTTTTAAGAGAAATGGAATTTAATAGATTGTTAAGTTCTGCAATTTCAGCTTATGGGGAACCAAAGTTATCTGGATCTGAAAATAATTTAAAATCTACTGAAAAACAAAAACCAATAAGCAATAAAGATTATCATCTAATTACAGATATTAATGAAATTGATGAGTGGATAGAAGAAGCTGAGGAAGCAGGGGAAGTTGCTGTCGATACAGAGACAAGTTCGTTGGACCCCCATCAGGCTGATTTAGTTGGAATTTCACTTTGTTCAAAAATTGGAAAAGCTTGTTACATCCCAGTTGGTCATAAATCTCAGAATTGTTTAAATAAAGAGAATGTTGTCAATAAATTGAAAAATTTGTTAGAGGACCCAAGTGTTAAAAAAATTGGTCAAAATATTAAATTTGATTTTATAGTTTTCTACAAATTTGGCATTTCACTTTCGTCAATGGAAGATACTATGCTTATGTCTTATGTATTAGATGCTGGAAAGAACAGACACAACATGGACACTCTTTCAGATATCCATCTTGGACATAAGACAATTTCATTTAAAGAAATTGTTGGTACTGGCAAAAAAGAAATAAATTTTAGTGAAGTAGAATTAGAAACAGCAAAAAATTATGCAGCAGAAGATGCAGATGTTACTTTCAGGTTATATAAAAAATTTATTAAAAGTTTAAAATCTGAAAAATTATTTAATATCTATGAGATTTTTGAAAAACCACTAATTAAAATACTCGCATTCATGGAAATCGAAGGTGTTGAAGTAGATAGTAAATTTTTAAATTCTCTTTCTTCTAAATTTGATAAGAAAATTAAAAAAATTGAAAAAGAAGTTTTTAAAATTTCCAAGAAAGAATTTAATATTGCTTCACCAAAACAATTGGGAGAAATTATATACAATGATCTTAAAATTGCAGGGACAAAAAAAACAAAAAAAGGAAGTTTTGCAACAAGTGCAAGTGTTTTAGAAGATCTAGCCTTCAAAGGCCATGAATTTCCAAAATTAGTATTAGATTGGAGGCAAGTTTCAAAATTAAAAAATACGTACTCAGACGCTTTACCAGAGCATATTAATCCAAATACAAAAAGAGTTCATACATCGTTTTTATTAGCGGCAACAACAACAGGCAGACTAGCTTCAAGTGATCCAAATCTGCAAAATATTCCAATTAAATCTGAAGATGGAAAAGATATTAGAAAAGCGTTCAAGGCCAAAAAAGATTATTTATTGATATCTGCAGATTACAATCAAATTGAGATGAGAATTTTAGCAGATCTTGCAGATGTTAAGGAACTTAAAAAAGCTTTTAAAAATAACGAGGATATTCACTCTTTAACAGCTAGCCAAATATTTAATATTGATATTAAAAAGGTAAATCAAGATCACAGAAGGAAAGCCAAGGCAATAAACTTTGGAATAATTTATGGAATTTCTCAGTATGGTTTGGCCAAACAAATCAATGTTTCTAATTATGAAGCAGAAGAATTTCTTAATGCTTATTTTGCTAAATTTCCTGAAATTAAAGTTTATATGGATAGCACAATTAAGTTTTGTAGAAAAAGTGGTTATGTAAACAATATATTTGGAAGAAGATCTCATTTTAATGGAATAAATGATAAAAATTTTAATGTTAGAAATTTTCAAGAGAGAGCAGCAATTAATGCCCCAATTCAAGGGTCAGCATCTGAAGTTATGAGATTAGCAATGATTAGACTAGACAAAAAATTAAATGAAGAAAAAAATTTAAAATCCAAAATACTTCTTCAAATACATGATGAGCTTATTTTTGAAGTCCCAAAAAAAGAGGAAAAGGTAATGGTCAAGTTAATACAGAATGAGATGACGAGTGTTACTCAAAGTGATTATCATTCCTTTTCTACCCCTTTAACAGTTGATGTAAATGTTGGTGATAATTGGGGAATGCTTCATTAATTATATTCGATTGCCTAATTTAGAACAATTTAATATTTTTATATAAAACATAAAAATGCAAACACAAACTATAGCTTTAATTGATGATGACAGAAACATACTAACTAGTCTTAGTATTGCCTTAGAAAAAGAGGGTTTCAAAGTCCAAACATATATTGATGGAGAGAGTGCATTAATCGGTCTTACTAGAATGCCACCTGACTTAGCAGTCATTGATATTAAAATGCCAAAAATGGATGGAGAAGAATTATTAAAAAAATTACGAAAAAAAACTTCTCTTCCGGTAATATTTTTAACATCTAAGGATGATGAAATTGATGAGTTACTTGGATTAAAATTAGGTGCAGATGATTTTGTAAAAAAATCTGGAGGATTTTCAATTAAAGTTTTGATTGAAAGAATAAGAGTTCAATTAAGAAAAAAAGATTCAAATAATTCATTAGAAGAAAATAAAAGCTTAATCTCACATGGTAGATTAAAACTTGACCCATCTCAGCTTGAATGTGAGTGGAATGGCAAACAGTTACCAGATAAATTAACAACTACTGAGTTTTTGATTGTTAAAGAATTGGCAAAAAGACCTGGGATTATTAAAGAAAGAGCTCAACTAATGGATATTGCTTACAGAGAAGATACGGATATTGAAGATAGAACTATTGATAGTCACGTGAAAAGAATAAGAAAAAAATTCAAAAAAGTAGATCCTGATTTTTCAGCTATTGAAACTAGATATGGTAGTGGATATAGATGGAATGTTAGCTGATGTTTAGTAAATACTTAAAGACTCTTTCTATTCTTAAAAAATTTCTATTTATAAACTTTGTAATATTTACAATTATTGGTTTATTTACACTTATTTATCTTACTAATATTGAACCAAGTTTATTAAAAAAAAAATCTGAAGATCATATTAATATTATTAATAATACGACTGATAATATTAAAAGATTGAATATAAAATTTCAGGAAAATGACATTAGAAAATTTTTATTTTCTACAAGATTTATTTTTCAAAATTTAGACAGAGTCATTTTCTTTGATAATAAATTAGAATTAATTGGTGATACTGATACTTTAGATCTTGATCCACGATCTTTTTCAACACGATTAGATAAAATTGAATTTGAAAGTTTGAGTGAAGAAGTCAATGAAGATGAAAACAAAGAAAATAATTCTTCTCAAAATAATGAAACAAAGGCTTCATTTAAAAATTTATTAGAAAGGTATAATAATTCAGATAACTATGGAAATTATTATACTTTTACAGAAGATAATTTAAATCAATTTAAAGTTACAACAGTTAAAAATGTAAAAAGTGATGAAAATAATTTAGGTTTTATAGTTATCTCAGAGAACGCCAATGAGATTAAGACAGCTATAGACGAGAGAAGAGCATTTGTAATTAGAACAGCTATATCAGTTGGTTTTGTAATTTTAATTTTTTCTTTTGTACTTAGCAGATATTTTATTAAACCAATTCAAAACCTAGTTGGATATACAATCAAAGTAAAAGAAAAAAACCCTGGCAAAACAGGAATTGAAAATTTGAAGAATAGAAATGACGAATTGGGATTATTATCTAATTCAATGGAGGATATGACTAATGAATTGCAAAAACGAATTTCTCATGCAGAAAATTTCTCAACAGATTTAGTTCATGAAATAAGAAATCCACTAGCATCTTTAAAAAGTGCATCGGAAATTTTAAAAGATACAAAAGATATAAATCAAAGAACTAAGCTTTTAGATATTCTTACTCATGACGTACAAAGAATTGAAAGATTAATTACAGATTATTCACAAATGTTGAAAGATGAAGTTGCACTTAGTAAAGAGCAAATGAAAAAACTAGATATACAACCAATTATCCAATCTGTTGTTGATGATTATAACAACATTTATAAATTCAAGAAAAATATAAGTATAAACTATCAAAATGATGGAAAGTCAGAGTATCTAATTAATGGAATAGAAAATAGGATTGAACAAATCGTTGCTAATTTATTGGATAATTCTATTTCATTTAGTGAAGATGGTAGTGAGGTAATCGTGAATGTTTCAAATGGATTAGAAAAAAAAGTTATTGTTAAAATTTTAGATGAAGGACAAGGATTTAAAGAGAAAGATACTTCAAAAATTTTTAATCGTTTTTACAGTAATAGACCAGAAAATTTTGGTGAGCATTCAGGATTAGGTTTAAATATTGTAAAAAATTTAGTTGATCTTCATGATGGAAAAATTGAAGCATCTAATAGGCTCGATAAGCAAGGAGCATCGATAGAAATACAATTTCCTGGTTTATAATCTTTAGTTGATAAAATAGAACTTAACTGTATAAAGCTCGCTATGGATGATTTTAAAGTAAAAGATATTTCCCAAGCTGAATTTGGAAGAAAAGAAATTTCTATCGCAGAAAGTGAAATGCCTGGTTTAATGGCATTAAGAGAAGAGTATTCAAAAGAAAAACCATTAAAAGGTGCTAGAATTATTGGATGTCTCCATATGACTATCCAAACAGCAGTACTAATTGAGACATTAGTAGATCTTGGAGCAGAAGTAAGATGGTCATCTTGCAATATATTTTCTACACAAGACCATGCTGCAGCAGCAATAGCGAAAGCTGGAATTCCTGTTTATGCATGGAAAGGTGAAACAGAAGAAGAGTACTTGTGGTGTATTAAACAAACAATAGTTGGAAAACCTGATTGGAAACCCAACATGTTATTAGATGATGGGGGAGATTTAACTGCCATCATGCACAATGAATATAAAGATTTAATGAAAGATATAAAAGGTGTTTCAGAGGAGACTACAACTGGAATTAAAGCATTAAATAAAATGGAGAAAGATAATTCTCTGTTAGTTCCTGCAATAAACGTTAATGACTCTGTAACGAAATCTAAATTTGATAACTTATATGGATGTAGAGAAAGTTTAGTTGACGGCATCAGAAGAGCTACTGATGTTATGATGTCGGGTAAAATTGCAATAGTTGCTGGTTTTGGTGACGTTGGAAAAGGAAGTGCCGCATCTTTAAGACAAAGTGGTGCTAGAGTTCTTGTTACTGAAGCAGATCCTATTTGTGCACTTCAGGCAGCAATGGAAGGTTATGAAGTAGTTTTAATGGAAGAAGCTATTAGTAGAGCAGACATAGTTGTTACAGCAACTGGAAATAAAGATATAGTTACAGCTGATCATATGAGAGATATGAAAGATAGAGCAATCTTATGTAATATTGGACACTTTGATAATGAAATACAAGTTGAGGCATTGAAAAATTACAAATGGACAGAAGTTAAGCCTCAAGTACATGAAATCGAATTACCAAGTGGAAAAAGAATTATCCTTTTAGCCGAGGGAAGATTAGTTAATTTAGGTTGTGCAACTGGACATCCAAGTTTCGTAATGAGCGCATCTTTTACCAATCAAGTAATTGCTCAAATAGAACTTTGGCATAACCATAAAAATTATGAAAATAAAGTTTATGTTTTACCCAAGCACTTAGATGAAAAAGTAGCAACATTACATTTGAAAAAAGTTGGGGCTAAATTAACAAAATTATCAAAAGAACAAGCAGATTACATAAGTGTTGGAACAGAAGGCCCATTCAAACCAGATGCCTATCGCTATTAAAAATAGCAAGATCGATATAAGTTCAGAAGAAACAACAAAAGTTTTAGCAGAAAGTTTTAAAAATTTTTTGCAAGGTGGAGAAATTATATTTTTGTATGGTGAAATGGGTGTAGGCAAAACTACATTTATAAAATATTTGATTAATGAATTTCAAAAAAGTTCAGATTTTCCAATTACGGAAGTTTCAAGTCCAACATTTAATTTATTAAATGAATATGATGTAGGTTCTAAGAAGATAAAACATTACGATTTATTTAGGATTAAAAATAAAAGAGATACTAATGATCTAAACATATTTGAAAAAGATAATAATTTAATTACTTTTGTTGAGTGGCCAGAGTTAGTTAAAGATATTCAGGAAAAAATTATTGTATTAAGATTTAAATATGAAAATGAGCTAAATAATAGAAGTGTTGAAATCACAGGCATTGATTAAGAATAGACTAGAATGAAAATTTCAAAAGATTTGCAAAAAATTAAAGGAGATGCATCATTTAGAACTTTTTATAGAAGTAAAAAAAATAACTCTATAGTTGTTTATGCAAAAAAAGAAAAAAAGAAAAATTTATTAATTTATGATGCGGTCAACAAAATTTTAATAAAAAATAAAATTTCTGCACCAAATCTGATTAGCCATAATTATAAAAATAACTTCATTGAAATTCAGGATTTCGGAAATGTCTCATTATTTAAAATTTTAAAAAATAAAAAGAAAAATAAGTATTCATTTTTTAAAAATATTATTCATATATTGAATAAACTACAAAGTATAAAAACTAAAAGGATAAAAAATTTCTTAAATCAAAATTATAAACTTCAATTATATAAAAATAAAATTTTATATAATGAAGCAAAACTTTTTAGCGACTGGTATGTCGAAAAAAAATTAAATAAAAATAAATCTTTATTCAAAAAAAAATTTAAAAACGAGATAAATAAATTATTATCTAAACTTAATAATAAAAACGTTACTTTTGTACATAGGGATTTTCATGTTTCAAATTTAATGTATTTTAAAAATCAAATTAGTTTAATTGACAATCAAGACGCTCTTATTGGAAATAAAGCTTATGATTTAGCATCATTGATAGATGATGTTAGATTTAAAACTAATAACAGATTAAAAAAAAAGATTTTTGATTATTATATAAAAACCAATAAAAAAATTAACTTGATTAAATTTAAACAAGACTTTGAAATACTGTCAGTTCTAAGAAATTTAAAAATCATTGGAATTTTTACAAGGCTCGCTTATAGAGATAATAAAAAAAAATATATTCAATTGATCCCCTATACATGGGAAATGATAGATTACAGATTGAAACAGAATAAGATTTTTGAGGATTTAAAATTATTATTAAAAAATAATTTTTCAGAATTTATCAATTAAATTATGAAAATAAATACAGCGTTAATATTATGTGCGGGATATGGAAAAAGATTAAACCCAATAACATTAGATACACCCAAACCATTGTTAGAGTTACATAATGAAACAATGTTAGAAAAATGCATCCAATTGATTAAAAGTTTGGGAATCAAGAAAATTTTAATAAATTCATTTTATTTAAAAGATCATTTTCTAAAATTTTTTAAAGATAAAAATTTTGATATTGATATTGAAATTATAGAAGATGGAAAAGAAATTCTAGATACCGGGGGCGGTATTTTAAATTTAATTAAGCATTCTAATGAAGATGATTTTATAGTTTTTAATCCTGATACTGTTTGGACAAAAGAGTATTTTGATGAAATTAATAAAATGGAAGAGTTCTATTTTAGTGAAAAATTAAAAAATATTCTTTTATTAGTAAACAAAAATTTAAGTTTTGATAAAAATTTAAAGGGTGATTTCAATTTAGAAAATAATCTTATTACTAAGGAATTAAATAAAAATTATATCTACATCGGCTGTCAGATATTAAGTAAAGAATTGTTTATAAATGAAACTAATGAAAAGTTTTCAATTTCTAAAATTTGGAACAAATTGATTGATACCAAAGATTTACATGGATATGAAAGCAAACAAAATTTTTATCATTTAACTAATTTGGAAATCTTCAAAAAACTAAAAGATCTTTAGCTCTGTCAGAGTCTAAATATTTAGCACTTAAAACTTTTTTATCTCCATTTACTTCAATAAGCAAAGGATTACCTGTCGGTATTTCTAATTTTGAAATTTCATCATTATCCAAATTAAACAGGTACTTACAAAGAGCTCTAATTGAATTTCCATGTGCAGACATTAAAATATTTTTATCATTTATGATTTCAATTTTTTTTTTGTAAAAATCTATTACTCTCTCATAAGTGTCTTTTAGAGACTCTGTGCTAGGTATTTTATCTTCAGGAATATTTTTATAAATTTCTATATTAGATGGATGATATGGATTTTGTTTGTCTAGAGGATCAGGTCTTAAATCCCAAGACCTTCTAAACTGATGTACCTTATCTTCCCCTAATTTTACCTTCATTTCGTCTTTGTTAAGACCAGTAAGTGCACCATAATGTCTTTCGTTTAATTCCCATGCCTCACTAGGAACTTTATTGTCCTTTAATTCTCCTTGAATTATTTTTAATGTATTTTTGGCTCTTAATTGAACAGATGAGAAATAAAGATCTATTGTTAGGTTGTTTTTATTAATTAATTCACCCGCTTTTTTTGCTTCAGATTTACCATTTTCTGTCAAATCAACATCTACCCATCCTGTAAATTTTTTTTCTAAATTCCAAATACTTTGACCGTGTCTAACTAAAACTAAATAACTCATCTTCCACCTTTTAAATTAATTTGATAAATAAAACTACAAGATTAATGAAATATTTTTTTCAAAAATATAAATATTTTTTTTTATTATTTAATTTTATTTTACTTTCTGCTTGCTCATCAATTCCATCTAATACTGCGGATGGTTGCTCAATATTTAATGAAAGATATCTGTGGTATAAGCATGCCAAAAAAGCAGAAGCAAAGTGGGGTACACCTGTGTATTTACAATTAGCTATTATAAAGATGGAATCTAGTTTTGATAGGTTAGCAAAACCTCCAAGACAAAAAATATTTAAAGTTATCCCTTACAAAAGACCTTCTAGTTCTTTTGGATATTCTCAAGCGGTGAAAGGTACTTGGAAACAATACAAAGAAGAAACAGGTAATAAATTTGCAACAAGAACAAGATTTAAAGATAGTGTAGATTTTATTGGTTGGTATACAAACAAAACTGAGAAAATTTTAAAAGTTTCAAAGAAAGATGCTTTTAGACAATATGTTGCATACCACGAGGGGTGGGGGAATTATAAAAATTATAAAAAAAATAATAAGGTTATTAACTTAGCTAAAAGGGTTGAGAAACAGTCAAATATTTATAAAAAACAATTATCAGATTGTAAAAATAAATTAACTACAAGTAAGTATATTATTTTTTAATTTAATTGTTTTTTCAGCTCTATATCTACGGCATCAATCCGCTTAGTATTTTTTGCTAATGCTAAATACATTGTAGGGGTTACATATAGAGTAAAGAATGTTGATATAATCATTCCACCTAAAATAGTTGCACCAACTGCTAATCTTGAACCTTCTCCAGCACCAGGACCTATATTTCCGATAACCAAAGGTATCATAGCAATCATAGTACTTAGTGATGTCATTATAATAGGTCTAATTCTTAGCTTACAGGCTTTCAATACTGCCTCTTGAATTTTCACACCTGTCGTTCTTATTTGATTGGCATAATCGACTATTAAAATACTATTCTTCGTAGAAATACCAATAAGAATGATTAAGGCAATTTGTGAGAATATATTTACTGAACTATTTAAAAATAAAATAAATACTAAACCACCAAATACAGCTAAAGGAACTGTCAAAATAATTATGAAAGGGTGCACAAAAGAGTTAAATGTTGCTGCCATTACCAAATAGGCAGTCAACAAAGCTAAAGCAAAAATTAAATAAATTTCGTTTGTAGTTTCTTTCAATTCTTCTGATTTTCCTTTCCAAGTAATTTGGTTTTGAGGCGCAACTTTTATCATTACATCTTCTAAATATTTAACAGCTTCAGTTAGTGTGTAATTTTCTGATAGTGCAGCTGAAATTGTAACAGCTCTTTGTCGATTATATCTTGGTAGTGC
This sequence comes from Candidatus Pelagibacter sp. HIMB1611, assembly GCF_052047715.1. NCBI lineage: Bacteria > Pseudomonadati > Pseudomonadota > Alphaproteobacteria > Candidatus Pelagibacterales > Candidatus Pelagibacteraceae > Candidatus Pelagibacter > Candidatus Pelagibacter sp. HIMB1611. The sequence goes on along the minus strand of NZ_JBNAJM010000001.1, from coordinate 1,093,175 downwards.
CTCTGCAGTTCCTTTTTCCTCAAATTCAACAAGACTAGCTATTGAAACTAATTTTCCAGTTGTTTCAGATCTTACAAATATTTTTGATAATCCGTCTTGATCACGTCTATCAGCTAAATATTGTTGTAAGATTATTGGGTATTCTCTTCCTTCTTTACTAAATGAAGTAACTCTTTTTCCTCCATAAAGTGTTTCAAGAGTTCTACCTATATTTTCTGTAGATACACCTAGGTCATTAGCTCTATTTTTGTTTGTGATTAATTTAACTTCAGGTTTGTTTTTTGTGTAATCACTTTCAATTCTGAACATATTTCTATTTTTTCTTAATTCTCTCAGAACACTATTTTGAATATCTTCTAATTCTTCATAGCTTGTCCCATAAATAACCATCTGTACTGGTTTGTTGTAGTTTGAAACTCTTATTCCTTGCGGAGATATTGGAAATGCAAAAGTTTCTGGAACCGAAACCACTTGTCCAATAGCTTCTCTTAATACAGTTTGACTATTTTTTTCTCTATTTTTCCATTCATCAAGTAAAGCAATTATTATAAAAGTGTTATAAGATGTTGCGGATCTTCCAAATCCAGGAACTCTCATGATTAGTCTTTCATATGGGCTATCTTCTGCTTGCAATAATCTTAATATTCTTCCTTCAATTATCTGAGCTTTTTCTTGAGTATATTCAAATGAACTACCTTCATCTGTCGAACCTATTATTAAATAAGAACCTCTATCCTCCATAGGCAGTAATTCTTTTTTTGAAAAATTAAAAAGATAAGCAGATGCTGCAACGATAAAAATTATAAATATCGAAATAGTTTTTTGTCTATTTATCCAGTACTTGAGTGAATCAATATAAAATCCAGTAAAAGATTTAAATTTATTATTAAATTTTTTAACTAAGAAATTAACTTTTTCTTTTTTATTTAAAAACTTACTTCCAAGCATTGGAGATAGAGTTAATGCAACAAAGGATGATACTACAATTGAAAATGATAGCGCTATGGCTGTCTCTTTAAATAAAGTTCCAGATATTCCTTTAATAAATATAAGGGGCAAGAACACTGCAATTAAAATTAAAGTAGTTGCAATAATAGCAAAAGTAATTTGCTTAGAACCTTTATAAGCAGCAACTAGTGGTGTTTCACCATTTTCTATTCTAGTATAAATAGCATCTGTCATAATTACAGAGTCATCAGTAATTATTCCTATTGCTAAAATAAAACTTAATAATACAAAAATATTTATTGAGAGATCAAAAATGTATAATCCAAGAAATGAACCAATTAAACTAACAGGAAGAGCTACAGCTGGTACAATTACCGCTTTAAGATTTCCAAGAAAAAGATAAATAATTAAAACTACTAAAACAAAAGCAATAATTAAACTTTTATAAACTTCTTCGATTGCAGCACCAATATATGTTGCTCTGTTAAATGCTATCTCCAAACTTAGTCCATCTGGAAGTGACTTATTCAGTTCTTTTATTTTGGCTTTAATTTGGTTTGATAACTCTACTGTTGAAGCACCACTTTTAGCGTATATGCCAATTCCTACAGTTTTTAGGTTGAGTGCATTTTTACTTTGTGCTTTGAATAAAGTTTTCTCTGAAACAGGTCCAAATTCTATATTTGCAACATCAGAAAGTATTACTACTTTGTCTTTATTTTTTCTTAGAGGAAGTTGCTTTATAGTATCTATGTTTGAATAAGACTTATCTATATTTAAAGTTAAATCTTTATTATTTGCCTCTAATGTACCAGCAGGAATATTAAGATTTTCATTTCTTAATGCTCTTTCAACCTCTTGAATTGTAAGGTTATTGGCTGCTAATTTGATAGGATCTATCCAAACTCTTACACTAAGTTCTCTTAGTCCACCAACTAAGATCCTTCCAACGTTTGGAACACTTGAAAAAGCATCTATCAGATATCTTTCGGCATAATCTCCAAGATCAAGATCGTCCCATGTAGAAGATGTCAGTGCTACCCACATTGTAGTTGTGAAACCTGCTGCTTGTTTTAGAATTTGGGGTGGATTAGACTCGCTAGGTAAATTGTCAACAACACGAGCAACTCTTTCTCTAATATCATTCGCTGCATCGTCTAAATCAATATCTGTATTAAATTGTATATTAATTCTGCTTCGTCCATTCAAAGAACTAGAGTCGATGTTTTTAATACCTTCTGCACCACCTATTACGTCTTCAAGTTTTTGAGTTATTTCTTCATCAACAATTTCTGCTGACGCTGATTTATAATCAGTTTGAACTTGAACTACTGGAGGCTGTATTCCATCTGGAAGTTCTCGAACTGGTAGCTCCGCAAAAACAAATATTCCAAAAATAATTAGAATTAAAGACATTACCCAAGCAACAACAGGTCGTTTAATACTAACTTCGGTTATATACATTTAATTATTTTTTTTCTTTTTCAGATTTTTTAAAAATATTTTTTAACCAATCAAATTTACTTTTTTTTTCTTCAGCTTTTTTGGATCCCTTTTTTTTACCCCAACCAGAATTTCCTTGTTTTTTCTTTGCACCTTTTTCTATAGGTCTAATCGTTAAATTTGGTCTAACTTTTTTTGTACCCTCAGCAACAATTTTATCTCCTTTATTTAATCCATCTAAAATCTCTACAAATCCTAAATATCTATCACCTACAGTAACATTTGTTTTCATTACTTTATTTTTCTCATCCACTTTATAAATAAATATATTTTCACCTTCGACTATTGTGCTTGTGTCAGGTGCACTTAAACCATCTCTAACATTGTATTTAATTGAAATTTCTAAAAATGAACCTGGTAAAATTTCTCCAGATTTATTATCCATTTTTATTCTTGTAGCTAATGATCTGGTGTCTTGACTTATTCTGCTTGCGAAGGAGTCAACTTCACCTTTATAAATTTTATTTTTATATCCAGAAAACTTTATATCAACAGGTAAACCAACTTTTATAAATGGAACAAAAATTTCTGGTATATCAACATCGCAATACAGTGAGCTAGTATCTTCTAAATTAATTAATAAAGAAGATTTTGATACTTCTAAATCTTCAGAAAATTCTCTTTTTCCAATAACCCCATTAAATTGAGCAATAATTTTCCTATTCTTAAGATTAGCAACAACATCGCCTTTTTTAACTTTTTTGTTAAAATCTATCGGCTTTAATATCTCATACTTTTCTACCTTAAATGACTGAGTTTTAATTGGTGCTGCTGTTCCGTATGTACTTATAACATTTTCAAAAGTTCTCTCTTGTGTTGTGGTCACTATTATTCCAGGAGGAGGTCTTTTACTAAATTTTTTCTTAAAATGATTTCCAATCATTGTTCTGCCAATAATCACTATGGCAATAATTAAAAAGAAGATAACGATTATACTCGTGATTTTAGTTGATGTTTTCATAGTTTAAATTTTTCCATATTCTGACCAAGATCCGTCATAAATGGTTGGATGATATTTAGTATTAACCAAAGAATATGCAAGCGCTAAAACACAAGCAGTAACACCAGATCCACAAGAAAAAACTAAATTTTCCTCAAAATTTTTTGATATTTCTTGAAATAATTTATTTAAATCCTCTTTATTTTTAAAAGTCTTATTTTCATTTATTACCTCTACAAAAGGTAAACATACCGAATTTGGAATAGAACCACTTCTTACATTTTTTCTTGGATCTGGAGCCTTACCTTCAAATCTTTCTCTACTTCGTGCATCTACTACTTTGAATTCTTTTCTAGAAATATTTTTATCAATTAAGACTTTATTTTTTACAAGTTTAGTTAATTCATTACCCTCATAATTAGATTTATTTAAATTTGCTGAAATATTTGAGGTCTTTTTATTTTCACTTTTCCATTTTTTAAAACCACCATCAAGAACATTAACCAATTTTGGATCATGACCAAAATAAATGAAATTATACCAACCTCTGCATGAACTTATGACATTTGAATTATCATAAATTACAATTTGATCATCATTTGAAATTCCTAAGTCTGAAATTATTTCATTCCAAACCTCTAAGCTTGGAAGCATATGAGGAAGGTCTGTGTCTTGTTTTGAATTTTTATCTAAATCAAAAAAAATAGCATTTGGGATATGCTCTTTATCAAACTCATCTTGAGCATTTCTATTTTCAGCAGGCATATGCCAAGAACAATCAATTATCTTCACTTTGTCGAGATTTTTCTCTAGCCAATCTGTATCAACCAATGACATGCTATCTTTTTTCTAGATACTTTTGGTGATACTCTTCTGCTGTACAATAGTTTTTATTTAATGAAATTTTTGTGACTACTTTGCCAGATAGTTTAATATTTTCTTTTTCTACCATCTTTTTCGCAATAGTTTTTTGATCATCGTTTGTATAAAAAATTTCACTTCTATACTGAGTACCAAAGTCAGGGCCTTGAGAATTTAATGTAGTGGGGTCATGAAATTTAAAAAAATGTTCAAGAATATTTTCGTAAGAAATTTTATTTGGATCAAATTCTAACTTAACTACTTCAGCATGATTGGTTGTACCAGAACAAACTTCTTTATAATTTGTTTTGTCAGAGTTACCTCCACAATATCCCACTTCTGTTTTTGCGATACCATCAAGTTTGCTGAACTTTATTTCTGGTCCCCAAAAACATCCTAAACCTAAAATTGCTATTTCCATTGATAAATACCTTAATTAATCTAAGTTAATCATATGTTGTCAAAAAATCAATTGGGCTTTTTTTATATGTTTATATCTGTATGCGCTTTCTCGCTAATGGATTTAATTGTTAAATGGTCTGAAGATTATCCAGTTGGGCAAGTTTTGTTTTTTAGAGGCTTTTGTGGAATAATCCCAATTTTATTCCTCATTCCTAAAGATCGGTATCTTGATTTCTATAAAACAACGCGACCTGTACTTCATTTTAAAAGATGCTTAGCAGGACTTATAGCTTTAGTTTCTATATTTGTTGCACTTAGAAATTTACCTTTGGCAACCGTTGTAAGTATTTCCTTTGCAGCACCAATTTTTATTACAATTTTTTCAATTTTTTTATTAGATGAAAAAGTTGGTTTATATCGATGGATGGCAGTGCTAGTTGGATTTTTAGGAATAATATTTATTACCGAGCCAGGATTTAGTGCTTTAAATGTGTATTATATTTACCCAATTATTTTTTGTTTAGGTCTTTCCTATGTAGCAATTGCTATAAGAAAATTATCATCAACCGAACCTGCCTGGTTGATTAGTTTTTTCTTTTCATTCTCGATAATGCTTCTAAGTTTTTTATCGTTTTATCAGGGATGGATTTTGCCAAGTTTACTTGATTTATTTTTGTTATCAATGGTTGGTATATTAGGTGGTCTTGCAAATTTATGGCTATCACAATCTTATAAATATTCAGAAGTTAGTTTGGTTTCTCCCTTAAAATATCTTGGATTAGTTTTTGCAATAATATTTGGATATTTTATTTGGAATGAAATACCAACTTCTAAAACTTTATTAGGTGCTTTATTAGTTATTGTTTCATCTATAATTATATTTAGAAGAGAAATGTATTTGAAAAAAAAACTATCTGTTTCACGTCATGAGTAAAACCCCATCATATTGGAATAAAGCAAAAAAGTACTTATCAAAAAAAGATAAAACTATGTCTTCTTTGATTAAAAAATATAAGTCACCATCAGAAACTGTTCTTACATCAAGGCGAGATGTTTTCTTTTCTCTTTGTAAAAGTATAATTGGTCAACAAATCAGCGTAGCTGCTGCTAACTCAGTTTTTTTAAAGTTTAAAAAAAAGTGTAATAACAAAATTAATGCAAAAACAATAAATAAATTATCAAGCTCTCAATTAAAGAGCTGTGGATTAAGTAGACAAAAAGTTAAGGGTATAAAAAGTTTAGCAGAACAAGTATTAAATAAAACATTTAATCCTAAAGTTATTCCAGGCATGTCTGATGAAGAAGCAATTATATACTTATCTAAACTTAGACAAATAGGAAGATGGTCTGCTGAAATGATTTTATTATTTACTTACAATCGCCCTGATATATGGCCTGTACAAGATATAGGACTTCTAAGAGCTATTTCAAAAAATTATAATAAAAAATATCTTCCACCAGAAAGCTATGTAAACTTATTGCAAAAAAGATTTTCCCCATATTGTTCTGTAGCCACTTGGTATCTTTGGAGAAGTATAGATCCTGAGCCTATTCAATATTAAAAGCCTCGACTATCTGTAAGTTTCTTTCGGTAGTATCTTTTGCGAGCGCCCAACCTTCTTGATATTCTTTAGAGTCATGACAGTCCATAGCTTTTTCATAACTAGGAAATTCCCAAATTACTGTTCTTGGGTAAGTTTCTCCCTCTAAAGTATTAAACTTTCCTCCTCTTACCAATGGCACGCCCCCATAACTTTTGATTATATCTGTAACTTTAGCTCCATATTTTTTAATATTTTCTTGGCTATCTATCTTTTTATACAAAGCAATCCAGTAAACCTTCATCATTTCTCCTTTTTAAATTTTTTTACTTATGATACTAAACTTCATGGCTGACAAACTCATAATCTCTTTTGATGAATATATAAAAATTGTTGAGAAACTAGCAATACAAATTCACAAAGAATACAAACCGACAGTTTTAATTGGTATTATGAGAGGTGCTGCACCGATCCTTGATATCTTATCGAGGATTTTAAAATTACCAATAGCCTACATTGTTATTCAAAGTTATTCAGGTGAAGGAATGGAAGATAAGCAAGGTGAACTTATGTTTGCTAGAGAAATAAGCTCATTAGCTAATAACGAGGATTTTAGTAAAGTTTTATTGATAGATGATCTTTCTGATACTGGTCTAACTTTAAATAAAAGTATTGAGTGGTTAAAAAATTATCCTCAAACAAAAGATTTTATCAAAGAAGTTAAAACTGCTTGTCTTTGGAAAAAAAAATCATCAACTTTCGAACCAGATTTCTGTCCTGTAAGACTAGATTCTGACCCTTGGATTGTTCAGCCAACTGAACATTATGAAGAATTATCTATTGAAGAATTAATTAAAAGAAATTAGTTAACAGGGCTAGTAAACTAGCCCTGTTAAAATCTTATTTAACTTACAGCAAAACTTATAACGCTAAGTATTGCAATTACCCATATCGCTGGAGAAGTGCTTGAAAACTTTCCAGTAAATATTTTAATTAATGCGTAAGAAACAAATGCTAGGGCAATTCCATTACTAATACTATATGTTAATGGCATTGCAATCATTGCAAGTATTGCAGGAGCAGACTCAGAAATATCATTCCATTCAATATCTGTAATATTTCTTACAAAAAGAACAGAAACAAATACTAAAGCCGCACCATCAATTTGTTTAGGTAAACTAGTTGCTAAAGGAGCAAAAAAGATACACGCTAAAAACAATATTCCTATTACAAGCGATGTCATTCCAGTTTTACCACCTGCTTTTACACCAGCACCAGACTCGACGTAACTTGTTACAGTAGTTGTTCCCATCATTGCACCTGCAACTGTCCCAACACTGTCAGATAACATTGCTTTATTGATATCTTTAACTTTTCCATCTTTATCAACTTTACCCGCTACGTTTGCAACAGATGTTAATGTTCCAGCTGTATCAAAAAAGTCTACAAACAATAAAGTAAAAATAACTGTAGACATTCCAGCAGTCATTGCAGCTGACAAATCAAATTCAAATAGATATGTCATTGGTGGAGGTGAACTAGCTAAACCATTAAATTTAGCAAGGCCAGCAGCCCAAGCAATAATACTAAATACCAAAATTCCTATAATGATATTTCCTTTTACATTCATTTTTTCTAAAACAATGATCGCTATAAAAGTTGCACATCCTAAAAGAACTAAAGGATCGCTAAGATTTCCAAGTTTAACTAAAGTTACAGGATCATCCACAACCACTTCCATAATTTGAAGTCCTATAATTGCTAAAAACAATCCTATACCTGCACCAATTCCTAATTTTAAACTTTTTGGAATTGAGTTAATCAGCCATGCTCTTATTGGTGTTAAAGATATTATCAAGAATAATACACCTGCCACCAATACTGCACCAAGCGCTTCTTGAGGTGTATATCCCATTCCTGCACATACACCAAATGCAACGAATGCGTTAATACCCATTCCGGGCGCAAGTCCTATTGGCCAAGTTTTTCCATAAAAAGCCATAATAAAACATGCTAAAGCTGTAGCTAAAATAGTAGCTGTATATACTGCGCCAAAATCAAAGAAACCTTTTTCGGGTCCGGCGAATTCTCCCGATAAGATAAATGGATTTAAAAACATTATATAAGCCATCGTTAAGAACGTTGTTGTTCCCGCTATGACTTCTGTTTTAAAATCTGTTTTGTGTTTTTTATAATTAAAATAATTATCAAGCATTTGTCCTCCTAATGACTGATAATTATTTGATTCTATTGAATAATACTTTGAATAAGTCCATTTTATTCACAAAATTCAACCTACAAGTTTATATTTATGCCATATTTGTAATGATAGTGTTGTTATATGAAAAATTTGCGAATTTTATTTTTTACGTTTTTTATCTTTTTATTTGTTTCAGGGTGTCAAACAGTAAAGCAAAAAACTGATGCTGCTATAGAAAAAGAAAATAAAAAGTTGAGTGAATTTATTGGTCAATCAGCAAGTAAATTACAAATGGAACTTGGAAAACCTGATGAAGATTTTGAAAATGAAAAAGGTAATTTTATTTTTATTTATAATACTAAGAAGTATGGCTTTCCATGTGAGAGAAGATTTGAGATTAATCCAGATAAGATAGTAATTGGATTTGCTTCTAATGGATGTTTTTAGGTTTTACCTGCGAGGATAAATCCTCGCAAGTAAGGGTAAACTTATTTAATTTCTATAAGTTTTTTCTTTTTGTGTTCTGGGATAATTCTTTCACAAGATATTGTTAAAAGACCATCTTTAAGTTCAGCACCATTAACTTTAACATCATCAGCAATAGTGAATGATCTTGCAAATTGTCTTTGAGAAATACCTTTATGAATTATTTCTCCATTAACTTCATTGTTTTCAGATTTATTAACTTGTTTTGTTCTTACCGTTAATAAATTATCTTCAAACTCAACCTCAACATCATTTTTATTAAAACCAGCTAATGCAACTTCAATTGCATAATTATCCTTACCAGTTTTTCTGATGTTGTATGGGGGGTAGTTTGATTGCATTGACAAACCCCCATTACCCAACATACTTTCAAATTGCTCAAACATATCGTCAAAGCCAATTGAAAAAGGTCTTAGTGAGTTAAATATAGATAGATCCTTACTTGTCATAATATCCTCCTTTTTTAAGCAAGTTTATTTTATGCAAGCCCCATAAGGCAACTTACATTGTATATGTAGGTATGATTAAAAAAATTTCAATATATGAGAAATTAAATTTTTTCTGAAATTTTTAATGCAAATGCGTAGTCAAGTGCAATTTCTTCTATTGCTCCATCTCTACCAGATTTACCTCCATGACCTGCATTCATTTCTGTTTTGAGAAGTAATAAATTATTATCAGTTTTATAGTCTCTAAGTTTAGCTGTAAATTTTGCAGGTTCATCAAACAAAACCCTGTTATCACTTAAACTAGTTGTTATTAGCATATGAGGATAATCCATTTTTTTTATATTATTATATGGAGCATATGAAAATATATAATCAAAGTGCTCTTTGTTTTCTTTAGCATTACCAAATTCATCAAATTCACCAACCGTAAGTGGTAAAGAGTGATCAAGATTTGTAGTTAATGAATCAACAAAAGGAACAGCCATAATTATACCTAAAAATAATTCAGGAGATTGATTAACAACAGCTCCCATTAATAAACCACCAGCAGATCCACCCATTCCGATTATTTTTCCTTTTGAAGTATAGTTATTTTCAATCAAATATTTTGCAGCATAAATATAGTCTTCAAACGTGTTTTTTTTATTTGTTAACTTTCCTTCTTTCCACCATTTCATTCCTTTTTCCATTCCACCTCTAATGTGTGCAGTAGCCCAAATAATATCTCTATTTATTAAGCTCAGTCTTGTTGAGGAAAAACCTGGACTCATCGAACTACCATACGATCCGTATCCGTATAGTAACAAATTTGCTGTTCCGTCTATTTTTGTATTTTTATGTCTTGTAATAGTAAGTGGAACCATTCTTCCATCATGGGATTTAAACTCTACTCTCTCAACTATATAATCATCTGTATTATGGCCTGAGGGTATTTCTTGTTCTTTTACAAGTGTTTTAGATTTAGTTTTTAAATTGTATTTGTAAACTCTTGAAGGTGTTTTGGGTGAAGAATATGAAACATAAACCTCATCTGTGTCTCTATTTCTTTGAGTTAATGAAACACCAGGAACACATACTTTTTCGTCAGAAAAAATTAATTCCTCTTCGTTATTTGTTAAAGCGTCAATAACAAACAGTTTGTCCAGGGCTTCTGACGTTTCGGATCTAATTATCCAGTCATTTAAAAATGTAAGTCCACCAATTAAAACTTCTTTTTTTGCAGGAATAAATGTCTCCCAATTTTGATTTTCTAAAGTTTCTGAAATATCTATTTTAAAATCCTCTGCATCTTTATTTGTATGATTATAAAATTTTCCATTCCATGAATTTACAGAGTAAAGAATTCCCTTTTCGCGTTTAATTATTAATTTTGGATTTGGTTTTACTTCATTCACATGAAAGTAATATTGCTCCGATGTATTGTGATCTGAAGTATTTATGAAATAATATTTCTCATCAGAACTTAACCCAATACTAACAGTGAAAGCTTCGCTTTTTTCATCGAAGATTAATTCATCTACACTTTCAAAATCTCCAATTTTATGTCTATAAATTTTTCTAGCTCTATGATTTTCATCTAACTTTGAATAAAAAAGATACTTATCATCCAAGCTGAAAATTATACTTCCTGATGTTTCTTTTATTTCTTTTGAAATTATTTTGTTATTTTTAATATTTCTTACATAAATTGTATAATACTCTGAACCTTTGGTATCTAGTGAGTACCCAAGATATTCATCATTGTTACTAACTTCTAAATCTCCAACACCGAAATATTCAACATTTAATTTTTCTTTTTCTTTATCTCCATTCCAAATTTCTTCAATTTCTGTTGAACCAATTTTTTTTCTTAATTTTATAGAGTAATTTCCTTTGGCAGTAGTCTTTGTCCAATACTCATATGAATGATCTTTAAAAGATAAGCTTTCATCGTCTAATTTTATTCTACCTTTAATTTCATCAAATAATACTTTTTGAGCATTTTTAGTATTTTTTAGATGATACTCAGTATATCTATTTTCATCTTCTAAATATTCTTTTACCTCTGGAAGAAGCTTAGTCTTGTCTTGCAAGACTTCTAAAATATTTTCTTGATGTATCCAGCTATAGTTATCTTCCCACTTTATATTGTGACAAGATTTTAACTCTGGTTTTTTTTTTAGATATGGTACTTTCATTTTTAACTGGAAATATATGAATTTTATAATTTATACATTATTAATTATAGTTGGTTTATATTTTTTATTAAGATTTTTTACTCAAGTAGCGTCAAAAAAAATATCAAAAGGTTTAAGAGTATTCTTATTCATAGTTTTAATCATCTTTGCAGTTTTGTTTGCAATCGGAGGTAAATTTTTACTTACTTTACCATTTACTCTCGCGAGTCTTGCTCTTTTAAAATTGAAAGGTATGTCAATTTTTCAGTTAATTTCGTTGTACAGATTAATACAAACTTTAAGAAATTCAGGGAGATTTTCATTTAATAACACTGCATCAAATTTAAATACAATGTCTACTGAAGAAGCTTATCGTATACTTAATTTAAATCCTTCAAAAAGTTTAACTAAAGAGGATGTAAATAAAGCTTACATTAAAATACAAAAAAAAATTCATCCAGATATTTCACCTGAGACTTCTAGGTTATCTACTTTAGTAAATGAAGCTAAAGAGATAGTGCTAAATGATATCAGTTAAGATATTATTGAATTTAATTTATAAAGTATTTTTTGTGGATTAATTTTATCTTTTCCTAAAGTTCCATGAGTTACTTCGTTAACATCATCGGGTAATACAGGGTGCATTTTAGAACTATAATTTCCATAAATTAGAGGGGTATCTGCCATTAAAGTTATCGTTTCTACCCCAAGCGCTGAAGAAAGATGACTGAAGCTTGAGTCATTACATATTGATACATTACAATTTTTAATAATCGGCAAACATTCATTTATAGATAAATTATCTAAAGATTGGCAGTAATTTTTAAGATCTGAGTTTTTAATTTCATTTAAAATTTTTTGTTCTTCGTCATTTTTACCAGTTGCTAAAAAAAATTTACATTTTTTTTGCTTAGAAATTTCTTTCATTACTTTTAAAAAAGTTTTTGCTGGAATTCTTTTCGTAGGTCCTGATCCACCTATACCTAAAAGTATATTAAAATCATTTTTAGAAAAATTATATTTTTTTTCAGCTTCTAAAACACTTGACTTATTAATATGAATATTTGGGTTGTTTTTTACTTGGATACCAATTGTATCATAAATTAATTTGTTCGAGGCTTTTATCATATTTTGTTCTTTTTTCTGAAATAAAGGAAATTGATGAATTTTGTTAATACCAGATAATTTTGCAATTAAATTGTATCGAAGTGAAGAGTTAAAAATGAAAACTTTATTAAATTTATATTTTCTTAATTCATTAGCTAATCTCAAACTTCCAAAAAATCCGTTATGTTCTGAGTTTTTAATTTTATTATTTCTCTTCAGAACGATTATTTCATCAATGTAGTTTGTTTGATTTAAATACTCCTTGCATTTTGAGCTTTCTTGAACAAGTAAACTTACAGGAGTATTAAATTTGTTAGATATCGCCTCTACAAAAGGTAAAAATATAATACTATCACCAATTCCCATTCTATTTTGAACTGCTAAAATTTTCATATTTTTATTTATAAACTTTACTAATTATAATTTTTATATAAATTTTTAATATGAGTAAAATAAATGGAGTTTATGCTGCTACTTTGTCATTATTAAATGAAGATCTTACTCTTAATGTTGACAAAACGATAGCACATGTAGAATTGACTATTGATAATGGCTGTCATGGAGCTGCAATATTTGGTAGTACTGGGCAAGCCCAATTAATTTCTGTTGCAGAAAAAATCAATTTTCTAAATAAATTATCAACATATAAATATAAAGATAAATGCATTATTGGAACTGGATTGAACTCTTTAGGTGAAACAATAAATTTAATGAGAGTTGCAATATCATTAAATTTTGAGAAATTTCTTATTATGCCTCCAGCATTTTACAAATATAGTGATGAGGACGTATTTAATTTTTATTCTAAAATAGTAGACTCTGTGCCAAAAGCTCAAATTATTTTATATAATTTTGAAAAACTTTCTGGATATAAGTTCAGTGTTGAGTCTGTAGAAAAGCTTGTTAAAAATTTCCCAGACCAAATAGTTGGAGTCAAAGATAGTTCATACAATCTTTTTGAAAATTTAAAATTAGATAATTTTTCAGTTATGCCAGGTTCTGAAACTAAATTATTGAAGGGACTTGAGTTAGGTTGCTCAGGAATAATCACTGCTACATGTAACGCAACATCTCTGATGGCAAGAAAAGTATATGATGATTTTAAAAATGGAAAAGATCAAGAAATAAATACTAAACTTTGTGATGTGAGAGGTACGTTTGAAAAATATAATTTAATTTCTGGTTTACATACCTTTTTCAAACATAAAGACAGTATTTATGAAAATTTACTTCCTCCTTTAAGAATTCTGAATAAAGAGGAAGAATTTGATCTTTTAAATAATTTAGAGAAATTAGATTTTTCGTTTAAATCATCTATGGCAGCTTAATATGCAATTAGCAAGGTTCTTAAATAGTGTTTTTAAGAAAGATGGTTTTATCCTAGTCGATGCAAATTCTAAAAGTTATATAATTGGAAATCCTGAGAATGAAAATCCTATAAAAGTTAAAATATTAAATAAAAAACTTCATTATAAACTTTTATTTCATCCTGACCTTTATTTTGGGGAAGCTTATACCGATGGAGATATAGTCATTGAGAATGGAAGTCTCACAGATTTTTTAGATTTATCTTTAATGAATTTTGGAAGAGGAGAATTAAATTTTTTCAGTTACTTAATTAACAGATTGAGGGGTTCATATAGATATCTAACAAATTTTAATTTTATCAAAAAATCTAAAATGAATGTTTCACATCATTATGATATCAAAGATGATCTTTATGATTTATTTTTAGATCCTAAAAGACAATATTCATGTGCTTATTTCAAAAATGAAAATGATACTTTAGAGACTGCTCAAAATAATAAAATTCAGCATATAATTAAAAAATTAAATATAAAGCCAAATCAAAAAGTCCTTGATATTGGATGTGGGTGGGGATCTCTAGCAGTTGATATTGCAAAATCAGCTAATTGTGAAGTAACTGGTATCACATTATCTGAGAATCAATTTAAATATTGCAATCAAAAAGCTAAAGAACTGAATTTAGAAAATCAATTAACATTTAGGTTGATGGATTATAGGGAGCTGGATGAAAAATTTGATAGAATTGTAAGTGTTGGAATGTTTGAACATGTGGGAAGAAAATTTTACAAAAAGTTTTTCTCACAAGTTGAAAAACTTCTTAAAGATGATGGAGTTTCGTTAATTCATACCATTGGATCAGTAAATCCACCAAGAGATCCTCACCCATGGATAACAAAATATATATTTCCAGGTGGTTATACACCCAGTCTAAGTGAAGTAACTACCCCAATTGAAAAAGCTGGCTTAATCGTCGCTGATATTGAGGTACTAAGAATGCATTATTCTCATACATTAAGACATTGGAAAGAAAATTGTCTAAAAAATAAAGATAAAATTATTAACATGTTTGATGAGCGTTTTTTTAGAATGTGGGAGTTTTATTTAGCAGGTTGTGAAATGGCATTTAAATGGGGAGACCAAGTTGTATATCAGTTTCAGCTTACTAAAAATTATACTTCTACACCAGTTACAAGAGACTATATTTATCAATAATTTATTGGTAAATAATAATTCCCTTTAAATGAAAAAAATAAAAAAAAAACAAAATAAATCTGTTAAAAAAAGTAAAAAAAAATCTCAGTTAAAATCTAAAAAATCTAAAAAAATTTCTAAAGTTAAAAAAACAAAACCTAAAATTTATAAAAAAAACACAACTAAAACTAAAAAAAAAAATAATTTAAAGGTTAAAACAAAAAAAAAAATTATCAAAAAACCCAAAGAAAAAAGTTTCCTTTTAAAAATAATTAATTTTCAAAATTCACTTAAACCTGAATTTAAATTCAAAATAAATATTAATATAGAAAAATATATCCAAGCATTTTTTGATAAAATATCTGAAACAATTAATGATTATAAAGTCCTTAAAAAAGACGAGCAGAGAAGAATTAAACTTGAAAAACAGGAACAAGAAAGACAGGAAAAATTAGCCTTACAGCAAGAGAGGCAAAAAGAACAAGAATTAAAGTTAAAACTAAATGAGCAAGTACTAAAAGAAGAAATTAGGTTAGAGAAACAAAGAACAAAAGAAATTAAGTTATTTTTAAGAAAAGAACAGGCACTAATAAGAATTGAACAGGCTGAAAAGCAGAAGAAATTTTTACAACAATTAAAATTAGAAAAACAAATTGAAAAATTTAGAGTAAGAGAAGTTAAAGAATTAGAAAAATTAGAAAAAATTTCATTAAAAGAAAAAAGAGAAGATTATGCAGGACTTCAACAAAGAATTGAGAAGCTAAAAGAAAAATATCGAATAATAAGAGATCAAAAAATAAGAGAGAGAGTAGAGGCTTTAGGAGTTAAAATTCAAGGTGATGAAGATAGGGAAACATTACTTAAGAAAGAAAAAGAATACACTTTAGCAAGGCAAAAAATTGAGTTTGCTCTTGAAAGCTTTTATAGGAGTGCCAGTAGTTTAGTTTTCCAATTAAATAAAAGACATATTACAAGACATATGTCTATTTTTCGATGTATCGACAGAAGATTTGAAACAGGTGAGATTTTTGTTAAGTGGGATGAAGCTCCTGATGAGGAATGGTTATTATTAATTTATATTAAAAATAATTCTCCTGATGAAGGCATAGTCATTGAAGATAAAACTAATCCTGAGAAAAATATCTCTCATGAATTTAAAAATAATGAAATATTCAAAGCTTCGGATACGATGGTGGATTCTTTAACTCAATTAATTGCAAGAAAAAGAGCCAAAAATAATCATTAATTATTACGTTTAATTTAAGTATTATTAGTTATGTTTTATGGAATAATTGCGATGGTGATTTTATATGCTCTGTTAAGTTATATTCTTGCTTGGATCAGATATTTTAATAGTCAAGATGAAAGGCTAGGACAATCAACTTGGAGATGGAGTTATGACTATGAAGTTGATGGAGAAAGAGACATATCAGATTTAGATGACAAAAATTTTGTAAGACTAAGAAGAAAAAGAAATAAAATTATTACTCTTATGTATTCTGTAGTTTTAATTATGTTTATTCTCTCAATGTCTTTATTGAGTCAAATTTTGATATTTTTTCTTAATTAATTTTTTAATTGTTTTTTATTTTTCAAAAATAAAAAATACGCAACTATTTCATATCCATACTTAAAAATAGTAAAAATAATAGGAAGTTTAAAAAAATTATATAAGAATTTATATTTTGGTATTTTCTTCCATACATAAAGAAAAGCTTCCGCACCTTCAATTACCTGGTCATTTTCTTTAATGTGCAATCTTCTTAAAAGTTCTTTGTCATTTTTGGAGGTTTCTTTTTCTGCATCTCTGTTATCGGTAATATCTATCCAATCAATATCTTCAATATTTTCTTTTTTATACATATTGATTTCTGATCTACAGATTTTGCAAGAGTTATTAAAATAAACTTTCATATAAAATTATATTATCTTTAAAATATAGCATGTAAATGTGCTAAATGATTAGTTGAAAATTAACAATAAAACACTATCTAAGCTAGGTGAGTAATTTTTTTGACAAATCTGATTTAACAAAAAAAGATGCTGATGCAATAGTATCTGATACATTACAAAATTGTGATGACGGTGAGCTATATTTGGAGGACACTAAATCTGAATCTATTTTATTAGATGATAATAAAATTAAAAGCTCAAGCTATAGTTCAGATTTAGGTTTTGGATTTAGAGCAATTACAGGAGAGGTTGTTGCATATTCTCACTCTAATGAAATATCAAAAGATTCATTAAAAAAATCTTCTGAAAATTTAAAATCTACACTTAAGTCTATGAAAGGTACCTACAATCAAGATATTTCAAGATCTAATAGAAAATTTTATCAGGATATTAATCCCATAGAGCAAAAAACATTAAATTCGAAATTAGAAGTATTAAATAAAGTAAATGAGTATCTAAGGAAAAAAGATCAATCAGTAAAACAAGTTACTACAAGTTTTGCAGGTGAACAAAAATCTATTGAGATTATAAGATCAGGTGGTGAAGTATTAACAGATGTCCGACCTTTAATTAGATTTAATGTATCTGTGATGTTAGAAAAAAATGGAAGAAAAGAAACTGGCGTTTACGGAATAGGTGGAAGACAATCTTATGATGAATATCTAAAAAATGACAATTGGAAAACTGTATGTGAGGAAGCTTTTAGAATTGCCTCAGTAAATTTAGAGAGCAAACCTGCTCCAGCAGGAGAAATGAAAGTTGTTTTAGGACCAGGATGGCCAGCGATTTTAATTCATGAAGCTATTGGACATGGTTTGGAGGGAGACTTTAATAGAAAAAAAACTTCTGCATTTCATAATCTTATGGGCCAAAAAGTTGCCAGTGAGGGAGTTACGATTGTTGATGATGGAACAATTGATAATAGAAGAGGTAGCTTAACTATTGATGATGAAGGGACACCAACAGAAAAAACAGTATTGATTGAAAATGGGATATTAAAGAATTTTATGCAAGATAGATTAAATGCTAGATTGATGAACACCAAATCGACTGGCTCAGGAAGAAGAGAAAATTATAGACACGTTGTTTTGCCAAGAATGAGAAATACAATGATGTTGAGTGGAAACCAAACTCAAGAAGAAATGATAAAATCAGTAGAAAAAGGAATTTTTGCAGTAAGTTTTGGAGGAGGACAAGTTGATATTACATCTGGAAAATTTGTATTTAATTGTACTGAGGCATATGAAATTAATAATGGAAAGATTGGTTCACCGATAAAGGGAGCGACATTAATAGGAGATGGTCCTTCAATTTTAAAAGAAGTTTCTATGGTTGGAAACGATATGATGTTAGATCCTGGTATAGGAACTTGTGGTAAAGCTGGACAAGGTGTTCCAGTTGGAGTTGCTCAACCTTCAATCTTAATTGACAAAATGACAGTTGGTGGAACAAAACTTTAAATTATGGTTAAGGATCAAGAATATTTAAGATCAAAAGCATCATATTGCTTAGATTTAGCTAAAAAGTTAGGTGCAACTGGATCAAGCGTAACAGTAGGTCATTCAATTTCTGAAACTGTAAATTTTAGAAATAATACTTTAGACGAGTCTAATAGATCTGATGGATTAGCAATAAGCATAGAGACTTATTTGGGAAAAAAAAGGTCATCAATTTCTTCGTCAAACTTATTAGATGATAATATTAAAACATTAATAGAAAAATGTTTTGAAACAACCAAAAATACTCCTGAAGATGAATTTAATTCTTTACCAGATAAAGATCTTTTAGCTAAGGAAATTAAAAATTTAAATTTATATGATGAAACACACGTTGATAATGAAAAAAAAATTGAATATTTGAAAGAGCTTGAGAGCGTTGCATCTTCAGAAGAAAAAATCATAAATACAGAATCTAGTTTTACTGAAAATAAATCTAACTTTATTTTAGCAAATAGTGATGGATTTTGTGAAGGATACAAATCATCTTCATTTAGTGCATCTTGTGTTACTGTTGCTAAAGATGAAAATAGTATGGAAAGAGACTATGAATTTACAAGCAAACGTCATTTATCAGACATTAAGGGTGCAAAAGAACTTGGTCAAAAAGCTTCTGAACAAACCATAAAAAAATTAAGCCCAAATAAAATTGGAAGTGAAAAAATAAGCATCATATTTGACAAAAGGATAGCTAAAGGAATGCTAGGAGCTTTTGCTGGAGCCATATCATCATCTGCGATTTCTAGAGGAACATCTTTTCTTAAAGATAAAATTAATGAACAAATATTTACAAAAACAATAAACGTTATTGATAAACCAGATATAAATAAAGGTGTTGGATCTCAAATTTTTGATTCAGAGGGAGTAAAATCAGATACTTTAAATCTTGTACAAAACGGCATGTTAAAAAATTACCTAGTCGATACGTACAATGGAAAAAAACTTAACTTAAAATCAAATGGAAGATCTGGTGGTACAACAAATTTATATTTTGATAATGGGAACATTAGTTTCGAAGATTTATTAAAAAGTAATTCAAAACACATTTATGTAACAGAAACAATTGGCCATGGAAGTAATTTGGTTACAGGAGATTATTCAGTAGGTGCAACAGGTTTCTTAATTGAAAATGGCGAATTTAAATTTCCAGTAAATGAGATAACAATTGCAGGAAATTTTAAAGATATGTTCAAAAATATAACTTTAGCTAGTGATTTAGATTTTGAATATTCTATCAACTCACCAACTATGATGATAGAGGGAATGACAGTTGCAGGTAAATGAGCACTTACTGTGTAATTGGATCAGGAATATCTGGTGCTACAATTTCAAATTTATTAAATAAAAAACATTCTGTAGATCTCTATGATAAAGCAAGAGGTCCTGGTGGGAGATCATCATTTAAAAGGTTAGATAAAAAAGTGGGGTTTGATCATGGCGTTCAATATATTTCCCCTAAGAGTACTGAGTTTAAAAAATTTACAACAAAACTCATAGCAAAAAAAATATTAAAAAATTGGAAGGGTCAGCATATTTTTCAAAATAAAAAAATAAAAGAAAATAAAAATCATCAAAAAATAATTGGTAGACAAGGTAATAACGATATTAGTAAGTATTTATTAAAAAAAATTAATTGTAATTTTCAAAAAGAATTAAAAAAAATTGATTATAATAAAAACAAATGGAAACTTACCTTTGCTGATGGTGAAAATAAATTTTATGATAATCTTATTTTAACGTGCCCACATCCTCAATTACTTAAATTAGCAAAAAAATTTATTAATCATTCATTTATTAAAAAAAAATTAAAAATGGATGCAAATATTACAGTCATGATAAAAATGAAAAAAACAAAAAAAAATATAAGTAGTTTTTTATTTGATGATCAAATTTTAGGTTGGGCTGCCAGAGAAAATAGTAAGTTAAGATTTAAAAGTATTTATGAATTTTGGACACTTCAAAGTACGGCAATGTGGGCAAATAAAAAAATTTTGAAAAATAAAGAAAATAAAGACTTGAATTCAAAAATATTAATTAATAAATTTTTTAATCTTACTGGTATTAAAAAAAGCAACATCCTTTTTTCTTTAAATCATGGATGGATGTATTCATCAAATTCAAAACCTTTAAAAATTAAAAGTTATTGGAATTCAAAAATTAATTTAGGAGTATGTGCTGATTGGTTTGTTGGACCTAGGCTAGAAGCAGGATGGATAAGTGCTAATGACCTTTTTAGGAAAATAAACAGATAAAATTACTCAATATTTTTAATTCTATACTCCCAACTTCCCATTCTTTCATAGGTAACTTTAACTATCACTGAAGTTTTTTTGTCAAGCCATATATCAAAATTTAATCTTTTATCCTCTGGAAGTGTCATGTCTTTAGAAGTGAGTTTAAAATGATCGGTATCAAATTCCTTCCCATTGATTGTGATTTTTTCTTTACCGATAAATGTAACCAGTTGTTCTTTTATACTTCCAGAAATAGGGCTAATTTGGCTCTCTGCCTGTAACAATTTATGGCTCCACCAATTTCCAATTGTATTTTTCAAAGAAGCTTCACCAGAAAAAGAAGATCCTTGAATATCAAATTTATTAGTTTGATTATTTAATATTAAATTTACAAATTTTTCTTTTTTATTCTGACGTGTTTTAGATTTAAAGGAAATTAAATTATCTCCTAAATATTTCTCTTCTCCAAAACCTTCTACTTCAAAAATAGTTGTTCCAAGTAGTTTTACTGTAAATTTATATTTATTATTTACAGTC
The DNA here is from genome assembly GCF_052047715.1 of Candidatus Pelagibacter sp. HIMB1611. NCBI lineage: Bacteria > Pseudomonadati > Pseudomonadota > Alphaproteobacteria > Candidatus Pelagibacterales > Candidatus Pelagibacteraceae > Candidatus Pelagibacter > Candidatus Pelagibacter sp. HIMB1611. The sequence continues at coordinate 1,071,863 of NZ_JBNAJM010000001.1, read as the reverse complement.
GTTTCATTGTCTTTTCTAGAAAAAGAATAATTATTATATCCTATAACTTCATTATTTCTTAAGATTTCAAGTTCAATTTTTTTGAAGTTATTATAATGACCAACATGTGCGTTTGAGTTACAAATAAATAAAAAAAATATAATAATAGTGTAAAATTTTTTCATGATAATAATATAAATAAAAATTAATCTAAAAGTATCAATATTTAATGTTCCTATCTATAAAAAATATTCCAAAAGTAAATTGGAGCTCAAACGAAAGTTTGAACTTCAAGCCAAAATTTTCAACATCATTTTTTTTAATTTTTGGTTTAACAATTTTTGGTTTGGGAGAAGGTTTGTTAATTTTATCAACAACTGGAAACTCACCCTGGTCAGTATTAGCTGAAGGAATTTCACTCAACTCCAGTTTATCCATTGGAGCAGCAACTTTTTTTGTAAGTGTAGGAGTACTTTTTTTATGGATTTTTTTAAAACAAAAACCAGGTCTCGGGACAATATTTAATATCATCGTGATTGCTGCCATGATTGATTTTACTCTAAATTATTTTCAACCACCTTCATCTCTTTTTACAAAATACTTATTAGCAGTTCTTTCAGTAATTTTAGTAGGACTTGGTAGTGGTATTTATTTAGTAGCTAATCTTGGTCCAGGTCCACGAGATGGTTTAATGACAGGACTAACAAAAACAACAAATTTTCCTATAGCCTTGGTAAGAGCTTTTTTAGAAATTACTGTTGTAATTATTGGTTGGTATTTAGGTGGGACCGTTGGAGTGGGCACACTTATATTTGCTTTTGGAATTGGCCCTTGTGTAGCTTTAGGATTATTTTTAGTTGGAAAAGTATTTAACTAAGCAGCTGCGCTAGTTTTCTCACTTCTTTTTCTTTCATGAGGATCAAGAATTGCTTTTCTCAATCTGCAAGATTCAGGTGTAATCTCTAATGCTTCATCACTGTTAAGCATACTTAGTTGTTCAGCTATTGACATTTTTCTAACAGGTGTAAGAACGACGTTTTCGTCTGTTCCTTGTGTTCTCATATTTGTTAATTTTTTTCCTTTCATGACATTTATAATCATGTCACCTGGTTTTGGCGATAATCCAACAATCATACCTGGATAAACAGGATCATTATGAGTAACAAACATTTCTCCTCTCGCTTGAAGGTTAAAGATTGCAAAAGCTACTGCTTTTCCTTGTTCCATTGCAATTAATGCACCATTTCTTCTACCTTCCATTTCACCTTCAAAAGGACCGTAGTCATGGAAAATTCTATTAATTACACCTTCCCCTTTAGTAAGAGTTAGAAATCTACTTGTGTATCCCATCAAACCTCTTGTAGGTGCATGAAATATCAATCTTTTCTTATTTGTACCGGTATCTTTTAGTTCAATTAATTTACCTTTTCTTCTATTCATTGAGTCGATTACTTTTGAAGAATGTTCTTCATCTAAATCCATAGTAATTTCTTCAATTGGTTCAAGTTTGTTTCCTTGATTATCAGTTTTATATAAAACTTTTGGTGGACTTACTGTCATTTCAAAACCTTCTCTTCTCATTTGAGTAAGAAGTATTTCCAACATTAATTCACCTCGTCCACTTACAACGAATGAATCTTTTCCATCATTTTCTGAAAAAGTAATTCCTACATTGTTCTGTGCTTCTTGAACTAATCTTTCTCTAATTTGAGTACTTGTAAGTTTTTTACCTTCTGTACCTGCTAATGGAGAAGTATTAACAGTTATTGTAATCGACATTGTTGGAGGATCAATCGGAGTCGCTGGTATAGGATCATTAACTTCTAAATTACAAATTGTATCAGCAACATTTGCTTTTTCTAATCCTGCTACAACGACAATATCTCCTGCTTCTCCAACATCAATTGGAACTTTTTTAGTTCCTTCATATCTAAAAATCTTTGTTAATTTTCCTTCATCAACTTTTTCACCATTTAAATTAATAGCTTTGATTGGTTGGTTTGCTTTTGCTGTCCCTTGTGTGATTCTACCTACTAGACTTCTACCTAAAAAACTGTCTGAATAAAGCAATGTTGATAACATTGCAAAAGGTTTGGTTTTATCTAATTCGGCCGGTTTAACGTGCTCCACTATTAAGTCTAATAAAGGATTTAAATTTTTTCTTGGTCCATCTACCTCATGATCTGCCCATCCAGATCTTCCACTCGCATATAAAACAGGAAAATCTAATTGTTCTTCATTTGCATCTAAACTTACAAATAAATCAAAAGTTTCATCTAAGACCTCATTAGCTCTTTGATCTGCTTTATCTAATTTATTAATAACTACAATTGGTTTTAAACCTTGTTTTAATGCTTTCGATAAAACAAATTTTGTTTGAGGCATCACTCCTTCCGCAGAGTCAATTAATAAAAGAGCTCCATCAGCCATGCTCAAAACTCTTTCAACTTCTGCTGCAAAATCTCTGTGGCCAGGCGTATCAATAATATTTATTCTTGAATCATTCCAATTAATAGATGCAGGTTTTGCAAGAATTGTAATTCCTCTTTCTTTTTCTAGTTCCCCAGAGTCCATTAATCTTTCATCAACAACTTCATTTTCTCTAAATGATCCACTTTGTTTCATTAAATTATCAATCAAAGTAGTTTTACCATGGTCGACATGGGCTATAATTGTGATGTTTCTTATATTGTTGCTCATAAATTGTGGCTCTTATACATATTTAATTTGATATTAAAACTTAAAAAAACTCATGACTGGCTTGATTAATTTAAATAACTTCTGATTAATTAGGCTTTTTTTGTTTATCTTTTTTAAGTTTTCTTTTTTCTTTAAAACTTAATTTGGGTTTCTTTTTTATACTCGAATCTTTAAATGACTTTCCACTGTATCTTTTTGACATAATTTAAATTTGCATAAAAAAAAGGCCATCATGTGATGGCCTTTTAAATTCTAGTTTTAGAGCAGTGGGATTACATTCCCATTCCACCCATTCCTCCCATGCCGCCCATACCACCAGGCATACCACCAGGCATTCCGCCACCAGCAGCATCTTTTTCCTCAGGTTTGTCAGCAATCATCGCTTCTGTAGTTACTAATAATCCAGATATTGAAGCAGCATCTTGTAGAGCAGTTCTTACAACTTTAACAGGATCTATAATTCCTTTAGCGAACATATCGCAATATTCTTCGCTTTGTGCATCATATCCATGTGTTTTTTTATTTTGCTCTAACAATTTACCAACAACTACTGAACCATCTACACCAGCATTTTTAGTAATTTGTCTGATTGGAGCTTCAAGTGCTTTTCTAACAAGCTCTACACCAGCTTTTTGATCATCACCTTTTGCTTTAACCTTATTAAGGTCTTGAGCAGCATAAAGTAATGCACAACCACCACCAGTTACAATACCTTCTTCAACTGCGGCTCTTGTTGCGTTCAAAGCATCTTCAACTCTATCTTTTCTTTCTTTAACTTCAACTTCAGTTGCACCACCAACTTTGATTACAGCAACTCCACCAGCTAGTTTTGCAAGTCTTTCCTGAAGTTTCTCTCTGTCATAGTCAGAAGTTGTTTCATCAATTTGTTGTTTAATTGAAGCACATCTTCCTTCGATATCAGATTTTTTACCACTTCCATTAACAATGGTACTGTTATCTTTATCTACTTTAACTTTCTTACATGAACCTAGATCATCAAGTTTAACATTCTCAAGTTTAATTCCTAAATCTTCAGAAATAACCTGACCTCCAGTTAAGATAGCAATATCTTCAAGCATTGCTTTTCTTCTATCACCAAAACCAGGTGCTTTTACCGCAACTACTTTTAGACCACCTCTTAACTTGTTTACCACTAAAGTTGCTAAAGCTTCTCCTTCAACATCTTCAGAAATAATCATTAATGGTCTACCTGCTTGAACAACAGCTTCTAATAGAGGAACCATTGGTTGTAGGTTTGTTAATTTTTTTTCATGTAAAAGAATGAATGGATTATCTAACTCAGTAGTCATTTTATCACTGTTAGTAATAAAATATGGTGACAAATAACCTCTGTCGAACTGCATACCTTCAACAACATCTAGTTCAGTTTCGATACCTTTATTTTCCTCCACTGTGATAACACCTTCGTTTCCAACTTTTTGCATTGCTTTTGCAATCATTGTTCCAATTTCTTTATCACCATTTGCAGAAATAGTTCCAACTTGAGCAATTTCATCACTGTCTTTAACTTTTTTAGCAGATGCTACTAAGTTTTCTTTTACAACTTCAACCGCTGCATCAATTCCTCTTTTAACATCCATAGGATTCATGCCAGCAGTTACATATTTTACACCTTCTCTAACAATTGCTTGTGCAAGTATAGTTGCTGTTGTTGTACCATCACCAGCTTCATCATTTGTTTTGCTAGCAACTTCTTTAACCATCTGCGCACCCATGTTTTCAAACTTATCCTCAAGATCAATTTCTTTAGCAACAGAAACACCATCTTTAGTAATTCTAGGTGCACCATAAGATTTATCCATAACCACGTTTCTTCCTTTAGGACCCAAAGTTACCTTAACAGTATCAGCTAAGATATTTACTCCTCTAATCATAGCTGCTCTTGCCTCAGCATCAAATTTAACAACTTTTGCCATTTTGTTTTCTCCTTTAAATTAAATTACTTACTTGAAATACCCATAATGTCAGACTCTTTCATTATGCTATATTCTTTGCCATCTATTTTGACTTCAGTTCCTGACCATTTGCCAAATAAAACTTTATCTCCAACTTTAACATCCATTGGAATTGTTTTTCCATCTTCTGTTTTAGCTCCTCCACCAACAGCAACAACTTTTCCCTCTTGAGGTTTTTCTTGAGCTGTATCTGGTATAATTATTCCACCAGCAGTTTTTTCACTACTGTCTAAAACTTCGATTAATACTCTGTCATGTAACGGTTTAAACTTCATAAATCTCCTTTATAATTCTATATAAATATGAGCCTCATATAGATATTTCATAGCCTATTTCAAGATGAGAGAATCTTTTCAGAGTAATTATGCTAGGAAAATCTAAATATTATGGTTTATAGGTAAAATAATGACCAAAAATTTAGACTTAGATGGCCTTCAGTCAATTGCTGATAATTATGACCTTTTTTACATAGATTTATGGGGGGTCATTCATAATGGTGTCAAATTACATAACTCAGCAATAGTAACTCTAAATGAACTAAAGAAAAAAAATAAAAGTTTTGTTCTTTTAACCAATGCTCCTAGACCGAATACTACAGTAAATAAATTTTTAGAAAAAATGGGTATGAGTGAAGATTTGAGGGAGCATGTTTATACCTCGGGTGAAGCAGCTTTAAATTTTTTAAAAACATCTTTCAAATCAAAGAATTTTTTTCATATAGGTCCCCCTAGAGATTTTGATTTATTCAATGAATTTAAAAATAATAAATCAACCGAACTAAATGAGAGTGAATATTTACTTTGCACAGGTTTATTCGATGACCATGAAGATGATTTAAGTTATTACAAAAACCTATTTGAAAAACACACAACAAAAAAAATGATTTGTACCAACCCTGATTTAATTGTTGATCGAGGAAATATTAGAGAATTGTGCGCAGGTTCAGTTGCTATGGTTTTTGAAAAAATGGGTGGAGAAGTAATTTATTTTGGTAAACCTCATGCTGAGGTTTATAATCAGTCTATAGACAATATTGGTAAGAAAGTTTTGGCAATTGGTGATAATTTAAATACAGATATAAAGGGTGCTAACTTATTAAATTACCATTCCTTGTTGGTTTGTAATGGAATTCATAAAGAAGAAATACAGAACAAAGGAGTTACTGAAGTATCAAAAGAGTATGAAGCTATCGTTAATTTTACTCAAACACAATTAAAATGGTAAAGTTATATAAAAATTTCAATATTAATAATCATCATAAAAATTCAATTATATTAATTGGAAATTTTGATGGTCTTCATTTAGGACATCAAAAATTATTTAAATTAGCTCTATTATATAAAAAAAAATATAATTCAAAAATTGGTGTAATTAATTTTGATCCAATGCCCAAGATATATTTTAACAATTCATTGAAGAATTTTAAAATTTCGTCTGTAAATCAAAAATTAGAATTACTTAAAGAATTAAAAGTAGATTTTATAATTACAAAAAAGTTTGATAAAAATTTTTCTAAAATAAAATCAATTAAATTCATAAAAGAAATTTTATATAAAAAACTCAATTGTAAATTTATATTTGTAAGTAATAATTTTAGATTTGGAAATAAAAGAGAAGGTGATGTTAAATTACTTATACAAAATGAGAAAAATTATAATTATAAAGTTATTAAACCAAAGCCACTTTTAAAAAGTAAAAAAATAGTATCTTCAACGATAATAAGAAACTTACTGGAAAAAGGTGATTTAAATAGAGCTAATAAATTTTTAGGAAGAGAGTGGACCATTGATGGAATAGTTCAAAAGGGAAGACAGGTTGGAAAAAAAATTGGTTTTCCTACATGCAATATAGATATTAAGGATTATGTCTTAGCACAGCCAGGAGTTTATGCGGTAAGGGTATTAAGAAAAAAAAATCAAAAAAAATTGAGTGGAATAGCAAATCTTGGCTATAGACCCACATTTAATCAAAAAAAAATCTTACTTGAGGTTCATTTGTTTAATTTTTCTGGAAATCTTTATAATAAGCTTTTATCAGTGCAGTTTTTAAAGTTTATTAGAAAAGAAAAAAAATTTAAGAATGTTGATCAACTCAGAAAACAAATTAAATCTGATTTAAATATTGCAAAAAAAACTAAATGAGCAAATCTGATATAAATCTACCTAAAACAGCTTTCTCAATGAAAGCGAACCTGCCTACTAGAGAACCAGAAATTCTAAATTATTGGCAAAAAATAAACCTTTATGATGAATTAAGAAAATCAAGCAAAGGTAAAGAAAAATTTGTCTTACATGACGGCCCTCCATACGCAAACGGCAACATTCACATGGGGACAGCATTAAATAAAATTTTAAAAGACATAATTGTAAAATTTCACCAAATGGACGGTAAAGACTCAATTTATGTACCTGGATGGGATTGTCATGGTTTACCAATCGAATGGAAAATAGAAGAGGAATATAAAAAAAATAAAAAAAATAAAAATGATGTTCCTATAGTTGAGTTTAGAAAAGAGTGTAGATCTTTTGCTGAAAAATGGATTGAAATTCACAAAGGTCAATTCAAAAGATTGGGTGTAGTTGGTGATTGGGAAAATTATTATTCTACAATGAGTTTTGATGCAGAGGCTCAGATAGTAAGAGAACTTGGTAAATTTCTTAAAGAAGGAAGTTTATACAGAGGATATAAACCAGTTTTATGGTCAACTGTTGAAAAAACTGCTCTTGCTGATGCAGAAGTAGAATACCAAGACCACAAGTCAGATACTATATATGCATCGTTTTCAGTAAGGTCGTCTAAAATTAAAGAATTAGAGAAAAGTGAAATTATAATTTGGACAACAACACCATGGACAATTCCTGCTAATAAAGCATTAGCTTATAACGAGGCTTTAGAATATGTTTTATTGCAAGTTAATGATGAGGGAGATTTTCAAAACAGAAAAATAGTTGTTGCACAAGCTTTACTTGAGTCAGTAATAAAAGAATGTGGAATTAAAAATTATAAAGAGATTAAAAATTTTAAGGGAAAAGAGTTTAAAGATACTATTTGTAATCATCCCTTTATTAATTTAGGTTATGAAACTGAAATCCCAATGTTAGAAGCAAGATTTGTGACTACAGAGCAGGGGACAGGAGTGGTTCATTGTGCGCCAAGTCATGGGCCTGATGATTTTAATTTATGTTTGAATAATGGAATTAAAGCAATAGAGACAGTTGATGGTGACGGGAAATATACGGATAATGTAAATTTATTTGAAGGTATTCATATTTTTAAAGCCAATCCAATAGTAATTGAAAAACTTAAAGAGCAAAAAAATTTATTATCTAATGGTGAACTAGTCCATTCTTATCCTCATTCTTGGAGATCAAAAGCACCATTAGTTCATAGAGCAACACCTCAGTGGTTTATTTCTATGGAAAGTCACAAACTAAGAGACAAAGCTTTAAAAGCTATAGATGATACAACATTTTATCCAAGTAAGGGAAAAGAAAGATTAAAATCTATGATCGAAACTAGACCTGATTGGTGTGTTTCTAGACAAAGGGTATGGGGAGTACCTCTACCTATTTTTGTTAATAAAAAAACAAAAGAAATCTTAGTTGATGATGAAGTTAATGAAAATATTGCATCTATTTACGAAAAAGAGGGATCTGACTGCTGGTTTTCAGATGATCCGCAAAGATTTTTAGGTGATAAGTACAATGCCCAAGATTATGATAAATTAAGCGATATTGTTGAGGTTTGGTTTGATAGTGGGTCAACTCATTCATTTGTATTAGAGAAAAGAAGCGATCTTAAATGGCCAGCATCAATGTATTTAGAAGGCTCAGATCAACATAGAGGGTGGTTTCATTCATCATTATTAGAATCATGTGGAACTAGAGGTAGAGCTCCTTTTGATTCAATTTTATCCCATGGTTTTGTTGTAGATGGAAAAGGTTTAAAAATGTCTAAATCATTAGGAAATGTGATTGCTCCAGAAGATATTTTAAAAAAATATGGAGCAGATATTTTAAGAATTTGGGTAGCATCATCAAATTATTCAGAAGATTTAAGAATAGATTATTCAATCTTAGATCAACACGCAGACTCTTATAGGAAGATTAGAAATACATTTAGATATTTATTAGGAAATCTAAATGATCATTTTGAGATAATTAATCTTGAAAAAATAGAATTAAATAAATTACCTGATCTAGAGCAGTACATGCTACACAAATTGTATTCTTTAAACAATAATTTCAAAAAATATTTTGAGAATTATGATTTTCATAATTTGTATAAAGAATTATTAAATTTTTGTACTGTAGATTTGTCAGCTTTTTATTTTGATATAAGAAAAGACACTTTATACTGTGACTCTTTAGATAACCCTAAGCGAAAATCAACTATTTTATTGTTGAATATAATTTTAAACTCTCTGCTTAGATGGTTTGCTCCAATTTTGTCTTTTACAACTGAGGAAGCTTATCAATTATTATTTAAAAACCAGAAAAGTATTCATTTAGAAAACTTTTTAAATTTTCCAAAAAACTTTCATAATGAAAAATTAAATCAGAAATGGATTGAGTTAATTAAAATCAGAAATTTATGCAATGTAAGTATAGAAGAAAAAAGAGCAGACAAAGTAATAGGATCGAGTTTAGAAGCTGAAATTAAAATTCATTTGGATCAAAATTTAGAAAATATTACAAAGGATATAGATTTTTCAGAGCTTTGTATTACTTCCAAAGCTGAAGTTGTCTATGAAAATAACATTGACACAAATGTTCTTACTGAAAAAGCAAAAGGAACAAAATGTTCGATGTGTTGGAAAATAAACGAAAAAGGATGTGCCAGATCTAATTGTCCTCAAAACTCTTAATGCCTTTAAATAAAATATTTAAAAATTATTATTTAGAAACGATTTTAATTTTAATTATTTTTTTTTTAGACAGAATATCAAAACTATTTGTGATTCATCAGGATAAACTAAATTTTAATTCTGAAATATACTCATCAAAATTTTTGAATATTAATCTAATTTGGAATGAAGGAATAGCTTTTGGATTATTTTCATTTAATGAAGATTATTTATATAATTTACTAACTTTTCTGATATTTTTAGTAATTATTTTTATTATTTTAATGATAAGGAAAAGTGATCCTTTAAGAAAATTTGCACTGTTATTGGTGCTGGGTGGCGCTTTAGGAAATTTTTTTGACAGATTAATTTACAAAGCTGTACCAGATTTTATAGATTTTCACGTAGGAAATTTTCATTGGTTTATTTTTAATGTATCAGATATATTTATAACCTTAGGTATAATTTTAATGATATTAATTGAAATTATAAATAAACCTACAAAAACAAATAATGAAAAAATTTAAGTTAATTTTTATTTTAGGGTTAATATCAACTATTTTATCAGGATGTAATACAGTTAAAGAAGGTTTTAAAAATCCCAAAAAAAATAGTAGTGACGAGTTTTTGGTAGAGAAAAAATCACCTCTGGCGATGCCACCAGAATTCAACGAGCTTCCTATTCCTAATCAAAATAAAGATACCAAACAAAAAGAAGAGAATAAAATTAAAAGTCTAATTACAGATAGTAGTGCGAATACCGAACAGGAAGTATCAGATATTGATCTAGAAGGATCTATTTTGGGCAAAATAAAAAATAATTAATGCTCACAAAAAATATCAAACTAAAGCTTTTTAAGGAAAAAAAGTTAAACAGAAACTTAAAAAAAAAATTAACAATCCTTCTTAAAGAAGATAATTTTATAATCAGATCGTTAAAAAAAGAATACAAAAATAATTTTAATAAAAAGACAATTTCTAAATTTAAAAGGTATATTAATTATAGAGTTATTGGGATGGGAGGATCTTCACTAGGAACTCAAGCAATTTATGATTTTCTAGGACATAAAATAAAAAAAAAATTTGAATTTTTAGATAATTTAAAATCACATACGAAAAAAAATATAAAAAAAAAATATTTAAATTTAGTAATATCAAAGTCTGGCAATACCACTGAAACTATTGTTAACACAAATATCTTTGTCAAAAAAAAAAGTGAAAATATTTTCATTACCGAAAATAAAAAAAATTATCTTCATATTTTAGCTGAAAAATTTAAATCAGAAATAGTTCATCACAATAATTTCATAGGTGGAAGATACTCTGTTTTATCAGAAGTAGGAATGTTGCCAGCAGAATTGATGGGTCTAGATTCAAATAAATTTAAACAACTTAACAATTTGATAAAAAATAAAAATTATTTTAATTCTTTAGTAAATAACGTTGACCAAATTTTATTCCTCGCAAAAAGAAAAAAATTTAATTCAGTAATCATAAATTATGATGAAAAATCAACAAATTTGTTCAATTGGTATCAACAATTGGTAGCTGAAAGTTTAGGCAAAAAAGGTATTGGTATTCTTCCTATTGTTTCAAATATGCCAAAAGATAATCATAGTGTTATGCAATTATATTTAGATGGTTTTAAGAATAATTTTTTTACTTTTTTTTATGTAAAAGAAAAAAATTCTCTGAAAATAAACAATAATCAAATTTTACAAATGCAAAGTTATTTAAAAAATAAAGATATTGATCATATTATTTATGCTCAAAAACTAGCTACAGAGAATGTTTTTAAAAATAAGAAAATACCCTTCAGGAGTTTTGAGATTTTGAAAAGAGATGAAAAAACTTTAGGTGAACTTTTTACTTTCTTTATTTTAGAAACAATCTTGTTGGGAAGAGCTCTTAATATTAATCCTTTTGATCAACCAGCTGTAGAGTTAATTAAAACTGAAACAAAGAAAATTTTATCTTAAATAAATTTTCCAAATATTATTTTAGAAATCCCATATTTTTTTTCTTCAATAATCTTAAATTTGTCTGGAAAATTATCCTCTCCTTTTTTATGTCTATGAATAATTATTATTCCATCTGGTTTGAGAGTTTTGAATTTAGAAAGATTATTTAATATAGTATTAATTTCTTTTTCTTTGTATGGAGGATCTAAAAAAATAATATCAAATTTTTCTTTTTTTTCTAAAAAATCAGTATCGATAAAAATATTCTTCTCAATAATTGAATAATTATTGATCATCTTTAAATTTGTTAAATTATTTTTTAAGATTGGTAATATTCCTTTGTAATTTTCTACAAAACTCACATGTTTTGCTTTTCTTGATAGACATTCTAAACCAAAAGATCCTGTTCCAGAAAATAAATCTAAGACATCAGATTTTTCAAGGTTTATAGAAAATTTATTTGAATGATTAATAATATTAAAAATAGACTCTTTTGTTAAATCTTTTAAAGGTCTTGTTTCTTTATCTTTAGGTTCAAGAATTTTTTTACCTTTGAAATTACCACCAATAATTCTCATTTATTAATGACTTTGTACCCGATATCTTTTCTAAAAAAACCTTTTTCCCAATTCAATTTTTTTAAGTTTTCATGGATATTTTTTTTGGCTTCACTGTATGTGTCTGAAAGTGATATGAAATTTAATACTCTTCCTCCAACAGCATAAATTTTATTATCCTGTATTTCTGTTCCTGCATGAAATATATAATTATTTTCATTTAAATTTAATTTCTCAAAATTATTTATAATTATATTTTTTTCATATTTGTCTGGGTAACCATTTGAGCATAATACGACACACAAACTTTTTTTATTTATCCATTTTATTTCTATTTCATCAAGTTTTTCATCAATACATGATTGAAAAATTTTAATGATATCAGTGTCTAAAGTTGGCATAATTGTTTGACACTCAGGGTCACCCATTCTTACATTGTATTCAATTAAAAATGGTTCATTCTTAACAATCATCAATCCAGCATATAGAAAACCTCTATATTTTGTTCCTAAATCATTTATACCTTTTAATGTTGGTTTTATTATTTTTTCTAAAATTTTTTGCTCTAATTCTTTATTAAATAATCTTGATGGTGAGTATGCACCCATACCCCCAGTATTTTTACCTTTGTCTCCTTCTCCGACTCTTTTATGATCTTGAGCTGATCCAAAATATTTGAATGTTTTTCCATCACTAACTATAAAATAGCTCATTTCTTCACCTTCTAAAAATTCTTCAAATAGAATATTCTTTGCACTCCCAAACTTTCCTTCAAATATCTCTTTTACTGCTAAATAAGATTCTTTTTTTTCTCTACAAATGTAAACACCTTTTCCAGCTGCTAAATTATCTGCTTTAATTACTAGTGGGTGTTTTGCACTATCAATATAATTATAAGATTCCTCAGCACTTTTAAAAATACCAAATTCTGCAGTGGGTATGTTATATTTTTTACATAGTTTTTTTGTGAAAATTTTTGAACCCTCTAATTGAGAAGCAACTTTGTTGGGCCCAAAGACTTTTATATTTAATTTTTCAAGATAGTCTACAATACCATTTACAAGTGGATCTTCAGGACCAACAACAACAAGATCAACATTATTTTTATTTAAAAATTCATAAACTTTATTGAAGTCATTAATATCTAATGAAATATTTTCAGCTAGCTTAGATGTTCCTGCATTACCAGGAATACAATAAATTTTTTTAATTCTTTTTGACTTAGATATTGAAAAAGCTAAAGCATGTTCTCTTCCTCCACTACCTAAAATTGCAATTTTCATATAACTATTTATATATCTTAGAAATGAAAAATAAATTAGCTAAATTAAAATATCTACCAAATAACTTTAATGTATTAGAGCCTGGTGATCATGTTATATGTGCTATTTCAGGAAAAAAAATTTTGTTAGAAAATTTAACCTATTGGAATGTAGATAAGCAGGAAGCATATTATTCATATATAGAAGCAAACAAAAAAAGAGAATTATCATAAAATAATAAATTTACTTCCAACGGTTATGAGTCCATATCCAATGCTCAGGTTTTTTTGTTATCATTTTTCCTAGAATTTTATTAAGTTCATCAGTAATAAAATTTATTGATATATCTTTTGAAAAAAATATTGGTTTATCAATAGTTATTTTAAATTTTAAATCATTTATTCTTTCTATAAAGACTGGCACTATGGGAATGTTATATTTTTTAACCAACTGTGCTGGTATCGTTGTGGTTAATGCTTTTTTGTCAAACAATTCACTTAAAATACCTTCCGATACTCTTTGATCTATCATTAAGGCAGTTGAAAAATTTTGCTTTTTATATTTTACTAAATTTTTTAAACCACCGATACCTTTTTTAATTTGATTTTTACAGATATATTTTTTTCTAATTTTTTCCATTATCAGATTTAAAAAAATGTTATTTAGTGGACGATAAATTGTGGCAAGTTTAATCCCGTTTTTTTCTAAACTCATTGCCATTAATTCAAAATTACTGAAATGTCCTGATATAAAAACTACTTGTGAATTTTTTTCTTTTATTTCATCCAAAACTTCTTTACCTTCAATTTCTATATTTTCTTTTAAATTTCCATTTCTAAAATCTTTAATAAAAATATATTCGGCAAATACTCTACCGTAATTATTCCACATTAATGTTTTGATTTTATTTAGATTTTCTTTGCTTATGTTAGGAATCGCTCTTTTGATGTTTTCTTCAATAATTTTTTTAGACCTAAATAGTGGTCCAATATTTTCAAATATTTTTCCACTTAGTCTTGAAGATAATTTCACTCCTAATATTTTAAAAAAAATAAAACAAAAAATAGCAAGTAAAAATTGAAATAAATATTTTATAAGCTTCATATTTTAAATTATTGATTTAATAAATTTTTCTTCTTCCAGGATTTTCAATTTACATTTTATAAACTTTAAATTTTCGAAATTCATATTTTTTAATCTTAAATAATCCTTTTCAGTCGTCACTATTTTACAACCTGTTTCTTTTGATAAATTAGTTATTTTTTTTATATCATTATCTTTATACTGATAGTGATCTGGAAATTCGAAATCTCTTAAAATTTTAAAACCATATTCTTTCATCATTGAAACAAATGTTTTGTGATTACCAATACCTGAAAATACTAAATATTTATCCTCAATATTAAACTCATTCAAATTTTCTGGAATGTACTTTCCTACATTTATGTTTATTTCTGGATTTATGTTTAAAATTTTTTGCTTCAAATATTCTAAATTTTCTAAGTTACCGTTTATAAATACTTGCTTATAATTTTTTAGGTTATTTATCTCCTCTCTTAATGGACCTGCTGGTATAGTAAGACCATTTCCAATCCAATTTAAATTATTAAAACAAACTATTTTTTTATCATATTCAATACTTTGATCCTGGAGACCATCATCTAAGATTGCAATCTCAAAGCCTTTATTTTCTGCATCTTTGATGGCAGTAAATCTTTTATTTGATAAAAAAAGTTGACCATGATTTTTTAACAGAATTTGTTCGTCTTGCTGATTATTATAAAATTTTTTTACAAAACAAGTTTTTATTTTTTTTTTTTCTAAAATATTTTTAAGTTCTATACTTAACGAGGTTTTACCAGTTCCTCCTAAATAAATATTTCCAATACAGATAGTTTTTATTTTAAATTTATTTTTTTTTTGCTTACTTTTTAAAAAACTTAATAATTGAATTAATTTTGCAAGAGGAAGCAATATGTACGCTAATAAATTAGGTTTTTCATTTTCCCAAAATCTAGGTTTTTTTAAATTCATTTAGGATATATTTATCAAGTTCTTTTATAGTTTTTTTTAAAATTTTATCTCCAATATTTTTTATTTCCATCCCAGTATTATTATTTTTTTTGAACTTAATTAATGAAGCTAATTGTTTTGGAGAATAAATAGTTTTAGAGACATTTAAAGATTTAAGAAGTTTATAGATATCAGTAAAATTGCTTATGTTTGGACCGTGTAAAATATTTGCACCAAATCTTGCTGCTTCTAATGGATTTTGTCCACCTCTATTAATAATGGAGCCACCTAAAAAAACTGATGAACTGATTTTGTGAAATTTTTTTGTTTCACCAAAACTATCAACTAAATAAATATCTGTATTTTTAAGGTTTTGTTTTTTAGAACTATGCAAGGTAACTTTTAATCCAAGATTATTTAATTCAGAACTGATTTTATATACTCTATGGATATGTCTTGGGATAATTATTGTTAAAAGATTTTTGTATTTTTTTTTTAGATGAATATGTGTTTTACCACAAAATAATTCTTCTGGATCATGTGTACTTGAAGCAACCCAGATTCTTTTTTTTTTAAATTCAGACTCTAAATTGGATTTAAATTTATCAAAATGATAATTTCCAATCTCTGCAAATTTTAAATTTCCTAGATGATTAATTTTACTACTTGTAAGTTTTTTTAAATAAGAGTTCGTTTCTCTGTTTTGTGGATAGGCAATTGTTAAATTATCAAATACTGATTTTCCAAAGTTCTTGATTTTAATCCAATTATTATATGTCTTTTTTGTTAATCTTGCGTTTATCAAAATGAGAGGAATTTTTCTTTTTTTAATATTTTGAAACATGCAAGGCCAAATTTCTGAGTCTATAAATATTGAAACATCTGGTTTCCAAAAATCTAAAAATCTATTTGTAAGTAGATAGAAATCTATAGGGTAAAATTGATGTATGGTTTTTTTAAACTTAAATTTTTTAATTACTTTGGATGAACTTAATGTGCTAGATGTAATTAATATTTGTTTAACTGATTTATTTTTTTCATAATATTTAATTAAAGGAACAATACTCATAATTTCACCTACACTTGCCCCATGAAACCAAATGAGTTTACCACTGGCTCTTTTTTTTGATGGAAAACTAAATTTTTCTATAAATCTTTGCTTATCTTCTTTTTTTTTTATTATCCTAAAAATAATTATTAAAGGAGATAATAATATAATAATTAAAATAATTATTTGATAAAGAAATAGCATTTTTACTTTTGTATTTGTTTTTCATAAAAGCTTTTGTAAATTTTAGAATGTTCAAGCAAATATTCGTGTTTCCCATTATCTATTATTTTTCCATTATCAATTAAATAAATATTATTTGAATTAAGAACAGTTGATAGTCTGTGGGCTATGACAACTGTTGTTTTATTTTTCGTTAAAATTTTTAATGCTTCTTGTATCTTTGTCTCAGTTTCCGAGTCTAAAGATGAGGTTGCTTCATCAAGAAGAATTATTGAGCTTTCTTTCATCATTGCTCTTGCAATTGAAAGTCTTTGTTTTTCTCCACCAGACAATCTGACACCATTTTCACCAATTATAGTTTGATATTTATTTGGTAAATTGTTTATAAATTCATCACAAAATGACAATTTTGAAACTTTTAAAACTTCTTCATCAGTAGCGTCTTTTTTTGCATATTTAATGTTATTCATTATAGTATCATCAAAAAGTGTTGTTTCCTGACTTACAAGTGAAATCTCTTTCCTCAAAGAATTTATACTTACATCATATATAGATTGATTATCTATTGTGATGTCTCCAGATATTCTGTCGTAAAACCTTGGGATTAAATTCATAATTGTAGATTTTCCAGAACCACTATGGCCAACTAAAGATGTCATTTTTCCTCCATCAAATTCTAGATTAATAGAATTTAATGTTTGTCCTTCTTTAACATCATATGCAAAATTAATATTAGAAAATTTTATATCTGAATTTTTTATTTCAAGATTACCTGCATGTAACTTATCTTTAATATTATTTGCTTGATCAATTATTGGTAAAATTCTAGAGGCTGCCGATAAACCCTGATTGGACACAAGGTTAAGTGTAGATAAAGATCTCACTGGCTGATAAGCAAGCATCATAGCTGCTAAAAAAGAAAAAAAGTTATTAATTTCTAATTCACCTTTTGACATTAACAAACCTGAATAAAAAATTAAAATTGCAATCATTATACCAGTAAGAGTTTCCATTATTGGAGACATTCTTACATAAACTGTTTGTATTTTTTGATTTTTTTCTTTTAAATCTGTTAAAAATTTATCTGCTCTCTTTTTTTCATAATTTTCTTTTTGGAAAATTTTTATAAGTTTATGATTTTTAAAAAGCTCTACTAAGTAGGTTGTTAGTAAACCCGATTTTTGTTGAGCTTCGGTAGTAACTTTATTCATTCGTTTTCCAAGTGTTTTGGCCGATACGCTAGCTAGTGGTATCATAATAATTGAGATTAAGGCCAATTGCCAGTTTTGCAGAAACATTACTATTAATAATCCGATTAAAGTCAGAGAGTCTTTAAATAAAGTTAATATCGCATCACTTAACAACTTGGTTATGTTGGTTACATCAAATGTAAGATTTGAAATAAATTTACCTGAATGTTTTTTATCTATAATTTGGGTATCTGTTCCAATTAAATTGTTGACCATATCAAATTGAAGTTTTTTTTTAACAGACTCTCCAACATCTATCATTGTAGCTTTAGCAAAATATAGTGACACCCCTTTAGTTGTAAAAGCAACAATTATCATAATAGGTATAAGTAATAAAAGAGATTGATCTTTATCTATAAAAAGTTTTTTAATTGCAGGATCTAAAAGCCATGCAATTGACGAAGTGCTTCCAGCTACTAAAAGAGACAAAAAAGCAGATAAGAAAATTTTCTTTAAAAATTTTTTTGAGTAATCTTTGTATAATCTTTTATATAATTCAGACTTATTCATCAGAAGTTTTGAGAAATTAAAATATTTATAAAAATAATAGCACCAAATAAGTTATTACTTTTAAAAGCATTTAAACAGCTTTTTGGATCTTTAAAATTAAAAATTTTCATTTGATACAAAAATAAATGTACAAATGACAAAATAGATAAAATAAAATAAATATAATTGAAGCTCATTAGCAAACCACCGACTACAAATAAAACAATTAAAATTGAGTAGCATAAGAATAAAAATTTTTTTGCATTTCCTTTAAATTTAATTGAGGTTGATTTTAATCCTATAATTTCATCATCTTTAATATCTTGAAACCCATATATCGTGTCATAGCCTAATGTCCAAAATATGGCTCCTAAATAAAATAAAATTGGAATTATATCAATTTGACCTTTGATTGCCGTCCATCCAAGTATCAAACCATAATTGAAAGTAATACCTAAAAATAATTGAGGCCAATAAGTAAACCTCTTCATTAAAGGATATGTAAACGCAAGTGGCATTGAACCTAAAGCAAGAATTATAGTAAATAAGTTAAAATTGATTAAAACTAAAAAAGCTAATAAACAAAGAATAATAGAGTAAACAATTGCCAGCTTTACAGAAATTTTTCCTGAAGCTATAGGTCGATCCTTAGTCCTAAAAACTTTAGCATCAAATTTTCTATCTAAAATATCATTTACGATACAGCCAGCTGAACGCATTAAAACTGCTCCAAGAAAAAATAAAATTAAATAAAAAAAATAGTTATCCCAACTCGATGAAAAATCATATGCTAGAGTTAGACCCCATGCACATGGCCAAAATAAAAGCATGTAGCCAATAGGTTTTTTTAATCTTGTTAATTCTATGAAAAGTTTAATTTGGTTCATAATATTTTACTTGTAAATAACAAAGGGTAGTTTCATAATCAAATTGATTCGTATGAACATAGATTACACAGTTACTGCTCTAATGTTTCCAGCTATTCCGTTACTTATGAGTGTTTATAGCAATAGATTTCACTCTCTAAGTATCTTAATTCGTCAGCTTCACGATGAACATGTTTATGAAAAGCATATTCCTCCTGAATGGAAGAAGCAGTTTATTAATTTAAGTGGAAGG
This sequence comes from Candidatus Pelagibacter sp. HIMB1611, assembly GCF_052047715.1. Lineage (NCBI taxonomy): Bacteria > Pseudomonadati > Pseudomonadota > Alphaproteobacteria > Candidatus Pelagibacterales > Candidatus Pelagibacteraceae > Candidatus Pelagibacter > Candidatus Pelagibacter sp. HIMB1611. The sequence continues at coordinate 1,052,480 of NZ_JBNAJM010000001.1, read as the reverse complement.
ATAACACTCCTTAGATGGACAATTTTATTTGCTTCATTTGGCTTCCTATTTAATATGCTTACAGTATTTGCACTTTATTTAGATGAAGTATTTGCAGCTAGAGTAATTTTTGGCTCATGTTGTTTATCCATGATTATATCAATTATTTTTTTTATAAGAGAAATTCAAATTTCAACTAATGCACTTAAACTCCATATGTCTGATATGGATGTAGATGTAAACTAGGGAAGTATAACTGCTGGACCAGTAAGAACTCTTGACTCTAAATCTTTGTGCGCTTGTGCAATATCTTTTAGAGAATATTTTTTTGAAATTTTTACTTTTACTTTTCCACTTGAAGCCATTTCAAAAACTTTATTTGCAGCCTCATCTAACTCTTCTCTTGTTGTAGTGTACTGCATGATGCTTGGTCTTGTTAAATAAAGTCCTTTTGGTTGAATTGATTTTGCAACATTAACAAGATCTAAAGGTCCAGATGCATTTCCAAAGGAAACCAACATTCCTCTTAATTTTAAACATTCAATTGAACCATCAAAAGTATTTTTTCCAACTCCATCATAAACAACAGACAAACCTTTTCCTCCAGTAATCTCTTTTACTTTTTCAGCAAAATTGTCTTTGTTATAATTAATCACATGGTCGTAGCCATTTTGTTTTGCATTTTCTATTTTTTCATTTGAACCAACAGTACCAATTACATTGCATCCTAAACTTTTAGCCCATTGTCCGAAAATTTGACCAACACCACCAGCTGCTGCATGGAACAAAATATCTTCTCCAGATTTTACAGGATAAGTTTTGTGTAAAAGATAAAAGGTAGTTATTCCTTTTGTCATCAAAGTTGCTGCTGTTTCTAAATCAACACTATCAGGAACTTTTACCAAGTTTTTAGTTGGATAATTTCTATGAGTTGAATAAGCACCAAGAGGAGCCGCACAATATGCAACTTTATCTCCAACTTTAAAATCTTTTACATCTGAACCAACTTTAGTTATTTCTCCTGCTCCCTCTAAGCCAATAGGAGACGGAAGAGTTAATGGATAAAGTCCTGATCGATGATAAGTATCAATATAATTTAATCCAATAGCATGGTTTTTAATTGTTACTTCATCAGCTTTTGGTTCCTCAAGCTTAAGTTCTTTATATTCTAAAACTTCTGGTCCACCTGCTTTTGATACTATTACTGAATTCATAATCTATTTTACAAATGTACCATTATGATAATCTTGTACTGCTTGCAAGATTTCTGCTTTAGTATTCATTACAAAAGGTCCACCTCTTGCAATTTCCTCATTTATTGGCTTTCCAGATATCACAAGAAATTTAGCATCTGTTTTTGCTTTTACTTTAAGCTCTTCACCTTTTGTTAATAATATTAAAGTACTATCCTTAACATTATCATGTTTTTCACTACCGATTTCGATTTCACCCTCAATTAGGTAAATAAATGTATTATGAGTTGATGGAATATTAAAATCAAATTCTTTGTCTTTTTTTAATTTTACATCAAAGTAAACTGGTTCAATGTTATGACCTTTTACAGGTCCTTCAGCATTTTCAAATTTACCTGCAATAACTTTAACTTGTTTATCATCATCTTTATGAACACTCATTTTGTCAGCATCAATATAAATGTACTCAGGCTTACTCATTTTCAATTTAGCAGGCATGTTAATCCACAATTGAAAGCCATGAAGTCTTCCTTCTTTCATAGCTGGCATCTCTGAATGAATAATTCCACTTCCTGTTTTCATCCACTGAACATCACCTGCAGTCATTCTTCCTTCACCACCAGTGCTATCTTTGTGTTCAAAATCTCCCGCTAGCATATAAGTAACGGTTTCAATTCCTCGATGTGGGTGAGGGGGAAAACCAGCAATATAATCTTCGCTATTTTCAGATCCGAATTCATCTAGCATTAAGAAAGGATCAAAGTAATTTGGTTCTACACCAATACTTCTTTTTAATTTTACTCCTGCACCATCTGAAGCTGGAATAGGATCTATAATTTTTGATACTTCAATTGATTTCATGGATACTGATATAATTATCTACTTAGTTATATCAAGTAGATCATTTAAGTTTTTAATTTCATTTTGTGGTGAATAATCAAGTTTATCAAAGATATTATTGTTTCTATTTACCCATATAGAATTGTATCCATAGTTTCCTCCTCCAGATACATCCCAAGTATTTGCACTTAAAAAAGCAACTTCATTTTTTTCAATTTTATATTTTTTTATTGGCATATCATAAACTTTAGAGTCAGGTTTAAAAATACCAACTTCTTCGATAGAAAAAATATCATCAAATAAATTGTCTAATTTATTGCTTTGTACTAATTCATTTAATAAAGAAGGTGTACCATTAGAAAGTATTGCTAGTTTAAAATTTTTTTCTTTTAAAGATTTTAATACTTCTGGAACTTCCCCAAAAGGAGAGAGAATTTTATATAGATTTAATAATTCATCCCTCATTGAATTATCTATTTTAAATACACTCATTGATTTATCCAAACTGTCTTCAGTGATTTGCCAAAAATCTTTATGTCTTTTCATTAAACTTCTAAGCCAAGTATATTCTAATTGTGTTGTTCTCCAATAATTTGCAAAAGCCTCCCACTTATCACCAATTTTATCTTTGCATTTTTCTGCTGCTGAATTTACATCAAATAAAGTGCCGTAAGCGTCAAAAATTATTGCTTTAATATTTTTCATAAACTAATTTAATAATATGAGTAACATTAGATTATATTTTTCTAAAAGTTTATCTAATAATTTAACTGGTACACTTGATAAATCTCAATCACATTACTTAAACAAAGTAATGAGAGTTAAAGAAAATGAAGCTTTCTCATTATTCAACAGTAGTGGTGAATGGGAAGCAAAAATTTTAAATACCTCAAAAGGTGTTGTTGAATTTAATATTACAAAACAATTAAGACAAAAAGAAAATCCAAAAGAATTGTGGTTGGCATTTTCTCCAATTAAATCAAATTACTTTAACTTTATGATTCAAAAAGCAACTGAGTTAGGAGTTACAAAATTTATTCCAATAATATTTGATAGAACGATTGTTCGTAAAATTAATAAAGAGCGATTAGAGAAAGTAATAATTGAGGCATCAGAACAATCAAATAGAATTAATGTTCCAGATATCGAAGACCCAAAATCATTAGATGATTTTTTAAATAACAATAAAGTTGATTTAATTTTTACTGATCTAAATTCTGAAAATACCAAAATAGATTTAAAGAAGGTTACAGATAAACCTACATGTGTAATTATAGGTCCAGAAGGAGATTTTTCTGAAGAGGAAAGAGCTAAGATTCTAAAATTTAGTGGGGTTCAACCGTTGAAAATTAATGAGAATATATTGAGATCTGAAACAGCCGTAATTTCAGCTATATCGATCATAAAATACGCCATAAATTGATATTTTGTCGCGAAAACTAAAGTGTAATTTTTTTGAAGACGTTCTATATAGGGGTAAAAATATGAAAAAAATTTTAATAACAATTCTTTCAATTTTAACTCCTGCAGTTGCATTCGCTAACCAGCCAAAGGATTGGCAATTAGGTTTTCAAAAAGCAGCATCAGAGTCTATGAGAGATATCGTTAATTTTCATGACAAATTGTTATTACCAATCATAATTGCGATAAGTGTTTTCGTTTTATTTTTGATGGTCTATGCATGTATCAGATTTAGAGCATCAGCAAATCCAGTTCCTTCAAAAAGAACTCACAATGTTGCTGTAGAAGTTTTATGGACATTAATTCCATGTTTAATTTTAATCGTAATGGCAGTTCCATCGTTTAAAATTTTATATAAACAAGATTCAATACCAAAAGCAGATGTAACAGTTAAGGCAATCGGTTATCAGTGGTACTGGGGATATGAGTATCCAGATGAAAATATTATTTTCGACTCTTACATGATTGAAGATAAAGATTTAAAAGAAAATCAGCCAAGATTATTAGCTGTAGATAATGAACTAGTTGTTCCAGTAAATAAAGTAGTTAAAGTTTTAATTACCGCAAATGATGTTTTACACGCTTGGGCCTTACCATCTTTTGGAGTTAAAAGAGATGCAGTTCCTGGAAGAATAAATGAAACATGGTTTAAAGCAGAAGAAGTTGGAACTTATTATGGACAGTGTTCTGAGCTTTGTGGAATTAAACATGCTTTTATGCCGATTACAGTAAGAGTAGTTTCTGAAGAAGAATATCAAGAATGGCTTACTGGTGCTAAAATAAAATTTGCAAAAGAAATTAATGAAGAAGATCAATTTAAAAAACTAGCGAGTAAATAATATGTATACACAAACTGCATCACACGACGATCATCATACACCAACAGGTTGGAAACGTTGGGCGTATTCAACTAATCACAAAGATATTGGTACAATGTACCTTATATTTGCAATTGTTGCAGGTGTGATCGGAACTGCATTCTCAGTTTTAATGAGAATGGAATTGATGCATCCAGGTGATGGAATTTTGGGTGGAAACTATCATTTATACAATGTCTTAGTAACAGGTCATGGTTTAATCATGATCTTCTTTATGGTTATGCCAGCAATGATTGGTGGTTTTGGAAATTGGTTTGTACCAATTATGATTGGTGCACCTGATATGGCATTCCCAAGAATGAATAACATTTCATTTTGGTTGTTACCAACTTCATTCATTTTATTAATCATGTCTATATTTATGGATGGCCCTCCAGGTCAAACTGGAGTTGGTGGTGGATGGACAATCTATCCTCCTTTATCATCTACAGCAGGACAGCCTGGTCCAGCAATGGACTTTGCTATTTTAAGTTTACACTTAGCAGGAGCGTCTTCAATTTTAGGAGCGGTAAACTTTATAACTACAATTTTAAACATGAGAACTCCAGGTATGACATTGCATAAAATGCCTTTATTTGCTTGGTCAATTCTAGTTACAGCGTTCTTATTACTTTTATCACTTCCAGTATTAGCAGGTGCGATCACAATGCTATTAACTGATAGAAATTTCGGAACTGCATTCTTTGATGCTCAAACAGGTGGAGATCCAGTATTATTCCAACACTTATTCTGGTTCTTTGGTCACCCTGAAGTTTACATTTTAATTTTACCAGGTTTTGGAATGATCAGTCATATTGTTTCAACATTCTCAAGAAAACCAGTATTTGGATATTTAGGTATGGCATATGCAATGGTAGCAATTGGAATAGTTGGTTTCGTTGTATGGGCTCACCATATGTACACTGTTGGTTTAAGTACAGATACTAAAGCTTATTTCTTAGCAGCGACGATGATCATTGCCGTACCGACGGGAATTAAAATATTTTCTTGGATAGCAACTATGTGGGGTGGTTCAATATCATTTAAGACACCTATGGTCTGGGCTTTAGGGTTTATATTTTTATTTACAGTCGGTGGAGTTACAGGTGTTGTTCTTGCAAATGCAGGTGTAGATACAGCAATGCATGATACTTACTATGTAGTAGCTCACTTCCACTACGTATTATCTTTAGGTGCGGTGTTCGCAATCTTTGCAGGCTTTTATTACTGGTTTGGAAAAATGAGTGGTTACGAGTATTCAGAATGGTTAGGTCAATTACACTTCTGGTTAACATTTATTGGTGTAAACTTAATTTTCTTCCCTCAACACTTCTTAGGTTTAGCGGGGATGCCTAGAAGATATGCAGATTACCCAGATGCATTTGCTGGTTGGAATTATATATCTTCAATTGGATCATATATTTCTGTAATTGGTTTAGGGGTATTTTTCGCAAATCTAATTTATGCATTTTATAAGAAAAAAGCTGCTGCCCAAAACCCCTGGGGTGAAGGAGCAACAACTTTAGAGTGGACAGTACCGTCTCCTCCAAATTTTCATACTTTTGATGAATTACCGAAGTTTGAAGATGAAGAGAGTGCAGAAAAATCTACTACTTAAAAAGTATTTAGATTTTTTGTCTAAAATTAAATGATTAAGTCTAAGTTAAAAAATAGAAATTTAAGTCAAGAAGACGTTTTCAATTTCTCTGAGTTATTTAAACTTATGAAGCCAAGAGTAATGTCTCTTGTAATTTTTACTTGTGCAGTTGGATTGTTAATGGCGCCAAATATTATTCCAACAAAAGATGCAATAATTGGAATTATTTTAGTTTCTATTGGAGCTGGTGCCGCTGGAGCTTTAAATATGTGGTACGAGTCTGATTTAGATGCATTAATGACAAGGACTTGTTTGAGACCTATACCAACTGGGAAGGTTAATAAAAACCAAGCTTTGATTTTTGGTATCGCTTTATCAATATTTTCTGTTGTTGCTTTAGATTATTTTGCAAATACAGTTTCAGCAGCTTTATTGTTATTTACAATTTTGTTTTATGTGCTGGTTTATACCGTTTGGCTTAAAAGAAAAACGCCTCAAAATATAGTTATTGGGGGCGCTGCAGGAGCATTACCTCCTGTAATTGGTTGGACTATAGCTACTAACTCACTTTCACTTGAGCCATTATCTTTCTTTCTAATTATCTTTTTTTGGACACCTTCACATTTTTGGGCACTAAGTTTATATAAATCTGATGATTATAAAAAAGCAAATATTCCAATGCTTCCATTGACTAATGGTGTTGAAAGCACAAAATTAAATATATTTGTTTATTCATTAATAATGTTGCCAGTTATTGTTTTCCCATATGCAATTAATTTTGTTGGTCTAGTATTTTTAATTCCATCATTAATTTTGACAATTTATTATAATTACTTATGTTTTGAACTTTATAAATTTAAGAAGAACAAGTTTGATGCAAAAAAAGCAAAAACAATTTTTGGATACTCGATATTATATTTGTTTTTAGTTTTTGTATTTTTCTTAATAGATAAAATTTTATGATAACACCTGATAAAAAAACAAAGAAAAAAAATATTATTACTGCTTTAGCAATTTTAGCTTTTATGGTTTTTTTGTTTATTTTTACATTATATAACGTTGGTGTTTTTGATAGGCAGATATGATTAAGAGCAAAACATTAACTCCATTACTTCTAGCAGGTATTTTTTGTTTAATGTTAGGTTTATCTTTTGCGGCAGTGCCCTTATATGATCTTTTTTGTCGTGTAACTGGCTTTGGAGGAACAACCCAAGTATCTAAAGAAGCTCCGAAAATAGTTTTAGATAAAGTTGTGAGTGTAAGATTTGATACGAATGTAAACAATCTTACTTGGGATTTTAAGGCTAAATCAAATGTCATTGATGTTAAGGTTGGTCAGGTAAATAGAATTGAGTTTGAGGTTGAGAACTATGGAGACGAAACAACTTATGGAGTTGCTAGTTTCAATGTTTCGCCTGCAAGTTTTGGTAAATATTATAGTAAATTAGGCTGTTTTTGCTTCGAAAAACAGGAACTTAAGGCAGGTGAGAAGGCAACTTATATTATGACTTTTTATTTGGACCCAGAACTGGTAAATGATCCAACAGTTAAAAATTTACAGGATGTAACTATGTCGTATACTTTTTTCTCGACAGATTATTATAAACAATCATAATTAAAAAAATATGTCAGCTGAAAAAAAACATGATTATCACTTAGTAGACCCAAGTCCTTGGCCTATATTTACATCTTTTGCATGCTTGGTACTAGCTATCGGAGCAATTTTTTATATGCACAATGATGTATCTTGGGGAATGTATTTGGGGTTAGCTCTTGTAATTTATGCAGCTTATATGTGGTTCAGAGATGTTGTCATTGAAGCTGAACATCAAGGTCACCATACTCCAGTTGTTCAAATCCATCATAGATATGGAATGACGTTATTCATTGCTTCTGAAGTTATGTTTTTCGTTGCATGGTTTTGGGCATATTTTGATATAAGTTTGTTCCCAAATGAGTTTGTTGGAAATGTTTGGCCTCCACAAGACATAGAAACTTTTGATCCATGGGACATTCCATTAATCAATACACTAGTTTTATTATTATCTGGTACTACAGTAACTTGGGCTCACCACTCTTTATTAGAAGACGATAGAAAGGGATTTATTCAAGGATTAACAGCAACTGTTGCACTAGGCTTCTTTTTTACTTTGTTACAGGCTTACGAATATCATCATGCTACATTTGATTATTCAGGACATATTTATGGTGCAGTATTTTATATGGCAACAGGTTTTCACGGTTTCCACGTAATTGTTGGAACAATTTTTCTTGCTGTTTGTTTATGGAGAGGAAGATTGGGTCACTTTACGAAAGAACACCACTTTGGTTTTGAGGCAGCTGCTTGGTACTGGCACTTTGTTGATGTTGTTTGGTTATTCTTGTTTGCAGCTATCTACGTTTGGGGAAGTTAATATTTAATCCTTGAAGAATAAGCTTCTATTTTCAGTTTTCGTTTATTTTATAATTTTAGTTTTGTTGTCATTAGGCTTATGGCAATTGTATAGATTGAGTTGGAAATTAGATTTAATCAATCAAATTGAAAATTCTTTAAAGATTGATCCTGTTGAACTTCAAAATGTAGAAAAAAAAAATTATTTAAGAATAAAAACATCAGGACAAATTGATTTTGAAAAACAAATTTATCTCTATAATCTTAACGAAACTGGTAAACCTGGATTTGAAGTTATTAACCCAATTAAAGTTGGAAATGAAGATTATTTAATTAATAGAGGCTGGATATCTTTTGACAAAAAAAACAAACCAGAGATTAATGTTGTTGATCAAAAAAATATTATTGGTACTTTAATGCTTCAATCAAAATCAAGCTCATTCAAACCCAAGAATGAAGTAGATAAAAATTATTGGTTCACACTAGATCGGGAAGATATTTTAAAATTTACAGGAAAAAACTTTTCGAAATATATTATTTATTTAAACGGTAACTACGAAAACCCAAGACCAAGAGTGATCACTGCTAAAATTTCAAATAACCACAAAAAGTATGCAATTACTTGGTTTTCGATGGCGATTTCAATTCTTTTAATATATTTATACTTTAGAAAAAAAAATTATTAATGAGATACGTCAGCACCAGAAATACTTCAAAAACATATGAATTTAAGGATGTTTTTATCAAAGGTCTTGCTGATGATGGGGGATTGTTTATTCCTAGCTCACTTCCAAACTATAGTGAAAAAGAAATTCAAGAATTGAGGTCACTAAATTATTCAGATTTAGCAAAAAAAATTATTTTTCCTTTTATAGGAAATTTTATGGATAAAGATGAATTGTCTAAAATAATTGATAAATCTTATTCTGTTTTTAGAAGAGAAAATGTAATTGATTTCATAAAAATAGGGGATCGATCAATCTTAGAGTTATTTCATGGCCCAACACTAGCTTTTAAGGATGTTGCTATGCAACTTCTTGGAAATTTTTATGAATTTTATTTAAGCAAGCAAAAAGAAAAAATTAATATTGTAGTTGCCACATCTGGAGACACAGGGGCAGCAGCTATAGATGCAATAAAAGGAAAAGAAAATTTAAATATTTTTGTACTACATCCTGATAATCGAGTTTCTTCTGTTCAGCGAAAAATCATGACTACTGGAAAACATGAAAATGTATTTAATATCGCTATTAAAGGAAATTTTGATGACTGCCAAAACTTAGTTAAATCAATGTTTTCTGACACAAAATTTTCTCAAGATATTAATATGTCAGGTGTAAATTCAATCAACTGGGCAAGAATTATTGCTCAATGTGTTTATTACTTTTACAGCTATTATCTCATTGAAGATCACTCTAAACCCACTAATTTTTCTGTTCCCACAGGGAATTTTGGAGATGTATACGCAGGTTATTTAGCCAAAAAAATGGGTTTGCCCATTAATAAATTGATTGTTGCAACAAATCAAAATGACATTCTCCATAGAGCTATTTCAAATGGTAATTACGAGGCTGAAACTGTTTCCGAAACTATTTCTCCTAGCATGGATATACAGATTGCAAGTAACTTTGAGAGACTTATTTTTGATTTGAATGATAAGAATTCAGAACAAACATCAAAAGACATGATGAAAATTAAAGAAGAAGGAAAATATTCAATTGATAAACAAAAGTTAAATTTAATTAATCAAGATTTCTTATCAGCAAGAATGAGTGAGACGGAAACACTTGATATTATTAAGTCTGTTTATAAAGAATTTAATATTGTTTTAGACCCTCATACTGCAATTGGTTATGGAGCTTTTGATAAACACAATCTCAATGGTAATAATATTGTGCTAGCAACAGCACATCCATGTAAGTTTCCTGATGCAATTCAAAGTGCTATAAATATTAAAGCTGAGTTACCAAATGAACTTCAATTTATATTAAATGAGAAAGAAAATTATGATATTCTTGAAAATGATATTGAAAAAGTAAAAGAACATATTAAAGATAGATCCAAATGAAAATAAAAGAAAACGATAACCTACCAAATTCAGAAATTTTTGTTCTTCAAGATGGAGAGCCTGTAAAAAAAAATATAGAAGATTTTTTTAAAGGCAAAAAAGTTGTAATATTTGGACTACCTGGGGCATATACTTCTGTATGTTCTGCTAAACATTTGCCAGGATATATTAAGATGCATGATCAATATAAAGAAAAAGGTATTGATCATATAATTTGTATTTCAGTAAATGATCCATTTGTGATGAATGCTTGGGGTAAACAAAATGATGTAGGTGAAAAAATTGTTATGATGGGTGACCCATTTCTTAATTTCACAAAAGAAATTGGTGCAGACGTTGATAAAAGTGGCAGAGGTTTAGGAATTAGATCTAATAGATACACGATGTTTGTTGATAACATGAAGCTTATTAAACTTCAGGAAGAAGCAGATACAGGATCTTGTGAAATCTCAGCAGCAGAAAATTTCTTTAAATTAATCTAGACTTGCAGCTTTTTTAGCTAATAAATCAACTTCTTCATTTAGTGGATTTCCAGCATGAGCTTTAACCCAGTTCCACTTAATTTTAGAATTATTATTCAAATCATGCAATTGAACCCATAAATCTTTATTTTTAACATCTTCTCTATTAGATGTTTTCCAATTATTTTTAATCCAATTGTGGATCCAATCAGTAATTCCATTTTTAACATATTTAGAATCTGTGTAGATTTCTATCAAATCTTCTGAATTTACTTCTTTTAATGCATTGATTGTTGCCATTAATTCCATTCTATTATTTGTTGTATCTTTTTCACTTCCACTTATTTTTTTCACTTCGTTGTCAGTACATATTATTGCTGCCCATCCACCATTTCCTGGATTTTTTAAACATGAGCCATCAGTATAAATTTTAATCATTAAATCAAATAATCTTTAAAACTATTCAAATTGTTATGGGTAATAAGTTTTTGATAATATTCGTTTGGATCCTTAATTTTGATTAATGCTGTTTTTGGAGTATTTGTATAATCATATAGTCTAGTTAACAGATATCTAAGTGCAGCACCTCTACACAAAATATTTAAATTATTTTTTTCATTTAATTTAATTTTCTTAACACTGTTGTATCCCTTGATTAATTTATCAACTTTCTTCTTATTAATTACAAATTTTTTATTTTTTTCATCAAAACATAAAGCATTAATACAGATTGCTATTTCATACATATAGTAATCTTTAGCAGCAAAGTAAAAGTCTATAATTCCCGACAGCTTATTTTTATTAAAAAAAATATTATCTATGAATAAATCACCGTGTATAATCCCAGAAGGAAGTTTTTTTGGCCAATTTTTTTTAATATAATTAAAATTATAAAATAAAAATTTTTTCAAATTTGATCCTTTATTTGATTTAAATTTAATACTCTGGAGTAAAGGTTTTAAATATTTTACACCCATTGAATTTTTTCTAGTAAATTTTATCTTATTAGTAACCAGATGCATTTTAGCTATTGCTTTTCCAATAGCATAGCAGTCACTTTCGTTAACTTTCTTTTTATCTTTTCCCCTCAAGAAAGTGACAATACAGGCTGTTTTATTTTTTAGTTTAATTAAATAATTTTTGTCTTTAGTTTTAAGTGGTCTTGGGCAATTAATTTTTGAATCATTTAAATGATCCATTAATTTCATAAAAAAAGGAATCTCTTTTGTAAGAACTCTCTTCTCAAAAATTGTGAGAATAAACTTTTTATTTTTGGATTTTAAAATGTAATTTGTATTTTCAATTCCCTTAGTAATTCCATGAAAACTTAAAATTTTTTCAATATTAAACTTGTTGTTTATTATATCGATATCACTCTGATTTATTTTTGTATATACAGCCATTTAATTTAATTTTTTAGGAACTTTAAAGACTACATTTTCTTTTATAATTTCTACTTCCTCAACATTTATAGAAAATTTTTTTTTTAATTCATTAATAAAATCTTCTACGAGAATTTCAGGTGCTGATGCTCCTGATGATATACCAATAGTATTTGAATTCTGTATTTGATCAAAAGGAATTGCACTTTCAGAATGAAAAAGTTGTGAATTTTGACAACCTGATTTTTTTGCCACTTCAACAAGTCTAACAGAATTCGAGGAGTTTCTACTACCTATTACAAAAAACATATCACACTCTTTTGCAATATTTTTTACAGCCATTTGCCTATTTGTTGTTGCATAACAAATATCCTCTTTTGCTGGCTCTTTAATATTTGTATATCTATTTTTCAAAATTTTTATTATTTCTTTAGTGTCATCAACAGATAGTGTTGTTTGAGTTATGTATGCCAATTTTTCATTATGATTGGTTTTATACTCCATTGCTTCAGCTTCATTTTGAACCAAATCAATAGTTCCTTTAGGTAATTGGCCCATAGTGCCTATTACTTCTGGATGGTTCTCATGTCCAATCAAAATAATATGATAACCAGCTTTATTTAAGTTTTCCGCTTCTCTATGAACTTTAGAAACTAGTGGACAAGTAGCATCTACATAAGTCATTTTATAATTTTCAGCATCTTCAGGTATTTTTTTTGGAACACCGTGCGCAGAAAAAATAACAGGTCTAGATTTGTCATCAATTTCCTCCAATTCTTCAACAAAGATAGCGCCTTTATTTTTTAAATTATCAACAACATGCTTGTTGTGAACAATTTCGTGTCTAACATAAACTGGAGATCCATATTTTTGAATAGATTTTTCTACAATCTCTATAGCCCTCTCAACACCAGCGCAAAAACCTCTTGGAGCAGAAAGTAAAATTTTAATTTGTTTGTTTTTCATTTTTCTCTAAAAAATATTCCAGCAATATATGTGGAAAGGTTAAAGACGCCAAACCAATAAAAATTAGTTTTAAGATTGCATCATCTATATAATTAACGTCATTTAATAAAAATAATACAATTATTGAAATAAAGATTGTTAAAAGAGTAAGTGGTAAAGCCTTTAATATAAATAATTTTATTCCATTTTGGAGACTGCTTTCATCAAGGTCTATCGCAAGTGAAATAGAGTGCCTCACAGAATGTAAAAAACAAAAATAAATTGTAAAAGCTGTTAAAGGAGTAAAGTAGTAATTTAAAATTATAATTGAGAAATAATCAAAAAAAATAGTGAATTTTTTTAATTCAAACTTATCAATAAATAAAAATATACTTGATAATGAACTCAAAATAATTGATATCTCGATTATCTTTTTTTCTTCTAAAAATTCTAAGAACAAGTAAAAATTTTCATTAACAACAATTAATGATTTGAATATTTTTACAGTATCATCAAAATGAAAAAAAAGTGGGGCAAGAATTATGAGTAATCCTTTTAAAAGGTATAATAATTGAATTAAGTAAGATTTTTTGTTTATTAAAAATTGTGTATCTTCTTTACCAAAATGAAATGCTGCCACTATAAGAAAAACTAACAGTGTAGTTGCAGGTAAGAGTGACCAAATAATAATTACACAAACTGCTATAAAAATATAAATGATATAGAAAATATATATTCTTTCAAAATTAAATATTTTAAGAAGTTTTTTTCCTTTAATATTATCTAATGCACCGTGAGAAACTCCAATCGTTAAAATTAAAAATAAACATATTGCTGATGAAATATTTAAACAATTAAGTTTAAACATCACAACAGAAAATAGATTAATTAACAAAAAAAATATAAATGAATGTTTGAGATTAATTTTTTTAATTAATTGATTAGTCATTTAAAATAATTCTTTTAAAAATTTCCATTTAGGCATTTTTAAAATTATTTCTAAATCTTCAAAAAAATTACTTTTATTAGATAAGAAATTAATAGCAGTCTTAGGTGAACTATTGAACATTTTAAAGAAAATTTCCCCCATATCTGAAGAGTTATTTCTTAAAACTTTCAAAAAAATATTGTCCAAAAAATCATATTTTTTTTTAATTTTAAACAATTTAGCCTTAGAAATATTTTCAATGTTTTCTGCTATATATTTGCTGTGTTCCTGAATATTTAAAAAAGTATAACCTGTGCTTAATCTTGTCATATCACCGGCTGATCCAATATATATTTCATTTAATTTTTTTAAATTTTTATTTCTAAATAAAGGTATAGAGCCTTCTTCTTTAAAATTGATTTTATAATTTCTGATATTTAAATGTTTTTTTAAGTATTGATCTATTTGATTATCATAATCTTTTATATTTTCATTACTTAAATTTGATATCCAGGTAGTTTCCACAAGAGCATTTTTTTTTGAAAAAGGTAAAGTGTAAAAAAAATGAACCTCATTTTTTTGATCACACTCAAAATCCATTAAGTTAAATATTTGGTCATCAAAAAAATCTTTTTCTGTTTCAATTTCTACACCACAAAAATGTTGCCACAAATTATTTGTCTTATTTTCAAAATTTGGAACGCTGTTAAAAATTATTGAATTTGATAATTCAATATCATTAATATTCTTAAAAAATTTTATATTTTCATTTAATTTAAGTTTTGAAAGAATTTTGTCATAAAATTTTCCAGTATCTATAGATTGGTAAGGTGTCAGCTTGCAATCAATAAACTTTGTATTATTAGGAATGTTTATAGAAAAATTATCCCAACTTTTTTTTACACAATCATCAAAATTATGTGGAAACACTTTCCAAAATGACCAAGTTTTGTCTCTTTTATATTCGTCCCTAGGTTCAATTATAGCCAAAGATTTATTTTTTAATTTATCAGAAATTTCAAGTTCATAAGCCAAAGACAAACCTGCACAACCACCACCGATAATTATGTAATCAAAATCTTTCATTTAAATTTATCTCTTCATTAATTAATGAATGATCATGTTCAATGTTATTATCATTTTTATTTGTAAATGTTAAAATTATTAAATCAAAAATTGATAAAAAAGTTTCAATAATTTTTTCAATTTTTGTTACATAAATTTTTCCAGAATTTTTATAATTTTCTAAATTATTTTTATTAATTATTTTGTGTCCAATTTTTCTGTAGACTCGTCTTGCAACTAAAATAGAGAATCTGAAACTTAAAGGTATTTCTTTAATTGAGTAAAAAGAATTTTCATAAAATTTTTCAGATAAAGAAATGGTAGATTTGATATCGTTGAAATTTTCATTGATATAAATTCTTTTATTATTTTTATCTTCAATTACGTCTCTTGAAATATTGGTAAGCTGCATTGCTATTCCGAGATCGATAGCTGATTTCAAGGAATTTATCTTATTAACTTTTAAAATTTTTGCCATCATTAAACCAACAGTACCTGCTACTCTATAAGAGTAAATTAATAACTCTTTTTTTGATTTTAATTCCACTCTTTCTTTAATATCTGAATTAATCCCATCAAATAAATCATTAATTACTTTTGTTGAAATATTAAATTCATCTATAAGTTCCCAAATATTTTTAACAACAATGTTTTGAAAGTTTTTATTTAAAAAATCTTTCTTAAAGTTTTCAAATTTAATTATTTTGTCCTCTAATTTTCCTGGATCATCTGCAATATTATCTGCTTCTCTACAAAAATCATAAAGCGCAGAACATTTATCATAAGTTTTTTTTGGTAAAAAAAAACCAGCCCAATTAAATGATTTTGCATATGTTGATAAATAATTTTTAGTTAACATTCTAGATCAATTTATCTAATACTTTTGCTGATGAAAGTACTCCTGGTACTCCCGCACCTGGGTGAGTTCCGGCACCAACAAAATATAAACCATCATAAATCTCTGATTTATTATGAAATCTAAAATAAGCTGATTGAGTGAATTTAGGCTGAATTGAAAAACCTGATCCATATTTTGTATTTAGTTCTTTCTCAAAATAATCAGGTGTAAGATAAAAGTCTGATACAATATTATCTCTAAGATTTGGCATTAAATCATTTTCCATTTTATCAATCACAAGATTTTTCATTTTTTCACCTTCTATTTGCCAATCTATATTTGATTGATTATTTGGAACTGGAACCAATACATAAAAACAATCACTACCCTCAGGAGCCATGCTCTTATCTGTTGCAGAAGGTCTATGTAGATAATAGCTAATATCGTTATTTAATTTTTTATGATCAAAAATATCATCCAGATGTTCTTTATATTTGTTTCCAAATTTAATTGTATGATGCTCAACGTTTTCATAGACTTTTTTGGTTCCAAAATAATAAACAAATAAACCCATTGAGTAATCCATCCTCTTTTGTTTCCAATCAAACAGCATTGAGTTTTTTAAGTTTTTACTAGTCATCTTTTCATAAAAAGCAGGAGGGTCGGCATTACAAATAACATTATCAGCTTTGATAATCTCTTCATTGTCAACTACAACACCAGTAATTTTATTATTCTTAGTAATAATTTCTTTTACCTCAGTATTTTTTATTATTTTGATTTCTATTTCCTCCATTAACTTTTCAAATCCTTTAATTATATTTCCTGTACCGCCCATTGAATAATGAATGCCCCATTTTTTTTCTAAATAAAGAATTAGCCCATAAATTGAGGTAGTTGTGAATGGATTACCACCAACCAAAAGTGGATGCATACTAAGCATCCTTCTTAATTTTTCATTTTTTACATAAGACGATACTAATGAATAAACTGATTTATAACTCTTAAGTTTTAATAATGCTGGCAGCTGTTTCATCATAAAAAAGGGTCTATCAAATGGAACATCTGCAAGTTCTAAAAATCCTTTCTCAAAAATTTTTTTGGTAAAATTTACTAAATTTTCATAACCCTTAACATCTTCTTGATTTAAATTTTCAATTTGTTTTTTCATTTCTATTTCATCACCTGAGTAATTAAATTTAGTTTGGTCCTCAAAAACAAATTGATACCAAATTTTAAGTGGGGTTAGTTTTATGTAGTCCTCAGGATTTTTAGAAAACAAACTGAATAGTTCGTTAATTAAATATGGAGCTGTTATTACTGTTGGCCCAGCATCAAAGGTAAAACCATCTTTTTTGAAAACTCTAGCTCTTCCACCTAGATCTGAATGTTTTTCTATTAATTTTACTTTATGTCCTTTGGCTCTTAGTCTAATTGCTGCAGCAATACCACCAAATCCAGATCCAATAACTATAGAATTCATTGCTGTAATTTATAGCTTTTTAAGGAAATTGTAACCGTATTATGAGTTTATTTTTTTTAGCTGTTCTTTAGTTTCTTCTAAATTTTTTTGAAATACAGCATCCAGTTTAGATTTATCAACTGATGTAGTTATGATTTTTTTTACTGAATCTACCGCTATTTTGATTGAAGCATCTTTTATTTCTTTCAATGCAGCCTCTTTCATTTGGCTAATTTTATTTTCAGCTAAACTTTTTTTAATTTCTGATGATTTATGAAATTTATCATTTAAATCTATTATTAATTTATCCGACTCTTTTTTTGCATTCTCCAAAATTTCATTACTTACTGAAGTAGCGGTATCTAATTTTTTTTGAGCATTATCGAGCAAAGTTTTTGCTTCTGTTCTCAATTTTTCACTTTCATCTATCTCATTTTTGATATCAGAAATCATACCATCAAGCATTTGAGAAACTTTTTGTGGAATTTTAAAGTAAACTAAAACTCCGATGAAGATTACAAATGAAATTGCTACCCAGAAAGTTGCATCAATTGCCATAGTATTTATCTCCATTTCTTCTAGATAGATCGTCAACAATTGCTGATATACTGCTATTATTTACTTCAGCACCAATAAGTTTTTGAAGTAACTCGGATGATGTTTCTATAGCAATTTTATTTATTTTATCAGGTGCATTATCTCTTAAAGCTTGGATTTCTTTTTCCGCTTTAGCTATTTCGTCATCTATTTGTTTATCAAGAATGTCTCTTTTAGCATTTATATCTTTAACTGCCTTTTCTCTTGCTTGATTAAACATAGCATTAGCTTCAGTTTTGCTTTTTAAAATTATTTGATCATATTCTTTAAGTTTGGTCTCACTATCTTCTCTTTGTTTTTCAGCTGCCTCAATATTTTCTAGAATTTGAGATTTTCTAGATTCTAAGTTGTTACTAATTTTTGGAAGGATTAGTTTAGATAAAACCAAATACATTATCCCAAAAGTAAGTATCAACCAGAAAATCTGAGAAACCCAAAACTCTGGATTTAATTGAGGCATACCTCCACTTTCAGCGGCAAAAGCTTCTTTGATAAAAAAGAAGCTTAAAAATACCAGATGAAGATATATTTTTTTGACCATTAACTTAAAACGCAAATAAAATAATCAATGCAACAACTAATCCAAATAATCCTGTTGCTTCAGCAAGTGCAAAACCTAAAAGTAGGTTAGGAAATTGTTTCTGAGCTGCTGATGGGTTTCTCATAGCACCTGATAAATAATTTCCAAAAATTATTCCAATACCAACACCGGCACCAGCTAAAGCTATTGCTGCCAAACCTGCTCCGATCATTTTTGCTGCTTCTAATTCCATTATATCCTCCTCTGTTATTAATGGTGTAAATTTAATGCATCATTTAAATAGATGCAGGTTAAAATTGCAAAAACATATGCTTGAAGAAAAGCAACTAATATCTCCAAACCAGTTAATGCAACCGAAAAACTTAGTGGAAGCCATCCACCAACTATTCCAAGACTAATTACAAAGCCTCCGAAAACTTTCATCATTGTATGACCAGCCATCATATTTGCAAATAATCTAACTGATAGACTTATTGGTCTACTTAAATAAGAAATAATTTCAATAACTACTATTAAAGGAAGTAATACCGCTGGTACTCCACTTGGTACAAACAATTTTAAATATCCAAAACCATGTTTAATAAATCCAATTACTGTTACGCCAATAAAGATAAATGCAGCAAGAACAAATGTAACGATAATATGACTAGTTACAGTGAATGTGTACGGTATCATTCCAAACATGTTGCAAAATAAAACAAACATGAACAATGAAAAAATAAATGCAAAATATGGTTTCGCTTTAGAACCAGCTGTATCACTAATCATTTTAGCAACAAAGGTGTAGCTAAGTTCCGCTAATAATTGAATTTTATTTGGTAAGATTGAATTTTTCTTAGATCCTAAATTAAAAATTAATAAAATAGAAACTGTACTTATAATCATAAACAAACTTGCGTTTGTAAAAGATATATCAAATGCTCCAACTTTTATTTCAGGTCCAATTCTATAAACATCGAATTGGGACATCGGGTTTGCTGCCATAGTACTAACTTATTTTTGCATCTTTTTTGCTGATCTAATCACGTTTGTTATTCCAGCGATTACCCCAACAAAAAAAAATATTAATATAAACCAGGGTTTAGTACCAAAGGTCTTGTCAAAAATAAACCCAATAATTGTCCCGACGGCCACTGCAGAAACAAGTTCTGTGCTCAATTTGAATGCAGTTCCAATAGGCGAGGGGTTATCCTTCTTGTTATAAAGATTTTTCTTTGAAATCTTGCTTTTTGCAATCTCTAAGCGAGTTTTAAAAGGGTCTTTTGCCATTTATTCTGGTTAAGCAACCATACTTTCTGCTTTTTGAAGGTCTACAGCTACCAGTTGGCTTATCCCTTTTTGAGGCATAGTTACCCCATATAGCCTGTTCATTTTAGACATTGTTAAGGCGTGGTGAGTAACAATTATAAATTTAGTGTTAGTAATTTTAATTAACTCCTCTAGCAAGCTACAAAATCTTGTAACGTTAGCATCATCAAGAGGAGCGTCCACCTCATCTAAAACACAAATTGGGGAAGGGTTAGTTAAAAATACTGCAAATATTAAAGATAGGGCAGTAAGTGCTTGTTCACCACCAGATAGTAAAGTTATAGATTGAAGCCTTTTTCCTGGTGGACTGACTAACATTTCTAAACCAGCTTCTAATGGATCATCAGAGTCTACTAATTCTAGCTTGGCATTTCCTCCATTAAAAAGTTTTGTATAAACTTCATTAAATTTTCTGTTAACTTTTTCAAATGCCTCAACAAGTCTTTCTCTTCCTTTTTGATTTAGCTCATCAATACTGTCTTTTAGTTTAACAATTGCAGTAACTAGGTCGCTACGATCTTGTTCCATTTTTTTTATTTCTTCCTCATACTTACTAGTTTCTTCATCCGCCTTTAAATTTACAGAACCCAATTGATCTCTTTGTTGTTTTTTTTTATCTAATGCATCCTCTTGATCAACATGATTTGGAAGTTCTTCAACTCCAAATAAATTTGAATTTTCTAAAATATTTTCTTCTGTTAAATTTAATTCTGTATTAACCCTATCAAGCAAATCATTTTTTCTTTTTTGTAAACCTTCTATGGTTGCACCTGAGCTAGCTTTTCGCTCTCTAATTTGAATTGATTGCTCTTGTATTTCATTTAGTTGAGCTCTTAAAGTTTCAATTTTTTTATCAGTTTCTTCTATAATTTTTTCGTTCTCTATTTTTTCTTCATCAGAAATTCTTAAATTTTCTGAAATTTGACCTTTTCTTTCTGCTTGTACTCTTGGCTGATTTTCTAAATCATTTAATTGTTTAGATAATTTATTTTTTCTTTCAGTTAATTCATTTACCATTTTTTCTGAATTGGATAAAAGATTTTTCCAGCTTTCTATCTCAGTCTCTATTGTTTTTATTCTTTCATTTCTTTTTACCGATTCATTCTTTATTGACTGATTTTTACTATATGCATCAGCATATTTTTCTTGAAGTATTTTTATATTTTGAGATTTCTCGTTTACACTTAATAGCTCAGTTCTTGATTTTTCATTTTTTAAATCATTAATAAAGTTGTCTAATTCTATATTACATCTATCAAGTAATGTAACTGCTTGATTTATCTCATTACTATCAATTAATTCTTTTGCTCTAGTAATTGAATTTTTTACATTCTTTATAGGACCAATGCTTATTTTAATTGTATCGTCGGCTAAATTATTAACTACTTCGTCAACTTCTTTTTGCTCTCTTTCAAGTTCATTTTTTGCATTTTCTAGATCTTCGTTTGATAACTTTTCTGTTTCAAAATATTTTGAATCTACTTCAATTAAGTCTGACTTCTCTTCCTTTAATCTTTTTTCATTAGAGTTAGCATCAATAATAATTCCATTTTCTCTAGTTATGTCTTCGTCTAAAGTCTTTATTGATTTCTTAATTGTTTCAATTTCATCTTGAATTCTAGTATTTTCCTCATCTAGGTTCTGTAGTTCTAAATTAAGTCTCTGTATTCTTGATAAATTCTCAATATTTTTTTCTCTAAGTGGAGCAACTTTATCAGTTGAAGTTTTTATTAAGTTTTCAAGTTCAGATATCTGATTGTTAAAACTTTCAACTTCTCCTCCTGCCTCTGTATTAATTTCATTTTCTATCCTTATTTCCTTATCAATATCCAATAATCTTAGATAATATAGACCAGCCTCTATTTTTTTTATTTCCTCTGAAATTAATTTGTATTTTGTGGCTTCTTCTGCTTGTTTTTGAAGATTTGCCAATTGTTTTTCTTGTTGCCTTCGTAATTCATCAGCTCTTTTTAAATTATTTTCAGCCGCGCCAAGTCTAAGTTCAGCTTCATGTCTTCTTACATGTAAACCAGAAATTCCAGCTGCCTCCTCAAGTATTGCTCTTCTGTCAGTAGGTTTTGCTGTCACTAAAGCTCCAATTCTTCCTTGACTAATCATAGAAGGAGAATGTGCGCCAGTTGAAAGATCTGCAAAAAACATTTGAGCATCTCTTGCTCTTACCTCTTTGTCATTAATATAAAATTTAGAACCCTTATCTTTTTCAATTTTTCGTTTAACTTGAATGTTTTCTAATTCACGATATTGAATGGGACCTTCTTTTTCTTTGTTCTCTACTTCTATGGAAACTTCTGCAATATTTTTTGACGCTTTATTAGATGTACCTGAAAAAATTACATCTTCCATTCCTGAACCTCTCATACTTTTTGCAGAGGTCTCTCCCATTACCCATCTTAAAGATTCTACTATGTTTGATTTTCCACAGCCGTTAGGACCAACAATTCCAGTAAGACCTTCTTCTATCAAGAAATTTGTTTTTTCAGCAAATGATTTAAATCCATTTAATTGGATTTTTTTAAACTCCATGCACTAACTTATATCATTTTTTCTAGGGCTTTTTTTAAATTTTTATAATTAAGTTTTTTTTCGAATTTTTCGTTGTTTATTATTATCGTGGGAGTTGAGTTTACCTTGAAGTTTTTAGAACCATCTATTCGGTCATTTAACACAAAATCCTCAATATTTTTGTTATTCACACAAGATTCAAAATCGATAGAGAAACCTTCATTTTTTAAAAATATTTGAAGATTTTTATTTGCCTCTTCAATAGAGCTTCCCTTTACCCATTTTTGTTGGTTAGCATATAAACTTTCTAAAATATCAGCATTACCATCATTTTTACATTGAGCAACTTTTGAAGCGTTGAAGGCAGCAATATCTAAAGGAAAATGCCTAAATTCTATTTTAGCAAGACCTGTGTCCAGATATTCTTTTTTAAGTTCTGGATAAACATTTTTATGAAAATTAGCACAATGGCTGCAAGTTAGTGACTCAAACGCAATTATAGTTATTTTTGCGTCTTTATTTCCAACAATAATTCTTTTTATTTCTTCAGCGTTTAAATTTGAAAAGCTTCCCAAAACAATTATGGCAAGTAATATAATTTTTTTCATTTTTCTTTATAAACTTTTGTTAATTCTGTTAATGATTTTTTAATCTTTTCGTTTTTAACATCTTTGATTTTATCTCGATATTTACTAATTGCCACATTATTAGAATTAATTTCATTCAAACTGCTAGTTTTTTGTTTGTCATCAAAGCTAATAAATTTAAGCTTTTCAACAACATCGTAGCCGAAAAAATTATTCATTTTATCTAAAATATTTTTTTTTGAATATTCCACATCTACTTCATGGCCCCTTTTAACCATTACAACTAAAGTACTGACACCAAATCGATTTGAGTTTTTGAATGTTTTTGGGAAACAAACTTTAAACAATTCATTTCCAACTAAATATTTCCAATTACTCAGTGTTTCTGAATATATATGACCTTTTTTACTAATAATTTTTTTTAGATTTTTTGGCAAAGTGTCTTTGAAAGATCTTAACCCTTGAATGCTAGTATTTCTCTGCTTAGTATTATTTTTAAATTGCATATGAAAGATCTAATAATAACAAATAAAATTCTCAATTGGTACGATATAAATAAGAGATCTTTACCTTGGAGAAATAAGGTTTCACAAGAAAAGAAACAATACTTTACATTGGTTAGCGAGTTCATGTTGCAACAAACTCAGGTTGCTACTGTGATACCTTATTTTAATAGATTTATTAAAAATATTCCTAATATTGAAAAGTTATCAAAATATAATGATAGAAAATTAATCAAACTTTGGGAAGGTCTTGGATATTATTCAAGAGTTAAAAATTTAAAAAAAACTGCTCAAATAATTGTTAAAAAATTTAACAAAAAAATACCTAGAGATTTTTATGAATTAAAATCATTACCAGGTATTGGTGATTATACAGCAAGTGCAATTTCAGCAATTGCATTTAACAAGCCAATAGTTCCTTTGGATGGAAATATTGAAAGAGTATTAAAAAGATATCTGTATTTAAAGAAACAAAGTCAAATTAAAAAAGAATTCTTACAAGATCAAAAAAAAATTTTTGGCACATCAACAAAAAGATCAAGCGATTATGCTCAAGCTTTGATGGAACTGGGTGCATTAATTTGTAAACCTACAAACCCTACATGCAATAAATGTCCATTATCTAATAATTGCAAAGCTTTTAAAAATAAAAATTTTGATTTAGTGAAATTTAAGAAAATTAACAAGGAAACATATTATAAATTAAATGTTTATAAAAAAAATAATCAATATTTATTAATCAAAAATAATAAATTTAATTTTTTGAAAAATTTAAATATTTTTCCAATGGATCAATTAAATAATCCTAAAAATTTTGATAAAGATTTAAATTTTAAAATATCTAATATGAATATGAATATTAAAATTGAATATAAAAAGAAGCATAACTTTGACAAAAATATTAATTGGATAAATCCTGCAAAGCTTGAAAATTATGTACTTCCAACATTTACCAAAAAGATAATAAAATTTTTAGAAAGCCAAAAATGAAAAAAGTAGCAATTATTGGCGCAGGTATTTCGGGTCTGTTTATAGCTAACTTATTCAAAGGAAATAAAGATTATCAGGTCAAAATTTATGAAAAAAAAACTTCATTAGAAACAGGGAAAGGTTATGGCATTCAATTATCTGTTAATAGCGTAAAGTTATTAAACAAATTAGGCTTTTCTTCCTTGTCAGACAAAGAGAAATTTAATCCAAAAAAAATTGACTTTTATCAAATTAAAAAATCAAAGAAAATTTGTGATTTAAATATTTCAGAATTTAATTCTGATGATTGTAAGTATACAACATTGAAAAGATCAAAATTACTTCAGTTCCTAATAAATCGACTGGATAACAATACAATCCAGTTTAACTGCAGTTTAGATGAGATAGAATACAGTAATGATTCAATAAATTTAACTTTTGATAAAGAAAAAATAACTTGTGATCATTTAGTTATTTCAGATGGTGTATTTTCAAAAGGAAAGTCATTAATTTCAAATAATAATTCAGAACCAATTTACAATAACACTATCGCTGTCAGAGCCAGTGTATCCAAAGAAAGTCTTGATAATATAAACGAGGAGAATATTTCTTTATTTTTAGGATCAGATTTTCATTATGTATTATATCCACTTAATAATGATAAAAATTTTAATTTTATTGGGATATTGAAGAATAAGTTAAATTCTGATCAGCAAAAAAATCACAATCTTTGTAATGAAAGTACATTTATTGAGAGCATTAAACAAAAATTATCCGAAAAAATTTCATCAAAAGTATTTCAGAGCCTTGAAGATATAAAATTGTTTCCAGTGTTTGTAAGTAAAAATCCATTTATTCCTCCAAAAAATATTTATTTAGTTGGAGATGCTTTTTTTGTATTCTCTCCTTCTTTTGCTCAGGGAGCCTCACAATCAATAGAAGGAGCTAATCAATTACATGAAGTTATAATTAACCAAAAAAATGATTTTTATAATTCTAGATTAGAGAGAGCAAAAATGATTAATAGAAGATCTGATTTTAATCAATTTGCTTTTCATTTATCAAATCCGATTATGATCTTTTTTAGAAATATTTTTTTAAAGCTTTTGACAAAAAATAAAAAATTTCTGCAAAGTTATTTAGGTAAAATTTATAAAGATTAATTTTTAGAAATTAATCTTTGTCTCAAGTAATCGATTGGGTAGGTTCGTCCATTAATATCACAATGCCAAAATGTCCAACCATTGCAGCTTTCAGCTCCTAAAATAGTAGCTGCAACTTTATGTATAGAACCTTCCGCTTGGTTGTGCTTGATGCTACCATCAGCCATTATTCTTGCTGTTATTTTTTTCTTATTATCAAAAATATTTGTTCCAGGCTTAATTATTCCAAGCTCTACCAACGATCCAAATGGAATTCTTGGTTTTGATCTGTTATTTTTAAGTGTATCTAATAAATCATCTTCAATTGGTTTGGTAGCCTTTAAACGTTCCTCAGCAGCTTTAAAATAATTCTTTTCTTTTTCTATACCAAAATAATTTCTCCCTAGTTTTTTTGCAACTGCAGCAGAAGTTCCAGAACCTAAAAAAGGATCAAGAACTAGATCATTTTTATTTGATGTAGCTAGTAAAATTCTATGTAAAAGTGATTCTGGTTTTTGAGTAGAGTGAATTTTTTTTCCATTTTTTTTAAGTCGTTCAGAACCACTACAAATAGGAAGACTCCAATTAGATCTCATCTGGAGATCATCATTTAAACATTTCAAAGACTGATAATTGAATGTGTATTTTGATTTTTCACTCTTCGAAGCCCAAATTAAAGTCTCATGAGCATTTGTAAATCTTGTGCCTCTAAAGTTAGGCATTGGATTATTTTTATTCCAGATGACATCATTTAGTATCCAGAAACCTAGATTTTGTATTGCAGTTCCTACTCTAAAAATATTATGGTAACTACCTATAACCCAAATAGCTCCATCCTTTTTCAAAATCCTTTTGCATTCATTAAGCCATTCATACGTAAACTCATCATATTTTTTAAAATTTTCAAATTGATCCCACTTGTCGTTTACAGCGCTTACTTTTGATCTATCTGGTCTAGTCAATTCACCTTTTAATTGTAAATTATATGGAGGGTCAGCAAAAATTAAATCAAAAGTTTCACGTGGAATTTTTTTTAATTCTTCGAGACTGTTTCCGTTAATTATTTTATTTTTAAAATCAGATTTCATTTGTAAAAAATTAATTAGACTCCAAATGGATTCCTCGGTCAACCTGTGATTGAAAAAATTAGATTCGATTTGTGTATCGAATCTTAATGATAACTAGATGTAGTATTAAGTTAATCTAGATATAGGAGAGAAAGTTTTTCTATGATGTTTGGTTATGCCTAGTTTCTTTAATGCTTGTAAGTGTTGTTTAGTTCCATATCCAAAATTTTTATCCCAATGATAACCTTTGTTTTTTTTTGACAGAGTAGCAACTAATCTATCTCTTGATACTTTTGCTATTATAGAGGCTGCAGAAATTGATGGAATTTTTTTATCACCCTTTATGATCGATTTTAATTTATAATTTTTTAAATTTGGAATTTTGTTTCCATCTATCAATACAAGAGTTGGTTTTTTTTTTAATTTTAATATAGCTCTTTTCATAGCCAGTAAACTTGCGTTAAGTATATTGAGTTTTTCAACCTCGTTAACAGAAGCTTTGCCTAATGACCAAATTGAATTTTTTTTAATATAATTAAAAAGGTATTCTCTCTTTTTTTTACTCAACACTTTTGAGTCTTTTAAAATTTTTGGATCCGCAGATTTCTTGAGAATGACAGCAGCAGCATAAACAGGACCTATTAAACTACCTCTGCCGACCTCATCAACACCAGCTATTAATTTCATTAAATTGTTAATTTTAACTCTTTAACTTTTTCTCTTATTTTTTTTAAATCTTCCCATGAATATTTTTTATTATCTGGATATCTAATTAAATAAGAAGGGTTAAAAGTTATCATTAAAGGATAAGTATTATTATTTAAAATTATTTCCTTCCATTTACCTCTTTCTGAAGATATTTTTTCATTAATCCCAGTAACAGCTTCCATAGCTGTGCTACCCATTAAAATTATAATTTTGGGATCAATAATAGATATATGTTCTTTTAAAAAGTTTGAGTAACGTTTAATTTCTTGTGAAGTTGGTTTTCTATCCTCTGGTGGTCTAAAATTTATTGCATAACTTGTATAAATATTTTGTCTCTTAATATTTATTGCTATTAACATTTTGTCTAAAAGCTCTCCACTTTCTCCTTTAAAAGGGTTTCCAACTTTGTCTTCAATTTCGCCTGGTGCTTCTCCGATTAACATTATAGGACTATCAATATTTCCTTCTCCAAGAACAATATTTTTGGAATTATTTCTTAGTTTACAATTTTCAATTGAATTTAATTGTTTCTTTAGAATTTCTAATAAATCTTGTTTATTTCTTTGATTGATATCACTTTCTTTTTTGACCTCAGAAAACCTATTAATAGGTTTTTTATTAAATACAAAATTGGCTTCTATTGTATTTATTAATTCTTCGTTTAATTTGTCGTTTTGATTTATCAATTTTTTCACCTTACAAGGATTAAATGATATCTAAAATATTTAAAATCATATTGTTGTTAGTGTTATCCTATCAGACACCCGTTTATTCTAAAAGTACAAGTTTTAATGATTTCAACTCAAGAGATTTATCTAATTATTTTTCAGGTATTATAGCTTATGAAAATAGAGATAATTCAGAAGCTTTAAAATATTTCAATTTAAGTAAAGTTTTATTAAACAGCCATGACAATTATTTAAAAAGATACGTTAATTCTCTTGTATTGGAAAACAAAGTAGCTCAAGCAATTAATGTTATAAAAAATAACTCAAAAAAAAGTAATTCCAATTTTTTTGATGCATATGTTTTATTAATAATTGATAGTTTGAAAAAAAATGATTTTGATAAAGCTGATATTTACTTAGATCAAAGTTTGAGATTTCAGGAAGAAAATAGAATTAATCTAGTAATTTTTGAGACTTTAAAGCAGTACATTTACACTTTTAAAAATAAAAAACTTTTACCTAATAAGAAAAATTTTGGAAACTTATCATTAATAGCTGAGGCATTTCAAAGATGTCATTATAATGATCAAAGAACCAGCTCTTTCTTTTTAAATTTAATCAACAGTCAACAAGGTGATTATTCAAGATATATATTTTTTTATATAAATTATCTTATTCAGAATAAGGAGTTTGATCAGGCAAAGTCAGCAATTGATCAAATTGATTATATTGGCTCAACACTTTTGTTAACTCAAACCAAAAGCTGGATAGATAATAATAAGTTTAAAAGTTTTGAAAAAATTTTCTCATGTGGAAACCACAATGATATAATTAGTGAATTTTTATTTTTGATATCAAATCTTTATTCATCACAAGATAATTTTGAAAAATCAAATTTTTATTTAAATTTATCAATATACTTAAATCCTAAATTTGAATTTAATTTATCCCTTGTTGCAGAAAATTTCTTTGCAGATGGTGAATACAACAAGGTAAAAAAAATAGTAAGAAAATTTAAAGAGACTGATGAGTTTTATTATTGGTTTAGAGTTAAAAAAGAAGCGCAAATAATAGTGAAAGAACAAAATTATGAAAAGGGCACAAGCTATATCGAGTCTAAATTTAAAAATATTGAAAAACCTAATCCAAAGATGATTTTTGATTTAGCGAATTTTTACAAAAACTCTAAAAATTATGAACTTGCAATTGATAATTATTCAAGATTAATCTCCTCACTAGAGGATACATCTGTAATTAAATCAGATATTTTATATCGAAGAGGTGGGAGTTACGAAAGATTAGGTAATTATGAGAAGTCAGATGAAGATTTACTTCATGCATTAAGAATAAGACCTAATGATGCATATGTCCTAAATTATCTTGCTTATTCTTGGTTAGAACGTGATTACAAAATAGATGAAGCGATGGAAATGTTAAAAATAGCATATGATTTAAAAAGTAATGATCCCTATATTATTGACTCAATTGGTTGGGCATATTTCTTGATAGAGGAATATAAAGAAGCAGAAAAATATTTAAAAAGAGCTGTAGAATTAATGCCTGATGACCCAATAGTAAATGATCATTACGGAGATATATTGTGGAAGCTAGATCAAAAAATTCAGGCGAGATATTTTTGGAATAGTGTGTTGAGCTTTGATGATACTGAAGATGATATGAGAGAAAATATAAACAAAAAATTGATTACTGGCTTTAAATCTATTCAATGAAATTAAATTTAAAGTCTCATGCTAAAATCAATTTAGCTCTCAATGTAACAGGAAAAAATAAATCATTACATAAAATTGAAAGCATCATTAGTTTTATTGATTTGTGTGATGTTATTTCAATAAAAAAAAAAAGAGGTGAAAAACATAATATTTCTTTTCAAGGGAAATTTGCGAAAGGTATTGGAAAAAAAAATACTGTTCAAAAACTCTTTCAAATACTAGATCGAGAAAAATTATTGCTAAATCAAAAATTTAGAGTTTCTATAACAAAGAATATTCCTCAAAAAGCAGGACTTGGTGGTGGTTCTATTAATGCTGCGAGTATTTTAAATTTTTTAAATAAAAAAAAGGTAATTAAAATTAGTGAAAAGAAAATTTTGGAGGTTTGCTCAGAAATAGGGTCTGATGTTATTTTAGGTATAGACCCATCTAGCTCAGTTTTACTTTCAAACAATAAAATCAAAAAATTTTTTAATTGTCCGACTCTAAATATGCTTTTAATAAAGCCCAATTTTGGTTGTGCGACAAAAAAAATTTATTCTAACGTTAAAAATTTTAAAAAACCAAAATTTAATAATCCAAAAAAAAATATGTTTGGTTATAAATTTTTAAAAAATCAAAGTAATACTTTAGAAGATGTTGCAATTTCAAAATACCCACAAATAAAAAAGATTAAGTTATTTTTAGAAAAGACTAATAATCCTGAGTTTGTAAGAATGACTGGGTCTGGATCTACAGTTATTGCATACTATAAATCAGTCAAAGACTGTAATTCAGCAAAAGTTCAATTTAAGAGGAAATTTAAAAATTGTTGGTTGTATGTATCAAAAACTATATAAATTTATTTTTTTTGTGTTATAGGAACTATAATATTGGGGCGTAGCCAAGCGGTAAGGCACGGGTTTTTGGTACCTGCATCCTAGGTTCGAATCCTAGCGCCCCAGCCATATATATGGATAAATTTTTAGATAAAATTTTTTTTAGGTCCAAAAATCTTAATTACATAAGTAAAAATATAAAAAACATATCCGAGAACACTCCTGCAAAAAAAATTTTTGAAGCAATTAACAATTATTCTGAAAATAGTGAATTAAGATTTGTTGGAGGATGTATTAGAAAAATTATAAATCGAGAAGAAGTAGATGACATTGATTTAGCAACTAACATTACACCAGATGAAGTTTGTGATGCACTAAATAAACATCAAATTAAATTTTTTGAGTCAGGTAAAGAACACGGCACGATAACTGCAGTAATAAATGAAAAAAACTATGAAATTACTTCACTTAGAAAAGACGTTGCTACAGACGGAAGACATGCAAAAGTTGAATTTACTTCTGATTGGAAAGAAGATTCAAAAAGAAGAGATTTTACAATTAATGCTATTTACTCTGATAGTTTAGGAAATTTATTTGATCCACAAAATGGTAAGCTAGATTTAAATAAAGGTGTTTTAAAATTTATTGGAGATCCAGAAAAAAGAATTCAAGAGGATTATTTAAGAATATTAAGATATTTCCGTTTTCATATTAATTACTCAACTGAAAATCATAAAACAGAGATAATTAAAATATTTAAAAAAAATATCAAAGGTATTTCGAACTTATCTGCTGAAAGATTATTAGATGAATTTAAAAAGACAGTTAAATCAAAAAATTTTCTCAAATTATTTGAAGATCAACAAAGTTTAGAAATATTAGAAATAGTATTTCCACAATTTAAAAATATTAATCATTTTAAGAAGCTAAATGCATTCAGTTCTAAAGCTATCAGTAGCTTTGACTTTATTTTTATAATTGCATTACTGATTATTGATGAAACAGACAATACTGATTATTTTATTTACAAATTTAAAATCTCAAAAAAAGATCAAAAGAGGCTCAAATTAATTCATTATTTTTTCAAAGAAAATGTGAATATTAAAAGTTTTACAGAAAAAAACTTTAATAAAATATTTTACTATAATGGCAGACAAACCGTGATTGATATAATTAATTTTAAATTGTTCTTTTCAAGTAAGGTAGAAAATAAATTATTAAAATTACTTAAAATTTATGAAAATAAAACATTGCCTGAATTAAAAATTGGAGCAAATATTTTAATGTCTAAGTATAAAATTCCTGAGGGTAAAATTTTAGGTAATAAATTAAAACTTATTGAAGAAACCTGGGTTCAAAATGGATTTCAAATTTCAGATAAACAAGTTGAAAAAATTGTAAAAAGTTAAATATATTTAACGTCTTTAATTTCAAAATTCTTTGTGCCTGAGGGGGTGTTTATTTCCACAAGATCACTTTTATTTTTACCTATTAATCCTTTTCCAATTGGTGACTGAAAGAAAATTAATTTTTGTTTTAAGTCAGCCTCATCTTTTCCAACAATTTTATAATTTATTTTTTCTCCACTATCTAAGTCTTCTAAATATACAGTTGATCCAAAAATTACTTTGCCCTCATTATTTAATTTAGTTACATCAATTACATTAGCTCTAGCTATTATGTCGTTTATTTCAGTAATCCTACCTTCATTGTGAGATTGTTCTTCCTTTGCAGCATGATATTCGGCATTTTCTTTGAGATCTCCATGCGATCTTGCTTCAGCAATTGCAGCAACTATTTCAGGTCTTTTCTTTTCTTTTAAAAAAATGAGTTCTTCCTCTAATTTTTTTAGACCATTTGAAGTTATAGGTTCTTTTTCCATTTTTTATTTCCACTTTGCTAAGGGAGGTAATGACATTAAAATTCCTTCAACATTACCACCAGTTTGTAATCCAAATTTAGTTCCTCTGTCATACAGTAAATTAAATTCTGCGTAACGACCTCTCTTAATATACTGCTTCTCTTTTTCTTTTAAAGACCATTTTTTGTTAATTTTTTTTCTAATAATTTCATTAAAAATCATTTGAAAAGTAATACCAACATCTCTTACAAATTTAAAATCTTTTTCGAAATTATCATCTTTATAATCAAAAAAAATTCCCCCAATTCCTCTAGCTTCTTTTCTGTGGGGTAAATAAAAATATTCATCGCACCATTTTTTATATTTTTTATAATAATTTTTATTATGTTGATCACACATTAACTTTAAAGTTTTATGAAATTTATTTTTTTCATTATCATCTTTGATGGCTGGGGTTACATCCATTCCCCCTCCAAACCAATTTTTTTGAGTGCTGATATATCTTGTATTAAAATGCATAGCTGGAATGTGTGGATTTTGCATATGCATAACTATTGAAATTCCTGAAGCCCAAAATCTAGGATCTTTCTCAGCTCCTGGTATATTTTTTTGAAATTTTTTAGGAAATTTTCCATATACCTTTGAGAAATTTACTCCTACTTTTTCAAAAATTTTTCCATTTTTTAAAATTCTATATTCACCACCTCCTTCATCTTTTTTAGAGTTTCTTTTCCAAGAAGTTGATACAAATTTTATTTTGTTGTTTTCTAATTCAAGTATGTCATTACAAATTGCATTTTGTAATAATTTGAACCAATTGCTAGCTAGGTCTTTTTTAATTGAATTGTCCATATTACATTAAATTATTTTGCCTTAAACTTTCAGCCAAAACTATTGCAACTGAGGATGCTATATTTAGAGATCTCGCATTTTCATTCATTGGAATTTTTAGACGATCACCAATCAGCTTATGAACCTTCTCTGGAACACCAGCACTCTCTCTTCCAAATAATATTGTATCATCAGCTTTAAAATTAAATTTAGTATAATTTATAGAACCCTTTGTTGTCATTAAAACAATTCTTTGATTCTTTTTTTCTTCAAAAAAATGTTCTGCACTTTGGTAGAATTTAATTTTACCATAGTCCATGTAGTCCATGACAACTCTTTTAAACCTTTTGTCAGATAATAAAAATCCACAAGGCTCAATAATTTCTAATTCCGCCCCTAAACAGGCACACGTTCGTATAATTGCAGCTGTATTCTGTGGAATATCTGGCTCGTATAGTGAAATTTTAGGTCTAGGTTTCATCCGTAATGTGTCATTCTTTCAGTAGAAAAATTACTGTTATCTTATAAGAAATCGTATATTAAATTAATTTTTTAACAAAAAACTATTTAAAATGTCAGATAAAAAGCCAAAAAAAAGAAGAGATTTTTTATTTACAGCGACCACAGCTGTAGGTGCAGTTGGAGCTGCAGCAGTAGTGTGGCCCATGGTAGATCAAATGAACCCAGATGCTTCAGTTAAAGCATTAGCAAGTACCGAGGTAGATGTAAGTTCAGTCAAACCTGGAAACACAATTACAGTTCTATGGAGAGGAAAACCAGTTTTTATTAGAAGAAGAACACAAGAAGAGATCGACGAAGCAAGATCTGTTAAAATGGAAGAATTAATTCATCCAGAAAAAGATGAG
Organism: Candidatus Pelagibacter sp. HIMB1611; assembly: GCF_052047715.1. NCBI lineage: Bacteria > Pseudomonadati > Pseudomonadota > Alphaproteobacteria > Candidatus Pelagibacterales > Candidatus Pelagibacteraceae > Candidatus Pelagibacter > Candidatus Pelagibacter sp. HIMB1611. The sequence continues at coordinate 1,018,293 of NZ_JBNAJM010000001.1, read as the reverse complement.
GATAGAGCAAAAAATCCTGAATGGTTAGTCATGCTTGGAGTTTGTACTCATTTAGGATGCGTGCCTTTGAATGACAAAGGTGATTATAATGGATGGTTTTGTCCTTGTCACGGTTCTCACTATGATACGTCTGGAAGAATTAGAAAAGGACCAGCTCCTTGGAATATGGAAGTTCCAAAATATGAATTCGTAAACGCAAACACAATTAAAATAGGATAGTACAGCTGTTATGAGTGATCACGATTATCAACCTAAATCAAAAGTTGGTCAATGGTTTAATGATAGATTACCGTTACTAACTCTTGCAAACCATTTAACGGATTATCCTACTCCAAAAAATTTAAATTACTGGTGGACATTTGGAGGAATTTTAACTTTTTGCTTAATCACACAAATTATAACAGGATTAACTTTGGCAATGCATTACATTGCTCATGCTGACATGGCATTCGAAAGTGTTGAGCATATAATGAGAGATGTTAACTACGGATGGTTAATTAGATACATACATGCAAATGGTGCATCGATGTTTTTTCTTGCTGTGTATATTCATATCTTTAGATCGTTATTTTATGGTTCTTACAAAGCACCAAGAGAAATAATTTGGATTATAGGTATAGTAATTTACTTGTTAATGATGGCAGCTGCATTCATGGGCTACGTCTTACCTTGGGGACAAATGAGTTTCTGGGGAGCAACTGTTATTACAAATTTATTTAGTGCAATCCCGTTAGTAGGTGAGGGAATTGTAACATGGTTATGGGGTGGATACTCAGTTGATAATCCAACTTTAACAAGATTTTTTACTCTACATTATTTAATCCCATTCTTAATAGCAGGACTTGTAATTTTACATATATGGGCTCTGCATGTACCTGGAAATAATAATCCAGTTGGTATTGATATCAAAAAACCATCTAAGGATACTGTCCCATTCCATCCATACATTGTTATTAAAGATGGTTTTGCATTATTAATGTTTATGATTGTTTTTGCATTTTTTGTTTTTTATACGCCTAATATTTTGGGTCACGCAGATAATTACATAGAGGCAAATCCTATGGTAACTCCAGCTCATATAGTTCCAGAATGGTATTTGTTACCTTTTTACGCAATACTAAGATCGGTACCGGATAAACTACTTGGAGTAATTGCAATGCTATCTGCTATTTTAATACTTGCAGCTTTACCTTGGCTAGATACTTCAAAAATTAGATCAGCAGTATTTAGACCTTTGTATAAACAGTTTTACTGGATTTTAGTAGCAGACGTTTTAATTCTTGGTTACATGGGAGCAATGCCTGCAGAAGGTCTTTATTTATTAATTGCAAGAGTAGCCACTGCCTATTATTTCTTACATTTCTTGGTTATTCTCCCTGTGCTTGGATTTAAAGAGAGAACATTACCTGTTCCACTAAGTATAACAGAGCCTATTTTAGGTGGATCACCAAACTTAGCAGCCGCAAAACACAGAGAAAGTAAAATAAAATAAAGTGAAAAAGTTATTTAAACTAATTTTAATACTTTCATTTTTTTCTCTAAATAGTGTCCAAACATTTGCTGCAGAAAAAGTAGATTATCTTAAAACAGATTGGAGTTTTAAAGGTCTTTTTGGAAAATTTGATAGAGCAGCTCTTCAAAGAGGATATCAAGTTTATACGGAAGTTTGTGCTTCTTGCCATTCAATGAAATATTTGAGCTATAGAAATTTATCAGAAGAGGGTGGACCAGAGTTTTCAGAGGCAGCTGCAAAAGCAATCGCTGCTTCTTTTGAAGTTACAGATGGACCAAATGCTGATGGTGAAATGTTTACTAGACCTGCAAAACTTTCGGATAAATTTGTAATGCCATACGAAAATGTAAAAGCCGCACAAGCAGCTAACGGAGGAGCTTATCCACCAGATATGTCTGTTTTAGTTAAAGCTAGAGGTGGTGGAGTTGATTATATTTATTCTTTACTTCAAGGCTATGAAGATCCACCAAGTGGAGTAACTTTGGATGATGGAGTTTATTACAACAAATATATGTATGGTAATAAGATCAGAATGGCAGCACCATTATCAGATGGAATTGTAGAGTACGGGGATGGTACTAATGCATCAGTTGAACAGATGTCAAAAGATGTAACAACATTTTTAATGTGGGCTGCGGAGCCTCACTTAGAAGCAAGACACCAAATGGGATTTAAAGCTATAGTATATTTGATTATTTTAACTATTTTAGTTTACTTTAGTATGAAGAAAATTTGGTCACGTGTTGAATCTGAAGTTTAATACATCTCCATCTTTAACAATATAATCTTTTCCTTCTAATCTCATTTTCCCGTTTGCTTTAGAATTTACCCATCCATCATTTGCTATAAAATCTTCATAAGAAATAGTTTCAGCTCGAATAAACCCTTTTTCAAAATCAGTATGTATTTCACCTGCTGCCTTAGGAGCTGTACAATTTTTTTTAATTGTCCATGCTCTTGTTTCTTCAGGACCTGATGTAAAATAAGTATCTAGCTCTAGAATATTGTAACCTTTTTGAATTAACATATTTAATCCAGTTTCTTTTAAACCTATCATTTCCATATAATTTTTTTTCTCTTCAGCAGGTAGCTCATTAATTTGATTTTCAATATCAGCGGATACAATTAGTGTATTTTCATTCCCAAATTTTTCTATGAAATCATTTGTATATTTATTACCATTTTGAACGCTTTGTTCATCGACATTACAAACATATATTTTTGGCTTAATTGATAATAAACCGCTTTGATTTAATTGCTTCGTATCAAATTGTGTTTTTAGAACTGAAATATCTTTATCATTATTTATGCAATCTAGAGCAATTTCTAAAATTTTAAGTTGTTCCTCATCTACATTTTTTTTGTTATTTTTTTCCAATCTTTTTTGAATACTTTCAAGATCTGCAAGCATCATTTCAGTTTCAATAATTTCCAAATCTCTCACTGGGTTTACATCAGGATTAACATTTTGGATATCATCTGAATCAAAACATCTAATCATATGAATTACAGCATCAACTTCTCTGATATGAGAAAGAAATTTATTTCCTAATCCTTCTCCTTTTGAAGCTCCTTTTACAAGACCAGCAATATCAACGAATGAAATTGTGGTATTAATTACCTTTTTAGAGTTAGAGACTTTTGATAATTTAGACAATCTTTCATCTGGTACGGGAACTACACCAACATTTGGATCAATTGTACAAAATGGAAAGTTAGCTGCTTGTGCTTTACTAGAATTTGTTAGTGCATTAAAAAGCGTAGACTTACCAACATTTGGCAAACCAACAATTCCACATTTAAAACTCATTATTTATTATTAACTGTACTTGAAAATAGATCTAATTTTTTTTCAATTAATATTGAAATTGACTCAGTAATATTATTTGTAATTTTTTCTAATCCAACCATTTCATCTTCATCAAAGTTTTGAAGTACAAAATCACTTACTTCCATATTATCTTTTGGTTTCCCAATACCAATTCTCACTCTAGAATAATCTTTACCAATAAATTTATCTATTGAAGCTATACCATTATGACCTGCACTAGATCCACCAAACTTAGCTTTTATTTTTCCAAATTCCACATCCAAATCATCATGAAAAACTATGACATCCTCGGCATCAATTTTAAAATATTCTATTAATTCTCTTATACAAATTCCTGAATTATTCATGAAAGTTAAAGGTTTAATTGCATATATTTTTTTGTCTCCAACATTTCCTGTTGTAAGCAAACCCTTAAATTTTGGTTTCTGTTTTGATAGGCCAAATTTTTTATTTATGGAGTCTATAATTTTAAAACCTACATTATGTCTATTATTTTCACTATCGGGCGTTGGGTTACCTAGTCCTACAAATAAAAGCATAAAAATTTTTTAATGGAAAACAAACTTCAGTCTAAATAATTTATTTTTTTTCTTCAGCAGGCTTCTCTTCGCCCTCAGCAGCTGGTTTATCGCCTTCAGCTGGTGCAGCAGCCTCGGCACCCGCTTCACCCTCTGCAGCTTCAGCTTCAGCTGGTTTTTCTGGCTCTTTCATTACAGTTGGAGCCGCAAGTGTTGCAATAACGAAATCTCTACCTTGAATAGTTGGTACAACTTCAGGATCTAGATTAATTGACGATATTTTAAAACTTACTCCAATATCAATACCATCTAAATCAATTAAAAGATTGTCAGGTATTTTTTCACTTGGACATTTTAATTCAACTTTTCTTCTTACAATATTTAATACTCCACCTTTTTTTAATCCAGGTGATTTTTCATGATTAATAAATTTAACTGGAACCTCAATTCTAATTTTTAGACCAGGCACAACTCTTAAAAAATCAACATGTATAGGTTCGTCTGACAAGATGTGATATTTTACTTCTCTTGGAAGTACATTTTGTGGTTTACCGTTTACATTTAATGTAAGAATTGTAGATAAAAAATTTGAGTCTTCTAACATCGACTTTAGCAGTTTCTTAGATATAGAAACTTTTTCGTTTTGAGCTTCACCGCCGTAAATTATAGCCGGAACTTCTCCATTATCTCTTAGTGAGTTAAGCTCGCCTTTTGTTTTAGTATCTCTGATGTTAGCTTCTAAAGTATTCATAAAAACAAGGGTTTTTAGCTCAAGATCCTTAATAACACAAGGTAATTATTTAAATAAATCAGATACAGAAGTAGAATTTGATATTCTTTTAATTGCTTCACCCATTAGCCCTGAAATAGATAAAACTTCAATGTTTTTTGCACCTTTTATTTTGTCACTATTATCAATTGTGTCTGTAATTACTAAATTTTTGATAACAGAATTTTTAATTTTTTTGACCGCTTCACCACTAAGTACACCGTGAGTAATATAAACGTAAACTTCTTTTGCACCTCTATCTTTTAGAGCTTTAGCTGCATTTACAATTGTTCCACCCGAGTCGATGATATCGTCTACAATTATACATGTCTTACCTTTTACATCCCCAATCACATTCATAACCTGAGATTGTCCTGGCTTAGGTCTTCTTTTATCTACTATAGCTAGACCAACATTTAAAAGTTTTCCAAGAGATCTTGCTCGCTCAGTACCACCCACATCTGGAGCAACACAAATCATATTTTTACTTTTAATTTTTTTCTTAACGTGTCTTGCAAAAATAGGAGTAGCAAACAAGTTATCTACTGGAATATCAAAAAATCCTTGAATTTGTCCTGCGTGCAAATCTACTGTTACAACACGATCTGCTCCTGCTTTTGTAATCAGGTTAGATACTAGTTTTGCTGAAATTGAAGTTCTTGGGACAACTTTTCTATCTTGTCTTGCATAACCAAAATATGGAATTACAGCAGTTATATTTTTGGCAGATGATCTTTTTAAAGCATCTATGCATAATAAAAGTTCCATTAAGTTATCGTTAGCTGGTGAAGAAACAGATTGAATAATAAAAATACTATTTCCTCTTATGTTTTCATTAATCTCAACATAAATTTCACCATCAGAAAAATTTCTAATACTTGAATTGACTAATTTAGATTTTAAATATTTAGCAATATTCTTACTAAGAGGTTTATTGCTATTTCCTGATAATAATTTCATGAAAAAAACCTAATTAAGCATAATTATTGAAATATTTCTACCATAATCAGCATGATTTAAACTTTTTGATCTTCTAGCACTAAAAAATTTATTTTTAGTATCGAATGTATCAACTTCAATTTTTTCTATTTTTTTCACACCAGACTTAAGAATTAATGATTTAACATAACTAGATAAGTTAAAATATAACTTTTCTTTACCCAATTTAAAAAATTTATGATTAGTTTTGTCTTTTCTTATAAATTTTTTATAAAAATCTTTTTGAACTTCATAATTTTTAACTGATATTGATGGACCTATAACTGCTGTAATATTTTTTGTTTTAGACCCTCTCTTAACCATAAATTTAATCACTTTTGATATAATTCCCTTAAAGGCACCTTTCCATCCTGAATGAATTGCAGCTATCATTTTTCTCTGATTGTCAAAAATAAGTATTGGTACACAATCTGCAGTCAAAACCGCAATAGGTAAATTTACTTGGTCAGTAATAATTGCATCAGCCTTAGGTTTTATTTTTGATTTATACTTTTTGTCAATAAACACGAATTTATTACTATGAATTTGATTAAGTAAAAAAATATTTTTTGAGTTCTTAGAAATTTTTTTCCTGACAATATTTAAATTTTTTTTTACACTTGCACTATTGTCATTTGAACCTGGACCACAATTTAAACTTTTATAAATATTTTTTGATACACCACCGATGCTATTAAAAAAACCATGTTTGATAGCTTTATTTTTTGAAAGCTTTTTAGATTTAATCAATTTGAAAACCTGTTTTAAATTTATTGTTTTTAATTTTAATTAACATTACCTTAAACAACTCCCCCATTTGTTTCTCATCAATTAAACGTCTAATTCTATAAAATAGATCTGTTTTTTGTGAGAAGGCTATATTATTACTTACAATCTCGGCTCTTTGCAAAATTCCCATACTTGTTAAGAATTTTTTTTGATTAGTAATTAGATGATCTAGTTTTTCAAATTGATTAATATAATTAGCATATAAATTAAAATTTAAATTGTATGTAATATCAGATTCGCCAATATCTTCTAATATGTTTGAAAATTTATGATCTTTTATTGCTTGAATAGTATTTTTTATTTTCAGATCTAAATATCCATAATCAATTATTAAAAGTCCACCATCTCTGTTCTCAATAATTTTACAAATTTTCTCTAGATACTTAAACGCTTCCGGAGAGTATTCAATAACATCTTGGTCCTTGGATATTTCAAATTTAAGTTTTTGCTCTATTGTTTTAATATCCACTTCTTTATCATTGAACTCAGCCTTTTTGTAAGTTTTTAAATTAACATACCTTTCAAACCAATTATTCTCCTTTTTAAAAAATTGCTTTATTGGAAGTGCATCAAAAAATTCGTTTGCAAGATAAATGCATGGAAATGTGTTATCGATTTCAACTTCATTTACCCAGATTATTTTTTCAGAATTTAAATTTTTTTTTTGTTCATCAATTAAATATGAGCTTTTTTCATGAATCATTAAATTACAGGAGTTAAAACAATCTGGAAAATTCTTTAATGTTTCAGATACAACTTTCATCATCTCTCCATTACCAGCGCCAAGTTCAATTAAGTTAAATTTTTTAGGTGAACCAATGCTTTTCCAAAAAGTTATTACCCAAATCGCAATTATTTCTGAAAATAGTCTTGTGATGTTGGGAGATGTAATAAAATCACCTTCCTTTCCAAAGGGATTTTTTTTCATATAATAACCATTTTCTTTATCGTAAAGAGCGTGATTTATAAATTGATCTAGAGGTAAATTAGTCGACTTGTTCATTTTTTTTCAAAAAGAAAATAATTAATCCAATTATCAAAAAGATAAAACTTATTAACTGACCCATAGTTAAATTGAATATTAGGTATCCCAATTGATCATCTGGAACTCTAAAAAATTCAACAATAAATCTAAAGATTGAATAGAAAATTAAAAATAATCCAGAAATAAATCCAGCTATAGCAAAATTTCCTCTATTTCTAAAATAAAGTAAAATTAAAAATAGAATTAAACCTTCTAATAATGCCTCATAAATTTGTGAGGGATGTCTTGGTTGATTATCTATTTGTATGAATGTAACTGCCCAAGGTAAATTAGTTATAGTTCCATAAAGTTCAGAATTTATAAAATTTGCAATTCTTCCAAAAAATATTCCAATAGGTGCAACTAGAGCGACGACGTCTAAATATAAAAACGCATCTTGATTATTTTTTTTTGCAAACAATATAGTTGCGATAACAATACCAATTACTCCTCCATGAAAAGACATGCCACCTTCCCATACTTTTAAAATATCTAATAGATTATTGATATAGAATTCAAAATTATAAAATAATACATATCCAATTCTTCCACCTAAAATAATTCCAATGATTAAGTAGGTTATATAATCATCAAAATTTTTATTTATTTCAGAGTTCTTTAAGAATAGTTTTTTTGCTATTAACCATCCAAATAAAATACCTGCAATATAAGCTAGCGAATACCATCTAATTTCTAAAGAAAATATTTCTATTGCAACTGGGTCAAAATTATTGATGAACATTTTAAATTATATCTATATTGTATATCCCAAATATGAAAAATTCTAAATTTATAATTGATAAATTTGCAAAACTACTAGAGCAGGGATTAATAACTTCAAAAGATTTATCATCTGAAATCTTAAATATATTTAAGTCAAAGAGAGATGAATTTGTTTTTAAAATGAAACTTACTAGCAAGGATGAATTTGAGATTCTTTCAAAGAGAGTAGAAAATTTAGAAAATAAAATTTCAAAATTAGAAACAAAAAAAAAGAAGAAAACTAGACCGGCAAAAAGATCTTAACTCTTAGCCCATTAAATTTTGATTTTTCCAGCACAATGTTTCCACCATGGGATTTGATAATATCAGACGCAATTGACAGTCCTAGACCAACACTAGATTTTGAATCATTTCTCCCTTTGTCCATCTTATAAAAAGGTTTAAATACGTTTTCATGTTCCTTTTTAGGTATCCCTGGACCGTCATCATCAATAATTATAAATAGGTTTGTATTTTTTTTGGTTAGGCTTATTTCAACTTTGTTTGCATATTTTAATCCGTTATCAATCAGGTTATTTAAAGATCTATTGATAAGGTTCTTTCTACCATTAATGTAAATTCTAGGAACTAAATTATGAGAAATGTTTTTATTATTATATTTTTTTATTATCTCTTCTATTTGTTCTGAAAGGTTAAACATTTCGTCCTTCTCAACATACGATGAACTTGTAAATTGCAGATATTCATTAAGCATTTTTTCCATTTCATTGATATCATCTGTTAACTTATCAACTGCATCTTTATCTTTAAGAAAAGCTAATTGTAGCTTCATTCTTGTTAAAGGAGTTCTTAAATCATGACTAATACCTGATAACATTTCAGTTCTCTGATTAAGATGTCTTTCAATTCTCTTTCTCATTTTGTCAAATTCATGACCTGCTTGACGTATCTCGAGTGCTCCCGAGGGTTTAAATTCTTCTATGTCTTCTCCTTTTCCAAATCTTTCAGCAGCGCGAGCTAAATTTGTAATTGGCCTCGTTTGGTTCTTTAAAAATATTAGTGAAATAATAACCATTATAATTGCAGGAACTGTAATCCATAGTGCAAATATTCTTGCAGAGGTACTAGTGACTCGATCTTTAGGAACTAAAAATTTAAAATATCCATCTTCATATTTTATTCTTAAATCAACTAGTTCTTTATAGTTTGTAGTATTAAACCAGAAGATCTTAGGAGAAAATTTAGACTTTAATTCTCTTCTTAAAGTTCGATCAATTGGACTAAACCATCTTTCTTTATTTTTATCACTTAATTTTTCATCAACTACCAATTCAATATTTAAATCTAGAAACAATGAAAAAAGATTATTCACTTCTTGCTTATCATTTTCCTCATTTTGATAAGCTTCTATAAAAGCACTAATCTCATTCACCAGAGTTCTGGTCATACCTTTATTAGTTTTAATCCACAAACTATCAAAGAAAACAATGGTGATTATTAATTGGATAGTAATTACAGGGACCGCAACAATTAAGAGTGCTCTATAAAATAATCTTTTTGGTAAAACTTTTTTTAAGAAATTATTCAATCCAGAGAACATATCCTGCACCTCTAATTGTTTGTAAAAACTTAGGACTTTTTTGGTCTATTTCAATTTTTTTTCTCAATCTAGTAATAATAACATCAATGGATCTTTCTTTATCCAAATTAATCAATTTTCCTATATCTTCTCTTGAAAATGTTTTTCCAGGACTATTAATCATTTTTTCTAAAATTGTCTTTTCAGTATTATTAATTTTAAATTCTTTTTGATCTCTAATAATTAAAAGTTTATTTAAGTCGATTTTGACATTTTCAAATTCAATAATTCTTTTTTGTTCAGTTTTTTTTGTCTTATCTAAAATGTTTTTTATTCTTAGAATTAATTCTTTAGGTTCAAATGGTTTAGGCAAATAATCATCTGCACCAACTTCAAGACCTTCTATTCTTTCCTTGGCTTCTCCTTTTGCAGTAAGAAGTATAATTGGAGTGTCTAGATTTTTTTTATTTTCTTCTACAAATTCCAATCCATTCTTTCCGGGCATCATTATATCGAGTACAATTAAATCAAACTTTATTATTTTTATTTTATCAGAGGCATCTTCAGCACTGTCAGCTGTAGTTACTAAATAATTATTTTCGTTTAAAAATTTTTTGACCAATGATCTAATACCATCGTCGTCATCAACTACTAAAATATGTGCTAAAAAATTATCCATTAATTATTTTATTTAATACATTGTCAAAATTAACAACCTCTTCTGAAGTTGAATTTAAAAGAGCTGAATAAATTCTTTTTTTTTGTAAATTAAAAATTTCTTCAAATATTTTCTTTCCTTTTTCGTTTAAAAACACATGTTTAACCCTTGTATCCTGATCATTTTTCTTAAATATGACGATGTCTAACTTTATTAAATCTTTTAAAACTCTATTAAGGCTCTGCTTAGTTACTTTTAATTTTTTAAGAAGATCTGAGATAGAGATACCTTCGTAAGATGAAATTAGGTGAATAACCTTATGGTGGGCCACACCAATTGAATATTTATCTAAAATTTTTTTAGAGTCAGAAAATGTTTCTCTGTAACTAACAAATAATTTTTCAATTAAACCCTTAAGTTGATCGTCTTTAAGATATAAAAGTTCTTTCATAATGGGTAAGTTATATTGACATATCAAAGATACAAAGATATTTTTCACTGATATTTTAAAATATTTTCACTAATGATACCGTACGATAAAAGATCTGGAAAAATTTGGTACAACGATGAACTTGTTGATTGGGGAGATGTAAAACTACATGTGTTAAGTCATGGTTTGCATTATGCGAGTTGCGTATTTGAAGGTGAAAGAGTTTATGATGGCTCTATTTTTAAATTAGAGGAACATACCTCAAGATTTTTTCATTCTGCTAGAAGAATGGGTTTCGAAATTCCTTATACTGAAGAGCAAATAAATACTGCTTCAAATAAAATAATTGCAACTCAGAATGTAGAAAACGGATATGTAAGACCAGTAGCTTGGAGAGGCACTGAAATGATGGCTATATCAGCACAACAAACAAAAATTCATGTTGCGATTGCAACTTGGGAGTGGGGATCTTACTTTGATCCAAAACTAAAAGTTGAAGGCATTAAATTAAATATTTCAAACTGGAGAAGACCAGCTCCTAATACTATACCTTGGGATACTAAAGCATCAGGTTTGTATATGATTTGTACATTATCAAAACATGAAGCTGAAAAACAAGGTTACACAGATTCTTTAATGTTGGATCACGAAGGAAATATTGCTGAAGCAACAGGGGCCAATGTATTTTTTAAAGATAAAAATGGAGAAATTCACACACCAATTCCAGATTCATTCTTAGATGGAATTACAAGAAGAACTGTAATTGGAATTGCAAAATCAAAAAATATAAAAGTACATGAAAGAAAAATTAGTCCAACAGAACTTCCTAACTTTGTAGGATGCTTTTTAACAGGAACTGCTGCTGAAGTTACACCTGTATCTTGTATTGCAGAAAATCAATTCAAAGTTTGTGATACCATCATCGATCTTAATGAAAGCTATCAAGCGCTGGTGAGAAAGAAAAAAGCAGCTTAATCTTTGTTATCCTCTGATATTGCGTGATCAATACCCTTTCGTAAATAATCATAACCTGTAAATAAAGTAAGCGCAGCTGATAACCATAAAAGAATAATCCCAATAGTTTGAGCATTATAATTTTCAAAGTTAATTATTTTGTTTCCAGTATCTCCTGAAAGCAGAAGACCAATAGCAACCATCTGTAACACTGTTTTGAGTTTAGCAAGATTTGAAACTGGAAGTTTAATCTGACCTTTTGCTAAAAATTCCCGTAATCCAGAAATTAAAATTTCTCTAGTTAAAATTATTATAGCTGCAATAACCTCATAATTTCTGATTGTTCCATCCATCACCAGTAAAATTAGAGCTGTAGCGACTATAATTTTATCTGCAATTGGATCTAATAGTTCTCCCAATTTAGACTCTTGTCCTAACATTCTGGCTAACATGCCATCTAAAAAATCTGTAAATGAAGCAATTATAAATAAAATTAAAGCAGTTAAATCACCATAAAAACCTGGAAGATAAAATGCTAAAACAAAGAAGGGTACAATTATTATTCTTCCTATTGTCAGAATATTTGGAATTTTTTTTAACATAATTATTCGTGGAAGAAGTTATATATCTTTTTTGCTACTTTTTCTTCAACACCTTCAACAGATTTAATTTCATCTAAACTAGCAGACTCAACAGATCTTGCTGACCCAAAATGGTTTAACAGTGCTCTTTTTCTAATTGCTCCTATACCCTCAATTTGGTCCAGTAAAGATTTGCTAATTCCTTTTTTTCTCTTTGCTCTGTGGGCACTGATTGCAAATCTGTGTGATTCATCTCTTATCCTTTGAAGAAAGAATAGAGTAGGGTCATTTTTTGAGAATTTATATTCTTTTCCATTATGAAAAAATGTTTCATTTCCACTATTACGAAATTTACCCTTTGCTATTGCAATAATTGGAATGTCGTGAAGCCCCAATTCATTTAAACTTTCTCTAGCTACTGAATATTGTCCTTTTCCTCCATCTACTAATACTAAATCAGGAAAAGTGAGATAATTATCTTTTTCTTGAACAGCACGTTTAAATCTTCTGTTTAATACTTCTCTCATCATCCCATAATCATCTTGCTCATTTTTTTTGTGCTTGATATTGAACTTTCGATATCTTTTTTTAATAAATCCCTCATCACCATAAGCAATTAAAGCTCCAACACTATTTGTTCCTTGGATGTGGCTGTTGTCATAAACCTCAATTAAATTTATATTTGTTTCAAGATTGAATTTTTTTGCAACTTCATCAAAAAGTTCTCGATTATTCTGACTTTCATAAAGTTTTCTATTCAAACTGTCTTTTGCATTTTTTATTGCTTGATTAATTACTTTTAGTTTTGAACCTTTTTTAGCAACACTAATGTTAATTTGTTTTCCCTCTTTTTGAGTTAAAGTTTTTTCAATTAAAACTTTTTCCTTTATTTCCTCAGATAAAATTATTGCAGAAGGGACACTTTTATTTTCATAAAATTGTGAAACAAATGAATTTAAAATATCTCCTAATTTTTCATCTGGGTCATGTTTTGGAAAAAAAGCTTGGTTACCCCAATTTTGCTTTGAACGATAAAAAAATACTTGAATACAAGTTTTGCCAGACTCTTTGTATCCAGCAATAACATCTGCCTCTACTAAGTTTGCCTCATTAATTCTTTGAGAAGATTGAATAATATTTAAAGCTTTAATTCTATCTCTTAAAATTACTGCTTTTTCAAAATCTAATTCCTCACTTGCTTTTTCCATTTGACTTGAAAGATTTTTTTGAATTTTCCTTGATTTCCCAGAGACAAACTCAATGGCATCATCAACTGTTTGTTGATAATCATTTTTTTCAACATAACCAACACATGGTCCGGAACATCTTTTTATTTGATAAAGAATACAAGGTCTTTCTCTATTTTTAAAAACAGTATCATCACAAACTCTAAGATGAAAAATTTTTTGGATCATCTTTATAGTCCAGTTAGCTGAACCTGCTGATGCAAAAGGTCCAAAATAAAATCCTTCTTTTGTCTTTTTTCCTCTATGTCTTTTAATTTGCGGCCATTTATCTTTGTTACCAATAAAGATGAATGGAAATGACTTATCATCTCTTAATAAAATATTGAATTTTGGTTTAAATTTTTTAATTAGGTTTGCTTCTAGGAGTAGAGCTTCACTTTCATTTGAAGTAGTTGTTATCTCTAATTTTCTAGTTTGAGATAACATTCTCTCTGTTCTAATTATATGATTTTTTTCAGATACATAACTTTTAAGTCTATTAGGAAGATTTTTTGCTTTTCCCACATAAAGGATTTCATTTTTTTCATTTAGCATCCTGTAAACACCAGGAAGTTTAGGGACTAGCGATAGCTCTTTTTTAATTACTTCTTTTCCTATTTCAGAGCTTATCATGACTTCTTTTTTTGGTAATTTGAATACCAACAGATGAACATTGCTTAAGAATTTCTAATTTCTCAATTTTCAACATTATTTTAGCAATCCTTTGATCTTTAAATAATTCATCAAATACAGCTTCAGCCAATGTTTCAAGAAAGTTGTAATGTTTTTTTTTAACAAGTTTTGTAATTAATTTTACAATTGTTCCATAATTAACAATCGATTTTATATCTTTATCACTTGATGGTTTTTTATCCTCGTAATCAATTTCTAGGCTAAATTTAACTTTTTGAGGCTTTTTCTTTTCAAAGTCATAATAGCCAAGTTTTAAATTTAAAATTAGTTCATTAATTAGAATTTTCTTTTCGTAATTAAAAAGACTTTTGTTTTTATCTATTTTTACAATCTTAAAATTACTTCTTTTCATTCTTTGCCCATTATATCCGGTGTTTGCCAGTTTAAATTTTGACCACTATCTATTGCTAAAACTTGACCTGTAATAGATATATTTTTTATAAAAAAGTCAACAGCATTACAAATTTGTTCAACATCAACTTGTCTTTTTAGTGGGGTTGCTAAATACTGTTTTCTAAAATGTTTTTCAGATTGTCTTTGATTTTTAATTGTTGGGCCGGGCGCTATACCGTTTACTCTAATTTTTGGAGCTAAACTCATAGCACTAGTCTTGGTTAAAGTATAAAGTCCAGTTTTACTAATTGTGTACGAAAAAAAATATGGAGTTAGTTTGAAAACTCTTTGATCAATTATATTAATTATATTGTTGTTTGTTCCTTTAACATTTTTTGCAAATTCTTGTGATAATAATGCAGGTGTTCTTAAATTTGTTCTTAAATGTTGCCCCCAACTGTCTGTTGTGAAGTTTTCTAATTTATCATTTTCAAACAAAGAGGCATTATTAATTAGACAATCAAAATACTTAAGTTTTGATTTTGCATATTTTACTATTTTATTTACATCATTTTCTTTACTTAAATCACCTTTAACCAAGTAAACTTTAGTACCATTATTTGATAGTTCTTTTTTTAACTTCTCAGCTTTTAATTTTGATTTATTGAAATGAATAAGAATTTCTTTATTGGGACCAGATAATTTTTTTGCAATTGCAGCACCAATTCTTGTTGCTCCACCTGTAACAATTATTTTCCGTGCTTCCATTTTTTATCTCTTTTTTTTGTAACTTTTGTTCCAGGCATCCCCATTGTTGATCGACCTTTTGGATAAAGTTTATTTTTTACATCATACTGCCTTATTTTTGGATTTAATGTAATTTCTAATTCACTGCTTTCTAATTTTCTTATTTCATCTCTAATTTTAGCAGCTTCTTCAAATTCAAGATTAGATGCAGCTTCTTTCATCTTTTTATCTAGTGCTTTAAGGTGTTTTTTTAAGTTTCCACCAACATTAGAGCCTTCACTTATTTTTACATAATCCTTTTCATAAACACTCTCTAAAATGTCACTTATTTCTTTTTTAACTGATGTAGCGCTAATTTTATGTTTTTTATTGTAAGCTATTTGAATATTTCTTCTTCTATCAGTTTCAGCAACTGCCTTTTTTATACTTTTGGTTTCTTTATCAGCATACAAAATAACTTTTCCATCTACATTTCTTGCTGCTCTTCCTATTGTTTGAATGAGTGATGTTTCCGATCTTAAAAAACCTTCTTTGTCTGCATCTAATATTCCAACTAATGCACATTCAGGAATATCTAGACCTTCTCTTAATAAGTTTATCCCAACTAAAACATCAAATACACCCATTCTTAAATCTCTCATTATTTCAATTCTCTCCAAAGTATCTATATCTGAGTGAAGGTACCTAACTTTAATTCCATTTTCATGAAGATATTCAGTTAAGTCTTCTGCCATTTTCTTGGTAAGAGTTGTGACTAAAACACGATGATTGTTTTCAATCACTCTTTTGCATTCGTGCATCAAATCATCTACCTGATTTTTTGCAGGTCTAATTTCAACTACAGGATCAATTAGTCCAGTTGGTCTGATAACTTGATCAATAAATTTTCCTTTTGTTTGCTCTAGTTCCCACGGTCCTGGTGTTGCAGATACAAATACAGTTTGAGTTCTCATTAAATCCCACTCTTCAAACTTTAATGGTCTATTATCCATACACGATGGTAGTCTAAAACCATATTCTGCAAGAGTACTTTTTCTTGATCTATCTCCTTTGTACATTCCATTAAGTTGTGGAACAGTTACATGACATTCGTCAACAAATATTAGAGTGTTATCTGGAAAATATTCAAATAGAGTAGGAGGAGGTTCTCCCGGTTTTCTTCCAGATAAAAATCTTGAATAGTTTTCAATTCCTGCACAAGAACCAGTTGCTTCAATCATTTCTAAATCAAACTTAGTTCTTTCTTCTAATCTTTGAGCCTCTAATAATTTATTTTCCGCTCTATGTTTTTTTAAAGTTATTTCTAATTCTTTTTTAATATTAATAACCGCCTGTTCGATTGTAGGCTTAGGAGTTATGTAATGACTATTCGCATAGACTTTTACTAAACTTAGCTCTCTAACTTTATCTCCTGTTAGAGGATCAAATTCTTCTATTTGTTCTAATTTATCTCCAAATAGACAAAGCCTCCAAGCTCTGTCTTCTAGATGGGAGGGAAATATTTCTAAATATTCTCCTCTAGCTCTAAATGTTCCTCTATAAAAATTTTGATCATTTCTTTTATATTGTAGAGCTACTAAAGATTTAATTATTTCTTCTCTGTTGTAATCATAATTTTTTTGAAGAGTTAGCGTCATTTTACTGTACGCCTCAACAGAACCTAATCCATAAATACATGAAACACTTGCTACAATTAAAACATCATCTCTTTCTAAAAGAGATCTAGTTGCTGAGTGTCTCATTCGATCAATCTGCTCATTAATTGATGCCTCTTTTTCTATGTAAGTGTCAGATCTTGGAACGTACGCTTCTGGAGTGTAATAGTCATAATAAGAAACAAAGTATTCAACTGCATTATCTGGGAAAAATGTTTTCATTTCTCCATAAAGTTGTGCT
Source organism: Candidatus Pelagibacter sp. HIMB1611 (assembly GCF_052047715.1). Lineage (NCBI taxonomy): Bacteria > Pseudomonadati > Pseudomonadota > Alphaproteobacteria > Candidatus Pelagibacterales > Candidatus Pelagibacteraceae > Candidatus Pelagibacter > Candidatus Pelagibacter sp. HIMB1611. The sequence goes on along the minus strand of NZ_JBNAJM010000001.1, from coordinate 1,001,051 downwards.
GCTAGCGTTTTGTTTGGAGCAAGTATCAATGCAGGTCTATTAGTGGCCTCGATAACTTTTGCCATTGTAAAAGTTTTTCCAGATCCTGTAACTCCAAGTAATACTTGGTTAAATTGATCTTTATTTGCACCGTTTACTAATTTTTTAATAGCTTCTGGTTGATCACCCGCAGGTTTAAAATCAGATTTAATTTTGAATTTTTTTCCACCCTCGAGTTTTCCACCAATTTTAGGATTTTTACTCTGAATATCTGTAATTAAATCTTGATAAGTATTTTCCATATATTAAACAGCGTATTAGAATTTATTTATATTTCAATGAGCATAATATCAGACAGTTTAAAACGAATTAAACCATCACCAACTATTGCAGTTACCCAAAAAGCAAGAGAACTTAGAGCTGCAGGAAAAGATGTAATTGGACTTGGGGCTGGCGAGCCAGATTTTGATACACCAGATAATATTAAGAAAGCTGCAATTAAAGCGATCAAAAGTGGAGACACAAAATATACAGCAGTAGATGGAACGCCTGCTTTAAAAAAAGCAATTGTAGATAAGTTTAAAAGAGAAAACAAAATTAATTACACTACAGATCAAATCACTGTTGGAACTGGTGGAAAACAAGTTCTTTATAATGCTTTCATGGCAACTTTAAATAAAGGGGATGAAGTAATTATTCCAGCACCTTTCTGGGTTTCTTATCCTGATATGGTTTTATTAGCTGGTGGAAAACCAAAGATAGTTAAGTGCACAGAAGAAGAAGGGTTTAAACTTACCGCAACTAAATTAAAAAAAGCTATCACTAAAAAAACAAAATGGGTGATTTTAAATTCACCTTCCAATCCAACTGGAGCGGGTTATTCAAAAAAAGAAATTGAAGATTTAGCTAAAGTTCTAATTAGAAATAAAAGAGTTCATATTTTGAGTGACGATATATATGAACATATAGCATACGATAATTTTAATTTTTATACGATTGCCCAAAATTCCAAATTAAAAGATAGAACTTTGACTATGAATGGGGTTAGTAAATCGTATGCAATGACAGGTTGGAGAATAGGGTATGCTGCAGGACCAAAAGATATAATTAAAGCAATTGGTAAAATTCAATCTCAATCTACATCAAACCCATCATCAATCAGTCAAGCTGCTGCAGTTGAAGCTTTAAATGGTAATCAAGGTTTTATAAAAAAAAGATCTAAAGCATTCAAAGAAAGAAGAGATTTTGTTGTTAAAAGTTTAAACAGTATTAAAGGTATAAATTGTTTATCACCTAACGGAGCATTTTATGTATTTCCAAGTTGTAAGGGATTGTTAAATAAAAAAACTAAATTGAAAACTGATACTGAGTTTGTTCAAAAACTACTTGAGCAATCTAATGTTGCAGTTGTTCAGGGATCTGCATTTGGTTTAGATGGATACTTTAGAATTTCTTATGCTACTTCAATGCAAAATTTGAAGAAAGCAATGGATAGAATAAAATCCTTTTGTGAAAGCCTTTCTTAATAAGTGAAAACAGCATTACTATTTGGTGCAACTGGATTAGTTGGTGGACACGTTTTAAATCAACTTATTCAGAATAATAATTACTCTAAAATTAAAATATTTGTCCGTTCTTCAATTGAAATAAACAACTCAAAAATTCAAGTAATTCAAACTGATTTTAATAATTTAGAAAAACACAAAGAAGAAATTGAGGGAGATGAATGTTTTTTTTGTATTGGGACAACAAAAAAAAATTCTCCTGATAAAAATGAATATCAAAGAATTGAATTAGATATCCCAAAACAAGTGGCTCAAATTGCAAAATCTAATAATATTAATTCTTATTTTTTTGTGTCTTCAGGATACGCAAACTCTAAAAGTTCAGGAGATTATTTAAAATATAAGGGCTTAGTAGAAGAAGAGATCTTAAGTTTAGGTTTTTCTAAAATAGGAATTATGAGACCCTCATTTATTTTGGGTAACAGAAAAGAGTTTAGATTGGGTGAGAAAATAGGAATAATTATTTTTAAACTCCTAAATCCTTTATTTATTGGACCACTTAGAAAAATGAGATCAATTCATTCGGAAACAATTGCAAAAGCAATGATTAAACTTGCAAACGATAATATTGATCAAAAAATCTTTGAGTCAGATCAAATTTCAGATTTAGTAAAATAAATTTATTTTAAGGTACAATGACTATTTTCTACGATACACCCAACTTTTTCCATTTCTTCGTCAAATATTTTTGGGTGTCTTAAAGCATAAATATTTTTTAAATAATTAATTCCATACCTTTTAAATTTCCCATCCTCTGTAAGTGCGCCAGATTCGTGTCCGTATGAAACCACTGTTTCTAATAAATTTCCTTTTTTGTCATACAGAACTGTTTCTCCATAACAATTACAAAAATAACTTCTGTTCTGTTTAGGCTCAATATCAATGAAAATAGAAGTTCCTCTTATTCCAATCGTACCGTGAGGAATCTCAACATTTAACTCTTCTTGTCTTTTTCCAAAGACTGCATGAACAGAACCTTTGATAACTTTTAACAAGTTCTTTGAGACAAATTGAAGTTTTGTTTCAGGTCTTATCAAATAAAAATCATTTTTAAATTTAATTATTGATTTTTCATCTTTAGTTTCAATTGTAGAATTATTTAAATCTTGAAAATTTAATTCTGCTTCCTTGCCATCAATGAAAAATTTTCCTGATAATATTTTATTAGTTTCGGAGGCAAATGCGAGATTTGGGCTTAATCCCCAAGCAATCATAATTTGACCTACAGTTTTTATAAATTTTCTTCTGTTCATTTAAATAAATTATATACCTGAAATTTAAAGATGAGGTTATACAAAATTTTTATACTAAGCCTAATTTTACCACTGATTTTCCAGCATCAATTAAAGCCCCACTTGCTGGTTTAAATTCAAAACCAATTAAATCTTCAGCATATTTCGTCTCTGGTTTCATCTCTAATTCAAGATCAGGGATCATTGTTTTTGCACTTGAATCTAACATGCTAATAAATTTCACCATAAAATTTGGCAAAGTTTTCTTAGGAAGTTTTTTCGCATACTCTGGTAAAGCTTCTGCTAATATTTTTGATGTCTCAAGTAATGTTTTAACTTCTTTTCCAATGATTAATCTTCTGCCACTAACTTTTGAATTTCCTAAGCAAGCTACATGAGATTTTGCAACATCTTTAACATCAGATATTAGTATTCCCCATTTAGGTGTTGCTGGAAACTTACCTTTTAAAAATTGTCTTACATATTCAATTGAGGTCCCGCCTTTGGTATCTAAAGCATCTCCAAATACTCCACCAGGATTTATACAAGTAAGTTTATTTTTAATACCTTTACTTTCCATTAATTCCCAAGCTGCCTTTTCAGCAACTGTTTTGGATAGAAAATAATCATTAACTCCTTCAACCCAATTTTCATCAGTCCAATCATTTTCACTAAATGAATAAGGATTTGATCTATTTGGCTTTCTAAACATTGCTGCTATTGAAGATGTAACTACAAATTGCTCTGCATTTGCTTTGATACCAGCGTTTAAAACTCTTAAAGTTCCATCTTTTGCAACTGGTATTAAATTTTCTCTATTTTTTGAAACTTTCATCGGAAAGGGGGAAGCCATATGAATTATATATTTGCATCCTTTTGCAGCTTCTTCCCAACCTTCATCATTTAAAAGATCAAGTTTTATAAAAGATAACTTATCTATCGATGTATATTTACCAATTGTCTCTTTAGTCTGAGAAATTACGTCATCACTTCTAACTGTTCCTAAAACTTCATAGCCTGAATTTAATAATTCTATAGCAGTATGTTTAGCAATCCATCCACTTATTCCAGTTAATAATACTTTATCAGTCATAACACCTCTCCCTTTAATCAATTAGTAATTGTAACCTCAAATTAATGAGATAAGAATTTTTCAGCTTCTAATGCAGCCATACAACCCATACCAGCTGCTGTAACTGCTTGTCGAAAAGTTTTATCTTTAACATCACCTGCAGCATAAACTCCAGGAATATTTGTTTCTGTAGAATCTGGTTTTGTAATTAAGTAACCTTCTTTATCCATTTCTAATTGATCTTTGAAAAGCTGAGTTGCTGGATCGTGACCAATAGCAATAAACAATCCATCTAATTTTACTTCCTCTGTTTTTTCAGTTTTCAAATTTTTAATTTTTATACCTTTAACATTTTTGGGTTCACTATCACCCAAGACATCCTCAACAACAGAGTCCCAAACTATTTCAATTTTTTTATTTTCCATCAATTTTTTTTGCAGCATTTTTTCAGCTCTCAAACTATCTCGTCTATGAATTAATTTTACTTTTGATGCAAATTTTGTAAGAAACATTGCCTCTTCTACTGCAGCATTACCACCCCCAACTACAGCAACTTCTTTATCTTTAAAAAAGAAACCATCGCATGTAGCACATGCTGAAACTCCAAATCCTCTAAATTCTTGTTCAGATTTAATGTTTAACCATCTTGCTTGTGCACCAGTTGAAATAATTATGCTATCTGCTGTATATTTTTGACCACTATCTCCAACAGCCTCAAACGGTGTAGATTTTAAATTCACTGATCCGATATGGTCTTCTATCATTTCTGTTCCAACAGCTTTTGCTTGATCTCTCATTTGATCCATTAGCCATGGTCCTTGAATTACTTCTGCAAACCCTGGAAAATTTTCCACATCAGTTGTAGTTGTTAATTGACCGCCCGGTTGAGCACCATGAACAAGGATAGGATTTAACATTGCTCGTGCAGCATAAACAGCTGCTGTGTATCCGGCAGGACCAGATCCAATTATTAACACTTTTGTGTGTTTAGTTGGATTTTGACTCATATGAAAGCTATATAGTGATTAATGTCTAAATTAAAAGGTTTATTATTAACTCAAGGGATGCACGGAATGATTAGTCAGGTCGAGGGACTTGCTAAAGCACTTGATATTGATTTTACTCACCACAAGGTTGAACTAAAAAGTATTTGGAAACTTGTTCCACCTAAATTTACTCCAATTTCTCAAAGTGTTTATAAAAAGATTGAAGATAATGATTTTGATTTAATAATCTCATGTGGAAGAAAGAGTGTAATTCCATCTATTCACTTAAAAAGTATTTCTAAAAAAAAAATATTTAATATTCATATCCAAGATCCAAAAATAGATTTTAATCATTTCGATTTTATTGTTGCCCCAGAACATGATGGAATTAATGGAGATAATGTTATTAGCACAAAGGGAGCTATTCATTATCTCTCGGAGAAAGAAATTGAGGAAAATAAAGATTATTTAAAATCTTTTATCAAACAAGATCAGAGAGAAATTTGGTGCTTAATAATGGGAGGCCCGACAAAATATTACGATTATTCAACTAAAAATATGAAACATATTTTCTCAATGTTTTATAAATTAATGAAGAAACATGATTTTCAATTAGTTGTAATCCCATCAATGAGAACCCCAATAAATACAATTCATTATGCAAAAGAGTTTTTTGGAGAAAAACATACAGTGATTATGAATGTTGATAAAAAAGCATATTTATCTGCATTAGCTATATCTGAAAATATAGTTGTTACATGTGACTCGAGTTCAATGATTTCTGAGGCTGCTTTGACAGGGAAACCAATTTATGTTGCTAATATTTTACCAAAAAAGAATGACAAAAGATTCCAAAGATTTAGAAACTTATTTAGAGAACTAAATATCACTAGAAACTTAGGTGAGGAAATTGAAAATTGGAACTATGAAAAACTAGATGAAACGAATAGAGTAGCAAAAATTATTAAAGAAAAAATTCAATCTTAATGTCATTCTTAAATTCCATAAAAAATAATTCAAAAAAATATGAAACACCATTTGACCATTGGGAATATAGCAATGCTCTATCTGACGGTGCAATTGAAGAGATTATTAAAGCAGATATTCCAAATTTAAGTGAGCATAATTTGAATTATGACGGGACAAGAGCAATTGATGGAGGAGCAGCAGAATTTAGAGAGGGTATTTCCTCTGGTGGTAAAGCAATAAAATTTAGATGCTTTGTAACAAAAGAAAATAGTTCACAATTTCCAAATCTTGTAAAATTTATTAACGAGCTACAATCAAAAGAAACACATGAAACAATATCTAAAATGATCAATAAAGATTTATCTAACTCATATGTAAGAGTAGAAGTAATTTGTGATAGAGAAGGATTTTGGCTAAAACCACACTGTGATATTAAAGAAAAATTAATGTCAGGATTAATTTTTGTAAATAAAACTAACGAGTCTGAAGATTTGGGGACAGATTTTTACAATGAAAAATTAGAGAAAGTTAAAACATTACCCTACAGAAATAACTACGGTTATCTTTTTACCAGCGGACCAAATACTTGGCATGGTATGGAAAAAAAGAGCATTATTAAAGAAAGACGATGTTTACAAGTAAATTATGTGACTTTCGAAACTGACTGGAAAGTAAATAATTAAAATTTATTTAATGAAATTAATCCAGATTTTGGATCAATAATTTTTTCATTTAAGGTAGCAACTTTACCAACAGCAAAACCAGCATTCTCAATTACCTTTTTAAAGTCCTCTTCAGAAAAATTTGGAGTATTTTCAAAGTTAATAAAAGCAACTCCTTCTGGCCATGAAACTTCAACATTACCTTCACCTGTTGCAGCTTTAAGTTCTTTTTCAACTTTTGCTTGGCATGCCATACATACCATTCCATCCACAACTCCAATCATAGCAACTTCTGCTTTGACTATGTTTTGAAAAAATATTAATGATGTAAATAAAACTAGTAAGATTTTTTTCATAAATCTTTTATAAACTATTTTTTTTAATTTAATATACCCATATTGGGTAATGCTAGTGAAATTTATTTATGAATATTGCAATGCTTTCAAATCCCTCAGAGTTAAAAGATACAAGATCTAAAATAGAGGAGTTTTGTAAATCAAATCTACCAAACATCGAATTAGCAAGCGTAACTTTAGCAATTGATGAAGCTTTGCAAAATGTAATTCGTTATTCATATAAAATGAAAAAAGATCAAAAAATTGATTTAAATTTAGAAATTTTAAATGATAATGAGCTTAAAGTAATAATTACTGACTACGGTGAACAAGTACCATTAGATACAATTAAACCAAGAGATTTAGATAAAGTCAGACCTGGAGGTTTGGGAGTATACTTTATAAAAAAAACCTCGAAATTTTGTGAGTACAAACATAATCAAGTTGGTCCAGGTACAACTTTAACTTTAATTTTTTAACTACTCTTCTTTAATAAGTTTAGGCTTTGAGCACTTGTAAAACTGGTTGGAACCTCTTAAAGATTTTTGCAGCATTGCTAATTCATTTGAATTTTGATTATAAGTTACATTAGTCTGCAATCCTCCAATTGAACCGTTTGATGTAAAAGATGATGGGGTTTGTCTATCCATCTTGAAATTTACTTTAGTTTTTGAACTATTAATTTTTGTTAGAATGATTTGTTTTCTTTTATTTGAATAAACCCAAACAGTTGTATTTTTTTTATTTTTACAACTTAATTGATAAATATTTGCATTAGAATTTTTAGGAATAAAAGTTATAACTATTAAAACAATGGTAAATTTTAAAAAAAATTTAAATAACATTAAAATATTCTTTTTAGCTTTTTTTGCATTTTTGGCAGCTAACTATCTTTATAATAATATCATAACAAAATCCACAGCTAACAATGTAAAGTTTTTAGAGGTTGAAGTTGAGTTAAAAGGTAATGTGGATTTTAACTTAAAATGCGAAGGAGCAAACAACCCAAACCCTTCAAGTGTAAATAGAGGCCTTGGTGAGCAAACTGAAAGTAATTGTACTGGCACCGGAACTTTTTCTGCAGTAGTTCCGCAACAAAGATTTACTGAAAGTTCAAATTAATTTATTCAACTAATTTTTTTAGCTTTAAACCTTCAAGACATTTTTCCATTGTAAACATTCCGTCTTTAGCAGATGTTTGAAGAGTAGATTGAATTTGCTCTGTTTTACCTTCTCTAATTAAATTTCTTATCGCAGGTGTCCCTGTCATTACTTCATGACAGCCAATTCTTCCTCCACCTTTCTTTTTTAATAATTGTTGCGACATTACTAATCTGATTGATCCAGCTAACATAGTTTGTGCTTGTTCTTTTTGAGCTGGAGGAAATACATCTAAAATTCTTGTAATTGTTGAAGAAGCACTACTAGCATGTAGGGTTCCAAAAACTAAGTGACCAGTTTCTGCAGCAGTTAATGCTAATGAAATAGTTTCTAGATCTCGCATCTCCCCAACTAAAATTACATCAGGATCTTGTCTTAATGCAGACTTCAATGCTTTTGCAAAACTACCAGTATCTTTTCCAACTTCCCTTTGAGAAATAATACTTTTTTTAGCAGGATGAACAAACTCAATAGGATCTTCAATTGTAATTATATTTTCTGCTCTATGAGAATTAATCTGATCTATCATTGCAGCAAGTGATGTAGATTTACCAGAACCAGTTTGTCCTGTAACAAGAACTAATCCTGTTTTATGGGTAATTGCTTCATGTGCTGCCGGTGGCAAACCTAGTTTTTCAATATTAGGAATCTCGCTTATAATTTTTCTAAGAACCATACTTGGTCCATATGAAGAATAATAACCGTTTGCTCTAAATCTCTGTCCATCAACAACAACAGCAAAATCTAAGTCTCCATTGCTAATTAAATAATCGTATTGAGCTTTATCTAAAGATTGTTTCCAAAAAGTTTCTATATCTTGTCGTGAAACAATATCCTCACTAAATACTTTAATCTCGCCATTTTCTCTTATTGCAAATGGTTGATTCGATCTGATGTGAATATCAGATAAATCATATTCTTTAGGATATGATTTTAATTTATCATGAAGGCTCATTAATGTTTTGATGCTCTAAAAGTTATATCTTTTCAAGTTTTTTTTAACATTGAGATATATATAAAGTAACACAACTAATGCTTGTGTACCGATTCGGTATTTATTATTGTGATTTTATAAGGTTTTTAAAAAATTATGATTGATAAAATTGGACCTCCTATTGCAAAAGCTTTTGCTCCTATCATTAAATTAATAGGAAAAAATCACTCAAAAAAAGAAAAAGTAATTGGTGTAGTCTTTAGAGATAAATTTATTCAAGCCGCAGAAATTTCATACAAAAAAGGTGTTTGTAAAATTGACAATTTTTCTAATCAACAAATAGCAGGAATTGGAGAAGACCAAGATTTTTTATCCGCAACAACATATTTAAGCGATCAAGTAAAAAATGCATTAGACTCTATTAAGACCAAAACAAAAGACATTGCTGTTTCTTTAGATACATCCAAAGCACAAATTTATAATTTACAAATTCCAATTATGGATGAAGAAAGTTTAAGGGAAGCAACTGCTTTAGGTGGATTTTGGGATCAGTTTGATGAAACACCTGAAAATTTAGATGAGTTTGAAACAAGCTATTCTGTTATGAGTACAAATGAAGAGCTTGGTGTAATGGATGTAGTTTTGGTTGCTATGGAAATAAAGTTTGTAGAAACTTATTCGAATATTTTTAGGCTTGCAGGTTACAATCCTGTTGTTATTGATCTAGCTCCGTTTGCTCATGTTAACTCTCAAGGAATACTTCTTGGGAAAGAAGGTTTTGAAACTCCAAATGTCATTTTCAATTATTCAAAAGATGAGAAAAGTATTACTATTTGTTCCAATAAAGGTTTTCAGTATTCAGAATTAAATATTATTGAAGCAGATCAAGTATTGCTTGATACAGTTGAGGAAGTTGAGAGTGTTGAAACAGAATTTTGGGATGAAATTTTTGAAAGACTAGGTTCTCAAATTAAACAATATTTAGTTGAGTATGAAACAAAGTATGAATTTGATCCTATAAATATTATTACAGTAATTTCAGATAAGTCAAAAATTAAAAATGTTTCAAAAGGAATTGAGCGACAATTGGGAGATGTTGTTATTAAACTTTATAATCCAGAGGACTCTGCTGAAATTTCAGATAGTGCAAAAAAATATATAGATTCACTTAGCAATAAATCTCTTGCATCAGAAGCAATTGGTATAGCTTCAAGAAAATTAAATTCTTTTAATCTTGAAACTAACGAAATAATTTCAGTAAACCTTTTGTCTAATTTTGATCAGGTAAAAACTAACAGAAGATCAAAATCTTTAGGTAATTTTTGTTTAATGATTTCGATAATTTTTGTTCTTGGTTTTATTGGACATGTTCTTCCATTTAAAATTTTAAAATTAATGAATAATTCATCTAAATTGGCTGCCACTAAAATTTTAGAAGAAGATCTTGAAAGTAAAAATAGTCTTTTGCAGGGATATAATGCAAAAATTAATAGTATAAAAGAAGATAAAAGAATTGCAGCTTCCTTTGGATCAAATTTAAAAACAACCGCAAATCTTTATGCAAGTTTAAATCAAATAGTTCCAAAAAATATTAGATTAACTAGTTTTGGGATAGAGGAAAAACATAATATTTTATTTTCTGGTGTAGCTATGAACGATCAAGCTGTGGTAAATATGATGAATATTTTTTCAGAAAATGAAGTTGTAAATGATAGTAAAATTGAAGCGCTAGTAGAGTTTTCTAAAGAAGATAGATTGGATCTTTACAAAATTGAAGGACAACCTGTCCCTAAAGAAGAAGATTTACCAAAAGAAAAAATAACAAAAAAATTTAATTCAAGATTATCATTAAAACCTCTATCGAATGAGGTTTTTGATGACGAAACTATAGTTTCGAAATTATTAAAGAAGGGTAAAAGATAATGTTACTGAGATATATTTTAATTACTATCTTCATATTGTATCACAGTAATTCTTATAGCGATCCATTTACTAACGAAATTGGTATTGTAAGAGAGCCAGAAGTTGTAGAGATAAAAATTGAGGAAACAGTTGAAACAGAGACAGTAACAGAAGAAGAAACTATCGAAGTAGAACTAGCAGAAGAAATACTTGAGAACACGGATGTGGTAACAGACGTTATCGAGAAGGAACCTGAGGATACTGAAATTGTTACAGTTTTAAATATAGATCCAATTGTTGCATATTCTTTAAGAGATTATTTATTGAAAGGTGTTGCGCTAAGTAAAGAATCTGATCATCAATTTCAAAGAGCTAAAGTCAAAAAAATTGACAGGGCAAAAACACCCACTACTCACACAGTTTCGAAAGAAGATACAATTGAGAAAATCGCTTTTAGATACGGTTTTTCGTTAAGGGAAATAGAAATAGCAAATGCAATTTATCCAGGATCAAGAAAATTAGTAATTGGTGACAAGATAGTTATACCAAATAGATTTCATATCGTAAAAGAGGGTCAAAACCTAAATACTATTGCTGAAAGATATAATTTAAATGCAACACAACTTGCCTCTTATAATGATCTAGAAGATGAAAATATTATTTTAATTGGCGATAAATTATTACTACCTTTCTTTATTCATGTAACAAATGAAAACGAAACAATAGCTGATATTGCTGGAAGATATGAAAGAGAAATAACTGAATTAATGGAATTTAATGCTTTTGAAAAAAACACAGTTATTTTAAATGAAAATCAATTAGTAAAAATTCCAATTTATGCAAATGAAAATATAACTTATGAAAACTTGGATAAAAAGAGTGTTAACGATTTTAAAATAAATCGAAAAAATCTTGCAATAATTGAGATAAGTAACAGTCAATTTATGGTTAGAGAGGGAGATAGAATAGGAAACAGAGATGGCGTGATAGTCTCAATTGAAAAAAATAGAATGATTGTTTTAGAGGACAATATTGAATATGAGTTTTTAATTAATACCCCAATAGTAGGAATGGCAATTGCATCATTACCACAATCAAATAATGAAGATTTAATCAATGATGATGTAAACAATGATGATATAAATATTGAAAATCAAACAGAGAATAATGAAAACAATAACAACGATAATGAAAGTGAAACAGTAACTAATGTTGAGGATTTATTCAATTAATGACAAAATTTTTTAAATTATTCCTGGTATTAACACTGTCAATATTTCTAGTAAGTTGTAGTAGTTCAAATAGGCCTAAAATGGCTTATGATCAAAAGGATAAAGGAGCTGTTCAAGAAATTGAGTCTTTCAATGTAAAGGCAAGTGCTGAAAATTTTAGACAAACTGCAGAACAATTCAATCAAGACTCAAACGATATTTTAAATAAAAATAAAAAAGAGGAAAAGTTAGTAAGAAGAATCTCTTTAACAGAGGGTAAAACGCTTGAAAAAAAATCACTTAAACTAATTGATAGAAATTTAAAGATTAAAAAGTTGGAAGATACCGAAGTAAGTTTAAAGTTTAATAATATGAATATAAGATCAGCTTTAAAATTATTCGCTGGATTAGTTCAGAGAAATATTATCATAGGAAATGAAGTAGATGGCGAAATAACTATTGATTTTGAAAATATAAAATGGGGTTCTGCTGTTTATGCTATTTTAGATATTAACAGTTTAATTATGACTGTTGATGAAGATTCTGGTTTGCTAAGAGTTCATACAAAAGAATTTTTTGCTGAATTAGAAAAAGCTAAAATAGATAATACTATAGAGGAAAATAATAATTTAGCTTCCTTAGATATTGGGGGTTCAGTATCAAACGAAGGAGATGGTTCTGAACCTTTGGTTACAGAAATATTTAAAGTCTTTTATCAAAGTTCAACAGATTTAGTAGAATCTCTTGGGGAAGTTATGGGTGAAACAGAAGGCTTTACTATGGTAGATGATGAAAAAAATAATCAAATTATAATTACAGGAACATATGCACAATTAAATCAGGCAGAGAATATTTTAAACAAAATTGACTTGGAAAAAAAACAAGTAATGATCGAGGCTTATATTGTTAATGCAACTGATGGCTTTAATAAAAACTTTAGTGCGAACATAGATGCATTAAATGCTGCGGCAACTGCAAATGGAAGTGATAGAATAACTTTTTCAGGGATTGATACTAACCCAGGAAATACAACTTCAATAACTCCTGTGGCTGATACGAATCCTGAAGCTATATCTAATGCAGATTTATCAGATGCAGTCAGTTTGGCAGGAGGAGCTTTTTTGCTTGGAAATATAGGAATGACAAAAATCAAAGCTGTAATCACTGCATCGGTGAAAGATTCTAATACTGAAACAGTTTCAAATCCAAAACTATTTGCAATGGATGGAGAGGAAGCAACTCTTACTCAAGGCACAACTTTAGTAAAAGTAATTCCAGCCTCAGGTGATGCCGCAGGTTCTACAGTAGAAATTCCACAAAATTTAAGCATTACAGTGAAACCAGAAATTGTTGGGGAAAGTAGAGTAAAAATTGAATTATCACTCGCAAATGATGCACCAGGTGAAAGCTCAGGTGATGATGTTGTAACTAACGAGGAATCACTTACATCTATAGTCCAAATTAATGCAGGTGATGTAGCTGTGCTTGGAGGTGTTTATAAAAATACAAGAGAAAACAGCGAAACTTATGTTCCTTTCTTCTCAAAAATTCCATTACTAGGAGCATTTTTTAGACAAACAACTGATAAAGACGATAAAACTCAACTATTAATATTCCTAAGTGCAAATGTTGTATAAGTTATAATTTTTATTATAACTTTAAACATGCCTTCAATAAATCCTGAAATAAGTATTAAAATTTCAAACCTTTTAAAAAGTAGTGGAAAATTATCTGAAGCTAACTTTAACGAGGCTAAAAAAAAATACGATAGTAATGGCAAGGTTCCTCTCGGGGTTTTGGAGTATTTAATTGATGATAAGCTGGTAAGTGAAGATGATATTGTTTCTGCAGTTTCAAGAAATTATGCTTTACGTAAAACTATTCTAACCGAGCAAAGTATTAAAAAAGAAGCTGTAAAAAAACTTCCAAAAGATTTTATTATGGAAAACGAAATGCTTCCATTTGAATTAAATGGAAGAATTTTAAAAATTGCTTTGTTCGATCCAACCAAATCTACATTGGCAGGTAAAATTAAAAGCATGACAGGATGTAATGTAGAATTGTATGTTGCTAAACCTTCTAATTTAGATCAAGCATTAAAATTTAAATCTGTAATTGAAGCAACACAAGACTCTCAAAATAATCAAGCACAAAAATCATCAGTTTCAAAACCAAATTTAAACGTGAAGGTTCCAAATGTAAAAATTACACAAGGTGAGAATGCTGTTGTGGAATTTGTCGACAAACTTTTAAATGAATCATTTTTTAGTGGCACAAGTGATATTCACATTGAAATTTTTAGAAGAGGTGAAGCAAGAATAAGATTTAGAAAAGATGGTGTCCTACAAGAACAATTACAATTCAAACAATTTTTGATGGAGAATTATAATGCAATAGTAACAAGACTTAAAATTATGTCAGGTTGTGATATTTCAGAAAAAAGGTTGCCACAAGATGGAAAACTTCAATTTAAAAATCCACAACCAAAAAATGAAGATGACGTTGATATTGATGTTAGATTTTCAGTTATTCCAGCTAAAGAAGGTGAAAGAGTTGTTATGCGTTTACTTGCTGCTGGACCAGATCTTGGTTTAGAGCAAATCGGTCTGGATAAAGATGATTATGATAACTTAGTTACAGCTATAACTGCTCCTCAAGGAATGGTTTTGGTTACTGGTCCAACAGGAAGTGGTAAAAGTACAACTCTTTATGGCTGTATTAAAAAAATTAATAATCCTGGAACAAATATAATGACAGCTGAAGATCCGGTTGAATTTTATTTAAAAGGTGTTGGACAAATTCAAGCCAACAATGAAATTGGTTTAACATTTGAAGCGATATTAAAATCTTTTTTAAGACAGGACCCAGAGGTAATTTTAGTTGGAGAGATAAGAGATAAATCTACAGTAGATATTGCAATTAAAGCAGCTTTAACTGGACACTTGTTGTTAAGTACACTTCATACAAATGATGCGGTTTCTACAGTTGTCAGATTAGTAAATATGGGTGTTCCAAGTTTCATGGTTGCATCAGCCTTAAGTTTAATTGTTGCTCAAAGGTTGGCGAGAAAAAATTGTTCTTCTTGTACAGTTGATGACGAAAAAGCTACTAAAGAAACTTTATTGCAATATGGTTTTAAAGAAGAAGAGTTAAATACTTTTACCCCCAAAATGGGTGCAGGTTGTGCAGAATGTAACAACACTGGATACAAAGGAAGACAAGGAATTTATGAGGTGTTAAAAAAAACTCCTAACTTAGAAGCTGCGATATTGAGAGATGCTAGAGGAGACGAAATGCTTGAAGTTGCAATTAAGGATGGTTTTAAAACTATGCAAGTTATTGGCAGAAATTTTATTAAAAAAGGTATATTATCTGTTGAAGAATATTCTAGAATTTTAGTAGTTTAGTTTATGGCAACATTTCAATATGCTGGCGTTCAAGCTGGAAAAAAAATTAATGGTGTAATTTCTGCATCTGATCCAAAAAGTGCTGCAGTAGAACTTAGAAAAAAAAAAATTATTGTTACCTCAATCAAAAAAGGTAACGGTAAATCCGAAAAGAAAGGCTCTCCATCTTTAGATGATGTTCCTATAAGTAATGCCCCTATCATTATTGCAAAAGGAAATATTTATTTAAATTTTGGACCTTGGGCCAAAGTTCCACCGAAGGAATTACTGCAGTTTACAAAAAAAGTATCAACTATGATCAAGGCGGGTTTGCCTATTTTAGAATCTATCATGATGATTAGAGATCAAACTGTACATATGAAGATGAAAATGACTGCTCATGCCATAATAAAAGATTTGAATGGTGGAATGAATTTAACGGATGCTTTTGCCAAGCACCCAAAAGTTTTTGATAATATTTATTTGAATATGATCTCTGCAGGTGAGGCTAGTGGTAAATTAGATGAATTTTTAATTAAACTTGTAGAGTTATTAGAAAAAAATGCGAAAATTAAACAAGGAATTAAAAGTGCATTATTTTATCCAATAATGCTTTTGACGGTTGCAACAGTAATTACAATTTTCATGTTATGGAAAGTTGTTCCAGTTTTTGAGAAGATGTATGGTTCCATGGGCGTTCAGCTTCCAGCAGCAACTTTAGTTATAGTCAATGCAAGTAGATTTATTGCTAATCCAACTAATATAATGAAAATCATCGGGATTATCATAATTATTAGGGTTTCTTATAACTTCATGTATAAAAATATAGAAGGTTTTAGACATGTAATGCATAAGAGATTTTTAAAATTTCCATTATTTGGAGATTTAATTGTTAAGGCAACAGTTTCTAGGATGTGTATGATTATGGCCAATCTTACTAGAGCTGGGGTAAGTATCATAGACACAATAAAAATTTCTAAATCTGTTACTACAAATCTTGTTTTTATTTATGCCTTAGAGAGAATTGGGAGGCAGATAGTAACTGGTCAAACATTGTCTGCGTTACTACAAAAAGAAGAGCACATATTCCCTCCGGCTCTTGCTCAGTTAACAGCTGTTGGTGAACGAACAGGAAATATGGAAGAAATGTTTCAATCAATTGCAAATTATTATGAAGAAGAATTTGATGGTGTTGTTGCGGCTTTATCCTCAATTATAGAGCCATTAATGATTGTAATAATTGGAGCAATTATTGGTGTTCTTATGATAGCTTTGTACATGCCAATCTTCAGCATTGGTCAAGCTGTAGGATAGACCTTAATGAAAATTAAAGAAAAAGGTTTCAGTCTATTGGAGTTGATGACTACTATAGCCATCATATCTATTATTGGTGCAGTTGGTTTTCCAGCAATTGATAATTTTGGTGATCAAGATAATTTCGAGAGCGATCTTGCAACAATTCGAGGTCAAATAAATTATGTCAGACAACTATCCCTTGAAGATGGAAACGCTTATACGATTCGAATTGTAAATGATACTTCTAACAATACTGCTGATTTGGAAGTTTGGCAGGCGCAAGGATTGAATAGATACAATGTAGAATATCATAAATCTACAGCCACCAAATGTTCTGATTTTGATGGCACTAACGACAAAGGAACTAAGCTAACAGATTTAACAAAAGCACTTGAGCATATGACAATCAGTAGATGTACATCTACGACAGGTAGCTGTACAAAAGTTTCTGCCTCTAATAACTTTTTTTGTTTTTTACCTGATGGATCTTCGCCTGAAAATGCTAGAGGAGAAATACAAGCTTCTGAAAATGCTGGAGGAAAAAAAGATTATTTGCACACATATGAGACAGGTTTTTTTAACAATGGGAAAAGAATGTAATGAATTTAAAACACAAACTTCAGAAAGGAGTATCTTTGGTTGAGGGAATGACAGCAGCTGGTGTTTTGGGTATTGCTGTAACTGTATTTATGACATTACAATCTTATCAAGAAAGAGATTTTGCAAATTTAAGGAAGTTTGACAAAGCTGCTTATGCAGTAGAATTAATGTTTGAAGAACTTGCTGCTGTTTACAATCCTGTAGCTGCGCAATATGGAAATCCAAGAGTATTTGAAGATACAACAGCAGGCGCTTCTTTAAAAGTAAAGGGCCTTGCTCAATTACCAGGTGATGGAGATCAAATAATAATCGAGGGAGTGGGTGGTAAATACGAAATTACAGACTCAACTGCTTTCGATGATGATAACAACACTACTTTATCTTTGGAAAGATCAGATGTTCCTGATGATACTCCAAATAAAAATATGGCATCAGATGCAACGGAAAATGCTCCAATTACATTTATATCTAATTCTGAAGGTAGTTTAGATCCTTATGATGATCTAGACATGACAAAGTTTGAAGACACCACATATAAAGCGACAATAACAAATCAAAAAGTTTTGGCTGACCTAGATAATTGGGGAACTTTATTGAAGAAGCATCTCGGTCCTGCAAGAACTGGAGATAAGAGATTATTAGAAATTGAAGACATCGAAAAAGATGTCCCTGTTGATAAAGATAATGATGGAGTTACAGATCAAGAAGGTGGAGTTGATATTTATGAAACCGTCAAAAAGAAACAAGTTACAATAATTATCAAACAAGACAAAATTGAAGAAAAATTTAGAAGATTATTTTTAGCTGGAACTTAAAATGAATTTAAAAAAATTTATTACTCAAAAAGGATTATCTCTTACTGAAGCTTTAGTTGCCGTCGTTGTTTCTACAATCGTAATGGGAGCAACTTACACAATTTATAATAATTTTCAGGGCACATTTGTCAGACAAATCAATCACAATAATATGAAACAAGAGGCGAGATTTGCATTACATGTTTTACAACACGACAGCAAGATGGCTGGTTATAAACATCCTGATAGTACCGATGGTGAAGTTCAAGTACCAGTAAAGGTTTTAAATACAGATGGTACAGAAGTTGCAGATGATACTGAGTTTGGAGAAATTGTATCATTTTGTTTTGATACCGAGGATAATAGTGGGAATATTCAAAGAAAATTAATTAAGTACGAGTTAAAAGCCCCATACTCTCCAATTACTGATAAAACTGTATTAAAGAAAAAAGTTTGGAACACAACAAATTGTGACGAAGATGATACTGCCAATACAACAGTCGATGCAGACTGGATGCCTGTTGCCCAGTTTTTTGAAGAAATTGGAATTAGAATTAGAAGTAAGCATATTGATTTTGAGATCACTCTTGTCTCTAAAGATGAAAAAGTAACAGAAAAATATACAGCTTCTGCTTACATGAGAAATTTAAATTTTGGTGGAAAAACTTATTATGTTTATGATGAAGAAGATCTTCATGAAAATAGGACAGCTGTTATACCTTTTACTGGTAGTTTAAAAGTTCAGTGCGCAAACAATCTTACAAGAGATATTCAGCTTGCAAACTTTACAACCTCTGATGATATTATCATCCTTCATCAAGGTGAAACAGTTGGAGGGACAAGTCTTACTAGGACACACGATGCAATAGTTTTTAATTCAGAAAAACCACCTGCAATCACTGGAATACCAAGTGTTAGCCATGACGAAATGAGATTAAAGTTGGTTACAACCACAGTTGCCGCTAATTTACCCCCAGGTCTTACCGTAACATCTGGATATGATGATTTAAATAATAATAATTCTGCTGATGATGGTGAATGGGATGGATCATTAACTCTTGAGGGCACTTTAGATAATTTAGATACAAATTACACTTTTAACTCTGACGGTTACCAAGATTTTACGATTAGGTTAAAAGCAGATCTGGATACAAGTTGTGATAGTCAACCTTGGGAAGATCAAAATGAGGCGTACAAAGATTATAAGGTGAGAGTAATGAAGTATGATGCACCTCAATTTTCTGATGTAAATTTGCATACTTGGGAAGCAAAAGGTTTTACTTATGGAGATGCAAATTATGAGAGAAAAGGAACATCAAGTTATAATGGAGGTCCTAATTACGATTTAACAGATGATGGAAGATCATTTTATATACAGCAAAATTTAGCATCTCCTTCTTTTTTAGCTTCTACTGAGGAATATGACTCTTTCGTTTTAAAAGGAATGATTTGTTCCGGTGGTTATCCAGATTGTAACCATGATATGAGTGCATGGATGGATGACGACATGTTAGGATTTGCAGCAGGATATCAAAGACCTAGCGTAGTTCAAAAAACTTGGCCAGATGGTAGAATTAGAGCTTGTGCTGGAATTGATTATGAAAGTTTAAATGGCACATCTGGATTTAGTGCATCTAAATTAAGAAACTCATTACGAAGTAGCGATAAAACAGAATGGGATGGTTTATCTGCTTCTGAAAAAAATGAATGGTGGGGTGAGCCAGCAGATCTTGTTTATGATATGTATTTATGGTCTTGGTGGGGGGCACAAGGTAATAGATCTGCTATCCATCTACATCATTTCAAAGGTTATGAGTTCGATCACACTAGAAATTGTGGTTATAATGAAGGATCCTATCTATCACATGCTGATATGAATAGGTTAACGGGATGGTCTACTCCCAATTCATCAAAAATGTCTGATTTCAATGAGAATGGATACAATAGACTTTTCATGAGAACTGATAGTACCAGACCAGCAAATACTGGTTCTAGGAACTGTAATAATAGAGGGAGTTCATTTTCAAGAATTAGTTACAATCCTGGTGCAACTCATAAATGGGGATGTGGACACGGAAAAAATACTGGAGTTAAAAATACTATTACTCTGACATACCATCCAAATAAATTTAGAGCTAACATAGATAACAAACCACATGTTGCTAACAGCAACAGTCAAAGGTTCACAGCATTTGATTATAGATTTGATAGTGATGGAGATTTATTTGATCATACTTTATCTGCTTGGCCTTATAATGAAGATACAACACCAACTGCTATTACTCTGCCAAGTGGAGATGATGATACCGAAGAATTAACAACAGAAGGGTTTAAAAGATTTCAAAAAGGTTCAGTTGCAATAGTTTCTTTTTCACAACCTGACAATAGGTATTCTAATATTCAAATTGCAAGGTTACCAAGGTTTATCCCGGACAAAACTGATGGAAATAAACCAATGCCTAAAGCACAAAACTTATATTATTACATGGACGAAGACTATTTTACAGTTAACAGAATATATGGTTTGCTAAGTAAATCTTACGATCCCTTTGGAGAGCACATAGAAGTTTTGGTGCAGTCAAATTCATCAGCTAACTGTGCACAAATTGGTGGCAGAGGAACAAATGAAACAGGTTCAATTAAAACACAAAGTGTAGATGGTTCTGATAGATCTATGAATTGCAGGTTGAGTGGGGAGTGGAGAGCAACCACAGCAGTTTGGGCTAATAATACAGAACTTCCAAATATAGGAGAAATGTATGATACTCAAGATAAGGATTCTTACAGTGGTGCTAGAGCAACAGTAACAACTACAGCAGGAAATACTGTTTATGTTTTTGCCGATGGTTCTTTCAGATATCAAGCTTATGCAGTTGGTTTTAATGATGGTACACCAAAAGAGGATTCTTTTTATTACGCAGTTCAAACAGAAGATACTTCTAATAATAGAATTTCAGACATAAAAAAGGTTTATATTGGTTTTAATATTGGAAATACTACACCAACAGGAGTTTCGTTTAAGGAAGCAGATGGTACAGCCATCACAGATAATAATGACTTTGATATTGCTGAGGATGATAACAAAGATCTAATAGTAGGTGAGATTTATGCTACCAGCACCCAAGAACCTGATACACATGATTTTGTGAGATTTAATCTTGGTGAGGTTCCAAATGATGATTCAGACAAAGATGTAGATCACGGAAGTAGATTTAGAATTGACCAAAAAGATGATAAATTTTATTTAGTTTTAAATGATGATAGTGACATTAGATGGTCCAATTTACCTTCAAATAAAAAATATTTCTCTATAAGAATTGTTGCTACAGATTTAAGAGGAAACCAATTAACTACTACAGAAAAAGTATATGTAGATAGAGTTGATTGCTCAGAAACAGCAATGGAAAATATCACTGTTTATAAAACAAAAGCAGCAATGACCATTGAGGGTTATATTCAAGGAAAAGAAGGAGAGAAAGTATTTAGGAGACAGACAGTCCCGCTAACTACAAGCTTAGATGAGGCTGTAATTACATTTGAATATCCTGAAAGGTCAGTTCAACCGTCTGTGAAAATATCTGAGAAAACAGTGACAGTTGATGGAGAGGATGTTGTTATTGGAATGTTGTCGAATAGATGTAAGGAAACTCATAGTTATATTGATAGACAGCAACTTTGGAGCGACTCATAATGAAAAAACAAAAAAACGAAAAAGGTTTTGTCCTTGTATTTGTGATTGCTGTCGTCTCAGCATTGTCAATTATGACGGGAGCAATGTTTTTTTATTATGACAATGATTTAAAAAGTGTTTCAAGAAATTCAGTTATGCAACAAGTAAATCTTGCTGCAGAAACAGGATTACAAGAAGGTCAGAAATGGATCACTGATCAGCTAAATTCAAATAGTTTTACTCTAGTTGATATTCAAAATACCCTTAATGTTGCTGACTCAGATAATAAATGCCTTAATAGGCATGGTTTTACCAATTCTAGTGAAGATGTTTATTATGCAAAAAGAATAAATGCAAATCTTGGAACAGATGATCCAAAATTTGAAGATATGTCTTATGAGGTTTTTGTTCAAAGGCATGCAGATGTAGTTCGATCTATTTATTTCTCAGCAGAAGGTTCAAAAAATAATACTGAAAAAGATACTACTTACACAGACAGATCTTTTGCGCTTGTTGAAAACTTTAAAGATTTTCCAAACGATCAATTTACAATTGAAATGTGGATACAAAATAAACAGCCAGGATCTACTTATGACATGCATGCTTTTGAATGGGGTAGAACTTGGGATTTAGTATTTAAAGTTAAAAATGATGAGTGGTCTCCAAGACTTGGAGAAGTTGTTTTGGATGATCAAGGAGATATTGGATCTCCTGTTAAAGATGAGTGGGTTCACATTGCATGGGTATGGGATGGAGGTACACCAGGTAGTACTGATACTGGTAATGTAAGAATTTACCAAAATGGAACTTTAAGCGGAACATATAATGCAGATATAGGAGCTAGACCTAAATCTGGTTATACTAATCCTCCTGAGACATTACCAGAAGGAGATTTTTGGCCTTTAGCAATCGGAGAAGGTTTAGCTGGCTTTAATCCTAGTAGTTATTTGACTGGAGATCCAAAAATTCAAAGTGTTCCTTGGCTTGGTAATATTGCTGAAATGAGAATATGGAATGTATCAAGATCAGGCACTGACATTGCAAACAATAATAGAAGAAGATTAACAGGTTCTGAACCAGGATTAGTCTCGTATTATAAGTTTAATGAAGGATCAGGTAATACTGCTAAAGATTTTAATACCTCAAGAGCAGCTGATAGAAAAAATGATGCAACGATTTATGGTATTGGAAATAAAGGAACTTTATGGAAAACAGAAATTGTCAAATATCCAGTTACATCAACAACAGACGATGCACCGTCGATCAATGTTCCACCCGGAGAAGATGTTGTTTACTACAAAATTTTATCATGTGGAAAAGGACCTCAAGAACAAATTGTTCCTCTTGAATTAATTGTTTCAGCCCCAGTTCAAAAAGGAGATGTAGGAGACGGTAAAATTGCACTCACAGAGGAAGACTTAAACGATCTAACTGGTCAAGAAGGTACTCCATTAATCACACCTTTAAATAATTATATTGCACAAGAAGGAGTTACTGGAGATATTAAAATTCAAACCAAAGATAATACTAATACAAACTTTTATGTTTTTAAAAGGTCTATGGAGCAATGTAGTAACTCTAATTCATTTACAGATTTCAGTGCAGCCTCGTCATACTCTGAAGGAGACTGTGCAGAATTTGAAGATAAATTGTATTTCCTAGAAAAAGATGATGGAAAATCAGCTGGTGACGATTTTATTGAGGATGATTGGTCTGAAGTATTAGGCAGTGATTGTGACGGTGTACAGTTTACCTCAACTGTAAATGATAATAGTTATGGTCATTATTATAAATATTTTTCAACTGCACCAAATGTAACTTCTGATTTAGGTTACAATGGTGACTCAATTGACTGGTGGGAAGCAAAAAGAAGAGCTGAGCAATCTACTTGTGGAGGTATGCGAGGATATTTGGTTTCTATAGAAAGTGCTGAAGAAAATGAATTTATTAAAGATGCTGTAATGTGCAATAGCAGTACTCAGTCTGGCTGCACTGGAGTTACCCCTTTTCATGTTGCCGCTGGAGAAACCAGAGAAAATTACTATGGCACAAGATTAGATCAATCTAGTGATCAACACTATATTTGGCTATCAAACTCAGATTGGAGAAATCCAACCTCGAATGCAGCTAATATGCAATCAGAGTCAGGACCTTTAATGGGAATGAGTGTTTCCTATACAAACTGGCAAAGTGGTGAGCCCAATAATTCAGCAGAGCCATATGCTGATATGGAAATAAATAGAAGCGGTAGAACCAACGGAGGTTGGAATGATTTAAGAAGAATTCCAAATTGTAGTTCTGGAGGACTAGATTGTATTACTGGTTATGTTGTTGAATATGGAGGTTTTGATCATTTTAGCTTAGAGCATGATATTAACCAAGATGGTGACACTGACGATGCAGATGAAATAGATATTAGTGGCCATAATTTTTGTGTTGCAAGAGCCACTATAGAAGCAGACACATATGTAGCTCCAGTAGATGGAAACAGTGATGGAGATTTATTAGATCTTGATGCAGACACCAACCCAGACGTAATAGAAGATTATTTAAAACTTGATACTGGTGCTGAAGATTATCCTTCAGCAATAACAGGTGACACATCTTCATCTTCTGTAGATCATGACACGACTGATGATTATCCAGGTTGGAATGCCTACACAGGAGTCCTTACTATGGTTCATTCTGGTAAACCAAATGATTGGAGCTCAACATCAACTTATTCAGCTAATGATTTTGTTTGGTTTAATAATAGAGTTTGGAAAAATACTTCAGGTGGTACGATAACTGGTGGTTCTTCTTTAGATTTAACTCAAACTCCTACTATTTATAATCCACATAATTGGACTATGTATGAAGGTGACGAGTCTGATGCACCGTGTGCAGATGTAGATGTTTGGACACAAGCATTTGAGTCTATAAAATATTACAATTCAAAAGAAGTAGATGCAGAAGAAGGAGCAAACCCTTATGCTTATGAAGGAACAGATGGTTCAGACGGCACAGAAGGTGAAGATGCTGAAACTACTACAGCCTCACTTGGAGAAAGAACAATTTTATTTTCTTTGGGTCCTCTTCATGTTGAAGAGCATAGAGATGGATATAATCACTTCTACGAATTTTATGAGTTTCCTGCTAGACCAGATGGAACCGCTAATTCAAGTCAAAACCTATACAATAATAAAAATAGAAGAATGAATGAAGCGTTCTCTTTATCTAGACAATTAGATTATTTTGGAAAAAGTGGATACCTCGCAACTATAACAAGTGAGTCTGAAAATGATATCATTACAACTAAAGCAGTTGGTAACGGATGGATGGGTGGATTAGCTATGTCGGATAACGCAAATACCGTAGCTAATTTAAATAAATGTGGTGGTTTCCGACAAAGATCTAATAGAGCTCAAGCAACAGCTGATTTTCAGGCTTTACGAGATTTTGAAAATATACCGTTTTATAGAAATGGCCAAACTTATGGTGCTAGTACGAGATATGTTAGAAACATAGTTGAAAAATATCAAACAACAACAGCAAGAACAATTACATCGATATCAAAAGATAATCCGGCATTAATTACAACAAGTTCAGCACATGGGCTTACCAGTGATGATATCATTAAGATTGCAGATATTAGCACTGCTAATCAAATGAATGTTGATGGTATGACACAGCTAGCAACTGGATTTTATAGAGTTAGGGTTGTTTCCAACACAACATTCAGACTTGTCGATTTAGATACTAGAAATAATATAAATTCTACGTCTTGGTCTAATTATACAGCAAGTTCAGCTCAAATGTGGGTATTGGAAGGGTATCAGAATGAATATTACAGAAAAGGATCTTCATCACTAACTGCATCAAATGCAAACCCCCAATCTCAGTCTGGTTTAACATTGTTTTATAAAGATCCGAAAATAGCTTTGTCTTCAAATGCAGCAATTACAGGCAATAATACAAAAAGATATTTTACAGATTCTTTTACAAACGTTGATGATACGGTAACAAGCACAGAATGTCCTGTATGGAGATGGATGACTGGACCTGAAGGCATGTTATGGAATGGAAGAGGTTTGGCTTTTGCTCCAACACGAACAGCTTCTGGAACACCTTCTGCTAACAATGGAACCTGGGAAAGAGGTGTTACAGCTGGTTCTAATGATCCTCAAGGTCAACAAATTGGTGAAGTGTTTGTTGATGGAATGCCATTTAGAAATTGGAATGGAACTGGAGAACCTAATAATGTTGCACAAACAGAACATGGTATTCATTTATTAGGAACTCATTTCGATGACGATGATGAGCTGACATGGAATGATTTACACAATTGGAGTGCAAGTTACTCAAATAACTTTAATTATTCAATAAGAGGATTAGTTTTAGAATATGGGGGTATGGAAAATGATGAAGATCCTAATATTAGAATAGCTACAAAAAGAGTAATTAAACTTTTTGATAGGAGGGTAACAAAAGCCATTGTGAAAATAAAATCAGGAGCTGAAACTGGTGACAAGCTTGTGGTAGGCTCAGAGGAACTTAATGCAGTTAATTTAACTGCTACAGGAAATGAAACTAGTGAGGTTACTTTATCTGGAGATGCAACTTGTAAAAATTATGTTGATTTAATTAAATCTATGTATTTTGAACATAATGCATCTGCTGATGGAACAAGAGAAATAGAAGTATTGTTAGGAGATATTCAAAAGCCAAGTAACGCTGAACATTATTATCAGTTAAAAGATACTGAGTTAAGTTACAATCAAGCAAATTTTCAAGCGAGCTATCAAAATCTTTGTGGTATTCAAGGTTATTTAGCTAATGTTACAACATCCGCGGATCTAGATGCAATTGAAGAGCTTGGTGTAACTGATGATAAACAAGTTTGGGTCAATGGAACAGATGAATGTCAGGGTGGAATTTTTAGATCTGGATTTTGGAGATATACATCTGGACCTTGGAAGGACAAAGAGTTTTGGAGATTAAGATTAGATATTGATTTGGATGACGCAGACGACATTAGAGATAATTTAGAAAATGAAGCAAGTTGCGGTGTAACTTCTACGAGGTCTAGTCAGGCTAGTGTTAGAGTAGGACCTTTTACTGCTGCAAACTGGATTAGCTCTCATCCAGCTGCTAATACAAATGATTATCTCGTTTTCCAACAGACTAGCTCTGCATCTACTACCGGAATTATGACTAGAGGTGGTATGGCTAGCTCCGATGTTGAAGGTTTCATCATTAGATATGGAGGAAGTGTAGGAGATTTTACTGGTGCTGATATTGAAGAAGATGATAATGATATTAATGTGCTATTAGGTCCTGAAAGAGCTGAAATTTCTTTTTACAATGATGGAAGTGATAATAGTATTTTTATAAGCGATGAGGACTCTGTTAAAGTTGATACCAGTGGTGATTTAGCATTATCTTCAGGATGGTCTAAAACAGCTGATTTTGTAGCTTCTAGTAATTCACCGTTAAAAATTACATCACCTTCTGGTGAGGTTGCAACCATTCAACAATGGCGAGACGAACTTCAGAAAGTTTATTATCAAAGTACTGATACTAGTGATTTTACCCCAGGAAATAGAAAAATTAAAATTAAGCTAGTGTATGGAGATACTACATTGAATCAAGAAATTGGAATTGTAAAAGCTATTGGAAGCAGAAACGCTGTTACGGTTACACCTATATCTTGGAATAATAGATAGTTTTAATTTCTTGATGGCATAATTCCAGTTCTTTGGCCATCTATTGTATTTTCTGTATCACTTCCATCTGTTTTATAGTCAGTAACATTTAAAGCAATTGTTGCTACAGAACCAGTTGATGGATTTGGAGATCCATTCATTTGAACATTAAAGAAATCCGTTGCGGCATCAGCATAATAACTTGAAGCATTAGTAGCAAAGTCAGTTGGAGTAAATCCTGCTTCACCTGATTTAGTTGTTGTAGCGGTTGTACCATTTGAATTATTTATACTAAAAATCCCATTATTTTTTCCCCACATGGATGTAGATGCTGATCCACTAGAGTAATCAGTTGTAAAAGAATAACTAAAATCTACATCTGCATTACCGTTTAAAGATAATGTTCCTGAATAAGTATTATTAATTGTTTGTGATGCAAAGTTAACTGTTGTTACACCACTAAAAGTCCCAGAACCAGTTCCTTTAGTTGCTGCCATATTAATATTGTTACCTGTATAAGTATAAGTTCCTGAAGTAATTCCTTGAAAATCTCCGTAATTAGTTTGTCCTAAATTGGTACCACCATAACGTAATATATATGCTAGACCGTCTCCGCCTTCAGCGTTTGCCATCGCAATTTGGTTTTCTGCTGACTCGTTTTCAAATTCAGCTTGACCTTCCTCGCCAATGATATCTACAACATCAACACCTAGTACTTCTGCAATTTGATCAAAAGTTAATCCACCATCACTTAAATTAAGGGCAGTCGTAACTATTTCACCTATTATTTCATTTCCGCTTATTTGTTGATCATCAAATAAACCTTCTTTAATTGCACTCTCTACATCTTGAACATCAAGATTTGCTTTAACATCTAAGAAATTTTGGAATTGTTGTAATTGTTCCTGTGTAATTTCAACTGGAGGAGTTGGAATTTGGTTTAAAGATAATTGAGTGAATGAAAAAGGTGTATCTAATAATACACTTCCAAGTTCATTTGCAACTTCTACCGCACCTGGTCGTAATCCTAAAGTGTTGTCCTCTCCAGGACCAATTAGCAATACTTGTGCATTATCTTCTTCATCTATAATTGTTTGAAACTCTGTACCTCTTGAACCTATTGTTCCCGCTGCAGTCTTAACTTCTAATTTTTCAGGGTTTTTCTGATTAATTAATCCACTTAAAACTTTTACACTACCTTCATTAAGTGTAGCTAAAAAACTGCCGTCCAATGTACTTGGGTCAAAAACAAATTCATCTATTGTTATTGATGTTTTTTCTCCGATTGTAAGAACGGTCTCGTCTAAAAAGATTATTTGAGATTTAGATTTTCCATCAGAAATAATTTCATCTCCAAAGAAAATTTTATCTCCAGCTTTTAAAATTTCTCCTTTTTGATTGGTAATTTTTCCAATCGATAATGTAATTGCACCTACAATTTTCTCATCAGCAACTGAATGACTGATAAAAAATAGGGTTAAAATTAGAGCTAATATTTTCTTCAAAACATCATCCTTTTTGTTAATCCAAATTTAATTATTTCCTTATCATAGTCGTAGTTAAGGATATTTGAGGTCGACTCTATATCAGAATAAGAAAGATTGTAAAAAACATTCTTTATATACCTATTCTTTATTAGATCTTCTAAATTTCCAGAAAGTGTAACACTATTTGTTACAATCTCATCATCTCTGACCGTATCGCTTTTTACAAAAGTGTCAGATTTATCATATTTATTTGAGTTATTTGAATGAGAAATTGTATAATTTAAAAATCCAATTTTTCCCGAATTTGAAATAGTATAAAAGTTATTTTCATATCCATAAGAGTCTAGCTTAGCGTTATATTGATTTATACCTAATTTAAATTTTATATTATTGATATTACTCAAAAAATATTCATAACCCGTTGCAAGTCCATAATAAGTATTATTTTTATTATCTGCAGAACTAAAGGTAGTATCTGTTCTATAATCTGTAATACCTATATTTGAAGATACTAATAGATTTTGATTTGGTTTAGTTAGATATCTGTTTTCAAGAGTAAAATTATAAATTACATTTTCAGCATCATTAACAAAATTATTGTTATTTATTGAAAAGAAAGCGGACGTATAATTTTTATTGAATTGTTTATTGTAATTAACAAACAAAGAATCTAGATCATTTTCTTTATTCTTGTCTCTATTTTGTCTTGTTACATTTTTACCTAAACTTAAACTTAAATTAGAAGTATCAGATAGTTTTTTAAAAGCGCCTGTTCTTATAAAGATGTCACTATAAGAATCTTCGTAAATAGTGTCAGCAGCATAATTACTTAAACTATCACTGATATATAATGTTTTTGAATTTGAAACAGTATTAACATTGTTTTCTTCTGCAAGATTAACACCAAAATCTACATATCTAATCCAGTCATTTTCATCTCTAGGTTTCTTCTGATTTTCTAAAGTTTGAGTTAGTGAGTTAAGCTGCTCTCTGATATCAGCTGTTAATTTTTCACTCTGTTTTATTTCATCAATAATTGCTTTTGTTCTTTCTTTAGAATCTATTTTTAACGATATTGACAATAAATATAATTTTAAATCTAAATTTTCTGAGTATAGATCAGATAGTCTTTCTAAAGTTGCAATAACAGTTTTATAATTTCCTAAACTTTCTTGCTCCTTTGCAAATCTTAAATTTAATTCAAGATCAGTTGGATTATTAAGAATTTCAGAATATTTTATTCCTTTAGAATTATCATTTGATATCTGTAAATTTTCTTTCTCAGATTTATTTTCTGAAACAATTAATTCATTTATTTTACTTACAATATAACTTGGAACGTTTTCAAATTCCTTTAACTCATTTAATAACTTTTTTAACTCTGTCTCATTTTGATTTTTTTCATAAAGATAAAATAGTTTTATTTTGATCTCTAAATTTTCTGGGTAAACTTTTTTTAAAACTTCGAGCGCATAAATTGCCTCATTAACTTTGTTATCTTTTTCTTGATCAACAAATAAAAATGCTTGTTCAAGATCTTCTGGTTTATTTAAAACTTCACTTAAAACCAAATTTGCATGAGCCTTAGTGATTGAAATAAATATAAAAATAAGAAAGATTGGTAATTTCATAGTAGCTTTTAAAAATTAAAAATCATTAGAGAGGTAGTGCGATTACGTCAACTCTTATATTTAGTAATTATAAATTTACCTAATCTCTTCCATTACTTGAGGTGCCTGATATTTGATTAGTTGTTCCATCAGAGTCTTTTGTTTGAACAGTGACAGTAGTTGAAACTGAGTCTGCAAAAGATTTTCCAGACAAGTTTTCAAAATTTGACTCTACAGTTACAAAATAATTTGCATTTGTACCGTCATTATAACCACTTGAAGGTAATGTTTTACTTATGTCTCCAGTTATAGAATTATTTATATCAGTAATGTTGCTGCTACTATCTACTTGAAATGAAGATGCGGGTGTAACATTTCCTGAAGATCTTGAGTTATATGTGATATCTTTATCAATAGTAAAATCTCTAGCTGAGGCACTTCCTATTTGCACATCAGTAGCAACAATGCCTTGATTAATAGTTCTTGTGCTATAATTTATAGTATGAGTAGGAGTAAAAGATCCTGCAGTGTCTCCTGGGTTATCAACTGCTGTTGCTGCATTACCACCTGCAGTATCCACATAAAGCGTTGTACTTGTACCAGTAAAGGTTTCTGTGCCACTTGTTTTAGTATTTAAGTCTGAGTAAGTAGTAGTACCTATTTTGTAGCTTTCAGTGTTTAATACAAGAGGATCATTAATTTTTATTTCATTTCCATAAGCTAAATCTAAATATCCTCTTAATGATAATTCAAAACTAGGTAGAACCTCTTCCTCTTTATTTTCAACTTCTGAATTTCTATCAAGTTTTATTTCTTCTTCAGGAAGTTCTTTTTCTTCTACTTTGCTTTCTGAAATTATTTCGTTTGCACCAATTTCTATTACTTCGGTTTTTATTTCAGCAAGAGCAATTTGTTGAAAAGCTTCATCTACTTCTAAATAAATCTCATTTAATTGACTATCAATTTTTGTATACAGTTCATTTATTTCTTCCTCAGAAGCTCCAGCTTGTATAGCTTGATCTACTCTAGAATATAATAAATTTGCTTCCTGATCTGCTTTTTGTGCCAATTCTTCAGCTCTCTTTTCTGCTTCATAAATTTCTGGAAATTGTTGTGCAAATTGTTGTTCATATTGTTGATCTACTTCTTGCCAAGCAATATCTGCCTGATCTTCTTCGACAAAAGTCACGCTTCCATCCAATTGAAATATTGGAACCAATCCTTCATCACCAGCATTTATCCAATTTTGAGAGTATTTATTTGTATCAAATATAAAACTTTCTTTTGTTTGATTAAATTCCTCATTAGTAAATACATCTAATTTAAAATCATTTCCAAATTGACCCTCTATTGATGCCAAACCAAAAGCCTCTATAGATTGATTTGCTTCAAACATTACATTATCCATTTCAAAAATTATTTGATCTAATTCCTCTGGTGAAGCTCCAGACTTTAGTGCTGTTTCAAATCTTTGATTAAGAGCATCCATTTGAGGATCAATTTGTTGTTCATAAAATTGACCTTTTTCTAAATCAATTGCTATTCCATCTTGACCTTTTAAAATAATTTGTTCGGGTATAAAATTTTCAATTAAATTATTTCTATCTCCAGGAAAATTCGCAAACTGTGGTTTAAAATCTATATCTCCCATTTCTAAAAATACTACATCGCCAGTTTGATCATTAAAGACAGGAACTTTAATGTCATTAAATCCTGCATTAAATTGATTAAATTCTGTTGGAACAAAATCTACATCTTCTATTCTTGCAGAAATAAGCATTGCTTTTTCAATTTCATTTTGCAATTCGTTTGCAAAGAATGCATCTGCCTCAGGTGAATTTATATCTATACCATCTGGTAATTCATTTTTTACGTCATCAGGTATCAACGCTCTTGGTATAACTTCTCCACTGTTTAAAAATGATTTTCCAAGTAGTTGAGCAGTGATACCTCCATCATCTTTAGAAAGTGCAGTCACCAAAGTATCTAAGACAAGATCACCTAATTCTTGATCTTCACCAAAAATTTCTGCTTGGATTAACTCTTTAATATCCTCAACTTGTTCTTCTGTTTGAGCTAGCAAAGTTTCCTCTGTCTCCTCATTTTCTGTTACTTCAATTTCTGGCTCTATCTCAAGCTCCTGAAATTTTTTTAACTCATTTTGTGATACGATAACAGGTTGTCTTGGAGCAGTATTTTGATTAACTTCTGTAAATAAATAAGGTTTGTCTAGAAGAACTGTTCCCGCTGCATTTGAAACTTCTACAGCACCAGGTCTAAGTCCAAGTGAATTTTTTGGTCCTGGACCAATAAGTAATATTTTGCTTTTAGTTGTATTTGGATCAACTGCCGCTTTAAATTCAGTACCTCTAGTTCCTATTGTTCCAGCAGGAGTTTCAACAACTAAATTTTCTGGATTTTTTTCACTTATTTTTCCAGTAAGAATTTTTACACTTCCAGATTTTATAGTAGATAATAATTTTCCATCAGCACTTTCAGGATCAAAAATAAATTCATCAATTGTCAATTCTGTACTAGATCCCACAGTCATAACTGTTTGGTCTATAAATAATATCTGAGATTTGCCTCCATCTTCAGTATTGATTGTGTCACCAAAATATACTGGATCACCAACATTCAGTTTTTTCCCATCTTGGTTGAAGGCATTTCCAACCACAAAACCAATAATTCCAATTTCTTTAGCAAAAGAATTAGAAATGTTTAGTAAAATTAATAAAATTAAAGAATAGATTATTTTCATTGGAATTTTCTTATATGTGTTTTTCATTTAAAATAAACTCTTTTTGATAAACTAAAATTTAATGTTTCTTTTTCATAATCATTTTGTAGCCAGTTACTATTATTATTAGTTTCAGACCAAGAGATACTGTAAGTAAATGTATTAAGGAAATTTTGAAGTTTATCAGACGCTTTTAACAGTTTAATTGAATTAGAAATTTGCCCTAGTCCACCATTTAATGAAATAGAGTAATTTTCAACATCATCGTTTCTGACAATTGATGGATGCACAAATGTGTCTACTTGATTATATTCTTTATCAGTTTTTGTATAACTTAAGCCCAAATTACCAATTGGTAAGTTTTTTGAGTAAGAAACTGTGACAGAGTCATCAGTAAGACCGTTATAATCTGCAATTGCCTCAGTTTCATTAAATGCATATTTTAATGTTAAAGATTGTTGCTGGCTAAAAATATATTGGTATCCAATATTAAATCCTTTTTTAAAAGTATTAGTCTCTCTTTTTGTTGAGTTTGAAGGATTTTGATTACCTCTAGTATCTGATAAAATTAAACCAGACAATATTTTATGGTTATCAATTAAATTATAGGTATTGCTTAAATTGAAACTTCTTGAAATAGAATCAGCAGCTCTCCTAGAGTTTGTGTCTGTTAATGAAACTGATGCACTAAATGTATTTTTGTTTGAAAAATTACTATAACTTGTTGAAAAACTATTTGTATCATTTTCATCAGATGTAGCTTTATTTTGTTCTGAACTTGAAGTACCTAAAGAAAGATTTAGATTTGAGTTATCATTTATTTGATAAATTGCCCCCAACATTGAATTAATAGTTTCAATATTATCACCTTCAGTACCTGTCATGTTAACAATTGTTCCAGAAGAATATTTAGTTTTAGTATTTGAAATACTTCCAACGTTAGAATGCAACGCTGTTTTCCAACCAAAATCCTGATAAAAAGTCCAATTTGATTTAGATACTTTTGTTGATTTTTCTCTATCTTTTTCGGCTTCGTTTACAATATCTCTTGCTTGTTGTCTTGCTTCTGATTTGTTTTCATTAATTTTCTTTTTATTAATATCATCAAATACCTGTGCTACTCTTTTTTTAGTTTTTTCATCAATTTCATTCGATTGTCTTATTTCAGTCACTAACCTGAGTACTTTCTCTGTACTATCTGTCTTAACTGCAATTGATAATAGATATAATTTTAGATCTATGTTTTCAGGATATAAAGCAGTCAATCTCTCAAGAGTAGCAATTACATTTTTATATTCACCAAGATTTTCTTGTTCTTTTGCATATCTAAGATTTAGTTTAAGATCAGTTGGTTGTTTTAATATTTCTGTATAAGTAACTTCAGCTTTAGCAACCGAGTTAATTGTAAGAAGCAAAAACAAATATATAAATCTATTCATTTTTTTTCCCCGAAATAACCATGCAAGTTATATCGTCTCTAAGTGGTTTTTTTGAATTTGTTAGTAGCGTGCTTAATTTGTCTATTATTTCTTGAGGCTTAAATAAACCATGATTTTTAAGGTTTTTTTCAAGCCCTTTAACTTGTAATTCTTCACCGTTTTCTAAATACCCCTCAGTAACTCCATCAGTATAAATCATCAAATTTTTTTCTTTTATATTAATTGTAGAGGTTTGAAAAAAGCTGTCCTCTTCCATTTTCATTATCCCAAGAGGCGGCAATGTAGATTTTAAATAGTCAAATTTATAATTATTATCAAAAATCATTATAGGTTCGTGGCCAAGGTTAATATATTCTACTACGTTACTTTCAATATTTAGTTTTCCAATTACAGCAGTAATAAACATTCCTTGATATGAAGAGTCCGCTACTTGATTATTTATAAATTTTGCTATTGTTGAAACTGGCTTTTCTAGTCTTGCCATAGACCTAAACACAGCTGCAGCATTTGCCATTAAAATTCCAGCTTTTACTCCCTTTCCAGAAACATCCGCTAGAGTAAAATATAGTTCATTATTATTTATTTGAATGTAGTCGTAATAATCACCCGAGACATCTCTTGCAGGTATATTTTTTGCATACAAAACTTCATTATCTTTAAAATCAACTGGAAATAATTTTTTTTGAACTTCACCAGCAATCTCCCTTTCTTTTTTAAGAACAATTTGTTTTTTTTCGTTTTCAATTGCGATTTCGTTTTCTTGAAGATATCTAAAATAAAGTGTTATTAAAAACAACAAAGCAGAACTTAAGATTGTATAAAAAATATCTACGAAATAATTAAATTGATAAGAAACTAAACTAAGCAATATTAAACCAAAAACTAAACTAATATAAAAAACAATACTTAATTTTGGATTTATTTTTTTTGGAATAATTAAAACTAAAATTAAAGATAATAATAAAATTATATTTTCAACAATGTCAGTAGTTAAATTTCTTACAATGAAGTCATTGTTAATAATATTTTCAATAGCATGGGCATGAGTCTCGACTCCAGGAATTACCTTGCCACTCGGTATTTTTACGAAGTCAAAAATTCCTTGAGCTGAACTACCTATTAAAATAATTTTATCTTTAACAATATTTTTACTAATTTTGTCATTTAATA
Organism: Candidatus Pelagibacter sp. HIMB1611; assembly: GCF_052047715.1. Taxonomy (NCBI): domain Bacteria; kingdom Pseudomonadati; phylum Pseudomonadota; class Alphaproteobacteria; order Candidatus Pelagibacterales; family Candidatus Pelagibacteraceae; genus Candidatus Pelagibacter; species Candidatus Pelagibacter sp. HIMB1611. The sequence continues at coordinate 965,167 of NZ_JBNAJM010000001.1, read as the reverse complement.
TATCTACTGCAGATAAATATTTTTCTTTATCAAATTTTTTATAATTTATATACACTATTGAATTAGGGTCAGTATTAATTTTATATTTTCTAGTTTTAATTTCCTCAATTCCACTTTCAGATGATTTTACTAAAATACTTTTATTGTCATGAAGTAGTCTCAGTGTTTCCAAACTTAAAGCTGGCCAAATATCACCATCAATTTTTAATAAAATTGGTAGAGATCTTAAAACTCCATCTTGATTATCCAGATAAGAAATATTTCCAATTCCCTTAGCTGAATTATTTATTTCTTCTAATGAAGTAATTTTGTTTCTAAAATTGTATAAAAATTTAGAAGCATCTCCACCTCTAGAAACTAAATTTGTTTTCGGTTTTGAACTATTCATCTTATCAAAAATTGAAACATCACCTAACACTGGCAAAACTACATTGGAATTGTTAATAGCATCCGAAAGCAACTGGTCAGAATCTAAAATATTTTCATTAGATATGTTGAATTGTTTTAAAATTTTTTTTGGATTTTGTTTGTCTTCTTCACTAAAAAAAATATCGAAAGAAATTACTGATGCTTCCAAATTCTCTAATTTGTTAACAAGTTTAGCAAAAACGTCTCTTCTCCAGGGAAATTGGCCTATTTCACCTATACTTTTCTCATCAATATCAACGATTAAAACATCATTAAACTCGCTATTTTCCTCAAAAATAGACTGGTAAATATCATATGAGATATTCTCTATTCGTTTAACAAAATTACTGTCCTGGATTTTAATTAGCACTAACAGCGCTAAAAAAATAAACCCAAGGTATTTTTTCAAATTTTTCACAAATTTTTAATTTTTTTGTTTTTCAAATTCAGTAAGGGCATCTTCAAAACCTTGTAATGAAGATTTAATTAAAAATGGCTTTTCTCTAAATCCATCAACTAAAATTTCAAAGTAGATTGATTTTTTCATTGCTTCTTTAATTTGTTTAAAAAGACTCTCTATCGCAGGATCGGTAGTATCATTTGAAATTGATATTATACATCCAACAACTTCACATTTTATGAAAGGTAAATTAACAGCAGTTCCTTTATGAAAATTTATTGATGCAGGTCTTTGAACATTAACACCTAGAGGAGTAATTATATTGATTAATTTTTTTAACTCATTTTTATTATTTAAAAATTCAGAATACACTACTGTAAATTGTAGATTTAAATTTTTAACTTGTAAAAATTGTACAATTTCACATTTTTGTTTCTTGTTTTCAGTAACACATCGCAAAGTCCAATCTCTAAACTGTTTTGTAGTAACAGTTGGTACTTTTTCTTCACTTTGCTCTGCATGAGTAAAATTTAAATTAAATACTAATATAAATATAAAAGTTAGTAATAATCTCATATTTTAATCTCCAGTCGTTATAACCATAAAGCATTTTTTAAAGCTTCATTGGTTGTATTAATATTTTTTTTATTATTTTTATTTTGAATAAATAAAATATCTCTATTCATTTGAGGTTTATTTATTTTAGTGAATAAAAGTTTATGATCAATTGCTACACTTTCAGGAATTATTGCGACCCCTAAACCACTTTTAATACAAGAGGCTGCTGTTGTATCGCTATCAGTAAAAACAATATCTCTATCACTATTTTCTTGCTTTCTTTTTTTAATATTTTTTTGGATTTCTTTAAAGTCTGGGAAGGAACCTTTATTCTTTAAATAATCATAGTAAAAAAATTCACAAGTATTTCTAAAGATATAATTTTTTTCTTTTCGGACCATATCAATACTTACTTCTTTAACTTCTTGAAATTGGTGCCCCTTATAAAAGGCAACACAAAACGGATCTTCATATAAATTGACTTTATCAATATTATCATTTGAAAATTTGATACAACTTAACGCAAAATCAATTTTATTTTTTTCAACTAGATTAATCATTCCAAAACTATCACTCTCAATAACTTTTATTCTTACTTTAGGATTATTTTTTTTAATCAACCAAAGTATATTTTGTTTATGGGAATAGGTAAGGGTACTTGGAATACCAAAAATAATTTGATCATTATTTTTATTTTCATCATCAAATTCTATTGATTTTATATTTTCTATAACTTTATCATTGAACGCTAAAATCGATTTTGCATTCATATAAAAAATTTCACCTTCTTTAGTTAAAGTGACTCCTTTTTTTGTTCTGATAAATAATTTTTTACCCAAACTATTTTCAATAATTTGTACAGATCTTGTAATTGAAGGTTGAGCAACATTTAAACTCGAACTTGCAGATAAAATACTTCCGGTATCTGCAACAGTTATAAAATACTTTAAAAACTTAGGGTTTAAGAACTCTTGATTACTCATAATCGCATTTATAGAATTTTTTTATATTTAATCAAATTGTATATATAACTAATATTATATATCATGGGTTGTATATAAACAGCTTTAGCTACTCTATTTAAGTTTAAGTTTAAATGTTAATGGAATTAAACAAAAAATTTCTTTTTTTGAAAAAGTTTCTTTGTTTTACGATTTTGATACTTATTTTTTTATTTATTAATAAAACAAATGCAGACACAATAAGTTCAAGTTCTGATACTACTTCGAATGATACAGTTGATCTTCAAGGGGATATTAAAGAGAATAGAACTTACGATATAACCAATAGTTCAGTATATACTTTAGATGCACAAATAATTTCTTCTTCATATTCAGTAACAAAAACTGGAAATGGAACTTTAGTTTTAAATGTTGATAACTCTTCAAATCTTTCCTCTCAAACTACTATTACAGCAGGCACAATAGCAGCTGGTGCTAATAACGCATTAGGAACTGGTAGTGTAGTATTAAATGGAGGAACATTATCCTCTAACAATTCCACTGCTAGAACTTTAGGGAATGCAATTGTAGTTCAAAATTCGAGCACACTGGGAAATTCAACTAACAACGGAACTTTAACTTTATCAGGTGGAATAACTTTTAATGATAAAAATTTAGTTTTGACCTCAAATAGTAATAATTCTATCTCGTCTGTAGATTTTGGAACTGAACCAACTACATTATCAGTTTCCAGTGGAGTTACATCAACTGTCACGGGTGCTGTATCGAATGGTACATTAACAAAAAGTGGAGCAGGAACTTTAGTTTTAGCTGGTACAAATACTTATGTGGGTGGAACAGTTATTTCAGCTGGTATATTAGAAATTCAAGGACAACTAGGTAGCGGAAATTATACCAATACAATTTCTAATTCTGGTCAATTAAAAATTAATTCTTCTTTAAATCAAACTTTAGCTGGAACAATTTCAGGCACTGGAACTTTAGCTAAAACTGGTTCAGGAACACTTACACTTACAGGAACAAATACTTATAGTGGCCAAACAACAATTGAAGGTGGAACTGTAGTTGCTTCAAACTTATCTAGTTTAGGAGCAACACCTGGATCTGTAACAAATAACAACATAGTTTTAAATAATGGAACACTTCAAACTACAAACTCTTTTTCAATAGGCTCAAATAAAGGAATTATGGTTGTTGGTAGTGGAGGAACAATTAATACTGATGCATCAACAACATTAACCTATGGTGGTGTAATTAGTCAAACTGGTCCTTTAACAAAGACTGGTGATGGAACCTTAACTTTAAGTGGAGCAAATACATATACAGGTGCCACCACAGTGAGTGCTGGAACATTAAATGTTACAGGAACCTTATCTGACGATACGGCAATTACGGTTTCATCTGGAGCTACTTATGATGTTGATGCGACTGATACAATTAAATCTATAGATGGAGCTGGAACAATTGATATTGCAAGTGGTCAAACATTAACAGCAGGGGATGCTACAAACAAAACTTTCTCTGGTGTCATTCAAGGATCAGGAGGACTTACAAAAACTGGAACTGGCACATTAACTCTTAGTGGAACAAATACATATACTGGTGATACAACTATTTCCCAAGGAGGTATTACACTTCAAGGCCAACTTGAAAGTGGAAATTATGATGGTGCAATTGCAAATTCAGGAACTTTAACAGTCGATTCATCATCTAACCAAACTTTAGCAGGTGTGATTTCAGGAACTGGTGCTTTAAATAAATCAGGTAGCGGAACTTTAACTCTTTCAGGTACGAATACTTATTCTGGTTCAACAACTATTACAAATGGAACAATTAGCGTTTCAAGTTCAGCTAATTTAGGAGCAACGCCAGGCAGCGCAGATGGAGACAACATAATTTTTAACGGTGGAACTTTGAGTGCTACAAATGATTTTACTTTAGGTACAAACAAAGGAATTACGCTAACTGGTAATGGCACAATAGATGTAGCATCATCTAACACAATGACCTTTGATGGTATCATTACAGATTCTGGTAATTTAACTAAATCTGGAAGTGGTACTTTAGTCTTGGGTGGAGCTAATCAGAATGATGGAACAATTACAGTAAATGCAGGTATTTTAGAAATTTCAAATCAATATTCTTTAGGTACGGATACTAACGGCACAACAATTGCTAATGGAGCTACTTTAAAAATCACTGACGCAATTACGATAACTAATGAGAGCTTAACATTAAATGGAACTGGTGTGAGTAATGGTGGCGCTTTACAAGCTACAAATACTTCTGGAACAATCACATTAACAGGAACTACTACTCTTGGTTCAGATACAACAATCAATATTGACGATGGAAATTTAACATTTGATGGCGGATTAACAGCAGGAGCCAATAATTATGATTTAACTATCACAGGCGGAGATGGAATAATAAGACCATCAGGTGGATTGATATTGAATTCTGGAACTTTGACAATGTCAGCAAGCGGTACTTTTTTCGCGGAAACCACAGGTAGATATTCTGGTGGAACTACAGTTACTGCAGGTGCTATTCAATACGGAATAAATAATGCATTTGGTACAGGTGATATCACAATGACAGGTGGTAAATTCTATACATCAGATGCAAGTGATTTCACAATAGATGAGAATTTAAATTTACAAGGTTCAATAACTTTAGGAAATAGTGGAGATAGCAATACAATTACTTTTTCAGGATCCAATACTCTAACTGGAAATACCACTGCTAGCATTGATAGTGCTGTATCAATGGCAGCAATTGATGATGGGTCTAACACTTATAATTTAATTAAATCTGGAAGTGGAACCTTAACTTTAACTGGCTCAAATGGTTACGATGGTACTACCACCATCAGTGCTGGAACTTTAACTGTAACAGGAACTCTTGACAACAATACAGCAGTAACGGTTTCAAGTGGCGCTACTTATGATGTTGACGCAAGCGATACTATATCATCATTAGCTGGAGCAGGTACAATTGATATAGCAAGTTCACAAACATTAACAGCCGGAAATAGCAGTGATCAAGAAATTTCAGGCACAATAACGGGATCAGGAGCTTTTAATAAAACTGGTACTGGTAAAATTACACTAAGTGGAACTGGGACTGACGTAGGATCAATTATAATTTCAAATGGAACACTTGAAGTAAGTGGACAGTTAAATAGCGGATCATACTCAGGAAATATTACTAATAGATCAGCATTAATATTTAGCTCTTCAAGTGATCAGACTATTTCAGGAATTATTACAAGGGAAGGTACTTTAACAAAAAATGGATCAGGAACTTTAACTTTATCTGGTGCCAATAACTATGGAGGAGCAACAACAATTAATTCAGGGACGTTAACTGTTACAGGCGTTTTATCTGACAACACTGCGGTAAGTGTTGCATCAGGTGCAGTTTATGACGTAGATGCAACTGATACAGTCGCCTCAATAGAAGGAGCTGGAAATATTGAAATAGCAAGTAGTCAAACTTTAACTGCTGGAGACGCTAATAACAAAACTCTTTCAGGTGTAATCAGTGGCTCAGGTGGATTTACAAAAGCTGGCTCTGGAACTCTTACTTTAAGTAGTACAAATACGTTTTCTGGTATAACAACAATTAACGCAGGAACTTTAACTGTTACTGGTGCTTTGTCTGATAGTTCTGCAGTGTCTGTTGCTTCTGGTGCTATTTATGATGTTGATGCAAGTGATACTGTTGCTTCAATAGAGGGAGCTGGAAACATTGAAATAGCTAGCTCTCAAATACTTACAGCTGGAGATAGCAATAATAAAACTTTATCAGGTGTAATCAGTGGCTCAGGTGGTTTTACTAAAACTGGTTCTGGAACTCAAACATTAAGTGGAAACAATTCATTCTCTGGTGCTACAAATATAAATTCTGGAACCTTGACCGTTACGGGCACTTTATCAGATAGCACAGCGGTGTCTGTTGCTTCAGGAGCAGTTTATGACGTAAATGCAAGTGATACTGTTGCTTCTATAAGTGGTGCTGGAAATATTGAAATAGCAAGTTCTCAAACTCTAACTGCTGGAGATAGTAATGATAAAACTTTGTCAGGTGTAATATCAGGTTCTGGAGGTTTAACAAAAGTGGGATCAGGTACTCAAACTTTAAGTGGCACAAATACTTATACAGGCGCCACAACAGTTAGTGCTGGAACTCTAACTGTCTCAGGATCATTGTCAGATAGTACTGCTGTTTCTGTTGCTTCTGGTGCGGTATATGACGTAGATGCAAGCGACACGGTAGCTTCGATTAATGGTGCGGGTAACATTGAAATTGCTAGCTCACAAACTTTAACTTTTGGTGACGGAAATAATAAAACTTTATCTGGTGTAATATCAGGCTCTGGTGGATTGACTAAAGCTGGCTCTGGAACTCAAACTTTAAGTGGTAACAACACATTTTCTGGCTCAACAACTATTAATGCTGGAACCTTGACTGTTTCAGGAATTTTATCAGATAGTACAGCTGTTTCCGTTGCTTCTGGTGCGGTTTATGACGTAGATGCGAGTGATACTATTGCATCTGTAAGTGGTGCTGGAAACATTGAAATTGCGAGCTCTCAAACACTTACGACTGGAGATAGTAATGATAAAACTTTATCAGGTGTGATAAGCGGTTCAGGTGGTTTTACTAAAGCTGGATCAAGCACTTATACTTTAAGTGGAACAAATACTTATACAGGTAATACAAATATTAATTCAGGAACTTTAACTGTTTCAGGTACTTTATCAGATAGTACTGTTGTAACTGTTGCATCAGGTGCAATTTATGATGTCGATGCTAGTGATACTGTTGCTTCAATTGAGGGAGCTGGAAATATTGAAATAGCAAGTTCACAAGTTCTAACTGCTGGTGATACTAACAACAAAACTGTTTCTGGTGTAATTTCAGGATCTGGTGGATTAACAAAAGCAGGTTCTGGAACTCTTACTTTAAGTGGAACAAACACTTATTCAGGTAATACGACTATATCAGCAGGTACAATTGATATAAGTGGACAATTAAATAATGGATCATACGCTGGTAATATATCAAATTCAGGCACGTTAACTTTTAGTTCATCTAACAGTCAAACTTTATCTGGAACATTATCAGGTTCAGGAGATCTAAATAAATCTGGTTCAGGTAATTTGACTTTAACAGGAACAAATACTTTCACAGGAGATACAACATTAACCGCAGGGACTTTATACGTTGGAACAGCAAGCGATGGATCAAATACCATTATTCCAAGAGATATTAGTGTAGAGGGAGGTACATTAAGTGGAGGTGGTGTTATAGGGCGCAATGTTACGTTTTCGTCTACCGCAGGTACTTTAGCACCTGGAAATAGCATAGGCACTCTTACTATTACTGGTAATTTAACGCTGACTGCAGACGACACTACAAACATAGAATTTAATTCAACAACAGCAGACAAAATAGTAATTAATGGAAATACTGAACTTGCTGGAACTATTTCTTTATATCCTGAAGATACCACATACTCAGATGTGACACATACAATTGTAGATGCCTCTGGTGGTGGAACATTTAATGGAACTTTTTCAACAGAGACAATGAACAGTGAGAGTAATCTTAATGATGCTACATGGGATATTGTCTATGATACCTCTGCAAAAACTGTTTCTTTGCAAATTACTGAAGCAGCTAGCACATGTAATATAAACTGCACAACAACAGTTTCATCATCAAAAGACGTTGCAAAAGTTTTTGACAATGCAACTAATGGAACATTAAAAGACGTGAAAGATGTTTTGGATAGCGCAACAGTTTCTTCTGTTAATACTGAATTAGATAAATTGAAAGGTACTGTAATTGCAACATCATCTATTCAATCAAATACTAATCATAATTATTTTAATAGAGCTGTTGCTAATACTACGTCTCTTTCAAATACAACCTTTGTATCAAATTTTACTTCAACAGCTAATGAGCTCACTTTAGCATCATTACAAGATCAAGGTTTATATGGAGATAAAAAAAGATACAGTGAATACTATGATTATAGTGATGTATCTGTTTTAGGTTTTATAAAAAATAATAAAAATAAATCATTTTTTGAAAGGTTTGAGTCAGATGATAGTGCTTCATTTTTGAGAACTTTTGGAACAAATACTAAAAGAGATAATATTGGTGAAGGCTACACGGGATATAATTCTGATACGACGGGAATATTATTTGGAGAACAATTTAAAAAAGACGATATAAATTTTGATGGTTACTCAATAGGAATTTCAAAAACAGACACAACTTACAATGATAGTTATGGAGATGCTGAAATTTATTCAATGCATGCATCAATGTTTAAGCAAATTGATGATGAAGATTATGCATTTAATTTGTTAGGTAGCGCTTTTGTCTCTAAGACCAACAGCAATAGAAATGTATCAGTATTTGGAACCTCAGTAGATGACAAATATAAATCTGACTTTTATGATGTTGGTTTAAATTTAGAAGCTCAGCATATAGCAAAGTATGATTTTAATGGTTATAAAATATCTCCATCTGCTAAAATAAATTATAGCTATATTTTCAAGGGAGATACAAAAGAAACAGGTGGTGATTTAGCATTAACAGTTGATAATGAAGATCTTTTTATCGTCAAACCTGAGGTTGGAATTTCAGTATCAAAAAACTTTTCTGAAAAAGATAATAAATTAAGTCAGTTGGAATTAGCAGCTTTTGTATCTAGAGATTATTTTATTGAAGGAACAGAAAATAAAGCCAGATTTGCATCTGGCTCTACTTTTAACCACGATTTACCAAGAGACAAAGAAGACTACTACTCTTTAGGGGTAGGGTATAATTTTCTTAATAAAGAGAATAACACAAGCCTAATGGCTAATGCATTTTTGTTAGAAAATACAAAAGAAGACATCAGCTCTAATATTTTTTCAATTACATTTAGAAAATTCTTTGGTGAATTTGCAAAAGGTAGAATACCAAGCGTGATTGCAAAAAAAGATATCCCAGTAAAATCTGATCAGGATCAAAATGATAATGAGGAACAAACTAAAGTAGTTTTAAAGAAAGATCCTCCTATGAAATCTGATAAAGATTTAGAACAGAGTAATGAAGTTATATCGAGCGATAATGAAATAGGAAAGGATGAAACTATCATAGCAACTTTTCCAGATCAAAATTTAAACAATGATATTAAAAAAGACGTTAAAGAAAAAATTAAAAATTTTGAGAAAAAAATTGAAATAGTTTTAAAAGAAAATCCAACAAAAGAGGAAGTTGAGGAAATTTATATCAGTTTAAACAATGAAATGAAAAATTCATCTAAAAGAGATCTAACTTTAGATGACGTTTATAATAATTTGTTTGCAAATTGTTATGCGGTAGAAAAAAATCTAACAAGATTAATTAATTATTATGATAAATTACAATTATACCAAATATTGGATAAATGTTCTCAGTTAAAAGATCCAAAAATACATTTAATCGCAAATAGGTTACATGATATTCAAATGGACGAAAGATCTGCTATTGAGATTTTATATTCAAGATATCTTAAAATTTTAAGTTACATTCCAATAGTAACTTTCATAGCATTAATCATTCTATTTTATGAAATTATTAGAAGATTTATTACTTATCGATATAAATCAAGAATTATAAGTTAAGAAAAATTATTGATAGTATTTTCAATATCTTCTTTTTTTATCATCATTAGATCTAATTTTGTTTTATTTTCTTTCTTATTCAATCTTACAGATTGAATTTGAATACAATTTTCAAAAAACCTTCTTAAATCCCTTGCATTAGAATACTGGTCACCAGTTATTTCTATAATTTTATTACACGCGTTTTTAATTGAAGTACTTGCATCATTTGCAATCATATATTTATTATCTCGACAGAGTTTGTAGAAGATCTGGTATAATTCTAAATCATTGTAATTTTCAAAAATTATATTTCTCTTAAAACGTGATGCAAGACCAGCATTTGATGATATGAATTTTTTCATATTTTTTTCGTATCCAGCTACAATCACTATTAATCTATCCCTATAATCTTCCATAAATTTCAGTAATTCATCAATTGCTTCTTGACCATTATCATTGGGGTCATCTTTGTTTATCAAAGTGTATGCTTCATCAATAAATAATACATTGTCTATTGCTTGATTAAATTTTTCTGCCGCTCTTTCTGCAGTTTTGCCTTTTTCCGCCACAACTAGATCACTTCTGGTTACTTCTATAAGTTTTCCTCCAGCAATAATGCCAAGATCCCTGTAAATATTAGACAAAAGTCTAGCTACTGTAGTTTTCCCCGTTCCTGGATTGCCAGAAAAAATTAAGTGGTAGGTAAGTGGCATTGCATCACCTAAACCCTGTTCTTTTCTATCCTTAGAATTTTGAAGAAAAGCCAATAAGTTTTTAACTTCTTCCTTTACTTTTTTTAATCCAGGCAATCTATTAATTTCGTTCAGGTTTTTTTCGAGATCTTCATTCATTGATTTCTATTGAATTATAGTTAAAAATTAATTTAGGATCTTTTTATTTAAATGAAACTAATAATTCAAACACTTTTAATTTTATTTTTTTCATCTTCTTTTTTGTACTCGGGTGAGCCTGGAGATTTACCTGGAGAAGAACAAAAAAAGCCAGAAGAAATGTTTGATGAAAAACCCATTGAAAAAGAGGGTTTGGATGTTTCAAATATTACTGAATTATTGAAACCAAAAAATACAGAAGTTGTACTTCCTAAAAATAGGCTAGAGAAAATATTCAATCAGTTTTTTTTAGCTGAACTTAATAGGGATCAATTAAATATAATTGGTGAATGCGAAAACAATCTCGCAGAGGGAAAATGTTTTAAAGTAGAGCCAAATAAATTATCAAATCATTTTAACAATTATTACTTTTACACAAATTCTCAAAATCAAGTTTATTCAATAATTGCATTTAATAATAAAAGACAAGGTGACTTAAACAAGTGCAAAGAGAAAATTTCTCTATGGAAAGATTATTTTAATAGTTATGATTTAATCGAAAAGGAACCTAAAGATAATTCGTTAAATTTCGTATTAACTGATGCTCCTCAAAAAAATAGTATTGAAATCTTTGCTTCTTGTTATGATGAACAATTTAGAGATATATCATCTAGTTTTAGTATTAAATTTTTCAAAAATGTTTAATGAGAATTTTTGTTATTCTCATACTAAGTGTCTTTATTCATAATCAATTATACGCTGGTAATATTACTCCTGAGGTAAGACAAGCTTACAAGGAAAGAACAGAATTTGTAAAAAAATATATATCCACGATAAAAGAGAATAGAAAAACAAATAAAAAATTTAAGGGAAGCATAGTAGAAGCTGTTTCCGGGAGATTGTACACTAGCTGGGGGACTTTATCTCAATATGAATTAGATCAAAAAGCTTTAAAAAATTGTAAGAGTGACGGTGAAATTGAATGTCTTGTGCGATTTAGAACACTTAAGAAAAATCCTAAATATAATAGATATGCAAAATATATTAATTCAAAATCAAGTTTAAAAGTTTTGGGTGAACATATTAAATCAAAAAAAAAATTTTCTTCAAAAGGGATAGATATCTTAATTAGTACTGAAAACTTTAAAAACAAAAATGATTTTTTTTGTGGTCAAACAAAGTCGAATTATAAAGATGTTATTAATAATCTTGTAAAAGAAATAAATGTCTATCCAGTATCTTTCTTACAAAATTCAGGACTAAAATATGTCATGATTTGTGAAAAAATTACTGACAAATCATTAGGATTTGAGCCAGGTGGATTGGCACCAGGACATGTCGATCAATCACCTGGAGTTTTTTATTTGAACTTGTCAGCGGTTAATAAAATTAAAAATTCAAAAGCAAAAAAAGATTATATTAGAATTTTGTTCCATCACGAATTTTATCACATAATCGATTCTAAATTGTCTTTAATGCAATTAGATGAAGCTTGGGAAAAAATAAACAAAGTGGATTATTCTAATGATTTAATAACAGGGGGTATTGGAATAGATACATCTGTTGAAGGTTTTATTTCAGGTTATGCTAGAAATAATTCTGCAGAAGATAAAGCAGAATTATTTGCTTTTATGGTAGCTCAACATAAAGAATTTAAAAAAGCCATTGCTAAGGATGAAATATTATTAAAGAAATCAAAACTAATGATTTCAAGGCTTAAAGGAATTTCTAAAGAAATAGATAAAAGTTTTTGGAAAAAATTAAATTAAGATTTTCTTAAATCACTGATATTTTTAATTAGCTCTTGGCAATCCTTTTCCACCCTTGAAAATACATCCGACCAGTCTCCCTGTATTTTTTGGCGATAAATTCTAAAATTGTCATACCAAATAGTTTCATCTTTAGAATTTAACCATCTCCAATCAGAAACTTTTGGAAGTAATAACCAAGTTTGAGTACCAAGTGTTCCAGCCAAATGAGCAATTGAGGTGTCAGTTGTAATAACTAGATCTAAATATTTTATAATTGCAGCTGTATCTACAAATTTTTTTGATCCTGTATCCATCAGTAAATCATAATTTACAATATTTTCTTCCAACTGAAATTTTTCAATTTCTGAAACAGCGTTGCCTTTTTGCAAATTTATGAATGTAGCTAATGGATTCTTAACAATGCTCTTAAAACCATTTAAAGAAACTGAGTTATTAGCAACTCTAGGATTTAAACTGCTACCTTGCCAATTTAAACCAATTTTCACATTATCATTTACTTCGATAAGAGTTTCCCATTCCAGAAGTTTATTATCATTTATTTTTAGAGGTGATGGAAAAGGACAATTGCTATTAAGATCTGGTGTAAGTAAATAGATTAAATTTTGTAAGGGTATCCAATAATCATAATCATCATATTCACTTTCATTAGAAATAATTTCTTCTATAAAAACCATATCCTCAAAAAAATGATGCAGTTCTTCTTGGCACTGGAATATAATTTTACAATTTAGTTGGCTTAATGTTTCAAGATATCTCGAAAATTGTAAAGTATTACCTAATCCATTTTCTGCGATAATAAGAATTTTTTTATTCTCAATATTTTGACCATTCCAAATTAAATTTTTTTTATGAAGTACTGATTTAAAATTTTTATCCTCATATATTCTATGATGATATTCTTTAAAACCTTCTTCAAAATTTGACATTGATAAAAGAGTAGTTCCTAAATTAATTTTTGATTTGTTAAAATTAGGATTAAGTTCAATTGTTTTTCTATACATTTCAATTGCCTCAGAGTACTTTCCAGCATTTAGTAAAGTATTTGCAAAATTAAAATGTACTACATGTGAATCTGGTTTAGCCTTAATCGCTCTTTGATGACAGATTATTGCATCTTCGTATTTATGCTGAAGATAGAATAAGTTCCCAAGGTTACTTAAAATGAAATGATTACTTGGATTATTTATAAGTCCTTGTTGATAAACTCTTATCGCTTCATCATATTTTTGATCTTGTTTGTATAAAGTTGCAAGACTTAAATATGCCTTTATTTCTTTAGGATCTATTTTGATTACAGCCTTATAACATTCTATTGCTTTTTCTAACTTTTTACTTTGTTCATATACTAGACCTAAACTTAAGTAACCATCGACATAAGTAGGGTCGTGAGCTAAAAGATTTGTCAAAACTTTTTCGGCAGCAGAGTTATTGTTTAATAAAAAAATATTTGTACCTAATCTATTAAGAGCTTTACGATCAAAGTTTCTATCTAGTGAAGATAGATAATACCAAATAGATTTATCAAAATTGTTTTGTTTATAATGAATATCTCCTATTAAATTATAAATTTCATGATTGTTAGGATCATGCTTTAATAAATTACATGCATTCTGTTCAGCAAGACCATATTGTCTATTGTCTAATAATTGATAATTTTTTTTTATGTTTTGAGCAACAAGAGATTTATTCATTTTTAAACGAATCAGTTAACTAACAATATATCTTTAAATCCAATTATAAAAGACTGATCCTAGATATGGATAAAGTGCTGAAGCTATGACAATAAAACACCCGTATGGAATTTGAAAATCTTTATCTTTTTTGTAAACATAAATGATCATTATACCAACAATTGCTCCAGTAATTGCTGAGCTTGCTAAAATTAAATAAATTGATTTTATTCCAAGCCAAATACCAACCATTAAAAATAATTTTGCATCTCCTAGCCCCATACCTTCAACTTTTCTAATTTTAAAGAATAAAAATCTAATAATATAAATAATTAAATAACCAACTATCCCACCGATGATAGAGCTTAATATACTCACATTAAAAGGATTAAACTTGAAAAAAGTAAAAACTAACCCAATAACAGAAAGTGGAATTGTGATTTTATCTAAAATTAAATAATATTTTAAATCAGTAAAAAAAATTATTAACAACCCTGAATAAAAAATAATATAAGCTAAAGTTTTAAAACTAATACCGTGTAAACTATAAGCGTAGACAAATAAGCTTGCCGTTAAAATCTCTACTATAAGATAACTTAAACTTATTTTGCTTTTGCAATTTTTACATTTACCAAGATTTGCTATGTATGAGATGATTGGAACATTGAAATAAAAAGGTATTTTATATTTACAAGTTGTACAAAATGATCGTTTTGCAATAACATCTAAATCATTAGGAAGTCTATAAATACAGACATTATAAAAACTACCGAAGATTGAACCAATAATAAAAAGAGAAAGGGTAAGCACTTACCTTTTAAATTTTATTTTATCTCCATCGTCATCATCTCTTTTGATGCTAGGGTTTGTTTCCTCAGTTTCTGTGTTTTCTATTTCTTTATTCTCAGATTGTTGCTGAGGTTCTTCGTTTGGAGCAAGATCTACGTTTTCACTTGCTTGAGGCTCAGGCTCTTGAACTGTTTCTGGCTCTGAACTTACTTCTGCTGCATTTGTGCCAGTTACATTTTTAATTTTAAAAATTTTATCCAAATGAGCTAATTTAATTACTTTCATGACTTCATTACTAACATCAGTTAGAAAAAATTCTTTAGATTTACTTTTTGAAAGCTGCATACCTTCAACTAACGCAGCTATACCTGAAGAGTCTATGTAGTTCACCTTTGACAGCTGAACTTCAATTGTCTTAACATTATCAATTAAATCTTTTATATTATCTCTTAATTCGGGTGAACTATCTAAATCAACTTCACCAGCAACAAACAATTTTCCTATATTTCCATTAATTTTTTGTTCGATAGACATATGTATTTTTTTATATTATTAGTTTTAAATTACAACATATGATTATCGACTGCATTTGCGGAAAAAAAAAGTTTAAGTTAGCTGACGGAGTTATGCCAGAACAGGGCTCAAAAGTTAGATGTGGCTCATGTTCTGAAGTATGGTTTTATCATCCAGATCAAGGAAGCAATCCAATCAATCAAGATACTAATGTTGATGAAGAGAAAAATTCTTTAATAGAGAATGAAATTGAAAATGATACTCAAAATAATAAAGAAATTGATGATTTCGCCGCAACAACTCAATCTGAAGTACAAGAAACCGAAAATGTAAATCAAACATCCAGCTTAGAAGACTCAGAAGATTTATTATCCACTCCTGAAGAGAATTCGTCAGAAGAAAAATTTGTAAATGAAAATTTTGACGAAAACAAAAAAGAAAATCAAGAAGGTATTTCAAATTTTAAAATATTTACAGATGAAGATCAAAATGATCTTCCATCAAAACAAGAGATGGATAAAAATTTAGATGAGTACAAAATTGATAGAGATAAAAATTTAAATTTTTTTCAAAAATTAATTAAAAAAGATAGAATTAAAGAGGCACAAAAATCTTTAGAAAAAGAACAGCAAGAACAATCTGAGCAAAAAATAAACGACGGAAGAAGAGCTAGATTGCTCACTTATCTACTTTTACTGTTGTTGATTGTTTTTTCTATTTTAATAGTTCCTTTTAGAGATCAGGTTGGTATGGCATTTCCATTTATGGAAAGTTATTTGGAATTTTTAATTCCTATGTATGAATATATCAAAGGACCTTTAGGACTAAACTAGAGAGATTTTTTTAATTCTTAGTTTCTTTGTTTTCTTTTTCAGCCAATTTCTCTTCTTCAGCCCTAAATATTTCAATTATTTTTGACTTATCTTTTAATAATTTTTCTTTTCCAGGAAAAACATAAACTCCAATTTTTCCATTAGCCAAAACTTTATCAGAGTTAGCATTTTCTCTAGAAATATTTTCTTCAATAATATTTATTTTAAATTCACTCTCTGCAATTTTGTTTTTTAAATAAGTTAGATTTTGAAAAGTACTTAAGAACTGATACTCAATATAATTTATTGAATATATTTCACCTAATTGGTCAGCTTGACTTTCATTTAAACTATTAATTTGTACATTAAATTCATTTGCAATACCTGAAATAGAATTTTTGAAATTTTGAAATTCAGTTGGAGACATAAACATCATTATTTCTTTAATGTACTCGTATTCACTTTTGTTAACATCTTTACCAACTTTGGCCATTTCAATAACAATTTTGTCAGATTGTTCCTGGATACCTCCTGCATTTGCTAAAAGTTTGCTTTGCTTGGAAAGTTGAATTGATGTGTAAATTTCACCTATTAAAAATGCCAAAAAAGCAAAAATCATTACAGTAAAACCTACAACAACAAATTTTGATTTATCTTTAATAGATTCGTCTTCGACTGTTTTTGATTTATTTTTTCCTAATCCAAACATTATAAATTTTTTACTATCATTTATAGATTTGATAAACTGTAAATGATTCGTACGTATAAATTTATTATATGAAAAAAACTCCAATTTACATCAAAAAAACTCTTGATGAAATTAGGCTTGAGTTACTAAAAGATAAAAAACTTAAACTATCAAGACAACTTTATGTGCAAAAACTCAAGGAAATTTTCAACGACCAAGTAATTGATCTTAAGGATGGCATGGAAGCAAAGATGTCATCGACAGGAACAGATAAAACTGTTGTAGTTTCATCGTCTCAAGACACAACTGTAAAACCAAAATCAACTCCAAGAAGTAATAAAAGTGAAAAAATTATTTTTCTTAATAATGAAATTGTTGATCAAAATTTGAGCGAAATAGATGAAGCTAATAATGATTTGTCTAATTTTGGAAATTTTGATGAAAATATTATTGAACTCAAAGACGAAGTTGCTGACATTAATAATCAAAAGATAATAGATTTAATTGAAGAAGTAGATGACATCATTAATCTAACTGATGAAGTTGCAGAAACTGTTGTGAATGCTCAAGAAGCCGATTATGAAAAATCTGCAAATGATGATTTAATTAAAGAAGAGCCAAAAAGTACTCAAATATTCTCTAACGAACAGTTGGAGATGTTAAATGCAAAAATAAATGATTTAGATCTTAGTAGTTCTGAACTTACAGAAAAATTAGATGAGTTATTAAATCAGAAAAACTTATTCTCTGAAAAATTTAATGATGAATTAGATATAAAACTAACTGAAGCACTTACCAGATCAGAAGAAAGTATTGAAAATAAACTTAATAACATTAACGAAAGTTACCACCAAGAATTTGAAAAATATGAAGATGAAGCAAATAAAAATTTTGCAAATTTAGAAGATCAAATCGGGAATTTAAATAATCAGTTTG
Organism: Candidatus Pelagibacter sp. HIMB1611; assembly: GCF_052047715.1. Classification (NCBI taxonomy): domain Bacteria; kingdom Pseudomonadati; phylum Pseudomonadota; class Alphaproteobacteria; order Candidatus Pelagibacterales; family Candidatus Pelagibacteraceae; genus Candidatus Pelagibacter; species Candidatus Pelagibacter sp. HIMB1611. Next base: position 947,177 of record NZ_JBNAJM010000001.1, on the reverse strand, counting down.
ATGATATCCAAAATAATATTAATTCTATTTCAACTAAAATAGATGATAGCATTAGACAACTGAATGACCCTCAAAAATCAGATGAAAGTATAAATTTAGAAAAACGATTTGAAGATAAAATAAATGATTTAAGAGATTACAATTTAAAAATCGAAAATTCTTTAAATAATTTAAATAATAAAATTGATGAGACTTTAGACAATATTTCAACTTATAGAAACGAAGCCAATCAAAAAATTGAAGAGTTAAATCAAAAAGTTCAAAATATAGAGCCAGAGTTATTTAATAAAATTGAAGAAAAACAAAAAAATAGAAGTGAGTCTGAAAAACTTCAAGATAAATTTGATCAAATGTCGAAAATTATGGACATGCAGAATATGAGAATGTTGCAAATGTATCATTCATCTGAGTTGCAACATAGTCACTCTATATTGCAAAAAAATATGGAAGCTAAATCTACAGTGCCAGAGCAAAAATCTTTTAATTCAGAATTAATTTCAGAGGAAATAAAAAAAGAATTTTTCCCAAATATTAAAAAAGAAATGGATAAACAATTTAATCTGCTTAAAGAGCAATTATCTGAGTATGAAATAAAAAGTATTTTAGATAAAATTGGTTCAACAGATTTGAATAAAGAATTTAAAAAACCAATTAAAAAATTTTCAAATATAGTAGATGCAAAGAAATATGTTAAAAATACAATTTCAAAAAAATCTAGAGAATGGATAAAACATAATGAAACTATGATTGATGAGATTGCGAAAAAATTATTAGGTTAATAATTTCTTTATTAAACTAGTTATATAAAATTGAATTAATATTAACAAAATTTTGATATTCATTTTACTTTCACTTTCATAGCGTCTATTAAAATCTATAAAGACATCTTTAGTCTTTAATTTTGCTTTTGAGTTAATTAATAAATCAGCTAAAATTTTAAATCCCTTTCCAAAAAATCTGCTTTTATTTTTTAAATAAATATCTTTTTTAAATAGAAAAAAACCGCTCATTGGGTCTTTTGTTTGAATATCAAAAACTTTAAATAAAAATATTAGAAATACAGATGCAAATCTTCTTGTTTCAGATAAACCTTTGTTTTTTCCAGATGTTAATTTTCTTGCTCCAATTACAATATCTTTACCTTTATTAAATTCCTTAAAAATTTGTGGAATATATTTTGGATTGTGTTGTAAATCTGCATCTAAAATTAAAATATTTTTATATTTTGATTTTTTTATTCCATCAAAGCAGGATTGGGTTAGATCTCTATTTTTTTTTCTGAATATTGGTTTAAAAAATTTATATTTTTTAGATAAAGCTAATAATATTTTTTTGCTTTGATCGGTCGAATTGTCATCAACAAAAATAATCTCAAATTTATTTTTTTTTAAAACTTTAATAATTCTTAGTGTTAAAGGTTTAATATTTTTTTCCTCATTAAGAGTGGGTATCACTATACTTATTTCATGTCCCATTTAATTTGTTCCAGCAATTAAGTTAGAAGTTGTTTCTCTTAAAAAGGGATTTATTTTGATAGCATCTTTAAAAAATTTAGTGGCTTCCTCATTTAATCCAAGTTTTTTCAACGTAATTGCAGCGTTATACAAAGCGGTTGCATGTAGAGGATTTATTACATTTGCTGTTTTAAAATTTTCTAAAGCTTTCTCATAATCTTCTCGATAAAAACTTATTTTTCCTAGTTCAAAATATAAATCATCTATAGGAGGATCTAAAAATGTCACTCTTCTTGAAGGTGTATCGAATTGAGATCTTATTTCTTCGTACTTTTCAAAGATTTTTTTTATTTGATCTTCGGCCTTATTATAATCCTCATACAATGTATAGAATCTTGCTAATTTAAACCTTGCAGGTGGACTATCTTTGAAGTTTTTTTCGAACTCTTCTTCAAAAAATTTGATGCCTTTTTCGTTTTTTTCATAAATGTAGTATCTTAGAAATTCCAATATGGCTTCATCAAACGATGTATCTAATTGATACATTTGATACAAATTAAATCTATAGGTTATCATATCATTTTTTAATATGGCATCTCTCATTTCTACTCCAAACGAATATCTAAAAACATTTTTAGGACTATTTTCATCTGTTAAAGTCATAAACTCAGTGTTATTGATATAAACTTTACTTCTATCGTGCAGAACAAATATTGAAGATATTAAGATTAACCCATAAAAACTTAAGATTAAGGTTTTTTTATAAAGATGATTAAAAAATTTACTGAAAATCCAAGCCAGCATCAAGGATACCGATACAACCGACGAATATTGATATCTTTCAGCTAAGTTTGAGATTAATGGAAAACCTTTTTCAATCATCCCAAACATAACTGGCAAAGTTAAACTTGCGGTAATCCAAAAAACACTAATTAATAGGATAGGATCTTTTTTTTTTAAAAATAAATAAAATGCTAATGTTGTGTATATTAAAAAAATGATAAATATAATTATCGATAAACTTAAATCATAATTTGTTGCATAAACATATATATGCTCATAGGGAAGAAATAATCCAATTAAATAAAATTTTAGTGAGGTTAAAAAATAAAATAATAAATCATTAAAATTCCCATAAAAACTAAGACTATTTTTTTCAGTAAAAACTGTTCTTAAGTAATAGTAGACAATAAAAGTCACACACAACAAAATAAAAATATCAAAATTCTTTTTAAAATTTTCTCTTAAATTCATTTGATGAAAATTGAGTAAAAAAATAGTTAATGGAATTAAACCCGCTAAATAAATAGTCATTAATTTAGAGCACAAAGATAAAAAAAATAATAATGAAATAAAAAAATAATTTATAATTCTTTTATTATGAATATTTGAGATGCAATATATGAATGTTAAAAGTCCAAAAAATAAAGCTAAGCTTTCATTTCGGGTAGTGATATTAAAAATAATTTGTGATGTAATAGGATGAAATAAAAAAATTAAAGAACTTAAAAAAATTACTATATTGCTACTTAAGTTATTTTCGATTTTCAAAATTTTTTTTATTAATAAGAAAACTAGAAAACTATTAGTTACGTGTAAAAAAATATTTGTAAATTTAGCTATTTTTGAATTTAAAATTTCAATTCCGCTAAAATTTAGCAAAAAAGTTAAAAAATTATCCAATTCATGTGTTAAAAAATAAACAGGATAAAAATGAAATTTTGCATAGAAAAAACTTGCAATCAGTTTTGCATCCCCAGGCGATTTTGTAAAACGATCTACTAAAGCAAAATCGTCATATGTTCTTCCATAATCTAAAGTGTGTCCAAAAAAAAATAAAAAAAGACCAAATGAGATTAAATATATAATGTATTCAAATATTTTATTTTGTAACTCTGTTAGTTTCATATAGGTTTTTAAATAATTAATTTTAACTTAATTTAAATTAGTAATTTTTTTAGCTTACTGGTTAATATCGTATAAAAAATTTTTTATGAATTTATATAGTAAAACCACTATAAACTAATTGCCCCCAAAATGGGCGACAAAAAACTTATATATTACAGGGTTAAAATGCTATTTTTATGATTTACATCATAAGCAAAATTGATAGAAAAGCTTCATATATATATATAATTCTTTAATTAAAGGAAAAACATAATTATGAAAAAAACACTACAAAAAGGTTTCTCACTAGTTGAGCTTCTAGTTGTTGTTGCAATTATTGGAGTTTTAGCTGGTGTTGGGATTGTGGGTTATCAAAGTTACACAGATTCTGCTAAAAGTAGAGTAGCTGTTGCAAACTTTAACTCAGTGAAAAGATTTGTTGAAACAGAACTAACACTCTTAAACAACAATATTCAAACAGTATCTGGCGCAATTAGCGCAGGAAGTTCTTGTTCTTCATTAACTCCTTACACAGTTTACAGTAATACGTTGTCTGACTTTGTAGAAGGACTAACTTGTTACTTTGCAACTGATGGATATGGTAATGCTTTTAAAAACCCATATGATGCTGCTGGTGGAAATCAAATAGTATTTAGTTCCGCTGCTGCAGACGTTAAAAAGGGTCAAGTTAACGTAAGATTTTTCCCTTCTGCTGATGCAACAGTTAATGGTGCTGTTATTCCTTCTGGAGGAATTTTTGCAGCAGCATCAACTTCAGGATATTTCTTAGTGGAATATTACACTGAAGATGGCTCTGCTGGAAGCACTGGAGAATATAAAGCAAAAGAATTTCAACTTAAGTAAATTAAGTTAAAATTAAAAGATTTAACTAAACCCCCCTCTAAATTTTTTTAGAGGGGGGTTTTTTTTGTTCCTATTAAAAAATAAAAAAATGAAATTAAAGTAAAAATAAAAGTTATTAAGCTTAAATAATTAAAAAATATTTGTAACTTTAATTGTTTAAATTCAAAAGGTTTGTAATTTAAAAATTTAGTCAATTCTTCTTTATTAGTTGCCTTGAATAGAAAATTTTCTTTACAATTATTTTCTTCAGGATTTAGATAACATGATGGATTAATGAAATTAAGATTTCCATTTCTTTCAAAAAAAGGATCTCCCTTATATACATTCATAGTTTGATTAAAATTTTGATCATTTGAGAATTCATCTTTAATAGTCCAAATCTCATGATGATTAAATATTAAAGGTTTTACCACAGGTTTAAGTGCTTCTAGGCTATATCCGAATACTGAAAAATAACAAAATTGAATAGATTCATTTTCTAAAAAAAAGTCATGTTGTTTAGGACCATCTACTTTAGAGTCTTTGTCTAAAATTGTTAGAATTTTTTCAATATTATACTCATCTATATTTGATCTTGATACTTCATAATTTAATAAGTCTTTCAGATTTGTGTGTGAAAAAAGATTATATAATTTATTTCTATCAAAAGATAAGTTTTGAATAATTATTATTGATAAAAATATAATCGCAAAAGTATTATTTTTTTTAAAAGAAATTTTATCAAACATCATTGCAGTAAGTATTGAAAATAAGATTATTAATGGAGCAAGCATTCTAAAGGATATCCAATCATTTGTTATAAAAGGTATTTTTCTTACAATTGATCCAACTGCAGTATTTGAAAAATTTAGTAGGATTAGAATAAAAACACTTATGAATAAAATAAAACTAAAGGTTAATTTAAATTTATCATCAGTAAATTTTGGAAAATTTCTTAAATAAATAATAAAAATAACCAAAGGTAAAATTGTTACATTAAATGACAATTCTTCAATAGATAAAATTGCTGACATTGAGCCAACATCATTTTCTATACTTTCTCGTGGTGATAAAAAGAAAAAGTCAAAAAAGACTGAAATAAACTTCCAAATACTATCAAAATAAATTGGTGCCACATTCCTCGACAGACCTTCTACAAATGACCATGCAGCATAAATTTTAGAGGCAGAAATTAACAATCCAATTAAAACACTAATAGAAACATAAAGTATGATTTTATAATTTTTGTATTTAATTAAATGCAATAAAGTTAAAAAAAATACAGAAACTAAAATTTCCATAATTATTCTAGTGCCACCACTATGCATCATGACTGCAAAAATTAATGCTGAACTTGTAATTAGAAAAAAAGAATATTTTTTATTGGTTTGATCTAAAGATATTGCTGAAATATAAAAAAATATTGGAATAATAGAGAATAAACCCCAACCAATATGGCCTGATAAATAATGAAAAGCAAAATAATGATTAAAGAGGAATATAGTTGATCCAATTAAAGCTGCATTATTAGTGAGTTTAAATATTCTTCTTAAAATTAAAAAAGAGCCAAGATATCCCAAAACAGAATATATAAAAAAGATAACTTTAAATGTTGTTAAAGGTTTTAAAAAATGAAATATAAATTGAATAGGTGAGTAAAATTCTGATTGAGGATTTGAAAAAAAGGGTGCACCACAGCAAATATGTGGTGTAAACCAAGGAACAGTTAATCCATTCTTTAAAAACCAAATTTTCCCAAATATTAATCTTGATAAAGCTGATTGGTAGTCAAAATGAAAAGATCCAATATTCAAATAAGATAGAAACATTATTTGATGAATTGCAAATATTAGAACTGCTAAAGAAATAAATAATGCTTTATTTTTATTATTTAAAGTAAGCATATTTGATTATTTGAAAATTAATTAAGTAAAAATTTTTTAATGAAATTTTATATTTTTTATCAAATTTAATTTGTTCATAAAGTTTAAATAAATTTTCAAATCTTCTTTGATCTATATTTTTTAAAGATTTGTAAATTTCTTGGTGGGTCATATAATTTAATAAATTCTTATTATTTTTTCTAAGTTTATTAAAAAATAATTTGTACAAAAAATTTCTAGCATAAATAAATAGTAATATCTTTATAAGATAAATGAAGGCTATTATTGAAAATAAAATAAAGAAAATTGATTTGTACATATCTGTGTTAGAGAGTTTTTCTTTAATAAAGTTTGTTCTAGATCTTTCATCATATCTTAAAAAACTATTAGTCCATACATAATTGATATATTCAAAATAAATTCCAACTCTACTAATATCTATTTTTTGTTCATTATTGGAACTTACCGAAGATATCTCAAAACTTTCGAAGTTAGAATTGTTTGAATTAAGAATATTTTCATTTGGCACAGAAAGTGTTGGATCATATAGAAACCAATTATTATCAATAAATACTTCCACCCAAGAATGGGCATCACGCTGCTTAAAAGTGTAGAAATTACCAAGATTATTGTACGATCCACCATAATAGCCAGTAACTATTCTAGCTGGAATACCAACTAATCTTGCAAGTATAGTAAAAGTTCCAGCATAATACTCACAATATCCAGTTTTAGTGTTGAAAAAAAAGTTTTCATAATCGTTACCTTGATTAACTGGAGTTAAGCTATAAAAAAAATTATTAGTTTTAAATTCGTTTAATATCTTATCTAAATAATCTTTAGGATCACTTGTGTTTTCAAAGTTTGTTTTTGCCCACTGTTTTAACTTTGGGGAAATATTGTTAGGTAAAAGTGTATAAAAATCTAAAAGTTTTTTTTGATATGTTGCATCTCTTTTATCATAAATTAGTTTATAAGATTTTTTGTTGGTCACTACCTTATTAGTGGTGAGTGTATTATTAATGAGGTTTAAATTTAGATTTGAATTTTTAAAGTTATAGTTGGCTAATTTTGGAAACCATTTTTTTTCGTGTGGGAACATTATTAAGGACGCATCTACATCTTGTTTTTCAATAGGATTTGAAACCTTAAAACTATCTTTAAACTGGGCTAATAGTATTTTATAATCAGAATTTAACCAATCTTTACTAATACTTAATTTGTCAAATACCTTAACTCTAAAATAGTATTTTTTATTTTCATCTTGAATATTAGTTTTAAAAATAAAAACATTTTCTTCACTATCTGAAATATTTTGAAACGAACCCAAACTTATTTTATCAGGAATTCCTAATTGATTTTTTTTAGTTTCAAATAATTTGACATTTAATTCTGCTCTTGGAAAGACAAAATAAATAATTGCAATGATTGGAATGATACTCAGCGCAAATATAAAATATCTAAAAAGGTTATTTAAGTTTAATTTTAAAATTTTGGTTTGATTTAAGGAATATAAATGGATGATCGATAATAGGATTATAGTAAATGATAAAAATGAGCTGATTAAATCCTGGCCGTATACTAGAGAGCTAACAGCTAAAAACACACACGAAAATCCAAAAAAATAATGATTTTCTTTTTTTTCAATTTCTGAATATTTGAGAAATATTAATCCTAATATTAAATTGATAAAATATTCTTTAGATAACGTTTGGTCATTTAAGATAAATAAAATGTATATTGTTGCTATAGCTAAAATAGAGCTAAATATTTTCTTATATTTATAACTAAAGCTTTTTTGAATAACTGCAAAAAAGAATAATATTAGAAAAAAAATATTAGTTGAAATTTCAACTTCAGGAATTAGAACTAAATAGCTGCAAACTAGTATCACCAAAGCATTAAAATTATAATTTAATAAATTTATTCTAGGCATTAGCAAGATAGGTTAAAAGTTTATTTCTATGATCTAAAGAGCAAGCAATTGCTGAAATAAAATCTTTGTTCTTTAATAAAAATGGTTTTTTTAATTTATAGAAATATTCAATTAAATAACTGGCATAAGAGAGTTTTTTTTCAAAACTTTCAGCATTTATCATTTGTAAATCTATTGTTATATGCTGCAAATTATTATTAAATTTGAATTTTTTTTCATAAAATTTTTTTTTAATTGATGAATGTTTCCATGAAATTTTTGAAAAATTAATATTTTCTTTGTTTTCTTCTATTTTATCAAACTCATATTCAAACCCTTCATCAGTATTAAGTTGATATAATTGTTCCAATATTTCAGTTGAAGGTCTAATGGGCTCTGGATAGATAGTTAAACGTTCTTTAAAGGATACATTAGTAAATGTTTTTATAATTCCAAAAGGAAATAAAGAATGAATGTTTAAAGCAGGGGTATCTGTTTTACCTCTTCTATCAAATTTATATTTTAAATTAATTGTTGTTTTACGATTGATGTCTTTTTTAGTAGTTTCGTTGTCCAGATCAAAACTAACATTTAGCCTTTCTCTATTTTGTTTATCATTGATTTGGTAAATTAAACTTACAAATTTATTTGCTGGATGAAGTTTATTACTAATTGATAAATCTAAATTGAGTAAATTTTGATATGATATCAAAATTGAAATGAAGTAGATAAAAAAAAGAAGAATTGATAACAATAATGCAAAATTATTTTGATAAAAAATAGCTACTGCAAAACAAAAAAAAATTAAAGTAGCAATTTGAAACCCTCTTAAATTTGGAAAAATATATAAATTTTTTCGACTTATAGTATTAGGATTTTTTAAGGATTTTTTTAAAATAATTTTTTTCCAAAAACTATTTTTCATCAGGTAATGGAACTTTATTTAAAATTTCATTATTCATGAATTCTATGAATTCTTTTTTTTCAACAATATTTAATCGATGACGAAGTATAAAAGGCAAGACATCTTTAATCTCTTGATAGGTCACATATTTCTTTGAGTTAAGAAAACTTAACGATTTTGACAGATGAATAGTTTGTTTTAAACATCTAGGGGAAATATGGGTGTTACTAAAATTGTTTTTAATATATTCAGATACATTATCTAAATATTCAATTACATTATCATTTATATTTATTTGATTAATATCTTCAACTACTTCATTAAATGAGAAGTTTGATTGAATTAAATTATTATCTATTTCATTTTTTAATAATTTTATTCTTTGATCTTTGCTCAATTCTTCTAAAGAAAATGAGATAGTAAATCGATCTAATTGAGATTCAGGTAATAATGAAGTTCCAGATAAGTCCGAGGGGTTTTGAGTTGCAATAACTGAAAATGGCTTAGGAAGTTCAAATGTATCTTTATCGATTGTAACTGTTTTTTCTTCCATCGACTCGAGAAAAGCACTTTGGGTTTTTGGACTTGCACGGTTTAATTCATCTGCAAGAACAATGTTTGTAAATATTGGACCTTTGTTAACAATGAATTCATCGTTTTTTAAAAAAGTATATCCAAGAATATCGCTCGGCAATAAATCAGATGTAAATTGAATTCTTTTAAATTTTAAGTTCATTGCTGAAGTTAAAGATTTTGCAAATGTTGTTTTGCCAGTACCTGGAAGATCTTCGATTAATATATGACCACCACTCAAAATGGTGGCTATGGAAATTTTAATCTTAAACTCATTTCCAATAATGCTTTTTTGAATATTATTAATTAGTTTATTAATCATATTTAATATAGTTACTTCTAATAGACCATAATTTTTAATATCAAAATAAAAAATTGTAAAACAAACATGATATTATAAATAACTTATCTATTTATGAATAAAATTAATTATCAAGGCTGGGAGCTAGAACATTTTGATAATTCTATAAATTTTCGAAACTATCAAAATGATTTAATAAAAGATTATATCTCTGGATATACTGCTGAAATAGGTCCTGGTAATGGTAAAAATTTAAAACTCTATATAGATAAAGTAGAAAAAGTTGATTTATTTGAACCTTCAAAAATCTTATTTGAAAATCTAAAATCTAAATATCAACATAATGAAAACGTATTTTTAATAAATAAAGAGTTTCCTCTCACGCCTAATACTTATGATACTATTTTATATCTTGATGTTTTAGAGCATATACAAAATGATTTAGATGAGATTAATAAATCATTTAATTCACTTAAATCAGGGGGTAAATTGATTATTAATGTTCCAGCTTTTCAATATCTATATTCGAAATTTGATGAAGATGTAAATCACTTTAGAAGGTATGATAAAAAAAGCATTAAAGATTTAATACAAAATCTTGACCATTCAAGCTATCAAATGAAATATTATGACAGTATTGGTTTTTTACTTTCGTTGATATCAAAGATTTTTTTAAACGATTATAAAAAAAATTTTCATCATAAAATTAAAATTTGGGACTCTTTGATACCACTATCAAAACTATTTGATAAATTATTCTTTAATTTATTTGGAAAATCATTATTTATAATTGTTAATAAAAAATAACTTTTTCATAACCAAAATGTGTACTTTTCAATAACTAACGAATTTTGTAGGTTTATATTATGAAGTTAATTCAAAAAGGTTTTTCTCTTGTCGAACTTTTAGTCGTAGTTGCAATTATTGGCGTATTAGCGGGTGTTGGGGTTGTTGGGTATCAAAGTTATGTAGACTCTACTAGGCTAAAAGTTTTAGAACAAAATTACGCAACAATCACAAAATATATGGAAACTGAAACTATTATTGTTCAAAATGATCTTGGAAGTGCTACTCCTGAATACGATGATGGAGGTAATTTAACTGGTGATATGATTAATTCAGACACTACTTGTAAACAATTTTTAATTTCAATGAAAAATTATTTTTTAGATGGTGGCACGGATAATTCTACGTTTAAAAATCCATGGAAACCTAATAAGACTAGCATAACAATTGATAATGAGTCTTGGTCAAACCACAAAAGAGGAATGATACAGATGTTTTGTTATAAATCGACTGGTGGTTATGGTTCAGGTGGTGGATGCCCGATGGAAAAAGCTAGATTTAGAGTGATCATTCATAGAGACACGGGAGATTATTCGCATAAATCAATTGGCGGAAAATATTTTTCAAGTAGTGCTGCAGATGGTCAAGCAGACTGTGGTTGGAACTTATCAGATCATGGTGCATGGCATACAGGTGCAGACGCTATTGATACTGACGCAGATTACGATTAATAGAAGAGGGTTTAAATTTAAAATATTTAATATTAATTCTCGATGTCAAAAAAACTTGTTAGTTTTGCAAGTTTTAAAACTGAAACTACAGCTTCGCTAGGTTTAACTATTTTAAATTCTTTACTTCCTTCCCCAGCTCTTTGTTTACTTTCAATCAATACTGCAATTCCTGAACTATCAATATAATTTACAGCACTCATATCAACTGATACAGCTTTATTGTCATCTAAAGCTCCGTGTACTTGTTGTCTTAAATTTCCAGAATTTTCTAGATCTATTTCACCACTGACTGTTATTATCAGAACATCATTTTCAGTTTTTTCTGGATAACTCATAATTTGAATATAATCAGAGTAAACACGTAGTCAACAAAATCATTAAACTTAAATGTTATTGCTGATGATAAATATTGAATTTAATTTAAATAATTAAGCCTAAGAGTAGCTTGCAGCAATTAATGCGATTGCAGAAACAGTGGATACAAAATAGATTAGTTTTTTCTTTTTCTTCTCTTTCCCATTAATCTTATTCATCATTTCTTCATAGCTTAATTTAGCGTTATATTCATTATTCTCTAAATAAGCTTTAGGTACCACCACATCATTTATTTTTTTATTTTTTAAAATTATATGTTGAATATTGTTCATAATTTAAATTTTTGTAGAAAGCTCAATTAATTCTTTGAGAATTATTTCATTATTTTCTAAATTTTTTTTTCTCCATTCTTGAGAAACATAAATTTTTGAATTGTCTCTAATTAACCAATTTAACTTGATTAATTCTGAAACTTTTCTTCTAACAGTTTCTCTTGGAAGACCAAGACTTCTTGAAATTAAATTAATACTTGCTCCATTTGAAGTAGAGCAAAAAACCTCATTTTCACAAATTAGATTTTCATTTGTGAAATTTTTTAAATTAATTCTGCTTACTAATTTTAATATTTGAGGGTAATAAGATCTGTCACCAAAGTCTGATATATCTTTTGTATATATTGAAGCGACTAAATCTTCGATTATTTTATAATTATGTAAATGCATGAGGTGATCTTTTACCCAAATTGGGTTGCATTTAAAATAAAATTTATATTATTATCTAAGCTTAATATATAATTTTTCTATAGATATTTATTGAATAGCTTGAACTTCTAGCTTTTTAGTTTTTAAAGATTTAATTGCTTCTAAACATGCTAAAGCAGTGGACATGTTTGTACAATATGGAACTTTATTTTTAAGAGTTGCTCTTCTTAATGCAATAGCATCATTTAATCTGTGCTCACTGTTTCCACCACCTGTATTTATTACAAGGGCAATTTTATTTGAGTCTAAAACATCTACAATGTGAGGACTACCACTACTTACTTTATTAATAATTCTACATTTCATTCTATGTTTTTGTATGTATTCAGCAGTACCTTTAGTTGCGCATAATTTGAATTTAAGCTTTGTTAGCTCTCTTGCAAGATCAATACCTTCATCTTTATGCGAATCTTTTAAAGATATAAATGCAAGACCTTCTTTTGGAAGTGAATTAGCTGCAGCAATCTGACTTTTAGCAAAAGCCATTCCAAAATCTTTGTCAAACCCCATTACTTCACCTGTAGACTTCATTTCAGGTCCTAAGAGTAAATCGCTATTTGGAAATTTATTAAAAGGAAATACAGCCTCTTTTACTGCGTACATTCCTTTTGATTTATCTTTTAGATTAAATTTAGAAAGCTTTTCACCAGCCATTATTCTTGATGCAATCTTTGCAAGCGGAATACCTTTTGCTTTAGATACAAAAGGCACGGTTCTACTGGCACGAGGATTAACTTCAATGATATAAATTTCATCTTTTTTGATTGCATATTGAATATTCATAAAACCTTTTACTTTTAAAGCTAGAGCTAGTTTCTTTGTTTGGTTTTCAATTTCTTTAATTAGATATGGTTTAATAGATACCGGTGGCAAACTACATGCTGAGTCCCCTGAATGAATTCCTGCCTCTTCAATATGTTGCATGATACCTGCTACATAAACATCTTTACCATCAGAAATAGCATCAACATCAACTTCCATTGCATGATCTAGAAATTTATCAATTAAAATTGGATTTTCTTCAGCAGCTTTAAATGCTTCCTCAACAAAGTTTTTCAATTGACTTTTTTCATGAACAATTTCCATTGCTCTACCACCCAGAACATATGAAGGCCTAACAACTAGTGGTAAGCCAATTTTCTCTGATATTTTGATTGCTTCTTTGAATGTTTTTGCAATTCCACTATCAGCTTGTTTTAAATTTAATTTAATTAATAAATTTCTAAATTGATCTCTATCCTCTGCTAAATCTATTGATTTATATTGTGTTCCTAAAATTGGAAGTTTGTTATCATTTAAAAATTTAGCAAGCTTAATTGGAGTTTGTCCTCCAAACTGAGCAATAACTCCTATTAGATTTCCTTTTTCTTGCTCTTTTTTAATAATGTTAAATACATACTCTTCTTTCAAAGGTTCAAAATATAACCGGTCACTCGTATCATAATCAGTAGATACAGTTTCAGGGTTACAATTAACCATGATGGTTTCAAAACCTGCGTCTTTTAAAGAAAAACTTGCCTGACAACAGCAATAATCAAACTCAATCCCTTGGCCTATTCTGTTAGGTCCACCACCTAGAATTATTATTTTCTCTCTATTTGAAGGACCTGCTTCACACTCAGTGCTTATTGAAAAATTTCTTTGATAAGTCGAATACATGTAAGGCGTAAATGATTTAAATTCAGCAGCACAGGTATCAACTTTTTTGTATACAGGTAGCACTTTTAGAGCTGTTCGTTTTCTTCTTACCATATCTTCTGAGGAATTAGTAAGCTCAGCTAATTTTTTGTCTGAAAAACCAATAGATTTAATTCTATTAAATTCATTATAATTTTTTGGAAGACCTTTTTTTTTAATAACTAGCTCGTTATCAACAATCTCTTTAATTTGTCCTAAGAACCAAGGATCAATTTTAGATAAACTATATATTTTTTTTAAGCTAATTTTTTTTCTAAAAGCCTCGGCAACAAGAAGCATTTTATTTGGAATATGCTCTTTAAGTTTTTTTTCGATTTGTTTTTTATTTAAATTGAATATTTGGTCAAAACCAGAAAAACCAGTTTCTAAAGAGACCAATGCTTTTTGCACAGACTCCTTGAAGTTTCTCCCAATAGCCATTGCCTCTCCAACAGATTTCATTGAAGTGCCTAAAGTTGCTGGCGATGTAGAAAATTTTTCAAAAGTAAACCTTGGTATTTTAGTTACTACATAATCAATACTTGGTTCAAAAGAAGCAGGTGTTACTTTTGTGATCTCATTTTTAAGTTCGTCTAAAGTATAACCAACTGCGAGCTTAGCCGCTACTTTTGCAATTGGAAACCCGGTTGCTTTAGATGCAAGTGCTGATGATCTAGATACTCTAGGATTCATTTCAATAACAACCATTCGTCCATTTTTTGGATTGATTGCAAATTGAACATTAGATCCACCTGTCTCAACTCCAATTTTTCTCAAACACGCAATAGAGGCATTTCTCATAACTTGATATTCTTTATCAGTAAGAGTTAAAGCTGGAGCAACAGTTACAGAATCTCCTGTGTGAATTCCCATTGGATCAATATTTTCTATTGAGCAAATGATGATACAGTTATCTTTTTTATCTCTTACAACTTCCATCTCAAATTCTTTCCAACCCTCTAAACACTCCTCTACAAGAACCTGGCTAACTGGTGACTCGTGTAATCCATTTTTTATAATTTTAAGATATTCTTTTTTATTTTTTGCTATTCCACCACCTAGACCACCTAGGGTAAATGCAGGTCTAATGATTGCAGGTAAACCAATTTTATTAAGTACTTTAGAAGCTTGATTGATATTATTAACAATTTCAGATTTTGGTAAATCCAAACCAATATCAATCATATTTTTTCTAAATTTCTTTCGATCTTCAGCATTAGAAATTGCTTTAGAATTTGCACCAATAAGTTCTATTTTATATTTTTTTAATATCCCTTTTTTCTCTGCTTCCATTGCAAGATTAAGAGCAGTTTGGCCTCCCATTGTTGGAAGAATTGCATCTGGTTTTTCTTTTATAAGAATTTTTTCTAGAACATCTAATGTGATAGGTTCTATATAAGTTTTATCTGCAACATCAGGATCGGTCATGATTGTTGCAGGGTTAGAATTAATTAAAACAACTTTATAGCCTTCATCTTTTAAAGCTTTACAAGCTTGAGTTCCTGAATAATCAAACTCACATGCTTGGCCAATAATAATTGGACCAGCACCTACTACTAATATTTTTTTAAGATCTTTTCTTTTTGGCATTTTTTTTCATATTGTTAATAAATTCTTGAAATAAATAAACACTGTCCTGAGGTCCTGGATTAGATTCAGGGTGATATTGAACTGAAAATACAGGTTTATTTTTTAACTTAATTCCTTCAACACTATTATCAAATAATGATTTATGAGTGACTTGAATTTTTTTTGGTAAAGTTTCTTTAACAACTTCAAAGCCATGGTTTTGACTAGTGATCTCTACATTGTCATGAATTAAATTTTTTACAGGATGATTTGCACCTCTATGACCTAACTTCATTTTTTTTGTTTTACCACCAAGTGCTAAAGCGAGAATCTGGTGACCTAAACAAATACCAAATATTGGAATATTTTTTTTAATAAGGTTTTTAATTATATTTATCGCATACTTCCCTGTAGCAGCTGGATCTCCAGGACCATTTGATAGAAATATTCCATTAGGCTTAAGTTTAATTATATTTTCAGCAGAAGTTACACATGACACTACTGTCACTTTGCAATTAAAATCAGAAAAATATCTTAAAATATTTTTTTTAATTCCATAATCTATTGCAACAACATGAAATTGATTTCTTTTATTTTTTACAAATCCATCTTTCTTTTTCCAAGTTTTAAAACCCTTCCATGTATAATTTTTTGGAGTTGATACTTCTTTAGCAAGATCTAGATTTTTTAACCCACTCCAATTTAAAGTAGTATTTATTAGTTTACTTATATTGAATTTTTGTTTTTTTGAGAAAGCAATTGTTCCTTTTGGTGCTCCTTTATCCCTAATAAAATTAGTTAAACTTCTAGTATCTAGACCAGTGAGACCAACAATTTTGTTTTTCTTAAGCCATGCATCTAGATGTAAAAAAGCTCTATAATTTGATGGATCTGTTATTTCTGAATTAAAAATTACTCCTTTGGTCCATATCTTATCTGACTCTATATCTTCTTTATTAGTTCCAACGTTTCCAATATGTGGAAAGGTAAAATTAATAATTTGCCCTGCATATGAAGGGTCTGAGATTATTTCTTGGTAACCAGTCAAAGAGGTATTGAAGCATACTTCTCCAGTTGCCTCTCCCTCGTAGCCAATACCAATTCCTTTAAACACCTTCTTGTTTTCTAGAACTAAAAAGCCTGTATTATTTTGATGATTATTTTTTGAGTTTATTTTTTTTGAATTTTTGATCAATTACAACTCATGAGTTAAAGGTTAATACAATAATTGCTTTATTATCGCAACAGAGATGTATTATAAAATTGTAAAAAAACAATTTTTCTTTTGAAGAATTTTTTCTTTGAAGTAGATTAAAAAAATTATGTCTTTAAAGAACACTATCGAAAACGAATATAAAAATGCTCTAAAATCGAAAGATAAAAATAAAATATCAACCTACAGGTTAATTTTATCTTCTATTAAAGATTTAGACATTGCAAATCGTTCTGGGCCCAACAAAAAAGATACAGATGATGAGGATATAAAAAAGCTTCTTAAAAAAATGATTAAACAAAGAGCCGAATCTATTGAGATTTATAAAAAAAATAACAGATCTGACTTATTAGAAGTTGAACAAAATGAATATGATATTTTAACCAGTTTTCTGCCTAAACAAATGAGCGAAGAAGATACAAAAAAACTTTGCGCTGAATTAATCTCAAAATTGGGTGCTAGTTCGATTAAAGATATGGGTAAAATAATGGGTGAGTTAAAGAAATCTCATTCTGATGAAATTGATTTTTCTAAAGCTGGATCAATAATTAAGGAATTATTGAATAGTTAATGAAATACCCCAAAGAGTATTTAGATGAAATTAAGACACGGTTGAAAGTATCAACTGTTGTTTCAAAAACAGTCTCATTAAAAAAAAGAGGTAAAGAATTTGTGGGATTGTCTCCATTTAAAAACGAAAAAACACCTTCATTTACAGTTAATGATGAAAAAGAATTTTATCATTGTTTTGCTACTTCTGAACATGGAAATATTTTTGATTTTGTAATGAAAACCCAAAATTTAAAATTTGGCGAAGCAGTTAAACATTTAGCTCAATTAGCAGGTATGCAACCATATTTATTTTCAAAGAAAGATGAAGAAAGAGAAAAAAAATGGAATGAATATAAATCAACTTATAATGAGTATGTTGATTTTTACCATGATGAGTTAATAAAAAATGAACAACATACTAATGCTAGGGAGTATTTAAAAAATCGATCTTTAAGTAAAGAGGACGTAAAAAGATTTAAAATTGGATATGTTAAAAAAAATCCAAATATTTTTGAACAGTTAAAAAATAAATATAGTGAACAAACCTTAATTGAAACTGGATTGTTTTATCTAGATGAAAAAAAGAAAATTTATGTTGAAAGATTTAGAGGAAGATTAATTTTTCCAATTAATAATATAACTGGTCAACCAATTGCTTTAGGTGGCAGAATAATAGAAAACCTAGATTATCTTGCAAAATATATTAACTCACCTGAAACTTTATTTTTTAAAAAAGGATCAAACTTATACAATCTTGATTTAGCAAGAAAATTATCAAACAAAGTAGATCATATTTATTTGGTAGAAGGTTATATGGATGTTGTTGGGTTAAGTAAAAATGGAATTAATAATGCTGTTGCAAATCTTGGTACCTCACTAACTGATAAACAAATTCAAATTCTTAACCAATTTTTTGATGATATAATTATATGCTTTGATGGTGATGAAAGTGGCTATAAAGCAGCATTAAGAGCTGCAGAAAATTCAATTAAAGAATTAAAACCGGAAAAACAAATTTCATTCTTATTTTTACCAAATAAAGAAGACCCTGACAGTTATGTAAATAAAAATGGTAAAGCTAATTTCATAGAATTTACAAAACAATCTAAATTATCAATTCATCAATTTATTTTTAGTCACTATAAAAAACAAACTGAAAATAATCCTTCTTCCATGGCTATTTTTGAAAAAAGATTAAGAGAGGTAGCAAACACTATTAAGGATGATTATATAAAAAAATATGTATTAGAATATTTTTTAGAGAAAATTGCAGAATTAACGCCTCATTCAAATCAAAAAAATAAAAAATCTTATAAAAAACCAACCAAATCTTTAGATGCTACCAAGAGGTATTACAATGAAAGCCAATCTTTATCTGGAGTTGAGCTTAAAGAATATTCCTTAATTTATTTGATAATTAATAATTTAAATTTAATGCAATCTAATATTCATTTAATAGAAAATATTAAATTATTTACTGAAGTTAATAAAAAAATCTTTTATCAAATAATTGAAGTTTTAAAATCTGAAAATCAAATAGCTCTTCAGGACTTAAACTTGGATAGTCAGATAATCGAAAAAATAAATAAATTTGCACCTATAAAATATATTTTAAAAAATAATTCTGAAGATGAACAGAAAATCATTGAATTACTTGAAGATATCTCACGAGATTTGATGAATTATGATCTTGAGTTTAGAATCCAAGAGTTAGAATCGAAGTTCTCAGTCGATATGAGTGAGAGCACATTTAATGAGCTAAAAGAGCTCAAAAAAAAGCAGAATCTCAATTAATCTGGACAAATTTGTAATGGATTTTTACAGATTTGACATTATATAAGACTTTCAACTTTATCGCTGTGGAAAGAATTATTACAAAATCATTTGCTAGATTAATGGGTCGTGGAACTCATAGAGGTTTCATAACTTATGAAGAATTAAGTAAATCGTTAGGTAAAAGAAATTTATCAGATGAAAATCTTGCTCAAGCTTTTATTCATATCTTAGATGAAAATATTTCATTAGTTGAAAAAAAATCAGATTTTAAAGTTCTTAGAAAAAAAGAAAATTCAAATAAAGAAGAAGGAAAAACAATTGAGAAAAGCGATGATCCTATCAGAATGTATCTTAGAGAAATGGGAGGTGTTGAATTACTTTCAAGAGAAGGAGAAATTGCTATTGCAAAAAGAATAGAGGCTGGAAAGGATGTGATGTTAATTGCATTATCACAAAGTCCTATAACAGCACAACAATTTTTTGAGTGGAATGAAAAACTTCAAAAAGATGAAATTTTAGTTAGAGAAATTATAGATATAGATACAAACTATATGGAAGATGAATCAACTGGACCAAGTGCTAAACAAAAAAATGCAGGAGAGACAGATAAAGATGAAGGCTCTTCAGATGAAGATGATGACTTCAATCCAACTCTTGCTGCAATGGAGACAGAAATTAAACCAAAAGTATTAAAAACAGTAAACACTTTAACTAAAGAATATACAAAGCTTATTAAATATCAAAAAGAAAAATTAGATTGTGTATTAAATTCTCAAAATTTTACACCTGCGAAGGAAAAAGGATATGAAAAAATTGTAAATGATATTTTAGAAAATATTAAATCACTTCAACTATCTCCTTCTGTTTTAGAAGAACTTGTTCAAAAACATTATGTTGAGAATAAAAAAATAATTTCTTTAGAAGGTAATTTATTGAGACTTGCGATGGATCAAAAAATACCAAGAAATGAATTTATAAAATTTTATGTAGGTAATGAAATAAATCCAAATCTTAAAAAATTTTTAGATACAAATTTAGTATGGAAGCAATTCTTTGCAAAAAATAAGGAAGAATTTAAAAATATAAGAGAAAGACTTATTGAAATTAGCTACAAACTTGGAATTTCTGTAACTGATTTTAAAAAATTAGTTAGCAGAATTCAAAAAGGTGAAAAAGAGTCTAGAATAGCTAAAAAAGAGATGGTTGAAGCAAACCTAAGATTGGTAATTTCAATAGCAAAAAAATATACAAATAGAGGATTGCAATTTTTAGATTTAATTCAAGAGGGTAATATTGGATTAATGAAAGCAGTTGATAAATTTGAATATAGAAGAGGATATAAATTTTCTACATATGCAACTTGGTGGATTAGACAGGCAATAACTAGATCAATTGCAGACCAAGCAAGAACAATTCGTATACCTGTTCATATGATAGAGACAATTAATAAAATAGTGCGAACTCAAAGATTAATCTTAAGTGAATTTGGTAGAGAGGCAACACCTGAAGAATTGGCACAAAAATTAAGAATGCCTTTGGATAAAGTTAGAAAAGTTCTAAAAATTTCAAAAGAACCTGTTTCTCTAGAGAAACCAGTTGGTGATGAGGAAGATAGTAGCTTAGGAGATTTCATTGAAGACACAAAAGCTTTAGCTCCATTAGAGCAAGCTATTAAATCTAACCTTGGAGAGGCAACTACAAAAATTTTATCTACCTTAACTCCAAGAGAGGAAAGAGTATTAAGAATGAGATTTGGTGTAGGGATGAATACCGATCACACTTTAGAGGAAGTAGGTTTGCAGTTTTCTGTAACAAGAGAAAGAATTAGACAGATAGAAGCCAAGGCTCTTAGAAAATTAAAGCACCCAAGTAGATCTAAACAACTAAAAAGTTTCTTAGAAAGCTAGATTGGGCCGTTAGCTCAATAGTAGAGTACTGCATTGACATTGCAGGGGTAGTTGGAGCGTAACCAACACGGCCCACCATTTTTGATTTATCTCTATTTGATAAGTTAATAAAAATGATATATCTAACTATTGTTTTGGGCCTGTAGCTCAGTTGGTTAGAGCAGTACACTCATAATGTATTGGTCCCAGGTTCGAGTCCTGGCGGGCCCACCACACTTAATCTTTTGATATACCTGCTAGTTTCTGCAAAAGGTATATTTCTTTATCAGTTAACCCTTTTTTATTTAATTCAGCAATTATTGTTTTTTTAAGATTCTTAACTGCTAAAAATGAAAGAATACCTACAGTTAAAGTAATTAACGAAATCCAAAAATTTGAGAAATTTATAAGCGTTAAAAATATTGAAATTGTGATCCAAAAAATTGTTAAACTAATAACAATAATTTTTTGACTTTTTAAATCTTTAATTTTTAAAAAAAATAAAAACATTAAAGTTATAAGCATTAAAATTCCAGAAATTGTAAACCACAAAAAAATTGAAATATCAGATGCACTTCCACCTACAAAAGTATCTTCCAATGCGTCATTAACGAAGTATAAAATTATTCCTTTGTACGATGAATAAATAAAAAAAACGGAAGAAGTTAAAGCTGAAATTAAAAGTATTAATTTAGTTGAAATTTTCAAAATTAATTAGCTATTTGAAAAATCTCTTAATTTTGAAATCAATGCATCGATATTACCATCAGCACTAAGAATAATTGAATTAAATTCCTCTTTCTGAGTTCTTGCTAAACTTAATCCTTCAATAATAAGATCTCTAATAAGTGGTTGTTCCTTATTTTTTGTATAGATTCTCCAATCTATTTTGACTGCTGGTCTCTTATCGGTCGCCACAAGAGTACTTGAGACTATAGTGTAGTTTTCATTTATTTTTTTTTTTGAATCAACGTTTATAATTGGATTTGAATATTCTGCCAATCTACTTGAGAAGCTTTGTAAAAAATATTCAGTGAATACTTTTTCATATTCATTTTTTTGTTCGTCAGATGCACTTTTCCTATGTGTTCCAAGTGAATAGAAACCTATACCTCTTATATCAACTGTATCTAAAGCTATCGATTTTAATTTATCCATCCTTTCTTCTTTTGTTAGACCGCTACTTAAAGTTTCAGCAGCTCTATTGACAGTAGACTGAACAAAAACATCTGCTTCTATCGAGAAACAGTTTGTTAAATTAAGATTAAATAAGATTAACAATATAAGTAATTTTTTCATTTTATTGGAATAATTAATTATTTGTTTTCGATTTCTTCCCAGCCATTATCATCTTCAAAAATTATTTCTAAGTTTCCTCTTTGAAGGTTTTTAATTTTATTTTCTCTATCTTGTAAATATAAACTTCTGATAGAAGCATAAAAATCTATTGAATTTTTTTCAAGGTTTTCAAGTGACTCTATGTTATTTGCTCTAAATTCGATACCACTTACACCTTTAGATGCCAAATAAACTCCTTCACTCAAAAATTCATTGTTCCCATGAGTAGAAGCATTATACCAAGGGTCCCCACCCACTATATTAACAAATGATCCTGTAGTGTCCCTAACGGTAGATGGCCCTAGCACTGGAAGCACAAGGTAGCAACCTGGCCCAAATCCCCATTTACCTAATGTCTGACCGTAATCTTCTCTTACGTATTTTGGAAATCCCATTTTATTAGCAACATCAACAAATCCTAAAATCCCAACAGTGCTATTAACTAATAATCTTCCCGTATTAACGAATGCAGTTTTAACATCACCTTGTAAAACATTATTTGGGATTGTTATTAAGTTAGATAAATTTCTTACTGCATTGCTTGTGCCTGTTTGCACTCCTTCTGGTAGTTTTCTATATCCTTCTGCAATAGGTTTTAATAATGCTTTATCAAGACCTTGGTTAAATGAAAAAGTTGCTCTATTTAACTTTTCAAAGCAGTCTCTAGTTTTTGTTATTTGCTCAGTTTTCTTTTTGTTTAAAGTGTTTTCTCCATCTGATCCAGCATAGGCATTAAATCCTTGTAGGAAGATTAGAACAGAGATTATTAATATTTTCTTAAGCATTGGTCACCTTATATTATATAAATTCTTATAATAAAGGAATTTTTTAAATTAGAAAAATGTCGATAAAGTGTTTAATAATTGGTGAAAATAGACCCCAAATTGAGCATGAAAATTAATCCAAATTATTCACCTAATTTTGATTCAAAAAAAAGGAGTTTAGATAAAATTAATTTCATTATTTTTCATTATACAGGAATGAAAAATGAGAAAAAAGCTATTGATAAATTATTAGATATTAAGTCCAAAGTAAGTTGTCATTACTTTATAAAAAATAACGGTGAAATTTTAAGAATGGTACCTGACTCATATACTGCTTGGCATGCAGGAGTTTCTAGTTGGAAAAAGTTTAAATCTTTAAATAAAAATTCTATTGGAATTGAAATAAGTAATCCTGGTCATCAGTTTAAGTATAAAAAATTTTCAAAAGAACAGGTTTATTCTGTAATTAAATTAACAAAATATATTATTAAAAAATATAAAATTAATCCAAAATCAATATTAGGTCATTCGGATATTGCACCAGATAGAAAAAAAGATCCAGGTGAAAAATTTCCGTGGGAATTTTTGTCAAAAAATAAGATAGGTATCTGGCATGAGTTAAAATCAAACGAAATTAAATTTTATAGAAAATTAAAAATAAGCAACATATTAAAAATAAAATTTATAAATAATCTTTATAAAATTGGATATCCTAAGAACTCGAAAATAAATAAAAATAAATACATCAAAAATATCACTTTTGCATTTCAAAGGAGATTTAGACAAGAATTGATAGACGGGAAAATTGATAAAGAATGTTTGTTAATAAGTAAAAACCTAATAAAAAAGCTTAATTAAATTGTCTTGTAATTTTTAAGTTTGATAATAAGTTAACTCTGCCAGATAAATGACTTGTCGCTTTAATTTATTTTAAAGAGGAAAGTCCGGGCTCTACAAGGACACAGTGCCAGGTAATACCTGGCGGGGGAGACCCTAGGGACAGTGCCACAGAAAATAAACCGCCATAACATGGCAAGGGTGAAAAGGTGTGGTAAGAGCACACCGGTTCTATTGGTAACAATGAACGCTGGAAAACCCCACTGGGAGCAAGACTAAGTAGAGATGACATTGTTGCAAAGCTAAAAGCCGTCCTTGGCTAGTCATCAGGGTTAGTTGCTTGAGTTTAAGAGTGATCTTAAGCCTAGATAAATGATAAGTTTAAATGACAGAACCCGGCTTATAGTTTATCTGGCACTCAAAAGTTTAATAAACAAAAGAAACAAAAATCAATAAGATTATTGTTCTAAGTATTAGAATAAATTAAATAGAATAATAAAAAGCATCTTCATTATTTAAGCAGACTAATAAATTAAGAACACATCCATCCCCATTCATAATATTTAATTTTTCCCTATAAAATGACTTTAATTAAGCACAGAATCAACATTTGACTATCATTTTAAATACCCATATATTCCCATATATTCCCATTTATGGAATTTATAAAATTAAAAATATATGTTTTTATCTACTTACGAGAACAAATTGGACAAAAAAGGGAGGGTGTCTGTGCCTGCTAGTTTTAGATCTCATCTGTCCAATTTAGGTTATAATGGAGTAATTTGTTATCCATCTTTTAATAATTCCTCGATAGAAGCATGCTCTCAAGACAGAATTGAAAAAATTTCATTAGCGATAGACTCTTTAAATCCTTTTGAGGAAAAAAGAGATTATTTTGCAACATCAATATTGGCAGAAAGTACTAATTTACAGTTTGATAGTGAAGGTAGAATTTCTCTTTCATCAAAATTATTAAAACATGCAAAAATAAAAAATAGCATGTTGTTTGTTGGTCAAGGTCAAACCTTTCAAATATGGGAACCAACAGCATTTGAAAAATTTAAGACATCAGCAAGAAAAAAAGCAAATTTAAATCGAGCAAGTCTTAAATGGGAAAAACATTTAAACAACAACGAGGGGAAATAAGATGACAATTAACTTTAAAGCACCAGAGATTAAAGAACTGCAGCCACGACTTTTAGTTTTAGGAGTAGGTGGAGCTGGAGGAAACGCAATAAATGAAATGATTGATAATAAACTTCAAGGAGTAGAGTTTATTGCTGTAAATACAGATGCTCAAGATTTAAAGTTAAGTAAAGCAAAAACTAGAATTCAAATTGGTTTAAATTTAACAAAAGGTTTAGGTGCAGGTGCAAAATTGGATATTGGACAAGCGGCTGCTGACGAATCTTTAAATGAAATTGTAAATACACTTCAAGGTGCAAATATGGTTTTTATTGCGGCTGGTATGGGTGGTGGAACGGGCACTGGTGCTGCTCATGTCATCGCTAGAGCTGCTAAAGAATTAAATATTTTAACTGTAGGTGTTGTGACTCTTCCATTTTTATATGAAGGCCCCTCTAGAATGAGAAGAGCACAACAAGGATTGGAAGAATTAAGAAAGCATGTGGATACTATAATTGTAATTCCAAACCAAAACTTATTTAAAATTGCAAATGAACAAACAACTTTTGAAGAGTCTTTTAATCTGTCAAATAATGTTTTGATGCATGGAGTTCAGAGTATTACAGATTTAATGGTAAGACCTGGATTAATTAATCTTGATTTTGCAGATGTTGAAACTGTAATGGCCTCAATGGGTAAAGCAATGATGGGCACTGGAGAAGCTGAAGGTGAAGGTAGAGCACTTAAAGCTGCGGAGATGGCAATCAGCAATCCATTAATTGACGATTATACTTTAAAGGGTGCTAAAGGGTTACTAGTAAATATCACTGGTGGTAAAGATTTAAAACTTTTTGAAGTTGATGAAGCAGTTAACAAAGTAAGGGCAGAGGTTGATCCAGAAGCTGAGTTAATTATAGGAGCAATAACTGATGCTGACTTAGACGGAAAAATGAGAGTTTCAATTGTTGCAACTTCATTAGATGGACAACAACCTGAATCTAAATCAGTAGTAAATATGGTGCATAGAATACAAAATCGTAATCCTGGTTACTCTGATTTTTCGAATATGGGGTCTCCAGCATTTAATTTTTCAAACTCATCAAGCCCAATTACTCATGGTGCTAACGCTCTTAAGGTTGAGAATGATATAGTTCATGAACAAGAGCAAGTAAGTGTTGAAAATAACTTGATGAATGAAAATTTTGCTACAGAAAATAGTGTAGTTACAGAAAACATTGTAGATGACAGCACCGTAAATGAAATGGAAAAATCTTTTACTCAAGAAGCAGTAGAAACATTTGAAGAAAAAAATCATGATGAAAATGTTCAAGAAGAACCATCAAATGATCTCAAGGAATTTGGTGTAGATTCAGATTCACCAGATTTATTTAGTTCAGAAAGTGAAAACTCTTCACCTTCAGATTTGTTGAATTCTGAGGATCAAGAAGATGAAGACGATCTTGAAATTCCTGCTTTCCTAAGAAGACAAAAAAATTAATGGTCTTCAAAGAAATAAATGGAAGCCACCATAGTACCGGATGTACAAAAACATTATCCTGTACTGCTAAAAGAAATTATTAGCGTTATCACCCCTCAACATGGTGGCACATTTATTGACTGTACATTTGGTCAAGGTGGATATTCAAAAAAAATATTAGAGTTTGAAAATACAAAAGTAATAGGACTTGATAGAGATATAGAAAGTCAAAAGGTTGCAAATTCAATTTTAGAAAACTTTGAAGAAAGATTTATTTTTAAAAACTTGAAATTTAGTCAATTAACTAATTTAAAAATAAAAAATGAAAATATCAAAGGTGTTATTTTTGATCTTGGATATTCATTAACACAAATGAAAGATCCAAAAAAAGGGTTATCTTTCAACTCAATGACAGATTTAAATATGCAATTGGGTTTAAATAACTATTCAGCTGCTGATGCCATAAATAAACTTGATGCGAAAGAGTTGGAGAAAATTTTTAAATATTTTGGAGATGAAAAAGATGCAAAATATATTTCTAAAAATATTATTAAAGAAAGATTAAATAAGAAAATTGATACACAGGGTTTAATTAAAATTGTTGATAAATCAAAAATAAGAAAAAATTTTAAAGTTCATAATTCAACTAAAGTTTTTCAAGCTCTTAGAATTTTTGTAAATAAAGAAATAAGTGAATTAATTTATGGACTGATAAATGCTACAAAAGTACTAAAAAAGGGAGGTGTTTTAGCAGTCGTTACGTTTCACTCTTTAGAAGATAAAATTGTAAAATATTTTTTAAAAAGTCTTTCTCAAAATAAAAGTATTTCAAGATACACACCTCAAACAGAACAAAAAGAAACTCTTTTTAGTTTAAGTCAAAAAAAACCAATTGTTCCATCTGATCTTGAAATAAAAGAAAATCCTCCTTCGAGATCTGCAAAACTAAGATATGCAATTAAGAAAAGTGATTTCTTTAATTTTGAAACAGATATAGAGGAAAAATTTAAAAATTTTTTAGAAATAGAAAAGTTTGGAGATAAGCTTTGAAAAAATTATTACTAGCACTAACAATTATAATTTTAGTTTTAACCACAGCAATTATCAAAAATACCACAAAAAAAATCGAAGATAAAATATTCGCTTATAAAGAAAGTGTAAGACTTTTAAAATCAGATTTAGAAAATATTCTGTTGGAATATGATTATTTAAGTTCTGCTGAAAAATTATTAGAATATCAATCTTTATATTTTGAAGATCAATTAATTCAAAAAAAAATAGAAGATATTAAAATTTATAATGTTTCAGAAAATGTAAATAAATTAGAGGATTATAAAATAACTAAAGAAAAATGAGGAATTTTAAAGAAAGATTAACAATTGAAGATCACAAAAATGATTTTGTTTATAAAAAAAGTAGTACTGGATTAAATATTCAATTTAATCGAGTTGCTTTTATTTTTTTTGCCTTTTTTGTTATTTTTTCAATATACACGATACATTTAATTCATTTAGGGTCTCGAGAGGCAAAAATTGAAAATACAAGCAACACACTTCCTTCCAGTAGTGATCTTTATAGAGCAGATATTTTAGATATTAATGGAAATTATTTAGCAAAAACAGTTAAGTCTGTTGATGTTGGTCTTAAAACTTCAGACATAATTAGTAAAGAAAAATTACTGTTAAGTCTAAAAATTATTTTCCCAGATAAAGATTTTAATGAAATTGAAAAAAAAATAGAAAACAAAAAGTTTTTTTATTTAGAGAAAAAAATTTCAGAGGAAAAATATGAGCAAATTATGAAGTTAGGAGATAAATCTCTTATCCCTGAAGAAAAAGTGCTTAGAATGTATCCACAGAAAAATCTTTTTAGTCATGTTTTAGGACAAATAGATAATGATAATAATGGTATTTCTGGATTGGAAAAATCGTTAAATGAAAATCTCAGATTATCCAGAGACCCAATTAAATTAACTGTTGATAAAGACATTCAATTTTTAATTAGAAAAGAATTATTAAAATATCAGGAAATTTTTAAAAGCAAAGGAAGTGCAGCAATTTTAATGGATGTTAATAATGGCAATATACTCTCTTTAGTTTCGTTACCTGATTTTAATCCAAATGAGAGAAAAAATATATCGGATGTAAATTATATTAATAGAGTAACAAAAGGAACATATGAGCTTGGTTCAGTTTTTAAGGTTTTTACTTATGCAAGTGCTTTAAATGAAAAATTAATTAAACCAGATACAGAATTTTTAGATTTACCAAAATCAATTAAATGTGACAGATATAGAATAGGAGAATATGATAATGAAATACCTTCAGATTTAACTGCTGAGCAAATTTTAGTTAGGTCTGGAAATATAGGATCTGTACGAATTGCTCAAAAAGTTGGTCCAGAAAAATTTAAATCTTTTTTAGAGGATATTGGAGTGTTGAGACAAATTGATTTTGATTTTGAAGAGGTGGCACCACAAATTGATTATGATTTTGGAAAATGTAGATTAGCAACGGCATCTTTTGGTCATGGAGTAGCAACAACCATTCTTCAACTAGCAAAAGGATATGCAATTTTGGCCAATGGTGGCTATGATGTAAAACCAACATTGGTTTTCAAGGAAGATAACAAAAAAAATAACAACAAAAGAATTATTAATAAAGGAATTTCAGAACAAGTTGTTAACGCTTTAAGAAAAATTGTTAACACAAAGGAGGGTACTGCTAGATTTGCAGATGTTCAAAATTATGAAATTGGAGGTAAAACAGGAACAGCCGACCAACCAGAAGGAGGAAAATATTCAGAGGCAAAAATAAATACTTTTAGTTCGGTATTTCCAACATCAAATCCACAATTTGTATTTGTTGTGATGTTAGATACACCCAAAAAATCAAAAGATTACTATTATAAGTATAGGCATAGAAAAGGTGGATGGAAGGGAACACTTTATAATACAGCTGGGTGGACATCAGTAGAGGTAGCAGGCAAAGTAATTGATAAAATTGGGCCTATTTTAGCCACAAAATATTTACAGGTTTACTAACAATGTTACTTGGAAAGTATTTTAATGGTATTCACAAAAATTATAAAAAATTATTTTTTTCAGGCATTTCTTTTAATACTAGATCATTAAAAAAAAATAATATTTTTTTTGCAATTAAGGGAAATAGTATAGATGGAAATAAATTCATTTGCAAAGCTATAGAAAAAGGTTCTAAAATAATTGTAACAGAACAAAAAATAAAAAATTTTCGTAATGGAATTTTGTTTATAAGAACAAAAAATATAAGAAAATTATTAGCAGAAGTCTCATTTAAAATTTACAACAAAATACCAAAAAATTTAGTAGCTGTTACAGGAACCAATGGAAAATCTTCAGTTGCTGAATTTTATCTTCAAATAATGCAATTAAATAAAAAAAAGGTTGCTTCAATTGGAACACTAGGGGTTAAATCAAAAAGTATAAATTTAAATTTATTTAATACAACAACTGATCCAATTAATTTAGGTCAGATCTTACAAAAATTAAAAAAAGATAAAGTTGATAATGTTATTATGGAAGCCTCCAGTCATGGATTAAAACAATATAGATTAGATGGATTAAACTTTAAATCTGGAATTTTTACAAATTTATCACAAGATCATCTCGACTATCATAAAAATTTAAAAAATTATTTAAAAGCGAAACTTTATTTATTTGAGAATTTAATAGAAAAAAAAGGAAATATAATTACAGATAAAAATATACCTCAATACAAAACAATCAAAAAAATCTCTTTAAAGAAAAAATTAAAATTATCAGCAATAAATGAAAAACAAAATAATTTTCAAATACTATCTCATAGTTATGAAAATGAAAATCAATTGATTAAAATAAAACATAAAGATTCAATTAATGAAATTAAATTAAATTTAATAGGTAAAATTCAAATCAAGAATATTTTGATGGCTGCGATTGCAGCACAAAAAAGTAATATAAATTTTGAAAATATTTTAAAAGTCTTACCAAAATTAAAACCAGTTGAAGGTAGATTAGAAAAAATTGGAACAATTAAAAATAATTCAATTGTTATTCTTGATTATGCACATACTCCTGATGCTTTAAAAGTTTGTCTTTTAAATATTAGGGAGCAATTTCCTGATAAAAAGTTGAATCTTTTATTCGGTTGTGGTGGGAATAGAGACCAAAACAAAAGGATGAAAATGGGTAAAATAGCAAGTATTTATGCAGATAATATCTATCTAACAGATGATAACCCTCGTTACGAAAACCCAATAAAAATAAGAAAAGATATTAAAAAGGGTATCAATGCTAAGAAAATTACAGAAATTTCTAATAGAGGAAAAGCAATATCGGAGGCAATTAAAAATTTGAAAAGTGGAGATGTTTTATTGGTAGCGGGAAAAGGACACGAAAACATACAGGAAATTGGTAAAAAGAAAATTAAGTTTTCTGATAGAATAAAAATTCTAAAAGAAATTAATAAAAAAAACAAAAATTTATCAGATCAATTAAAGTTAAATATAATTAAAGAACTTTCCAAAACTCAAAAATTATCAAAGTCTATTTCTATAAATAATGCTTGTATTAATTCTAAAGAAGTAAACAAAAACGATATATTTTTTGCTATCAAAGGAAAAGTAAATGATGGAAATAAATTTGTTTCACAATCATTTAAGAAAAAAGCATCATTCGCAATTGTAAACAAAATTCAAAATAATCTTGATATTAAACGGCAAATTAAAGTTAAAAATACCTTAAAATTTTTAACAAATGTTTCAAAAGTATACAGAAAAAATATAAGCACTAACATTATAGCTATCACTGGTAGTTGTGGGAAGACTACACTCAAAGAACTATTGGGAAGTGTGTTGGGAAAAATTTCAATCACAAGTATATCACCAAAATCTTATAACAATAAATTTGGAGTTCCTTTAAGTCTTCTTAATATTAAAGAAAATGATCAATATGGAGTTTTAGAAGTAGGAATGGACAAAAAAGGTGAGATTGATTATCTAACAAAAATAATTGAGCCAAATATTGGAGTTATTACAAATATAAATTATGCGCATGCAAAAAATTTTAAAAATATAAAAGAGATTGCCTTAGCAAAATCAGAGATTATAAATAATATTAAATTAAATGGTTCTATTATCTTAAATGCAGATGATAAATTTTTTAAACTTCATAGGCAAATTTCTAAAAAGAAAAAACTAAAATTAATTTCATTTGGTATCAAAAGCAAAAGAGCAGATATTAAGTTAATAGATATTAAATCGTTTGGAAAAAATTTTAAAATTAAAATTAGATTTATGAATGAAATTAAACATTTTATAATCTCTGATGACTATCAAAACAATATTTATAATATTCTATCCGCATTAGCTGTTATTAGTGTGAATTTAAATATATTTAATTTAAATAAAAATATTTTTTTAAATTTCAAAATTCCTGGTGGAAGAGGGGATCATTCATTAATAAAGATAAATAATAAAAAAATAAATTTAATTGATCAAAGTTATAACTCAAACCCATTATCATTAAGTTCAGCTATTAAAAATTTTGATAAAATAAAGTCAACCAAGTCTAAAAAATATTTATTGCTTGGAGATATGTTGGAGCTTGGTAGTCATTCTAAAAAACTTCATGAATCTATTGCTCCATTAATAAATCAAACTAAAATTGATAAGGTTTTTGTAAAAGGAAAAATGGCTTCTTTGATATATAAAAAAATATCTAATAGTAAAAAAGGTAAAATATTAAGTAACAATTCCCAGATAGATGATTTGATTAGAAATGATATTAAAAACAATGATTATTTAATGATTAAAGCCTCACTTGCGACAGGTTTCAATAAGATAGTTAATGAAATAAAAGGTTTAAACTAAATGCTATACCAGTTTCTATTAAATTTCGTTGATAATTTTAGCTTTTTAAACGTCTTTAAATATTTAACTTTTAGAACAGGTTTATCTTTTTTTACATCATTAGTGATAGTTCTATTTATTGGTGGACCTTTTATAAAATTTTTTTCAAATCAAAAAATTTTTAATCCAATCAGAGAGGATGGACCTGAAGACCACATAGTTAAAAAAATTGGAACACCAACAATGGGTGGAATTATTATTTTACTTGGCCTAGTTATTTCAGTTATTTTATGGGCAGATTTATCAAATATTAATATTTTATTTTGTTTATATATTGCTCTTTCATTTGGATTACTTGGTGCATTTGATGATTATAAAAAAATTAAGCAAAGTAATTCCTCTGGTATTTCATCAAAGTTTAAAATAACTGTACAAATTATATTAGCATTACTAGGTATAGGTCTTTTTGTTTATTTGAATGATTATCAAGATTTAAATAATTTATATTTTCCTTTTTTTAAAAATTTAATAATTAATCTTGGATGGTTTTTTATACCTTTTGCTGTATTTGTAATAATAGGTTCTTCTAACGCTGTAAATCTTACAGATGGTCTAGATGGTTTAGCAACAGTACCAGTAATATTGGTAGCAGCTTGTTTTGCATTTATAAGTTATGTAACTGGAAATATTGTTTTTTCAAATTATTTGCAAATTCCTTATATTGAAGGAACAGGTGAAGTTGCAATTTTTTGTGGTGCAATTATTGGAGCTTGCTTAGGATTCTTATGGTTTAACGCTCCTCCAGCTAAAATTTTTATGGGAGACACAGGCTCTTTATCTTTAGGTGGTTCTTTAGGAGCTGTAGGTATTATAACAAAACATGAGATTGTTTTAGCAATAACAGGAGGTCTTTTCGTTTTAGAAGCTGTCTCAGTAATGGTTCAGGTAATTTCATTTAAACTTACAGGAAAAAGAATTTTTAGAATGGCACCCATACACCATCACTTTGAGAAAAAAGGTTGGCCTGAGTCAACTGTAGTTATTAGATTTTGGATTATCTCAATAATTTTAGCAATGATAGGACTTGCTACGTTAAAATTAAGATAATGAAAAATAAAAAAAATATTTTTTTAAGAAAAAAAATATTAATATACGGATTGGGAAAAAGTGGAATATCTTCATACAAATTTTTAAAAAAAAAAGCAGATGTTTATCTTTTCGATGATAATTCAAAAATAAACAAAAAATTAATTAGTTTAAGTGAAATTTCAAAAATAAGCTTTGATGTAATTATTATTAGTCCTGGAATAGACATTTCGAAATGTAAATTATCAACGCTCTTGAAAAAAAATTCACAAAAAATTTATACAGATCTTGATGTTTTGTACTCTTTTTATGATAACCTGAGCATAACAATCACAGGCACTAACGGAAAATCAACTACAGCAAAAATACTACATGATGCTTTAGTTGATCAAAAAAATGATGCTCGATTAATTGGAAATATAGGAAATCCAGCGCTTGCAGAGAAAAAAATAACAAAAAAAACAATTTTTGTGATTGAAGCCTCTTCGTATCAGCTAGATTATTCAAAGATTTTTAGATCAAAATATAGCTTAATTCTAAATATTTCAGCAGATCATATTGAGAGACACAAGAACCTTAAAAACTATGTCAATGCAAAATTTAAATTAATTGAGTCACAAGTTAAGGGAAATTTTGCGTACGTTAAAAAAAATGATTTATTAATTTCAAAAAAAATTAAAAAAAATAAATTTAAGTCAAAAATTTATAAAGTTGATATCTCAAATTTGAAAAACATAATTGATAAGATTACTAATAAATACTTTGCTTCTGACGGCAATAGAGAAAATCTTTCATTTATTTTTGAAATTGCACCTAAATTGAAACTTTCTAAAAACAAATTAATCCAAACAATTAATAATTTTAAGGGACTTGATTATAGACAACAAATTGTTTTTGATAAAAAAAATTTAACAATAAT
Organism: Candidatus Pelagibacter sp. HIMB1611; assembly: GCF_052047715.1. Lineage (NCBI taxonomy): Bacteria > Pseudomonadati > Pseudomonadota > Alphaproteobacteria > Candidatus Pelagibacterales > Candidatus Pelagibacteraceae > Candidatus Pelagibacter > Candidatus Pelagibacter sp. HIMB1611. Next base: position 912,734 of record NZ_JBNAJM010000001.1, on the reverse strand, counting down.
TAATGATTCTAAATCAACAAGCTTTGCTTCTTCAGAAAATATATTAAATAATTTGAATGATGTTTATTGGATTTTGGGAGGAATACCAAAAAAAAATGATAAATTCAAATTATCTAAAATAAAATGTAAAAATATAAAAGCTTTCATTTTTGGTTCATATCGAAATAAGTTTCATAAAGTTTTGAGAAATAAATTAAAGGTTAAAAAATATAAAACCTTAAACGAAACCTTAAGTGCAATTTTCTTAGAAATAAAAGATCAAGAAATTAAAAAAAATATAATTTTTTTTAGTCCTGCCGGTGCATCATTTGATAGTTTTAAAAATTTTGAAGATAGAGGAGATTACTTTAATAAAGTAGTTAAAAAAATAATATATGCAAAGTAATAGCATAATTTATAAATTTTATTACCAGTGGTGGAAAAATATAGACAAACCTATATTATTTTTAGTTAGCTTTTTATTCACAATTGGACTTTTTTTCTCTTTAGTGTCAACATCACTCATAGCTTCAGACAAATTAGATACCAACAATTATTTCTTTTTTTTTAAACATTTAATTTATGTAATTATCGGAGTAATTTTAATTTTTATTTTTTCATCTTTAAATCAAGATAAATTGTATAAATTTTCAATAATTCTCTTTTTTATTTCATTACTCTCTTTGTTTTTAGTACCTGTAATTGGCATAGAAGTTAAGGGGTCAAGGAGATGGATCGATTTAATTTTTTTACCAAGATTTCAACCCATAGAAATAGTGAAACCTTTTTTGATTGTAATTTTTGCAATTATTTTATGTAAAAATGAAACTAATATTTTATTCAAATATTTAGCATCAACAATTTTAATGACTTTAGTTTCTTTGCTACTGATAATTCAGCCAGACATTGGCCAAACATTATTGGTAGTTTTTTTATGGGCTGTTTTGATATTTTGTTCAGGTATTAATTTATATTTTTTGCTCACAATCTTTTCCATTGGATTAATTTTGTTGTCATATATGATTATTTACATACCAAAATTTAATTATATTAAAGCTAGAATTTTTTCATTTTTTGATAAAGAAACAGGTACTCATAATTTTCAATCAGATAAAGCAATAGAGTCAATAACAAGTGGAGGTTTTTTTGGAAAAGGGATAGGAGAAGGAACATTAAAAAATAGAGTACCAGAAGCGCATACTGATTATATTATTTCGGTAATTTCCGAAGAGTTTGGTGTGATTGCCATAATTTTAATCTTAATTTTGTTTTTAGTCCTAATTTATATGGTTTTTAAAAAAATCAGTTTTGAAACTGAGGAGCAAAATAAACTTATTCTAATTGGATCAGTAAGTTTAATTCTTATGCAGGCAGCAATTCATATTGGAGTTAATATAAGATTATTCCCAACAACTGGAATGACATTACCTTTTTTGAGTTATGGAGGCTCTTCAATTGTAAGTACCTCAATATTGACAGGTATAATTTTAAACTTAACAAAAAGAAAAATATAATAAGTGAAAGAAAAAGTATTAATTTCCACTGGAGGTTCTGGAGGACATGTCATTCCTGCAATTACAATTCATGACCATTTAAAAGAAAAATATGAAACAATAATCTCGACAGATTCTAGAGGATTAAAATATTTAGAAAAAAATGATTATAGATCTATTTTAATAGATACACCTCAGTTTAATAGCTTAATACTTTTTCCTTTTAAATTATTTAAAGTCTTAATATTAACAATTAATTCACTAAAAATATTAAAAAATGAAAAAATTTCTTACTTAATTTCAACGGGTGGGTACATGTCGTTACCTTTATGTTTAGCAGCAAAAATTCTAAATATTAAAATTTTTTTAATTGAACCAAATATGGTTTTAGGAAGAGCGAATAAATTTTTTTTAAATTTTTCTAAAAAATTAATTTGTTATTCAAACAACTTAAAAAATTATCCAAAAAAATTTGCAAATCAGAAAAAAATTTCAAAACCCTTTATAAGAAAAAAATATTATGAATCAGATTTATTTAAAAAAGATGTAAATTTATTTACCATTATGATTATTGGAGGTAGTCAAGGAGCTAAAATTTTTGATTCACTTATTAATGAATCAATTTTGAGTGTCTCAAAATCTTGCTTAATTAATGTAATCCATCAAACTAGTGAAAAAAACATAAATTATTTAAAAAATTTTTATAAAATTAATAATATAGAAAGCAATGTTTTTAGTTTTGATCAAAATTTAAATGAACTCATGAAACAGTCTGATTTATGTATATCAAGGTCAGGAGCTTCAAGCTTAGCTGAAATGTCATTAATGAATATTCCTTTTATCGCTGTGCCACTTCCTAGTTCCAAGGATAATCATCAATACGAAAATGCTAAATATTATTATGATAAAAATTGTTGTTGGATAATTGATCAAAAAAAATTTGATAAAAATAAATTTGAAGAATTATTGTTGAAAATATCAAAGAAAGATGAAGATTATGTTGCAAAAAAAGAAAATTTAAAAAAATTAAATTATCAAAATACTTGGAATAATGTTAATCAAAATTTATTGGAAATTTTAAATGAAAATTGAATTAGCTAAATCAGAGGTTATTCATTTTGTTGGTATAGGTGGGATAGGGATGAGTGGCCTTTCAATGATAATGAAGAGAAAAGGTTTTAAAGTTCAAGGAAGTGATATTTCAAATAATAAAAATATTAATAGAATTAGAAAAGAAAAAATCAAAGTTTATATTGGACATAAAAAACAGAATATAAATAAGGCTACAATTCTGGTTGCTTCTTCTGCAATTAAAAAAAATAACCCAGAATTAATTGAGGCAAAATCAAAAGGTCTACCAATATACAAAAGAGGAGAAATGCTAGCAAACATTGTGTCTCTTTCTAAAAATATTGTTGTCGTTGGCTCTCATGGTAAAACAACAACTACTTCTTTAATTGCATCAATTTTTCAGAATACAAAAATAGACCCAACTATTATTAATGGAGGAATTATAAATTCGATAAATAATACAGCAAAACTAGGTAAAAGTGATTGGTCTATATTAGAAGCTGACGAGTCTGACGGTAGCTTTATATTTATTCCTCCAACTTACTCTATCATAACCAACATTGATAGAGAGCACATGGATTTTTATAATTCGATGAAAAAATTAAATAAATATTTTATTGATTTTGTTGAAAAGGTTCCATCTTTTGGAAAATCATTTATCTGTTTAGATGATAAGAATAACAAAAATCTAATAAAAAATATTAAAAAGAAAAATTTCTATACATACGGTGAAGACTCTAAATCAAACTTTTCTATAAAAAATATAAATCAATTTAAAGAATTTTCAAAATTTGACTTATTAATAAAATTACCAAATAAAAAAAATCGATATTTAAAAAATATAACAATCCCTCTACTTGGAAATCATAATATTAAAAATGCAGTTGCTGCTCTTGCGGTATCTTTGACTGTTGGAATATCAATATTTGACATAAAAAAAGGACTTAAAAATTTTAAAGGTGTTCAAAGAAGATTTAATAAGATTTTTTCTTTTAATAATGTTGATTTTTTTGATGACTATGCACATCACCCAACTGAGATAAGAGAAGTACTTAATGGGGTAATGAAAGTTTATAAAGGTTATGAGAAGATATGTATTTTTCAACCACATAGAATATCAAGAGTAAAAGATTTAAAAAAAGAATTTAGTTTCGCTTTTAGAGATGCTGATAAAGTAATTTTATTTCCAATTTATAATGCTGGTGAAAAAATGAAACTCGGATTTAGTTATCTTAGTTTTGCAAAACAAATTATCAAAAATTCGAGGGTTGAATTATTGATAATTGAGGATCAATTGCAATTAGCAAAATATGTAAAAAGTAATATTTATGGAAAAAAAATTGTCATTGGTATGGGTGCTGGTTCAATTTCAAGCTGGATGAGAGAATTACCTAAATATTTATAATGAAAACTAATTTGAAAGAACTGTCGGAAGAGTTTGGTCAAAACCTTAAGCTAGACTATGATTTAAAAAAAAAAAATTGGTTTAATATTGGTGGCAAAGCTAAAATTTATTTTAAAGCAGATAATTTAAAAGACTTAATCAAATTTTTAAAAATTATAGAAAATAAAGAAAATATCTTTGTCTTAGGTGGAGGATCCAACACATTAATAACTGATGACAAATTTGACGGTGTAGTAATCAAGCTTGCAAATAATTTTAATAATTTATCAGTTCTGTCAGATGATATAATTATTGCAGGAAGTATTGTTACTGACAAAGTATTATCAGAATTTGCATTAGAAAGTAGTTTGGGTGGTTTTGAATTTTTATCTTGTATTCCAGGTACAGTTGGGGGTGGAATAAAAATGAATGCTGGCTGTTTTAATAGAGAATTTAAAGATATTCTAATTTCGATTCAAGCAATTACTAAATCTGGCCAGGTATTAACTATACCTGCAAAAGATATAAATTTTAAATACAGAGATAGCGGTTTATCTGATGACCTTATTTTTTTAAGCGCTTCCTTTAAAGGGTTTAAGAAAGAAAAAGAATTAATCCAAAATGAAATGAATTTTTTAAAAGAAAAAAAAGAAAAAGCACAACCAACAAGAATTAAAACTAGCGGAAGTACTTTTAAAAACCCTTTAGATAAATCTGAAAAAAAGGTTTGGGAACTAATAAAAGAGTCTGTTCCATTAGATATTTCTTTTGGTGATGCATATATTTCAGAAAAACACTGTAATTTTTTTGTAAATAAAGGTAATGCTAAATTTAAAGATATGAAGAGTTTGATTGAATATGTGTCAAAAAATGTTTTTGAGAAAACAGGTGTAAAGTTAGAAACTGAAATTAAAATTTTAGAATAAATTGAAAAAAAAAATACTAATACTTTCAGGTGGAATATCAAAGGAGAGATTAATAAGTCTTGATACAGGTAAACAGGTTGCCAAAGAGCTGAAAAAAAATGGTTATAAAATTCAGATTTCTGAACCAGATAGATCTTTATCTTTAAATATCAAAAAATTTAAACCTGATATAATTTTTAATGCATTGCATGGTCAATTTGGAGAGGATGGATATATCCAAAGTATTTTAGAGAAATTTAAAATTCCATATACCCATTCTGGTGTTGTTGCTTCATCTTTAGCTATGGATAAAGAAATTTCAAAAAAAATCTTTATAAAAAATAAAATTAATACACCAAAATTTTTTGTTTATAATTATGGTTATAAATCATCTACCTTAATAAAAAAAATTCAGTCAAAATTAAAATTTCCTGTTGTCATAAAACCTTTAAATGAGGGTTCAAGTGTTAATGTTTTTATATGCAACAAATCTAATCTAGCACAAAAAGTTAAATCATTAAAAGATTACAAAAAAATTATGATTGAGGAATTTATTAGAGGAAGGGAAATTCAGGTAGCAATTATGGGTAATAAAAAACTTGGAGCAATTGAATTAAAACCCAAAAGAGCTTTCTATGATTATCAAGCAAAGTATAATAAAAATGCAAAAACTGAACACATAATACCTGTTGATTTACCAAATAAAAAATTAAATCAAGTATTGAACATGGCGCTTAAAGCACACCAGATTATTGGTTGTTCTGGCGTTACACGTTCTGATTTTAAATATTACAATGATAAATTTTACTTATTAGAAATTAATACTCAACCAGGTATGACTAAATTATCTCTTGTCCCTGAAATAGCTTCTTATAGGGGAATAAATTTTTTGAAACTAATTGAATGGATTTTAAAAGATGCATCAAAGAAAAAGTAAAAAAATATTAATTTACTTTTTTTTATTAATTTTAGTGGGTTCAATAAATAATAGCTCAATAGATAATTTTAAATTAGAAAAAGTAAATAACATAAATATTTTTGGATTAGAAAAAAATGATCAAAATGAAATACTTTATAATTTAAATAAATTAGATTTAAAAAATATTTTTTTTATAAATAAAAAAAACATTGGAAATATAATTGAATCGAATTCATTAGTTGAAAAGTACAATGTTATAAAAAAATACCCTCATTCAATTGAAATTAATATTAAAAAGACAAATTTTATTGCCACGATTAATAAAAATGGAAAGTCTTTTTTAATTGGAAATAATGGCAAATTATCAAGTAACAAGAGTTCAGTAACACAACTTCCTTACATATTTGGAAATCCAAAAATAGAAGAGGTTTTAGAATTAAAAAAAATTATTGATCAGTCAAATATTGATTATTCACAAATAAGTTCTCTATATTATTTTAAATCTAATCGATGGGATTTAAAATTTAACAATAAATTAGAAATTAAATTACCTGAGAATATTGAAAAAGAAACCTTAGATAAATTATCAATTTTTCTAAAAAATATTAAATTAGAAGATAAAAAAATTGTAGATGCTAGAATAAAAAATCAAATAATAATTTTACATGAATAAAGAATTAGATTTTGAGACAAATTTAATTATTTCTTATGACAAATTTGAAATATTTTTACTAGATATTAAAAGTTATAAAAATATATATTACAAAGAATTTAAATTTGGATACGAAACAGAAAAAATAAATTTCAATCTTTTGAGTGAGTTTATAGAAAACAATATTTTTAAAATTGAGAAATTAGCAGGAAATTTTGTAAACAATATAAACGTAGTAATTGAAAATAAATTAATTCTTACTTCTGACATAAGTATAAAAAAAAAAAATTATTCTGGAGAAGTTACAGGTGCATTATTGCAGGGTATGCTTACAGATATTAAAGAATTATTTAAAGAAAATTATAATGAATATCAATTCATGCACTTGATAATAAATAAATATATAATTGACGGCGAAAGTTACTCTTCTTTAAATGATCAAATTGTTAATAATAAAATTTGTCTAGAAATCAAAATAATTTTAATTTCCAATTTAATTATACTTGAAATAGAAAATATTTTAAAAAGATATCAAATCAAAGTTAATAATTATTTTGATAAAAAATATATAGAGAATTTTTTAAACGACGAAAGATTAGACGTATCGATGAAGATGCATAAATTATCTAATGGTTTGAATGCCAACGAAGTTCGCATAACTTCAAAAATTATAAAAAAACAGGGTTTTTTTGAGAAATTTTTTCAATTATTCAGTTAATTTTGTTTTATCTTGTAACAATAGTTGTTTTTATGTAGCTCAACATTCATTCTAAAAAACAATGTGTCTTATTTAACCCAAAAAACAGTAAAAAATAATATTTCTTTTAGCGGTATATCTCTACATAGTGGCCTTGATGTAAAAGTTTGCATCAAACCAGCATTACCTAATCACGGCATAGTTTTCAAAAGAGTAGACTTAAAAAGTAATAATTTAGTTTATCCAAGTTTTATGAATGTTACAAATACATCTCTAAATACAACAATTGAAAATGAATATGGAGTTAAGGTTTCAACAATTGAGCATTTGATGTGTGCATTATTTGGATTAGGTATAGATAATGCTTTAATTGAAATTGATAATGAGGAAGTTCCTATTTTAGATGGATCTGCAAAAATATTTATCGAAAAAATTATCTCAGCTGGAATTGAAATTTCAGAGTTTCCAATAAAAATAATTAAGATAAATAAAGAAATTAGTTATTCAGAAGGTGATCGTTCTATAATAATTAAGCCATCAACTTTAAGTTTAGATATTGACTTTGAACTAAAATATAAAAACCCTATCATTGGAAATCAAAGTAATAAGTTTAAGGTTTATGAAGATGATTTATCTGATGTTTACAATTCAAGAACTTTTTGTCTGTTTGAGGATATTGAAATGATTAAAAAAAGTGGCCTAGCTAAAGGTGGAAGTTTGGAAAATGCTGTTGTTGTTAATGATAAAGAAATTTTAAATCCAGAAGGATTAAGAAATGAAAAAGAATTTGTAAATCATAAAATATTAGATTGTATAGGAGATTTATATACTGCTGGTTATAGAATAATTGGATCCATAAAATGTAGTCAAGGAGGCCATTATTTGACAAATAGACTACTAAGAAAAGTTTTTGAAACCGAAGAAAATTTTTCAATTTTAGAAATTAAAGAAAAAAACTTGCCCCATACTTTAATTAATAGAAAATATTTAAGATCTATAGCATAATTACAAGTAAATCTTTTAAAATTTTTTAAACTAAATATAAATTTGAGATGAAAAAATTATACGTCTTCTTAATTTGTTCCTTAATTTTATTTGTATCTTGCACTAAAGAACCGATTAAAAAATCTGAAATTAAGGAAGAAACATTGATTTCACAAGTAATCGAAGCTTACGATGAAGGAATGGAGGCTTTGAAAGCAGGAGATGTGCTTTTTGCGGCTTTAAAGTTCAATGAGGCTGAAATTTTATTTCCTCAATCTTCATGGGCTCCCAAGTCTGCATTGATGGCATCATATAGTTATTATTCTCAAGACTATTATTTAGACGCAATAGCAGAACTAGAAAGATTTATAAGAGTATATCCTAAACATAAAAATATGGATTATGCATATTATTTACTAAGTCTCTGTTATTATGAACAAATAGTTGATGAAAAAAAAGATCTAAGATCAATTACAGAAGCAAAAAAATTTTTTGATATTATTTTAAGAAATTATCCAGATGGTGATTATGCAAAAGATGTAAATTTTAAAAATGATTACGTCAATGATATTTTAGCATCCAAGGAAATGTATCTTGGCAGATATTATCTTGATAGAAAAAAATGGATACCAGCAATAAATAGGTTTAAAAATATTATAAACTTTTATGACACAACAATTTACACAGAGGAAGCTTTATACAGGTTAGTTGAAATATACTATTTGCTAGGATTAGAACAAGAAGCAGAAAAATATGCATATCTTCTAGGATACAACTACCAATCCTCATATTGGTATGAAAAATCTTATAGTTTTTTTGATAATATGTATGCAAAAAAATTAAAAAAAAATAAAAAAGATAAAAACAAAAAAAAAAATATTATAATCAAAAAATTTAAATCTCTTTTTGATTAGAATGAACAAAAAAAAAATTAAAAGTCTCTACAACTTAAAAATAAAGTTATTTCATAAATTTAACGAAAGTTATTTTGATAAAAATAGTTCATTAGTTTCTGATCAAGAATATGATAGTTTGAAAAATGAAATATTGGAGCTAGAGAAAAATAATAATTTTCTAAATTCGAAGTATTCACCATCTAAAAATGTAGGATTCAAACCATCTAAAAATTTTAAAAAATCATTACACAAAATACCAATGTTATCTTTAGGGAATGCTTTTTCCAAAGATGATTTAATAAATTTTGAAAAGAAAATTAAAAATTTCTTATCTATAAAAAAAGACTTCGAAATTAATTATAGTGCTGAGCCTAAAATTGATGGCATATCTGCGTCATTAACTTTTAAAAATGGTAAATTTTATAAAGGTCTTTCTAGAGGAGATGGAAAAGAAGGAGAAGATATAACTGAAAATCTTAAAACAATAGAAGATATACCCAAAAAAATTTCTAACAAAGATTTTCCAGAAGAAATTGATATAAGGGGTGAGGTATTTATACAAAATAGTGATTTTAAGAATTTAAATGAAAAGTTTGCGAACCCTAGAAATGCAGCATCTGGTTCGCTTAGACAAAAAAATCCAGAGGAAACAACAAAAATACCATTAAAATTTATCGCCTATACATTTGGATATGAAAAAGGACTAGAAGTTAACAATCAATCTGATTTTCTTAACAAATTAAGTGAATGGGGGTTTAAAACAAATCCATTAAATAAGTTAACCACAGGAATTAAAAATTTAATGGAAAATTATAATGAAATTGAAAAAAAAAGAGCAACTTTAGATTTTGACATAGATGGAATAGTTTACAAAGTGAACGATTTTTCCATGCAAAGAAGATTAGGTAATGTTGCTAATGCTCCAAGATGGGCCATTGCACATAAATTTTCATCTAACAAAGCAGTTTCTAAAATTTTAGATATAGAAATTCAGATAGGAAGAACTGGTGCCTTAACACCGGTTGCAAAAATTAAACCAATCAATATTGGCGGCGTTATAGTTTCGAACGCAACATTGCATAATGAAGATGAAATTAATCGAAAAGATATTAGAGTAGGTGATACAGCAGTTATAGAGAGAGCTGGAGATGTAATACCACATATACTTTCAGTGGATAAACAAAAAAGATTGAAAAATTCAAAAAAATTCATTTTCCCAAAAAATTGTCCATCATGTGGATCTGAAACAATTAAAGAATTTAATACAGTAACAAAAAAAGTTGATGCTGTAAGGAGATGTTCTAGTGAAGGTTATTATTGTGACAAAATATCAATCGAAAAATTAAAACATTTTGTTTCAAAAGAAGCCTTTAATATAGATGGTTTTGGTAAAAAAATAGTTGAAAATTTTTGGAAATTAAAATTCATTAAATATCCTCAAGATATTTTTAATTTAGATTTTTCAAAAATTGAAAATTTAGATGGTTGGGGAAAACTATCTGTCCAAAATTTAAAGTATTCAATAGATCAAAAAAAAAATATTTCTTTAGAAAGATTTATATATTCTCTGGGTATACGACATATAGGTTTAGAAAATGCAAAACTGTTATCTAAACATTTTGTATCATTTTCAGAATTAAAAAAGTTATCTAAACAATTTGATTATGAAGATTTGCTAAATATTGATGGAATTGGTGAAACACAAGTCAGTTCAATTAAGAGTTTTTTTTCAAATGAAGTAAATAAAAGAGTTCTGAATGAATTAGAAAAAGTTTTGTTAATTAAAGATGCTATTCAAAATTCAAATGATGGATTGCTGAAAAATAAGACTTTTTTGGTTACTGGAAAATTAAATGGGATTAGTAGAGCTGAAGTTAAATCTTTAATTGAAGAAAATTCTGGAAAAACAATTAGCAGTGTATCTAAAAAACTAAATTTCTTAATTATTGGTGAAAAACCAACTAAGAAGAAAGTAGATTATGCTAAAGAATTGAAAATAAAAATCATTGACCAAGTTGAATTTTTAAAAATACTAAATAAAACTAGCTAACCACTTTCTCTCATTTGGATTTAAATATTTTGATATCTTTGAATAAACTTCTAAATGATATTTAAATAGATAGTCTTTTTCATTACTCGTTAATAAATCTAAATTTATTAAATCCTTCTCTATAGGCGCCAGTGTTAAATTGTGAAATAACAAATTATTGTTTATTTTTTTTACATAAACTAAATTTTCAATCCTAATTCCATATTCATTAGTTTTATAATACCCAGGTTCATTACTTAAAATCATCCCTTCTCTGATTTTTACTGAATTTATTTTTGTAATAGATTGAGGCCCTTCATGAACATTAAGAAAAAAGCCAACACCATGTCCTGTACCATGCGCATAATCCAGGTTGCTTTTGTTTAAAAATTTTCTTGCTCTTTTATCAATTTTTTTACCAGTATCATCTTTATTAATATCAGTTGTAGCTACAGCAATATGACCTTTTAATACTTTTGTGAAAATATTTTTGATGTTTTGTTTTTGTTTTGCAAAACATATTGTTCTTGTGACATCAGTTGTACCATATTTATATTGTCCACCTGAGTCACATAACAAAATATCATTCTTATTAATTGTTCTGCAATTTTCTTTTTTAGCACGGTAGTGTACTATAGCTCCATTTTTACCCGAGCCAGCTATTGTATCAAAACTTGGATAGAGAAAGTTTTTATTTAATTTTCTAAAATTTTCTAATTTCTTAGCCGCTTCTACTTCTGTAATTTTTTTTTTATTAATTTTTTTTATCCAAAATAAAAATTTGGTTAATGCTACTCCATCTGCAATATGTGCTTTAATTGTATTTTTAATTTCAGTTTTATTTTTGATTGCTTTTAAAAGATAAATTGGATCTTCTGTTTTTACGATCTTAAATTTAGACTTTATTAAATTTTCATAAAATATTGAACAAGATTTATTATCAACAATAAAATTTTTTCCCTTAAGATCTAGTATTTTACTTGATAAATTATTTACATCTAAAAATTCATTTTTCTTAATAATTTTATTTTTTAATAATTGCTTACATTTTTTAAAATTACTTATGAGTAATATTTTTTTTGATTTACTTACTATCAATCTTGAATTGGGAATCGGGCTATTGGGACCATCTCCGCCTCGTATATTTAAAGTCCACGCAACATTTTCTGGCGCACTAATAAAAATATAATCTGATTTGTTTTTTTTTAAGTATTTAGATATTTTATTTAATTTAGAATTAATACTTTCACCAACAATATTCTTATCTAAAGAAAAAAACGGAATAGAGGTATGCTCTTTCTGTTTTTTGATTTCATCAATTAGATTTTTTTCAACATGTTTAATTTTGTTATATTTTAAAAAATAATTTTTTATTTGAGTATTTGTAAATAACTTTGGATCTATGCCAAGTGTGAGATTTTTAAACAAACTACAATTTATTAATTTTTCAAACCCATAAATTTTAAAATTTTTCCCACTCTCGATTTTGCTTTGAATTGTGTATCTCCCGTCAGTAAACAAATAATTTTTATTTTTAAGAATTATAGCTAGACCAGCAGATCCACTAAAATTCGAAATAACTTCTAATCTATTTAATTTTGAATATTCTGTAAAAAAATCATCATTTTTTGGAATTATGTAGCCATCAATTCCGTATTTTTTAAATTTACTTTTTAATAAATTTAAATGATTCTTCATTTAATTCTCTTTTGATACCTTATCCACCCTGGACTTCTTGTTCCTTCTTCAATTTCAAAATCCTGATTAAACTCAAAATCATCATCATTGTTAATTTCTTCTTCAAAGAAAGAATTTTTTTCTAAATGCTTTTCAGGTAATTCATCAATAAATCGCGAAGCCATACTATCTATCCAATCCCCTTGGTAAAATCTATTCATTGAGAAAGAAATTATAGCTTTCTTTTTCGCTCTTGTAATTCCTACATACGCTAGCCGTCTTTCTTCTTCTAGACCATTTTGACCTTTTTCTTCAATAGATTTTTGATGTGGAAACAGTCCTTCTTCCCATCCAGGTAAAAATACAACATCAAATTCCAAACCTTTTGCTGCATGCATGGTCATCATGTTAATTTTTTCACCATCCCATTCTTGATCTACTGAGGTTGCTAAAGATACATGTTCTAAAAAACTTTCTAAATTATCAAATTCTTTCATAGCACTTAACAACTCTTTGATATTTTCAAGTCTATTTTCATTATCTAAATCTTTTTTATTTTTGAGCATTGCTGAATAACCAGATTCATCTAAAACAATCTGTAATAACTTAATGTGATTTGATTTCTTTATGATTAAATCATTTCTCCATTTGTTTAGAGAATTAATAAACAAGCTAAGTCCAATTTTAGTTTTTGGCTTAATTAAATTTTGCTCAAGCATTTTTATTGATGCTCTTTCTAAATTTAAATTATTTTCCTTAGCAAACTCGTGAATGTTTTTTAAAGTACTATCACCTATCGATCTTTTTGGATTGTTAACAATTCTCTCAAAAGCTAAGTCATCTCTCTCTTGATGAATTAATCTTAAATAAGCAACACAGTCTTTAATTTCTGCTCTTTCGTAAAACTTTGTACCACCTAATATTCTGTAGGGCATACCAATTTTCAGGAACCGCTCTTCAAATTCACGTGTTTGAAAAATAGCTCTAACTAAAATTGCAATATTATTATATGAAAATTTCTTTTTTATTTTTTTTTCAATTTCATCAGAAACACCAATTGCTTCATCTTTACCATTTTTAAAACAGTTTAATTGAACTAAATCACCTTCTTCCATTGTAGTAATCAATGTTTTTCCAACTCTATTTTGATTATTAGAAATAAGATTTGAAGCAACTGATAAAATATTTTGAGAAGATCTATAATTTTGTTCTAATCTTATTACTTTTGTATTATCATAAACTTGGTCAAATTCTAAAAAATTTTTAATCTCAGCACCTCTCCAGCTATATATTGATTGATCATCATCACCAACACAGCAAATATTTTTATTTTTTTCAGAAAGAAGATTAAGCCATTTACTTTGAATAAAATTTGTATCTTGGTACTCATCAACCAAGATGTATTTGAAATTTTTAGAATATATTTCTCTAATATCAGGATTAAATTCTAAAATTTTTACTGTATGTAAAATTAAATCACCAAAATCACAGGAATTTAAATCAGTTAATTTTTGTTGATATATTTTGTATAATGGAAGGACAGTTTTTTCATAAATATCTTTTTTGCTTATGACTACTTCCCCAGGATAAAAACCTTTATTCTTCCATTTATCAATTATTGCAAGTATAAATCTTGGTGATAATTGTTTGATATCGATATTTTCTGCTTTGCATATATTTTTTATTAATCTAATCTGATCTTCAGTATCTATAATAGTGAAATTCGAGTTTAATTGTGCAGCTGAAGCATGTTTTCTTAACAATTTCGCACAAATTGAATGAAAAGTTCCCAACCAAGAAAGACCAACAGCAGCAGATCCTAAAATTTTACTAACTCTATTTTGCATTTCTTTAGCAGCTTTATTTGTAAATGTGACTGCAAGAATTTGATTAGGAAAAGCTTTTTTTTCTTTAATAATATTTGCTATTCTTGATGTTAGAACTTTAGTTTTTCCTGAACCAGCACCAGCTACTATTAAAAGAGGACCATCTAGATGCATTACTGCCTCCTTTTGAGCTTCATTTAAACCATTTAAATATTCTCTATTTATCATTCGAAATAATGTTTTATAAGATTACTACTTAAAATGAATAATCTTAAATTTATTGCTAATTTTAATAAAAAATTAAGTAAATTAATTAATAATCTATTAGAGAAAAATTTAAACAAGTTAAATGTTGATAACTTTAAAAATTTATTAATTAACAATAAAATATTTTTATCTATTGTCGCACTAATTATTTTATTTTTATCTTATCTTTCATTTCCAAGCATGCATAATAAAGAGGAAGTAGCTTCAGAGATTAAAAAAAATTTAAAAAACAAATTAAACCTAGAGTTTAATTTTCAAGAAGATTTAGATTATAAATTTTTACCAAGGCCTCATTTTACTACAAATAATTCCTCAATTAATTCTCAAGAAGATAAAATTACAGAAATAAAAAAACTTAAAGTTTATGTCTCTTTAGAAAATCTATTTTCTTTAAAAAATATTAAATTAAATCATGTCATTTTAGAAGAAGCAAATTTTAATTTAAACGAAGAAAATTATAATTTTTTTTATAATTTATTAGGTGGTAATTTTAATGATTTTAAATTTGAAATTTTAAAAAGTAATGTTTTTTATAGAAGTTTAGAAAATGAAGTTTTATTTATTAACAATATTAAAAACGCAAAATATTATTACGATCCTAAAGAAATTAAAAATATGCTTTATGCAAATAATGAGATATTTAATTTACCTTATTCAATCAAAGTTTTTGATGATAAAATTGAAAAGACAATATATTCTAAAATAAATATAGAAAGTTTAAGACTAGAAATAGACAATCAAACTTCATATAATGATACAAATTATTTAGGTTCCTCAGAAATAAATTTAATAAACACAAAAAGTTTATTTGAGTACCAAATAAAAGATAATTTATTTGAATATAAATTTTTTGATAAATTACAAAATTCAGAGTTTTCTTACACAGGTAAATTTAATTTTAAACCATTTTACTCAAGCATAACAGGTAATACAAATAGACTAAATTTTTCGCCTTTGTTTTCGTCAAATGCAATAATTAAAGAGCTTTTAAAGACTGAAATTTTAAACAATAACAATATTGATTTTTATTTAATCATTTCTGGAAACAGCATTAAACAATTTGATGATATTAAGAATGTTTTAATAAAATCAAAAATTCAAGAAGGTTTAGTAGATATTGATCAATCCAAAATGACTTGGAAAAATAATATTAAATTTGAGTTTTTAGATAGCTTAATATTTGTGGAAGATGGCAAATTAATTTTAGACTCTAATGTTGAAATTAATATAAATGATAGTGATGAACTTTACAAATTCTTGCTTACTCCAAAAAATTTGAGAAAAAAAATTAGTAAAGTTAATGTGAATTTCACTTATTTGTTTGATGAAAAAAACATAAAAGTTAACAATATCAGGGTAGACGGAAAAACACTTGAAAAATCTAATTATGCCTTTGAGGACATTTTACTAAAAGAAAATAATCTACAAAATAAAATTTATTTAAAAAATTTACTGAATGGAGTAATAAAAAATTACGCAGGATAAATCATTTTTCTAGGATCAACTATTTTCTCATAGTCTTTTTTACTAATTAATCCTGTTTTTAACGTCTCATGTTTTAGTGTTGTGTTATTTTTTAAAGCTGTTTTAGCTATTTTGGCAGCATTATCGTAACCAATATGTGGAGCCAAAGCTGTTACTAACATTAAAGAATTATCTAAATGCTCTTTTATTTTCTTTTTATTAGCTTTAATTCCTTTAACGCAATAAAGCGCAAAATTTTTTGTGCTGTCTGCCAATAAGTCAATAGATTGCAAAACGTTATGGGCAATTAATGGCTTAAACACATTTAATTCAAAATGACCATGAGATCCTGCCATCGTAATTCCATTGTGATTTCCAATTACGTTTGCGCACACCATTGTAACTGCTTCACACTGAGTTGGATTTACTTTACCAGGCATTATTGATGAGCCAGGTTCATTCTCAGGTAGTATTAATTCTCCATATCCAGCTCGAGGTCCAGATCCTAAAAATCTGATATCATTAGAAATTTTCATTAATGCAACGGCGCATGTATTCAATGTTCCAGAAAAATTTACTATTGCATCATGTGCTGCAAGTTCAGAAAATTTATTTGGTGCAGGTTTAAATTTTATTTTAGTAAATTTTGAAATTTCTTTGACTATTTTTTTATCAAAGTTTTTTTTTGAGTTTATTCCTGTTCCAACAGCTGTTCCACCTTGAGCTAAAAATAGAATTTCTTTCAATGCATATTCTATTCTTTCAATACATTTTTTTAATTGAGCATGATATCCAGAAAATTCCTGACCAAGAGATAATGGAGTTGCATCTTGAAGATGAGTTCTTCCAATTTTAACAATTTTTTTAAATTCTATAGATTTTTTCTTTAATTCTTTTTCTAAAATTTTTAAACTTGGCAACATTTTAGCTAGGGTTTGTATTGCTACAGAAATATGCATAGCAGTTGGGAAAACATCATTTGTAGATTGTGATTTGTTTACATGATCATTTGGATGGACTGGTTTTTTTGTACCTTTTTTTCCACCAAGCATTTCAATAGCTCTATTAGCAATTACTTCATTAACATTCATGTTTGTCTGAGTTCCAGAACCTGTTTGCCAAACTTTTAAAGGAAAATTTTCATCTAATTCTCCTTTAATTACTTCGTCTGAAGCTCTGATAATTGCTTTTGAAATCCTACTACTAATTAATTTATCTTTAGCATGAACTATAGCTGCCGATCTTTTAATGATAGCAATTGATTTTATTATAGAAATATTAACTAAAATTTTTCCAATATTAAAAAATTTATTTGATCTTTGCGTTGAAGCACCCCAGTATTTGTCGTTAGGAACTTTTATACTTCCAATACTGTCAAATTCTTTTCTTATTTTCATTGATTAATTTTTAAGTAAAAATAATTATATTCATACAATAAATTTTAAAAAACTTACAGGAGCATTATGTCGAATTTTAGTAAAGTTGGAACTTTTATGAAAACCTTTGGTCAAGATGTTAAAACTAAGCCATCTTTTAGTACCGATAAGATAAATAAATTAAGAATAGATTTAATTAAAGAAGAGTTAGATGAGCTTACAGAAGCTATGAATAATAAAGATTTATTAGAAGTTGCTGATGCACTTACAGATATTTTATATGTAACTTATGGTGCAGGTCATGCATTTGGCATTGATTTAGATAAATGTTTTGAAGAGGTTCAAAATTCAAATATGAGTAAATTAGATGAAAATGGAAAACCAATTTATAATGAAGCTGGAAAAGTGATGAAAGGCCCTAACTATTTTAAACCAGATCTATCTAAGTTTGTAAGTTAAATTTCTAGTTTAAAGTCAACTGCTGTAGCACTGTGAGTAATACTTCCTACAGAAATTCTATTTACACCAGTTGAAGCAATTGCTTTAACAGTTTTTAAATTAACATTTCCAGAAGCTTCTGTTTCGTAATACTTTTTAGCAATTTTAACTGCATTTTTTAAATTTTTGATGTTCATATTATCCAGCAGAACAGTATTAAACTTTAATCCTAAAATTGATTTAAGTTGATCGATTGTATCAACCTCTACTGTAATTTTTTTTCCTTTTTTACTTTTAATTGCTTTTATAACTAAATTTTTTAAATTTGAACTTGCGATGTGATTGTCTTTTATTAGATATTCATCACTTAAATTAAATCTATGGTTCGTACCTCCTCCTAATTTCACTGCATACTTTTGAATTACTCTAAGATTTGGAATTGTTTTTCTAGTGCAACAAATTTTAGTTTTTTTTCCAGCTAACCTTACAAATTCATTCGTCTTTGTTGCTATACCAGAAATATGTGATAAAAAATTTAGAGCAACTCTTTCAGCAATCAAAATATTTTTTGCCTTACCTTTTATCAAAGCAACTAAAGAACCTTTTTTAATTCTCGAACCATCTTTTTTTTTAACCATAAATTTTATTTTATTATCAATTAAGGAAAAAGTTTGTTTAACAAATAATAATCCAGCAACAACTGCATTTTGATTTGATATTAATTTAACGGTTACAATTTTATCGTTATTAATTAGTGCTGAAGTGATATCACCTGAAGGATAAAGATCCTCGTTTAGAGCTAACTTAACAGTACTTTTAATAAATTCTTTGCTTAATTTTATTTTTGACACTTAATTATCTGCCAATAGCTGCCATTCTCTCTACAGATATTCTGGCTTTTTCAATTGTTTCTTTATCCATTATAATTTCGCCAGTTTCGTTTTCCAAACAATCTAAAATTTTAGGTAAAGTGATCTTTTTCATATGTGGACACATATTGCATGGTTTAATAAAATCTACATTTGGATTTTCAACTTGAATGTTATCACTCATTGAACATTCAGTAACCATCATTACTTTTTTTGGTTGATTATCTTTTACATATTTAATCATTCCAGAAGTCGATCCTGCAAAATCACTTGCCTCAATTACATCTGGGGGACACTCTGGATGAGCAATAATCTTTATTCCAGGATTGTTTTTTCTAATATCTTCAATTTCTTTTTTATTAAATTGGTCGTGTACTATACAAATTCCTTTCCAGGATATAATTTCTACATCAGTCTGAGATGCAACGTACTTTGCAAGGTAATCATCGGGTAAAAATATTACTTTTTTTACACCAAGTGATTTAACAATTTTCACTGCATTTGCTGATGTACAACAAACATCTGTTTCAGCTTTTACTTCAGCTGAAGTATTTACGTATGATACCACAGGAACACCTGGGTACTTCTCTTTTAGTAATCTCACATCTTTACCAGTGATTGAGGATGATAAAGAACAGCCCGCATCCATATCAGGTAAAATTACTTTTTTATTAGGGCTCATTAATTTTGCAGTTTCAGCCATAAAATGAACTCCTGCCATTAAAATTATATTTGCTGAAGTTTTTGATGCTTCTATAGCTAGCGCAAGTGAGTCTGCAGAGAAATCAGCAACACCATGATAAATCTCTGGTGTTTGATAGTTGTGAGCTAAAATTACTGCATTCTTTTCTTTTTTTAATTTATTGATTTTATGTATGTATGGTGCATGCACTGACCATTCAATCTCAGGCATTACCTTTGAAATTTTTTGATAAATAGGATCTGTTGCTTTACGTACTTCTTGTGTAAATTCCATAAAGTTTTTTACCAATTTGAAACATAATTGTCATTCATTTATTATGAGACAAATCGCGGTCGTGCTGAAATTGGTAGACAGGCACGGTTGAGGGCCGTGTGGACCTAGTCCATGAGAGTTCGAGTCTCTCCGACCGCACCAAATTTCAATTTTTATTAATCCACTCAGGTTTTTTTATACTTATTGAAGCTTCTTTAGTTTTAAATTTAAGTTTTTCATCAAAGTTTTCATCTAAAAATTTGATTAAAGCAAAAGGGTAATCATTATTTATTAATACTTTACCTATTTCATTTTCATTATTAAAAATACTTTCTCCTTCATTTAATTTTCCATCAATAATGTTTATAGGCATCAATCTTTTTGAAAGTTTATTTTTTAATTTAATTCTAGCCGTATTTTCTTGCCCTACGTAACAACCTTTTTTAAAATCAATCCCATTTAGATCTTCAAAATTACATTCAATGCCAAACAATTTATCTTGTAATTTGTTCAAATCTTTTGGAACTATTCCTAGTTTATGACTTAAAGAGTAGTATTCTTTTACATCGGCACTGTGAAGATCTAATTTTTTTAAGGATAAATAAAGTTTTTCTAAATTAATTATTAATCTTGCTCCTAATTCTTTATTTCTTGGATCTAAAAAAATAGGATCTTCTCTATATTTAATTGTAAATCCTAATTGATCTTTTGCTTCATCAAATTTTAAAAATTTTTCATGAGTAAAAGCTGCCACAACAAACTCATTACTTAGATTAAGTATTTCAACTTTTGACCTTAGCTTATATAGAGATAACTGCTTAAACAATCCATCTGCTTGACGTTTTTCACAGTCTAAAATAAATCCAGATTTATGTTTTACAATTATAAATTCGTATAAAAATTTTCCTTGTGGAGTTAATAAAGATGTAAAACAACTATTGAATTCGCTTACTTTATTTATGTCGTTACTAATAAGATTTTGTAAAAAATCTTTTGCATCTTCTCCACTTATGTAAAGAATTGATCTGTCTTCTAAAATATAAACATTTTTAATATTCATAATTGATTAATTATAGATTGTAATATAATAACAATTTCTCAGAATGTTAGATCTTTTAATCAAAAATGGACAATGTTATATCGATGGTGAAGTAAAAGATGTTGATGTTGCAATAAAAGATGGAAAAATTCAAAAGATTGGTCAAATTTCAGACGAAGCAAAAGAAACAATTAATGCTGAAGGCCAAACAGTTTTACCCGGCTGTATAGATACTCAAACGCATTTTAGAGAACCTGGATCAACTGATACTGAAGATCTTCATTCAGGGAGTAGGGCAGCAATAGCAGGTGGGATTACTAGTGTATTTGAAATGCCTAATACTAATCCTCCAACTTCAAACATGAAAGAGTTTCAAAGAAAACTAGATCTTGCTAAAAATAGAATGTATTGCAATTACGCTTTTTATTTTGGTGCTACGGCTGATAACGCAGATGATTTAGCTAGTTTAAAAGATTTAGTGGGTTGTTGTGGAATTAAGCTTTTTGCTGGCTCTTCGACTGGTAATTTATTGGTGGCTGAAGAAGATGATATAGATAAAGTTTTTCAAAACGCTTCCAAAGTTGTTGCAGTGCATTCCGAGGATGAATCAATATTAAAAATTAATAAAAAATTAATTAAAGAAGGAGATGTTCACACACATCATGTATGGAGGAGCGCAGAATGTGCGATAGCATCTACAAGAAGAATTGTTAGAATTGCAGAAAAGCATAAGAAAAAAGCTCATGTTCTTCATATTACAACGAAAGAAGAAATTGATTTTCTTTCTCAGCACAAGGGCAACATTACTTTTGAGATAACTCCTCAGCATCTAACTCTTTATGCTCCAGATTGTTATGACAAACTTGGAACTTATGCTCAAATGAACCCACCATTAAGAGATAAATCTCACTATGATAGATTATGGTATGGGGTCAGAAATAACTTTAATGACACTATCGGATCAGATCATGCACCTCATTTAAAAGAGAATAAAGATAAAGTTTACCCCAATACTCCTTCAGGAATGCCAGGTGTTCAAACTTTAATGCCAGTAATGTTAAATCACATTAATGATGGAAAGCTGAGTTTAAATCAGTTGATCAATTTTGTTTGTGAAAATCCAGTTAAAATTTTTGGAATTCAAAATAAAGGGTTTATTAAAGAAGGGTATGATGCTGATTTTACAATTGTTAATATGAACAAAACGATCGAAATTAAAAATGAAAATATTGAGAGCAAATGTAAATGGTCTCCATTTAATGGATTTAAATTTAAAGGAACACCCACTCATACTATCATTGCAGGAAAAATTAAAATGCAAGATGGGAAAATTTTAGGAGATCCAGAAGGCACTCCTTTGCAATTTAGTTAAGCTTAACTGTAAAACTATTTACTAGAATTACTCCCAAAACAATTAAAAATAATCCTAATATTGCTTGCCAAGCTAAAGTTTGTTTAAAAAATATATATCCCAGTATAGCAATTGTAAAAATTCCTAATCCACTCCATGTAGCGTATACAATTGCAATTGGAAGTTTGTTTACAACAAAAGTTAATAAATAAAATGCACAAAGATAAAAAATTGATAAAGCAACTGTAGGTATAACCTTAGTAAAGTTTTGAGAAACTGGTAGCAACATCGTTCCAGCAACTTCGCAAAAAATTGCAGCAATTAAAAATATATAAGTTTTAATCATTATTTAAAATTTTATGACTTACTAAATCTTCTTTAATTTCATTTAGTATTGCTGGATCATCTATTGTTGGTGGAATTTTATATTCAACACCATCTGCAATTTTTCTTATTGTTCCTCTTAAAATTTTTCCTGATCTAGTTTTTGGCAATCTTTTTATAACAATAACAGTCTTAAATGCAGCAACAGGACCAATTTTATCTCTTACCATTTGCACACATTCTTTTGATATAGTTTCATTATCTTTTTCAACACCTGATTTTAATACCACTAAACCAATTGGTAATTGACCTTTTAATTTGTCTGCAATTCCTAGCACTGCGCATTCAGCAACAGATTGATTTTCAGACAATACTTCTTCAATTGCACCAGTTGATAATCTATGACCAGCAACATTAATAATATCATCTGTTCTAGACATAATCCAAATGTAACCATCATCATCAATATGTCCCGCATCATAAGTTTGGTAATATCCCTCATAATTAGTCATATAGTTTTCTTTGTATCTTTGATCTGCATTCCAAAGAGTTGGGAATGTTCCAGGAGGTAAAGGTAGTTTTACAACAATATCTCCCATTTCATTTGGTTTAGCTAAAGATTGATCTGGTTTAATGATTTTAACATCATATCCAGGTACTGCTTTGCAAGCTGAGCCATATTTGGTCTCCATCATTTCAATTCCTGTACAATTTGAGCTGATTGCCCAACTGGTCTCAGTTTGCCACCAGTGATCAATCACAGGAACCTTTAATAAATTTTCAGCCCACTTGATAGTGTCTGGATCTGCTCTT
Organism: Candidatus Pelagibacter sp. HIMB1611; assembly: GCF_052047715.1. Taxonomy (NCBI): domain Bacteria; kingdom Pseudomonadati; phylum Pseudomonadota; class Alphaproteobacteria; order Candidatus Pelagibacterales; family Candidatus Pelagibacteraceae; genus Candidatus Pelagibacter; species Candidatus Pelagibacter sp. HIMB1611. Next base: position 889,326 of record NZ_JBNAJM010000001.1, on the reverse strand, counting down.
TCTCCAGCAAGGAACAAGCTCTCAAAACTAGACAAATCATACTTTGAGAAAAATTTACCCTCTGGATCTTCTTTTTTAATAGCTCTAAATGCAGTTGGTGCAGTGAATAATGATTTTACTTTATAATCTGAAATAATTTTCCAGAAAGCACCAGCGTCAGGAGTTCCAACAGGCTTTCCTTCAAATAAAACTGTAGTGCATCCTTTGAACAAAGGAGCATAAACTATGTATGAGTGCCCAACAATCCAACCAATATCACTAGCCGACCACCATATGTCGTCAGTATCAATATTGTAGATATTTTTCATAGTCCATTTAAGAGCAACGATATGGCCACCAATGTCTCTAACAATACCTTTTGGTGTTCCAGTTGTTCCAGATGTATAGAGGATGTAAGCAAACTCATTTGAATTCATTTCAACACAATCAGCATCTTTTGCATTTGACACTGCCTCTTCCCAACTAATCTCTGTTGGAGCATTTAATTTGACTTCGTTTCCTGGTCTTTGAAACAAAATCATCTTTTCAATTTTATGATTAGCTATTTTTATAGCCTCATCTACTAAAGGTTTGTACTCAACTGTCCTTCCAGGCTCAAAACCACATGAAGCCGTTACTAATAACTTTGCTTTACTGTCATCTATTCTGCTTGCAAGTTCATTTGAGGCAAATCCACCAAAGACTACTGAGTGAATGGCTCCAATTCTTGCACAAGCAAGCATAGCAATTACCGCCTCAGGGATCATTGGCATGTAAATGATTACTCTATCCCCTTTATTTACACCTTGTTGTTTTAAGGCTCCTGCAAATTTTGATACTTTTGCTCTAAGTTCTTCATAAGTGAACTTAGATTTGTTAACTGTGATAGGACTATCGTAGATTAAAGCAGTTTTTTGACCTCTTCCTTGGTCAATGTGAATGTCTAGAGCATTATAACAAGTGTTAGTAACACCATCTTCGAACCATTTATAGAAAGGAGGATTAGATTTATTTAAAATTTTTGTTGGTTTTTTAAACCAAAAGATATCTTCACTAGCTTCTTGCCAAAAATTTTCAGGGTTTTTTATGGAATTTTCATAAATACTTTGAAATTTTTTTGACATTCTAATTTGATTCGATTTTCGTTATTTTTTTGGTTTTTAACTTATAAATTGTATTTAATTTTAAAAATTCAGTAAAATCAATGCAAATTAATGACAATTAAGTCTTCATAAAACTAATTTAATTTGCTATTTAACTCCAACTTTGGCTTAGGGTTACTTAAGTCTAGTTTATATAAACTAATAAATAAAAACTAACGAAGAGGGAGTTTTTTATGAAAAAACTTAAATTGTTTGCTCTTACAGTTGTTGCTCTTATGGGCGTAACTGGTGTTGCAAACGCTGAAACAGCTATGCTGGCTCAAGACGATTTCGTAGGTATTTCGTTTTGGTTAGTATCTATGGCTTGTTTAGCTGCTACTGTATTCTTTTTCTTAGAAAGAAGTTCAGTTCCAGCTGGATGGAGAGTTTCAATGACAGTTGCTGGTCTAGTAACTGGTATTGCATTCGTACACTACATGTACATGAGAGATGTATGGATCGCTACTGGTGACTCACCAACTGTATACAGATACATTGACTGGTTAATTACAGTGCCATTATTGATGTTAGAATTCTATTTTGTTCTATCAGCAGTAAACAAATCAGACTCTGGAATTTTCTGGAGACTAATGATTGGTACATTAGTAATGCTAGTAGGTGGATACTTAGGAGAAGCTGGATACATCAACGCTACACTTGGTTTCATAATCGGTATGGCTGGTTGGGTATACATCTTATATGAAGTATTCTCTGGTGAAGCAGGTAAGAGAGCAGCGAAAAGTGGTAACAAATCACTTGTAACTGCTTTTGGTGCAATGAGAATGATCGTTACTGTAGGTTGGGCGATCTACCCATTAGGTTACATTTTTGGTTACCTAACAGGTGGTGTAGATGCTAACTCACTAAACGTGATTTACAACGCAGCTGACTTCTTGAACAAGATCGCTTTCGGTCTGATCATTTGGGCAGCAGCTATGCAACAACCTGGTAGAGCTAAGTAGTAGTTTTACTTAAAATTTAAAAAAAGGGCAGGTACAATTTTGTACTTGCCCTTTTTTTTGCCTTAGGTAAAATTATGTATAGTTATTATACATATTTTTAATTATGGATGTAAAATTAGAAAAATGGCACCGATGCCAAGTTGATATAGAGGTTCTTAAAGAGCTTTCAAAAAAATCTGACATTAAAGGACTTCAACATGTTTCGGTTTTTTTTGGGTTATTATTAGTAACAGGAATTATGGCCTACATAACTTGGGGTACTTGGTGGTCTGCTTTTTGGTTTTTGGTTTACGGAAATATTTATGGTTTTTCAAATCCATTGTGGCATGAGACAGGTCACAAAACTGCGTTTAAATCAAAATCTTTAAATGAATTTTTTTACTACATCTCTTCTTATCTTTCTAATTTTGAACCACTGAGATGGAGATACACACACTTTGTTCATCATGGAAATACATATTCAACAGAAAATCCGTTTGATCATGAAATTGAATATGGAAATAATTTAAAAGAAACTCCAAAAAATTTAATAATGAATTTAATTCCTTTTATGGAACTTATTTATTTTAAAAAAAGCATTGCATATGAAATTATTCAACATGCATTTGGTGTAAAAACAAAAGTAATGCAAGACTGCATTCCTGAAAACGCTCAATCAAAAGTTATTTTTAATTCTAGAGTTTTTGTTGCAATTTGGATTTCAATTATTTTATGGTCTTTAATTGCATCATCTTGGTTACCTGTTTTATTTTTTTTATTACCAAAATTTTATGGAAGAACTTTACACAAACTGGTTTCTTTTACACAACATGCTGGTTTAGCAAGAAATATTAAAGATCACAGATACACAACTAGAGAAATGTATTTAAATCCTATTTTAAGCTTTTTATATTGGAAAATGGAATATCATGTAACACATCATATGTTTCCAACAGTTCCATCTTATAATTTAGATAAACTTCATCATCATATTAAAGATCAGTTACCAAGAACAAATGATGGTTTAATTGATGCCTACAAAGAAATTTTACCAGCTATAATGAAACAAACAGAAGACACTAGCTACTTTTTTAAGAAGGAAGTACCAGAACCTCAGAACGTATAAATCTTGTTAAGTATGTTTTTACTTACTTGCTCATTTTAGATAAAAACCTATATATAACGCATGACAAAAATAACTTACCACACACACGATAGCAAAATTCACACTATTGATGTTCAAAATGGATTAACGGTGATGGAAGGTGCAGTTCAAAACGATATTCCAGGAATTGATGCAGATTGTGGAGGTGGAATGGCATGTGCTACTTGTCATGTATATGTTAAAGAAGATTGGTTAGATAAACTTCCAGCAAAAGAAGATGGCGAAGAAGATATGTTGGATATGGCATATGAACCAAAACAAAATAGTAGATTAAGTTGCCAATTAATAGTTTCAGACGAATTAGATGGATTAGAAGTTAATATTCCAGAAAAGCAAGCTTAGATGAATAAAAAAGATGTATTAATTATTGGAGCAGGACCAACGGGTTTGTTCTGTGCTCATCAACTTGGAATTATAGGACTTCAGTGTGAAATCGTAGATAATCTAGATAAAGCAGGTGGACAGTGTATCGAACTTTATCCTGATAAACCTATTTATGATATTCCAGCTGTACCAGAATGCACTGGAGAAGAATTAACAAATAATCTCCTACAACAAATAAAACCTTTTAATGTGAAATTTCATTTAAATGAAAGAGTGGAAGAACTCAAAAAAATTGAAAATCGTTGGCATGTTAAAACGAGTGGAAATCAAGAGTTTGATGTAGCCGCAATTATTATTGCTGGTGGAGTTGGATCTTTTGAGCCAAGAAAATTTCCAGTTAAAGAATGTGAAAAATTTGAAGGATCATCATTATTTTATTCAATTAAAGATAAAACAATTTTTAAAGACAAAACTATCTCAATTTTTGGCGGAGGAGACTCAGCTCTAGATTGGGCAATTGAATTATCAAATACATCTAAAGTAAATTTAATCCACAGACGTGATGGATTTAGTGGAGCAGAGTCTAGTGTTCAAAAAGTTAAAGAATTAAATGATCATGGAAAATTAAATTTATACACCAAATATCAAATGGACTCTATTAGCAGCGATAACCAAAGTACTTCAGTAAAAATAAAACATGATGAAGGAGAAATTAAAGAATTACAATCTGATTATGTTCTTGGTTTTTTTGGTTTAATTATGCAGCTAGGTCCCATTTTAAATTGGGGATTAAACATCAATAAAAAAACAGTTGAAGTAAACACTGAAAACTTCGAGACTAATGTTGATGGTATATTTGCAATTGGTGATATTTGTTCTTATCCAGGTAAATTAAAATTAATCCTTTCAGGTTTTCATGAGGGAGCTCTTGCTGCAAGAGGTTGTTTTAAGTACGCAAGACCAGATGAAAAATTAAGATTTGAATTCACTACTACATCAAAGGCTGCTCAAGAGAGACTTGGTGTAAAAAAATGATAGAATTATTTTCTGCTAATACTCCAAATGGTTGGAAGATTGGTATTATGCTGGAAGAAATTGGTTATCAGTATAAAGTAACTAAAATTGATATAGGAAATGATGAACAATTTAATCCAGATTTTTTAAAGATAAGTCCATTTGGCAAAATTCCTGTAATTACTGATCATGAAAATAATAAAAGTATTTTCGAATCTGGTGCAATATTGATGTACCTAGGTGAAAAAAGTGGAAAGTTTTATAACGAAAAAGATCGATTAGTGATTAATCAATGGTTAATGGCACAAATGGGAACTATTGGTCCCATGATTGGTCAGCACCATCAGTTTCATCATTATAATCCTGGAAAAAGTGAATTTGGTGAACAAAGATATTTTAAAATTGCTAAAAGAATTTATGGAGAATTAGATACAAGACTAAAAGTATCTAAGTTTTTAGCAGGAGATAATTACACTATAGCTGATATTGCAACATGGCCATGGTTAGCAAGACATGAATGGCATGATATTGGATTAAAAAATTATCAAAACTTATCTAGATGGTATCAAGAAATTTCTGAGCGTGAGGCTGTTATAAAAGGATATGCCTTTATGGATAAAGAGGCAAAAATTCCAAAGATTTAATTAATCATCCACATGAACTTTTTCTTCTTTTTCATGCTTTTCTTGTGCAGCGATAGTGTATTTAGCAACAGGTCTTGCCATTAATCTTTTTAAACCAATTGGTTCAGCTGTATCTAAACAATACCCATAAGTATCGTCCATAATTCTTCTTAAAGCTTTATCGATTTCAGAAATTAATTTAATTTGTCTGTTAATTGCTTTCATCTCTACATTTTTATCGATGTATGAACTTGCCTGATCCACAAGATCTGCTGAAATATTGTTGTCATCCATACTTCCATTGTATAGCGCTTCATTGTTTGATTTAATTAATTCTTTCTTCCATTCATTTAATCTCATTCTAAAAAATACTTTATGTTTTTCACACATATATTTTTCAGTTTCTTTTGGAACGTAAGTTTTTGAAATTTTTATAGGAACTTTTTTAGCTGGAGAAGCCGTAGTTTTCTTAGGCTTACTTGCAACTTTTGCTTTTGGTTTAGAAACTTTTTTCTTTGCTTTAGCAGTCTTTGGCATAGCGTAATTTTGAATGGTCGGAGTATATTCAGCAAAATAGGGGTGTCAAGCAAGCTGAATTGTTATAAATATTTAATTAATGACCATTAATAACAAAAATATAGATAATCTTTTTTATATTTTTGCGACATCCCATCTAATTTTCTGGACCTTGATTCCAACACTTACAAATCACAATTTACCCTTAGATACAATTGAAGCTTTAGCTTGGGGAAGCAATTTAGATTGGGGTTTTAATAAGCATCCTCCTATGAGCGCTTTTTTTCCAGAAGTTTTTTTTAAAATTTTTGGTTCACAGGATTGGGCTTATTATTTACTAAGTCAAATTTTTGTAATTATTTCATTTTATTATGTTTTCAAACTTTCTAACGAAATACTGAAAAACAAACTGTTTGCTTTAATTTCAGTTTTGTCAATTGAAACAATTTATTTTTATAATTTTACTACACCTGAGTTTAACGTAAATGTATGTCAGTTACCTTTTTGGTCATTAACAGCATATTATTCTTGGAAAATTTATAGTGGGAAAAATATTAAATTTTGGGATTGCTTTTTAATAGGTTTGTTTGGTGCATTTGGATTTTTATCGAAATATTTATTCATTTACTTATTAGTATCTATCGCACTTTTCTTTATTTATTTAATTGTAAAAAAAGAAAGAAAGTTTGATTTTAAATATTTAATAACAATCGAAGTTTTTATAGTTGTTTTAGTTCCTCACTTAATTTGGCTTAATAATAATGAATTCATTACAATTACTTATGGACTTGCAAGAACTGGTTTAGAGCAATCAAGTTTAATTGATCACATCAAATTTCCTTTATTATTTTTAGGAAAACAAATAGGTATATTAATTCCATTTATAATTTTGACTTTGTTATTGGTCAAAAAACTTAAATTCAAATTAAATTTCAAAGATAAAAATTTATTATTTTTGTTAGCAATAAATATCTTGCCAATTGCTCTGATGTTTTTAACTTCATTGATAACAGGTTCAAAAATTCGAACAATGTGGATGACACCATTTTATTTATTTTTTGGAACATTAATTGTTTATTTATTTCAATCTCAAATAAATTTGAAAAAATTAAAACCATTTATGGTTGGATTTTTGTTTTTTTTCTTTTTATCACCTGTTCTGTATGCTTATGTTTCTTTGTCAAAAGATGATAAGAGAACAGATTATCCGGGTAAAGGAATTGCAATGAAAACTCAATATGCATGGGACCAACAATTTAGTTCTAAGATCAATGTTGTTTTTGGAGACGAGTGGAATGCAGGTAATTTATCTTATCATTTAAAATCTAGACCAGTTTGGGAAGGTATAGTTGAAAGAGAGAAGCTTGATCAATTGAAAGATTATATGTGTCTTGATAGTATCTGTGTTGGATCAAGATAATCTATGAAATATGTCATTTTAGTACCCGTTTATAATGACCGCGAGTCTTTGAAGTTATTGATAGAAAATATTAATCATGAAATAAAAGATTTAAATTCTGAAATATCATTAGTTGTTATTAACGATGCCTCTTCACAGCAAATTATTGATGAATATCCTAATATTGAAAACATTCACTCAATTGAAATCATCAATATGAAAGAAAACCGAGGTCATGCTAGATGTATTGCCTCTGGATTAAAATATATCTATGAGAAAAAGGAATTTGATTATGTCATTCCTATGGATGGTGATGGAGAAGATAGACCTGAAGAAATTAAAAACTTTATTGAATTATCAAAAGAAGCTGGAGATAGATCCATAATTGGTGAAAGGATTAAAAGATCAGAAAGTATGTTCTTTAAATTATGCTACCAATTTCACAAATTTTTAACTTTAGCATTTACCGGACAATCAATTAAATTTGGTAATTTTACTTGTCTTTCAAAAGCAACTGTTAAAAAAATGTTAGATGAAAAATCTACTTGGAATAGTTTTTCAGGATCATTAAAAAAAATAGAAAAAGATTTAATTTCTACTCCATCAATTAGAGGAAAAAGATATTTTGGTCCATCTCAGATGAGTTTTTTTAATTTGTTAAAACATTCTCTTTCAATCATAAGCGTATTTAGAAAAACAGTTTTAATTCGTTCAGCTTTATTTATTATTTTTTATATTTTGTTAATCAAAAGTAATGCGTCAATTGTTACCTCATTACCTTTAGTTTTGTTATTAATAATGATTTATTCAATTTCTAGTTTAGCTTTAAGAGAAAATATTGAAGAATTTAATAATTCCTTAACAAACATTCACGATATTGATAAAATAAAGTAATTTATTTATAACGTTATTAATGAAAAACTTTTTTAGAAAAGTTGCTTTTGGAATAGGACCCAATGAAGAAGTTCCTTCAGATCCATTAAATTGGGCATTAAATCAGGTAGATGAAATTCCAGAATTTTCATGGAACGGAAAAATTCTTTCAGAAAAAGAACTTAGAGGTCATTATAGAGATTGGGTTTATGGAGACAGGAAAGTATTAAGAATAAAATATAAAGATAATAAAAATCTATATAAAACTCATAAAGATCAATTGAGACATGATACAGGACAGAAGTTTTGGGAATCTTTAGATATTTCCATAAGACACAACGAGGCAATTAATGGTAGCAATCCAGTCCTGACAAAACTATGGATGTTTTGGGGTAACTTCTTTGCTATCAGTGAAAAAGATTTTTTAGCAAATTATTCAACAGGTCCTTATCAAAGAGAAATTATTTGGCCGAACTTAAACCAGTCTTTTGAAAAAATGGTTTATGATGTAACTCTTTCTTGGGCAATGATACACCACTTAGATAACAGTGAAAGTGCAGGTCCAAAAAGTGTTACTGCTAGTGAAGATTGGAGAAGAAGAAAGAAGGAACCAGCAACAATTAATGAAAATCATGCGAGAGAACTTATGGAACTTCATACAGTTTCCCCTAAAGCTGGTTACACTCAGGAAGATGTCATTCAATTAGCTTATATTATGACAGGTTGGCAACAGAGGTGGAGTAAAAAAAAATTAGAGACAGCAAATGTTTGGTTTAATTCTGAATATCATCAACGAGGCAAAAAAAATGTTTTAGGCAAAGAATATAAAAAAGGTAAAAAAGCATTAGCTGCTGTAATTAAAGATTTAGTAAATCATCCTAACTGTAGAGATTTTGTTGCTGAAAGACTGTGTAGATATTTAATAACAGACGAGCCAACAAAAGAGATGAAGCAGCCAATAATTGATGCATTTAAAAAATCAGATGGACATATTCCTGAAATACATAAAGCAGCTATAAAGGTTGCCTTTGAATATAATGATAAATATAAAAAATTTCAGACCCCTGAAAATTGGTTGATTCAAGTTGCAAAAATTGGAGATTTGCAATGGCCACCATCACCAGAATTAATGGACTCTTATGAATTAGGCACCAAACCAACAAGAAAACAAAGAATGCCAGAAAGATTATTAAACAATCTTGGTCATCATCCATATAGAGCAAAACAACCTAATGGATGGTCAGATCACTCAGATGACTGGATGTCTCCAGAATTATTAATTAGAAGGTTGGTGTTTGCTGATAGGAGTTACTCATTTACCAAGCCTGAAAATGATAATAATGATTTTTATTATAATATAGTTAACAAAAACTTTGATAATCCTGACAAAATTCTAGACTATATGTACAAAAATATGGTTCACAGAAAAAGTGAGAGAAATGTTTTATTATTCAACCACCCGGAGTTTTTAAAAGCATGAAGATAAATAGACGAGATTTTTTAAAAGCAACTGCTCTAACTTCTTTATATTTTGCAGGTTTTGGTTCACCAACATTAGCAAATAATGCTTCTAAAAAAAATTTGGTAGTCATTATGTTGCGTGGTGGTATGGATGGATTATGCGCATTACCAATTAAAGGGGATAAAAATTTTGAAAAACTTAGAAGTAAAATAAATCTTGATAGAACTTTACAGCTAACAAGTGACTTTGATTTACATCCAGCTCTTGAAACATTTAAACAATTGTATGATCAAAATTTAGGAGCTGCAGTGCACGCAACAAATATTCCATATACTGGAAGATCACATTTTGATGGTCAAAATTTAATGGAAACAGGTGGAAAAATTCCATATCAAGAAAAAACGGGATGGCTTGGAAGAGGAATGAATATTGCTGGACTTACGGGAAATGGTTTAGCTCTTGCACTACCAATGCCTTTGTTAATTAGAGGTGTGCCAATGAATAATAATTATTATCCTGTTGGTGATAGATTGCCAAGTAATGCTACATTAGGTTTAATTGAACAAGCTTTCAAAGAATATGATGAAAAACTATTAAGTGAAAATTTAAAAATTGTTATGACAAGAGATTTAAAAAACACAGGAAGCAGAAAAAATTGGTCTCTTGCTGCAAACGCAGGAGAAGAACTTTCAAAATCTAATGGTCCAAGAGTAGCTGTATTTGAAATTGATGGATTTGATACTCATGCTGCGCAAGGAGCAACAAATGGTGCACATGCTGATTGTCTTTCAGATTATGACAGAATATTAAAAGGTCTTAAACAATCTATGTCAAAAGATGCTTTTGATAATACCCTAATTGTTACACTTACAGAATTTGGAAGGACAATAAAACAAAACAGTAGTAATGGAACTGAGCATGGCTATGGTTCTGCAATCTTTTTAGCTGGTGGATTGGTTAAGAAAGCCCAAGTTCATGCTGATTGGCCTGGCTTAAAGAAAAAAGAATTATTTGAAGGAAGAGATTTAAATTCAACAATTGATGCAAGATCAGTATATGCATCTGCTATGTCTACAGTGTTTGATGTTGAGTTTGAAAGAATTCAAAAAGATGTTTTCTGGGGTGATAAATTAGACAACTTATCCGATAAGCTTTTTAAAGCTTAATAAATTACTCTTAGATTTTTTTAATTAAAATGTATATAGGCACGCTCATGCCTGAAAAAAAATTAAATAATGAATTACTTGGTATCGTTTACATGGTTATTGCGCAATTTTCTTTTGCAACCAATGATGCATTAGTTAAACATATTTACCAAAGCTTTGATGAATTGGCAGTTTTAAATCAGATTATTTTTTTAAGAGGAATTTGTTGTCTAATATTTATAGGAATATTTTTAAGTATTAAAAACCAATTTAATTTAAGAATAATATTTTCTTCTAACAAACTAACTATAAGAGGAATTTTAGAAGCATTAGCTGCTGTTGGGTTTTTTATAGGGGTTGCAAAATTACCTTTTGCAATGGTTTATATTTTATTGAGTTTGGCCCCAATAATAATGACAACTTTTGGAGCATTATTTTTAAATGAAAAAGTTAGATGGAAAAGATGGAGCGCAGTTATAATAGGTTTTACAGGTGTTGTAATAGTCATTAATCCAGCTGAATTAAAATTTGGTTATTACTTTATATTTCCACTTCTTTCTGCAATCTTTTTATCAATAAGAGATTTGGTAACTAAAAATATAAAAACTGGACACAATAGTCTTCAAATAGCGTTTATTACTTGTTTGGTAGTTACAATATTTTTTGGAGTTCTTTCTGTTTATAAATTTTATTCATTTAACTTAGAACAAAGTATTATCTTAATTATTTCGGCTTTCTTTTTATCTTTTGGTTATATTTTCTCAGTACTAACAATTAAAGCTGCATTAGTTTCTGTTACATCAACTTTTAGATACACAGCAATACTTTGGGGAATTTTATATGGATACTTCTTTTTCAATGAGACACCAGAATATAATACTTATCTAGGTGCTGTAATGATTGTTATAAGTGGACTTATAATTATAATGAGACAGAAGCAATTAGGTAAAATTAAATAAAAATTATCTGAAACTAATCCTTAAAACTTATCCACAGGGTCTATTTTGAATTGAAATAGTATCTAAGAAATAATAGCATTTTGATTTATGAGAATAGAAGAAGAGCTTAAGCTAGATTACTCTGATGTCTTATTTAGACCTAAGAGAAGTACATTAAAAAGTCGAAAAGACGTTAATCTTCTTAGAACCTACAGATTTAAATATAGTAAAAACGAGTGGTCAGGTATTCCTATTATGGCAGCCAACATGGATGGTGTTGGTGAATTAAGTATAGCTGAAAAATTAAATGATCATCAAATGATTACATGTTTAACAAAGCAACATGATGTAAAAAAAATAAAACAAAATAAAAATATTAAAAAAATCTATCCAAACATTGCACTTAGTGTTGGTATTAAAAAAGAGGACTTTCAAAACTTAGATAAGGTTTTAAAGGAATTTAGTTTTTTCAAATTTATTTGTATTGATGTAGCAAATGGTTACTCAGAGCATTTCACAAACTTTATCAAATCAGTGAGAGAAAAATACCCAACCAAAACTATTATTGCAGGAAATGTTGTTACTGCAGATATGACCCAAGAATTAGTTCTTAGTGGCGCAGATATTGTAAAAGTTGGGATAGGACCTGGAAGTGTTTGTACAACTAGAATTCAAACTGGAGTAGGGTATCCACAATTAAGTGCTGTAATAGAATGTGCAGATGCAGCTCATGGATTAGGCGCACATGTCATTGCAGATGGAGGATGTACTTGTCCTGGTGATGTTGCAAAAGGTTTTGGAGGTGGTGCAGATTTTGTAATGTTAGGTGGAATGTTGGCAGGTCATGATGAAGGAAAAGGAAAAATAGTAAAAGTAAATGGATCTAAATATATTGAATTTTATGGATCAAGCTCAGAAGTAGCTAATAAAAAGCATTATGGTGGATTAGCAGATTACAGAAGCAGTGAAGGAAGAAAAGTTAGAGTTAAATATAGAGGCAAAATAAACGATACTGTTTTAAATATTCTAGGTGGCGTTAGAAGTAGTTGTACTTATGTAGGTGCACCATCACTTAAACAATTAAGTAAATGTACAACTTTTGTAAGAGTATCTAATCAATTTAATGATACTTTTGTAAAATAGATTTAATATTTAAAAATTAATATAAAATATTCAAAATGAAAAAAATTTTAGTTGTTTTTGTTTTGCTAATTTTAACTAACACTAGTTATTCAAAAAATTTAAATAGCTATAATGATCTTGATTTAACCTCAAAACCAAAAAAAGTTTTATCTAAAAGTAAAACTAAAGCTCTGTGGAACGTCCATAAAAAAGCAAAGGAATGTTTTGAACACCCAACCTATGGTGAAGGTTTTGGTTATAAACTAACAAAACAAAAAGAAGACTATTTCATTAAAAATGAATGGATTACTCCATTTTACAAATTGTCTGATGAAGATAAACATAAGATAGGCTTAATTAGAGCACCAAAGCCCCTAGAAATAATAAAATTAGATGAAAATTATGGTGAAGAAGTAGCAGAAGCTAATTTTGCAATGAAGTATTTTCAAGAGGCAGCATATGTAGGAAGAGCTGGCAATAAAGAAGAAAACATCGATAAAATCAAAACAGTTTTATTAGATTGGGCAAAAAAAGATGCTTTGAGAAAAGGTATTAATGTTTCGTGGGGAAAAAAACCTGTCGATTGGCAAATGATGGTTTTAATAAATTCAATCTTAACAACAACAGCTGTTATTGCTGATAAGCTAGATACAGAAGAGAGAAGAATTTTAGGACCTTGGTTAAATAATTTAGTAAAGAAAGTTGCAAAAAGTAGATGGAAGGATAGGCAAGATAATAAAGCTTATTTAACTTCCTATATTACTATGATTTGGGGATTGATGATCAATGACTTGAAAGCAATCCAACATTCGATTGATGTTGTTAAGCTTGCCGTTAATGATATGAGACCAGACGGTAGTTTTCCTATTGATACTCAAAGAAGCGGCATGGGTTTAAAATATAATTCTGATAGCTATGGATATCTCTTAATGATGGCATCCTTATTAAAAGATGCAACAGGTAAAGATTTATTTAATTATGAAGTTGATGGCAGAAGTTTACACAATGGAGCAGATTTTGTAATTCAGGGGATAATGGATCCATCAAAAACAAATCAAAAATATGCAATTTCATGTCCAGGAGCAGGTGATCGATGGGGTTCTATTGAAAAACCCTCAACAAGTTTTGTAAAATCCTCAACTTATTTGATGGTTTATGTAAGTAAATTTCCAGATTATAAAAATTCAGACATTGTTGTTAAAAAATACAACGAAACTTATAACAACAAATATCTACCTAAGATTAAATCTGAGCCTTCTCGAGTTTTTACATTACATCCAATGCTTATATCAAATTAAGCTCTAATCGTTGGTAAACAATAGAAATCAGCTGTATCAATTTTAGAAGAATATTGTCTTCTCATATTCCACTTTTTATGAACCCCAGCACTTGCAACACTTAAAGTAGATCTTCCATACCGATGATTAGTATTATCAATTGATTTCATTAAACTATTTATCTTTTCATCCTTTTCAGAAGTAAATAAATTTGTTTTATCACTAGCATTAGATAACCCCGTAAGCATCACACCTGCTTTTTGATAACGATAACCATTTTTAAAAATACTCTCCAATATTGAAACTGCAGTTTTAACTGTTTCAATACTGTTGTTTGTTGCAATAGGAAAATCAACTGTCTTTGCATTTGAATAATAACCAAAGTTTCTATGAAAAGGACTTGTTCTTACAAATACAGTGATTGCTTTTGCAACTAAAGATTCTGATCTAATTTTTTCAGATGCATTTAAGCAATAGTTTGCAACTGCTTCTTTTAATTCTTGAAACGTTTCAATTCTCTTTCCAAATGATCTTGAAACCACACAACTCTTTCTTTTGGTAGTAGTTGTTTCTAAATCAATACAAGGAATCCCTCTAAGTTCCATTGCTGTTCTTGAACTTAAAACATTGGAACTTTTCTTAATCCATGTATTAGATTTATTTTTAAGTTGCTTCGCATTATAAATTCCATGCTTTTGATAAAACTTAGTAAGTTGTCTGCCAACACCCCAGACATCATTAATTTCAACTTTTTCTAAAATAGGATCTAAATTATCTATTCCAATTAAACTCGTAACACCTGATTGTTTTTTTTTTGCAATATGATTTGCAACTTTACTTAATGTTTTTGTTTTTGCGATCCCAATACTTGTTGGAATACCAGTCCATTGCAAAACTGTTTCTCTAATTTCTTTTCCAACTTTTTCTACATCTTGATCTTTAAAGTTTGATAAATCTAAAAATGCTTCATCAATTGAATAAACTTCTATTTCAGAATTAAATCTTTTAAGGGTACGCATTACTCTTCTCGATAAATCTCCATATAAAGAATAATTTGATGAAAAAACATTTACATTATTTTTAACAATAATATCTTTTGCTTTAAAGTAAGGTTCTCCCATTTTAATTCCTAAAGCTTTTGCTTCGTTAGATCTTGAAATAATACAGCCATCATTATTAGATAAAACGACAACTGGCTTTTTTCTTATTTTAGGATTGAATAATCTTTCACAAGAAACATAAAAAGAATTGCAATCAACGAGTGCTATTTTTTTAGTATACTGAGTGGATGACATAAGTAACTACTCCCCAAATAAAAACATCTTGTTCTTCATTAATTAAAATTCTGTCAGAAAATTCTTTAGAACCAGAAGTTAAAAATTTTTTGTCTCTTTCTTGAACTAAAGTTTTAACTACAAGTTCATCATGAACATTTGCAATCACAGTTGAAAAGTTTTTTGGTTTTAAACTTTTATCAACGACCAATAAATCTCCATCATTAATACCAACATCAACCATGGATTTACCTTGAACTCTGATGATGAAAGTAGCTGGAACATTTCTTATTAAATGCATGTTCAGATCGATATCTTCTTCGATATAATCTGTTGCAGGAGAAGGAAAACCAGCGCCTGCTTTATGTAGATAATATGGGATTGTTAGTTTCATGTTCTTGTTTTGTTCTACTTTATAGACTATTTATGGAATACACTCAATAGGTTGTATTTTGAGTCTGTAACTGAATCAAAAGTGAATCAAAACGTGAACATCCAATCCACATATTGTGGACTTGTGGATAACTTCAACCATAGATAGTTTAAGTTGGTTATTTAAATATATAAATTCTGAGTTTGATTATGAACATTTTAGATTTTGTTATGGTTGGTTCTAATGATCACCAAAAATCAGGTGACTTTTATGATGCTGTTTTTGAACCTTTGAAATTAAAAAGAATTTTAAAAACAGAAAAGTATTTGGGCTATGCTCATTCAAGTGATCCAGATAAAGTTCAATTTTATGTAACACATCCTGTAAATGGAGAGCCTGCAACTTTTGGAAATGGTTCACAAACTACTTTGTTGGCTGACACCATAGAAGCAGTGGATAAATTTTATGAAGTCGCAATTTCAAAAGGAGCGACAGATGAAGGTAAACCAGGTGTTAGAAAAGATGGAAATTATTATGCATACGTTCGTGATTTAGATGGAAATAAGATTGCAGCAAAAAGTATTTTAACTTAAATTAAGGAGATATATGAAACTAAGTTGTCATTGTGGATCTGTAGAAGCTGAAATTAATTCTACAGTTAATGAATTAGCAAAAATTGTCAGATGTAATTGTTCAATTTGTAAAAGAAAAAATGCAACAATGGGTATGGTTAAAAATGAGGATTTTAAACTTACAAAAGGTGAAGATAAAATAAAACTTTATCAATATCATACAAAAGTTGCTAAACATTATTTTTGCACTGAGTGTGGAATTTACACTCACCACAATCCAAGAAGTGCGCCAGCAATGACTGGATTTAACTTAGGTTGTGTCGATGAAGTTAAAGTTGAAGATGTAAAAGAGATAGCTCAATTTGATGGTTTAAACCATCCAATGGATCAAGAAAAATAAAAGTTTAATGCAATCTACTGCTGAGTGTTTTAAAAAAGTTAAAAGTGATTGTCTAAAATTTATTAAATCACAAGAAACCTCAAAAGAAAAATTTAGTAACAAAGATAAGATGCTAAAATCTTTTCTAATACCAGTGTGTTTTTGGATTGCAAAAAAAGCTAATAATAAAAAACCTTACTTTGTTGGTTTGGCTGGAGGACAAGGGACTGGCAAGACAACTATAAGTTCGATAATAAAAATAATATTAGAAAAATATTTTAAATTAAAAGTATTTAAAATTTCTATTGATGATTTTTATAAAACTAGAAAAGAAAGATCTGCTTTATCTAATAAAGTTCATCCTATGTTAATGACAAGGGGAGTGCCTGGAACACATGATGTAAAAATTATGTTAGACTTCTTTAAAAAATCAAAAAGTAAAAACTTTAAATCAATAAAGTTACCAAGTTTTAATAAGGCAGTCGATGACCGGTCTCCTAAAAAAAATTGGTACAATATTAAAGAGCAGCCAGATGTAATTATATTTGAGGGTTGGTGTGTTGGTGCAAGAGCTGAACTTAATAAAACACTTAAAAAGTCAATTAATTCTCTTGAAAGAACTAAAGATCAAAATCTTACTTGGAGAAAATATGTAAACGAGCAACTAAAGACAAAATATAAAAAACTATATTATCAATTGAATTGTCTGATTTATTTAAAAGCAAAAAACTTCAGTTTGCTTCAGAAATGGAGACTTAAACAAGAGCGTAAGTTGTGGTTAAATACCAAAAATAAATCTAGTCATAAAATAATGAGTAAGGGAGATGTTATTAATTTTATGCAAACTTACCAAAGAATTACACAGAACATGTTTAAATTTGCACCAAAATATTCTACAATTATTTTAAATTTAAATAGCAACCATCAAATTAAGACAATAAAATATAATAAATGAAAAAGTTTTTAATAATTATCTTTTGTGTATTAGTTTTTCCATTAAGTGCATTTTCAGCAACTTTAAAGGAAGCACTTAAACAAACTTTTGATAATAATCTTGAGCTTCAAGCAGAGAGAAAAAATTTAGAAATTCAACAAGAAGTAATCAACATGTCTAGAAGTGATTTGTTACCTAGTTTAACTCTTTCTAGTACAAAAAATTTTGAAGATACCAATAAACTTACCAATCAAAGTGGAGCAGATGCTGCTATCACTGATACTGATACGATGACTTCTTCAATTAAACTTGAACAAACATTGCTTGACGGTAGTGGAAGAAAAACAGAATATGAAAAAAGTAAGTTAGGATTAAATTTAACAGAAGCAAAATTAGTTAAAAAAGAACAAGAGATTTTCTTAAGAGCTATTGAAGCATATACAGGATTAATTTTAGCTTATGAAAAATTAAATATTAATGAAGAAAACGTAAACTTACTTCAAAGACAATTTGAATTAGATAATGCAAGACTAAGTAGGGGACAGATTACAGCATCTGATTTAGCGCAATCCCAATCTTCTCTTGCAGGTGCACAAGCAAGATATATTGAAGCTCAAAATAACATTGTAACTAGTAGATTAAATTATGAAAATGTAATTGGTACTATTGCTGAAGAAGCAAAATTAAAAAAAATATATAATGCACAAGAGACAATCCCTCAAAATTTAAGTGAAGCTAAAAAAATATCTTTAGAGAAAAGTCCAGAGCTAATTATTGCTGAAATAGAATACGGACAATCAGAACTAGATGTAAAAATTGCAAGATCTGATCTTTCACCTACCGCAAAAATTTCATTAGAGAGAACTTACACTGATGACTTAAGTGCAACTTATGATGAAAGAGAAAAAGATGTCTTACAAGCAACTGTTTCATGGCCTTTCCAATTTGGTGGAAAAAATAAATCTAATGTAAGTAAAAATCTTCAAGCCAAGGGAATGAAAAGATTGTTATTAGAAAATGCACAAAAAAACAATACTCAGTCAGTGACATCTTCTTGGTCAACTTTACAATCTTCAAGAAGTTTTTTACAAGCTGTGCAATCACAAGTTAAAGCTTCAGAAGTTGCAACTGAAGGAATTAGCTTTGAATATGAAAGTGGATCTGGAAGATCTACTTTTGATGTTCTTCAATCTAGATCAAACTTAATTAACGCTAAAATCAATCTTGCTGAAGCTGAAAGAAGTTATTTGTTAGCTCAATATAGAGTTTTAAAATCAGTAGGTCTTTTAAACAGCGACTATTTAAATCTTAAGTAATTCAGTCTTTTTTAATCATTAAAAACAAAGATCTTGCCAATGAGAACAAAATGTGTACATTTAATTCATGATTCGACTGTTAAAAAACGTAAAAAAAGAGGCAAAAAATGACGAAAAGTAACCTAAAAGTAGTTAAATCTACTAAAGATCAAGAAATGGATGTTAAAGAAAAGAACAAAGCACTAGATGCTGCAATAGCTCAAATTACAGATAATTTTGGAAAAGGCTCTGTAATGAAGCTTGGCCAAAAGAGAGCTATGGATATTGAGTCTGTTTCAACAGGTTCTTTAAGCCTTGATTTAGCTTTAGGAATAGGCGGATTACCAAAAGGAAGAATTATTGAAGTTTATGGACCAGAGTCGTCTGGAAAAACAACTTTAGCATTACAAGTTGTTGCTGAAGCTCAAAAAGCTGGCGGAATTTGTGCATTTGTTGATGCAGAGCATGCTTTAGATCCAGTTTATGCAAAAAAATTAGGTGTAAATACTGAAGAACTTTTAATTTCACAGCCGGATGCTGGTGAGCAAGCATTAGAAATTGCTGATACGCTAGTAAAATCAGGCTCTATTTCAGTTATCGTAATCGACTCTGTTGCAGCTTTAACGCCAAAAGCTGAGATCGAAGGTGAGATGGGAGACCATCATGTAGGTCTTCAATCAAGATTAATGAGTCAGGCTTTAAGAAAATTAACAAGTTCAATTTCAAACACAAATACAATGATGATTTTCATCAACCAAATCAGAATGAAGATTGGAGTTATGTTTGGAAGTCCTGAAACTACATCAGGTGGTAATGCACTTAAGTTTTATTCATCTGTTAGAATGGATATTAGAAGAATAGGTGCCATCAAAGACAAAGATGAAATTATTGGTAACTCAACAAGAGTGAAGGTAGTTAAAAATAAAGTAGCTCCACCATTTAAAGTAGTTGAATTTGATTTGATGTACGGAAGAGGAATTAGCAAGATGGGTGAATTAGTCGATCTTGGTTCCAAAGCAGATATTATTGAAAAATCAGGAGCATGGTATGCTTATAAAGGAGAAAAGATTGGTCAAGGTAGAGAGAATGCTAAGACTTATCTAGCTCAAAATCCTAAAGTTGCTGCAGAAATAGAAATGGCAATTAGGGAAAAAGCAGGTGTTATTTCTAAAAAAATAGAAGGAAACCCGATAGATCCTGAAAAATTGGAAAAAGAAAAGAAAGTAGCTGAAAAAGAAGAAGAAGCAAAAGCTGAAGCTACTCCTCCATCTAAAAAGAATTAATAGGTCATCTTTATTAATAAAAGGCGCTTAATTTAAGCGCCTTTTTTCCCGTACTGCATCTAGACATAAAATAAAAAAGCTGTATTTTAAAAATATGGCAGACAAAACTCTCAATGAAATAAGAAATACTTTCCTAAAGTATTTTGAAAAGAACGATCACCAGATTGTAGAATCTAGTAATTTAGTTCCAAATAATGACCCTACATTAATGTTTGCTAACTCTGGAATGGTTCAGTTTAAGAACGTGTTCACAGGTTTGGAGAAAAGAGATTATGTTAGAGCAACTACTTCACAAAAATGTGTAAGAGCAGGTGGAAAACATAATGATTTAGAAAATGTTGGTTATACACCTCGCCACCACACTTTCTTTGAGATGTTAGGAAACTTTTCATTTGGAGATTATTTTAAAGAACAAGCAATTGATTATGCATGGAATTTAATCACTAAAGATTTTGGAATAGATAAAAATAGACTTTATGTAACGGTCTTCCATGAGGACGATGAAGCCTTTAATTTTTGGAAGAAAATAGCAGGTTTTAGCGATGATAGAATTATTAGAATAGCAACTTCAGATAACTTTTGGTCCATGGGTGAAACAGGACCATGTGGACCTTGTTCAGAAATATTTTTCGATCATGGTGATCATTTACATGGAGGATTGCCTGGTACCAAAGATGAAGACGGAGATAGATTTATCGAAATATGGAACTTGGTCTTTATGCAATTTGAACAAGTTACAAAAGACAAAAGAATAAATCTTCCAAAACCCTCTGTTGATACTGGAATGGGTTTAGAAAGAATTGCTGCATTATTGCAAGGTACTCATGATAATTATGAGACGGACCACTTTAAAAAAATAATTAATTCAGCCTCAGATATAATTAAAATTAAATCTGATAAATCTAATCTATCTAGCTTTAGAGTTATTGCTGATCATTTAAGAGCAAGTTCATTTTTAATTGCTGAAGGAGTATTACCATCTAATGAAGGAAGAGGGTATGTGCTTCGAAGAATTATGAGAAGAGGGATGAGGCACTCTCATTTGTTAGGAGCTAAGGATCCAGTATTTTCAAAATTGTTTGATACATTGTTAAACGAAATGTCAGGAAATTATCCTGAACTTAAAAGAGCAGAGTCTTTAATTAAAGAAACTTTAAAGATGGAAGAAGAAAAATTTTTAGTTCTTTTAGATAGAGGAATTAAAATTTTAAATGATGAAATTTCTAAAATAGACAAAGTTTTACCAGGTGATATTGCCTTTAAACTTTATGAAACTTATGGTTTCCCAATTGATCTTACAGAAGATATTTTAAAATCAAAATCTTTAGAATTTGATAAAGAAAGATTTGGTGAGCTGATGAGAGAAAGTATTGAGCTTGCTAGAAAAAATTGGAAAGGATCTGGAGATAGTGCGGTTGAGCAAGTTTGGTATGGAGTTAAAGAAAAACATGGAGCTACAGAATTTTTAGGATATGAAAATGATCAAGCACAAGGAGTAATAAAATCACTTCTTAAAAATCATAAAGAAGTTGATACTTTAAATGAAGGTGACGAAGGTATTATTGTTGTTAATCAAACCCCTTTTTATGCAGAGTCTGGAGGTCAAGTAGGCGACACAGGATTGATCTCTAAAGATGAATTTGAATTTGAAGTAACTGATGTTCAAAAAAAACTAGGAGATTTATTTGTTCATTATGGAAAAGTGAAAAAAGGATCAATAAAGCTTGAGCAAGATGTTGAAATGAAAATCAATATTGAAAAAAGAAATGATACAAGAGCTTATCATTCAGCAACTCATTTATTACACGAGTCTCTAAGACGAGTTTTAGGTCCGCACGTTACTCAAAAAGGATCTCTAGTTGAGCCAGAAAGATTAAGATTTGATTTTAGTCATATGAAACCAATTTCAGATGATGAGATGGTAAAAATAGAAAGTCATGTAAATGACATGATTTCTAAACAATCTGATGTAACCACAAGAATTATGACACCGAAAGAGGCAGTTGATAATGGAGCGTTAGCTCTATTTGGTGAGAAATATGGAGATGAAGTAAGAGTATTATCAATGGGAGATGAGGGAGAAAAATACTTTTCAACTGAGCTATGTGGTGGAACTCATGTAAAAAACACCGGTGATATTGGTAAATTTAAAATTATTAGCCAATCTTCAATTGCTGCAGGTGTTAGAAGAGTAGAGGCTTTAAGAGATAAGCAACTAGAGGATTACCTTAAAAATAAAGAGAAAATGTTAAATTTATCATCTGAAAAAGATGATGAACAAATTAACGAATTGAGTAAGCAAATTTCAGAATTTGGTGGAAAGCCTAATTTAGATGAAAGTGATAAAAAAGTTTTAATCAAAAATTTAAATAAACAATTAGAAACTTTATCAGTTAATTCAATATTACAAGATCAATCCAAAAATAAAGTTAATGATCTAGATGTCAATGGAGTGAAAGTAAGATTTCAAAATGTTGAAGATCTTCCGCCTAAAGAATTAAGAAAACTTGTAGACAAAGGTAAAAAAGAATTAGGTGAAGGTATTGTAATTGTTTTTGCAAGCAAAGATGAAAAAGTTGGCATTGCTGTAGGTGTCACAGAAAAACTAACCGAAAAATTTGATGCAGTACAATTTGTAAAAGCAGGTTCAGAAGTAATCGGAGGCAAAGGAGGCGGTGGAAGAAAAGACTTTGCTCAAGCTGGTGGTCAAAACCAATCCAAAATCAATGATGCTTTTGAAAAAATAAAATCTTTAATTTAATTTTTTCTTAAGATTACCATCAATTTCATCTAAAAACTGATTAGTAGTTAAAAATTTACTGTTCGGTCCAACAAGAATTGCTAAATCTTTTGTCATAGATCCATTTTCAACACACTCAATACATACAGCCTCTAATGTTTGAGCAAATTTAATTAATTCTTGATTATTGTCTAATTTTCCTCTGTGAGCCAATCCTCTTGTCCATGCAAATATAGATGCAATAGGATTTGTAGAAGTCTCTTTTCCTTGTTGATGCATTCTATAGTGTCTAGTAACAGTTCCATGAGCAGCCTCAGCTTCCATCACTTTTCCATCAGGAGTTAACAGAGTACTTGTCATTAATCCTAATGATCCATAACCCTGAGCCATAGTATCGGACTGGACATCACCATCATAATTTTTGCAAGCCCAGATATATTTTCCACTCCATTTCATTGCACATGCAACCATGTCATCAATTAATCTGTGTTCATAAGTTAATTTATGTTTTTCAAATTCTTCTTTGTATTCGTTGTCAAAAACTTCTTGGAAAATATCTTTAAATCTTCCGTCGTATTGTTTTAAAATTGTATTTTTTGTAGACATATAGACTGGCCACTTTTTAATTAATCCATAGCTAAAGCATGATCTTGCAAAGTCTTGAATAGATTTATCTAAATTATACATTGATAGTGCTACACCAGGACCAGTGAAATTAAATACCTCATATTTTATTTCATCTTTTCCATCTTCTGATGTCCACTTAACTTCCATTTTACCTTTACCAGGTACTTTAAAATCAGTTGCTCTATATTGATCACCAAAAGCATGTCTTCCAATGATCACAGGATCTGTCCACGAAGGAACCAACTTTGGAATATTTTTACAAATAATTGGTTCTCTGAAAACTGTTCCTCCAATAATGTTTCTTATTGTTCCATTTGGAGATCTCCACATTTTTTTTAAATCAAATTCTTCTACTCTTGCTTCGTCTGGTGTGATTGTTGCGCATTTAATTCCAACACCAATTTTTTTGATAGCATTTGCTGAGTCTATTGTGATCTGGTCATCTGTATTATCTCTGCTTTTCATTCCAAGATCGTAATATTCGATGCCAAGATCTATATATGGAAGAATTAATTTGTTTTTAATAAACTCCCAGATAATTCGAGTCATTTCATCGCCATCTAACTCTACAACTGGGTTATTTACCTTGATTTTGCTCATTAAATTAAATTTATCTTATTAATTGAATTTGATTGGTTTATATACATATTAATCGAAAATTAGCAAATAGAAGAATATGTTTACCAAGATATTTCCAAAGATACACACTGAAGGTTACAAGTTTATTGTAATCGCAGGTTTCATCACAATCATCTTGTTATTAGTGAATGGATTTTTAGGATTAATTGGATTGCTCTTAACAATATGGGTTTATTATTTCTTTAGAGATCCTGAAAGAATAATCATAGGAGATGATAATTATCTAGTAAGTCCAGCAGACGGAGAGATAATTAAAGTTGAAGAGGTAGATGGACCAAAAGAATTAAATTTAGAAAACAAGAAATTTAAAAAGATTAGTATTTTCATGAACGTATTTGATTGTCATGTAAATAGAACTCCTTGTTCGGGAAAAGTTGAAGATATTTTATACAAGCCAGGAAAATTTTTAAATGCTTCATTGGATAAAGCGAGCGAAGACAATGAGAGGAATTATTATAAATTAAAAGATAATCATGGAAATGATATCGTAATAGTTCAAATAGCAGGTTTGGTTGCTAGAAGAATTGTTTGTGAGACCAATAAGGATCAAACTCTTAACCAAGGAGATCGAATTGGCATGATAAGATTTGGAAGTAGAGCAGACGTATATTATGAAAATTATGAACCGTTGGTTAAAATTGGTCAGACTGCGATATCAGGTGAAACTCTATTAGCCAAAAGATAGATATGCAACAACCCAAAAAAAATTTTAAAATAGTTCCTGAAAAAAGGAGTGCAAGAGTAATTTTACCCAACATGCTTACACTTATAGGTGTTTGTATTGGTCTAACTTCTATAAGATTTGCTTTAGATGGAAGATATGAGTTTGCAATCATTGCAATAATTATTGCAGCAGTCATTGATGGATTGGATGGAAGAATAGCAAGATTAATCAAAGGCACTTCAAAAGTAGGGAAAGAACTAGACTCCTTAACAGACATGATAAGCTTTGGAGTTGCTCCTGCATTTATAATGTATTTTTGGAAATTAAATGAACTTGGAAGGTTTGGTTGGTTAGTCTGTTTAATTTACGTAATTTGTGTTGCGCTAAGACTGGCTCGTTTCAATGTGAATACAGGAGGCGAACCATCTTGGAGAGATAATTTTTTTGAAGGTGTTCCTTCTCCAGCTGGTGGAATTTTAGTATTAACACCACTGATATTTAGTATGTCTAGTATTGAATTATTTAAAATAGATTATGCGATTATTGTGCCAATTTTCTTTATCGTCACCTCTTTTTTATTGATTAGTAAGTTTCCAAGTTATTCATTTAAAAAAATTGTGATACAAAGAAAAGCAACAATATTCTTATTATTTGGAATTGTCTTATTCTTTGGATTATTGTTAATTTATCCTTTTAATGTAATTTCATTAAGTGCTTTAATTTATCTAACTATGCTCCCAATAAGCTTTTTTCATTATCAAAAACTTAAAAAACAAAACGAAGGTCAGAATTATGACGATGAAGATGACGATCTCGAAGATGTATTGTAATGAAAAAAAATACCATTGTTTCTTTAGCAGACTCTAATTATTTCCCTTTATTGGATGAATTAATAGACTCCATCAAACAGTTCGAGGCGAGCAAAGATACTGCAATATGTATTTTGGATGCCGGATTATCAGAAGAACAAAAAAATAAATTGTTATCTAAAGTAGATGAAATTAAATCTGCAGAGTGGGATATTAAAGTTCCAGAAAACAAAATTAAAGGAAGAGAGTGGTTAAAAAGTCAAGTTTCAAGGGCATTTCTCCCAAAATATTTTCCTAATTATGAAAAATTTTTGTGGATTGATTGTGATGCTTGGGTCAATGATTGGCAAACAGTAGAATTATATTTTAAAGCATGTGATGACAATAAATTGGGAATAACCCAAACTATTGGACCAGGTTATAAAATTACCTCAAAAGTAAATTGGGTTTTTGGAAAACTCGCAGTAATTAAATCTCAAAATTTTAAACATGCAGTAAAATCTAAAATTAATTTGGACAAAGCTAGGAAATTAGCTTTTGCACCTCATATAAATATAGGTGTTTTTTCTTTAGAAAAAAATTCTAAATCTTGGGAAATTTGGCAAAATAATCTTAGAGAAACTTTAAAAGGTGGAGATATTTTTGGCTCTGAACAACTTGCAATGAACATTTCGGTTTATCATGATAATATTGAAACTGAATTTTTACCTTTAAATTGTAACTGGATAACAAGCAATCTTTTACCAAAATTTGATCAGGTAAATAATACATTTGTTGAACCTTATTTGCCCAATTACAAAATTGGAATAATGCACCTTGCCGCTGGCATTTGGAAAAACAATCAAGATATGAGAGTAAATAAAGATATTAAAATAGAAATCCAAACTCTTGATGGCAAGATATTAAATAAAAGCTTAAGATTTGAAAATTAATTGAAAAAAAATAAAATTTCAAAAAATTGGGTCAACAAACAGCGAAGAGATACATACGTTAGACAATCAAAAGTTGATGGTTATAGAGCAAGATCTGCCTACAAACTTATAGAGATTGACGAAAAATTTAAAATTTTTAAAGGTGGATTAACTGTTATTGATATTGGAGCTGCTCCTGGAAGCTGGTCCCAATATGCAAATAAAGTATCTAAGAATGGGAAATTAATTTCAATTGATTTGAAAAAGATGGAGCCAATTGGATCAAGTCTTCAAATACAAGGTGATTTCACTGAAGAAGGAGTTCGGCAAGAGATAAAAAAAAATACAACCACTAAAGTAGATGTTGTGATGTCAGACATGGCTGTAAATACCACAGGAATTAAAAATATTGATTCAATTCAAACAGGAGAGCTTTGTAAAGAAGCAATGGTATTTGCAAAAGATTTATTAAATGAAAATGGTTACTTTGTTTCTAAAATCTTTATGGGCGGAACTTTCAACGAAATAGTCGCAGAAGGTAAAAAATATTTTAAAGAAGTTAAGGTTTTTAAACCTAAATCGAGTAGAAAAGATTCAAAAGAAAGTTTTATAATTTGTAAAAAACTTAGATAGAGACTTTAAAATTAAAAGGAATCGTATATAAAAGATCATGGTTCCTATAAAAGAAGCACTCACCTTTGACGATGTTACGTTAGCCCCAAAGTACTCGGAGATATTACCATCTGAAGTAAATACATCTGTAAATTTAACGAAAAATTTAAAACTTAAAATCCCACTTTTATCTTCTGCAATGGACACTGTTACAGAAAGCAATATGGCAATAGCAATTGGTAAAGCTGGAGGAATTGGAGTTATTCACAGAAATTTAGATATCCAAAAACAAATATTAGAAATTAAAAAAGTAAAAAAACAAAAATTATTAGTTGGTGCAGCTGTTGGAGCATCAATTGCTGAATTTGATAGAGCAAAAGCCATTCTTAAAGAAGGTGTAGATTTAATTGTAGTAGATACTGCCCACGGCCATACCAAAAAAGTGGGAGAAATAGTTAAATTTATAAAAAAAATTAAAGATAAGAATATCGCTTTATGTGCTGGAAATATTGCTACACCTGAAGCAGCAAAATTTTTAATTAATTTAGGGGTGGATATTATTAAAGTTGGTATTGGACCAGGATCAATCTGCACAACAAGGTTAGTTGCTGGAATTGGTGTTCCACAATTAAGTGCAATCTTATCTGTAAGAAACGGACTTAAAAATAAAAATGTAAAAATAATTTCTGATGGTGGAATTAAATATTCAGGAGATTTGGCAAAAGCTTTTGCAGCTGGGGCAGACGCTGTAATGATAGGTTCTTTATTTGCAGGAACAGATGAAACACCTGGTAAATTAATTAAGAAAAATGGAAAATTATTTAAAAGCTTTAGAGGGATGGGATCAGTAGGTGCAATGAACAAAGGTTCAGCTGATAGATATTTTCAAACTAAACAAAAAGATACATCTAAGTATGTACCAGAAGGAGTAGAGGGATTTGTGAAATACAAGGGAGATGTTGGTAGCATTATTTTTAAATTAATTGGTGGCCTTAAATCATCTATGGGTTATCTTGGTTCAAAAGAAATTGTGAAATTGAGAAATAAACCACAATTTGTTAAAATTACTAAAGCTGGATTTTATGAAAGTATGGTTCATAATGTAGATGTAATCAAAAATGATAGTAAATATTAATGAATAAAATTTTGAAATTTATTTTACCGGTTGTTTTAATTGTTTTGTTTCAGTCTAATTCTTTTTCAAAGGAAAATTTTTTTAATGAAGCAATTAAATTGTATGAAAAAGAAAAATATGAGGATGCGAGATTTTTATTTGAGAGAAATATTGTATTTAATCCAAAGGATGCAAATTCATATTTGTATTTAGCAAAAATTTATAATCACGAGGAAGATCAAAGAAAAGAAGAATACAACTTAGAAACCACTTTATTAATTGATCCTCAAAATGAAGAAGCTATTTTAATGCTAATGAAAATTGCACTTGAAAAATCTAATTACGATAAAGTTAAAGAATTATCTGAAACATTTGTTCAAGTATGTAATTCATTATGTGATGAAAATAATGAAATTTTAGAGTCTTTAAAAAATCTAGAACCAAGTAATGAGTCTTGATAACAGTCTTAACAAAATCTTAATTGTAGATTTTGGTTCACAATTTACTCAATTAATAGCAAGGAGAATTAGAGAGCTTGGAGTTTTCTCTGATATTGTAAGTCATAAAAAAATTAAACTTAATCAAATTAATCAAAGCGTAAAAGGTATAATTTTATCAGGAGGTCCTCTGAATGTTTATCAAATTAATAAATATTCATTTGACAAAAAAATTTTGGAACTGAATATTCCTGTTCTTGGTATTTGTTTTGGCCATCAAATATTATCTAAACTTAATGGTGGAAAAGTAAAACAATCAAAGCACCGTGAATTTGGTTTGGCAAATGTAATTAAAAAAAATAAAAGTCTCTTAACTAATAATTTTTTTGGTACAAAAAAATCTAAAGTGGTCTGGATGAGCCATGCCGATCAAGTATCCAAACTACCTAAAAATTTTAAAGTAATTGCTTCAAGCTCAAATTCAAAATTTGCAATTGTAGAAAATAAAATCAAAAATTATTATGGTGTCCAGTTTCATCCAGAGGTAACTCATACAGAAAACGGAAAAAAACTGATTAGCAATTTTATTTTTCTTATTTGTAAAATTAAGAAAAATTGGTCATCAAAAGATCAAAAGGTACAATTAATTAAAGATGTAAAGTCTCAAGTTGGAGATAATAAAGTTATTTGCGCGTTATCAGGTGGCGTAGATAGTAGTGTGGTTGCTCAATTATTGAATAAAGCAATAGGTAAAAAACTGTATTGTATTTTTGTAAACACTGGATTGCTTAGAAAAAACGAAGAAGTTCAGGTTGTTCAAACTTTTAAAAAAAGATTAAAAATGAATTTAATCTACGTGAATGCTGAAAAGGAATTTTTAAGTAAATTAAAAAATGTTTCCGATCCAGAGAGAAAAAGAAAAATAATAGGAAATCTATTCATCAAAATTTTTGAAAGGTATGCGAAGAAAATAAAAAATGTAAAATTTTTGGCACAAGGGACTTTGTACCCTGATTTAATTGAAAGTAAGTCTGTGACAGGAAGCCAAACTTCCAAAATAAAATCTCATCATAATGTAGGTGGTTTACCTAAAAAAATGAATTTAAAGTTAGTAGAGCCATTAAAATTTCTATTTAAAGATGAAGTTAGAAAATTAGGTTTAGAGCTAAATTTAAGTCATCAAATAATTTCACGACATCCATTTCCTGGTCCAGGTCTAGCAATCAGAATGCCCGGTATTATAACAAATGAAAAAATTAAAATTTTAAAAGAGGCTGATCATTATTTTATTCAGGCTTTAAGAGATCATGGGCTTTACCACAAAATTTGGCAAGCATATGCAGCATTACTTCCAGTAAAAACAGTTGGAGTTATGGGTGATAATCGAACATATGAATATTTATGTTTACTAAGAGCAATTACCTCTGAAGATGGAATGACTGCAGATTTTTATGAGTTTAAAAAATCTTTTATGCAAACTATTTCTAACAAAATTGTTAATAGCATAAGAGGCATTAACAGAGTGGTTTATGATATTACCTCTAAACCACCTAGTACTATTGAATTAGAGTAAATGTTTAAAAAAACTCTCTTTTTTTTTTATGAAAATTGGAAAATTTACACATCTTTAGTTTTTATAATAATCACATTTCTCTCTTTGTATCCTTTAAAAGAACAACCTAGCATTCCTGGAAGTGATAAAATTCATCATTTGATTGCATATTCAGCACTTGCAATTGGTGTTGGATTAAGAAGACCTTCGAATTATGTTTTGATAATAATTTTGTTTTCTTTTTATAGTGGTTTGATTGAAATAATTCAGCCTTATGTAAATAGATTTAGAGAACTAGAGGATTTTATATTTAACAATTTAGGTATTCTAATAGGTTTAACTTTGGGAATAGTTATCAACAAAATAATTAATAAAAATAAACTTTTGAATTAGAGTATTTTTCATCTATAAGCTTAATTAATGAAATATTTACACACAATGATCCGAATTAAAAATGTAGATGAGTCTTTAAGATTCTTCTGCGAAGGTCTAGGTTTAAAAGAAACAAGAAGAATGGAAAATGAAAAAGGAAGATTCACTTTAATTTTTCTTGCAGCTCCTAACGATGAAAAGGCAGAAATTGAGTTAACCTATAATTGGGATGGAGATGAGCTAGGCGAAGGTTCTAGAAATTTTGGTCACCTTGCATATAGAGTAGATAACATTTACGAGACATGTCAAAGATTAATGGACATGGGTTATACTATAAATAGACCACCAAGAGATGGTCATATGGCATTTGTTAGATCACCTGACAAAATTTCAATAGAAATTCTACAAGAAGGAAACTTAGAGCCTAAAGAGCCTTGGTCTTCAATGGAAAATACCGGCTCCTGGTAAGTCGATGAATAAAAAGATTTCAGATTTTATTAAGAAAAAAAATAAAACTAAATTAGTAACCTTAACTGCTTACTCTAAAAATACTGCTTCAGTTTTAGACAATTATTGTGATCTAATTTTAGTGGGAGATTCGCTTGGATCAGTTTTATATAATTATAAGTCTACTAGAGAAGTAACTTTGAATACAATGATCGAACATTCCAAGAGTGTTCGTATGGGTATTAAAAAAAGTTTAATGATTGTTGATATGCCTCATAATACTTATCGTAATCCTAAAGAGGCATTGAAAAACGCAAAATTAATTATGAAAAAAACTAAATGTGATGGGGTAAAATTAGAAGGAGGAAAGAAAATTATAAATACTATTAAAATCTTAGTTAAAAATAATATACCTGTAATGGGTCATATAGGAGTTTTACCTCAGTCAGATAAAACATTTAGATTTAAAGGTAAGAAACAAAGTGAAAAAGAAAACATTATAAGAGATGCAAAGTTAATTGAAGAAGCTGGTGCATTTTGTATGGTTTTAGAGTGTGTTCAAACATCATTAGCAAAACAAGTAACTAAAAGTGTTACTATTCCAACAATTGGAATAGGAGCATCTAATAATTGCGATGGTCAAATTTTAGTTTTTGATGATTTGATAGGTTTAAATCCAATTAAATTTAGATTTGTTAAGAAATATACAAATATAAAGAAAGAAATATCAAAAGCAGTTTCTAAATACGCTAATGAGGTTAAAGAAAGAAAATTCCCCACAAAAAAACACTCTTTTAATTAAAAGTATTTTTTAAATTCCTCGTTAATATTTAATATCTCAAGATCTACCAACCCACCAATAATTAATTGTAGACCAACAACTAAAATAAATATTAAACCAATATAAGCTATCCAAATATGTTTTTGAATATAATTAGCCATATAAGTTGCTAATGCACCTGTAAGGACAACCGATAGCACAAGACCAAAAATCATATAGCCAAAATATCCTTGTGCTGCAGCAACAACACCAATTACATTATCAAAACTAATCATCAGATCAGCAAACAGCACTTTACCTATACTATTTATATATGATGGTTGTTTTGTTTTTTTAACTGAAGGTTTTATGTTTTTAATATCAACGAGGTCTTTTCTTAAATCATTAACTATCCATACCAACAATAACCCACCTAAAATTTTTATAAAATAAAATTCAAATAAAAAAGTAGCAAAGATTGCAAAAAAGATTTTAAATACAAATGCTCCAATTACTCCCCATAAGATAATTTGCTTTCTATTTTTGGGTACAAAATTTGATGCAATAGAACCAACTATCACAGCATTATCTGCTGTTAAGATAATAGTGATAAAAATAATTTGGGTTAGAATTATGAGCTCTTCAATCAAGATGTCTAATTATTATTTCAATTTAAGAAGATTGCAATCAAAAGAATAAAAAAAGGCGGTCAAAAAATTTGACCGCCTTAATAATTGTATTTTTATTAAATTATCTTTCAGACCAAGTAGGCATAGGATATTTTAACTCACAAGCTGCTAATTCAAATGGATATACTGTACAGTATTTTCCATTTTGAACTTGCATTAAAATACCTCTAGTCTTTTCGTTTTGACCATCTGCACCAAATTTAATTCCTCTGTAAGGAACAATTAAAGACTCAGATGACATATCTAGATTTACTAGAGCTTGTCTGATTTTCTCAGGATCTGTTGATCCAGCATTATTAATTGCATTAGCTAAAGCCATAAAACCTGTAAATGCTCTTGCAGGTACATCTGATAAATCTCTTCCACCAGAGTGTGTTTTAAACAAGTCATTTACAGTTCCAATCATAGGAATAGTTTTTGCTAAGTCAGTGTTAAAAGGTGATCTTGTAATTACACCTTCTGCTTTGCTTCCCATTGTGTCTATGAATTTAGGATCTGTATAACCAGCGTTTTGAGCAACTAAAAGTTTAGGATTATAATCAAGTTCTTTTGCAGTATTTAAAAACAAATACGCATCAGCTGTATAAGATGAAGGCAATAAAACATCTGGGTTTTTTGCTTTCAATCTTTGTACTTCAGAACTTAAAGTTGTTGTTTTAGCTTTGTAGCTAATTTTCTCTATAACATCATAACCTTGTTCTTTAGCCATTTTGTCTTGAGTTCCACCACTGTCAGCACCCCACAATGTATCTTCATGAATAATACCTAGTGTCTTTAACTTATTACTATTTTTTTTGTTAAAGTCGTTCATGAATTCAAACATAAGCTGAGTAAACTCACCATCGTGTGGAGTAACTCTGAAGAAGTATTTAAATCCTCTTGTTGTTAATTTTGGAGAAGTAGACTCACCGTTTACCCAAGGTATTCCTGCTCTCTCAGATACTTGACTAGCAGCACCAGTTACTGATGAGTAGTAAGCTCCAAACATTGCATGAACTTTATCAGAATTTAACATTTTCTCAGTCTCACCAACACCGATATCTGGTTTTCCACCATGGTCTCCAACAACGATAGATATTTTACCGCCGCCCAATCCTTTTAATCCGGCATCTTTTGCAAGTGGCATACCTGGAATGTTGTGACTGTTATTGATAATATCCAAAGCTGTTTTAACTGCTGCAACAGCATCTTTACCTACCTGCGCAACAGGTCCTGTAAGTGGATAAAGTACTCCAATTTTTACATCTTCTGCGTAACTAATTGCTGGCGCAGATACTAATGAAAAAAAAGTAAATACTGTAAGAATTAATTTTCTCATTTTTTTCCCTCTTGTTTAATTTTTAAATATCTAACTTAATACTATTCAATTAATCAATTCAATGATTTAGTTTTTTTATTTTATCTATGCTTAAGAAGTATTTGTTTAATATATACATTCTTTATATATACTTTAATAATAAACCAAATGACTTCTGAAATTATAATTCAAGCTATAGTCACAGGCTTAATGATGGGATTAATCTATGCATTAATCGCAGCAGGCTTAAGTTTAATTTTTGGATTAATGGAAATTGTAAACTTTGCTCATGGAGAGCATTTGATGTTGTCTATGTTTTCATCATTTTGGCTTTGGTCTTTATTTGGTTTAGATCCACTGTTTTCAATTCCAATTACTATACTTTTGTTGGCATTTTGTGGAATTGTTACTCATTATTTTTTAATTCGATACATTTTAAAAGCAAAAATGCTTATCCAAATTTGTGCAACATTTGGATTATCTATTTTTATTAGATCGATCGCTCAATTATTATGGACACCAGACTTTAGAAACGTTGATGAGCCTTTACTAGAGGGACGTATTGAAATTGGATCTGTGTTTATTGGTCAACCTCAATTATATGCAAGTCTTGTTTGTTTGTTTGCATTTTTTGGTTTGTATTGGTTTGTAACAAAAACAGAAACTGGATTAGCTCTTCAAGCAACAGCACAAGATAGACACGCTGCTGAAATTTTAGGAATCCCATCAAATAAAATGTTTGCAATTGGTTGGGCGATTGGCCTTGGTTGTGTAGGAGTAGCGGGTGGAATGATGGCAAATTATTTTTTTATTTTTACTGATGTTGGTATTAATTTTGCACTATTTGCTTTTGTTGCTGTAGCTCTAGGAGGTTTTGGAAGTATTATTGGGTGTTTATATGCTGGTATAATTATCGGATTAGTAGAATCTTTAGGTGGATTGCTGATCGATCCATCATTTAAACTTTTATATGTATTTGCAATTTATCTTTTAGTTGTAATTTATAAGCCTCAAGGTCTGTTTGGTAGGTATTAATGGATAGTAAGTTAGCAATTGCGAAATCAGAACCGATTTGGAATACAAACAATAGAGTGATATCAATTATTGCTGGCTTAATTATACTTTTGTTTGCACTCCCACTTTTTGGGATGAATTCATTTTATTTGCATTTGTTTATTATGATTTTTATGCATGCAGTTATGGCTCAGTCTTGGAATGTAATTGCAGGTTTTTCTGGTCAAATTAGTTTAGGTCATGGAGCATTTTTTGGAATAGGTGCCTATGCAACTTCATTTTTTTATATGGAGTACGGAATAACACCATGGATCAGTATATTTTTTGGCATGTTTGTTTCAGCAATTTTTGCAGTCTTAATTGGCATACCAATGCTGAGATTAAGTGGTCACTACTTTGCAATTGCCACTTTATTAATTGGAATAAGTTTCCAAGTAGTTTTTCAAAGATGGGATTTAGTAGGAGCTGCATCAGGATTATGGGTCACAATGACACCAGAAGACTCATGGTCTGCATTGCAGTTTCACAGCAGTAAAGCTCCCTATTATTACGTTTTTTTAATATTCTTTTTAATCACATTCTTTTTAGTATGGTTGTTGAGTAGATCAAAACTTGGTTACAGATTAAGAGCAGTTAGAGACGATCCACAAGCAGCATTAAGTTTGTGTATCAATGTTTCAAATTATAAAATTATAGCTTATGTGATTTCAGCAATGATTATGGCTCCGATGGGTAGTTTATTTGCTCAATATATTTTAATTATTGATCCAGATAGAGTTTTTAATATTGAGATATCAATTATAGTTTTATTAATCACAGTACTAGGTGGAATAGGAAATGTTTGGGGTCCAATTATAGGAGCTGCAATACTTGTACCAATTTCAGAATATTCAAGAATTTATTTAGGGGGCACAGGTGGCGCTGTTGACTTAATTTTTTATGGTTTGATTTTAATGATTATTTGTATTTTTAGACCAAGTGGTCTGATCTCATTTGTTCCTAAAGATATTTTAGAAAGAAAAAAACAACGATGAAAATATTAACTGTCGAAAATCTAAGTAAATCTTTTGGTGGAATTCATGCAAATAGAGATATTTCTTTTGACGTTGAAGAAGGGTCAATTTTAGGAGTGATAGGACCTAATGGTGCTGGTAAATCTACTTTATTTGATTTGATTACTGGTTTTACAAAACCAGACACTGGAAAAGTTAAATTTTTTGATAAAAATATTTTTGGAATTAGCCCTGATAAAATTAGCAATCTTGGAGTAGGTAGAACTTTTCAAAAACTAAAACCATTTGCAGACCAAACATTACTTGAAAATGTTATGATAGGAGCATTTGTTAAAGAAAAAGATATCAAGAGAGCAAGAGATAGAGCCTTAGAGATCATTGATTTTGTAGATTTGATTGAAAAAAGACATCACTTTGCAAAAGAGTTATCAACTGGACAGAGAAAAAGATTAGAAATGGCTAGAGCTATGGCTATTGATCCCAAATTACTTTTGATGGACGAAGTAACAGGCGGTGTAGACCAAAAGACTATTCCTGGACTTGTAGAACTTGTTAAAAAATTAAAAAAGACAGGTGTAACGATTATCACTATAGAACATAATATTAATATTATTATGGAAATTTCGGATAATGTTCTTGCGTTAGATCAAGGAAAACGAATTGCATTTGGAGAACCAAAAGAAATTCAAAACAACAAACAAGTAATAGATGCTTACCTAGGAACATTTGATGCTGCTTGATGTAAAAAATATTGATGTTTTGTATGATGATTTTCAAGTTATCTGGGATGTTTCTATTAATGTAAATAAAGCTGAAATGGTTGCACTTTTAGGACCAAACGGGTCTGGTAAAAGTACAGTGTTAAACACTATAAGTAATTTAGTTGAGCATAAAAAAGGATCTATTACTTTTGACAATACCTTAATTTCAAATATTCCAACTTACAAAAGAACTGAATTAGGAATTTCACATGTACTTGAAAGAAGAAGGGTATTTCCTCATCTTACTGTTAAACAAAATCTTTTACTGGGTGCTTGGCATCCTAAGGCAAAAGAAGAGTTAACAAATTCATTAAACAAAGTTTATAAAATATTTCCAAAGTTAGAAACTAGATCAGATCAGTTAGCAAAAACAATGTCTGGTGGTGAACAACAAATGTTAGCTATAGCTAGAGGTATGATGGGTTTACCTAAACTTTTGATGGTGGATGAACCTTTTTTAGGTCTATCACCAATAGTTATGAAAGATTTAATTAAGATATTTAAAAATATAGTTGCAGAAGGGATATCAATTTTATTTGTAGAACAAAACGTAAGACTTGCATTAAGTATGGCAGATAGAGGGTATGTTTTAGAAAGTGGAAGATTAGTTATCGATGGTAAATCTGAAGATTTAATTGATAATGAAAAAGTTACTAAAGTTTTTTTAGGAAATTAATTAAAAAGCAGCAAGATCGTTATTTAGTTTATCAGTAATAAGCATTTTACCTGGACTATGAGTAATACAAAAATCAGGTTTTGAATTTTCTAAAACAGATTGAGGAGTAACACCACATGCCCAAAATACAGGAATTTCATTATTCTTTATTGTTCTAGGGGGATCACCATATTCAGGTTTCATTATATCTTTAATTCCAATTTCATCTGGATTACCAACATGTACTGGTGCACCATGCACAGCTGGAAATCTGGAACTAATTTGAATTGATCTAATTGTATCCTTTGAACTTAAGGGTCTCATGGATACAACTAGTTTTCCTGAAAATTGTCCAGCAGGTTCACAATCTATTGAAGTTTTGTACATTGGAACAATAGTATTGTTTTCTATGTGTTGAATTGGAATACCGGCTTCAATTAAAGGCAGCTCAAAAGACATTGAACATCCTAGAACAAAAGTTGTTAAATCTTCATTCCAATATTTTTTAATATCATATGGCTCATCAACTAATTTTCCTTTTTCCCATACTCTATATTGGGGAACATCAGTTCTAATATCAATATCACCAAGATCTTTTAATGAAGGATCTCCTTTAGTACCAAATCCAATTAATGGACAAGGTTTTGGATTTTTTTGACAGAAAGAAGCAAAGTCCATTGCATATTTGCTTGGTAAGATACAAAGATTTCCTTGAACATACTTGTTAGCAGCACCTGCAGTTTGCTTTTTGTAATTATTTTCTCTTATAACTTTTCTTGCCTCTAATGGATTTTGAATATCTAGCATTAAATTAGTATTTAGATTTCTTTGTTCCTTCTATTATTTCTTTTAACTCGTTGTATTCTTCACAGTTACAAGTTTCCAATACTTTAAGTCTTTCTTTAGCTAAATCCATTCTATTTGTGGCAACATATAATTCACCTAGATACTCATTTATTCCAATATGGTCTGGTTTGATTGCTAGACCTTGAAGATAATATTTTTCTCCATTTTCAAAATCACCAAGTTTTCTTGTTGTAAAACCAAGATAGTTAAGCGTATCTGCTTGATTTGGTTTTTTGTCGTTTGATTTTAAAAGGAGTTTTTGAGCTTTTTCATATCTTTTTTTAGCTTTTTCCAATTTACCTTTTTTTTCAAACTTTTTTGCAAATTTAATTGCTTGAACAGCTTTTTGATAATCAGATTTTATTTTTATTGTTTTTTTAGAATCATTAGAACTATTAGAGCTTGAACCAGCTGAAAAAGTGTTTGTAGAAAATAAAACTAAAATTAATGTAATTATTATCTTTTTTATCATTATAAAAATTTCTCCATTTTACTTAAAGGTTTCAAATTAAGTCCATTTTCAATCAAATTTTCTCTAATTGATACTGCAGTAGCAAGTGAACTTTCATTATCACCATGTATGCACACAGAGTCTATTTCACAAGGTATTTGCTTTCCGCTGTGACAATTCAGTGCCTGATTTTTTACCATACTCAATACATGTTTTTTAGCTTCTTCAGGGTCAGTAATTAATGCATGTGATTTTTTTCTAGAAACTAAATTTCCATCATCTTCATAGGTTCTATCTGCAAAAATTTCACAGGCAATTTTCATATCTAATTTTTTAGCTGCTTGTTCCATTTTAGATCCAGTAGGTACTAAATAAATCAAATCTTTACTTATTTCATTGATCGCTTTTGCTAAAGTAGTCGCTAAATCAATATCCTCACACGCCATATTGTTTAATGCTCCATGTGGTTTTATATGAGTAACATTTTCTCCATGATCTTGAGCAATCTTTTGTAAAATTTCATATTGATCAATAATTAATTTTCTAACTTCTTCAGGTGCAAGGTCCATTCTTTGTCTTCCAAAATTTTCTGGGTCATTGAATGATGGATGAGCGCCAATACTTACACCGTTTTTTTTCGATATTTGAACTACTTGGTTCATGGATTCTTCATCACCGGCATGAAATCCACATGCAACGTTAGCAGAATTTACTATATCGAGTAAATCTGGATCATATTTATTTGAATGGTGTTTTGATTTTTCACCTAAATCACAATTTATATTAATTTCCATAGTTCTAATTGTTGAAGTATAACATGCCATGATAAAAAATATATCAAATCTTGGTGACGCAGCTGTTTATTGCGATTTTGGTACAGAGGTAAATAAATCAGTTAACTCTGAAGTAATAAAATATTTTAAAGCTTTAAAAAAAGAAAACGTTGAAAGTATAAATAATCTTACTCCTTCTTATAATAAATTAATAGTTTCTTATGACCTTAGAAAAACAAACTTTAAAGAAGTTAAAAAATTAATTGAAAATTTAAACGTTAATGAAACTCAAGATAACAATAGTAACAAAATAGAAATTCCAGTTTGTTGTGATGATCAATTTTCTCTAGATATTAAAAGATTAGAAGAAAAATTAAATATCAAGCGAGATAAAATTTTAGAAAATTTTTTTAGTAAGGAATATTTTTGTTACATGACAGGATTTATAGCTGGTATGCCATTTTTAGGTGATTTGGATGAAAACATGAGAGTACCAAGATTAGAAACACCAAGAGTAAAAGTCCCAAAAGGATCAGTTGCTTTAACCGAACAATTTGCAAATATTTATACATTTGAAAGCCCTGGTGGATGGAACATACTTGGTAATACACCTGTAGATGTTTTTGATAATTCAAAAGAGGAAGAGCCAAATTTAATAAATCCTGGCGATATAGTAGTTTTTAAACAAATAAATCTTGAAAAATATAATAATTACAATGAAAAATAATTTCGAAATTATAAGAGCTGGAGTGAACACAACCTTTCAAGACCAAGGAAGAAATAATTTGTATCATATAGGAATTCCATTTAGTGGAGCGATGGATAATAGAAATTATAGTTTAGCTAATAAGCTGGCAGGTAATAAATTAAATTCACCAGTGATAGAATTTGCATATCAAGGACCACATTTAAAATATTCCGGAGATAAAATTAATATTGCAGTTACAGGTGATGTGGTTTTTAAAATTATTAAAAGTGGTATAGAAATTGATGGCAAATGTTATGAGAGTTATCAAATTGAAAGTGGAGATGAAATTAACCTAATCTCAACAAATAAATCAGTTTATGGATATTTAGCAGCTGGTGCAGAATTAGATTTAAAATTTCAATGGAATAGTTGTTCGATAAATACCAAGGCAAATATTGGATCAAATAATGGAAAAAAATTAGAGAACGGTCAAAAAATAAATATTTTAAATATTAATTCAGACCAAAGTAAAAAAAAGACTAATTATATAAACTCTAAAGTTGAAAATATTAGAGTAATAAAAGGACCAAACTTTGATTATTTTTCAGAGGAAGGAAAAAAGATATTTTTTGAAAAACAATTTTCTGTATCAAAACTTTCAGACAGAATGGGAATGAGGTTAGAGGGTCCAAAAATTGAAAATATTGTAAATACTAATATTAAATCAGAAGGTTTGTTGAAAGGGGTTATCCAGGTACCTGCAGATGGAAACCCAATTATTATGCTTTCAGACCATGGTACTATAGGAGGATATCCAAAAATTGGTGTGGTAGCTAGTGTTGATTATGATCGGTTAGTACAAATATCACCTGGCTCAAAAATCAAATTTAAAGAGATAAATTTATCTGATGCAGAAACTTTGTTTAAATTGTATGAGATGGATACTCAGAACTTACTCACTCAAATATAATGAATATTATTAGAAAACTTCCGGGGCCTTTTTTAATTTTCTTAGGTGCGTGTAGTCTTAGTTTTGGAGGTTTGATTGTAAAATCATTTGAAGGAGCAACTCTTTGGCAAATATTATTTTGGAGAACAGTATTTTTCTTAATTGTTATTAGCTTGTACTTAGCTTTAACCTATAAAAAACAAGTATTTAGATCCTTTTATAATTTAGGGTATCCTGGTTTCTTTGGTGGATTTATTTTATCACTCGGTTTTAGTGGTTATGTATTTGCGATGTATAACACAACAGTTGCTAATGCTAATTTTATTATTCAAACACAAACAATCTTCCTAGCAATATTCGGTTATTTTTTTTTAAAAGAAAAAATTTCAGCAATTACTTTAACCTCAATAATTCTTGCAATTTCAGGAATACTTCTAATGGTTGGAAGTTCTTTATCTCCAGGTCAAATGTCTGGAAATATAGCAGCATTCATAATGCCCATATCATTTGCTACATTAATTTTAGTAGTAAGAAAATATCCAACTGTTGATATGGTTCCAGCCCAATTTGTTGCAGGAGTCTTTGCGCTGTTAATTGGTTATCTAATGTCTGAAAAAATAATGATATCTCCAAATGATATTTTTTTAGGATTTTTAGCTGGATTTTTACAATTAGGATTAGGTTTTATATTTATTACTATCGGAGCTCAACGAACACCATCAGCAATGGTTGGAATCATAATGTTAACAGAAGCAGTGCTAGGTCCTTTTTGGGCGTGGTTGTTTATAAATGAACAACCGCCTTTCATAGTGATAATTGGAGGATCAATAGTTATTTTTGCAGTTTTACTTCAATTTTACAATTTATATACCTCAGAAAAAAAAGCGATCTAATAACATTTGACATTAAACAGTATTTATTAGAATATTTGCTAACGGGAGAGATCACAAACTTTGTGACACCGAAGGAGCAACCGCCCAGGAAACTCTCAGGTAAAAGGACCGTATTATATTAACTCTGGAAAGAGATTGAGTTCTCGCCGAAGGAGTAAAACTCTCAGGCAAAAATACAGATGGGTACGACAGAGTTAGTATGGGAAAAAAAACATCATTAAACAAACTTCATCAAGATAACCACGCTAAATTTGTAGAATTTGCTGGATATGAAATGCCCATACAATACAGCAAAGGAATTGTTGAAGAGCATAAATTCACAAGATCAAATGCAGGTATTTTTGATGTGTCTCATATGGGTCAATTATTTATTGATGGTGGAGAGGATTTAACCGCTGATCTTGAAAAAATTTTCCCGCTTGATTTAAAAAATTTGAAACAAAACTGTTCTAAATATAGTTTTTTAATGAACGATAGTGCTGGAATTCACGATGATTTGATAATCACTAAAATTGAAAAAGGATATTTAATTATTTTAAACGCAGCCTGCAAAGATAATGATTTTAAAATTTTATCAGATTTACTTAAAAGTAAATATGAAATGGTTCTTGATGATCAAAGAGCATTAATTGCAATTCAAGGTCCAAAGTCAGTTGAGATTTTAAACAATACTATAGAGGGTGTTGAAAAGCTTAATTTTATGACTGGGAACTGGTTTGATTATAAAGATCAGAAAGTTTTTGTAACAAGATCTGGTTACACAGGAGAGGATGGTTTTGAAGTATCTATTAATAACGATTTGGCTGAAGGATTTACTCATAATTTGATGGAAAAAGGAGCACAACTTATAGGACTTGGGGCAAGAGATACCTTGAGATTAGAGGCTGGATTGTGCTTATATGGACATGAACTTGATACTGAAAAAACACCAATTGAAGCAAACTTAAAGTGGGCGATTTCTAAAGAGAGAATTTCAAATGGCGGATTTGTTGGTTCTGATAAAATTATGAAAGAAATACAAGAAGGTACCTCTAAAATTAGAATTGGGATTAAACCAGAAGGAAGATTGATTGCTAGAGAAAAAACTAAAATTTTTGATGAGTCAGAAAAACTTATTGGCGAGGTTACCAGCGGAACTTTTGGCCCAAGTGTAAATGGTCCAATAGCAATGGGCTACATAGATAAAGAGTTTTCCAAAGTTGATACAAAAATTTTACTAGAAGTAAGAGGAAAAAAACATCCTGCAAGTGTTTGTGGGTTACCATTTTATAAAAAAAGTTACGTGAAAGGAGTAAACTAATGAGTGAAGTTAAATTTTCAAAAGAGCATGAGTGGATTACAGTAGAGGGCGATGTTGCCACCATTGGAATTACAAAACATGCAACAGAAATGTTGGGAGATATTGTTTTTGCTGAGTTACCTGAAAAAGGTTCAAGCGTTGAAAAAGA
Organism: Candidatus Pelagibacter sp. HIMB1611; assembly: GCF_052047715.1. Lineage (NCBI taxonomy): Bacteria > Pseudomonadati > Pseudomonadota > Alphaproteobacteria > Candidatus Pelagibacterales > Candidatus Pelagibacteraceae > Candidatus Pelagibacter > Candidatus Pelagibacter sp. HIMB1611. Next base: position 846,135 of record NZ_JBNAJM010000001.1, on the reverse strand, counting down.
TGGCACAGCAGGAGTAGTTGAGTCCACTAAAGCTGCAAGTGATGTTTATACTCCAGTAAGTGGTGAAGTAGTAGATACTAACCAAGCTATAGTAGATGATCCTGCAAAAATTAATGAAGACCCTGAGGGATCAGCTTGGTTTTTTAAACTTAAATTAAAAGATAGTTCAGAAATGGATAGCTTAATGAACAAAGAAGAATACGATAAATTTGCAAAGGAGAGTGCTAGCTAATGTTACATAACTCACAAAAAGACTTTTTAAAAAGACACATTGGGCCTTCAGAAGAAGATCAAAATAAAATGCTGAAGGAGCTTAATTATAATTCATTAGACGATTTAATAAAAAGTACAGTTCCGGAAAAGATACAATTGAAAGATGGATTAAATATAGGAGAGTCTAATTCCGAGTATGAAGCATTAAGAAAATTGAAAGCAATTTCAAAAAAAAATCAAATTTATTCAAATTTTATTGGTATGGGTTACTATGGAACTTACACTCCATATGTAATTTTAAGAAATATTCTAGAAAATCCAGGTTGGTATACATCTTATACTCCTTATCAGCCTGAAGTAGCACAAGGAAGATTGGAAATGCTTCTAAACTTCCAACAAATGATAGTTGATTTCACAGGTATGGATATAGCAAACGCATCTTTGCTTGATGAAGGAACAGCAGCTGCAGAAGCTATGGGATTAAGTCATAGGTTAAATAAAAAGGATAGTAATTTAGTTTTTGTATCAGAAAATTGTCATCCACAAACAATTGATGTAATTCAAACTAGAGCAGAGCCAATGGGATTAAAAGTACTTGTTGGTGATGAGGACAAAGTATTAGATCAACTTAAAGAGGATTTAGTTTGTGGAATTCTTCAATATCCTGGAACTTTAGGAGACATCAAAGATCCGAGTGAAGCTATTAGTAAAATCCATAAAAAAAATGGAAAAGCTGTATTAGTTTCTGATTTATTAGCTTTAGCGCTACTTAAAACACCAAGAGAATTAGGCGCTGATATTGCAGTAGGAAGCTCTCAAAGATTTGGAATTCCAATGGGTTATGGTGGACCTCATGCAGCTTTCTTTGCAACTAAAGACGAGTTTAAAAGGTCTATGCCAGGAAGAATTATTGGTGTGTCTGTTGATAGACATGGAAACAAAGCTTACAGATTATCTCTTCAAACAAGAGAACAACACATTAGAAGAGATAAAGCGACAAGTAACATTTGTACTGCTCAAGCATTGTTAGCAATTGTTTCAGCGGCATATGCAATTTACCACGGACCAGATGGAATAAAAATTATTGCAGAACGAGTTTCTCAATTAGCTAAAAATTTTGCAGATAAATTAAAACAATCTGGATATGAAATTTATTCAGATCATTTCTTTGATACAGTTACAATTGTAACAAAAGATAAGACTGATCAGATCTATAAAAATGCTTTAGATCAAAAAGTAAACATTAGAAGAGTAAATTCTGAAATGTTAGCAGTTTCTTTTGATGAAAAGAAAAACGTTTATAGAGTAAATCAATTGTTGAAAATTTTTAATGCAGCCGAGTCTATTAAAAAAGAAGATCCAACAGTAAGTTTACCTAATTTACCAAAAAATTTACTGAGAACCTCTAAATACTTAGAACATCCTGTTTTTAACTCATATCATTCAGAAACAGAGATGCTTAGATATTTAAAAAAATTAGAAGACAAAGATATAGCTCTTAACAGAACTATGATTGCACTTGGTTCATGTACTATGAAATTAAATGCTACTGCAGAAATGATTCCTATTTCATGGAGAGAGTTGGCTGAACCTCATCCGTTTGTACCAGTAGAACAGATGGAAGGGTATAGAGCTTTATTTACTGATCTTAAAAATTGGCTAAGATCAATTACTGGTTTTAGTGGTGTTTCACTTCAACCAAATGCAGGAGCTCAAGGAGAATATGCAGGGTTAATGGTAATTCGAAAATATCATTTGGACAGAGGAGAAGAAAACAGAAATATATGTTTAATTCCAAGCTCAGCACATGGAACAAATCCTGCTAGTGCACAAATGGTTGGAATGAAAGTTGTAGTTGTTGATTGTGACAAAGAAGGAAATGTTGATTTTGAAGATTTGAAGAAAAAAACAGAAGCACATTCTGAAAATCTTGGAGCATTAATGGTTACATATCCGTCTACCCACGGTGTATTTGAAGAAAAAATTACAGACATTTGTGAACTGATACATAAACATGGTGGTCAAGTTTATATGGATGGTGCAAATTTAAATGCACTTGTTGGAATAGCAAGACCTGGAAATTTTGGTCCAGATGTTTGTCATATAAACTTACACAAAACATTCTGTATTCCACATGGTGGTGGAGGACCAGGAATGGGACCAATTGCATGTAAAAGACATTTGCAAGTTTATTTACCTAATCATCCAGTTGTTAAAGATTGTGGACCTGCTACAGGAATAGGAGCAGTTTCAGCTGCACCTTGGGGAAGCTCAAGTATTTTATCAATTTCTTGGATGTATATTAAAATGATGGGTTCTGAAGGTTTAAAACTAGCTACTCAAGTTGCGATATTAAACGCAAATTATATAGCCCATAGACTTAAAGATCATTTCCCAATTTTGTACAAAGGTTCAAATGGCAATGTTGCTCATGAATGTATTATAGATATTCGATCAATTAAGAGTGAGACAGGTATCACTGAGGAAGATATCGCTAAAAGATTGATCGATTATGGTTTCCATGCACCAACAATGTCTTGGCCAGTTGCGGGAACTATGATGATAGAGCCAACAGAGAGTGAGAGTTTATCTGAGCTTGATAGATTTTGTGATACTTTAATTAATATCAAATCTGAAATAGATAAGATCAATTCTGGTGAGTTTGATAAAGTAGACAATCCTATTAAGAACGCTCCTCATACAGATATAGAGCTTGCATCAGATGAATGGGATCATAAATATTCAAGAGAGCAAGCTGCTTATCCTGCTAAGTTCTTGAAAACAAATAAATTTTGGCCACCAGTTGCAAGAGTGGACAATGTTTATGGAGATAAGAATATCTTTTGTACTTGTCCAAGTATGGATGAGTTTAAAGAAGACGCGGCATAATCATTAATGAAAATTGCTGTAGTTGGTTCTGGGATATCAGGCTTAAGTGCTGCATATTATTTATCAAAAAAACATCATGTAGATCTTTTTGAAAAAGAAGATCATTTTGGTGGCCATTCTCATACAATAGATTTAATTTTTGATGAAAAGAAAGTATCTGTAGATATTGGTTTTATTGTATTTAATTTTCAAACCTATCCAAATTTAATTAATTTCTTTAAAGAAAATGATGTTCAGATTGAAAAAAGTGACATGTCATTTTCTGTATCAGTAGAAAATACAAACTTTGAATATTGTGGAAAAGGTTTAAATGGAATTTTTTCCAATAGATCTAATTTGTTTAATCCTAATTTTTTAAAAATGTTTTTTGATATCATTAAATTTTATAAAAATAGCGATCAAATAGATGTTACAGATCAAAAACTTACTTTAGGTGAGTATTTAGAAAACAATAAACTATCAAAAACATTTATTGATTACCATATCATCCCAATGGTATCTGCAATCTGGTCTATGCCACCTTATGAAGCTAGCAAGATGCCAATAACATTCTTTTTAAAATTTTTTCAAAATCATGGGCTCTTTAAATTAAAAAATAGACCTCAGTGGTATACCGTAACTAATAGAAGTAGAACTTATGTGAATAAAGTAATTCCAAAGATAAGTGGTGAATACTATAAAAATTATAAAATTAAAAAAATTATAAGAAAATCAATAGGGTTAGATTTATATTATGGTGGTGAAAGTGAATTTTTTGATTACGATAAAGTTGTGATAGCAGCTCACGCTGATGAAGCTTTGAAGTTGATCGATAATCCTACTGAAGAAGAGACAAAAATTTTATCTAATTTTAGTTATAAGGAAAATATTGCATATATTCATACAGACAAAAGAGCGATGCCAAAAAATAAAAAGGCATGGTCCTCATGGAATTCATCAATCAATGACAAAGATTTAGAAAAAAATTCTATTACTTATTGGTTAAACCTTTTGCAAAACCTTAAATGCGATCAGGACATTTTTTTAACTCTTAATCCATATTTTGAAATTGATGAGAGTAAAATACTTAAAATAGTTAAATTTACTCATCCTTATTACGATCAACAAGCGTTAGATGCTCAATCTGAACTGTCTAGTTTACAAAATAAAAAAGATTTACTTTTTTGCGGGAGTTATTTTGGTTACGGTTTTCATGAAGATGGAATAAAATCATCTATTGAAATGCTAAAATACCTAAATGACTAACTCATGTATATATAACGGAAAAGTAATCCATAAACGTTTTAAACCTAAAGAACACTATTTTAAGTATAGTGTTTTCTCACTTTTAATTGATTTATCTGAGTTAAGAAAAATAGATCAAGAGATTAGCTTCTTTTCATTGAATAAATTCAATTTAATCAGTTTTCACGAAAAGGATCATGGTGAACGCGACGGATCTTCTCTTGATGAGTGGGTAAAGAAAAATTTAGAACAAAATAAAATAGAGACTATAGATATTAAAATTAAGCTTCTCTGTTATCCAAGGATTTTTGGATATGTGTTTAATCCTCTAAGTATCTTTTTTGTTTATAACCAAAATGACAAATTAATATCTATATTATATGAGGTGAAAAATACATTTGGTGAGCAACATACTTATGTTTTTAGAGTAGATAGTGAAAATAAATTAATTCAGAATAATTGTTCAAAAAAATTTCATGTTTCACCTTTTATAGGAATGAATTGTAAGTATTTCTTTAGAATTCTTAATCCAGATGAAAAACTTTCTGTAATCATTGATCAATACGATCAAGAAGGAAAAATTTTATTTGCATCTCAAGATGGAAAAAGAACAAACTTAAATAGCAGTCAATTATTAAAATCATATTTAAAGCACCCTCTGATGACTATAAAAATAATATCAGCAATCCATTTTGAGGCCTTTAAATTATGGATGAAAGGAATTAAGATTATTAAAAAAAAAATAAAAATAAGAAACAATTTAACGGTTGAAAATTAATGTTATTAAATAGAGCTGCAGATAAATTGGTTTTTAAATTTTTAAGTAAAATTAAAAATGGATACCTTGAAATAACTACCTATGAAGGTGAGATATTAAAGTTTGGTAATTCCGATCAATCTTTAAAGGCAAATATTAAGATAAAAAAACCAAATTTTAATTATAATTTAATTAGAGGTGGAAGCATTGGTTTTGCTGAAAGTTATATGAGAGGTGAATTTGAAACTGATAATCTTTCAGATCTAATTGAGTTAACAGCAAGAAATATTCAAGTGATATATAAATTCTCTGGTTTGCTTGATCTGCCTGTAATCAATTTTATAAAAAATAAAATAATCAAAAATACAAAAAGTCGAAGTAAGGAAAATATTGCAAAACATTATGATCTTGGAAATGATTTCTTTTCATTGTGGCTAGATGATACTTTAACTTATTCAAGTGCAATCTTTGATGATAGTTCAAAAAATTTAAGTGTTGCGCAAAATAATAAATACCAAAAATTAATTGATCTAATCAAACCTAGTTCTGGTGACAAAGTATTAGAGATTGGGTGTGGATGGGGTGGCTTTGCAGAATATTTAGGTAAGAAATATGATGTAAAGTTAGACTGTATTACTATTTCTAAAAAACAATTCGAATACGCAAAAGAAAGAATTCATAAATGTGGCCTAAATGAAAAAGTAAATATTGAGATAAAAGATTACCGTGATCTTCAAGGAAAATATAATTCGATAGCCTCAATTGAAATGATTGAAGCAGTTGGGCAAAATTATTTAGAGAGTTATTTTAAAACAATTAAGGATAATTTATCAAATGGTGGAAAGGCGGCAATTCAAGCAATAACCATTGATGACAGTTTGTTTGATAGATACAAAAATAAACAAGATTTTATTCAAAAATATATTTTTCCAGGTGGATTTCTTCCTAACAAAAATAGCATTAATAGATACGTCTCAGATAATGGCTTAACAATTAATTCATACATTTCATATGCAGATCACTATGCAGAAACGTTAGCTATCTGGAGAGAAGAGTTTTTGAGAAAGTGGGATCAAATTAAAAACCAAGGATTTGATCTAACCTTTAAAAGAATGTGGGAATTTTACTTATCTTATTGTGAAGCTGGATTTAAATCTAAAAATATTGATTTGATTCAATTTTCAATGCAGAATAAATAACTGCAATAATATGAAAATAATTAAATCAATTTCGTTGATAATTTTGGCATTCTTAATTACAAGTTGCTCAAATAATAGTGCCATGAAACCAGAAGATTTTAAAAATAAAGAACCTAGATTAATTATTGAAGAATACCTAACAGGAAATGTTAAAGCTTGGGGTGTTTTACAAAATCGATCAGGAAAAGTTACAAGACAATTCTCAGCTGATTTAGACGGAACATGGGACGGCAAGCAATTAATTTTAAAAGAAAAATTTAATTGGGACGATGGTGAAGTTCAAGATCGAGAGTGGACAATTACTAAAATAGATGAACATAATTATGAAGGTACAGCAGGGGACGTTGTTGGAAAAGCAATAGGATATTCTTACGGACCTGCGTTTAAATTTGAGTATGTTTTATTAGTTCCAGTTAAAGGAAAAGAATTAAAAATTACTTTTGATGATTGGATCTTTAAGCAAGATGAAAGAGTTGCAATCAACAGAGCTACAATGACTAAGTTTGGATTTAAGGTAGCAGAGCTAACGGTTGTGTTCGTTAAAGATTAATTATTTCTTTTGATGCTTAGTCATCTTCCCCACTAATTTAAAATAAAGTTTACTTGGAAGAAAACTAAAGAATTTTAATGTTAAAGTAAGAGCTTTTGGAAAATGAATCTCGAAAACATTTTTATTAATTAAGCCATCATAAATTTGATCTGCAGCAAATTCAGGTGTTCTCAAAAATGGCATTTTAAAATCGTTTTTATCAGTCATGGGTGTTTTAATAAAACCAGGAGAAACCAAACAAACTCGAACATCGTACCTTTTAAAATCAAAATATAAACTTTCTGCTAAATTATTTAGTGCAGATTTTGATGGTCCATAACCAGTTGAATTAGGTAATCCTCTATAACCAGCAATAGATGAAACTATAGTAATTATACCTTTTTTTCTTTCTCTATAATATTGTTCAACTGCTTTAATCGAGTTCACTGTTCCAAAAAAATTTACTTTAAAGACATCTTCCATTTGCTCAACATCGATTTCTTTTTCTTTTTTTGGATTCCATGTACCAGTTGAAAAAAAACATATATCAATATTTTCAAACTTAGTTTTAATCTGATTGAAAACTTCTATACATTTTGCTTTATCAGTAACATCTAAAGGGAATGATGAAATATTTTCATAATTATTTGAAAGTTCATCTAGGAGCTCAACTCTTCTCGCAGATACAGCAACATTCCATCCTTTGTTTGCAAATTTAATTGCCAAGGCTTTACCAATTCCTGTACTGCCACCTGTTATCCAAATAGTTTTTTTGTTCATTTTTTGTTATGTATAAACATTATGTTAAAAAATAAAATTGTAACATTTATATTATTTCTTATCATTACATTTTCAGCTTCATTAATTGGAGGTTTAGCTACATTTACTTTCAAGGAGCCTTGGTATTCTTTGTTAAATAAACCTGTTTTTAATCCACCAGACTGGGTGTTTGGTCCGGTATGGACAATTTTATATTTATTGATGACAATTTCTATTTGGATGTATTGGCATTCCAAAAATAAAGAGATGAATACAGTTTATATTTATTTTATTCATTTAGTTTTTAATGCAACTTGGAGTATAGTTTTCTTTGTATTTCACAACATGGTTTTAGCTTTATTTGTATTAATCGTGTTAATTGCATTCATTACTAATTTAATCATAAGATATAGACGCGTCACAATGATGAGCTCGTATTTGATGATTCCATATTTACTTTGGTGTTGCTTTGCTCTAATTTTAAATACTAGTTTGATTATATTGAATTAATTATGGATGATGTTGTTGTAGTTGGCGGTGGAATAATTGGGGCAGCAACTGCTTATTTTCTCTCAAAAGAAGGAAGAAAAGTTAAAGTTATTGAAAGAGATCCAACATACAAAACAGCTTCATTTCCTTTGTCTTTAGGAGGTTTTAGAAGACAATTTTTTCAAAAAGAAAATATCTTACTTGGTAAATTTGCAAGAGAATTTATTTTTCAAATACCAGAATTATTGAAAACTGAAAAAAATCCTAATCCAACAGCAAGTATGGTAACCAATGGCTACCTTTTGATGTTTGGTCCCGAACATGCTGAAGAACAATATAAAGCTTTAGAAAATCATAAAGAATGTGATGCAGGTACAAAAAATATTAAAGGCTCAGAGCTATCAAAAGTATTTCCATATATAAATGACGAAGGTGTTGAGACTGCTACTTACACAGATAATCAAAGTGAAGGTTGGATTGATCCTTTTATGTTTCATAGTGCACTGAAAAGTAAGGCAATAGAACTTGGAGCAGAATTTATAAAAGGAGAGGTTAAAAGTCTTTCAGAGATAAATGCTAAAACAATTGTTTCTGCAGCTGGTTGCTGGACTAAAGAATTACTAGAAGATATTCCTGTTGAGCCTCAAAAACACACAGTGTTCAGAGTAAAATGCCCAACATACATAAAAGAAATGCCTTTAACTGGTGACTTAACTACCGGTGTATATTGGAGACCTGAGGGTGGAGAGTATCTAGCAGGATCACCATTGTCAGTATTTGGTGCAGATGATTTAGAGCCAGCATGGAATGATTTTGAAGAATTAGTTTGGCCAGCACTAGCTAAAAGAATACCAGCTTTTGAAGAATTGAAATTAACGGGAGGATGGGCAGGTTATTATGATTGTAACAGATTAGATAATAATGCAGTTGTTGGAAAACATCCAAAATATGAAAATGTTTATATGGCGTCAGGGTTTACAGGCAGAGGTCTCATGCAAGCACCAGGTATAGGAAGAGCGTTGACTGAATTAATAACAACAGGTTCCTATCAAACAATTGATATAAGTGATTTTGCGGTTGAGAGAGTATTAGATAAGTCGGCTAGGCCCGAACCTTACGTATTATAAAAAATGGAAAAAGAAAAATTTAATATTAAAGATTACAATCACATAATTAAATTTATTGAAGAAAAAAATTTTATTAAAGCTGAAGAAGAATTATTTAAAATTATTAATAATAAAAACGACCAATTTTACTCTCATCAGCTTTTAGGTGTAATTTATTCAAAAACTGGAAATATTGACAAGGCAATAAGTCACTACCAGACTTCTATTAATCTTAATTCAAAAAATACTGGTGCACTTTTTAATTTAGCTATGTTGTATAAAAGTTTAAATAAAGATGATAGTGCAGTCGAATATTTTTTAAAAGTAATAAAATTTGATCAAAAACTTGTTGAACCGTATCTTTATATTGCAAATATTTATGAAAAAAAAAAAAAATTAAATGAGGCTAACAATTTTTATCAAAAAGCACTTTCTTTAAATAAAGATTACTTGCCTACAAATCAATCTTATTCTAAATTTTTAATGAGAGCAGGAGAAATACCAAAAGGATTATCTTATCAATACAAATACTTTGGAATAATTAAATTTAAATCTAAAGATATAGAAATAATTTAATGGAAAGAGTTAAAATTTCAGAAGAAACAAATTTTATAGGTTGTTGGAAGATTAATGATCATAAATTGTGTGAAGATATAATTAATTTGTTCGAAAATAATAAGAAATTTCATATTAAAGGGGTTACCGGACTAGGAATTGATGAAAATGTTAAGAAATCAACTGATATGCCTGTAGATCCAAAAAATTTAAATAATGATAAATTTAAACTTTTAAAAATATATATGAATAAGTTATTTCAATGTTATCAAGATTATAAAACGACTTGGCCGTATTTAAATAGAAGTTTTACTGACCTAGATATCCCTACATTTAATGTGCAAAAATATGAAGAAGGAGGTCACTTTACCTATTTACATTGCGAAAGAGAAGGGATTTCAACAATGCATAGAGTTTTTGCCTGGATGACATATTTAAATGACGTCGAAGATGGTGGTGAGACTTACTTTGAGCATTTTAAATTAAAAATTAAACCTGAAACAGGAAAAACATTAATCTGGCCTGCGGAATGGACACATGCACATAAAGGAGAGGTTTTAAAGTCAGGTTTAAAATACATAGTGACTGGTTGGATGCATTTCCCATTTAATTTTCAAGTACCACAGAAAGTCTGATATTTTTTATTACTTGAAGGAGCAGGTAATTGGTATTCTGAAGTATTTTCTTGATTTTCATATGGTGAATTCAACACTAGCAATAACTGTTTAATTTTTTGTAAATTTCCTTTTTCAGCAAAGGTTAGCGCTTCTTCCACCTTATGGTTTCTAGGAATCACAATTGGATTATTTTTTTTCATAAGTTTAATTTGTTTTTCTTTAGTAGAATTATTTAATTCAGATCTTTTTTTCCATTCATTTTTCCAATTAATAAAATTATTATTTTTGTAAACTTCATCAGAATTAATATTCATCAAATGACTAAAAGTATTTGTATAATCTACTTTGCTTTTTTCCATCCAATTAAATAAATCATTAATTAGTTTTTTATCATTTTTGTCTTCACCAAATAGACCAAGCTTATCTCTCATCATATTTAACCATTTGTCTTCATAAATATTTTGGAAATTATCTATTAAATCTGTTGCTAATTTAATTGCAGTGTTTTCATTTTTGTCAATTAGAGGAATTAAACATTCTGCAAATCTTGCTAAATTCCATTTTGTAATTGGTGGTTGATTGGAAAAGGCATATCTTCCAAATTTATCGATTGAGCTAAATACAGTCTTTGGATCATAATGATCCATGAAAGCACATGGACCATAATCAATTGTTTCACCAGAAATAGCCATGTTATCAGTGTTCATTACACCATGAATAAATCCTACTCTCATCCAATTGATCACTAACTGACACTGTCTTTCCATTACAAGACTTAATAAATCTAAAGCCTTGTTTTTAGAGGACTTAATCTCCGGATAGTGTCTATCTATTGTGTAATCAACCAAAGTATTAAGATCCTCTAGATTTTGAGTAGCTGCAATATATTGAAAAGTACCAACTCGAATATGACTGGATGCAACTCTTGTTAAAATTGCTCCATTTAACAAATTTTCTCTAACAACTTTTTCTCCAGTTTTAACAACAGCAAGACTTCTTGTTGTTGGAATATTTAAAGCGTTAATTGCTTCACTAATTATATATTCTCTCAGCATTGGACCTAAAGCAGCTCTTCCATCACCACTCCTAGAAAAAGAAGTTCTCCCTGAACCTTTAAATTGTATATCGAAACGTTGATTTTTATTATCTATATGCTCTCCTAATAGAACTGCTCTACCATCTCCAAGCATCGTGAAATGACCAAATTGATGACCAGCATATGCTTGTGCAATTGTATTAGTTCCATCAGGCAAACTATTTCCGGAGAATATTTCAGCTAATTTTTTTTTATCTATTCCTGAAAAGTTTAAATTTAAATTTTTAGCAAGTTCTTCATTTAAAATAACAAGTTCAGGTTCATGAACTGGTGTAGGCTTGATGTCTTCTTTAAATGTTTTTGATAGTTTTGAATATGAATTATCAAAATGCCAACCGATGGTCATTTTAATTAACTAACTTCAGCTTGATGTTCTTTTGGCTTAACTTCTGTTTTAAATTGATTAGAAATCTTTTGAACCTCAACTGATGAAACTTTGTATTCAGCACACATAGTTTCTTCATCTTTTCCATGACCAGTTACCATATTAACCATGTGTTCTGGGAAGTGGAATGTTGTAAATACAATTCCTTCTTTAACTTTATCTGTTACTTCTACTTTTAAAGCAACTTCACCTCTTCCAGAATATAATCTTCCAATATCACCCGTATTTAAATCTCTATGAGCTGCATCTTTTGGATGAATTAGTAATACATCCTCATCAACAATGTTTATATTTTTTGTTCTTCTTGTCATTGTCGCTGCATTGTAATGTTGCAGAACTCTACTTGTAGTTAAAATTAATGGATAATCTTTTTGATTAGCTTCTATCTCACTAGATTCTTTCCAATCAAAATTTTTCAATCTTCCTTTTCCAAGTTTAAATGATTCTGTGTGTAGAATTTGTGTATCTGTACCATCTTCTTTTACAGGCCATTGTAATCCTAATTTACCAAGTCTCTCTCTAGTAACACCTTTAAAGAACGGTACCACATCAGCAATCTCAGCTAATACTTGATCTGCATCATAAGATGGTTGATCAAAACCTAATTTTTGCATCATCTCAGTTACAATTAGTCCATCTGGTTTTGTACCTGGTAATGGAGGAACTGCTCTATTAACTCTTTGAATTCTTCTTTCAGTATTTGTAAACGTTCCATCTTTTTCTAGGAAAGTAGTTCCAGGTAAAACTACAGTTGCAAGTTTTGCAGTCTCACTCATAAAAATCTCTTGAACCACTAATAGCTCTAATGAGTTCATTGCCTCAATAACATGTGCACTATTTGGATCTGTTTGAACTATATCTTCACCAATAATCCATAAACCTTTTAGTTCTTTACTGATTGCAGCCTCAAACATTTGAGGAATTTTTAAACCTGGTTTAGTAGGGTGAGTTACACCATATTTTTCAGTATAAAATTTTTGATTGTTTTCATCTTCTACTTCAAAATAACCTGCACCTTGGTGAGGCTGACATCCCATATCCGCAGCACCTTGTACATTATTTTGGCCTCTAAGTGGATTTACACCAACACCTTTTCTTCCAATGTTTCCTGTAATCATTGCTAAATCAGCAATTAACATCACAGTTTTAGAACCTTGTTCATGCTCAGTAACTCCCAATCCATGAAACTCCATTGAATTTCTTGCTGTAGCATAAGCAATTGCAGCTTCTTTAACTAATTGTTTATCAACACCAGCAACTTTTGCTAACTGATCAACATCTTGTCTTTCAATTTCTTTCAAGAAGTTGTCAAAACCTTCTGTTCGATCTCTTACAAAGTCAGCATTATAAAGTTTAGATTTAATAATAAAGTGTAACATCATATTTAGAACCGCAACGTTAGTACCTGGTCTAAGTTTGATATGATAATCTGCAAGTTTAGCTAATTCAGTTGTTACCGGATCAAGGACAATTAATTTTTTACCTTTCATCACTTGCTGTTTAATTTTTGCTCCTGTTACTGGGTGAGCATTGGTTGGGTTTGCACCAATCACTAAAAATAAATCTGCATGATAAATATCTTCTGTTGAGTTAGTTGCAGCACCTGTTCCAAATGTTTGTTGCATACCCCAAGCTGTTGGCGAATGACAAATTCTTGCACAACAATCTACACTGTTAGTTCCAACAGCTGCTCTAATCATTTTTTGGAAAACATAGTTTTCTTCGTTTGTACATCTTGCAGAAGAAATTCCAGCAAAAGCATCTGGTCCATTTTTTTTTGTAATTCTATTCATTTCTTTTTTGATAAAGTCATACGCTTCATCCCAACTTGCTTCTTCAAACTTTCCATTTCTTTTAATCAATGGAGTTTTTAATCTGTCAGGGTGTTCATAAAAACTAAATGCGTATCTCCCCTTAATACAAGTGTGACCAGCGTTTACTTCTGTTTGCTTAGGAGTGTCTATTGCAACTACCTTATCATCTTTAATAGATGCTTCTAAATTACAACCAACACCACAGTACGAACAAGTTGTTCTAACTTTTTTATCTACAGCTGCAGACTTAGATTGGAATACATCGGAAATTGCATCCGTTGGACATGTATGAGCACAAGCTCCACATGATACACAAGAACTATCTCCAAACATCATATCGTTATCTGTTGTAATTCTAGACTCAAACCCTCTACCACTCATTGTTAAAACAAATGATCCTTGAATTTCATCACATGCTCTGACACATCTTCCGCAGTTAATACAGTTATCTAAATTCATTCTCATGTAATCATGAGAAGTATCTCTTGGAATTCCTTTATGTTGCTTAGGACTATTGTATCTATGATCAGCAACACCCAAATCATTTGCAACTGTTTGAAGTTCACAGTTATTGTTTACTTCACAAGTATCACATTCCATTGGGTGATCAGTTAAAACTAATTCAACAATATTTTTTCTAAGGCTTGTTAATGCTTCGTTTGAAGTGAATATGTGCTGGTTTTCTGCAACTGGTGTATGACAAGATGCAACTACTCTAGTTGGTCCGTCTTTTTCTAAAGCAACTTCAACAGAACAAACTCTGCAAGCTCCATATGGTGCTAAGTTAGGGTCATCACATAAAGTTGGCACCTTTTTTTCACCAACATAGCTTTTAACGAATTTTAAAATAGATGTATGATTAGGACCTATTTCGTAAGGTTTTCCATCAATATAAGCAATTTTTCTTTTCTCTGAGCTCATTAATTATCTTTCACCATATCATTTTTCATTTCATCGCCAAAGTATTTTAGGATGTTTTGAATAGGAGTTGGGATCGCTCCACATAGAGCACATAAGCAGCCTTTTTGCATAGTAACCAACAATTCCTCTAGTAATTTTAAAGGAATTTTAGCTGTTTTCTTCTTAGCTTGATCAAACATTTCTTTTCCTCTGTAAGATCCAAGTCTTCCTGGAAAACATTTTCCACAAGATTCTTCTGCAGAAAATTCAAACAAATGATGAATATATTCAGCCATTGGAAAATCTTTTGGAATACTAACTACACTTGCGTGACCTAGCATAAAACCTTTTGCAGTAAACTCTTGAAAATCTAAATTTAGATTTTCTATTTCACTTAAAGGAACGACTCCACCTAAAGGACCACCTATTTGAAAAGCTTTGACAGGTTCTTTGTATCCACCACCAATTTCATTAAATATTTTTTTCATCGGGGTTCCCATATCAATTTCATAAACACCAGGATTATTAAAGAAACTATCTAAGCAAACTAATTTTGTTCCAGCTGACTTTTTATTTCCAACTGAAGAAAATTTTTCTGACCCATTTAATAAAATTCCAGTTGCTGCAGCTAAAGTTTCAACATTGTTAACTACAGTTGGTTTTTTATATAATCCCTCAGTAACCGGGAAGGGAGGTCTTACATCTACCTCAGCTCTTCTTCCTTCAATAGAAGCTATCAAAGCTGTCTCTTCACCACAAATATATGCACCTTGACCGATACAAATTCCAAGATCAAATGAAAAATCTGTCCCTAAAATATTTTCACCTAATAGATTTAATTTTTTAAGTTCATTAATACATCCATTGATCGCTTCAATCGATTTTGGATACTCACCTCTGATGTATAAAACTCCTTCATCACTTCCAATTACAAATCCACATAACACCATTCCAAAAATAACTTTTAATGGTTGATCTTCTAACAGATATCTGTCTGAAAAAGCTCCTGAGTCACCTTCATCTGCATTGCAGATAACATATTTTTTATCACCTTTTGCTTTACTACAGAAATCCCATTTCATTCCTGTTGGAAAACCTGCGCCACCTCTTCCTGTAAGGTTTGAGTCTAATAACGATTTTATTATTTCTTTTTTATCTGTTTTTAAAAATTTACTTAGCTGTTCTTTAAATTGATCTGTTGATGATAACTTGTCATCCATTAAAAAACTTGTTGTTGCATAACTCTTAGAGAAAAACTTTTCTTGTTTAATTTCTTCACCTTTTAAAATTTGATCAATATTTTCAATATCTTTTCCAGCATAATTTTCACCATCATAGTGAAATGCATGATTTTCATAACAATGACCCAGACAAAACATCTCTCCAACTTTGTCATCACCTAATTTTTCTTTTAATTTATCTTTTAGTTTGTCTTGAGTACCTGCACACATGCATGCACTTCCGTTACATACGAAAGCTTTTTTTTCTCTATGTGAAGGTCTTAAAAATTCATAAAAAGATTCAGCGCCGTGAAGTGTTGAAACTCCAAGGTTATGTTTTTTTGCAATTTCTTTAATATCTTGAGGGTTTTCACTTAATGTATTCTCTGAAATTTGCTTAAATAGGTTGTCTTTTAGGCCAATTCTTCCAGATAAATTACTTATATTTTTTGACACAATTTCCCTTTTTTTATTATTCCACCTTAACTTTTTTGTTATTTGTGTAAATATTAAAACTGTCCCTCTTTACGAAACCTATGAGGGTAATGTCAAACTTATTAGCTAAATCGATAGCAAGACTTGTTGGCGCACCAACCCCGATCATAATCCCAATATCTGTCATCAAAACCTTCTGGACTAGCTCAAAATTAAGTCTCCCAGAACACGTAATAAATTGGTCTTTTGGATCAAATTGGTTTTTATCCAAAGCACAGCCGATAAGTTTGTCTAAAGCGTTGTGTCTTCCAACATCTTCTCTTAGAGCTATCAATTTTCCATCACTGTTAAATAGACCACTTGCATGGATACCACCAGTTTTGCTGAATTCAGGCTGACCTTCTCTTAAAATAACAGGGGATTGGATAATTACATCTTTTGAAATTTTAGGTTCTGAGGCATTTGTCTTTGTAGTTTTAATTATCTCTAGCGCATCCAATGAAGATTTCCCACAAACACCACAAGATGAGTTGGTTAAAAAATCTCTTTTAATTTTTGATATATTAACATTTTCTGAATTATTGAGTGTTGCTAGTATTTTATTTTGAATTTTATATTGACCAACTTTGTCTCCATAACTTTCAATGCTTTCGATATCATTTAAACTTTTTACAATTTGTTCATTAAATAAAAATCCTCTTACAAGATCTTCATCATTACCAGGAGTTCTCATCGTAATAGATAAAGTTTGTTCAACCCAATTATCTTTTTCTTTGTACTTTAAAGAAATCTCTAATGGTTCTTCAATAGAAACTAAATCTTCAACATCTTTAAAATTATTAGATGAATACTTTAAAACTTTATATTTTGAATTCATAAATTATTTTAAGGGATAGTTTTTTTGCAATAAATATTTATTGATTATAATTGCGAGTATCAAAATTATGATACATCCAAATATAATTGGATTAATTAAATAATCATAAGAAGCACTTCCAATAATAACAATTATTGGGTTTCCTCCTGCAGGAGGATGAACAACATTTAATAAAATCATTAAGAACACTCCAATACCTACTGCAAATGCAATACTCATATAAATTGGAAGTGGAATAAAATTAACAAATAACACACCCACTAAAGCAGTTAACAAATGTCCAAAGAAAACATTTTTTGGTTGAGCAAAAGGACTTTCAGGAAATCCAAACAATAAAACCATGGATGAGCCAAATGATGCTGCAATAAAATATCCAAGAGTACTTTTGTAAGTTAATACTGTAAGTACCCCTATAGTGATTGTTGAAAAAAAACCTGCAATCAATGCTTTTTGTAATAATGGTTTTGTGATTTTGATCATTTAAATTTTTAATGCTTTAACAATTGTTCTTAAAGGTAAAAGCAAACATTCTTTCCTTGAAAGATTTTTTTTATCTAAAATTTCTTTAAAATCTTTCCAGTGTTTTTCTAGACTTACTTTAACATCTTCAAACAATTTTTCACCAGCTGTAACAAAATCTTTTATTTCTTTTAAGTTTTTACCCTTAATTTTTCTAGACAATAAGCTGACAGATGCCTGACAATATATACAAGATTTACACTGATAACCCATATCTTTTACAACTTCATCTTTGACAATTAAGCTTATTTCCATCTCATCACCACAAATTGGATTTTTGTTTTTTGATTTGTGAGTAAAGTTTTCTAAAACTTTATTATTTTCTGTGTGAGACGCGATTTCTAAAATTCTTAAATCCATTTAATTTCTTTAATTCAACTTTGAATGTTTTATATTTTATTCATGGAACATAACAACATTTTAGGAACAGTGCTAGCAGGCGGGAAGTCACAAAGGTTTGGTGAAGACAAATCTCAGATATTGCTAGCTGATAAAATATTAATTGATTATATCCTAGCTGAAATAATTGATGAATTTAAGGAAGTATTAATAGTATCAAATGATTCAATTAAATTTACTAATTCAGATAAAATTTCACTAATTGGAGATATTAAAAAAGATCTTGGCCCTTTAGGTGGAGTTCTGTCAGCAATGAAATGGGTCAAAGATCATAATAAAAACTATCAATGGATAGCAACTTTTCCAGTAGATACTCCCTTCTTTAAAAAAGAAATTTTAGAGCAATTCATTAATCAAATTGATGAAAATGAAAGTAGTTTATTTTTTATAAAATCAAACAATACTAGGCATAACATCTTTGGTTTATGGTCGATGAATTTATTAGATCAATTAGAAGATGATCTAGAAAAAGGAGCTAGAAAAGTTGAATTGTGGGCTAATAGTGTTGGAGTTAAAACAATTAATATGGAGTTTCCAAATAAAGATCCTTTCTTTAATATCAATACAAAAGAAGATTTAGAACAAGCTAAAGAATTATTAAAAAAATGATTAGTTACGATCAATCTAGAAAAATTTTAAAAAAAGCAAAAATTAAAATTAAAGATGAAACTATATTGAGTGAAAACTCTCTTAACAGAGTGATTTCAGATAACATTTATTCAAAGATAAATTATCCAGCAGGAGATAATGCTGCATTTGATGGATTTGCAGTTAAATCAAAAGATACAAACGGAATTAAGAAAAATTTACCAAAACAATTTAGAATAATTGGATCCATTGCAGCAGGAACAAAATCATTAAATAAAAAAATTAAAAAATATGATGCTGTTGAAATAATGACGGGTGGAATAATCCCTAAAGGTTTTGATACAATCATTCCAATAGAACAGATTAATTTTTATCCAAATAAAAATAATAAAAAATACATTTTAGTTAATCAAAAAATTAAAAAGTTTAATCATGTAAGATTTGCAGGTTCAGACTTTAAAAAAGGTGAGATTGTTGTCAAAAAAAATACAATAATACAGCCAAATCATATTTTAGCTTTTAAAACTTTGGGGATAAAAAAGATTAAAGTTAAAAAGAAGATTAATATTTTATTTTTTTCAACTGGAAACGAAATTACTGACCAAGACAATATCCCAAATTGGAAAGTTAGAAACTCTAATAGTCATTACATCAAAAACCTTAAAGAAAATTTTTTATTCAATTTTAAAAATGGTGGAATACTTAGAGACAACCATCAAAATATTTATAAATCTCAAATTAAAAAACTTATAAATAGTGATACCGATATATTGATAACATCAGGCGCTGTCTCTGCTGGAAAATATGACTATATTCCAAGTATTGTTAGAACATTTAAATTATCCAATTATTTTAAAAGTGTAGCAATTCGACCAGGAAAACCAATTTTATTTGCTAAAATTAGAGGAAAACAAAAAGTAATCTTTGGTCTTCCAGGAAATCCAATGTCATCATCTGCTTGTTTTAGATTTTTCGTTATCCCTTTTATGGAAAACATTTTAGGGCTAAGTGAAGAACAGCCTATTAGGGCAACTTTAAAAAATAGTTTTTTTAAAAAACAGAATTTTACAAGGTTTGCAAAAAGCAAATTAAGCACAACTAAAAATGGAAAAATAGAAGTTGAGATTTTACAAGGGCAAGAGTCTTTTAGAGTAAAATCTTTTATTAAATCAAACATTTGGTCTTTGTTACCAGCAGGGAAATCAAAATTTAAAAAAGGAGACATCTTAGATTGTTTTTTCCCCAACCACTCCAATCAATCTTTGATTTAGAAACGTATTTTTGTTGTAGAAAAATCTTTTTAGAATTAGATTTCTACAAATGTTAGAGTTAAGAAATCCAAAACTTGCTGTCCCAATTGTACTGTTTGCTGGCATATTATGGTCATTTGGACCATTAGTTGTAAGATATATGGATAGTCCTAATCTTGTTCCTTGGCAGTATATATTTGGAAGAGGTTTAACTATTTTTATTCTTCTTAATCTCTACTTATATTTCGAAGAGGGAAAAAACTTCTACAAAAATTACTATAAAATAGGATTATCGGGGATAGTTGGTGGCTCAGGTCTTGGAGTTGCAATGATCACGTTTATTTATTCTATAACAAACACCAGTGCCGCTGTTACTTTACTTTGTTTAGCTGCAATGCCTTTTTTTACAGCTCTTTTGGCATTTTTATTTCTTAGAGAACGAATTTCACTTAATGTTTGGATATCAATTATAATTGCTTCAGCTGGTATATTGATAATGGCAATTGGTAATACTGGTGAGAAATCTTTAATTGGTTTTGTATTTGGACTAACTTCTTCGATAGGTTTTTCCGTATTTTCAGTTTCATTAAGATGGAGAAAAGAAACTCCTAAGTTTACAACTGTTGCTTTTGCTGGTTTCTTTTGTTTTGTGTTTGCATCAATTATGATTTTGTCTACTGGACAAGCATTCTTTGCTACAAGTTATAATAGTTCTTTATTTTCACTACATGGATTTTTAGTTTGTTCAGGATTAATTTTATATTCAATTGGTTCAAAAGCTATTCCAGCTGCTGAGTTAACATTATTGTCTTTAACAGAAGTCGTGGGAGGAATATTTTGGGTTTGGTTACCAATTTTAGGAATTAACGAAGTGCCATCAACAAATACAATTATTGGAGGTTTTTTTCTGTTTGTATCTTTATTCTACTACAGTTTAATTATGAGATGGAATAAACGCTACATAGCATTAAATTAAATTATTATGGAACGACCAGATTTTTTTGAACTTAAAAATGGTGAAAAAGTAAAATTACCATTTACAGATAAAGAGTATAACGATCGAGTAAGTAAACTTAGATCAGTAATGGAAAAGAATGGTCTTGATATGATTATTTTAACATCCATGCATAACGTTGCGTATTACACAGGTTTTATTTATTGTTCTTTTGGTAGACCATATGGATGTGTCATTACTCAGGATAAAATCTCAACAATTTCAGCAAATATTGATGCAAGCCAACCATGGCGTAGATCACACTGTGATAATGTAATTTATACTGATTGGAAAAGAGATAATTTTTTAAGAGCAATTGTATCAATTATTGGAAGAGATGAGCCTCCAAAAAACATTGGAATTGAAAATGATCATGTCACTTTAGATATGAGAGATAAAATAGGATCTATTTTTACTTTCTCTGTATTTAGTGATGTTTCAAAAGATCTAATGAAACTTAGAATGATTAAATCTGATGGAGAAATTGAGATCATTCGAAATGGTGCAAGGATTGCAGACATTGGTGGTGAAGAAATAGCTAAAAATATTAGAGAAGATAACACGGAGATCGAAGTAGCAATAGCAGCAAGAGATAGAATGGAAAGGGAGATTGTTAAAAGTTATCCTGGTGCAGAGTACATGGACACTTGGGTATGGTTTCAATCTGGTATCAATACTGATGGAGCTCACAATCCAAAGACTAATAGAAAATTAGTTAAAGGAGATATTTTATCTTTAAATACTTTTCCTATGATTTCAGGTTACTACACTGCACTAGAGCGAACTTTATTTTTAGATCATGCAGATGATGCCTCCCTTAAAGCTTGGGAAGCAAATGTTAAAGTTCATAAACGTGGATTAGAATTAATCAAACCAGGTGTTAAATGTTCAGACATTTGCCATGAGCTTAATGAATTATTCGCAGAACTTGGTTATCTTCAGTACCGAACATTTGGTTATGGTCATTCATTTGGTATGCTTTCTCACTTTTATGGAAGAGAAGCTGGTTTAGAATTAAGAGAAGACATTGATACTGTTCTTGAAGAAAATATGGTTGTATCTATGGAGCCAATGATCATGATCCCAGAAGGTAATCCTGGTGCTGGTGGGTATAGAGAACACGATATATTAGTGATTGGTAAAGATGGAGCAGAAAATATTACAAAATTTCCTTTCGGGCCTGAGCATAATATTATAAAAAACTAATCTTTATGAGCGAGAATAAAACTATTGTTAATAGTTGGAATGAGTGGGATCCGTTAAAACATGTAATTGTTGGAAGAGCGGATGGTACTTGTATTCCAGCACCAGAGCCAGCATTAGATGCAAAAGTTCCTGAAGATAGCGATATGCGAGGACAGTTTGGTCCAAGAACCAAAGATACTGTCGATAAAGCAAATGAATTGTTAGACAACTTTTCAAACATGCTTCAAAAAAGAGGCATTAAAGTTGACCGACCAACACCAATTGATTTTAATCAAAAGACATCCACACCTGATTGGGAAGCAGAAACTATGTTTGGTTGTATGCCTCCAAGAGATGTTTTGTTAACTGTGGGTAATGAAATTTTAGAAGCAACAATGAGTTATAGATGTCGTTGGTTTGAATATCTATGTTACCGACCATTACTTAAAGATTATTACAATCAAGATCCTAACATGAGACACGAGTCTGCTCCAAAACCAAGACTAACAGATGCAGATTACAGAAAAGATTATTTATCAGATAAAATTGGTGTTCAAAAAAGATTAGAGTGGACTGAGAAAAAATATTTCGTAACTACCGAAGAAGAGCCATTGTTTGATGCTGCAGATGTATTGAGATTTGGAAAAGACTTGGTTGTTCAACATGGATTTACAACTAATTTAAAAGGAATTGATTGGCTAAAGAGACATTACAAAGATCACAGAGTCCACGCAGTAAATTTCCCAGGAGATCCATATCCTATTCACATTGATGCAACCTTTACCCCAATAAAAGAAGGTTTAATTATCAACAATCCTCAAAGAAGATTGCCAAAAGAACAAAGAAAACTTTTTGAAGATAATGGATGGGAAATTGTTGATAGTGCTCAACCAGCTCATAACGAACCACCACCACTTTGTTATTCTTCAACATGGTTATCAATGAATGTTTTAGTTTTAGATCCTAAAACAGTTTGTGTTGAGAAAAGTGAAATTTATCAAGCTGAGCAATTAGATAAATTAGGAATGGAAGTATTGCCAGTAGAACTTAGAGATGCTTATGCATTTGGTGGAGGACTTCACTGTTGTACTGCTGATGTATATAGAGAAGGCACTTTAAAAGATTATTTTCCAAAACAATAACAATGGCAAAAATAAAAACAAAAAGAGAGCGAGTTAAATTCGCCTCCGATAATGTTGCGGGTGCTTGCCCTGAAGTATTAGAGGCAATCATAAAAGCAAATGAAGGAGACAGTACTCCTTATGGAAATGATCCTTTATCAACTGAATTACAAGATAAGTTTTCTGAAATATTTGAAAAAGAAGTAATTGTTTTTCCAACTGCTTCAGGAACAGCTGCAAATGCATTAGCTTTATCTACGATGACACCATCATATGGAAATATTTATTGTCATAAGATGTCTCATATCAATACTGATGAATGTGGTGCCCCTGAATTTTATACAGGAGGTGGAAAATTAATTCCTTTAACTGGAGTAATGGGAAAAATAACTGCAGAAGAATTACACCAATCTATTGGTGGAAAAGGAATTGTTCATCACACTCAACCCTCATCAGTTAGCATTACTCAAGTGTGTGAAACAGGTGAAGTTTATCAATTAGATGAAATCAAAAAAATTGCAGAAATTACTCACAAACATAATCTAAATTTACATATGGATGGTGCTAGATTTGCTAATGCATTGGTATCTTTAGATGAAACGCCAGCCGAAATGACTTGGAAATCAGGGGTTGATGTATTGTCGTTTGGAGCAACTAAAAATGGATGTTTAGCAGCTGAAGCAATTATATTTTTTAAGAAAGAATTAGTAGGAGATATTGCTTTTTTAATGAAAAGAGCAGGGCATTTATTATCTAAAATGCGTTTTGTATCTGCTCAATTAGATGCCTATATTTCAAATGATGTTTGGTTGAGAAATGCAAAACATGCTAATGCAATGGGTAAAAAGTTAAGTGATGGTTTATCAAAACATAATGATATTGAAATTGCTTATCCAACTGAAGCAAATGAAGTTTTTGCAAAATTTCCAAGAGAAAAAATAGAACATCTTAATTCAGAAGGTTACAAAATGAATGAAGAAGAATTGGATGGTAAAGCAGTAAGATTAGTTGCTGCTTGGAATACTAAAGATAGTGATGTTGATGAATTGTTAAATACAATTAAAGCTAGCTAGGATTTTCTTTTAAAAACTCAATATACTTTATAACTTCATCGTATTGTTCATCTGGAATATCTTTATAACTTTCATTGAATTTGCTCTTTACACAAATAGCAACATGAGCATAGGGGTTTCTTCCTTTTGGGTGATTTGGATGGTCAGGTAATTGCCCCACCAAATAATCGCCAGCTTCCTGAATAATTTTCCAGAGTTTACTTGCGTTTTCTTTGTTCATATTATTTCAAAATATTATAGTCTTAAATTATGTCAGATAAAGAAATTCATCAAGGTGGCTGTGCTTGTGGAGAAAACAGATATGAAACATTTGGTAATCCAGAAAGAGCTAGAGTTTGTCACTGTAGATATTGCCAACTAAGATCAGGTAGTCCTTTTGGTGTTGGTGCTTGGTTTAAAGAAGAAAATGTAAAACATCATTCTCGAAATTATAATCAATATAAGTTTGTAACAGAGAGTGGAAATACTTTTAAAACAAATTTTTGTAAAAAATGTGGGACTAGTGTTTATTGGACAATATCAGCACCTGCTTTAAAAGGTTTAACAGCAATTGCTGCCGCAACATTTGATCCACCAAGTTTTTGGTTTGGAGTATCAGGTGAAATTTTTACAAGATCAAAAGCACCTTATATTGATATTAAATGTGAAGAACAATTTGAGACATCACCTACTTATAATCCAACTAAACAGGATGAAGATAGGTTTGATGGATCTAAATAGAATTACTTTCCCACAATAGAGGAAAATATTCCTCATCTAATAAATCACTATTTTCTTTTTTATATTTTTTATAAGTTTTAGCTGTTCCACCTTCATTTGTTGGATGAAACTTGGCATTACTTGTAACACAATGAGAAACAATTGCTCGTCGGTGATTACTCGAAGTATTTATTCCTGATCCATGCCAGGTAAAGCCATGGTGAAATGAAACACCACCAGCTGGCACCTCTACATAAGCAACTTCTATTTGTTTATTATTTTTTTCAGCAAAAATATTTAATTCTTTTTTATAATCTTCAGGGGAGTGAAATTCTCCTTTAGGAGGCTGAAGTCCCCATTTATGAGAGCCTTTAATATACTCTAATGTTCCAGTTTCCTTTGACGTATCATCTAATGACATCCAGCAAGTCATCATGGTTTGTGGAATAAGCCAATCATCATAAGCAGCATCTTGATGAAATCCTAAGGTTTTTCCTCCAGGTGGTTTCCATAAAACATTATCCTGAACCAATCTTGCACCTTGCCAGTTCATTAAACGAGAACAAACTTCACCAATTATCTTATGACAAACTATTTTTTTTATTAAATGATCTGCTTTCCAAGCATTACAGATTTGACGAGTAACATCTTCGGGATCTTTACCAAATTTCCAGTTCCATTCATCTGGCTCAATTCCTGTTTCAAAATTACCTTTAAATAGAGGCTCAAATTTATTTCTAAGATCTCCTATATAATTTAAATCTAAAAAGTTATCTAAAATCAAAAAACCATTATTATCAAATTCTTCAATTAAACTCTCAGATAGATCAAAATTAATCATGAGTTAATCACTTTTTAAAATAGGTTTTCAATATAATTTGTAAAATAATTATTTTTTTCTACGTATTTAGTAAAGCATGTCGATTGTGGGATGCTATGACCCTTGTCGCTTTCCATTTTTCTATCTACATCTGCCCATGTACAGCTTGTTGGTTTTAGATCACTATAATCAACAAAGTTCAAATCTTTAAAATTTTTTAGAAATGACAATGTTTCTTGATCTTCCCATTTATCTTTATTGTGAGCAAATACGAGAGCATTTAATGTTTGTGTATTATTCATTATATCAACTTGCATTTGTCTAAAAGCTCCCCACTCAGGGTACTTTTTTCTCCATTCATGTTTTTTTCCTGCAAACGCAGGATTTATAGCAATTGTACCTTTAATCTTTTCAGGAAATCTAGATTGAAGATTTAAAGAAGCCCAAGCTCCTGCCGAATATCCAGAAAGTATAATATTTTCAAAACCTAAACTTAATAATTTCTCTATTTCATTTAAAATTATTTTTTGTCTTTTTAAATTTTTAAATTCATCAACTAATTCAATTTTGTCATTTTCTTTTAATTGTTTTTTGTATTTTTTTTGGTTTTTAAGAGACATACCTTTTACACCTGAACAAACTCTGTAGATTAAAATTTTGTTATCTTTAATAGTTTGATTGTGAAGTTTTAAAATTGCAGGGACAACTGCACCTTGCCAAATATATCCTGGAGATGGATTTTTTTTGCAAGAGTCTTTCTTGTGATCATTTGTACTTCCGTGATTGTAAATAATAACAATAGAATTTTTTTTATTTTCAATATTTTCTATTGGATAAGATTTACCTTTTTCATCCACAAAAGAATTAATTTTTGATAGTTTATCTAAATCTTTATAATTTAAAGTCTCAGCAAAAGAATTATTTAAAAAAAATATTAAACAAAAGAATAAAATTATTTTTTTCATAACAACTAAAAATATATACTAATTTATTTTGGTAACCACGAATTATAAAGTGGATTGTCTTTATCTATTGGAAGTTTGATGTTTTTATTTTGTCTGGAAGAATCGTAGACAGCAGTAACAAATTCCAAAGATTTTCTAGCATCTGATAAAGTTACCTCATCACTAGAAGATCCATCTAATTTGTTTGCAATTTCATCAAACATACCTGCATACCAAGATTGAGGCTCTTCTACTTTTGCCAGCACTTCATCAATTTGGGATTGAGTAACTGGGTATCTTGGTAAGAAATGCCACTCGTCGTCCGCTGGACTGTATGGTTTATCTGGTGATGCGCCAGACTCTGCTGTTAATCCATCAAAACAAAATCTAAGTCTGCTGGTATCATTTGCAGCTCCAAGTGTAATTGAGCTTGTAACTAAAGTTCCATTTTCCATTTCAATTGATAAAGCTGCACAATCTTCTACTTCAATATCATTTACTCTAGTTGATAATTTAGCAAATACATTTGAAACCGGACCCAAGATCATGCTTACTAAGTCATGAATGTGTATTGAATGACTTAATATAGCTCCACCTTGTTCACCTTCCCAAGTTCCTCTCCAAGGTTTTGAATAATAATCTTTTCCTCTATTCCAATGTGTTTCTAAGGAAGCAACCAATGGTTTTCCTGTTAAACCAGATTTTATTAGTGCTTTTAACTTTGAAAATCCTAGACCATATCGATATTGGAAAACTGGAAAAATATTTTTTCCTGTTTCTTTACTGATCTTTTCTAATTCATCGACTTCTTTAAGACTTGATACTAATGGTTTTTCACAAATTACATGTTTCCCAGCTTCCATTACTTTTTTACAAGCTGAAAAATGTAAGTGGGGTGGAAGACATATATCAATGATATCTATTTCTTTTACTTTTAATACTTCATCAAAGTTGAGTGATACTTTTGTTTCGGTGTCATTTGATAAAATATTATCAATTGCTTCTCTTGTAAGCCCACATAAAGTGTGAACATTAAATCTTTCTTTAACTTTTTGAAAATCTTCATAGTGCTTAGCACCTATGTTTGTTCCAATAATTGCTACTTGATATTTGCTCATTTTGTTTCAGCTTTTAATTGTGCTTTTATTGCAAGTTCCATTGAAAGATAAGTTAATTCCTGAGCACAAGCAGTTTCAGTTCTGTTGATTACATCATTAATTAAATTTCTAAAGTAGGGAAGCTTAACATTAGAGCAATCGATGTATTTAACTTCTTCATTATTTGCTAAATATAAATGATTACCTTTTTCTGATTTTGCTAAATCTGTATATTTTCTTATTTCTATATAGCCTTTATCTCCAAGGATTAATAATCTCCCATCTCCCCACGTTGGAAGTGCATCTGGAGTAAACCAATCTAATCTAACGTAACCATGTCCACCATTACCAGTTAGATTAACCTCTCCAAAATCTTGAAAACCAGGCTTTTCCTTCTTTGTAGTGTTTTCTACAAGAGCATGATTAATTTTTGCTTCATTTGAATTTGTAAATACTAAAAACTGATGAATTTGATGTGAGCCTATATCAGTAATTATTCCGCCATAACATTCTCTATCGTAGAACCAATCAGGTCTTTCATAATTACCTTGTCTGTGGGGACCAGTACCAATTGTTTGCTTTATTTTACCAATTTTTCCTTCGTTAATTAATTCTTCAGCTTTAGCAACAGCTGCAACATGAAACCTTTCTGAAAAATTAACTGACCAAATTTTTCCAGTTTCTTTTACTGTTTGTTTAAGTTCATTTAATTGATCTAAAGTAGTACAACCTGGTTTATCTACCATCACATCTTTCCCAGCTTTTAAAGCTTCTATTGAATTATGAGCTCTATCTTTTGGAACTGAAGATATTAAAATCATATCAATAGATGGATCATTTAATATTTCTTCCTTATTTTCTTTTCTTTTAATATTTGGATATTTTGAATTAAATTCTTTTAAAGTTAATGGATCACCCTCTGTCCAAAAGAATTCACAAGTGCATCCTTCTTTTAACATTTCATCCAACATGTCAAAGATGTGACCGTGATCGATACCAATAACACCAAGATTTAATGCTTTTTTCATAATTATTTTTTTATTTGTAGATAAACTTTGAAAAAACTTTCATCTGGAGATGTGCCCCAGATTTTATCATCAAGCATTCCATTAAAATAATAAATTTCTGATCTATCTTTACCACTTAAAACATCAAGTTTAATTGAACCGTTTAATTCTCCATTCGGGTTTATATCAATTTTTGCTGTTTCATAATGTTCTTTTGAACCAGTTTTTAATTTACTAGCTTTAATAAAGAAGATTAATTGACCATTTTTAATTTCAAGTTTTCCATTACCAATTTTTTTATTTTTACCATCCTCTGAAACACGATTTAATTTGAATTTATATTCTCCATCAAATAATTTTGATTTTTTATTAATTTCAGCTTTTTTTTCATCACTAAGTAAATAATCAACAACTAATGCATTTCCTTTTCTGTCTATCCAATTATTTACTGCTTCTTGAAGACTCATATCAAAGTAGTTCTTAGTATAAGTTTTATTATCCCAAGCTAGGACGTGTCCCCAATCTTCAAATCCTGAAATTTTTCTTTTGTCAGCTTCAATACTAAATCCAGCGTTATAAAACTCTAAATCTTTCTTGATTGCTTTTTTTAAAGCTAATTTATCTTTAATTGGGTCCGCATATCTGTCTCCAATATTCCAAATAAAAAATACATCCTTTATATTATTTTTTTCAAAGTTCTTTCTTGATGGAAAACAACTAACCCAACTATTGTTACAAGCTTCTATGGATCCTTTATAAATAAAGCTTCGATCATTATTTTTTTCAAAATTTTCATAAAATTTAGTTGTTTCCTCATCGAACCAGAAACTATCCACTAAAACCCTTACATTATTATACTGCCCAATTCTTTCCGCATGAAATCCAATACCAATTGCTCCCGCGGAATAACCTAAAAATATAATCTCATCTGCTTGTTTAAGCTGATCGTTAAGTTGGTCTAAAATATCATTAACTATTACTCTTCCTTTAAAATGAATTTCTTTACCATCTACAATGTTGAAATGGTTACCTTGATAAAGATCGCTAGAACAATAAGGAATAAACACCATATTATAATTTTTATCCTCAACATCTTTCTCTATGGCTTGTCCAAAATAATGAGGTTTTAATTCAGGAGATTTCATACCTTCAGATCGCGATTTGTATTCATCAGCATTTCGTGCAACACCACCACCTGGTAAAATTATTGCCCATTTTTTTGATTTTGCTCTTTTTATTGTAAATGTAGCTTGCTCTCCATTGTTACAAACGGCATCAGGATTTGTTGTAAACTTTAATTCATTAGCAAGAGTTGAATTTAAATTAAAAATTAAAAAGAAAATTATAAGACAAAAATATTTCATGAAATTAATATGTACCTTTTTTTTCAGAACCTTTGTAAAAAATATCTTGAAGATATTGATTTTCTCTTTTTTTAATTAATAAATCTTCTTTGTTCATTAATGATTTTGGTCTTTGAATTATCTCATGATATTGAAATTCATCAACACCTCTTGCTAATTGAACACTATTTTTACCTAATACTTGTTTAACATTGGTGCCAATATAACTTTGGATTACAAAACCAATTCTTCTGTCATTACTTTTGTTTATTCCTGATCCATGAACTATTCTTGGGTGGTGCAATGACATTTGACCTGCAACAAGCTCAACAGATTTGACTTTATTATCTGGAACATCATTAACTGTTTGACCTCTTGTTAATAAATTTCCTTCATTAAATTTTTCATCATGATCTTTGATTTCTATATGTGATTTAGGCCACATTTTCATACAACCATTTTCTTCATTTGAATCTGTTAAAGCCACCCAAGCTGTAACCCAATTATGAGGTTCTAAACCAATATATTTTGCATCTTGATGATAACTTACAAAACCTTGTTGATTAGGATTTTTTATAAACAAAGTTGTTCCACATACTAAAATATTTTTTCCAATAATACTTTCTACAGCATCTAATAGTTTTGAATTATGAACTATTGCATCTAGTTTTGGTGAAATTAAATGAGCATTGTATCTTTCTGATTTATCAATTTCATCAGGCATTTCTTTTTCGATTAATTCAATTTCATCTCTTGCTTCTTTAGCTTCTTCTTTTGATAAAATATCAATTGGGGCTAAGTAACCTTGATCTTGGTATTCTTTAAGTTGATTTGAATTTAAATTAGCCATATGCTTTTGGAATGAATATTAGCATATCCTCTATTTATTTTTCACCAGTAAAATCAATCTCGTTTCAAAAAATTAATAAATGTGAGATTAAAAAAAATATAGGAATTATTAATGATCGGTTGTTTGCATTCTCAAGATTATTAGATAGTGGAAAGGCTCAAAGGATGGAGCAGGAGCCTGGTGAAAGAAAATTGATCAACTTTCTTACTTTAAAAAATACGCCTATGCTTAACAAATATTCATTTGAATTTAATGAGGGAAATTTAGAATTATTTGATAATCAAAAAAAATTAATTTCAATTAATCCTAACAATCCTGGAGAAGTAAGTTTAATAGAAAAAGAAGTATTAAATTTAGATAACCAAGTTAAAGGACCAGTATTTCTACTAAAGAATAACCAAAATCCTTTTTTTGATACAAATAGCGGAGGAGAGGTAATGAACTCAATATCTTTGATAAATCACAATAGTATTAAAGACTTTGAAAAAAACATGGGTAAAGAAGTAGAATACCAAAGGTTTAGAGGAAACTTCTATATAAGTGGTTTAGATGCTTGGGAAGAGAGAAATTGGATAGGCAAATCTATCAACATTAATGGAGTACCCTTTAAAGTTGATGATCATATCCCAAGATGCTCAGCAACTAATTTGAAACCTAAATCAGGTGAAATAACTTTTAACCTTCCTCAGAAACTTAAAGAATTTTATGATCACATGGATCTTGGAGTTTATTTAATTCCTCTAGAGGAAGGTGAAGTATCTATTGAGGATAAAATTATAATTTAATTTGTTGAACTAGGTTCTTCAAAAACGTTTTTAGTTTCGTTTGTAGCAGCATTATCTAATGTTTCAGGCGTATCTGGGTCTAATTCTAATCCTGCAGGTGTGATGGTTGCAGGAACAGGTGTAAATGTAGAATCTGGATTATCCACAGTTTCTCTTATTCTCATTCTGTATAAACCAAATGCACCAATTAAAGCATGAACTATAATTAAAAATCCAAAAAATCCATTTAATCCAAACCAACCCATAAATAGAGAACATAAAATAGGACCACTTATAGCCCCTAAACCAAAGATTAATTGTAGTCCACCACCAGCAGCAACGAATTTAGATTTTGGAACAAAGTCATTAGTGTGTGCAAGATTTAATGAAAACAATGGAAGACATAAACTTGAATAGAGACCAACCGCAATAAAGAAAACTATTTTTTTAAATGCAAGTTCATCCATGTAATAAATATTTTGTATAGGATCATTAGCAGTTAAAATTGATAATAGTGCCAAAGCAGAACTTCCAAATGTTGTTACAATAATTACCCTTCTTCTATCGTATTGATCAGAAAAATATCCAATTGGTCCCTGACCTAACACTCCCGCAATTGTTGCTATAAATAATAAGATTGAAGTTTCAAATAAAGTTAGTTTTGCAAGGGTTGCATAAACTGAGATCAATGAAAAAAATGCAGCATGAATTACTCCAGTGAAAAAAGAACTAAAAGTTCCAAGAGGGGATATCTGATAAAGTTCTTTAATACTAATTGTTTCAATTTTTTTAAATTTTGGAGCTGGTCTTTTTGTCAATAAAATTGGAACAAGCGCTAAAGATAAAAGCACGGATACCAAAATAAAAGGTTCATAGGCTTTTGGTTCACTTAAGTTAAGTAACAACATTCCAACTGCAAGACCAAAATAAATTACCATCATGTAAGCGGATAGTAATTGTCCTCTATTCTTATTAGTTGCTCTATCGTTTAACCAACTTTCAGTGACAACATAACAACTAACTAAACTGATACCTGTTATAAATCTACTTACTGTCCACATAAATGGATTTACATAAACTACCGCAAGCAATGCACTAAGTGATGCAAGGGATGCAAACGCTGCAAACACTCTGATGTGACCAACCTTAGATACAAAATTTGGAGTTGTTCTAGACCCAACAAAGTAGCCGATATAATATCCTGACATGAAGACCCCTGTGGTAAAAACACTAAAGTCTTCAAGTACAGATCTAATACCCATTATCTGCATTTGTAATCCATGAGCTATCATCATGGTTCCAATACCTATAAATAGGGCCCAGGATTTTTTTACTTCTTTTTGCATTTCTAAATTTTAAGTATCAATAAATTGCGGGCTAAGTAGTTTTGGTTTGTGTTTTTTTTATGGCTAGGAATGAGTGAATAGCGATAGTTAAAATGATCACCACTCCTCCCTGAATTGTCTCCAT
Source organism: Candidatus Pelagibacter sp. HIMB1611 (assembly GCF_052047715.1). NCBI lineage: Bacteria > Pseudomonadati > Pseudomonadota > Alphaproteobacteria > Candidatus Pelagibacterales > Candidatus Pelagibacteraceae > Candidatus Pelagibacter > Candidatus Pelagibacter sp. HIMB1611. Next base: position 812,948 of record NZ_JBNAJM010000001.1, on the reverse strand, counting down.
TGAAGGTTGTTCTTTAACAACCATCCACACCCAAATAGGTCCCAAAACTGTTTCCATTAGAAAGAATAGATTTACCTCAGCTCCTGTTATGTATCTTGGAGCTAGTGTTACCAACACAAATGGAATTGCCACACAAAGTATACACATCGCTGGAATGATATAAATATCATTGTCTTTTAGCTCAAATGTATCGATAAAGAATAAAGCAACTAATGCTACAACCAGCTTACCAACCACAGCAGAAGGGACCAGGTTAAGACTTTTTCCAGCTCTGATAATAGTTGCTCCTGCAGCAAGACCGCATGCAGTAATAAAACCTAAAATATCACCAAAAATATTTCCTAATTTTACAGAGTCGTAAAATATATAAAGAACACTTAAAAACGTAATTGCAATAGCAACTAAAGTATTTCGATCTGGTTTTTCTTTTAAAAATATTGCACCAAAAATAGCTGACAACATTGGCGCAAGTGCAATCATAACAAGCGTGTTTGCGACATTTGTGTTTTGAATTGATAATACAAAAGTAATATTAGTTATAGAAAACGTAACTATATAAGCAACACCATAAATTGAATTTCCGTAAAGTAATTTAAAAAAACTTGATTTGTAAATAAACAACATTCCAACAAATACAGTTACAAATGGAATGATGCCTCTATAAAAAACTAATCCCCAAGTATCTATATTTGAAAGTCTAATAAATAAACTATCAGGAGTAATAAACATCACTGCAACAAAAGCCATTAACGAACCTTTTTGCTGATCAGTTAAATTGTTCACGCTTTTAATTCTTTCCAAAAAGTTTTAGCTAAATTTATTCCTGATAAATCAAAAAAAGTTTTAAGTCCAGTTGGAGAGGTAACATTGATGTCTCCATTTAATTTTTGATCTATAAAATCAATTCCTGCAAAATATATATTTTCTTTTTTTAAATCTTTTGCAATTAACTTTGAAATTTTATTTTCTTGCTTAGTTAAATTGATATTAATTGGTTTAGCACCTTTGCTGATATTACTTAAATAAGATCCCTTTTTAGGAACTCTAGAAATTGCACCACAGACTTTTCCATTAATTATAAAAACCCTTTTATCTCCTTTATTAATCTTAGGTAAAAATTTTTGACACATAATATGGTCATGCTTTTTAATAAATTTATTGATAAGTTTTGAATCAAATTTATTTAATAAGTGAATATCATTACCACTATAACTATGAATAGGTTTGATAATTACTTTCTTATGTTTTTTAATAAAATTTTTGATTTCATTTATATCCTGAGAAAAAATCGTATCAGGCATATATTTTAAATATTTTGTTGAATATAACTTTTCAGAGATGTTTCTGATAGATGTTGGGTTATTGATTATTTTAACTTTATTTTTAATGAAATCTAAAATGTAAGTCGTTGAAATATATTCTAAATTAAATGGTGGATCTTGACGGATTAAAATAAACTTACACTTTGTAAGGTCTAAAGTTTGTTTTTTAATAATTTTGTAAAATTTTTTGTTTTGATAATTAAACTTTATGAAGAAGCCTTTAGCTAAAACTTTTTTGTTAATTATTGATAGATCTTTTGGATCATAATAAAAAATTTTATATTTGTTTTGAATTTCGTTAGCTAAAAAAACACTAGTATCAGTTACAGGGTTTAAGGAAGAGGGATGATTTCCTTGAACAGCTACTATTTTATTTGTCATATAATTCTTCTAAATTTTCATCTTTTGAAAATTTACTAATCATATGATCTGCATTTGTAGTCTTATTATCAACTACATTTTGCAAATGATTTAAGAAGATAGTTTCGTTATTTCCTTTTTTACTAATGATATCTCTTTTCTCTAATCCTTTTCTAGAAATATCTAAAAGAGCAGAAGTCCAATGCAATAAGTCTTTACCCATTAATTGAGTATTAAATCCTTTTTGTGGAGCTTCTAAATAAGCATTAATTATTTTGTCCGTTTCCCATGAAGAGACTAGTTCATACGCTTCATCTAAATTTCCATACAACATACCAATATTAAAAGCCGGTCCAGCACATAGGCAATCCCAACCACAAGTATCCATTGATCTAAGCTCAATATATTTCTTTAGTCTATTTTCAGTAAAGATTGTACTTAAGTGAGTTGTAAGATCAATTTCTGTTGGAAGTCTATTTCCTATTTCTTCAATTTTTCCGTCCATAAAATCTTTAAATGTATATTTCCTTCCTGAAATATACTGATCATTATGTTGAATGAATAAAATTGGAAAGTTTATTACAAATTCCGCATATTTCTCAAAATCTAAATTTTCAAAAAATAATTTAGGCAAACCTCCTCTTGAAGTGCTTTGCCATACTTTAGATCTGTAAGATAAATAATTACTATTCTTTTTTTCAACGACTGATGAATTTGCAAATAGTGCAATTGAAATTGGAACAATAGAATTAGCTAATTTAAATTTTTTAATAAAATCTTCTTCTGAATTGTAATCAATATTTAATTGTGTTCCACACGTTCGATACATCATGTCTAAACTAAGCTCTCCACCTAGTGGCATATCTTTTGTCATTAACTCATAACGTTGCTTAGGGTTATTTGGAATATCTTCTAATTTTGAAATAGGATCAAAACCTGCACTAACTATTTTGATATCTAATTTTTTAGTAACTTGTTTTAATTCAAATAAGTAATCTTGTGACTCCGCACATGCTTCGTGCATATGGTTTAACTTGTCCCCAGATAATTCAATTTGGTTACCAGGTTCTAGTGTAATATTTTTACCAGCTTTATTTAGACCAATAATGTTTTCTTTTTCAAAAACAGGGTTCCAGCCAAACTCAGTTAGGGCTGTAAACATTTCTTTTACTTTTAGGTAATCAATTCTTTTATTATCTTTAGTATTGAACAAAAACTTTTCATGTTCGATACCAATTCTAAAATCTTTATCTTCTTTGATACCAGATTTAAAATATTCAATAATTTTCTCTTTATTGCTAATCATGCGCTTTAGATAGTGGATTTTAATTTAATTTAAAGTAAAGAATAGGGCTTTCTTGAGAATATTTTTCTCACCATAGGCGCAAATTCCTCCAATTTCATACTTTTATAGTCTGGATCAAAAGAAGCCTGGTCCCATTTCTCACAAAACTCTACAGCATCATTAAAATATTTATGATCTTTATATTTATCTCTTTGATTTTGATTCTTTCCAAGATGATGCGCATAATAATACATCTGAAACTCACCATGTTTTTGAATGATCCAATGTGTTTTTTCTGAAACATAAGGTTTTAAAACTGACGCTGCATATTCTGAATGATTAACAGGAGCTAACTCGTCTCCAATATCATGCAGTAATGCTGCAACTACCATTTCTTCATCTGCATTATCTTTAAAAGCTCTTGTTGCAGTTTGCAGAGAGTGTTCAAGTCTAGTTATTTTGTATCCCTCTAAAGTAGAATTTAATCCACTCATAAATTTTAATATTCGATCAGCAGTGCCATCAATATATTTTTGCTCATACTCATCAAGCAACAAGTACTCATCCTTGGTTCCATTTTTCATTTCAGTAAAATTTACTGTTTTCATATTTTAATTATTAGATGCTGTACTTAATAATGAAAGTTGAGTTATTTTATTATCGCCCAATTCATCAACAGGTTTAACAGGGTAATCTCCTGTAAAATAATGATCTGTTAATTGAGGATAAGCCTCATTTCTTTTTTCAAAACCAATTGCTCTATATAATCCATCAATAGATAAAAATTTAAGTGATTTTGCTCCTATGTATTCACAGATTTCATCATTAGTTTTATTTGCTGCTAATAACTCTTTTTTAGTTGGAGTATCTACACCATAAAAATCTGGATATTTGATCTCAGGACAAGCAATTCTAACATGAACTTCTTTTGCACCCGCGTCATATAACATTTTAACAATCTTATAAGAGGTAGTTCCTCTAACTAAAGAGTCATCAATTAAAATAATTTTTTTATCTTTAATTGTGCTTTGGTTTGCATTTAATTTTAATTTTACACCCAAACTTCTAATTTGCTGACTTGGTTCAATAAAGGTTCTTCCAACATAGTGATTTCTAATTAGACCATGTTCAAAATTCATTTTTAAGTGTTGTGCAAAACCAAGGGCTGCTGCATTGCCAGAGTCTGGTACAGGCACTACTATATCTGCCTCAACATCATTTTCTTTTGCAAGCTCTTTTCCTAAATTTTTTCTGTGTTCATAAGCTGTTTTGTTATCAAGTAAGCTATCTGGTCTAGAAAAATAAATATACTCAAACACACATGGTCTTACTTTCTTAGGAGGGAAGGGTTTAATACTAGTAAGTTCATCATTTTCAATTAACACTATTTCGCCGTTCTCTACTTCTCTTATAAATTTTGCTCCAATAATATCTAATGCACAAGTTTCAGAAGCTAGCACATAGCTGTTTCCTAATTTTCCAATCATTAAAGGTCTAATTCCATACGGATCTCTTACACCTATTAGAGATTTTTGGGTCATCATTACCAATGCATATCCGCCTTGGATTTGGAATATGGCATCAATAACTTTATCAATTGTTTTTGATCTTTTAGATTTAGCAATTAACTGAACTATGGTTTCTGTATCAGAGGTAGTGTAAAAAATCGCTCCTTCTTCTACGAGCTTGTTTCTTAAAGATATTGAATTTGTTAAGTTTCCGTTGTGAGATACCCCAATTCCACCCGCGTTAGTATCTGCAAAAAAAGGCTGAATATTTCTTAAAATATTATTACCAGTAGTACTGTATCGATTATGTCCAATAGCATAATTACCTTTAAGGTTTTTTAGAACTTTCTCTTTATTAAAATTATCTCCAACTAAGCCAAATCTTTTTTCTGAATAATATTTTTCGCCATCAAAAGTAACTATTCCACATCCCTCCTGACCTCTATGCTGTAGTGCGTGCAAACCTAAAGCTGTTAAAGCAGAGGCATCTTTTGCATTGCTTATGCCAAATACTCCACATTCTTCTTTTAGTTTTGGATCAAATATCCTCAATTTTTTCTTTAGATTCTTGATATGTTTTTTCATTAGGAAATTCTTCAACAAGATAACTACTACCTTTTTTCAAATATGGAAAGACGTATGATTTATCTAAATTAATTGGCCATTTATCGTAGTTATAAACAATATGCACTCCAGAAAAAATAGACACACATACAATATATGCTTTTACAAACCCAAAAAAGAATCCAAAGGTAGTATCCAATCCACCGATGCCAGTATATTTTATTGCTTTACTGATACCTTTGTTAACTAATAAGACTAAAAAGATAACAACTATAAATATTGCAATTCCAAGTCCAACATCAAGAACATACTCGTTATCAATTATGTCTTTTACATAAGGTTTTATACGTGGAAATAAAATAAGAGTGATAACGTAGGCCAGGAGCCATTTTGCCATTGAAAGGATGCTTAAGACAAATCCTTTTCTATAACAACTAATTAAAGACCATATGGTTATTGCGATATAGATTAAGTCAATAATAGAGGATGCTTCAAAAAAATCTTTAAGAGCATCTACCATTAAGCATCTTTACCAAAAGGTTTAACCACCAATATTAATGCTGGCAGCAAAGTTAACACCGATATCATTGCAAGCAACATTGCAAGACCTGTAAACATTCCAAAATAGATTGTTGGTATAAATTTAGACAATACTAAAATTGAAAAACCAAAAACAATTGTGATCGAGGTATTTAAAATTGCAACTCCAACTGTTGAGTGACAGGTTTTTAATGTGTTATTGTAATCTCTTAATTTACTAAATTCTTCCTTGAATCTGTAGATATAGTGAATACTGTTATCAACAGCAATTCCGATTGTAATTGCAGCTATCGTGATAGTCATCATGTCTAATGGTATTCCTAATAATCCAATAATTCCTAAAATAAAGAATGCAGCTATGAAATTTGGCACAACTCCAATTAATGAAAGTTTAATATTTCTAAATAAAATAATAAACATTGAGAAAATACCAATCATAACCAAACCAAGTGTCAAAATTTGTGACTTAAACAAACTTTGTAACAAATTATTAAATAATATTAGCACTCCTGCTAATTTGTAATCATCTTTTTCTAATCCTAATTCATTTTCTAGATCAAAATTAATTTTATTAATTAAGTCATTTCTTCTTAAATTTTCTTGCGAGTCTATTATTCTAAGACTTATTCGAGCTTCATTATTTTCTATTGATAAATATGGATCAATTATTTCTGTTTTAATACTTTCAGGTATTTTTGAGTACAATACTCCCATCTCTAAAGTACCAAGTGGATTATTGTTGTTTAGTTGTGTTGCAACATCAATAATTGATGAAAAAGATAAAACTTTACCTACCTGCGGAAGACTGTCTAAATAATTGTGAACAGATGCAATTCTATCTATTTTATCTTTAGTAAACCAATATTTTTCATCATTAGTATCTTCTTCGTCTCCCCAATCTTCAAATTCATCATCTTCTTCAGATTTCTTTTCTTCCTTTTTAGGAAATTTTAAAATTACTTCTAAAGGAGTAGTTCCACCTAGTTCCTCATCAATTAGCTTCATTCCTTTGTAAATTTCAGTATTTTTATCAAAATAATTTATAAAACTATTCTCAACTTCAAGTTTGCTAATCCCAACCACACTTAAGACAATAATAATCCCAGTTGTAGAAAAAATTGTAAATTTGCTATTTAAAGAAATTGAACCAAGTATGGATGTAATTTTAGATTCTTGCTCTTTTTTTAAAGATATGTTTCCAGTTGAAGTAAAACTTAAAAGAGTAGGGAGCAAAGTAAAAGTAATTATAAAAGATGTAATCAAACCAAAAGTCATCATCCATCCAAAATCTATAATTGGTTTAATTTCACTAAATATTAAAGATAAGAAAGCCAAAATTGTTGTTAAAACTGTATACAATATAGGCCAAAACATTTTGCTCGTTGTTAAAGAAATGATTTCAAAATTGTTTTTTGTTGGAAAATTTTTTTTAAGCTGAAGAAACCTTGTGCTCACATGAATATTCATCGCCATTGTAAGAATAAGCATTAAGGCAATAAAGTTTGAAGATATAACAGTTACTTTCCATCCAAGTAATCCAAGTAGACCCATCATAATAATTACAGAAAAAAAACAACTACTGATAGGAACAATAATCCAAATTAGATTTCTAAATACAAACCAAAGAGTTGCTATAATAAATAATAAAACTCCAATGCCAAACACAATGATATCACTTTTGATAAAAGTCATCATGTCATCTGCAATCATTGGAATTCCACCTAAGTAAATTTTTCCTACATCCCCATAACTTTGAATTACTTGTCTTATTTCTAAAATGTTTTGATGATTTTGTTTTTTGATTTGATCTTTATAATTTTCAATTTCTTCTCTAGATTTATTTTCAATATCTTCTAATTTTTTATTTTGTTTGATGTTAACAATGATCCCACTGGTCTTACCATCTTCACTAATTACAAAATTCCTAAAGACAGGACTATTTAAAATTTCACTAAATCCTCTTTCTCTGTCCACTTCTTCATCTTTTAAAGTTTTAAAGCTTTCTAATCTCTCTTGAAGCGGTGCGTCTGAATTATTTAAAAGTGGTATGTCTAAAAGGGTAATAACACTGTGAACCCAATCTAAACTTTGAATTTTGTATTTTATACTCAATAAATTATTTATTGAAGAATCTGTAACCATACCTTCATTAGGAGTATAGGTGAGAACTAAAAATTCCTTAGAACCATATCTTTCTGTAATTTGCTGCAGGTATGCAAGATCTGGATCTCCATCAATTAACAATGTTTCTGATGAAGCATCTAACCTGAAATCTTTAGAATAATATCCAAAACTTAAAATAGAAATAAGGAGAAATATAAATATTACCTTAGGGTTCTTTAAAACCAAGTTTTGATACATTTGAGCTAACATTAGCCCATTTATATTGGAAATTAATTAGTTTGAGTATCTTTAAATTTCGTAAATCTTTCCTCAAACTCAAGTGTTACATTACCAATTGGACCGTGTCGTTGTTTCCCAATTATAATTTGTGCTAAGTGCGCTACTTCATTCATTTTTGCTTGCCATTCAGCATGTTCTACAGTTGCTTCTCTAGGTTCTTTTCTTGATAGATAATATCCTTCTCTGTAAACAAACATCACTACGTCTGCATCTTGTTCAATTGAACCTGATTCTCTTAAGTCAGCTAGTTGTGGTTTGTGATCGTCTCTTTGCTCTACTTGTCTTGATAACTGTGATAAAGCAACAACTGGAACTGCAAGCTCTTTTGCTATTGCTTTTAGACCTTGCGTAATTTGAGAGATTTCCTGAACTCTACCGTCTTTATTATAAGTCGTTCCTCTCATTAACTGAATGTAATCAACAACAATCATATCTAATCCAAATAGTCTTTTAATCCTTCTTGCTCTATTACTTAGTGCTGCAATGCTTATAGCTGGTGTTTCATCAATATAGAGTGGAAGTTCAGCAATATTTTTAGAAGTCTCGAGAAATTTATCAAATTGATCATCTGAAATTCTTCCTCTTCTAATATCATTTGAGCTTATTCTTGCTTGTTCCGAGATAATACGAGTTGAAAGCTGTTCAGATGACATTTCTAAAGAGAAAAAAGCTATAGAGGATTTTTTACCACTATCTTGTAATTTTTGGGCCGCATTGAATGCAATATTTGTAGCAAGTGAAGTTTTACCCATTGATGGACGACCTGCGATAATGATCAAATCAGATTGATGTAAACCCCCAAGTTTATCATCCAAATCTCGAAGACCTGTTGGAACACCAACAATTCCCTCTTCATTTTTATATGCAGCAGAAGCCATTTCTATAGTTTGTTTCATTGCATCATCAAATTTAATAAGTGAGGAACTAAAAGATCCTTTTTCAGCCAAATCAAATAATTGTCTTTCAGAATTCTCAATTATAGTTTGACCACTAGTATCAAGATCATTTATTTTGGCGCTATCAATAGTCTCTTCAGAAATTTTTATTAATTCACGTCTGACAAACATATCATATATTATTTTTGAATATTCTACTGCTTGTCTTACAGGTGTAGAAAATTTTGTTACCTTAACTAAATACTCTGGAACATTAATGTCATCTTTTTCATCTTCAAAATAATTTTTTAAAGTAATGGGATTAGCAAGCATACCTTTGTAGATAAGGCTTTCAATGGCATCAAATATCTTTTGATGCATAGGATCATAAAAATTAATAGATGAAATAATTGTATTAACTTCATCAAAAATATCATTACTCACTAGTATTGAACCAATCACAGATTGTTCAGCTTCAATGTTGTTTGGTAATTCTTTAAATTTATCTTTAACGATACTTAAGTTATTTTCCATAAATAAAATCTATAGAAAAAAATTAATATTTAAATTTTAATTTTTAGCTGTTGAAAAGAATGTATAATTATTGGATTGTATCTGCTGATGTAACATTAACAACTATTTCAGCATCAACTTCAGAGTGTAAAGAAATTTTAACTTTGAATTTTCCTAAAGATTTAATTTCTTCAACTGGTTGTATCATTGAAGGTTTAATTTCAACTTTATTTTCTTCTTGAATAAGTTTTGAAATTTCAGTTGGTTTTACTGAACCATAAAGTTCATTGTTTTCGGTGCTTAATTTTTGAACGGAGTATTCTTTATTATTTATTTGTTCTGCAATATTAGTTGCTTCTTGTTTTCTCTCATTGTCTTTTTTAGATAAATCAGCTTTTATTTTTTCAACTTCTTTGATGTTTTCTTTAGATGCATAAAGAGCTTTTTTATTTGCAATCAAAAAGTTTCTAGCAAAACCCCTCTTCACATCTATCACTTCACCTATAGATCCTATTCTTTTGACGTTTTCTAATAAAATAACTTTCATTATATTAAAGCTAGGTTTCTTGCTCTTTTAATTGATAAAGATAATTCTCTTTGTTTCTTTTGAGAAACATTTGTAATTCTTGAAGGTAAAATCTTACCATTTTCAGAAACATATCTTTTTAAAAGTTTGATATTTTTATAATCAACTTTAGGTGCACCTTTTACTGAAAGTGGACAAGTTTTTTTAAATTTATATTTATTCGGTTGGAAAATACTTAGTTTTGCAAAGTTACTTTGTTTTCCTTTTTTGTTTCCACTTTGTCTTTTTGGCATTAGTTTTTAGTACTTTCTTTGTTTTCGCCTTCTTCTTTTTTTGCCGAAGTAGTTTGTGTCTAAATCAAATTCTTTTACTCTTACTGTTAGATATCTTAATAATTTTTTATCAATAGCTTCGTTTTTTTCTAATTCTTCAACTACTTTACCTTTACCTTTAATTTTAAAGTGTATGTAGCTCCCTTTTTTATTTTTCTTAATTAGATAAGAAAGGTTCAATAGGCCCCAATTTTCAGTTTTAACAACTTCACCCTCATTTTTTTCAACAATTTTTGAATATTTTTCAGTTAACTGTTTTAACTCACTTGGAGAAGTATCTTGTCTAGCTATTATAGTATGTTCGTATAAGTTCATTTATGTTCTTTAATAAAAAGTGAGGATATACTATTATAAAAGTTCAATTACAATAGATAAAAACACAAAATTAGTAATATTTTTATATGTTTTCAGTAATATTTCCAGGTCAAGGTTCTCAAATAGTTGGAATGGGAAAAGAGTTTTATGACAAATTTGAGATTGTGAAAAGCCTATTTAAAGAGGCGGACGAGACGTTAAATTATTCAATTTCAAAGCTAATATTAGATGGACCTAAAGAAGAGCTTGATTTAACTGCAAACACTCAACCTGCAATTTTTTTAATAAGCTATTCTATATTTAACGTTATTAAAAAAGAATTTAATATTGATTTAAATAAAGCAAAGTATTTTGCTGGACATTCTTTAGGTGAGTATTCTGCTTTATCTTGTGGAGGATATTTAAACTTTGCAGAAACTTTAAAGATTTTAAGAATCAGAGGTGATGCCATGCAAAATTCTGTGCCAAAGGGTGAGGGTGGAATGGTTGCAGTACTTGGATCAACTGTTGAGGTGATAGAAAAAATATTAACAGATAATGAGAACAAATTTATAGCACAAATAGCTAATGATAATTCAGAGGGACAAATAGTTTTAAGTGGAAAAACTCAAGATTTAGAAAAGTTGATTGAAGCATTAAAAGGAAACTCAATTAAAAATATAAAACTTCCAGTCAGTGCTCCTTTTCATTGTAGCCTTATGAATAAAGCAACTAAGATTATGACACAAGAATTAAACAAAATTTCATTTTCTGATGGAAGTAATAAGTTGATATCAAATGTAACAGCTGAGGCCATTTCAACTTCTGAAGATTTAAAATCACTTTTAATAAAACAAATTGAAAATAGAGTGAGATGGAGAGAAAGTGTATTAAATATGATAAATAATGATGTAGATCATTTTATAGAAATTGGACCTGGGAAAGTTTTGTCAGGTTTGGTAAAAAGAATCAATAGAGAAGTTAAAATTAACACGATAAACAGTCAAGAGGATATTGAAAATTTAAAAATATGAATGATTTAAAAAATAAAAACATAATAGTTACAGGTGCATCTGGAGGAATAGGAAATTCAATTGTTAAAAAATTATATGAAAGTGGTGCAAATGTTTTAGCTTCAGGAACAAGAATTGAGAAACTTGAAGAGTTAAAAAAAGAATTCGAAAAAATAAATATTTTAAATTTCGATATATCTCAAAGTGAAAAAATTGAGGAATTTATTGAAAATGCAACAAAAGAACTGGGTGGAAGTTTGGATTGTATTGTAAATAATGCTGGAATTACTCAAGATAATTTAGCTATTAGAATGAATTTGGATGAATGGAGGAGAGTGATTGATGTAAATTTAACGTCAACTTTTTTGATGAGCAAATTTGCTATCAAAAAAATGTTAAAAAATAAATCAGGAAAGATTGTTAATATCACTTCTGTCGTAGGACATATGGGAAACTTGGGACAGGCTAACTATACTGCATCAAAAGCAGGAATAGTTGCTATGTCTAAAAGTTTAGCAATTGAATATGCAAAGAAAAATATCAATGTTAATTGTATTTCACCAGGGTTTATTAAAACTGCTATGACAGATAAGATAGATGAAAAGTTCAAAGAAGCTATTATATCAAAAATACCTTCAGCACGCCTTGGAGAGCCTGATGATATTGCAAATGCCGTATGTTTTTTAAGTTCTGATCAATCTAGCTATATAAGCGGAGAGACATTGCATGTTAATGGTGGCATGTATATGGCTTGACAAAATAGCTTTTTAAACTATTAACGAAATATAACAAAAAGGATCAATATGTCAGAAGACGTTTCAAGCAAAGTAAAGAAAATTGTAGCAGATCATTTAGGTATCGATGAAGCAAAAGTAACTGAAGAGTCAAGTTTTATAGACGATTTGGGAGCTGACAGCTTAGATACTGTTGAATTGGTGATGGCTTTTGAAGAAGAGTTTGGGTCTGAGATTTCAGATAGCGAAGCTGAGAAAATTTTAACTGTAGGAGATGCAGTTAAATTCATCGAAGGAAAAGCTAACTAGAAATTCTAATGTCCTCAAAAAATGATGGGGTCATGATTATACTTTCCTCTCCATCTGGAGCAGGAAAGACAACACTAGTAAACTTATTGTCTAAAAAAGACAACTTTGTTACGTCTATTTCACACACAACAAGAAACCCAAGACCTGGGGAAGAACATAATAAAGATTACTTCTTTGTTGAAGATGTAGAATTTAAAAGGTTGATTAAAAATGAAGAATTCCTTGAGTACGCAAAAGTATTTAATAATTTATATGGTACCACAAGAACACCAGTTATAAATAATTTAAATGCAGGTAAAAATGTTTTATTTGATATTGACTGGCAAGGTGCTGATCAAATAAAAAATAAAAAATTAGACTATAAATTAATCACCTTCTTCATACTTCCGCCAAGTAAAGAGGTATTGTTCAAAAGACTGTCCAACAGAGATATGAAAGATAAACTAATTGCTGAGGAAAGAATGAAACAATTTGAAAGAGATGTATTGCATTGGATAAATTATGATTATGTCGTAATTAATGATGATATCAACATATGCTATGAAAAAATTACAAATTTAATAAAAGCAGAAATTAATAATGGCTCTAAAGATTATGATTTAAATTTTATTAGAGATCATGTTGAAAAATTAACTAATTAATTTTTCATATTCTTCAGTAAGTTTATAGTAAGTTTCAAAATTTAAATTTTGAGGTCTTAAATTTAAATTAATTTTATATTTCTCTGCTATTCTTAGATCACCGTTAAAAATTTGATTAAAAGGCTTCTTGATCATTTTTCTTCTATTGCTAAAAAAAATTCTTGTTATTTTCTCTAAGTTTTTTGGATTATTTATTTTGTAAAAATCATTCCTGGGTTTAAATAAAAGCAAACTGCTATCTATTTTTGGCCTTGGTGAAAAGGAAATAGGCTTTACATCACATATTTTTCTAATAATTAATTTCCAATTTGCTAGTATTGATAATCTTCCATAACTTGAATTGTTAAAATTAGCTATTATTCTGTCTGCAACTTCTTTTTGAAACATCAAAACTAGATTTTCAAACCAAAAATCATTTTTTAAATTAATTATCCATTTACTGAGTATCTCTGTTGAAATATTGTAAGGCAAATTTCCAAACACAATCATTTTTTCTTTAAATAATGTTTTTTCATCTATATTCAAAATATCATCATTAATTATATTTAAATTGTCTTTGAACTGGTCTTTTAAATAATTGGTTAGGTTGCTATCCTTTTCAACTACAGTAAATTTTTTTGGTTTTTTGTCTAAAATATATTTTGATAAGTTTCCCGTTCCTGGTCCTATTTCTAATACATACTTATTCTTAATTTCTACAGAATTAACAATTTGATTTAAAATTATATCATCAATTAAGAAGTTTTGGCCTAGGCTTTTTTTTGCTCTTATCAATTTTTATCTAAAAACTTTAATGCCCTCATTAAACTAAGAGGGTTTGATTTATTTTTTCCATACATATTTTCATTTGGGCCATGATCAGGAGAAATTCGTATAAACGGTAAGCCCAGAGTAATATTTATTGCGTCATATTCAAACAGTGTTTTTATAGGTGTTAGAACTTGGTCATGATACATGCCAACTATTACATCATATTTAAATCTGTTTTGAGTTAAAAAAATTGTGTCAGCTGAGAATGGCCCAAAAACTAAGAAATTTTTTTTTTTAAAATAGTTCACTACTGGTTTTAAAATTTTTTCATCCTCATTATATTTATCTATACTTTCACAATGAGGATTTAGACCAAGCAAAGCTATTTTTGGTTTAAATTTAAATTGTTTTTTATAAAAATCATTAATTAAAATAATTTTTTCTTTGATAATTTTTGAATTTATTGAATTTGTAACAAATTTAATAGGAAGATGTGTAGTCACAGGACAAACAGATAAATTTTTGTTGTATATTAGCATTGCGTTTTTTTTAGATTTAAATTTATTAGAAATATACTCGGTAATTCCCAAATATTTTTTGTTTAAAAATTTTTTCTTATTGATAGGCCCATTTATGAACTTATTTATTTTATGTTTTTTGATTAAATCAAAAGCTACACTAAATTTTTTTTTTATATAATCATTTGATTGATAAGATTTTTTATTTTTTACATTTTTTGATTTAACATTTACGTCGATTAAATTTATGTGCAAATTATTTAAACTTTTAATTTTAATATTCGAATAATCTAATGTTTTAATTTTTTTTTTTATTTTTTGTTTTTTCATCTCTAAAGAAACTAATTTTAATGATGCAATTAATATAATTGGACTTTTAATTTTTATTTTTTTTATAGATTTAAAAAAAATTTCTAAAAAAATACTTTTTGGTTGTCCATCTACAATTAAAATAGGTGTTTTATAGCTCATCTATTTGATATTCTTTTTTAATCTTACTAAAATAAATATTTGAAAAAGTATTGTATTGATCATTTTGTTTTTGGTTAATTAACTTGTTTAGTTCTTGATTGACATCAATCTCAGCATTTTCTTTTTTTATTTTATTTATTTTTAGAATTAAAAACCCACTTGGAATATTGATTGGTTGAGTATGCTCACCTTCTTTTAAATTTTTAATTTTTTTTAATATTAATTCACTTAAAGCATTTTTCTGAACCCAGCCTATCTTTCCACCTAAATTTGCAGAATTTGAGATGCTGTATTTAAGAGCCGTATTTTCAAAACCATTAAAAATTATCGAGTTATTTATCTCCTTTATCAAGCTATCTATCTCTTCGTTACTTGAGCTAAATACTATTTCAGAGAGCAAATATGAATATTTAACGTTTGATTGTTTGCTCTTTAATTCTAGTAATATTTTATTTTTGTCGATTTTAATTTTATCTTTATATTTAAACGAAATAAATTCGTTCCAAAGAGAATTTGTAATCAAATTTTCCTCAAAAATTTTTATATTAAATTTTTTCTCTTTTAAAAAATTTTTAAATTCTTCCAAATTAGAAAAACCTAATTTTAAATATGTATTTTCCAATGATTTATTCAAATAATCCTTATTGATCTCAATGTCAGGAAATCTTTTTGATAATTCAATTTGTTTTATTTTTCTTTTTATTAAAGAATTTTTAGATATTTCAAAAATCTGATTTTTTTCTAAAGTCAAAAAATTTTTATTTATTATTGCTAAATATTGAATTTCATTAGAAATATCCTGTGTAGTTATTATTTGGTCATTTACTTTAAATAGAATTTTATTTTCAATAGAAGCATTTGAAAATTTTATTTGCAACAAAATAAAAAATAAAAAATAAAAAATAATTCTAAAAAACATGTTTAATTTCTATACAAGTTATTATCTATTTTTTGCTCATAATTAGTTATTGGGCTGATAGTTAGGGTTAATAGTAAATCTTCATTTGGCTTTAAATCTCTATCTTCATAATAGCTTTTTTTATATTTAAATCCTGCTTGTAAACAATCATTTTTGTAATTGTATACTAGGTCATAATATTCCGTGAGAGCTATTTTTCTATTTCTTCTTGTACCGAATGTCAGCAAATGATTTTCATTAAAATTAATAACAGTTTTATTTTCTAAGATATTTGTATCACCTCTCTCTCCATTTTCTTCAGTAAATATAAAGTTTGTATTTAAAATTCCAAAATTAAATTTAGTTGTTAACGAATTATATTCAAAAGAATTGTAATCATTATCTAAAGAAAATTGATAATTTATATTAAAGAAATCATTAAAATTATTTTCAATTGATCCAAATAAATTTGAAGTTTTTTTGTTTAAAGTAGATGAGTTTGGAATAAAATTTTGTTCTTTATCTCTTAGTACAGTGCCTAATTTGAAAGAAAAATACCTATTTATGTCATTTAATTGTTCTTTTTTATAATCTAATCCCAATGTTAATGATTTGCCAGATTCAAATTCGTCACCCAAACTCATTCTATCGATATTGAAAATATTTGAAATATCTACATTTCTATTTTCTGTTGATCTATCTTTCATATTAGTTGGATTCATTCTAAGAGATACTTTTGGAATTAAATAATCAGTACTATTAAGATTTGTTTTAATTAATGGAAAACTAGTATTAGCTTCAAATATACTTTTTAATTTTGATGTTGGACTATTTTTGTGAGATGAATTTTTTTTACCCAAAAAGTTGGTATTTTTAAAATATAAATTAAAATTATTTTGAAAGCCCATAGAGCTTATAAAATCAGTACTATTTATATTAAAATTATTTGTTACTTTCGAGGTAAGTTTGTTAGTTTCAGATAATTGATTATAACCTGATGAACTAAAATTTAACAAAGTGTTTCTGAACAAAATTGGATTTCTTGTTATATCATAATATGGAAAATTATACTCGTATTTGTCATTTTTAGATACACCTTCTAGATCTTCAAAAAACTCAACACCACCATCGAATTGATATATTTCATTATCGAGAGTAATAGAAACTTTTGAATTTAGTTTATTTTTACTTCCTGGAAGAATTTTAGTATTAGTCAAATTATTTTCAAAAACTTTTAAATAAGTATCATTCGATATTTTTTCTAAATTTACTTTTAAGGAGCTACTTGTATACTGATCTAAATTTAGATCTTTTTGAAAATCTAAAAATATATGAAAAATACTATTGTGATTTTGTGAATTTTTAGATTTATATTTAGAGACATATCCAATGTCAGCAATTAAATTTGAATCTTTGTTTTTTTCTCTATATTCATTTTGTAAAAGTATTTTTTTGTCCTCAAATAAAGTAGTTTGTAGAGTTGCATCTTTATTATCAGAAATAACATGGAAATAAGGAATATAAATTGAGTTAGTTAAAGTTTCAGAACCATTTAATAAAGGTTGTAAAAACCCCGATTGACGTTTTACACTTGGATCTGGGTGAAAAAACTTTGGCATGTACATTACAGGCATGTTGTAAATTTTTAAAATTGCATCATCATAAATAATTTGTCTTTTTTTCTTATCATGTGTAATTTTATTTGCTTTAATTGCCCAAGCAGGACATTCCATGCTTTTATTACATGAGGTAAAAACTCCTTTATTAACCTTTAAATAATCATCATTATTAATTGAAGATGATCCATATAGTCTAGGTTGATTATCGATATTTCCAAATGTATTTTTTTTTAAATTAAATTTACTATTTTCAGTAATAAATTCATTATTACTTAAATTAAAAAATCCACTTGAAAAGTGCGCCTCATCACTAAATCCATTTTCTAAAAAATTTTCTGAAATAATTTTAACTTTTTTAGCTTTTAATATCTCATCATTGATGAAAAATTTAAATTTATCAAATTTATATAATTTTGAATTGTTGTCAGTTAAATAAGATTTTTTCGAAGAACTAATGGTAGAATTGTTTCTATTATATTTTGTATCTGATGAATAAAATTTAAATTTTTTGTTAATAAATGATTTAGTATCTCCCGTTGTAAATATTTCTTCTAAATTTTTTTTATAGGTTATCTTGTTTGTGAATAATTGATTGTTTGTTTTTTTATCAATTATTTCAACGTTTTCTTCAGCAGTTAAGATATTTGAATTTCTGTTAAATTCAAAAAAATTAGCATCAATAGTAATATTATCCTTTATGGCCTTAGAATTTCCTTCAGTTAAAATTTTCTCATCGTTTTTAAAATACTTTATTTTATCAGTATAAATTTTTGATTTGTCTTTTAAATCGTTGATAAAAACGTTTTCTTCAGCAGTTAAGATATTTGAATTTCTGTTAAATTCAAAAAAATTAGCATCAATAGTAATATTATCCTTTATGGCCTTAGAATTTCCTTCAGTTAAAATTTTCTCATCGTTTTTAAAATACTTTATTTTATCAGTATAAATTTTTGATTTGTCTTTTAAATCGTTGATAATTACGTTTCCATAGGCTGTTAGTATATTAGTTGATTTATTGAAATAAAATTCATCAGCTTCAAATTTTATTTGACTATCTGTGTTGACTATACCTCTATTATAACCGTAAATTTTATTACCATTATCTTTAATTTCTATATTGTTAATATCAAAGTTAAATTGATCATCTGCGAGCGTCGAGAAAACAAACGATAGGTTTAAAACTAAACTAAAAAAAATTATTATGAATATATTATTTTTCATTTATTCCATAAACCATAATCAAATTGGCAAAAGTTAAAAATATTATTGGTGTCCAAACAGCAGCTATAACAGATAATTTTTCTGTACTTCCCATAACATTGAAAAAATTGAATGTATAATAAATAATTACCGATAAAAACAAACCAATAATAATTTTTAATGTTACATTGGTATAATTTTTAACTTTAAACATAATTATAGATGATAGCAAAGTAATCATTGTTAAATAAAATGGATAAGAAATTAGTTTATTTATTTGAACTTCAACTTCAGTGGTTGAGTAATTAAGCTCAGTATAATTCTGTTTTAAATCAAAAAGTTCATCAATTGATAATGATGATAAATTTGAGAATAGATTCTTTATACGTTCATAATTATAGTTAAATTTTTTTTTGAGCAAATTTAATTTTATTTTTTCTTCATTTTCAAAAATTTCTGGGTTATAGATTTGCCATTCAAAATTTTTAATATTTATTTTTTTGCTTTTTATATTTCTTACTATATTAAAATTTTCATCAAATTGAGATATCAAAGTATCAATTAAATAATTGTCATCTATTTTGGATGCACTAATAATATAGGTGTCATTCAAAATCTTATCCTTTATCCAAAGTCCGTTATTAGTTATAACCGCTAGATACTTACCATCTGTTGTATACTTCAATTTAGATTCTAAATATAAATTTTTAAAATTTGAAGATAAAAAATAAAAACAAAAAATTATCAATACACCTAAAATAAAACTAAAAAAACATAGTATTTTTATAATAGACGAATTTCTTAATCCTGAGTATTTAAATATTTCTATTTGATTATTTGAATATAGATTAATAAAAAATAATTGAGTTGAAATTAAAAAAATAAATGGAAACATTTCAAAAATCAAATCTGGTGAATTTAAAAAAGATAGATAAATTGGATAAAAAGTAGGAACATTTATTTCATTAAAAAATTCAAATTCAGTCAACATATTTATAATTATTGATAAACTTAACATCATTAGAGTTACGAAAATTAAATTTTTAAAGTAACTTTTTAAAATAAATAAAATATAAACCTTCATAACTTATTTAAAATTCAAAAATTTATTTACAAAACTGTATCTAAAAACAAAATATAGGAAAATCGAAACTAGAAAAGGAATAATTATAACCTTAGAATTACTAACTAGATTATCATCAATAAATTTTAAAGAACTTTCAGAAATAATAATAGTAATGAAACCATATAAAAATACTAACAGTCGTAATTTTAAATAATTTGTTTCTTCTTTGGATCTAACTATTACAAAACAAGAAATTAAAATTAAAACTGGAATATAAAATGGCAATAAGGTTCTTTTAAACAATTCTGCAAAAATATTTTCTAAATTTCTTTTACTACAATTATGCGATATTCTTTCTACATTTTGTTCTTTTAATATTTTAATGCAATTTAATAGTTCATGAGTTTGAGTTTCTTGAATTTTATAAGCTAAAATAGTATTGGTTTCTAAATTTGATAAATTAAAATCCGATTTTGAAAATTTAAAACTTGAAATTTTATCATCTTGTACATTTATGGTTTCTCCATCAAAAAGAATTAAAATATTTTTTTTACCTTTTTGATCGAATAAACCTTTTTTTGCATAAGTGATTTGAAATTTTTTTGATGAAAATTCTCTTTTTATGTATATTTTTTTTAACTCACCATTTTTTTCAACTTTGTCAGTATATAGTGTTAAACCTTTAATTGTATCATTAAATTTTTTTTCTTTTATGAAAGATCCTATGAAATCAACTTCTGATGTTTTTAATATTGTTCTAGAAAATTTTTGACTAACAGGAACTATAAATGTTGTGATTATAATTTGAAATATTGTAATAATTAAAGAAATTTTAAATAAGAAATTAACAAGTTCAATTTTATTTACTCCAGAGTTCCACAATATTATTAGTTCATTATTTATTTCATATTTACCTAGGACATAAAAAAAACTAAAGAAAAGTGCAAAAGGCAAAATTTTAGTTATAATTTTGGGTAGGTTTAATGCCGTGTAATAAATATAAATTAAAAAACTACGACCATCCTCAATCATTACATCTAGAAAATTAACTGCTTGGAATACCCAAACAATTATACTTGTACTTAAAAGACTAATAAAAAAAAAAATTAGACAATCAGATAGTATTTTTCGAAATAAAATTTTTTTCATTGAAATAATGTATATTTAAACATATATAGCACTCATCACAACTAGAGTGTATTGTAAATATATGTCTGTTACAGTTAGTTATAAAAAAAATTTATCTAAAAATAAAGTTGGTAACTTAATATTCTTTGTTGACGAAAAGTACAGTATTTCTGTTTTAAATAAGTACTTCAGCAAAATAGAAAATCGTTTTATTGGGGATATATTGAAATCTCAAAATTTATCAAAAAAAATAGTTAGCTTTGATCTAAGCTCAAAAAAAAAAATTTTTTTAATTTCTGTAAAAAAAAATGTTAAATCATCTGAGGTTGAAAATTTAGGAGCTGAATTTTTTAATTATTTAAAGGATATTAAAATCAAAGAATTTCAGATTAATTCAGAAGCAGTTCCAATAAAATTAAAAAACTTTCTAGGTTATTTTTTACATGGTTTAAAACTTAAATCTTATATATTTGAAAAATATAAAACAAAAAAAAATAATAATAATATATGGATAAATGTTAATGGAAAAAACATACCATCTTTAAAAGATCAAATTAAATTCAGGTCAATAGAGGAAGGAACTTTCTATACTAGGGATTTAGTTTCAGAGCCTGGTAATATTTTGCATCCTGATGAGTACGCAAAGAGATTAAAATCTTTATCTAGGACTGGCTTGAAGATTAACGTTTATGATGAAAAAAAATTAAAAAAATTAGGAATGAATACTTTACTTGGTGTTGGTCAAGGAAGTGTAAGAGGGTCATACTTGGTGACAATGGAATGGAATGGTTTGAAAGATAAATCAAAACCTCTAGCGTTTGTTGGTAAAGGAGTTTGTTTTGACACTGGAGGGATTTCACTAAAGCCAGCTAAATTTATGGAAGATATGACATACGATATGGCTGGTTCAGCAGTTGTTGTGGGGTTGATGAAAAGTTTAGCTGTAAGAAAAGCAAAAGTTAATGCTGTGGGTGTTGTTGGGTTAGTAGAGAACATGCCTGGTGGAAATGCTCAAAGACCAGGTGATATTGTAAAATCCTACAGTGGAAAAACTGTAGAGATTTTAAATACGGATGCAGAAGGTAGATTAGTATTAGCAGATGCGCTAACTTATACTGAAAAAAAATTTAAGCCTAAATTTATAATTGATTTAGCAACCCTTACTGGTGCAATAATTGTTTCTCTAGGTTCTGAGTACGCAGGCTTGTTTTCAAATGATGATAAATTATCCGAACAATTAATTGAAGCAGGAGAGAAGGTTGAAGAAAAAGTTTGGAGAATGCCTCTAAATAAAAACTTTGATAAATTGATAGATTCTAAAAATGCAGATATGCAAAATATAAATTATGTTGGAGGAGCTGGCTCAACAACTGCTGCTCAATTTTTACAAAGATTTATTTTAAACAAAACACCATGGGCTCACTTAGATATAGCTGGAATGGCTTTCTCTAAATATGGGGGGGCATTAAATTCAGGTGGTGCTACTGGTTATGGCGTAAGATTATTAAATAAACTAATAGAGGACAAATATGAGTAATATTGAGCAAACTTTATCAATTATAAAACCTGATGCAGTTGAGAGACATCTTGAGAATGAGATAAAAGATATGTTTAAAAACAATGGTTTTTCAATTTTAAAGGAAAAAAAAATTCAAATTGAAAAATCAGAAGCAGAAAATTTCTATAGAGTTCATGAAACAAAGCCGTTTTATAACGATTTATGTGAATATCTATCCTCAGGTCCAATTGTAGTAATGGTACTTGAAAAAGAAAATGCAGTGTTAGGAAATAGAGAATTAATGGGGGCAACTAATCCTAAAGATGCTGAAGAAGGCACAATTAGAAAGAAATATGGGATTTCAATTGATAAAAATTCTGTTCATGGATCTGACAGTGTTGAAAACGCCAAAATTGAAATTAATTTCTTTTTTAAAGACTAAAGATTTTCAAAATAGCTTTCGGATATAATTTATGCTCTTGAACTAAAATTTTTTTAGAAAGACTAACTGGGGTATCTTTTTTTAAAATTTTAACCTTCTTTTGAAGAATTATTTTTCCAGAATCAAGTTTTGAATTTACGAAGTGTACAGTACATCCTGAGTATTTATCTTTATTTTCTATAGCTCTTTGATGAGTATTTAAACCTTTGTATTTTGGCAACAAGGAGGGATGAATATTTAAAATTTTCCCTTTGAAGTTTTTAATAAAATTTTTAGAAAGTATTTTCATAAATCCTGCTAAACAAACTAGTTGAATTTCATTTTTTGCAAGTTCATTAAGTATTTTTTTTTCAGCAAAATTTTTGTGACTAAAATTAATTATTTTTTTTTTAATTTTAAAAATATCTCCATACTTTAAACCTTTAGCTACCATATTATTAGTAATAATTAGGTTAATAGAAATAGGTGATTTGTTTAATTTAGAAAATTTAATAAGTGATTTTAAATTACTACCTGTTCCAGAGATAAAGACTGCAGTTTTTATTCTATTTGTTCCAGTTGATAGAACCATTTAATTTTACTTTAGTTTTACCACTTATAATTTTTCCAATTACATATGGTTTGTAATTTTTAGGAAAATAACTTTGAATTTTGTTCAAGTTTTTCTTATTAGTAATTAAGCAAAAACCAACACCGCAATTAAATGTTTTTAACATTTCATTTTCTGATATTCCATTCTTTTTCAGCCAATTAAAAATTTTTAAAGTTTTGATTTCATTTAAATCAATATCAGCCACCATGTTATCAGGTATAATTCTTTTGATATTATCAGCAAGTCCTCCTCCTGTAATATTTGCGCAACCATTAATAAGATTTTTTAAAATTAGTTTCATTACTTCATTCACATATATTTTTGTTGGTTTCAAAAGTTCTGATTTTAAAAATTTACTTTTATTTATATTTATTTTTTTTTTATTTATTAAATACCTTACAAGTGAGAACCCATTTGAATGTAATCCACTAGACGGAATTGCTAATATTATATTATTTTTTTTGATTTTATTTTTATTTAAGATTTTATTTTTACCAACAACACCAACAGCAAAACCTGCTATGTCAAATTTACCTTCTGAATAAGTACCAGGCATCTCCGCTGTTTCTCCACCCACAAGTTCACAATCTGATAGTTTACAGCCTTTAACTATTCCTTTAATGATCGATTTAAGTTTAGATAAATCAATCTTGTTTATTGAAATGTAATCTAAAAAAAGCAACGGTTTTGCACCTTGGACAATTAAATCGTTCACACTCATTGCTACAAGATCAATACCGATTGTATCAAATTTATTTAATGAATTAGCTATTTCAATTTTAGTTCCGACACCATCTGTACAAGCAACTATTTGAGGTCGCTTTATGTTACCTGGAATGTTTGAAATAGAACCAAATCCCCCGATATTAGAAAACTTTTTTTTGCCCTTTTTTTTTGATGATACTGATGAAATGAAATTTACAAACTTATCGGCTGCTTTAATGTTAACACCACTTTTTTTATAGGTAAAATTTTTATTATTCATTACAATATTCTATGAGGTGTTTTTCAAAATTAATTAAACTTAGGAATTTATATAATCTTTTTCTATTTCTTGCTTTATTAAATATTTTTTTTTCCACAGAAAATAGTGTTGCAAAAACATTTTCTATAAAAGAAATCGAAATATCATCTCCATTTGACGCCTCATTTGATAAAAATAAGATAATAAATCGAGGCTTTGTTAAAGCATATGAAGAACTTATTTTAACTATTGCTCAAAGCAAAGATCAAAAAAAACTTCAAAATTCTTCAACTAAAGAAGTCAAAAGTTTAGTTGAAACATTTTCAATTGTTCAAGAAAACTTTATTGATGAAATATATAATCTTACTTTAAATGTAGAATTTAATAAAAAAAGTTTTTTTGAATTATTGGAAAAAAAAAATGTATTTCCCTCATCTATTATTCAAAAAGATTTAATTTTTTTTCCAATAGAAGTAGATGAGGAAAAAAGTGAAATATTTCTTTTCTCCGAAAGTCAATTATTTAAAAATTGGAATTTAAAAAAAGAAAAACATTATCAATTAAATTATATTTTACCAAACGAAGATATTGATGATTATAATTTAATAAAAAAAAATATTAATAATTTAGAAGATTTTAATTTTAAAGAAATTTCAAAAAAATATAATTTTGAAGATTTTATTATAATGATTGTATTTAAAAATAATCAAGAACTTAGAGTTCTTAATCAAATTGTTTTTAACAATAGCCAAAATTTAAAAAATTTTAAATTTAAAAATATCAATTTAGAAAATTCAGAAGATCTAGAAAAATTTATAGATCAACAAAAAATGGTTTTTGAAGATTATTGGAAATTAAAAAATATAATAAATACATCAATTAAATTAGATTTGACTATCTCTGTTGATAATAGCAATATAATTAAAATCGATCAGTTTGAAGCAACACTTTCAAACATAGAGTTGGTTAATAAGTTCAATATATTTAAATTCGATAATAAAAAAAATATTTATAAAGTAATCTTTAATGGAACTCGTGATCAGTTTTTAGATGTGATGAAGGATTATGATTATTTTTTTGAAATTAAAAACAAAATTTGGTTGTTAAAATGAAATCTTTAAATCAAGAAATTTTAAAATTTGAATATGATCAAAATTTTAAAGATCAGGACTTTTATGTTTCAAAGTCTAATGAATTTTCATTTCTATTATTAAATAGTTGGCCTAAGTGGGAAAAAAATTTTATAAATCTTATTGGTGACAAATTTTCAGGAAAATCTCATTTAATTAATATTTTTTTACATAAATTTAAGGGTATTAAAATAAACGCAGCTGATATTAGTAATGAATATTTAAAAAAAATTAAAATCTATGAAAATATAATTATTGAGGATTTAAATAAAAATATTGATGAAAAGTTATTATTCACTTTTTTGAACAACATAGAGCAAGACAATAAGTATTTAATTATTACTTCAACAAAACCTATTGTTGATTACACTTTTGAACTAAATGATTTAAATTCTAGAGCTAAAAATTTTATTTTATCAAAGATTGATAAACCAGAAGATGATTTGTTATATGCCTTAATATTAAAAAATCTTTCTGATCGTCAGATATCAATTGATAAGAAATTAATAGATTTCATTATAAAAAGAATAGATAGATCCTATGGCAAAATTTCTGAATTCATATATAAGATCGACGAAATTAGTTTAAAAAGAAAAAAACCAATCGATTTTAAAATTATTAAAGAAGCTTTAGGAGAATAATTGAGTAAATATAGAACAAATACTTGTAACGAATTAAGAAAAGAAGACGTTGATAAAAAAGTATTTCTTTCAGGCTGGATCAATAAAAAACGAGACCATGGTAACTTATTATTCATAGATTTAAGAGACAATTATGGTGTCACACAATGTATTATAGATAAGGATAATAAAAATTTCACAAACTTAGAAAAAACTCAATTAGAAACTGTAGTTAAAATTGAAGGTAAGGTTGTAGCTCGATCTGAAGATACAATTAACAAAGAAATAGGCACAGGAGAAATTGAGGTAAAAATTGATACTTATGAAGAACTAGGTTCTTGCAAAGAATTACCGATGCCAGTTTTCAGTGATCAAGAATATGCTGAGGAAATAAGGTTAAAATATAGATTTTTGGATCTAAGAAGAAAAAAAATACATGAAAATATAATCTTAAGATCAAAAGTTATTTCACACATTAGAAATGAAATGACTAAATTAGGCTTTTTGGAATTCCAAACACCAATATTAACATCCTCTAGTCCTGAGGGTGCTAGAGATTTTTTAGTTCCAAGTAGATTAAATCCAGGGAAGTTTTATGCTTTACCTCAGGCGCCACAACAATTTAAACAGCTAATTATGGTATCTGGTTTTGATAAGTATTTTCAAATAGCCCCTTGCTTTAGGGATGAGGATGCAAGAGCAGACAGAAGTCCAGGTGAATTTTATCAACTAGATTTAGAAATGTCTTTTGTAGAGCAAGAAGATGTTTTTAACGTAGTTGAAAAATTAATGGTTAATACTTTTAAAACATTTTCAAATAAAAAATTATTAAACGATAAGTTTCCTAGAATTTCTTACAAAGAAGCAATGTTAAAATATGGAAGTGATAAACCTGATTTAAGAAATCCACTTATAATAAATGATATTACTGAAATATTTACAAGAGAAGATGTATCTTTTGAAATATTTAAAAAGTTAGTAAAATCTGGTTCAAGAGTAAGATGCATAGTAACAAAAAATACTAAGGACAAACCAAGAAGCTTTTTCGATAATATTGACAAATGGGCCAAAGAACAAGGAGCATCAGGTTTGGCTTATTTCACATTTGAAAAAGATACTGAGTTATCTGGTAAAGGACCTATAGGAAAATTTTTCACCAAAGAAGCATTGCTAGAAATAATGAATTTAACTAATGCAGAAGTAGGGGACAGTATTTTTCTAGCTTGTGGAAAACAAAATGAATTAGAAAAAATAACTTCTCAGGCAAGAAATAAAATTGCAGAAGATTTAGATTTAATTGATGAAGATATTTTCGCGTTTTGCTGGATAGTTGATTATCCAATGTTTGAAAGAGATGAAGTGACTAATAAAATTGAATTTAGTCATAATCCATTTTCTATGCCACAAGGTGATTTGACAGAAAAAGAATTTGAAAATCCTCTAGAACTATTGGCTTATCAATACGATATTGTTTGCAATGGTATTGAATTATCCTCTGGCGCTATAAGAAATCATAAACCAGAACTTATGTATAAGTTATTCTCAATTGCTGGTTATGATAAGCAGCAAGTAGATGAAAAATTTAGTGGTATGATAAATGCATTAAGTTATGGTGCTCCGCCTCACGGGGGTATTGCTCCTGGAATCGATAGAATTGTTATGCTGTTAGCTAATGAAAAAAATATTAGAGAAGTAACAATGTTTCCAATGAACCAAAATGCACAAGATTTGATGATGAACGCTCCATCAGAGGTTAATCCTGAACAGCTAAAAGAGTTAAACTTGTCTTTGAAAAATAAAAAATAAAATTATTTTTTACCTTTAAGACTTATTTTAACATCAGATAAATCAACTAGATTTTTTTTATAGTTATTTCTTACAAATCCTTTGCTAGTAATATCTTTTACAATTTTTAATAATTGATTTTGATCTTCATTTTCTTGATCATTCGTATCGTTTCCACCAATTGCAGGAGTATGTGCAAGATCTTCTCTATTTTGGTAAGATATAGCTAACTCTCTAAAAATATAATCTAAAATAGAGGTAGCGCTCAATATTCTATCATTTCCATGTACTTTACCTGATGGTTCAAATTTTGTTCCCACGAATGCACTTATAAATTCATCTAATGGTACTCCGTATTGAAGGCCTAAAGATACTGCTATTGCAAAGTTATTCATCAATGCCTTAACTAGTTCTCCTTCTTTACTTGTGTCGATAAATATTTCTCCAATTTTTCCATCTTCATATTCACCTGTATGAAGATAAACTTTATGATCTCCAATTGTAGCTTTTTGAATATAGCCTTTTCGTCTGTCAGGCATACTAAATCTTTTTCCACCTTTTTCTGAGGACTTGTTTAAGTTTTGAACAACGGTTTCTTTACTTATAGAATTTTCACTTGCACTTTTTGAAACTATTTCAATTTTTTTATTTTCAACTACTTTTTTGTTATTTGGATCTAAACTTTTAGTTTTTCTATTGTCTAATTTGACATCTAAAACTTCGAATTTACCATCGTCTCTTTTTTCTAGATTTTTAAGCTCTGTTTCATTTATGTCGTCTAAGTAATGATTCACCTTAAAGGTACAAGTGTAATAAGTTTCTACAAGATATTTTGCCATTTCACCTCAGTTTAAAATTAGTTTGAAAATAGATTCTTTTAATTTATATACTTATTCAAATTTTAGTCTAATTTAATTTTTACAATTTTTAATTGAAATAAAAAATAAAATAACATGTTGACACTTTTTAAAAAAATTTTCACTTGGTGGAATCAAGATACTTTTGGAACAAGATTAAAAACAATTTTTTTTGGAAAACTTGCTGGTACAGATCAGTTTGGGAACAAATATTATGAAGATAAAAAAGGAAAAAGATGGGTAATATATTCAGATGTTATTGATGCATCAAAAATTCCAGTTGAGTGGTACTCATGGATGCATTTTACACCTAACAAAATAGAAAAAAAACATGAGCTAGAAAAATATGAATGGCAAAAACCTCATCAATCAAATTTAACTGGTACCGAAGAAGCATATTATCCAAATAAAAATAAAGAAGATGTTAAAAAAAAATATACTAGTTGGAAAGAATAGTTTTTTTCTTTACTTACTAATCTTCTTTTTTCTATTTACATCTATTTCACATTCCAATATTCAACTTGAAGGTTCTTTTACTGAAATTAAAATTTTAGATAAAATTAGTTCTAAAAATACTTCGTTAAAACTTAAAAATGGTCAATTACTAAAATTTAAAGACTTATCAATTCAGAGTTTAAAATGTAAAAATTCTGAATTTGATGATAGTCCAGAAATTACTGCTTACATACAAGTCAGAGATTTATCAAATCAAAACAATGATGAAGTTTTTGTTTTTAATGGATGGATGTTTTCTTCAAGCCCTTCAATAACTCCGTTTGATCATCCTATTTATGATGTGTGGCTAATAAAATGTTATTAAACTATAGTATCTTTATCTAGCCAACTCACATTAAAATCTGAATTGATAAATTTTTTATGATTTAACAATTTTTTGTGAAGTGGAATAGTAGTTGTAATACCTTCAATTACAAATTCATCCAAAGATCTATTCATTCTTTGAATAGCTTCTGTTCTATTTCGCCCATGACAAATTAATTTACAAACCATACTGTCATAATATGGAGTAACCTTGTAACCTTGAAATATAGCTCCATCTACTCTTGTTCTAAATCCAGATGGCTGGTGACACATACTTATAACCCCTGGCGATGGTTGAAAATTTTTACTAGCATCTTCAGCGTTTATTCTGCATTCAATAGCATGACCTCTTGGATTAATATCGCTTTGTTTTAATGCCGTTTCTTCAGAAAATGCTATCCATATTTGTTCTTTAATAATATCTACTCCTGTTACCATTTCTGTAACAGGGTGTTCTACTTGAACTCTTGTATTCATTTCAAGAAAGTAAAACTTTCCATCTTCATAGATAAACTCGACTGTACCAGCACCCATGTATCCAATTTTAGAGACCATTTTTACAGTTTTTTCAAAAAGATCTTTTCTAATTTCATCATTCAAAACAGGACTAGGAGTTTCCTCAATAAGTTTTTGATGTCTTCTTTGAACAGAGCAATCCCTTTCATGCAAATGCACAACTCTATTTTTTCCAGCAAGAATTTGAACTTCTATGTGTCTTGGATTTTGAAAGAATTTCTCAATATACACTTCATCGTTACCAAAATATTTTTGTGCTTCTGATTTAGCTGTGGAAAATAAAGTTTCAAATTCTTCCTCCTTATGTACTATTTTCATACCTTTTCCACCACCTCCACCTGAGGCTTTAATCAGAACAGGAAAGCCAATTTTTTTACAAAGGTCTTTTGCTTCATTAATATCTCTGACACCACCTTCAGATCCTTCAATAACAGGTAAACCATTTTCTTTAGCTATTCTTTTAGCTTGAATTTTATCTCCCATCATTTCGATGTGTTTTGAAGATGCACCAATAAATTTAATTTTATTTTCTTCCAAAATTTTAGCAAAGTTAGCATTTTCTGATAAGAAGCCATATCCTGGATGAACAGCGTCTGCATTAGTCAGTTCTATTGCAGACATTAATGCGGGAATATTTAAATAACTGTTTGCTGGTTGATGAGAACCTATACAGACACTTTCATCTGCCATTCTTACGTGCATGCTTTCTCTATCAACATCTGAATGGACTGCTACAGTTGCTATACCCCATTCTTTACATGCTCTTATAATTCTAACTGCAATTTCCCCACGGTTTGCAATTAAAATTTTTTTAAACATTATTTATTCTAAAATAATAATTGTTTGACCAAACTCAACTGGCTGACCATCATCAACACAAATTTCTTTTACAACACCATCATGGGTAGAAGGTACATGGTTCATTGTTTTCATTGCTTCAACAATCATTATTGTGTCACCCTTTTTAATTTTTTTACCTACTTCAACAAATTTTTTTGCTCCAGGTTCTGGTGCATGATAAGCGGTTCCAATTATTGGAGAAGTAATTTCTGTTCCAAATTTAACACTTTCAGCAGCTTGAGAAGTAGAAGTTAAATTTGCATTGCTTACAGAAGCAGGGATTGTTTGATTGCTAATTGATACGTTATTTTTTGAAACTTTAATTTTTGTATCTTTTTCAGTAATTTCTATTTCAGTTAAGTTAAACTCATCCAAATAGTTGCTAAGTTCTTTAATTATGTTTTTATCTATTTTCATTTTTCAAAAGCTTTTGTAATGAAATTATGGCCAAAATATATCCTTCAGTACCTAATCCAAAAATTCCACCTGTTGCAACTCCACTAATAAGTGATTTATGTCTGAATTCTTCTCTTTTATATATATTTGATATATGCATTTCAATTATTGGTTTCTTGAATAATTCAAGTGCATCTCTTATTGCAACTGAAGTATGTGTAAATGCAGCGGCATTAATGATCATTCCATCATAATTTTTTCTTGCATCTTGAATTTTATTTACTAAATCTCCTTCCAAATTTGATTGGATAAATTCACAATTAAGTCCAATTTCTTTTGATTTTTTTATACAATTTTCTTTAAGTTGCTCATAGTTGTCAGATCCATATTGTGATTGTTCTCTTTCACCTAATAGATTAAGATTTGGACCGTTAATAATAATTATTTTATTATTCATTCAGCATTTATATACGATGAAAAAAATAAAAATCAAAGTAAATGGTAAAATCAGATCATTTTCTGAAACATATAAACTTTCAGATTTAATAAAACACCTTAAAATTCCTATGAAAAAAGTAGCAATTGAACTTAATGAAGAAATAATAGATAAAAAAAATGTTAACAAAATTAAATTAAAACAAAACGACAAAATTGAGATTGTTCATTTTATAGGAGGAGGATAACGTGAAAAAAGATGATCTCATCATCGCTAAAAAAAAATTTAAATCTAGATTAATTGTTGGTACTGGAAAATATAAAACAATGTCTGAATGCGCCAAAGCTATTAAATTATCAGGAGCAGAGATTGTAACTGTTGCAGTTAGAAGAGTAAATATTTCTGATAAAAACAAACCTTTGTTAATGGATTATATTGATCCAAAAAAGATTACTTATTTACCTAATACAGCGGGTTGTTTTAATTCTAAAGAAGCTCTTAGAACTTTAAGATTGGCAAGAGAAATTGGTGGGTGGAAATTAGTTAAATTAGAAGTATTAGGAGATAAGGAAAATTTATTCCCAGATATGATTGAAACTTTAGAGTCTACTGAAGTTCTTACTAAAGAGGGGTTTAAAGTTATGGTTTATTGTAACGATGATCCATTAATGGCAAAAAGATTAGAAAATGTTGGAGCTGCTGCGATAATGCCACTAGCAGCACCAATTGGATCAGGTTTAGGAATACAAAATAAAATTAATATTCAAATAATCAGGAAACAAACAAAACTTCCATTAATAATTGATGCGGGTCTTGGACAAGCTTCAGATGCTACAATTGCAATGGAGCTGGGTTGTGATGGAGTATTGGTAAATACTGCAATTGCAAAAGCAAAAAAACCATTTGATATGGCTCTTGCATTTAAACATGCTGTTATTGCTGGAAGACAATCGTATAACTCAGGAAGAATAGATAAAACTTTAATGGGAAACCCTTCTTCTCCATTAAAAGGTATTATTTAGTTTTTTTATAATATTTCTTTTTTTTATAATTTTTGTTTATTTTTGAAACTTCTTTTTTTTTAGAAATTTTATCTTCTTTATTTTGAGTTTCTAAGTTTTTTAATTTTTCATAATGTTCAACAAGCTCAATTGTTTTTTTTGATTTGTTTTGAATATTAACAATATATTCTGGTATTATTAAAGAATTGTCGCTAATGATATCGATAGTCACTTTATTCTTTTTTTCAAAGTAAGTTAAATCGTTAACAAAGTTTTCTTTAAGAAAATCTGAAACTTTTTCACATACTTTTACTTCAACAAATTTTGCTTTATTAATTACAGCCTTTAATTCAACAATTTTTAATAATTTTTGAGCAAAAGACTCGTCTGTTAAAGTCACCTTCCATTTAACAGCACTTTCTCTCAATCTTTGCCTAGACATTTCTAAAAGGCCAAAATTACTTATTCTTCCAATTTGAATTCGTGCTCTATCTGATCTACATTTTTCCTTAAGCTTTCTTTCTACTAAGCGTCGGTTACCAAAACTAAGCATATCAATGAAGTCTATAATTATTAATCCTGATAAATCTCTTATTTTTATTTGTCTCGCAATTTCTTCCGCTGCTTCAATGTTTGTGTCTAAGGCTGTGCTCTCAACATTTTTACCTTTAATTGAGCTACCAGAGTTAATATCTATCGATACAAGTGCTTCTGTTGGATTAATAACTAAATATCCTCCCGATTTGAGTTTAATTTCTGAATCAAAAATTTGATTTAATTTTTGTTCAATATTTTCTTCAATAAATAGTGGTGTTCTTCCTCTATATTTTTTAACCTTTTTTACACTTGATGGCATCATTGTTTTCATAAAGGATTGGGCTTTTTTATAACCTTCATTTCCTTCAACAATAATTTGGTTAGTACTATCATCGTACATATCTCTTAAAGTTCTTTTAATTATTTCACTTTCTTGATGAATTAAAGATGGAGCTATAGAATTAATTGCATTATCTTTTATCTGTCCCCAAGTATTAATAAGAGTTGTTAAGTCACTATTGATTTCATTTTTTGTTTTGTTGCTTCCTGCTGTTCTTACAATTAAGCCCATCTCTTTAGGAATTTCAATTTCATTTAAAATAGTTCTAATTTTTTTTCTATCAGCAGGATTAAATATTTTTCTAGAAATTCCACCACCTTTAGGTGTATTTGGCATTAACACTATGTATTTTCCTGCGATTGAAATAAATGTGCTTAGTGCAGCACCTTTTTGACCTCTCTCGTCTTTGATGACTTGCACAAGAATTACTTGATTAGGTTTGATTACTTCTTGAATTTTGTATCTTTTAAATTTGAATTTTTTTTCAGGTTTTTTTTCAGTTTTTTCCTCTGTATCTGAATTTTCTTTTATCTCTACTTCCTCTTTATCAGATTCTAAATTTTCAACCTTTTCCTCTATTGGATCATCTATTTCAAGTTTACCCTCAGCAATATTTTCCTCTTCTTTTGCTTCAACTTGCTTTGAAAGTTCTTCTCTTGCTTTTTCTTCTTCTTCTTTTATTTTTTCAAGATCAGCTTTTGGAATTTGATAGTAATCTGACTGAATATCATTAAATGATAAAAATCCATGTCTTTCTCTTCCAAAGTCAACAAAGGCTGCTTGGAGCGAAGGTTCAATCCTGCTTACCTTACCTAAATAAATATTATTTTTTATTAAATTATTTTTTAAACCTTCGTACTCGTAGTCTTCAATATTTTCGCCTGATTTAAGTACAACTCTAGTTTCATTTGGATGCGATGCATCGATATATAAATTTTTTTCCATAATGTGTTGATTTTTAAGTTCATTAATTTTTTGTTTAGTAATAAATTTTGTTTATCTCTGATGCCTTATCTTTAACAAATTCCAAGATATAATGGAAATAAAATGAGTAAATTATTTAAAAATATTCTGTTATTTTCCTCTACTATTTTAATATTATTGGGTATTTTAATATTTAGTATTTTATGGAAATACTCTAACGATATTCCAGATTATAAATTTTTAAAGAGTTATAAGCCACCAGTTTCAAGCAAAGTTTACTCAAGAAATGGAGAATTGGTTGCAGATTTTTCAAAAGAAAAAAGAGTTTTTGTTCCGTACAATGCTATACCAAAAAATGTAATTAATTCGTTTTTATCCGCAGAAGATAAAAATTTTTTCTCTCACCCTGGTGTAGATGCGAAAGGAGTTCTAAGAGCAGTTATTAACAATATTTCAAATATAATGGCCTCTAAAAGATTAGAAGGTGCCTCAACCATTACTCAACAAGTAGCAAAAAATTTTTTATTAACAAATGAAGTAAGTCTAAATAGAAAGATAAAAGAGGCAATTTTGGCATTTAGAATTGAGAGAGCATTATCTAAAGAAAGAATATTAGAACTTTATTTAAATCAAATTTATCTTGGTAGTGGTGCCTACGGTGTAGCTGCTGCAAGTTTGGAATATTTTGATAAATCTATAAGAGAACTTAATTATTCAGAAGCTGCATTGTTAGCTGCTTTGCCTAAAGCACCTAGTAAATACAATCCTTATAAAGATAAAGATTTAGCAAAATTTAGAAGAAATTTAGTTTTAAAAAATTTATTTGAAAATAATTATATTACATCTGAGTGGTTGGAAAAATTAAGCAATCAGGAAATTAAATTAAAGAAAAAACAAAAAATATACTTAGAAGATGCACAATATTATATTGAAGACGTTAGAAAAAATGTCATAGAAAGTTTGACTTATGACAAAGTTTATAAACAAGGTCTAAATATCAATACTCCTATAGATTTAGATTTACAAAAAATTGCAACTAATTCACTAAGATCTGGATTAATTTCCTATGATCAGAGAAAAGGTTGGAGGGGACCATTAATTAATAAACCTTACAATTCGAACTGGTACAAAGATTTAGATAAATACAAACTTGAAAAATCAATTAATTGGAAATTAGCAATTGTAAAAAAATTAAATAAATTTTCAGCAATTATAGAAACAATTGATAAAGATGATGGTGTTATTGAATATAAAGATATTTCTTGGACAAAAAAAGAGTTTAACCAATTATTAAACATTGGTGACATAATTTATGTGAGACAAATAAAAGATAAAAAATATAGCTTACAACAATTGCCAAAAATAAATGGAGGAATTGTTGTAATGGATCCTTATACAGGAAGAGTTTTGGCTCTTAATGGTGGTTTTAGTTTTAAAAAAAGTGAGTTTAATCGAGCAACACAAGCAAAAAGACAACCAGGTTCTGCATTTAAACCATTCGTTTATGCTCTTGCTTTAGAAAATAATTACACACCCACCTCATTAGTTTTGGATGCACCTTTAGTTTTAGATCAAGGAGATGATTTAAAGTTGTGGAAACCAGAAAATTATGGAAAAAAATTTTACGGTCCATCTACAATTAGAACTGGGTTGGAGAAATCAAGAAATCTAATGACAGTTAGAATAGCTCAAGATTTAGGGTTAGGCAAAATTATCAACTATTCTAAAAAACTTTCAATTTATGAAAATCCTGAGGAACTTTTGTCAATTTCCTTAGGTTCTGCTGAAACTACTTTGTTGCAGCTTACATCTGCTTACTCTGTTTTTGTTAATGGAGGAAAACTTGTTGAACCTGTTTTGATTGACAGGATTCAAGATAGTGAGGGAAATACTATTTATAATAATGATAAGAGATCTTGTGTAAATTGTGATGCAATATCCTATCTTAGTGATGATTATCCTGAGTTAAAAAATAAATTTACACAAATTTTTTCCGAAGAAACCGCATATCAAATGACGTCAATACTTGAAGGGGTGGTTCAAAGAGGAACCGCAAAAAAATTAAGAGATTTACAATTAAATATAGCAGGAAAGACTGGAACTACGAATAATAATACTGATACTTGGTTTATTGGTTTTACATCTAACTTGTTGGTAGGTGTTTATGTAGGAATGGATAGTCCAACACCACTTGGTAAATTTGAAACAGGATCAAAAACGGCCCTACCTATATTTAAAAATTTTATAAAAAATTCTGTTAAAAAGTCTGAGGCTAGACCATTTAAAGCTGCAAAGGATACAATTATGATGGTTGTAGATCCCTCAACAGGCCAGAAAGCTAAATTTACGTCTAAAAATACAATAATTGAGGTTTTTAAAAAGAAAAATGTTGTAGATGGTAAAGTTCTTTATTCAAATTCTGATAGAATAGATATAAACAACATATTAAAGTTTTACTAATGGATAACAATTACCAAAATTACAAAGAGGAAATTAATAAAATTAATCAAAGAATTAAGGAGTATCTTTGAAAACAATAAAATTTATTCAAAACTTGAAAAATTAAATTCTCAAATGTTGGATGCCAATTTTTGGCAAGATAAAGATAATTCAAAAAAAGTTATAAAAGAGAAAAAACTCTACGAAGATTTAGTAAATTCTTTAAATCAGTCTATACAAAAATTAAATGATTTTGATGATTTGAATGAGCTTGCTTTAGAGGAAAGTAATCTAGTAGTACAGGAAGAAACATTACAAAATATTAAAGATTTAAAAAAAGAAGTAAAAAAAAATGAAATCAAATGTTTTTTATCAGATGAAGCAGACTCCTTAGATTGTTATATTGAAATACATGCAGGTGCTGGAGGCACTGAAAGTCAAGATTGGGCAGATATGTTGAGAAGAATGTATTTGAAGTGGTCTGATAAAAAAAATTTTACATCAAATTTAATTAGTGAACATAAAGGAGATGAAGCTGGCATTAAATCAGCAACAATAAAAATTGAAGGTGATTACGTATTTGGTTGGTTGAAAAAAGAATCAGGCATTCATCGTTTGGTTAGAATTTCACCTTTTGACTCAGGAGCAAGAAGGCACACAAGTTTTGCAAGTATCTGGATTTACCCAGTAGTGGATGAAAATATAAATGTTGAGATTTTAGAGAAAGATTTGAGAATAGATACTTATAGATCAAGTGGTGCTGGTGGACAGCATGTAAATACAACTGATAGCGCTGTAAGAATTACTCACATTCCATCGAAAATAGTAGTCCAATGTCAAAATGAAAGATCGCAACATAAAAATAAAGAAACTTGTATGAATATGTTAAAAGCAAGATTGTACGATTTTGAAATTAAAAAAAGAGAAGAGGAGAACCAAAGTACAGAAAACAGTAAATCAGAAATTGGTTGGGGACATCAAATAAGATCATATGTTTTGCAACCTTATAGATTGGTAAAAGATAACAGAACAAATTTTGAAAGCACAAGCCCAGATAAAATTCTTGATGGAGAATTAGATGATTTTTTGGAACAATCTCTTTACAAAATTAAATGAAAATAAATATTTTTAAATACTTTTTATTATTTCTGGGATTTTTAATATCACTGATATTTTATTTAAGCATTGTTGGAATAGAAACTGACAAATTTAATCAACAGATAAAAGACACAGTTGTTCAAAGTAATAATAATTTGGATGTATCTTTAAAAAAAGTAAAATTAATTCTTGATCCACTTAAACTTAAAATTAATGCAAAAACTATTGGTGCAAAAATCTATTATGCAAATAGACCACTTGATCTCGAATATATAAAAACTCAAGTATCACTTGATTCTATTCTTAAAAATAAATTAGTTTCCTCTAATTTTGAGGTGGCAACAAAGTCAATATTATTAAAGGATTTTGTAAAATTTATAAGAGCCACAAGTAATAAACCAGAATTATTAATTTTGGAAACTTTCATTAAAAAAGGACATATAATTTTAGATCTAAATATAAACTTAGATCAAAATGGAAAAATCAAAAATGATTATAAAATCAGAGGATTGTTAAAAAATGGAAAGTTTAAATTTTTTAATGGATTAGATTTTAATAATTTTAATTTTTTATTTAATATTGAAAATGACAAGTATTTATTTGAAGATATTAAATTTGCATCAGATCAAATTGATTTTTCATCTAAATTATTAAAAGTTAACAAAAAAAATAATAGTCATTACGTAGAAGGTAAAATTAAAAATTCTGAGGCAGTTTTGTCAGATAATTTAATTAATATATTAAATTTAAATTTAAATAACTTTAATTTAAAAAATACTAAGTTTAGCTCTGAGAATATTTTCAATTTTGAAATAACTAATAAGTTTAAATTAAATAATTTAAAAGTAGACTCTGACATAACTTTTAAAAAAGTTATTTACAATAATAAATTAATTCCAAATTATATTTCAAATCAAAATGGTGAAATCTTATTGGACAATCATAAATTAAAAATAATTTATGAAAACAAAGCTCTTTTAGCTAATGGTGCAGGTGAGTTTAAGTTAGATAATAAATCAAATAAAATTGAATACACTTTTAAAAGAGACCAAAATAACATCGAATTTGAAACTAATTTAAATTTTAAAAAAGGGATATTAAAAAATCAAAAAATTATTCAGGAATATTTTCCACTTACTAAGGATGAAATAAATATTGAAAATCATCAAATAAATTTAAAGTATAAAAACAAAGGTTTAACAGTCAAAGGTGAAGGTAAAGTAAAATTTAATAAGGATTTTGATTATATTAAATATTTTTACAACAAAAATGATAAGGATTTAGAATTCATATCAGATATTAATTTAAAAAGTGTTGATTTAAAAAATCAAGAATTCTTAAAACAATTTTTTCCATCTACAAAAAAATTTCTTAACCTTCAAAACCATAAACTAAATATTAAATATAAAAATGGTTCATTAACTCTTTCAGGTAATGGAAATATAAAAATTGATAAAAATTATGATGAAATAAATTACTTTGTTCTTAGTGATGAAGAAAAAACTAGTTTTGATTTAAAATTAATTTTAAATCAAACAGATTTTGAAATTAAAAATTTAAATTATAAAAAAAATATAAATGAAAAAACAAATTTAGTAGTCTCTGGAATATTAAAAAGTTCAAAAAATTTAAATTTTGAAAGTATAAGAATTTTAGATAAGAGAAATAAAATTAAGATTAATAATTTAATATTAGATAAAGATTATTTAATAGATAGATTTGATAAAATTGATTTTGATTATATTGATACTGAAAATAAAGATAATCAATTTATTATTCAAAGAAAAAACGAAAATAATTATAGATTAAATGGATTGTTCTTGAATGCTAATTCAATTGTAACAAATTTACTTGAGAGTAAAAAAGAAAAAGAAAATAAAATTTTTAAGAATAATTTTATATTAAATATAAATCTGAATGAAATTTATATAGATGAAATTAATTTTGTTAAAAATTTACAAGGAACAATTTTGATTAAAGATAATAAGGTTGTTGATGCAAATTTATCTGCAAATTTTGAAAATAATAAAAACATAATTTTTTCTATTGAAACAAAGAATAACGGTGAAAAAATAACTAAACTTTATTCATCTAAAGCAAAACCATTGGTCAAAAGATATAAATTTATAAAAGGATTTGATGGAGGTAATTTAGATTTTATATCGACAAAAATAAATAATAAATCAGTATCAAATCTTAAAATATATGATTTTAAGTTAAAAGAAGTTCCAGCATTGACAAAACTTTTAACACTAGCTTCTCTTCAAGGAATTGCTGATATTTTAACTGGTGAGGGAATAAGATTTGATGAGTTTGAAATGAAATTCAATAATCAAAAAAATCTAATGACAATAGATGAGCTCTATGCAATTGGTCCAGCTATTTCAATATTAATGAGTGGTTATGTGGAAGAAGAAAAATTGATAAGTCTAAGAGGGACTTTGGTGCCAGCAACAACAATAAACAAAACAATAAGTAAAATTCCATTATTAGGAAAAATTTTAGTTGGTGATAAAACAGGAGAGGGTGTTTTTGGAGTAAGTTTTAAAATAAAAGGACCACCAAAAGATCTTGAAACCTCAGTAAACCCAATAAAAACATTAACTCCAAGATTTATAACTAGAACTCTTGAAAAAATTAAAAGAAACTAACTTAATTCAATTTTAATGTGCCTTTTTTTACCTATAGAAAGCTTTATATAATTCTCTGTGAATAGCTCCTGATTAATAATAAATTTTTCATCTGAAACTACAGCATCATTTATCTTAATAGCTTTACCTTTAAT
This sequence comes from Candidatus Pelagibacter sp. HIMB1611, assembly GCF_052047715.1. Taxonomy (NCBI): domain Bacteria; kingdom Pseudomonadati; phylum Pseudomonadota; class Alphaproteobacteria; order Candidatus Pelagibacterales; family Candidatus Pelagibacteraceae; genus Candidatus Pelagibacter; species Candidatus Pelagibacter sp. HIMB1611. Next base: position 772,060 of record NZ_JBNAJM010000001.1, on the reverse strand, counting down.
TAATCTTCTTATCTCACTTTTTGAATTTTCTGCTTTAGATAAAATTATTAAATCAATTATATTGACATTATTTTCTAATTGTTTTGTTTCAATTTTAACACTTGGTAAGTTAGAGCCCAAAGAATTTCCAGAAAACGCCTCTTTTGCTGCTTGTTCAGAATTTTGAGCAGCATCTTCTCCATGTAACATAGCTGTGGCTTTGTTTGCTAACAATATTTTTAATTCATTAATATTTTTTTCCTCTAAAGCATTGATTTTGCTTATATCAATATCAGTAAACATTTTTAAAAATTTAATTACATCTCTGTCGTCAACGTTTCTCCAAAATTGCCAGTAGTCATAAGCTGATAAATATTTTTCGTCTAACCAAATAGCACCATTTTCAGTTTTTCCCATTTTTGCACCTGTGGCTAAAGTAATTAATGGTGTTGTTAATCCGTATGTTTGGTTATTAGAATATCTCTTAATAAGTTCGACGCCATTTACAATGTTTCCCCATTGATCGGAACCACCTATTTGTAGAACACAATTTTCTTTTTTATTTAATTCTAAAAAATCATAGGCTTGGAGTATCATGTAATTAAATTCCATATAACTAAGTGACTGTTCTCTTTCTAATCTTAGCTTTACACTATCAAATGTAAGCATTCTATTAATGGTAAAATGTTTTCCTATATCTCTTAGAAAAGAAATATAATTTAAATCTTTAAGCCAGGTATAATTATTGACATAAATAGGTGAAGTTTTTGGATCGTCACTGTCTAGAAATTTTTTTAAGATATTTTGAATATTTTTAATATTTTTTTCAATTTCATTTTCATCTAAAATTTTTCTTGTTTTATCTTTTCCTGAGGGATCACCTATTCTTGTTGTTCCACCTCCCAATAATACTATTGGTTGGTGACCATTTTTTTGTAACAATCTCAAACACATGATTTGCAACAAACTACCAACATGCAAACTTTCAGCGGTGCAATCAAATCCTATATAAGCTTTAATGTTTTCTTTATCTAATAAATTAGATAAGTCAGCTTCACTAGTACATTGATAGAAATATCCTCTATCTTTAAATTCTTTTAAAAATTTATTCATAAGACTATAGTTACTATATACAAATTTTTTTTAAAAATAATATCAATGAAAAAAAAATTATTTTCAGCTATGGGCTTAATGAGTGGCACATCTATGGATGGAGTCGATGTTTCAATAATTAAATCTGACGGATATGATGAGGTAGAACTAATTTTTGATCAATACTTTGAGTACGATATTGATCTTTATAGGCAATTATCAACCTTAAGAAACAAAATTAAAAGTAGTGAAGATTTGACAAAATATTCTAAGGAATTGAGTGATTTGGAGAGAGCTTTAACTATTTTTCATGCTGAAAAGATCAGCAAAATAGAGTTAAAAAATGGAATAGAAATTGATTTTATAGGTTTTCATGGTCAAACGATTTTCCATAACCCTCAAATTAAAATTACTAAACAACTAGGTGACGGCAATTTGTTATCTCAATTATTAAAAAAACCAGTAATTTATGATTTTAGACAAGCAGATATTCATAACAATGGTCAAGGAGCACCTCTAACACCAATTTACCACAGATTATTAGTTAATAATTTTTTAAATAAAGAAAAAGATAATTCTGCTCAACCTATTTGCATTGTTAATATTGGAGGAATATCTAATGCTACAATAGTAAATGATATATCCAATAATATAGAAAATGACTTGATTGCTTATGATATTGGTCCGGGCAATTGTTTAATAGATGAATGGATCAGGAATAATTCAAATTTTACCTTTGATAAAGATGGTAAGATTGCAAAATCTGGAAAAATTGATCAATTAATTCTAAATCAAGCAATAGATAATTTCAAAATTGAAACTTATTCAAAATCACTTGATGTAAAAGAATTTGATATATCTTTTGCAAGAGGTTTATCTTTAGAAGATGGATGTTCAACAATTACAGAATTCACAGCATATTTGATTGCAGAAGGAATAAAATTTTTAAATAAAAATAATTCTAACAAATATTTATTTTGTGGGGGAGGTCGAAAGAACAAATTTTTGATTGAATCAATTATTAGAAATTCAAATTTAAATAAGAATAATTTCGATATGATAGATAATTTTCAGTTGAATGGAGATTATATTGAGTCACAAGCGTTTGCTTATTTAGCTATCAGATCTAAATTAAATTTACCAATTTCTTTCCCAAATACGACAAGATGTAATGCCCCGGTCATTGGAGGCAAGTTAGCAGATAATTATTAATATAAAGCTGTTTCTTTTTTTATATATTTGTCCAAAGTTTTTGTTAAAGCGTCATCAGTTTTAGAAAAGAAATGATTTGCTTCAGTTATTGTTTGGAATTCAACTTTGATACCTTTTTGAGCGCTTAATCTTTTATCTAATTCAGTAATATATTCTACTGGCACCAATTCATCTTTTTTTCCATAAACAACCATTCCAGATGTTGGACATGGAGACAAAAAAGAAAAATCATAGACATTAGGTTGTGGAGATATGGCTATAAATCTATTTATTTCTGGTCTTCTCATAAGGAGCTGCATTGCAATCAAAGAACCAAAAGAAAATCCTGATACCCAACATTGAGAATTATCAAAATTTTCTCTTTCCAACCAATCTAGTGCTGCTGCAGCATCTGCCAGTTCACCTTGACCATTATCAAACTCTCCATCACTTTTCCCAACTCCTCTAAAGTTTACTCTACAAACTGAAAAATCATTTTCCATGAATGTATGAAATGTATCTACAACTACTTTATTATTCATAGTTCCCCCATATTGTGGATGAGGCTGTAGAACTAATGCGATAGGAGAAGTATTTTTTTTACTTTTATAATATTTAGCTTCTAATCTACCAGCAGGTCCAGGTATAAAAATTTCTAAAATTTTATTATCCATATATGCAATTGATTATTGTTCTCAAAAAAAAGGTACGTTTATCACAACTGAGCGACAAAATGGTAGTCTTTTTTTACTTTATAAACTTGACCATTTTAGTCGGGTATGTATAAAAACCCAGATTTTAAAGGTAAAAATGAAACTAACATCAAAAGGAAGATATGCCGTAATGGCATTAGTTGATCTAGCAAGGTTTGATAATATCAATCCTGTATCATTAAGAGATATTTCTTTAAGACAAGGAATTTCATTAGATTTTTTAGAGCAAATATTTTCAAAACTTAAAAAAAATCAAATTGTGAAAAGTATTAGAGGTAATCAAGGAGGTTACATTTTATCAAAAGATCCAAGTGAAATAAAACTTACAAATATTTTCAATGCAGTAGACGAGAAAGTTAAAACTGTTCAGTGTAAAAAAGAATCTAAAAAAGGTTGTAATGGTAAAGCTACAAAATGTATTACACACAATCTATGGGATGAACTTGAGGTTCATATTAATACTTTCTTTGAAAATAAAAGCTTAAACGACTTATTAAAAAATAATAAAGAGAACAGAGTATAGTATGGATAGTAGGCAGAAAGAAATAGATAGTTTGAAAGATTACAAATATGGTTTTTCAACAGATATAGAAAATATAAAAGCCCCCAAGGGTTTAAATGAGGATGTAATAAAATTTATCTCCAATATTAAAAAAGAGCCTCAATGGATGTTAGATTTTAGATTAAAAGCTTTTGAAAGATTTAAACAATTAAAAGAGCCTGATTGGCAGAAACCAAAATATCCTAAAATAGATTATCAGGATCTTTACTATTACTCAGCTCCCAAAAGCATGAAAGATAAACCAAAAAGTTTAGATGATCTTGATCCTAAATTATTAGAGACATATAAAAAATTAGGAATTCCTCTTCAAGAGCAAGCAAGATTAAATGGTATTGCTGTAGATGCAGTTTTCGACTCTGTTTCTGTTGCAACTACTTTTAAAGAAGAACTTACTAAGCAAGGAATTATATTTTGTTCGATGTCTGAAGCTATTCAAAAACATCCTGAATTAGTTAAAAAATATCTTGGATCAGTTATTCCTACAACTGATCATTTTTTTGCAACTCTTAATTCTGCAGTTTTTACTGATGGCTCATTTGTATACATTCCAGAAAATGTTAAATGTCCTATGGAATTGTCTACTTACTTTAGGATCAATGCATCAGAAACAGGACAATTTGAAAGAACATTAATCATAGCTGATAAAGGAAGTTATGTAAGCTACCTAGAAGGATGTACAGCTCCAATGAGAGATGAAAATCAATTGCATGCAGCTAATGTTGAATTAATTGCTCTTGACGATGCAGAAATAAAATATTCAACAGTCCAAAATTGGTATCCAGGAGATAAAGATGGAAAAGGTGGAATATATAATTTTGTTACTAAAAGAGGATTATGCAAAGGTAAAAACTCTAAAATTTCTTGGACCCAAGTAGAAACTGGTTCAGCAATTACTTGGAAATATCCAAGTTGTATTTTGAAAGGTGATAATTCAGTAGGTGAGTTTTATTCTATAGCGATTACAAACAATCATCAAAAAGCTGACACTGGTACTAAAATGATACACTTAGGAAAAAATACAAAAAGTAAAATAATTTCAAAAGGAATTTCAGCAGGTAAATCAGATATGATGTATAGAGGATTAGTAGATATATCTTCAAAAGCCGATAATTCTAGAAACTTTACTCAATGTGACTCTTTATTGATGGGTAATAAATGTGGAGCTCACACAATTCCTTATATCAAGAACAAAAATCTTAAATCAAATATAGAACATGAAGCAACAACATCAAAAATTAGTGATGAACAACTATATTACTGTAATCAAAGAGGATTAAATCAAGAGGAAGCGGTTAGTTTAATTGTAAACGGTTTTTGTAAAGAAGTTCTGCAGCAGTTACCAATGGAATTTGCAGTAGAAGCACAAAAACTTGTAGGTATTAGTTTAGAGGGGAGTGTTGGATAGATGTTATCAATAGAAAATCTTAAAGCAAAGATTGATGAAAAGGAAATATTAAAAGGTTTAAATTTAGATATTAAACCAGGAGAAGTTCATGCAATTATGGGTCCAAACGGATCTGGAAAAAGTACATTATCAAATATTCTGTCAGGCAAAAAAGGTTACGAAATAAATGGTAAAGTTACATTTGATGGAGAAAACTTATTAGAATTAGAAACAGAAGAAAGAGCTCATAAAGGAATTTTTTTAGCGTTCCAATATCCAATGGAAATACCAGGTGTTAATACAAACACTTTTTTAAAAACATCAATAAATGCAATTAAAAAAGCTAGAGGCGAAAAAGAGCTAGATGCAATTGAATTTTTAAAATTAATAAAAGAAAAATCTGCAGAACTAAAATTTGATGAAAAAATTTTAAACCGACAACTTAATGTTGGGTTTTCGGGTGGAGAAAAGAAAAAAAATGAAATTTTACAAATGTCTATACTAAATCCAAAATTATCAATTCTAGACGAAACAGATTCAGGATTAGATATAGATGCTTTAAGAATAGTTTCAGAAGGAGTTAATTCGCTAAGAAGTAAAAACAATTCTTTTTTAATAATAACTCATTATCAAAGATTGTTAGATTATATCAAACCTGATTTTGTCCATGTTCTTAAAAATGGACAAATAATAAAATCAGGTGATTTTGAATTAGCAAAAGAATTAGAAAAAGTAGGTTATGAGGATTTTAATTAATGCAAAATGAACTTAAATTAAATTTTGATAAAATTATTAGTCTAAATAATTTTTCTGATAGTCAAAAAAAAATTAAACAAGAAAATTTTAATAATTATTTTGAAAAAGGCTTACCAAATAAAAGAAATGAGGATTGGAAATTTTCAGATATAAATCAAATTATTTCAAAAAATTTTGACAATTTAAACTTTATTGTTGATCAAAAAAAAGTTTTTGAAGAAAAAGATTTTCCACTAGATTTTGAACATAATAAAATAAGTTTTGTTGATGGAAAATTATATGATTTTGATTTTAAACACGAAGACAAAGATAAAATCTCAGTTGATCAAAATTTAGATTTAGATGATACTATTTATCAAAATACTCTTTTAAATTTGAATTCAGCCTTTCTTACAAGTGTTTCGAAAATTACTATTAAAAAAGGTTACAATGTTAAAAAACCATTGATTTTATTTAATTATTTAAGTGATGGTTTAAAATCTTCTGCAATTAATTCTAGAATAGATATTAATTTAGAAGATGACAGTTCATTGTGTTTAGTTAATTTTTTAAATGAAAATTCTGAAAAAAATTTCATTAATTTTAGACAAAAAATTAAGATTGGTGAGAATTCAATTTTAAAAAATTATAGTCTAGATTCAAATACTTCAGAAAATATAAAGTATTTCAACAAAGATATTAATTTATCTAAAAATAGTCATTTAGAATATTTTATTTTATCTGAAGGTTCTAAATTTATAAAACAAGATATCAATTGCAATCTAGATGATGAATATGGTTCTATTGCATTAAATGGAATTATCAATTTAGAAAATGAAAAACATCATGAAATAAAAACTGTAATTAATCATAAAAAAAAAAATTGTAAAAGTTATCAATTAATTAAAAGCGTATTGAATGATAAATCAAAAGGTATTTATCAAGGTAAAATTTTTGTAAGTCCAGAAGCACAAAAAACAGATGGATACCAACTAAGTAGAGCTTTATTGTTAAATGAAAGTGTTGAGTTTAATGCGAAACCAGAATTAGAAATATATGCAGACGATGTTAAATGTTCACATGGATCCACATCAGGAAATATTGATGAAAACTCAATTTTTTATTTAATGTCAAGAGGTCTCAGTTATTCAGAGTCAAAAAAATTATTAACAAATGGTTTTCTTAACGAGGTAATTGAAAAAATTTCTAATGAAGATGTAAAAAAATTAGTTAAAAAATTATCAGGTATAAATGTATGAATATAGATCAAGTTAAAAAAGAATTTCCAATATTTGATGAGAAAATCCAAAATAATGATTTAGTTTACTTAGATAGTGCAAATTCATCACAAAAACCTAAAGTAGTAGTAGATAGAATTAATGAATTTTATACTAAACAATTTTCTAATGTTGGCAGAAGTGTTCATTATCTTGCAGTTGCTGCAACAAATTTATATGAAAATACCAGAACATCTGTTCAAAAATATATTAATGCTAAAGATAAAAATGAAATAGTATTTACCAAAGGTGCTACCGAAGCATTAAACCTTGTTGCTAATACATTAGGTCAAAATCATTTAAACGAAGGTGATGAAATATTAATTACCGAATTAGAACATCATTCGAATTATGTACCTTGGCATTTTTTAAGAAAATCTAAAAATATAAAAATTAATTTTGCAGAAATAAATGATGAGGGAGAAATTACACTAGAAGAAATTGAAAAGAAAATTACTCCTAATACAAAAGTTATTTCAATTACTCATTTATCAAATGTGACTGGAGCAATATTACCAGTAAAAGAAATTACTGATTTAGCACATTCAAAAGGAATAATAGTTGTCGTAGATGGCTGCCAAGGAGCTCCTCATTTAAAGCTAGATATGCAAGACTTAGATTGTGATTTTTATGCAATTTCTTGTCATAAAATGTACGGCCCTACAGGATTAGGGGTTCTTTATGGTAAGAAAAAGTGGTTGGATGAACTTCCTCCTTACCAAGGTGGTGGTGGAATGATTAGAGAGGTTAAAAAAGATAGAATTACCTATGGTGATTTACCTAATAAATATGAAGCTGGAACCATGGCTACAGCGCAAGTTATTGCTTTTGATCAATCAATTAAATTTCTGGAGAGCGTAGGTATTGAAAATGTTATGAAACATGAAGCAGAATTAGTTGAGTATGGCCAAGAATTATTAAAAAAAAATAATTCAGTAAAATTAATTGGAAATCCAAAAAATAAAGGTGGAGTTTTGTCTTTCACTTTAGAAGGTGTGCATCCTCATGACATTGCAACAATTTTAGATGAAGATGGAGTTGCAATAAGAGCAGGTCATCATTGCTGTCAAATTTTACATGACAAACTTAATATACCAGCGAGCGCTCGAGCTTCCGTTGGAATATATAACACTAAAGAAGATTTAGATAAACTTAATGATGCAATAAATAACTGTAAGAAAATATTTAATTTAAAATGAATTTAAAAGAATTATATCAAGAAATAATTTTAGAGCATGGAAAAAATCCAAGAAATCTTCGTAAGACAGAAGATTTTAATAAAGATGCCAAAGGAAACAATCCACTGTGTGGTGATAACGTTCATGTATATTTAAAATTAAATGGTCAAAGAATTGTAGAAGATATTTCATTTGAAGGTAGTGGTTGTGCCATTTCTATGGCTTCTGCATCAATAATGACTGATTTAATTAAAGGCAAAAATGAAAATGAAGCAAAAGAGATTGTTGAAGATTTTTTGGGGATGATTAAAGAAAATCCTGAGCTTAAATCAGAAAATCTTAATGAAGATGAAAAAACAAAACTAATGTGCTTATCTGGAGTAAAACAATATCCAATGAGAGTAAAGTGTGCCACACTATCTTGGCATACGCTAGTCTCAGCTTTTGATAATAAAACTGATGAGGTTAAAACAGAAAATTAATTATGTCGAAAAAAGATCAAATTATTGAAGAAATTAGAAAAATTTACGATCCTGAGTTACCAGTGAATATTTATGAACTAGGTTTGATTTATGATATTAAAGTTGAGGATGATAAATTTGCAAAAATTAAAATGACTTTGACCACTCCTAATTGTCCAGTTGCTGAAAGTTTACCTAAAGAAGTTAAAGATGGTGCAATGCAAGTTGAGGGTATTGAGGACGTTGATCTTGAATTAGTTTGGGACCCACCTTGGAATAAGGACATGATGTCAGAAGCTGCAAAACTGGAGTTAAATTTATAATGAATCCAATTATTAAATTAAGTGACAATGCTGCGGAAAGAATTAAAGAAATTATGTCTAATGCAGAAAAAGATTCTTTAGGTGTAAGGGTTTCAGTTAAATCAGGAGGTTGTGCTGGTATGTCTTACGTCATGGAGTATACCAAAGAAGTAAATCCAAATGATGAAATCATTGAGGAGAAAGGTGTAAAAGTATTTGTTGATTCTGCAGCTATTATGTATTTGCTTGGAACAGAAATGGATTACAAAAAAGAAGAGCTATCTTCTTCGTTTGTTTTCAATAATCCCAACGAAACAGAGAGATGTGGTTGCGGAGAATCCTTTAAAATCTAGCAAAAGTAGAATATTCCCATTTAACGCATATCAGTATTGCGTAATATGCATACCTAGTATATATATTTAGGTATGAACAAATTTGAATTTAAAAATCTTGTTAAAAACCTAAAAGATACAATTAAAGAAAGAACATTCTTTAAAGATTTACGTAAAGAAGTTGAGACCGGTGCAAACGGTACTCAAGATTACGTTGTTAAAAAAGGTATTAACAAAGATACAATTGCAACAACCAAACAGTAATTAAATATTAACTACTGTAATACATCTCAAACTCTACAGGATGAGGTGCGTGTTCAAATTTATGAATTTCCTCAAACTTAAGAGCTATATAAGCATCGATTTGGTCGTCAGTAAATACACCACCTTGAGTTAAAAACTCTCTATCTTTATCTAAACTTTCCATTGCTTCTCTTAAAGATCCACAAACAGTTGGTATGGCTTTTACTTCTTCTGGTGGTAATTCATATAAATCTTTATCAAAAGACTCACCTGGATGTATTTTGTTTTTAATTCCATCAATACCAGCCATTAGCATTGCTGCAAATGTTAGGTAAGGATTACCTGCTGCATCTGGAAATCTAATTTCACATCTCGCACCTTTTTTACTTAGAGTAATTGGAATTCTACATGATGCCGATCTGTTTCTTGCAGAGTAAGCTAATAATACTGGAGCTTCAAAACCAGGGATTAATCTTTTGTAACTATTTGTTGTAGAGTTAGCAAAAGCATTAATCGCTTTAGCATGTTTTAAAATTCCACCAATATAGTGTAATGCAGTTTCTGAAAGTCCTGCATATGCTTCACCTGAAAATACAGGAGTATCACCTTTCCAAATAGATTGGTGAATATGCATACCTGAACCATTATCACCTGCAACTGGTTTTGGCATGAAAGTTGCAGTTTTCCCAAATGAATGTGTTACCATTTGAACTACATACTTATAAAGTTGAACATTATCTGCTTGGTCAACTAAAGTTCCAAAATACATACCAAGTTCGTGTTGACTTGGAGCAACTTCATGGTGGTGTTTTTCAACTTTAATACCAACTTCTTTTAAATTTTTTAAATATTCACCACGCATATCTTGCTCACTATCAACAGGTGGCACAGGGAAATAACCTCCTTTGATTTGAGGTCTATGACCCATATTTCCATTTTCATATTCTTTACCTGAATTATATGGACCTTCTTTACTATCTATTTTAAATCCACTTTCATTCATATCATTTTTAATTCTTACATCATCGAAAACAAAAAATTCTGGCTCAGGTCCAAAAAACGCTTTATCACCAATACCTGAAGCTTTTAAATATTCCTCTGCTTTTTTTGCAACTCCTCTTGGATCTCTTTCGTAAGGATCTTTTTTGATTGCATCTAAAATATCACAGAACAAAACTACAGTATTATGAGACGTGAAAGGATCCATGAACATTCTTGCAGTATCAGGTTTTAAAATCATGTCAGATTCGTTAATTGCTTTCCATCCAGCAATAGATGAACCATCAAAAAATACTCCCTCATTAAGCATGTCGGCATCCACTATTGATGCATCCATAGTTAAATGTTGAAGTTTTCCTCTTGGATCAGTAAATCTTAAATCTACAAATTCTGCTTCTTTTTCTTTAATATATTTTAAAACGTTTTCTGCACTCATTTTGTCTCCTATGTAATTTTGATGGAGCCTAATTAGCAAAAAAAAGTTAAAAAATAATGCTTATTTAATAAATAACACCTATGCATTTTTTACATAAGTAGTGTATCTACTCAATCAAATTAAGGAATTTAATAAATTCAATGGAATCAATACTAAATAAAGAACCGGTAAAAAGGGCAGAAAAAGCTCTTAAATCATTCGATCAAAATTTAAATGTTATCTTATTAGAAAAAACAGCAAGAACAGCCAATGATGCTGCTACAGCTTTGGGTTGCAACGTTGGTGCCATTGTTAAAAGTTTACTTTTTAGGGCAGGTGACAATTATATATTAAGTTTAGTATCTGGAGACAAACGTTGCTCATTAAATAAATTAAAAAAAATTCTCAATGAAAAAGACGTGTCTATGGCATCTCCTGAAGCCGTTAAAGAAAATACTGGATATACAATTGGTGGAGTGTCTCCAGTAGGGCACTTGAAGCGATGTAAAATCTTTATTGATAAAAATCTTGAGAGATTCCCTGATATATTTGGAGCAGCTGGACATCCAAATGCTGTTTTCAAAATAAATTATAATAAGTTAATTGAAATAACAAACGGAACACCAGAAGATATTATTGAATGAGAGAACCAAAACTAATTGATTATAGTTTATTAACGTTGCTAGCATTAATTTGGGCATCTGCTTTTTTTAATATTAAAATTGCAACCTATTCATTTGGACCTGTTACGATTGCATTTCTAAGAGTTTTTTTTGGTTCAATTCCAGTTCTACTACTTTGCTTTTACAAACAAATTAAAATCGAGGCATTTTCAAAAGATTGGTATTGGTTTGCAATGATTGGATTTATAAATTTAGTAGCTCCATTTTTTTTAATAGCATATGGAGTTAAATCTGTTCAAAGTAACTTGGCAGCAATTTTAATGTCATCAACTTCACTTAGCTCAGTAGTATTAGGACATTTTTACACCAAAAATGAAAAATTTAATTTAATTAGAACAACAGGAGTTCTAATTGGATTTTCAGGAATAGTTTATTTATTTTCAGATAATTTATTAATTAATGAAAATAACTTTACTTCAGCATTATTAATTTTGTTAGGTGCTACTTGTTATGTAATTGGAGGTCTTTTAACATTAAAAATAAGTAAGAAAAAAAATGAAAATGTAACCAGTTCAATTTTGATTTGGGCTACTATTATATTATTACCTTTAGTATGTTTGATTGAACAACCTTGGAAAACTGTTCCAAGATTAGATTCTACTATTTCAGTTATTTATCTTGGGTTGGTATCTACTGGAATTGCTTGGTTATTGAGATTTAGAATTTTAATTAACAATGGTTTAATTTTTCAATCTCAAGTATCTTATTTAATTCCAATATTTGGTACTATTTTAAGTTATATCTTTTTAAAAGAATTAATAACAACGAAAGTTATAATTTCATTGATAGCAGTTGCTACAGGTATCTATTTTGTAAGAAAAGGTACAAAATTTAAATAGTGTTTTTTATTGCCTCTATATGTGAAGGCCTAGTTTCACAACATCCTCCAAGAATAGTTGCTCCATTTTCTTTAAATTTTTTTGCAAAAATTGATATTTTTTCAGGATCTAAATCTTTTCTTTGACCTAAAAAACTATTGGGGTTAGATCCATCATTCTCTTTATATTGAGAAGTATAACCACCTTTTGGTTTAGTTGTGACAAATCCGTTTAATTTGAAACCAAATGGAACTTTAAGTTTTTGAATTTCATCTAAATTATTCTCATAATTTTCAGGCGAAACACATGCTAGAATTACTCCTAGGCAATTTTCGGTAACTATTGAATTAATTTCAGAAATTTTTTCTCCACTTGGTAAAGAGTTTCCCTCAGAAATATGAACCCCAACTAAGTATGGTTTATTAAATTTTTTAATAGCTTCTATTCCACATCTAATTTCTTTGATACTGCTCCATACATCAAAATAGAAAAAATCTACTGAAGGGTTTAGTATTTCTGCTAATTCCGAATGATCCTTTGTGATTTCTTTTTCACTTCTCTTGTCTTCTTCATATGTCAAATCTTGAGGCGGGAGTCCTCCTGCAATCTTAATGTGTGGATTATTTAATTTAGCTTTTTGTGCAATTTCACAGGCTTTTTGATTTAAGAATTTAAATTGATCTTCTATTCCATTTTCTCTCAATCTTTTTCTTCTCGTTGTAAAAGTTGTAGTTACAATTACATCAGCTCCAGATTTAATAAAATCATTATGAATATTAAGTATTAAGTTGTGGTATTTTTCCTCAATTAAAGCATTTGCACTCCACAAAGTTCCTTTGGGTTCCATACCTCTGGCCAATAATTCTTGACCCATTCCACCATCTAAAATTTTTGTTGTTTTAAAAAAATCTTTATTCATTTTATCCTCACTTTTTTAGTGCTTAAGCTACATGCAGGTGCACAATATAGTTCAACTACCTTGCTAATTAGATCTATTGGGAATTTCCATTTTAGCAGTTTATGCCCGCAATAGGATTAAATCGGCAATTACGTTTATATAATATTATTAAAGTTTGTAAATTATTTATTAAAAATTATTTTAGCATTGAAAGAAAACGATCTTCTTTCTTCTTCAATATTAAAGGGGTAGGCTGTATGCATTAAGTAGTTTGGAAATATTAAAAGATCGCCTGTTTTTGGTATCAAATTAAAAATACTTTTTGAAAGAAAAGCTTTTTGTCCATTTATAAAATCAATTGTTCCATTGGTTTTTATTTTTTTATTTTTAACATTTTTATTTTTTGTCATATGTTTTGGAATTTTTAAATAACCAACACCTGATAAATCTCCTTCATGATAATGTATAGGATTATACTCATTTTTGTATTGGCTAACGACCCATAGGTTTAAAATTTTAATTTCTTTAATTTTTTTAATATTTTCTTTGTTTAGAAAAATTTTAATATTTTTTATTAATTCTTTTTCCAAATTTTTTTTTATAAAACTTTTAGAAATTTGAACTTCTTTTCTAATTTGACTTGCTAGTTTTGGACTATAATCATTTGATTTTGAGAAGATTTTTGTATCAACTTCCTTGTTAATTTTTTCTAAAAATTTTTTAGAAATTTTAGATTTTCCTATTGAAGGCCCAAATGGTTTAAAATTTTTCATGAGAGATTAAATATATCAAAAAATAATTAATTCAACTTATGCAATAAGTGTTATGCCCATCCTTATAGCAACAAAAATTACTAAGAATGCAGTCATCAGAGCTAATATTTTGTTAGATAGGAATTTTATATTTAAAAAACTTCCAATTTGACCACCAATTAAGACAGCAATAAATAGTGGCCAGTAATTTAAAAATTCGTTGAAGACTATATCCTTTGTTAATTGTCCACCTATACCAAAAATTGAATTTACTAAAATAAATAAGGATGCAGTACTTGTTATATGTTTTGGAAGCCCTGCTTTCATCAAAAATAAAATAGGACTTAAAAATATCCCACCACCAATACCAACCAAACCAGATATAAAACCAATTATTGATCCTATTAATATTGATAAAACTATGGGTATTTTTTTAATTTCAATTTTTTGTTTGTTAAAGGATTTGCTTTCAATAAGTAAAAAAACACCAGCTGATATTAAAATAAAGAAAAGTAAAATTTCAAATAAATTTTTGTCAATAGAGATCGATGCTCCTATAAAAGCAAGAGGTATAGAACCAATTAAATAAGGATAAAGTAAATTAAAATTAGTATTCTTTGATTTTAAAAAATTTATAGAATTTCCAGAAACTACAATAATATTACAAATCAAAGCTAAAATTGGAAAAATATAGTAAGGGACATCCCAAATTAAAAGTAATGCAAGATAAGTAGAGCCACCACCAAATCCTATACTTGAATATAATACTGCAGTTATAAAAAAAAATATTGTAAGTATAATCATTAAAAAAATTTATTTATGATTGTAAATATAGCTTTACTAACTGTAACAGATACAAGAACAATTGATAACGATAAATCTGGTGCGATCTTGGTTGAAAAAATTAAAGAGGCCAATCATCAATTAATTGACAGAAAAATTTGTAAAGATAATAAAGCAGATATAGTTAAAATTCTAAAAGACTGGACTAATCATAAAGATATTGATGTTATTATTACAACTGGTGGCACAGGTTTAACTGGAAGAGATATTACACCCGAAGCTGTTGATGAAATAGCAGATAAACATATTCCAGGATTTGGCGAAGTTTTTAGGACTATTAGTTTAAAAACAGTTGGTACGTCTTCAATTCAATCTAGAGCTTGTGCAGTTCTATCAAATGGTAAATACATATTTGCCTTACCAGGATCCTCAGGTGGAGTAACAGATGCTTGGGACGGTATCCTTAAACATCAATTAGATATTAATCATAAACCTTGTAATTTTGTTGAATTGTTTCCTAGACTAAAAGAGAAATAAAAAAATATCTCATTATTTTTCCAAAACTCACAAGCAATAAAAAAATTAAAAATTTAATTCTCATCGTTCCAGCAATAAAAGTAATAGGGTCACCAATAATTGGTACCCACGCAAATAACAAAGACCATTTACCATACTTTATAAACCACCTGGATGATCTATCAATTTGTGTGTTAGTAAAAGGAAACCATTTTTTATCTTGAAATTTCAAGAAATAAATTCCTAGAAACCAATTGAAAATAGATCCTAAAATATTTCCAAAACTTGCAAAAAATATTAACAAAAATTTGTTATAAGTTTCTGATAACAGATAAGTTGCTAATATAGCCTCAGATGAAAAAGGAAGTATTGTTGCAGCTAAAAATGAAACAATAAATAGACTTAAATAGGCAAACATTAACTAGAATTGAATAGAAAGTTACTTCTGGTATTTTTCTTTCCATTCAGAGTAGGGCATTCCATAAATATGCTGCCTTGCATCAGGATCTGATATTTCTACTCCTTTTTTTTCAGCTTCTTCTCTATACCATCTAGACAAACAATTTCTGCAAAATCCAGCTAAATTCATTAAATCAATGTTTTGAACATCTTTTCTTTCATCTAAATGTTTCATTAATCTTTCAAGTGTAGCTGATTGAATTTCTTTTTTTAGATTATCATCCATAATTTACGTTCCTATTTTTAATTTTAATTCTTAAAGCAAGTAAAACAAGTATTATTACCAAATATACTAGTGGTCTAAAAAAAATTGTTTTAGATAACCATATATAATGAAGAGCTCCAAATATCGCTATTACGTAAATTAATCTGTGTAATTTTTTCCAATTGTTTTTAAGCAACTTCATCATCATTTGAGAAGATGTAATTGCCAATGGAAGTAGTAATACCCATGCTGCAAATCCAATAAAGATGTATTTTTTTTTCAGAACATCATCAATTATCGGCTGTAAATTAAATCTATAATCTATACCTACGTAAGTAAGGAGATGAAGAGATGCATAAAAAAAAACAAACAATCCCAACATTCTTCTAAAACTTATCCAAATATTTAAATTAGTTAGCCTTTTAAGTGGCGTCATACTTAATGTTAGACAGATAAATATTAAAGTCCACTCTCCAGTAAAATGAGTAATTTCTTTTACAGGTTCTGGCCCAAGTTTATTGAAGTATATTTTGTAAAAAATTAATAAAAAAGGAATTGTACTTAAAATAAATACACCTGGTTTAAAATATTTTCTCATTAAAAATATTTTTTTAGATCCATCCCTGTATATAAATTTGCAACTTCATCTCCATAACCATTAAACATGAGCGTTTTTACTCTTGGCACCCAAATATCTTTACCAATTATTCTTTCTGTTGCTTGAGACCATCTAGGATGATCTACATTAGGATTAACATTAGAGTAAAATCCATATTCTCGTGGAGATGCCCACATCCATGATGAAGTCGGCATTTTTTCTACAAATTTTATCTTAACAATTGCTTTTGCACTTTTGAAACCATACTTCCAAGGGATAAATATTCTCAGAGGCGCCCCATTTTGATTTGGAAGCTTTTTACCATACAAACCTGTTACAACTGTAGTTAAAGGGTGCATTGCTTCATCTATTCTTAATCCTTCTTTATAAGGCCAGTTCAAAACTGGATATCTTTGACCTTTCATTTGTTCAGGATCATAAACACTTTCAAATTCAACATACTTTGCTTTGCTAGTTGGATTTACTTTTGACAATAATTTACTTAGCGAAAAACCCATCCATGGAATAACCATTGACCATCCTTCCACACATCTTAATCTGTATATTCTTTCTTCAGAGACAAACGTTTCGGTTATTTCTTCCATAGAAATTTTGATAGGTTTTTCAACTTCTCCTTCAATACTTAGTGTCCATGGTGATGTTTTAAAATTTTGTGAATTAACATAAGGATCACTCTTTGAAGTACCAAACTCATAATAATTATTATAAGTTGTTATATCTTTAAAACTTGTAAGTTCATTTCTATCATCAGCTTGAGATTGACTTGCAAAAGGAATTGTGGCTAAAGCTAAAGAACTTGCTCCATACCCAAGAGATTTAACAAAAGATCTTCTATTTTTATAAATTTTCTCTGGTGTTATTTCTGAATACTTAATTTTTTTCATGAATAATAGGATTTCCTTTTAACCAATCACTTTGATTATTTGTGTAATGTTCTTTTTTCCATATAGGAGACCTTTTTTTAATTTCTTCAATTATATATCTTGATAGTACATAAGCCTCATCTCTATGCTTGCACGCAACTGCTATAATAATACTAATTTCGCCTAAGTTTAAGTAACCTTTGGCATGTTCAATAAAAACACTCTTATTCTTTATGTTTAGTTTTTCTTCTGCCTCACTATAAATTTCTTCAAAACTTTTTATTACCAAAGCATCATGGCTATCATATGTAATACCTAAAACACTTTTATTATTATTTTGATTACGAACTGTGCCACTAAAAATTAATGAAGCTCCAAAATCATTGGATGCTATAAATTTTTCAGCATCAATTAATGATAATTTTTTAACTTTACTATCTACAATGTCAGTATGAAGCATTAACCTCCTCCAATTGGAGGTATGATACCAATTTTTTCATTATTTGTGATTTTATAATTGTCGCTAACAATATTATTTTTTTCCGAACAAAAAGCTGAAGAGTTAATGATTTTTATATAATTTTCATTTCCATTAAATTTCTGATCTACATATTGAATTATTTTATTCCTTATATCCTTGATTGTTGTTTTTTGACCTAGATCTAGTTCTAATAAATTTTGGTCATTAAAATCTCTTGCGGCTCCAAACAACTCAATTTTAACTTTCATAAATTTTAGAAAAAATCTTTTAAAAAATTTGGAAGTCCATCTGGATTTTTCCATAATCCAGTTTTTCCACCTTCTTTAATTAATAATTTTACATTATCTATTTTTAGATGAGGATTTACAATTTTGCTTAAATCGTAAATTGTAATCAGAGCTGCATTTACACCCATTATTGCTTCCATCTCCACACCTGTTTTGGCATAAGCGGAAACCACACAGTATACTTCTAGTGAACTATCTTCTTCATTCATTATGATTTTAGTAGCCGTATGATCTATTGGAAGAGGATGACACAAAGGTATTAATTCACTTGTTTTTTTAACACCTAATACTGCAGAAACTTCTGCTAAAGTAATTGGATCACCCTTAGGCATCTTTTTATTTTTAATAAGTTCGAATACCTCTTTGCCAACATAAATTTTTCCTGATGCCAAAGCTCTACGGAATGTTTCTTTTTTTTCAGAAACATCAATCATTTTAAATGAATTTTTTTCAAAAATTTCCTTTGCCCAGTTTTTTAAATCGTTATTAGTTACAATCTTTAAATTTTTCATTTTATCCACCTGTTGTTGATAGATTTTTTGTTAATCCTGTATCTCCTATTTCAAGATAGTGAGATTCTTTTTTATAATTTAATTGTTTCAAAATTAAATCTTTCAGTTCTTCAGTTTGGTCATCTCTTTGCATCAAGTGTCTAATATTTATTCCAGTATTTCCAAATAAACACAATCTTAAATCACCTTTGGCAGTTATTCTTAGTCTGTTACAACTCTTGCAAAAATCTTTTGAGTAGGGTGCAATAACACCAAATTTTCCTTTGTATTCAGGATTTATATAATTCTTGGAAGGACCAGCATCTTTACCAAATGTTTGAATTACCCAATTATTATTATTTAAATAATCTGTAAATTTATTTGCAGACACATGATACTGATTAAAATAATCTAAATTATCTCCAGTTTGCATTAATTCTATATATCTAAAATCAATTTGATTATTTTTTATAAAATTAGCCCAACTTTTAAAATCTTCTTCTTTATCATTAACGCCTCTAAGAAGGACTGCATTAACTTTAATATTTTTAAAATTTAGTTTTTGTAATTTTTTAATTCCTTCTAAAATCTCATTTAATCTATCATGTCCTGTAATTTTTTTAAAAGTTTTTGGATCAAGACTATCAACACTTATATTTATGCCATCAAGACCACTTTCATTTAAATCATATGCAATTCTATCTAAGTGATATCCATTAGTAGTAATTACAGTTTTTTTAATTCCTGAGTTTTTTTTAATTATTTTAATTATATCCAAAAAATCTTTTCTAACGGTCGGTTCTCCTCCAGTTAATCTTATTTTAGATACACCTAATTCTGATAGAGCTTTTGCAAGTCTTCCAATTTCTTCTTTAGTGATAAAGGTTCTGTTATCACTTTTATCAATTTTATAACCATTAGGTAAACAGTAGCCACATTTAAAATTACACACATCAGATATTGACAATCTTATGTATGGAAACCTCCGTCCAAAACTATCTTTGAGAATATTCATATGATATATTGAGTATTATTTCTTAAATAATCTATGAGTCAAATTTTAAATGATAATGAGATCGAACTATTTAAAAGAGATGGAGCGGTATTTTTAAGAAATAAATTTGATATAAAATGGATTGAGCTTTTAAGATCTGGAATAAATAAAGCAAAAAATAATCCAAGCCCTAGGTTTACTAATCATACCACAGATCCAAATTTACCTTGTTATTTAGAGGATTTCTGGACATGGAACTTACATAAAGAATTTGAGAATTTTGTTTTTAATTCACCTACAGCTAAAATTGCCTCTGAATTACTAGATGCTAAGCAGATTAATTTAGTAATGGATAATTGGTTTTTTAGAGAAGCTGGCTCTAAATCTAAGCCACCATTTCATCATGATATTTCTTACTTTGATTTTGAAGGTTCAATGTGTGTTTTGTGGATACCTCTTGAGCCAGTAAGAAAAGAAGACTCTATAGCCTGGATAAAAGGATCTCATTTGTGGAATAAATTATTTCTAAGAACTCGTTTTAAAGACGGTCATAAAGTTGATGGAACGGAAGGGGTTGTTAATGGTGTTAAGTATGAATTAACTCCAGATATAATTTCTAATAAAGAAAGTTATGAGTTTTTAGAATGGGATTTAGAAGTAGGAGATTGCGTATATTTTGATATTCGGACTTTGCATGGAGCTTTGCACGAAACTACTCCAAAATCAGATATAAATAGATTTACACTTAGAATGGCAAAAGAAAATTCAAAAATAATTTATAGAGGTGATTGGGCTAGAGAAGAAAGAGCTATAATGGAAGCCAATGGATATAAAAATGGAGATAATTTAAACGGTAAAATGTTTCCAACTCTTTATGAACTTAATTCTAATTAAGTATAAAGTTTATAGATATTTTAACTTTTTATAATTTAACCTGGTGTGAATATTCTCTCAGACTCTGGATCTTTAGTAGAATAAGGCAGTTTCAAAACTTCATCCCAAAATTCTTCCGGTATATCTGTTTCAGCCCAAGCAAGAGTTTTTTCAATACTGTTAACACTAGTAACTCCACAAATAGTAGAAGTAATTCTTTTATCTTTCATTGAAAACTGTAAAGCTGCAGCACCCATTTCAACATTATATTTTTTACAAACTTTTTCTATTTCTCTTGCTGGTGCAAGTTTTTCTTCAGAAGCATCTTGATAAGTTATTTTTTTAAAGTTACTTGGTCCTTTTGCTAAAACACCACCTGCGTAAGGAGCAGCGTTGAAAATAGATATATTTTTACTATGAGCATAACTGTACATTTCATCTGCTTCTCTATTCAACAAAGTGTATCTGTTGTGATTTATTATGACATCAAAGTCCCACTTTCTTAAGATAGGGAACATAATATCTATTCTTCCCATAGCTAAACCAACTGCTTTTGCCAAACCTTCTTCTTTAATTTTAAACAATTCATCTAATGCCCCATCTTTTTTAGTTACATCATTTATATCTTTTACGTACTCTGGATCATGGAGAAATAAAATATCAACAGAGTCTACATTTAAAGTTTTTAAACTTTCTTCAATAGATTCTCTTGTTCTTTTTTTATCAAGAACTAGAGTATCCATATTTCTATCGATTTTAGTTGATAAGACAAAATTTTCTGGCCAACCACCATTTTCTTTTATTGCTTTACCAATTCTTTTTTCACTTTCTCCCATTGCATAGTTTCTTGAGGTATCAAGCACATTTACTGGACCTTGAAAAAATCTTTTTAACATTTCCTGAGCTCTTTGTTCAGGTACTTCATAACCGTAAGTATCTGGCATACTACCTAAAGAGGAGGTTCCAAAACTCAATTCAGTGACTTCAACACCAGTATTTTTGATTTTATTTTTTTTCATAAATTATATTTTAAGTTTATAAAACTTTTTTGCATTATTATAAAAGATGTTTTGTTTTTCATCTATACTTAAATCTTTAAGTAAATTTGTTGCTGCATTATACCATCCTGAATAATTTGTTCTTAAGTTACAGACAGGCCAATCAGATCCCCACAAAATTTTTTTATCAGTAAATAGATTTAATATCTCATCTACATATGGTTTTAGATCTTGCTCAGTCCAATTTTCGCAGGCTTCTGTGACCATACCAGAAAATTTACAATATACATTTTCTAGCTT
This sequence comes from Candidatus Pelagibacter sp. HIMB1611, assembly GCF_052047715.1. NCBI lineage: Bacteria > Pseudomonadati > Pseudomonadota > Alphaproteobacteria > Candidatus Pelagibacterales > Candidatus Pelagibacteraceae > Candidatus Pelagibacter > Candidatus Pelagibacter sp. HIMB1611. The sequence goes on along the minus strand of NZ_JBNAJM010000001.1, from coordinate 750,177 downwards.
AGATAATTTGTTCATACCTTTTTGCCAATGAATAAATTCTTCTTGTTTATTATTACAGATTTTTGGTTTCATTAAATGATCTATGATAAATCTTAGAGAAGGATATTTTGTAGCAATTTTGTAAAAATTTTCTAAGTGCACTGGAAATCCTAGTGCATCAAAGCTTAAATCTAAATTAATTATATTTTTAAAAAAAGTATCAAAATTTTTATTTAAAACCCAATTTTCATCTGGAATATCTTGTATCATAGGTCTTACTCCAAGAAATTTAGAATGTTTTGAGAAAATTTTTAATTGTTCTAATTGATTTTGGTCTTCAAAATTCACCCAACCAATAACTCCACAAACTAAATCAGAACCTTCAGCAATATTTAACATATATTCAGTTTCTGCATTAGTTGCTGCAGCTTGAACTAAAACAGTTTTGTGTAAATCTATTGAGTCAGAAACTTGAATTAAATCTTTAACTTCATATTTTTGATTTAATATTGGATTGTCTTTTGGCATCCAATGATAATCACCCCTTGAAGGATCCCAAAAATGTTGATGTGAATCAATAACTTTCATAAGTTATTATAAATTAGGTTCACTCTCCCAAAATGCTTTCATCTAAAATCTTAGTGTCATATGCTGAATAAGAATGCCATCCTGCAACTGTTTGATCAAAATCAACAATACTTCCAGTCATAATACCCGACTCATCTGAGCACAAGAAAGCTAAAATCTTAGCAACATCCAAAGGTTTGTTTAATCTTTTAAATGGAACTTTGGCTTCAGCTTTTTTTAACCAGTCATCATCTGCATTATGAAATTTTTTTTGAATTACTGTTTCTGCTGGCGTATCTGTCCAACCTAAATTTACACCATTCACTCTTATTTGGTGCCCAGATACTGAATTTGCAACATTTTTAATCATTATAGCTAATGCTGCTTTAGAAGAGCTGTAAGCAGTTAAGAAAGGCATACCACTATATCCAGCCATTGATAAAATATGAGCAATAGTTCCTTTTTTTTTATCCCTAATCATTATTTTTATAACATCTTGCATCATAAAAAGTGGAGCTTTCACATTTACATTAAAATTTTTGTCATAATTTTCCTCTGTTGTACTTAAAATTGTTCCTCTCTCAGTAAAAGCAGCAACATTAATAAAACTATCTACAGTATTAAATTTTTTATCAGTCTCAGAAATTATTTTTTTACAATCTTCAAGTTTTTCTAAATCTGCTTGAACGTATAAGCATTCCGCACCTATACTTTCTATTTCAGATTTTACTTTGTTTCCTTTGTCGCTATTTCTACCACAGATAGTTACGCCTTTAGCACCTCTACTTGCAAGCAATTTTGCTGTCTCAGCTCCACTACCTTGAGTACTTCCTGTTACAATTATTATTTTATTTTTAAACTGGTTAGCTAGATCAGATATATATTTATTAGTCATAAAATTTTAAGTTATACAGATAACTAAGCCCAATATAAAATTGGGCTTAGAAACTTTTAAGAAGAATAATGATTTTATCCTGCAATACAAGATCCAATGTTTGGTTTCATACAAACATCAAGACCTGTATAGATTGCTTTTAGTGATGGGTTGTCAAATTTTAATGCTTTACCATCTACTATGTCTTTAAGAACATACATAGCTTTATAGCCCATCATATATGGCTGTTGACCTACTTGACCATGAGTTCTTCCAGCATCTAAATCTTCCATTTGCATTGGAAGAGTGTCTGCAATTACTACAGCAGTTTTCATAGAACTAATTCTATCTGCATGCTTTTCAGCAACTCTTCTGAAAGCTTTAGATACGAATTGAGGGAAACCGCCTGTTGGTACAAATGCTGTTAGGTTTGGATGTTTTGCAAAGATATCTTCCATTTGTTGAACAGAAAGAGGGAAATCATCGTTCGTGTACAGAGGACATCCGCTAGCTTCAGTCCATCCATTTTCACCCTTAAGAGCCGCACTAGGATAAGTTCCTGAGTCTGCTCTTCCAGCAATAGTATCTCTTATACCTGACATTCTTTCATTGTGGTTTGCAGCTGCAGCACCACCAGATTGTATACAAATTTCACCACCGTTAGGTTTTAACATCATAACAATTTGAGCAAGGTATACACCAATGTCATAGTTTTTTGTTCCGACATAAGCTGCTCTTAAACCAGCATCTTTAGTTAAAAGATCTGAGTCCCAAGTAATGATTGGAATATCTGTTCCTTTAACAGCTTTTGCCATTGCAGCCGCATTAGAAGATGCAACAGCAATTCCATCAACACCTTTAGCAATTAAATCTTGAACAATTTGCACTTGTTCTTGTTCAGTATGCTCTCCAGGTCCAATGTATAAACACTCTATCCCGCCAATTTCTTTCTCAGCAACTTTACAACCATCTCTCGCTAAATCAAAAAACGGGTTGTTCATAGCTTTTGGAACTAATGCAAAAACTTTATCAGCTGCATATGAAATTCCAGAAATTGATACAAAAATAAATGCTAACATTGCAATTATTGTTTTTCTCATATTTCTCTCTCTCTTAGTTAGTTAATTTAATAAACAGATACTATTTAGAATGTTTTTACGTTTCAAGTAAAATGATGTTATTCAACTAAAAAGTGATACATCAAATGATTGATTTTACATCAATTAATGTTACGATGTTTATATGAAAAATCATTGGAAAAATGTCTCTATTAAGAAAATTTCTGAGGAATCAGGATATGGTACAGCCACTGTAGATAGAGTTTTAAATAACAGAAAAGGGGTGAGTAAAAAAACTAAAGATAAAATTATAAAAATTTTAAATAACCTTCAAAACGGAAATAATACAAATCAAACTAAAAATATTTTAATTTGTTGTCAATCAGGACCTTCATACAATAAGACTCTTGAGGAGAGCTTAGATAATATTAATAATGAAATTTATAAGTTTAATTTAATAAAACATTTTATTCCTGCAAAAGAATTTAAACCCAGTCAATTTGTTAAAATTTTAAGAGAAACTTCAAATTTTGATGCAGTGATTATAGTTTCACAAGAGGACCAAAATATAAATAACGAGCTAAGTAAAATTGCGAGTGAAGGAAAACCTGTGATTACATTAACAACTGATTTTCCAAATTCGAACAGAGTAGCTTATATTGGTAACAATCAATCTAATGCCGGATCGACTGCTGCAAGTATAATTGGAAAAAATGTTGGTAAAAGATCAGGTTCAATTTTGATGGTCATGAGTATGCCATATAGGTGTCAACAGGAAAGAGAACTGGGTTTTAGAAAAGTATTAAGATCAGAATTTCCAAATCTTAAAATCAAAGAAAGTGTTTTCAATTTAGATACATCGGAACAAAGTTATAAATATGTAAAAAAATATATTAAAGAAAATGGACCACCTTTAGGAATTTATAATATTGCTGGAGGAAATTTAGGTGTCGCTAAAGCAATTAGTGAAATGAATGTAAAAGATCATATTATATTTGTAGGTCATGAACTAAATAAAAATTCTAAAAATCTTTTAGAAAATGATAAAATGGATTTTGTTATAGGCCACGATGTTGAATTAGAAATCAAAGTTGCATTTGATAAAATTTTAGATTTTGAGAAAAATCCAGATAATCAAAATTCTTTTTTTTCAGATATATTAATTTTCAATAGATATAATTGTATGGATAAAAAAGTTTATTAACTAATTCTTTTTATTCTTAACTTTTTCTAACCAAACTGCACCTACGATAAATATTCCTAAAAATGTTCCTTGCCAATAAGGGTCAATTCCAGCCATTAGAAGACTGTTTCTAATTGTTTCCATTAATGCAGCACCAATAAATGCTCCAAAAGTACCACCAACACCACCCATTAAGTTAGCACCACCAATAACTGTTGCTGCAATAACTCTTAATTCATAAGTATAACCTAAAGCATTAGTTACAGAGCCCATCCATCCAACTATCATAACAGCAGAAATTGCCGCAAATAGTCCACTGATCATGTAGACTGACATTTCAATCCATCTCGTATTAATTCCAGATAATTCAGCAGCTTTTTTATTACTACCAACCGCAAAAACATGTTTGCCATATGAGGTATATTTCAATACTAAACCCATAACTATCGTAAGAAATATTAATAACCAAGTTGCGTTAGCAAGACCTAGCATTGAACCTCCTCCAATTTCATAAAACATTTCATCTTTAGGTCCAAATTCATAAAACATTTTATTGTTTGAGACTACTAAAGCTAAACTTCTTGCAGCAGCCATCATTCCTAAAGTGACTACAAAAGGAGAAAGTTTAACATAAGCAATTAGATATCCATTTACTGCACCAATTAATGTACCAGCAAGTAAAGCTAAAATTATTGATACCCAAACATAAACTCCTTCAAAATATGAGGCTTTGGAATACCATTCAGGTAAAAATTGAGCATCCAAAAATAAACCACATATAACTCCTGTAACACCCATTATTGACCCTACAGACAAATCTATCCCAGCGGTAATAATCACAAATGTCATTCCAATTGCCATTATTCCGATGAAAGAAAAGTTTCGTGTAATATTAAAAAGATTATCTTTGCTAGAGAAAGCATCTTCTACAAAAAACATAATAAAACAAATCCCAAATAAAGCTATTGTTACCCAAAAAGATTGTTCAGAAACAAGTTTTTGTAATAAATTTTTTTCAGTCTTAGAGATTATTTCCTGATTAAATTTTACTGAACTCATACTCTATTTATTGCTCCTGTAATTAAGCCTGTAGCTTCTTCTGTAGAAGAATCTTTTATATTTTTTTCGCAAACTTTTTCACCTCGTCTTAATACTACTAGCTTGTCGCATACTTCAAATATATCTGGCATTCTGTGACTAATTAACATCACTGCTATTCCTTGATCTTTTAATCTTTTTATAAGATCTAATACTTCAGCAACTTGCCTAACACTAATTGCTGCTGTTGGTTCATCCATTAAAACTAATTTAGGATTTGTAAGTCTTGTCCTTGCAATAGCCACAGCCTGTCTTTGTCCACCAGACATTTGCATAACTAAATCTTTTGGTCGAGTTTCGGATTTAAGTTCCTCAAATAATTCAGAGGATTTTTTAAACATTGCAGGATAATCCAAATACTTAAATGGCCAAATACCTTTTTGTATCTCTCTACCTAGAAAAACATTAGATGCTGCAGTTAAATGATTACAAAGAGCTAAGTCTTGATAAACTACCTCAATACCAGATTTTCTTGCATCTATTGGTTTTTCAAATGACACAGTATTATTTTCAAACTTTATTTCACCATTTGAAGGTTTAAAATTACCAGCTATTATTTTTAGTAGTGTAGATTTACCTGCTCCATTATCACCCATTAATCCTACAGTTTCAGCTTCTTTAATATCAAAACTAACCCCTGTTAAAGCCTGTATGGCTCCAAAATTTTTTTCTATATTATTTAAAGAAAGAATGCTCATTTTAGAATTTTACATCTACAACTTTGCCACTTTCAAATGATTCATATGCTGCATTAGCTATTATTAAAGCGTTTCTACCATCTTCAAATCCTACTAATGGTTTTGTTTTATCTTCAACACATTTTACAAACTCATTAAATTGATCTCTGTAAGCTTGCTCATATCTTTCAATAAAAAAGAAATGTATGGGTTCTTTTTCATTTGTAGATGTACTTGTGTATCTTTCTAAAGAAGTTGGGGTTTGATTGTTTGAAATTACCATACCTTTACTTCCAAACACTTCTACTCTTTGGTCATATCCATAAACTGCTCTTCGAGAGTTATTAATATGGATTAAAACTCCTTTTTTTGATTTTAGAATAAACATTGCTGTATCTAGATCTTTTTCTTTCTGTGAATTTTTATCAAACAAAGCACCTCCAAATGCAGATATCTGAACTACAGGATCATCCCCTAAAATAAATCTAGTTAAATCGAAATCATGTATAGTTGTATCTCTAAAAAATCCTCCTGCAGCTTTTAGATAGTCAATCCCTGGGGGCTCAGGATCTCTACTTGTAATAACAACCATTTCTAATTCACCAATTTCTTTTTTTACTCTTGCTTGTTGAGCTTTTGCATGACTTGCATCAAATCTTCTATTAAAGCCGATTTGAATAGGAACGTTTGTTCCCTTTATATTTTCCATGCATTCATTTACTTTATTGATATCTAAATCAATTGGCTTTTCACAGAAAATTGCTTTTCCTGCTTTTGCAGCCATTGTGATAAATTGAGTGTGTGTTGGTGTAGCTGAAGCTATAAGAACTGCATCTACATCATCTGAATTTATTGCTTCTTCAGGTGAAGATGTAATTGAACATCCTGTTGATTTTGATACTTCTTTAGCAAATTCTGAATTAACATCATATATATATTTTAATTTTGCATTCGGATGTGCTGCAATAAATTTAGCATGCATTTTTCCAATTCGTCCTGCTCCCATTAAAGAAAAGTTAAGCATAAGAATATAGAACAGAATTAAAAAATAAAATCAAGAAACATTTTTTAATGATGAATTAAACATCAAATTAAATTATAATTTTCTTGATGCACAAAACATCATAATTTAAAAATAAATTTAACTTTTTAAATAATTAATATGTCAGTAAAATTAGGAATAGCACCAATTGCTTGGAGTAACGATGATATGCCAGAATTGGGTGGTGATACTTCTTTAGAACAATGTTTATCTGAAGCTAGTCAGGCAGGATTTATTGGAATTGAATCTGGTGGTAAATTTCCAAAAAAATCAGAAGAATTAATTCCAAAACTTACCAAATTTAATCTTAATCTATGCTCAGGTTGGTATGGAGCTAATTTAAGAACAAATAGTGTTGATGAAGAAAAAAATCTCATTCAAGATCAACTAAAACTTTTTAAAGATTGTAATTCACCATGTATGGTTTTTGCTGAAGTGTCTGGCTCAATTCAAGGAGATCCAAATCGAAAACTATCTACTAGACCTCAAATGGATCTCGAAGAATCTAAAAAATATTATGAAAAAATTTCTGAAATGGGAAAATATCTTGAAGACGAAGGTATGCCGCTTGCTTATCACCATCATATGGGAACCGTAATAGAGACAGAAGAAGATACAGTAAGATTACTTGAAAACACTCATGATAGTGTAAAACTAACATTAGATACTGGTCATATGTTGTTTGCTCAGGGAGACTCATTAAAAATATTAAACGACTTTAGCGAAAGATTAATTCATATGCATTGTAAGGACATTAGAAAAAATGTTTTAGAAAAATCTTTAAAAGAAGACTTAAGTTTTAGAGGAGCATTTTTAGAAGGTGCATTTACAGTTCCAGGCGATGGATGTATTGATTACAAGCCTTTATTTGATGTGTTGAAAGAAAAAAATTATTCTGGATGGTTAGTAGTAGAGGCAGAACAAGATCCTGCAAAAGCAAATCCATTTGAATATGCAAAAATAGGTTACAAGTATTTAACTGAAACTTTAAATCTTAGTGGTATTGAGATTTATAAAAGTTAACTTTCAATAAAAATAAACTTAAACTTTAAGATTAATTTCTTACTACAGTCTTACAATTTTTGATTTTTCTAAAGTATCATCGAAATAATCAATTATATTTTGAATTGTTTCTACACCCATTCTTGTCATACATTCATCAGTAAATGCTGCTGTATGTGGACTTAAATAAACTTTTTCATTCTTTAAAAGAGGATTATCATTTTCTGGTGGCTCTTGTTTGAATACATCAATTCCTGCTCCAAATATTAAATCTTCATTTAAAGCCTTATCAAGATCTTCCTCATGAATAATTCCACCTCTTGCAGCATTAATGATGATGCAGTTTTTCTTCATCGTTTTAAGTAAATCATAATTAATAAGATTTTCTGTTTTTTCTGTTAAAGGCATATGTAAAGATATTACATCCATTGTTTTTACTGCCTCTTCAAGATTATCAACTTTTTTTCCACCAAGCTTCTCTATTGTATCTTTATCTACAAATGGATCATAGACGAACACATTCATTTCAAATCCCAAACATCTTTTAATAAGTGCTTTACCTATTCTACCAAATCCCATAATTAGGAAATTTTTTTTCCATACTTCAATAGTTTTGGGTAATTTATTTCTATCCTTAAAATTACCTTCTTTAACCGTTGTATGATAAAGCTCTCTTCTTTTTGCAATATTTAGCAAGACAAACATAACATGCTCTGCAACTGTAACTGCATTTGCATTAGCTGTAATAGCAATTTTTATATCTCTTTCTTTAGCTGTTTTTAAATCAATATTATCGTAGCCAACTCCATGTCTAGATATTACTTTAAGATTTTTGGCTTCGTTAATTACCTCACCTGGTAGTTTTGCTATTCTTATTGAAGCACCATCACAATCTTTTATTTTAGCCTTTAAGTTTTCTACTGAAACATCGTCTGTTACCTCTACATCAAAATCTGGATGGTTATTAATTAATTCCATGCCTTTATCATGAACTTTTTGGATAATTAGAATTTTCTTTTTATTACTCATAATTTTATTTAAGCTTTTCTGTTGAAGGCTTTTCTAATACGAAAAATATCTAACAAAGTAAAATAGTTTTTTAAAAAGTTGTAATTATTTTCTTATTAAAATAAATTTAGTTGTGAATTTAACTATAAAAACTCTACTTTACATTTTTAACTTTCTTGAAAAGATAAATACTTTTTTTCTAAGAATTGGAAGACAATTTGCATGGATCGCAATTTTTTTAATGGTTGTCGTAATTATGATCCAGGTTTTCTTTAGATATGTTCTCAACAACGCATTACCTTGGCCTGATGAAGTTGCGAGATTTTTAATGTTATGGATGACAGGGTTAATTGCTCCTTCAGCTTATAGATGGGGTGGTTTTGTCTCAATTGATATGCTGGAAAGATTTTTACCTAAAATCATATCAACTTTTTTAACTTTATTTTTATTGATCATATCTTTATTAGTTTTGATCATTGGACTTGAATTAGGTTTGAAACACATTAATGCTGGATGGATATTTAATTCAGCTTCAATCAAAATTCCATTTAATTTAATTGGCGGCAAAGCAGAGCCAATAAAATTAGCCTGGATGTATATGTCGTTACCTGTTGGAATTGTTTTTTTGATTTCAGTAAACATAGAGTTAATTTTAAGAAATTTTTTAAGTAATTTTACAAAATTAGAATTACCTGATGATTTAGATAAACAAAAATTGGAGACACAATAATGTTAATTTGGTTTCTCCCTTTATTTTTATTATTTTTGTTAATTGGATTACCAGTATTTTTTGGATTGTTGGCTGCTCCTGGAATTTTACTTTGGCTGAATGATCAATCTAGAGATGGAGCAATGCTTTATAGAAATATTTACAATGGTATTGATAGCTTTCCTTTAATGGCAATTCCTTTTTTTATGTTAGCTGGTGAGCTAATGAATAGGGGAGGAATTACTCAAAGATTAGTAGAATTTAGCCAGGCGATGATGGGGCATTTAAAGGGTGGCTTGGCACATGTTAATGTTTTAACTTCAATGCTCTTTGCTGGCCTATCTGGATCTGCAGTTGCAGATACTTCTGCAATTGGTTCAATGTTAATCCCTGCAATGGAGAAGCAAGGGTATACTAAAAAATTTTCAGCAGCAATTACCGCAGCGAGTTCAGTAATTGGTCCAATTATTCCACCTTCAGGAATAATGATTATTTATGCATACGTTATGGGAGAGAGTGTAGCTGCCTTATTCCTAGCAGGTATTATTCCTGGAATTTTAGTTGGTGTTAGTTTGATGGTTACAATCAAGTTTATGGCTAAAAGATATAATTTTCCTGCCGTAACAAAAAAGACAACATGGAGACAAAGAGGAAAAGCTTCTTTGAAAGCTTTTTTCCCATTAATGACTCCTGTTATAATTTTAGGAGGTATACTTGGAGGAATTTTTACTCCAACTGAAGCATCTGCAGTTGCAGCTGCTTACGCAATGTTTATTGGTTTGTTTGTTTTAAAATCTTTAGAGTGGAAAGACGTACCAAAGGTTATGACAAAAGCTGCAATGGTTTCATCTGTAGTATTACTTTTGGTTGGTGCTGCAATGGCTTTTAAAACAGTTGTTAGTTTATCTCATGCACCAGAATATCTTGCTGAGTTTGTTTTGGGATTAACTGATAATCCTTATATATTATTATTTCTTATTAATATTTTACTATTTGTTGTTGGAATGTTTTTAGATGCAGGTCCTGCAATAATTATTTTAGGACCAATACTAGGACCAGTGTTTGTAGAATTAGGTGTACATCCAGTTCATTTTGCAATTATTATGTCAGTTAACTTAACTGTTGGTTTAGCAACACCACCAATGGGTTTAGTTTTATTTGTTGCATCCTCAGTTTCTGGTGAAAGAGTTGAAACTATATCAAAAGCTATATTGCCATTTTTAGCAGTAGAAGCAATTGTGATATTTTTAATTACTTACTTTCCATCAATCTCAATGACCATACCTTTACTTACAGGTTTTGCAAAATAATTTTAATTTTTAGACAATAGACACAAAGGTGCAATTTATGTATATTTTCTATACTTAAATATATATTTAATAAGAGGGAAATAATTATGAGTAAATTAATTAAATCATTTTTTTCATTATTATTCTTAATTAGTTTTACAGCTTCTGTTTCAGCTGCTGATTACAATTTAAGAATGACAATGAACTCTAATGATCAAGATGAAGACTATGATGGTGCAGTAGTATTTAAAAACTATGTAGAAGCAGCATCAAATGGAAAAATATCTGTAGAACTTTTTGTAGGTACACAATTATGTTCTAAAGGAGCAGAATGTTTACAAGGTGTTTCTGATGGAAGCATCGACGTTTACATTTCTACTTCTGGAGGAGCAGCTGGTGTATTCCCATATGTTCAAGTTTTAGATTTACCATATCTAATGGCAGACGACAGAATTGCTGAAGATGTTATGCAAGGTGATTTTGTAAGAACTATGAGACAAATGGCTTTAAAAGATTCAGGCGATACAATAAGATTAATGACTATCGGAAACACTGGTGGATGGAGAAATTTTGCTAACACTAAAAGAAGAGTTGCAGAACCATCAGACATGAAAGGTCTAAAAATTAGAACTGTTGTAGCTGACTTACCTCAAGAGCTTGTAAGAGCTTTAGGTGCATCACCAACTCCTATTCCATGGCCAGAATTATTTACATCTTTTCAAACAGGTGTAGTTGAAGGTTCTAAAAATGGAATAACTGACATTATGAACATGAAGTTTCCAGATGCAGGTCTAAAATATGTTACTTTAGATGGTCATGCGTACATGGGAGCACTTTGGTGGATGAACAATGCAAAATATCAATCTATGCCAAAAGAACTTAAGAAAGTTATTACGGATGGATTTTATGCATTGCAACAAGCTACATTTGCATCTCCAAAAAGAAAATCAATCAAAGCTTATGAAGACTTTGTAGCAGGCGGTGGAGATTTATATGTTCCAACTCCAGCACAAAAAGCTAGCTTCAAAAAAGCTGCTAGTCCAGTTTATGATTGGTTTAAGTCAAATGTTAAAGGTGGAGGACAAATCTTTGACGCTTTAACAAGTGCAGTTGCTGATGCTGAGAAAAAAGCATCAAGTGCATACGACAAAGACTTATAATCTTAATTTAATAATGGGGCGGATTTAATTATTCGCCTCATTACCTAAACGGATAAATCCAAGCTTTGTAATCTTTGATAAGTATATGTGCTTTTTCAATTTGTTCAGGTGTCATTTTTTTAATAACTTCTTCTTGAGAAATCGCAGCATCAGGATCACCTCCAATAGCAGACAAACCATACCACATGTAAGCTCTAACAAGATCAGGAGCAGGAAGTCCTCTACCGATTTCATAATACCATCCAACACCCGATTGAGCACCGGGATGACCTTTCATCGAAGATCTAAGATACCATTCAAAAGCTCTAACATCGTCTTGCTCAACTCCAAGACCCATTGCATACATTATTCCAATAAGCTCTTCAGCATCAGCGTTCCCAGATCTGGCAGCTGGCATCAGCTCTTCCATAGCTTCTTGAAATTTTCCAGCTTCCATCAAATCTCTAGCATTTTCAATTTCTGCAAAAACTATAGATGGAATAAAAAAAATTATAAAAAAGTATCTCAACATATAAAAATATTAATATTTATAATTCCATTTTTAATTTCAGCAAACAAAACATATTCAATTGAATTACCAAAACCTTTAACAGGTAATGATTTTCATAAAGTTGATATGGAAAAGGTTAAAATAGGAAGACTTTTATTTCATGATAAAATTTTATCTGCCAATCGTAATATTGCTTGTGCAACTTGTCATAGCCATGATCTAGGAGGTTCTGATGGACTTTCATTGGGAATTGGTGAAGGAGGACATGGTATTGGATTAGAAAGAACAGCTGGATCAGGGGATGATAAAATTAAAAAACGTATTCCAAGAAATGCTTTAGCATTATGGAATTTAGGATTTAAAGATATTACCACATTACTTCACGATGGAAGAGTGACTAAATCTGATATATTTGGAAATGGTTTTAATACCCCAGCACAAGAACTGCTTCCAAAAGGTCTTGATAATATAGTAGCAGTACAAGCTTTATTTCCAATGACAAGACAATTCGAAATGGCTGGAAATCCAGGTGAAAATGAAATTATAGGATTGGTTTCAAAAGTTGGTAAAGATAGTATGAGAATTGATAGAGTCTGGCCTGTAATCGCTCATAGAATAAGAGGGGTTCCTGAATATGTTGAGATGTTTAAACATGCTTTTGATGATGTTGATAATGCTTTAGACATAAATATTACACATATAGTAAACTCAATTGCGGCTTTTGAAATTCATGAATGGACATCTTTTGACTCTCCATTTGATGAATATTTAAACGGAAATAAATTGGCTTTAAATCAAAATCAGATTGCAGGTATGAATTTATTTTATGGCAAAGCTAATTGTAGCTCATGTCATTCAGGGTCTTTATTGTCTGATCAAAAATTTCACTCAATAGGTATTCCACAATTTGGACCAGGCAGAACCAGACCATTTGATCCTTATGCACGTGATGTTGGAAGAATGGTTGAAACAGATGATGTGTATGACATGTATAAATTTAAAACACCCGCTCTAAGAAATGTTTCTTTAACGGCACCTTATGGTCATAATGGTGCTTATCCAACACTTAAGGGTATAATTAAACATCATTTAAATCCAGTAACTATGAATAAAAATTGGAAACCTCAATATGCAAATTTACCAAAGGCTCCATGGTTAGAACAAATAGATTTTGTGACTTTTTCTGACAAAAGAGAACAGGATAGAATTATTTCAAGTATAGATATCAAGCCAATAGATTTAAGTGAAAAAGAAATTGATCAATTAGTCTCTTTTTTACAATCTCTAACTGGAAAAAGTGGAAATCAAAGACCGCTCGGTAAACCAGAAAAAGTACCAAGTGGATTAACAATTGATTAAATTTATTTAATTAAACTGATAGATAATAAATATGGAAAAAATTAAATATGGAATAATTGGAGCTGGCACAATGGCTCGAGAACATATTTTAAATTTATCTCTAATAGATGAAGCCGAGGTAGTTGCTCTTTCAGATCCTCACGAAGAGTCTTTGAAACAGTGTCAAGAATTACTTAAATCAGAAGTTGTTTGCTTTAAAAATCATCAAGATTTGATTAAAGAAAATTTAGTCGATGTATATATAATCTCATCTCCTAATTTTACTCATATTCAAATTTTAAAAGATGTAATTCAAACTAAGAAACACATATTGGTTGAAAAACCTTTGTGTACTAAGACAAAAGATTGTTTAGAAATAGAAAAACTTACTAAAGATTATCCATCAGTATTTTGGACTGCAATGGAATATAGGTACATGCCTCCTGTTTCAAAATTTATTAAAGAAATTCACAACAAAACAATTGGTGATCTAAAAACATTAACAATAAGAGAGCACAGATTTCCTTTCCTAAAAAAAGTAAATGACTGGAACAGATTTGAAAAAAATACTGGAGGAACTTTAGTTGAAAAGTGTTGTCATTTTTTTGATTTGATGCGTTTTATTGTTAAGAGTGAGCCCGTAAGTGTTTATGCGAGTGGGGGACAAGATGTAAATCATTTAGATGAGGAATATGATGGGAAAAAACCAGATATTATTGATAATGCTTACGTAATTGTTAATTTTGAGAACGGATCAAGAAGTATGCTTGAGCTCTGTATGTTTGCTGAAAATTCTGAAATGCAAGAAGAGTTAACCGCAACAGGAAATATTGGTAAAATTGAAACTTCAGTTCCTTCAAACGAGTCTGGGAAAACTACTTCTGATGTAAGAATTGGTATGAGAGATGGAAAAATTAAACAAGAAAGTGTTAGTGTAGATCCAAAAATACTTGAAGCAGGACATCATCATGGTTCAACTTATTATGAACATTTAGCCTTTATAAATGCAGTAAAAAATAAATTAAAGCCAGAGGTATCTTTGAGTGATGGATTGATTGCAGTTGCTGTTGGTGAAGCTGCTGAGACATCAATTAAACTTGGAAGAGTGGTTAAGTTAAACGAGATAATTACTTAAAAAAATCAATCGCCTTTTTAACTATAAAATTACTAACTCTTATATTTGACTCTGTAGTGACGCCTGAAATATGAGGAGTTAAAATACAATTAATTTCAGATGTTATTCTTTCGTATAAATCTTTTTTAATAGGTTCATTTTCAAATACATCTAATGCAAATCCTGAAATTAGATTTTGATCATAAGCATTTATAAGATCATTCTCATTTACAACACTACCTCTAGAAGTATTGATTATAATTGGCTGTTTTTGCATTTTAGAAAATGAAGTCTTGTTGATTAAATTTTTAGTATTTTCTGTTAAAGGTAAATGTAAAGAAATAATATCTGCATTTTTAAATACATCTTCTAATGTAGATAATTTATAATTTTTTTCATTATCTTCTAATTTTTTAATATAAGGATCATAAGCCAAAACATTTAGTCCATTTTTCAAACTATAGTCAGCAACTTTTCTGCCGATAGTACCAAAACCTACTATTCCAATACACTTTCCATTTATTTCAGCAGATTTAATAGTTGTTCTAGGCCAATCACCTTTGACCGTTCCATTATGAAACATAGGAATTTTTTTTATTAAAGACATAGAAGATGAAATCACATACTCAGCTACAGAGTCTGCGTTCATGCCGGTTGCAGGTTGGACATGAATATTTTTGGTTTTACAAAATTCAGTATCAATGTTGTCTAAACCAACACCTAATCTTCCTATAAATTTTAAATTATTAGCGTTAGATAAAATATCTTTATTTACTTGAGTTTTATTTCTGACAATTAAACCATCATAATCTTTAATAATTTCTTTAAGCTCATCTTTTTTTTCCCAAAGCTTTTCATCAAATTTGATTTCAAAACTCCTGTTTAGATTGTTCAAACTGTCTTGATTAATAAACTCTGTTATTAATATTTTAGCCATACTTACTTATATATATTTTTAACTTAAATTGAATAACTTACTTTTTAATTGAAATAGTTGTTGGCCTTATTGAATTTGAAACAATATTTCTAGAAAGTTTTATCTCTCTTAAAACGATATAAATTCCAGCACCAATTATAAAAACATTTCCTAAATAAATATTCCAAGTAGGGATTTCATTAAAAATATAAAAACCGATCAATGCACCAATTAATAATTGAACATATTGTGTGTTCGCAAATATTGAAGCAGGAAGATGTCGAGCAGAATTTATAATAAAAATCATTCCCATTCCTCTTAATAAACCTGCGTTAAAATTTAAGAAAAAATCTGTTTTAGTCATTGGTATATAAAGCTCAAATGTAATCACACCTGAAATAACAATTAAGATTAACTTTCCAATTATTAAAAATGAATACACACTCTCTGATTGACCATATTTTTTAACCAACAAATGACCCACAGACCCAAAAATTGGTATTAATAATGCCAATAATACATAGTTATTAATTTCTCTTCCAAAAGGATCGATTGCAATTATTGTTCCAATAAAACCTACTAATATTGCCGTATATCTTCTCCAACTTACTTTTTCTTTTAGAAAAATTACAGAACCAATTGTTAATACAAAGGGTGTAAAGAAGATTATGCTATACATGGTTGTCAGTGGAAGTTTATTTATACAAAGAAAAAATAATCCCATTGAAATTATTAAAGTTATTGCTCTAACCAAATGTACAAAAAAGTTTTTAGTCTTAATTTTTTTCCAAGAATTTCTAACTTGCGTGTAAAGTAAAATTGGCAGTAATGCCGATAAAGAATTAATAAATATTATTTGTGTTACATGATAATAATTTGTCAATTCTTTTGCTATAGAGTCCATGATAACAAATAAGGAATAACCAAGAATTGCTAAAAAAAAGTCTACCGAGTAGACACGGGTAGTTACTGAATTCATTTGTTAATTTTTATAATAATTTTGAAAGATCTTTTTTACTATTCTTAAACGTTGGCAAAGGATATTTAAAGGCATATTTGCGTGGAATACATTTTTCTTTTGCTTTTTCCCAAAGAGCTAACCATTGTTTAAAATTCTGAATTTTAAGATTTTTTTTATTTTTGCTTCTTACATAGAAATTTGGAAGTGGATCTCTCCCAGAAGGTTGACCAGCTACATTGTATCTAAGGTCTGCACTTATTCTAAAATCATTTGATCTATTAGGTAAGGAGCAGTGAATTGAATGTTTATGCAAAAGAATTACATCTCCAACGTCTGCCTCTAAGTGAATATGCTGCATTTTATCCAGTAATTTACTGTCTTTAATTTCTACTTGGCCTCTATAACCAGCAATATGATTTAATAATCCCATTTTATTAATTTTCTTAACAGTAATCATGCACCCATTTTTTTTTGTAGTTTTTGTAAAAGGTATCCATACAGTAACCATGTCAGTCAATTTTTGCCCTTTAGGACTTAGAACTGCAGCATCCTGATGCCAAGGTGTTCTTCCACTTAAACCGTCTAAAATTGAACCTTTTGGTAATTTTTTTTCAGGTTGTTTAATTCTAGTATTTTGTACTGGATTAGACATGATTTCTTTTCCCAAAATTTTTTCAACAACATCTAAAATATTTTTATTAGTAATTAAATTCCATAAAGATTGAGTAGCAAAGTAATCACTATCTTTCTTAACGTGATCTCTTGGCAATCTAGTATTAAAATATTGATCTAAATCATCAATTTTTAATTTCGATATATAAGAATATTTTTTTTTAAAATCTAAATTAAGAACTTTTTTTACATCCTTTTTTTTTGCAAATTTTTGGATCAAACAATCCATTACAAATTCCATGTCATTAAGGATTGGCTTTAAATCTCTTTGATAGTTAAGAACATTTTTTACTTTTAAATATCCTTGTTCAAATAATTTCTTTTTTAGATTATTTGGCATTAATAGAACCTAGTAGAAATTTTTAACAATATCAATTCTTAGGAGCAGTTGTTAAATAATTTGCATCATGAAAAGAAGTTAACATTTTTTTCTTCGTACTGATGATGTGTGGATAGTAAGCTGTTCCTTTATAATTCCAAATAACTGGCTTATTGAGTGCGTAACTTCCATAAATAAAAAATCTTTTTGGACAGTTTTTTTCTATAAAACGTTTAACTCCATGATAAGAATTTGGTGTAGATTGAAAAAATACCACAGTTCCTTTCTTTGGAGTAAATGCTTTTACTATTTCTAATTCACTCATTTTTGGAAATCGCCTGAAACTTTTTCTTAAATTTTTCTTTGATTTTTTTCTATAAATTGTAAGTGATCCTCCATTTTTCTTTGGAATATCTGTTAGATAAATTAAGAAATTATACAATCTCGTAATATCATCTCTATGAGGACGTAGTCTGTATCCTCCTTTAGAAACCGAAAAATCAATATCTAAATTAACTTTTGGGTTAGTGTAATTGTTTCCTAATAATTTTTTTAATTCACTTGAATTTAATTTCTTTTTAATAGTAAATTTTTTTTGATTAAATATTTTTGGTTTGTGAGTGTTTGTCCAAGATCCATCTTTAAAATTTTTAGAAAAAAGAGTTTCAATTTTTTTATAAAATGCCTTGCTATTAAAAAGTTTGAAGAGTTTTGCAGAATTATTTGAAGATTTAATATAGTTATTAAAATTTTTTGAGCCTTTATTAATTCTGCTTCGACCACCCATTATCATGTCATCAAAAGCTTTAGATTTACTAATTTCATCAATTAATAAATTGCAAGTATTTTTCTCAACGACTTTATCTCCAACTAGTACAGGAAAATTACTTTTAATTTTTTTTAATCGATTAATTTTAAGCATTAACTATACATACCTTCTTTAACCTTGATCATTTTATACATCAGGTCATTTAAAGGTGTTTTTACTCCATGTTTTTTTCCAATTTTAGAAACAGCACCACTTATAAAATCAATTTCTGTTTTTCTTTTGTATTGAACATCAAAAGCCATTGAAGATTTGTTAGTTTGCATAGAATCTACAATTTTATTGAACATAAATAGACACTCATCTTCAGAAACATTAACTCCATCAGCAAGTGCTACTTCTCTTGTCTCTAAAATGATTTCTTTACCAAGCCCTCTTGAAACATCATTAGCCTTATTATTTACGTAAAGATCGGTGTGATGTAGGTCAAATATAGCTGAAAGAGGACCAATCGCTGTTAGAGCAAAAAGCTTCATCCATTTTCTTTTTTTAACATCTTCAGCTGCAATCATTTCTAAATTATGTGCAGTAAAAGTATCAGCTATTTCTGTAATTCTTTCCGTTATTCCTCCTTCATATTCACCAATCCATGAAGGCAATGCGCCATGGTTCATTATATGACCTGGTCCTAAAATATTAGAAGCTTGTGTTGTTGTTCCACCGATTACTTTTTCATTTCCAACGATACTTTGAATTATTGCTTCATGACCAATTCCATTTTGAAAAGACATGAAAACTGTTTTTTCACCAATAATATTTTTAATGCTATTTAACGCTGGTTCTAATGCAGTTGCTTTACACATAACAATCACTGCATCCATCTTATCTAACGATGATGGATCTGAAGTAGCATTAACTTTAATTATACGATCACCACCGTGACCATCCATTTTCAAACCATCTTTATTAATTGCATCAACATGCTCTTTCCAAACGTCAATTAAAGTTACATTTAAACCTTTTTCAGCTAGTAATCCTCCAAACAGACATCCCATTGCACCTGCGCCTAATACGGCTACTTTTAAATCTTTATTTATCATCGTTACCTTTTTAAAATTATTTATGTATAGAAATTATATATATTATCTATAGACAATATGCAAAATAAATTATAGCTTATTAACATCATGCAATTAAAAATAGAAAAAGGAACTTTCACAAATCATTCACTTGAAGATATAGCGAGTGCATTAAAAAAAGGTCTCTCAGAAAATTTTAAAAATGTTGAAGTAGAAGTTGTAGATTGTCCTAATCTTCGTGAATGGGATTGTCCATCTGAAGGGATAAGTGGCAATCAAAAAATTATCGATGTTGGTGGTGAGCCATACATGCATGATCCTAATTTTATCGGTGCTGAATTTGATTACCAAGAAATTTCTAAAATGATTGGATCAGAAAAATCTTATGCTTTAGGTGCTGGATCTGGTGCAATGTCGTGTTTGGATGGTCACTGCGGAGAATTAGTAATTAATGAAAATTTAAGTACTGACGAGTCTAGATCTATAATTGCAAGAGTAAGTCCTGATAAAAAATGTATAGTTGAAAAATATAGTGCAAGAAAACACGGTGGACTTGGAAATATTTATTATACAGATGGCAAACAAGGAAAAGTGATTAAAATAAAAATTAAAGGAAGATCAGGAGATCAAGGTTCGCTACCGCAAGCAATGAGGTCTTCTTTATCAAATAATTTAAATCTCAAAGAAAATGAACACATTGCGATCGCAGGTGTGTTTAGAATTTTAGAAGGAAAAGTAAGATCGCATGTTCAACCAGATTATAAAGATATTAAACATGAATACTATGATCCAAAACAAATGAAGTGTGTAAAAGATTTTCTTCAATTTTACGAACCTGTTGGTCCAAAATTGCAGTGTTATACAGTACTTTGGACTGGAGATCCTACAGGAGGAGAATTGAATTTAAGAGAGTCTGGTGAACATACACATTTTCATTCTTATGAAGACGATAAAGATGCTGGTCATTACCATTTTGATGTAACACCAGATGAAATAGAATATGAAGGATATTTTAATACAGCTTCAGAAGTGCATAGAGTGAATAACATTTATAAAGAACTACAAAGTAAAAATAGTATTGAATAGAAAACTTAATAAGTTTAAGTTTATTTAAATGAAAAGACAGTTCAAGTATCCAAAAAATTTTGAAGAACAGAAAAAAATTTCAAAATCAACTCAGAAAAGAATTACCTTAGCTGAAATTTCACTTGGGGATTTTGAGGGAAGGTTAGCAAATGATTTATTAAATTGGTTTTCTCTGACACCTCAACATTGGATTATGCTGCACATGGTAATGCTTGCTTATTATAAAAATAAATCTATTACAAAAAATGAACTACTAAGAGTTATAGAGAAATCTTATCTAACTTCTAATGTTTATATCGATACAGCGATAAAAAAAGGTTATTTTAGAATTATTAGAAACGAAAAGGACAAAAGATCAATTTTTATTTTACCATCAGTTGTTACCATTAAGACTTTTGAGGAATTTATTGATCGAAGAGACGTTCTTTATAAAGGTATTTAATGAAGAATGTATATACATGGGCTGCTAAACCAGCCAAAAGATCAACTACAGTAGGTGATTTAAAAGCGGCAAAAGGAAAAAGAAAATTTACTCAAGTTACCGCGAATACTGTTGATGAGGCTGCTGCTGCAGAAAAAGCTGGCTTTGACATGATTATTGCTAACGCTAAAAATGTTATTCCAGTTAGGGAAGGGTCCAAAAATCTTTTTTTAACCGCAGCTTTAGTTTTGAACGAATTTGTTACAGCAGATGATATTATGCGTGGAGCGTTCAAAGCTTTAGAAAATGGTGCTGATGCAGTGATGACACCAAGAAGTATGGATATAGTAGAAATGCTAGCAAAGGAAGATGTGCCTGTTATGGGTCACTTAGGATTAGTTCCAAGAAAATCAACTTGGATAGGTGGACTTCGAGCAGTTGGTAAAACAGCAAACGAAGCTTATGAGTTATTTCAAAAATTTAAAAGATTAGAAGATGCAGGAGCTTTTTCTGCTGAGTGTGAAGTGATACCTGAAAATGTGATGGGAGAAATTTCTAAACGAACAGATATTGTTACTGTTTCTTTAGGATCTGGAAGAAATGCAGATGTGATGTATTTATTTATGGAAGATATTTGTGGTGATACCGAAAATCCTCCAAGACATTCTAAAGCTTATGGAAACTTATTAAAACTTAGAAATGAAATTAAAGTTGAAAGAGTTAAAGCTCTTAAAGCATTTAAAAAAGATTCTATGGCTGGAAAGTTTCCAAGTAGGAAACAATCCTCTAATTTAGATAAAAATCAGTTTGAAGAATTTTTAAATCAACTTGATTAATAAGTAGCGTCGTCGTCTTTTTTAGACAAAGAACCTTTCATCTTATCAACAGTTGCTTTAGCACCAGCACTTAAAGCTCTTAAATCAGAAGCTATGGTTACAAAATCAAAACCTTTTTCAATCATCTTCATTGCGTAGTCTGTTGTACCATTGTGAATTCCAGCAAAAATATTATTTTTCTTCGCATGTTCTAGAATTCTCAAAATTTCAGAATAAGCTTTTGTAGTTTCAGCTCGATCAAATCCAGGCTTTTCTCCAATTGCTAAACTTAAGTCTGCAGGCCCAATATAAATACCATCAACACCTGGTGTAGACATTATCTCATCTAAATTTTCTAAAGACTCTTTTGTTTCTATCATTGCTAATTTAAGAATTTCTTCATTAGCGTGATCTGCATAATCTGCACCACCATAAATTAATCCTCTAACAGGACCAAAGCTTCTGTAACCATCAGGTGGGTACATACATGCTTGAACAAAATTTTCAGCTTCTTTTCTATTGCTTACCATTGGACAAACAATTCCATAACAACCAGCATCTAAAATTTTCATTATTTGTCCTGGCTCATTCCAATTAACTCTAGCAAGTGGAGTGACATCCGTTGTCGAAATTGTTTGAAGCATTGGAAGTGCATTACTGTAATCAACTAAACCATGCTGCATATCTATAGTTAATGAATCCCAGCCTTGATGTGCCATTGCTTCTGCAGATGCAGTACTTGGAATTGCGCACCAACCATTAATGACGGGCTTACCGTCTTTCATCATTTGTTTTATTTTATTTTTTCTCATTATTATACCTTTAATGCCATGTGGGTGTATTTAACGTTTAGATAATCTTTGATCGCCATTGATCCTCCTTCACGTCCATAACCAGTTTGTTTGATACCACCGAAAGGAGCTTCTGCTACAGCAACTGCACCAGTATTAACAGCAACGCAACCAGACTCTAACATTTCAGAACCTCTGTTGGCTTGATCCATGTTATTTGTATACAAATAACTGCATAAACCAAGGTCATTATTGTTTGCTCTTTCAATAACTTCATCAAATGTTTTAAACGTAAGAACGGGTACGAGAGGACCAAATGGCTCTTCTCTCATAATCGTAAAATCGTCTTTTACATTATCAAAAACAGTTGGCTCATAAAAATAACCTTTGTTAAAACCCGAAGGTCTTTTTCCTCCCATTAAAACATCGGCTCCCTCATTTTTTGTTGTCTCAACTAGTTTTTCAATTTCCTCTAATCTTTTTGCAGTTGTTAAAGGACCTAAGATAGTTCCTTCATCCATACCATTTCCAATTTTTAATTTCTTAGCTCTATCCATAAAAGCTCCAAGAAATTCATCTTTTTTATTTTCTTGGATATAAAATCTGTTTGGAGAGATACAAACTTGTCCATTGTTTCTGAATTTTGCAGTTATAGCAATGTCTGCAACTTTATTCATATCAACATCATCACAAACTATGAACGGTGAATGACCACTAAGTTCCATTGTTACTCTTTGAACTTTATCTGCAGCTTTCTTTAATATTAATTTTCCAACTCTTGTTGAACCAGTAATTGATACTTTTTTAATAATATCAGATTCTAATAATTCATTAGAAATTTCTGCAGGATCACCAGATAATAAATTAACCACACCATCAGGAACTCCCGCTTCTTTACAAATATTAACTAATTCCATAACTGCACCAGGTGTAATTACATCTGGTTTACAAATTACAGAGCAACCTGCTGCTAATGCTGTTGAAATTTTTCTTGCAGCCAAAATAATTGGAAAGTTCCATGGTATTAAAGCAGCCACAACACCTACTGGCTGATAATAAACATGAACTCTTGTATCAGGAAATCTACTTTGTACTGTTTGACCGTAAATTCTTTTTGTTTCTTCAGCATTCCATTCAAATATATCTGCTCCTCCACCAACTTCTCCAACTCCTTCAGCAAGAGGTTTACCAACCTCAAGAGTTAACCATTTAGCAAGAACATCTTTTTTCTCTCTCATTAGATCTGCAATTTTTCTAATTACATATGATCTTTGCCATGGAGTAGTGTTACTCCAAACTTTAAGACCTTTCTCAGCTGACTTTAATGCTTTTTGCACATCTGCTGAAGATGCTTTTGATGCTTTTCCAATCACTTCCTCAGTTGCAGGGTTGATTACATCATATGTCTCTTTTTTTTCTGCCTCTTGCCATTTTCCATCAATGAATTGTCCAAATTTGCTATACATAATTTTTTATTTTTTTAAGGTTTACTAAGTTGGGTTTTTTAATTTATAAATATAAATATATATAAACATTATACATAAAAAAAATAAACCCAATTATGAAAAAAATCACTCTTACTTGTGCACATGCAATCGTTAAATATTTAATTGCTCAAAAAATATTAATTAATGGCAAAAAAGAACCACTCTTTCCTGGTGTCTTTGGAATTTTTGGACATGGAAACGTAGCGTGTTTAGGTCAGGCACTTGAAGAAAATCAAAAAGAATTACCAACTTATAGAGGCCATCATGAGCAGAATATGGCTTTAACTGGAATAGGTTATGCCAGAGCAAAAAGAAGACAACAAATTTTTGTTGCTACTTCATCTGTTGGCCCAGGAGCAACCAATATGGTTACTGCTGCAGCAGTAGCGATGAGTAACAGATTGCCAATTTTATTTTTACCAGGTGATACTTATGCAAATAGAATGCCAGATCCAGTATTGCAACAAGTTGAACATTTTAACAATCCAAGTGTAACTGCAAACGATGCTTTCAAACCAGTTACAAGATATTTTGATCGTATCACTAGACCTGAACAAATAATTCAATCATTTCCTATAGCAGTTCAAACCATGTTAGATCCTGCTGATTGTGGCCCTGCTTGTATTGCTTTAAGCCAAGATATCCAAGGCCAAACTTTTGATTATCCAGAAGAATTTTTTCAAGATAAAGTTCATACAATTAGAAGACCAAGACCAGATGAATTTCAAATTAAAGAGGCAGCTGAAAAAATTAAATCTTCAAAAAATCCAATCATAATATCTGGAGGTGGAGTTTTTTATTCAGATGCAATGGAAGAGTTAAGTCAGTTTGCAATTAAACACAATATTCCAGTTACACAAACTGTAATGGGTTATTCAACAATGAAGAGAGATCATTCTCATTTTGCAGGTCAAATCGGAGGACTTGGTGGAAAAAATACAAACTCATTAGCAAAACAAACCGATCTTGCTATTGCAATAGGTACAAAGCTAGCTGATTTTACTACTGGATCATGGGCAAATTTTGAAAACGAAAATTTTAAATTAGTTTCAATTAATGTATCAAGATATGATGCAAATAAACATTTGGCTCAAGCTGTTGTTGGAGATGCAAAAGTTTCATTAACTGAACTTTCTCAAGCTTTAGGTGATTGGAAAGCAGGGGAAGAATGGAATAAGAAATCTCAAACAGAACTTAAGTCATGGAATGAACATATAGATAAAGAGAGCGCTCCAACTAATCAGGAAGTTCCAAGTTATGTCCAAGTAATTGGAGCAATTTATAGAAATTCTGATCCAACTGATATTGCAGTTACAGCTGCAGGAGGTTTGGTAGGTGAAGTAATCCAAGTATGGAGACCAAGAGAACTTAATACCCATGAAACAGAGTGGGGTTTTAGTTGTATGAGTTATGAAATATCTGGAGCATTAGGAATTAAGATGGCTAATCCAGATAAAGAAGTGATCTCATTTGTTGGTGATGGTTCTTATCTATTAAATAACACTGATATTTATTCGTCAGTAATTACAAAAAATAAATTGATCATAGTTGTTTGTGATAATGGAGGCTTTGCAGTTATAAACCGACTTCAATTATTCAAAGGTGGAAAAGAGTATAATAACTTATTAAAGAGTTCTAATACTCCTGGTTTAGTAGATGTAGATTTTGCAAAACATGCAGAGAGTATGGGTGCGAAATCTGAACACGTTACTTCAATTTCAGATCTTGAAGCTGCATTTAAAAGAGCTAAAGCGTCTGATGTAACTTATGTTATTTCAATTAAAACTCATGCTTATAAATGGGTAGAAGGATCATCTTTTTGGGATAGTCCAACTTTAGAAATTCCAACTACTAAAGAAAATGAAGAAGCTTTAAAACTTTATAAAGAAGGAAGAAGCAAACAAAGACAAGGTATTTAATCCTTTATGAATAAAGTATTTAAAGTAGGCCTTATAGGATGTGGTCATATTTCAGAAACTTATTTTAGAGCTCAGGAGTATTTCAATAATATCAGAATTGTTAAATGCGCTGATATTAATATGGAAACAGCGAAGAAGTGTGCAATTCATTACAATATTGAAGCTGTAACTGTTGAAGAACTTCTTAAAGATAAAGAGATTGAAATAATTTTAAACCTTACAATTCCTGGCGCACATTTTGAAGTTTCAAAAATGGCTTTAGAAAATGGTAAGCATTCTTATGCTGAAAAACCTATGGCTGTTAACTTTGAAGATGGAAAAAAATTAGTTGAACTTGCTAAAGAGAAAAATCTTTATATTGGAAATGCACCAGATACTTTTTTGGGTGGGGGCATTCAGAAAACTCGTGAACTCATTGATAACGGTGTAATTGGTGACATTAAATTAGGTAATGCTATTTTTGCTTTCCCTGGAGTGCAATCTTATCATCCAAACCCAGAACCTTGGTTTGCTGAAAATGAAGGGGGTCCCGTAATAGATATGGGTCCATATTATCTTACGGCATTAGTAAATTTAATTGGTCCAGCAAAACAAGTACAAGGAAGATGTACAAAAGTTTTTGAAGAAAGAGAAATTGGGATAGGCCCAAAAAAAGGTCAAAAATTTAAAGTAGAAACTCCAACAACTTATCTTGCAACTATACAATTTGAAAATGATTGCATTATACAGATAACTTTATCATTTGATGTAGTCGCTCATCAAAGAAACCACATAGAGCTATATGGTAACAAAGGATCAATTATTGTTCCTGATCCAAATATGTTTGGTGGATCAGCTTTTGTCTCAGTGACTGCTGGTGGTAATTGGGGTGAGCACAAAACAGATATGATGCCTTTAGGAAAAATTAACATTAAAAGTCAAAGCTCAAGAGCAAATGAATCTCCAACAAATGCAAATTACAGAGGAGCTGGTCTATCGGAGATGGCTTATGCAATTGAGCACAATTTAGAACATAGATGTAATGGTGAGCTTTCTTTGCATGTTTTAGATATCATAGACTCAACTATGAGAGCATCTCAAACAGGTATCCCGCAAGAAATAAAGACTACTTGCAAAAAACCTAAACCATTTACGTTAGAGGAAATAAAAAAAATTATGAATTAATTTTTTAATTTATGAAAAAATTAATTGTAATTTCAGATCCTTTCCCAAGAACTTTAGATCTAATTTTCACAAAAAAAAAACTAAAAGAACTTAAAACTAAATACACACTTATTGTAGCCCCAAGCAAAAACAAAAAAAAATTTTATGAAAGCAATATTCACAAAGCTTCATTTATAATGGGTCAACCCGATCTAGATAAAAAACTTTTATCAAAAGCAATTAAATTAAAAGCAATTATAAATGTTGAAAGTAATTTTATGAACAATGTTGATTATAAATATTGTCATAAAAGAGGTATTCATGTGATAGCTACTTCTCCTGTTTTTTCAAAACCTGTAGCTGAGATAGCATTAGGAATGACATTATCCCTATTAAGAAATATTCATGAAGCGCATTTCGATTTTCTAAAAGGTAAAGAGAAATATGGCCTAGAAAGTAATCTTAAAGCATCAATGTTGTCAGGTAAAAAAATTGGTTTATTAGGGTTTGGTGATTTAGCAAAATCTCTTTATCCACTACTTTTACCATTTACAAAAGATATCTCTGTTTATGATCCATGGCTTCCAAAAAATGTGATCAAAAGATATGGATTTCAGCCGATCAATTTAAAAGATATGTTTTCAAAATGTGAGGTAATTTATGTTTTAGCAGCCGTGACAACTGAAAATAAAAATTTAATTGATAAAAAATTGTTAAACAGAATGAAGCCAAATACTCTATTTATTCTAATGAGTAGAGCAGCAGTTGTTAATTTTAAAGATTTAGTTACTAGATTAAAAAAAGGAGATATTTATGTAGCCACTGATGTATTTCCAGAAGAGCCTGTAAGAAAAAATGATCCTATAAGAAAAGTAAAAAATATTTTATTTTCAGCTCATAGAGCCGGTGCATTAAAGGAGGCTTTTTTTGACATGGGAAATATAGTTCTTAAAGATATGGATTTAATTTTAAAAAATCAAAAACCAAAATATTGTAAAAAAGCACAATTAAAAACAGTTGAATTGTTAAGCTCCAAACCTGTCAGTGTTAACTAAATTTAAAAATTATTTGTTTGACAATTTATTCAACTTTTAGTTGTGAGCGTTTTTTTTTGTTGCTAATCATTTCCAATTACATTTAACTCTTAATAAATAAAAGGGAGATATATATGAAAAAACTAACGTTAACTCTCGCTTCAATGATTTTAAGTGGTCTATTTTTTGTGACTACTTCAGCGAATGCTGCAATTGAAGCTTGTTTGATTACTAAGACGGATATCAATCCATTTTTCGTAAAAATGAAAGAAGGTGCTGAGGCTCGTGCTAATGAGTTAGGTGTAAAATTATCATTTTTTGCTGGAAAAATTGATGGTGACCATGAAACTCAAGTAAGAGCTGTTGAAACTTGTATAGCATCTGGTGCAAAAGGAATTTTAATTGCTGCATCTGATACTAAAGCAATAGTTCCAGTTTTAAAAAACGCACAAGATAACGGTCTATTAGTTATTGCGCTTGATACACCTTTAGAACCTATCACAGCTGCAGACTCTACTTTTGCTACTGATAACTTTGAAGCTGGTAGACTAGGCGGTGCTTGGGTTGCTGCAAAATTAGGAGCAAATGCTGCTAATGCAAAAATTGCAATGTTAGATCTTAATGAAAGTCAACCATCTGTTGGTGTTTTAAGAGACCAAGGTTTCTTAAACGGATTTGGTATTGATACTAAAGACGTTTCAAGATGGGGAGACGAAGATGATCCAAGAATCATTTGTAATGAAGTTACAAATGGTAACGAAGAAGGTGGAAGAACAGCAATGGAAAAATGTCTTCAGAAAGATAGAGACATTAATGTAGTTTATACAATTAACGAACCAGCAGCTGTTGGTGCTTATGAAGCTTTAAAAGCAGCGGGCAAAGCAGATGGAAGTGTATTAATTGCTTCTGTTGATGGTGGATGTCCAGGTGTAGCTGATGTTAAAAAAGGTATAATTGGAGCTACATCACAACAATATCCTCTTTTAATGGCTTCTTTAGGTGTTGAGGCTATTAAAGCTTGGGCAGAAAATGGAACTAAACCTGAGAACTCTCCAGGATTAAAGTTTTTTAATACTGGTGTAAATTTAGTTACAGATGATGCTGCAAGTGGTGTTCCTTCAATAAGTGTTAAAGAAGGAATGGACAGATGTTGGGGATAATCCAATAACTTTTCATTTTATCAGGGCAGAATATTTCTGCCCTGATAAACTTGACTTTAAATTCTGTAATTATTAATTTTATTTTTTATTCATGAGCAAAATATCTGATGACATATCAAAAGATTTAAAAGATCAGCCAAAGTTTACATCAGATATAGGTGACAAGGCTCAAGACCACCATACATTTGATATTGGTGAGCAAACGTTTTTAAAAAAACTTCAACATTTTCTACATGGTAATCCAACTATTGTTCCAGTAATTATTTTAATTTTAAGCGTAATTGCGTTTGGATTTATAGCTGGAGGAAAATTCTTTTCTGCATTCAATTTATCTTTGATTGTTCAACAGGTAACAATTGTTGGAATTTTAGCTGCCGCACAAACACTGATCATTTTAACTGCTGGAATTGATTTAAGCGTTGCTGCAATGATGGTTCTCGCATCAGTCGTTATGGGAAAACTTTCAATTGATTTTGGGATGCCCACTTTACCCGCAATTGCAATAGGTATGATTTCAGGAGTTGTAACGGGTGCTATAAATGGTTTATTAGTAACAAGATTAAAATTACCTCCATTTATTGTTACTCTAGGAACTTGGAATATATTTTTTGCATTAGTTATTTTTTTTACTGGTTCTCAATCTATAAGAAGCTCAGTAATTGAAGAGAATGCACCTTTATTACATTTTTGGGGTGAAAGAATAAATCTTGGAGGTTTCGTATTTACTTACGGTGCTTTCTTGATGATCGCTATATTTGTTTTCTTATGGTTTATGCTCAACAAGACTGCATGGGGAAGACATGTCTATGCAATTGGAGATGATAAAGACGCTGCAGAGCTGTCGGGTATTAGAACAGATAGAATGCTTGTATCAATTTATGCTGTTGCAGGATTGGTTATTGCTATAGGAGCATGGGTTTCAATAGGAAGAGTCGGATCAGTTTCACCTACAAGTTTTTATGAAGGAAATCTAGATTCTATTACAGCAGTTGTAATAGGTGGAACTTCACTTTTTGGTGGAAGAGGAACTATTATTGGATCTCTATTCGGAGCATTAATTGTAGGTGTATTTAGTTCTGGTTTATCAATTGCTGGATTAGATGTTTTATGGCAAAGGTTCGCGCTCGGTTGCTTGATCATTATTGCTGTTGGTATAGATCAATGGATTAGGAAGGTATCAAATTAATGAAACCTGTTCTTGTTGCAAAAAATTTATCAAAAAAATATGGAAGAGTTGTTGCTTTGGATAGTGCTGATCTGGAGCTTTATCCCGGAGAGGTATTAGGAGTTATTGGAGACAATGGTGCTGGTAAATCAACTTTAATTAAAGTTTTATGTGGAGCAGTAATACCTGATAGTGGCGAAATACTTTTAGATGGAGAGAATGTAACTTTTACTTCACCTATTGAGGCTAGAAAACTAGGTATAGAAACCGTTTACCAAAACTTAGCTCTTTCTCCAGCTTTATCAATAACTGACAATATGTTTCTGGGAAGAGAAATTAGAAAAAAAGGATTTCTAGGAAAATTTTTAAGATTTTTGGATAAAAAAGCTATGGCTGATGAAGCTCGAAAACGTCTTTCAGATCTAGGATTGTTAACAATTCAGAATATTGATCAATTAGTAGAAACTTTATCAGGAGGGCAGAGACAAGGTGTAGCCGTAGCTAGAGCAACATCATTTGGAACTAAAGTAGTAATTATGGATGAGCCAACAGCTGCCTTAGGTGTTAAAGAAAGCAGAAGGGTTCTTGAGTTGATAGGTGAGGTAAGAGCGCGTAAAATTCCTATTATATTAATTTCTCATAATATGCCTCATGTCTTTGAGGTAGCTGACAGAATTCATATCCACAGACTAGGAACTAGATTATGTGTTATTGATCCTAAAAAATATGAAATGTCAGATGCCGTTGCATTTATGACTGGAGCTAAAGAACCGCCAAAAGCTTAATTAATTAAAGTGTAGTCTGCCTCAATACTATTTTGCAAAACATTTAATCCGTTCGGAAGATCATTTTCATATACTTTTTTATGAATTTCTTCTTTAGGTAAATTAAAATTTTCCCAACGTTTAATAAGCCTTTCTTCTCTAATTTTTTCTTCACAATCAATTATGATTTTAGATTGAAAATAATTATGTAATTTTTTCCAAGGTTCAGAATTCAGAAGAAGATAATTTCCTTCAACTATTATAACTCTTGTTTTTTTTGAAATTATAACCGCTGACGATTTAGATAATTCTAAAGAACGATCGAAAATTGGGACAATAACTTCATCTTCATCATTTAATCTGTTTAAAAAATTTTTTAAACCCATAACATCAAAGGTTTCAGAGGATCCTTTTTTGGATAGTAAACCTTTATTTTCTAAAATATCATTATCATAATGAAACGCATCCATCTGAAGAATATTTGATGGATATCCTTTTAGATTTAAATCTTTTGTTATCTTTTCAGAAACAGTGGTTTTCCCTGAAGCAGGCGGTCCAGCCAAAGCTATCAAATATCTATTTTTTATATTATCTAATTTTTTTATTAAATCGCTGATTAGTTCTTCATAGATTAATCTTTTCATAATTATAATTTTAAGTTTTAGTATAAAATTTTTTCCATTTATCAAACCTATGTGAAAGCAAAGAAGCAAGTTCAGGATCTTTTTTTATAATTTTTTTCACTTTAGGAGATTTCAGTTCTTTTTGGTGATCAAGATTATTGTAACCTAAAAAAGCTATTTTTGCTGCTCCATAAGCAGCCATTGAGTCTGAAGTTTCTGTAATTGAAAGATTTTTATTTAGAATAGATGCTAAAATTTTAATCCAAGTTTCATTATTTGAACCTCCTCCAATTACATAAAGATTTTCTAATTTAATGTTTGTTTTTATAAGGGCTTGATAGTTGTCATTTAATGCAAATGAAATTCCTTCTATCAAACTGTAAATCATTGAGGATCTTGTTGTACTTATATCAACATTGTTAAAACTTGCACGAACATGAGGGTCGTTAATAGGCGTTCTTTCTCCAGTTAAATAAGGTAAATAGTATGGAGCATTTTTGATTAAATTTTTGGCTTTAATTGCTTTTTTTAGATTTAGTGAAATTTCTTCTATAGATGAATTAAAAGTTTCAACAAACCAATTAATATTAGATGTACAAGACAACATAACAGACATTAAATGCCATGTGTTAGGTAAACAATGGCAAAATGAATGAATCGCATCATCATAGTTTTTTAAAAATTTTTTTGTTGATGCAAATATTACACCTGATGTACCTAAAGATATTGATGCATCGCCTTCATCATATAGACCCAGACCAACAGCTGCTGCCGCATTATCTCCTCCACCTCCGTAGACTTTACATTTTAAATCTAAACCATATTTTTCTGCGATTTCTTTTTTGACAATTCCAGTTTGATCTGTCCCTTCACAAGTTATAGGCATTTGAGAAAGATTCATAAAAGTAGTTTGTAATAATTTCTTTGACCAGGATCTATTTTTTACATCAAGCCAATATGTTCCAGATGCATCAGACAAGTCACTATAAAATTCTCCAGTAATATAAAATCTCAAGTAATCTTTAGGTAGTAAACATTTGTGAATTGATTTGAAGTTTTTAAATTCATTATTTTTAAGCCATAAAATTTTTGGAGATGTAAACCCAGGCATTGCAATATTTCCCGCAATATCTAAAACATTTTTATTATTCATTATATCATTACACTCATTATGACTTCGAGTATCATTCCATAAAATACATTTTCTTATCACGTCATAATTTTTATCAAGACATGTAGCACCATGCATATGTCCAGAAAATGAGATTGACTTAATATTTTTTAAATTAATTTCTTTTTTTAATTTTTTGATGCAGTAATTGAGGGCAATGATCCATGATTTAGGATCTTGTTCTGACCACCCACTTTTTAGATTAGATAATGGAATATTTTTGCTAGAGGTTTTGCAAATTATTTCTTGATTGTCTCCAATAACAACACATTTCATTAATGTTGTTCCAAGATCGATACCTAAATACATTTTATGATTATATATTTTAATTATTGTAATTGAATTAATTTATTGAATTATTGAAATTAATTTAGTTGTATAAGGATATGTTAATTAAAATTGATCCAATACTAAGCCCTGATGTTTTACACTGCTTACGCAGTATGGGACATGGTGATAAGCTAATACTTTGTGACTCAAATTTTCCAGCATATTCTTTGAATAAAAGAGTTTATCGAATTGATGGTGTAAACGCTTCAAGAGCGGCAGAAGCTATTCTTTCAGTTTTTCCCTTAGATAGTTTTATAGAATATCCAATTTTGAGAATGGAAATTGATGGAAAACCAAATGAATTAAATGATGTCCACAAAGAACTTATAGATACAACAAAAAAAGTATCTGGTGATCATTGGAAAATAGGATCTATAGAAAGAAATAATTTTTATAAAGAAACAAAAAATGCTTACGCAATTATAACTACTAATGAAACAAGACCATTTGGCTGTTTTATTTTTACAAAAGGTGTAGTTAAACCCAATGGCGATGTTTGGGTTCTTGAAAAATAATGAATTCAATTTGTGTATTTGGAGTTTTTGTTGCTGATCTTTGCTTCTTTGGTGAGACAATTCCAGTTAAGGGTCAAACAGTTTTAGGAAAAAATCATATTGTTGGACCTGGAGGTAAAGGCTCTAATCAAGCAATTGCAGCTGCAAGATTAAAAGGTGATGTACATTTTATAACAAAAATTGGCCAGGATAGTCATGCCGATATGGCATTAAAATTATATAAAAAGGCTCAAATAAATATAAATTCAATCATCCAGGATAAAAATCTTTCCACGGGAGTTGCGGGTATCATGGTTGATGAAAAAGGTCATAACGCAATTAATGTTGTTGCTGGGGCAGCTGCCCACTTAAATAATGAAGATATAGATCAAAATCTAAACACCATAAAAAATTCAAAAATTTTTCTTACTCAATTAGAAACTCCAGAGCAAGTGACACTTTATGCTTTAAGTAAAGCTAAAGAAAATAATTGTGTTACAATTTTAAATCCAGCACCTGCAAGAAAAATAAAAGAGGAGTACTTTAAATTAATTGATTATTTTACTCCAAATGAAACAGAAGCAGAATTTTATTTAAATAAAAAAATAAAATCAGAAAATGATATTAAAGAAGCTGCAAATCAGTTTTTAAAAAAAGGAGTTAAAAATATTATAATTACATTAGGAGAGAAAGGTGTTTATTATTCTAATGGAAAAGAAGATTATTTTGTTGAGGCATTTAAATTAAAAAATAATGTTGTAGATACTACTGGTGCGGGTGACGCATTTAATGGTGCTTTTGTTGTTGGATTATCTAATGACCTAAAAAATAAAGATGCATTAGTATTTGCAAATAAAGTAGCAGGAATATCAACAACAAAATTAGGTGCAGCAGCATCAATGCCATTACTTCAAGAAGTAGAAAATTATTAAGTAAAATAAAAATGAAAGTAGAATATTTTGATTTAAAAGGAAAACGTGCTTTAGTTTCGGGTGGAGCATCTGGTATTGGCGCATCAATTGTTGAACATCTTTGTGAACAAGGTGTTGAGGTCTATTTTTTTGATATAGATAAAAAAGAAGCTCAAAAATTAATTTCAAAAATTAAGAGGAAAAAACATAAAATACCTACTTTTCATATCTGCAACATTAAAAATATAAAAAAATACAAAACTTTAATTCAGAGCATTATAAAAAAAAAAGGAGCAATTG
This sequence comes from Candidatus Pelagibacter sp. HIMB1611, assembly GCF_052047715.1. Taxonomy (NCBI): domain Bacteria; kingdom Pseudomonadati; phylum Pseudomonadota; class Alphaproteobacteria; order Candidatus Pelagibacterales; family Candidatus Pelagibacteraceae; genus Candidatus Pelagibacter; species Candidatus Pelagibacter sp. HIMB1611. The sequence goes on along the minus strand of NZ_JBNAJM010000001.1, from coordinate 715,262 downwards.
ATATTTTAGTAAATAATGCATCCAATGATCAAAGACATACACTTGAGGAAGTTACTGAAAAATACTGGGACGAAAGAATGGCAATAAATTTGAGGCATTATTTTTTTGCTACTCAAGCGGTAAAAAAAAGTATGATTAAAAATAAAGGTGGATCAATAATAAATTTAGGCTCGGTTAGTTGGATTAGAGGGGCCGTAATGTTTCCAGCATATAGTACTGCAAAAGCCGCAATTTATGGTTTAACCAAATCTTTAGCTAGAGATTTAGGACAACACAATATTAGAATAAACTCCATTGCACCTGGTTCAGTTGCAACTAAAAGACAGTCAAAATTATGGTTAAATCCAAAATTTAAAAAAGAAATTTTAGATAAACAGTGTCTTAAAAAACAAGTATTACCTGAGGATGTCTCAAGGATGGTTTTATATTTAGCATCAGATGTTTCATCTGGATGTACTAAACAAAATTTTACGGTAGATGCAGGTTTAATATAAGGCTTAGCTTAACTTCTTTTTATTTTCAGCCATTGATAATGCAATTTTAAATGAGTTTAAAATTGGAGCTAAGTTAGCTTCATTTTTACCAGCAATTGCAAACGCAGATCCATGTGCTGTAGTTGTTACAGGAACTGTCAACCCACCTTGAACTGTAACTCCTCTATCAAAACCAAATGCTTTAAGTCCAGACTGAAGTGCATCATGATACATTCCAACCATGCAATCATGATTTTTATTTTTATATGCAACTACAAAAGATGTATCACATGGTAACGGACCATCTGTATTAAATCCAAGTTTTTTTGCTTCTTCTATTGCTGGAATAATTTCATCTTTTTCTTCAGTACCAAATTCTGCATGTGGGTTAAGTGCTTGAACTGCTATTCTAGGATTTTTTACGCCATTCAATTCCATAACTTCATTAATTAATTTAATAGGCTTTAATATATTTTCTTTTGTTATGTGTTGAGCAACTTCTTTAATTGGAATGTGAGAGGTTACTCTTGCAGTCCAAAAATTATCTATAACATTAAACTCACAACAAAAACTTTTTACATCTAATTTTTCTGCCATCAATTGCAATTCATCTGAGTGGGTATTTCCTCCAAGTTTCAAACTTGTTTTATTCATTGGAGCAAAATTAATTGCATCAATTTTTTTTTCTTTAGCAAGATTTAGCGCTAAATCTAAAGCCTCCAAAACACTCTCGCCTGATTCTTTTGAAGGTTCAGCTATTTTGTATTTATGGTTTTTTCCTTTTGAAATATCCAATAAAAATCTGTTTGATTTATTAAAATCAATTTGATCAAAATCTTCAACGATTTCAAGTTGGTGAGAATTGCCAGTTACGTTATTTCCACTCTCGAGAATTTGTTTTTCACCAATAACAACAATATTTGCTTTGTTAGTTATTTCTTCACTTAATAGTTTTGAGATAAGTTCAGGTCCTATCCCTGCAGGATCACCAAGTAGTAGAGCGATGTTAGCTTTTGTTTGAGTCATTTTTTACTTTACGTTTTGTATCAGAATATGATTATATATTTATATATAAGTTATATATATAAAAACTAAATAAACTAAAGAGGGAAATAATGAAAAAAAGCTTTAAACTATTTTTAGCAGCTGCTTTTTTAGTAACTGAATTTTTTGTTGTAGCTCTTCCATTAATGATCACTTCAGCAAAAGCTGATGGACATCCAATACAAGCAATTACTCACGCTGGTTTTGGTGGTGGAACTGATGTTACTACTAGAATGATGTTGTTAAGAGCAAGAAGAGTTCTTAAGCAAGATATGCAGTTAGTTAACAAAAAAGGTGGTGGTGGAGCAGCATCTATGGATTACATGATGTCTTTACCTGCAGATGGTAACCACACTTTAACTTGGACTACTGGTCATGCAGTATCAATGGCTTTAGGAAAAACTAAAGTAAAATTAAGCGATATGCAGCCTTTAGCAAGAGGTACAGATGATCCTCAATTATTTGTTGTTAACTGTAACAATGAAATTAAAGATGCTAAAAAATTCATTAGCGCACAAAAATCAAAATCACTAAAATATGGAACAACACATACAGGTGGTATTGATGACGTTAGTGCAATTGCATTTACTAAAAAAGGTGGATTAACAGATCCAACTATTGTTGCTTACAAAGGTGTAGCACCAATTAAAACAAACCTAATCAAAGGTGATATCGATGTAGGTGTTTTAAACTTAGGTGAAGCATTAACTGAAATCAACGAAGGTAAACTTTGTGTATCAGTTGTTTTAGCAAATAATAGAATGGCTAAAATTGGTGACTCTCCAACAGCTAAAGAATTAGGAATTCCTGTTTCTTTATCTACTGTTAGAGGTTTCGTAACTAAAAAAGGTGCTCCAGCAGAAAGAGTTAAACAACTAGAAGCTGGAATGATGAAAGCTATGAGCCACAACTATTACAAAAATTTCTTAACTGAAATTGGTCTTGATGACACTAGTGTAGTTGGTGCTGACGAGTGGGGTAAGCAAATGGAAGAAATGCTTGCTGAAATGACTGCTCAGCTAAAAGCTTTAGGTTACATTAACTAATCTAATTAAAAGTACATTTGCATATGAAAAATGTACAAAAACAAAAAAGGGCAAATAAAAGTTTGCCCTTTTTTTTTAGAGATGAATTTAAAGTCTCTTTTGTAATTATTTTTATTTCTGTAGCATTATTAATCACTACTTTTACTTTTGATATTGTTCCTCCTATATTGAATAGAGGAATACAGCCTGCAACTTTTCCAAAAGCACTATTGGTTTTAATAATAGCTATGACTTTATTAATATATTATTTAGCAACAAAAAATCCTTGGAAGGTTCAAAAAAAATTACCAAAATCATTCTATTTAACACTTTCAAGTTTTGTAATTTTTTTAATCATCTCAAAAACTTTAGATTTCTTTTTAGCAATTTCAGTTTTATCTATTTTTGTTTCTTATTGCTGGGGAGAGAAAAGAATATTTTATTTATTACTTGTTGGAATTATTTTTCCAGTGATTGTCTTTATTTTCTTTGAAACAATTTTAGGTTTAAGATTTCCTCCTGGAATTATAACTAACATTTATTATAGCTAGATGGATAATTTATTATTAATGATGGCTCCTTTATTTAGCTCAAAGCTATTATTGGTTTTATTTTTTGGAACATTGTTTGGATTAATTTTAGGAGTGTTACCTGGTTTAGGCCCAACAACTGGTGGTGCATTAATTTTACCTTTTACAATGACACTTGATCCATTGTCAGCAATTGTATTGTTAACTTCTATTTATTGTGCAGGTACTTACGGTGGTGCGATAACAGCAGTTCTAATTAATACTCCTGGAACACCAGCTGCTGCAGCAACTTGTTTAGATGGTTATCCTTTAGCACAAAAAGGAGAAGCTGGAAGAGCTTTAGGAATGGCTACTGTTTCTAGTACAGTTGGTGGTATTTTTAGTGTTGTTATACTTGTCTTTTTTGCACCTATATTAGCTCAACTTGCATATGAATTTGGTCAACCAGAATATTTTGCTTTAGCGATCTTTGGTTTAACTATGCTTGCATCAATTGGAGAGGGAAGTCCAATTAAGAATTTGATTGCAGGTGCATTTGGAATTTTGATTTCAACAGTTGGTAAAGATTTTATGACATCAATTGATCGATTTACTTTTGGAATTAATGAATTAACAGAAGGGATTGGTTTTATTCCTGTTGTTGTTGGATTATTTGCAATGAGTGAGATGTTAACTCAGTCAACTTTAATTAATCAAGTATTTAACAGAATAGCTTTAAAAGCAATTAAACTTCCAAGTAAAGATGATTATAAAAAAACTTGGAAAACAATTTTAAGATCTAGTGGTATTGGTTCTTTTATTGGAGTGTTGCCTGCAGAAGGTGGAACGGTTGCATCTTTAATTGGATACTCAGAAGCAAAAAGATTTTCAAAAAACCCAGAAGAATTTGGAAAAGGATCTATTGAAGGTATAGCTGGTGCTGAAGCTGCAAACAATGCAGCAACTGGTGGAGCAATGGTACCAACACTTGCACTTGGAATTCCTGGTAGTGCAACAACAGCAGTTATTTTAACTGGATTAATTATACATGGGGTTAGACCTGGACCTGATTTATTTAGAGAACAACCTGACTTTTTATATGGAATTTTTGGTGCAATGCTTATTGCTAATGTTTTGTTCTTTATATTTGGTTTTTTTGGTGCAAAAATTTTTGCAAGAATAACTTTAGTGCCTAATAAAATATTATGGCCAATGATTTTTGCAGTTTCAGTTTGTGGAACCTATTCATTAAATCAATCTATAATTGATGTTTGGATCATGTTATTTTTTGGTGTGCTTGGTTTCTTTATGAGAAGATATGGTTTCTCAGTTGTACCTGTTATAATTGGATTAATTTTAGGTGAGTTAGTTGAAGGTACTTTGAGACAATCTCTGGTTATATTTGATGGAAATTGGTTAATGTTTTTTACAAGACCAATAGCTTTAACATTCTTTATTTTATCTTTAATTGCTTTAGCTTTTCCATTAATAAGATCTAGAAAAATTAAAAAATAAACTATGATTAAATTTGATTTAAATAACAGAGTGGCAATTGTAACTGGTGGAGCCCAAGGGTTTGGATTGGCTATCACTGAAAGATTTATCGAGTCAGGTGCTAAAGTAGTAATTTGGGATATCGATGAAGGAGAAGCCAAAAAAGCATTAGAAAAAGTAAATTCAGAAAATTTAACTTATCAAATAGTTGATGTGAGCAACTATGAAACAATTAATTCAAAATTATCTGAAGTTGAAAAATCTCATGGTAAGATTGATATCTTTATAAACAATGCAGGTGTAGCAGGCATGAACACTACTGTTGCAGAATATCCAATAGAAGAGTGGAATAAGGTAATTAACCTTAACTTAAACGCAGTTTTTTATTGTTGCAAAGCAGTTGTTCCATTTATGGTTAAGAATGACTATGGAAGGATTGTAAATATTGCATCTATAGCAGGTAAAGAAGGAAATCCAAATGCAAGTGCTTACAGCACTTCAAAAGCAGGAGTTATAGGATTAACTAAATCTTTAGGTAAAGAGCTTGCGCAAAAAAATATTGCAGTAAACTGTGTTACTCCAGCAGCAGCAAAAACTAGAATTTTTGATCAAATGACTGAAGAGCATATAAATTATATGCTTTCAAAAATACCAAGAAACAAATTTGCTAAGGTAGAGGAATTAGCTTCTTTAGTTGCTTGGTTATCAAGTGAAGAAAACTCTTTCTCAACAGCTGCAGTATTTGATCTAAGTGGTGGTAGAGCAACATACTAATCATTATGCAAGTAGGTATAGACGTTGGCGCAACAAAGATAGAGAGCGTTGTACTTGAAGAAGATGGACAAGAAAAACATAGATCTAGAATAGCGTGCCCAAAAAATTATACTAAAATTATTACTGCAATAAGAGATATTCATAAAAAATTAGAAGAAGAGTTTAAACAAGAGCTTCCAATTGGAGTTTGTCATCCAGGAGTTCACTCTCCTCAAACAGGTTTGGTTAAAAATGTACCCAACATAAGTTGGTTAGAAAAAAAACCATTTCAAAATGATTTACGTAAAGCACTTGGTAAAGAAGTGTTTTGTGAGAATGATGCAAATTGTTTTGCATTGTCAGAGGCTATAGATGGAGCAGGGAAACATTATAAAATTGTTTATGGAATTATTTTAGGATCTGGAGTTGGGGGAGGTTTGGTAATTGACAGAAAAATTGTAAGTGGTCCTAATGGTGTTGCAGGAGAGTGGGGTCATAATCAAATTCCTTATTTCGCTGCTAAGAAAGAAAATTTCGACTCTAGTAACCCTAGAGAAGCAGAAATTGAGAGTTTTTTATCTGGATTAAGTTTGGCTAAAAGATTTAAAAAACTTTATGGAAGAAGTTTAAAAACAAATGAAATTTTTGAATTAAATAGAAAACATGATTTGGATGCAGAAAGATTTATAGATGATTTTAAAGTAAATTTAGCAATGTCACTTTCAAGTATAATAAATATTTTAGATCCCGATGCTTTTGTTTTTGGTGGTGGAGTTTCAAATGAAATTGATTTCTTGCATGAAATAGATTCACTGGTGCGAAAATTTGTAATTGGAAGAGAGTACGAAGGTGTTTTTTTAAAACCAAGATATGGTGATGCTAGTGGTGTTAGAGGTGCTGCAAGATTGGGAAGAAGCGCGACATATTAGTTTTTAATTTAAATTAGAAAAATTCTAAATTTCAAAAACAAGAAAAGAAGCTAAAAAAAATTTAAAAAAAAAAATCAATTAAAAGTTGTATTAATATTTTTTGTTATGATCTTTACTCAAAGTGGGTATATTTCGTTTTTTAAATTAATTTAAAAATATAAAAAAAAGGGAGAAATAATGAAAAAACTTATACTTTCGATTGCAGCTCTTGCATTATTTGCAACTTCTGCGTTCGCTGAAAGATACGTCATGATTACTCATGGTGAAGGAAAAGATCCTTTTTGGCCTGTAGTTCAAAAAGGTGGTGAAGATGCAGCTAGAGCAATCGGCGCTGACTTCGAATATATCTACAACCCTTCTGCTGATATGGCTGATATGGCAAGCTCAATTCAAGCTGCTGCAGCTACTCAACCAGATGGAATGGTGATTTCTTTACCAGACCCAGATGCATTAGGCCCAGCTATTAAAGCTGCTGTTGCTGCTGGTGTTCCAGTAATTACAATGAACTCTGGTTTAGAGTCTTCTGCTAGCCTAGGTGCTTTAATGCACGTTGGTCAGCCTGAATTACTTGCTGGTCAAAAAGCTGGTGAAAGAGCAAAAGCTGAAGGTGCTTCTAAAGCACTTTGTATGATTCAAGAAGCATACAACACAGCTCTTGTAGACAGATGTGAAGGTTACGGTTCAGCTGTTCCTATGCAAATGACTGATACTACATCTGACCCTGCAACTATTCAAACTAGAGCAACTGCTGCTTTACAAGCTAACAGCGATATCGATGCGATCCTTTCAGTAGGACCACACGTGTGTGAAGCTGTTGATAAAGCTTTAGCTGATCTAGGTATGACAGTACACCACTCTTGCTTCGACTTAAGTCCTGCAGTTATGGATTTAATCGGATCTGGAAGAGTTGCTTTCACTATCGATCAACAACAAAGATTACAAGGTTATATGCCAATCATCGTATTACACTTGTACAACAACAGTGCTGGACTTTTACCAGGAGCTAACATCCCATCAGGACCTGGCTTCGTTGACAAGTCTAACGCTTCTTCAGTTGCTGCTTTAGCAGGTATTGATAGATAGTCTGTAATAATTTAAAGGGTCGATTATTCAATCGGCCCTTTTTTTTTAACAAAATTAATAAGTCTTTAATTAATGAATACTTCAACAACAAAAAAACCAAGACAAGAGTCAGACCGACAAGGTGAAAAAAAATGGTACTCTGCATTTATGTCTCGACCAGAAGTTGGACCTTTTGGAGTTATGGTTTTACTTTTTTGTATGTTGGGATACTTTTCTATTCCAGAAGGACAATTTTCTCTTAACCCTTTCTCTGGTGAAGGATTTAACGCTTTAGGAATTAGAAATAATTTTAGGGTAATTGCACAATTAGGAATCGTTGCACTTGCTGCTGGAATGTTAATCATTGCAGGCGAATTTGATCTTTCTGTTGGTTCAATGATTGGTTTTGCTGGTGGTTGTATGGCAATGATACTTAAATGGGGTTTTGCTGTTGTTATTCCTTACATATCTTTTGAGGGAGGTTTTCATTTTGAAGGATTTACATTATTTAAAATTCAAGATGTATCTCCATTATTAGCAATATTAATTACATTATGTATGACATTATCTTTTGGATGGATACAGGGATGGATAATTGTTAAGAGTGGAATATCTTCTTTCATCGTTACACTAGGAGGACTTTTCTTCTTAAGAGGTTTAACTGAGGTTTCATACAGAGCATTTAACAAAGCTCCTGATCAAACTGCTGGATCAACAACTGTTACAGATTTACCAGATATAAAAAACATTATAAATGTACCAGGTCATGGAGAAATGGAAAGAGACGCAGCTAAATCTTTACCAAATGACCAATTATTAGAAATTCTTAGTACTGTGCCAGCTAGCACGGTTGCAAAATTAACAGAACGATTAACATATATTAACGAAAAAGTTGCAGCTTACAAAACTGCTATGAATGCTGAAAAGATGATTGCAACTTTAGAAAAGTCATTAGCTGGGGCAAAAAAATCTGGTAATGACTCAATGGTTGAAATTTTAACAAAGAAAATTGAAGCTGGTGTTAATGTTCCTGAAGTTGCAGCAAAAGCGGTTACTGATATTGATATAGCAAAAGCTTATATTGACACCATAGTTACCGCAAGACCTGTAGCTAATTTCTTTGGAGGCGATATTATGGAGCCAGTGTTTAACTGGCTATATTATACGGTAGATTGGAACGTAAATAACTTTGGAAACATTTTTGCAAAAGGGATGTATTCTTGTTTGATGATTTGGGGACTGATTGCATTTATTTGTTATTTAATTTTAAGTAAAACTCAAGCAGGTAACTGGATTTATTCAACTGGTGGAAATCTTAATGCTGCAAAAGCTAATGGTGTACCAACTAATAAAGTTAAGATTTCACTATTTATGTTTACTGCATTCTGCGCAACTATGTTTGCGGCGTGTCAGGTATTTGAAGTTAACACAGCAGATACAGCTAAAGGTAATTTAAAAGAGTTAGAAGCAATTGCTGCAGCCGTAATTGGTGGTGTTGTTTTAACTGGAGGTTTTGGAACCATTGGTGGGATAATTCTAGGTACAATTATTTTCGGAATTGCAAAAGAAGCTTTCTTTTATATTCCTGGAATTGATGGATCGTTCTACAGAGTGTTCCTTGGAGCAGTTCTTGTTACTGCTGCCTTTACCAATGAGAATATACGAAAACGAATTATGGGAAATATCTAATGGATAAAAAACCATTAATTGAAATAAAAAATTTAGTAAAAAAATTTGGAGCATTTACTGCTTTAAACGGTGTTTCGTTAGATGTTTATCCAGGAGAAGTTCATGCATTATTAGGTGATAATGGTGCTGGAAAATCAACTTTGATTAAAGTTTTATCTGGTGTTCATCCTATGACAAGTGGAGAAATAAAAGTAGATGGAGAAAATGTTAACTTTACTACACCACGACAAGCATCTGATGCAGGTATTGGAACAGTTTATCAAGACTTAGCACTCAACGCTTTAACATCAGTAACAAGAAATTTTTTTCTTGGACGTGAAATAATCAAAGGTCCCGCCGGATTTGGTTTAATGCAAATGGATGAGATGGATAGAATAACAATAGAAGAGATGTCTAAAATTGGAATTAATATTGCAAACCCTAATCAGCCAGTTGGAACAATGTCAGGCGGACAAAGACAAACACTAGCTATTGCAAGAGCAATTTACTTTGGTGCAAAGATATTAATATTAGATGAACCTACATCAGCGTTAGGTCAAAAGCAGCAAATGGAAGTTTTAAAGACAATTAAAAAAGTTCAAAATCTAGGAAACATCGCAATTATACTTATCACACACAATGAAATTCATGCTCGTCTTATAGCTGATCGATTTACATTTTTAAGTTTAGGAGAAGTAATTGGTTCAGGATTGTCTTCAGAACTAGGTAATGAAGATGTGAAAAGATTGATGGCGGGTGGTGCTAAAATTGGCGATCTAGCTAAAGAATTAGAGTTATAATTTTTTTTATTTTTTTTTAATTTTTTTTCACTTAAAATTTATCTATGCGTAAATTCTCAAGAGATAATTTTAATATTACTGAAGCAATAAACGAACTGATGCATGAATCTGGAGTTATTGTTGTTGAAAACGTATATAATTTAAACGATATCAAAGAAGCAAGAGAGATTGTTAATCATTTTGCAGATACACAAGAGCAAAAAGAAACCCACTTTAATGCTGAAGCTGAAGCATCTGATAAAATTAAACTACAGCAAAGAATATGGAATTTATTTGGTAAAGGAGAGGTTTTTAGTAAATTAATAACAAATGACATTATTTTTAGCTTAATGTCTAAACTTTTAGGTTCAGAGTTTTTTTGTGGGTCATACTGCGCAAGTAGATTGCTACCAGGATCAATAGGTCAAGAACTACATATCGATTATCCGTATTGGGATTTTTATAATAGTGAGACTTTTCCAATGGGTCTTAATAGTTCATTTGCACAAAACTGTCAGGCTACTATACCTTTAGATATCTGCTCAGAACAATCAGGAGCAACGGCTTTCATACCAGGATCACAAAAGAAACTACACTATCCAAATGAAAATGATGACTTTTCAAACAAGCAACAAATGATTGCTAATCCTGGAGATTTAGTTTTTTTTAATGGTAACTGTTGGCATGGAGCATCACCAAATAAATCAGATCACCAAAGAGCAGCATTACTGATAGAGTTTCTTCCAAAGTATATAAAACCAGTTGAAGATTTGGTAACTTATTTATCGGAAGACTTCAAAAATAATTCACATCCAAAAGTGCGACAGCTTTTAGGATTAAATTATGAATATCCAAAAATAATGGATGCAAGTAAAAAAATAAATAATATTGGTTTAGGTTATAAAGCTAAATAAAATATATATTTTTAATTTAAATACTCTATAAATAGTAAAAATAATAAAAACAGCATTAAGAAAATTAATCAAATAAAAATTATAAATAATGCTGATAGAGATTTTTGTAACTATTGGAGGATTAAGAAAATGAAAGTAAAATATTACGATTTAGAAAATAAAAGAGTATTTATCACTGGCGGAGGATCAGGAATTGGAGCTTCAATTGTTGAACATTTTTGTGAACAAGGTTCAGAAGTTTACTTTATAGACATTAATGTATCAGAATCCGAAAAATTAATTGAAAGTATAAAAAATAAAAAATATTCAATACCAACTTTTATTGAATGTGATTTATTAAACATAAAACAACTTCAAAAGACAATTGCAGATATCATTGATCAAAAAGGTCCAATTGATATTTTAATCAATAATGCTGCTAATGATACAAGACATAAAATTGATGATGTTACAGAAGAATATTGGAATGAGAGAATAAATGTAAACTTAAGACATTATTTTTTCACAGTACAGTCAGTTAAAAAATCAATGATTGAAAATAAAGGTGGTGTAATTGTTAATATGGGTTCAGCATCTTGGATGGTTGGACAAGGTGGTATGGCAGCTTATACAGCAGCGAAATCTGGAGTAGTTGGCTTAACAAGGTCATTCGCTAGAGATTTGGGAGAATTTAATATTAGAGTTAACTCAGTAGTTCCAGGGTGGGTCTTAACACAAAGACAAATTGATATGTGGTTAAACGAAGAATCTGAAAAAGATTTGATGAAAAACCAATGTTTAAAAGAGAAACTAATGCCTCATGAGCTTGCTCAAACAGTATTATTTTTTTCATCAGAACAGTCTTCTGGTTGCACAAATCAATCTTACATCGTTGATAAAGGTTGGCTATAAGAGACTTTGTGCAAGTACAAAGTTCAACGATAGAAAATAAATATTTAAGAGTTAAGTCAATTAATATTGGCGCTTGTTTGTACGAGGTTTATGACAAGAAAAGGAGAATTAACTTAATCTTAAATCTAGGTCCTACAAAAAATTATGGCAGTAAGAATTTTTATGTGGGCGCTACTTGCGGCAGGTACGCAGGCAGAATTTCAAATTCAAGATTTAAGATTAAAAATAAGATTTATAAACTTGAAGGCAACGAAGGAAGAAATACATTGCATGGAGGAAAAATAGGATTTGATAGATTAGAATGGAAAATAAAACACCATTCAAAAACTAAAATTATTTATAAATTATTATCTAAAAATTTAGACCAAGGTTTTCCAGGAGATCTAAATTCAGAGTGTATTTTTGAAATCAAAAACAAAAGCTTATTTATAAAATATCAATATAAATCAAGCGAATTAACTCATGTGAGTTTAACCAATCATAGTTATTGGAACTTGAATAAGAGTAAAAAAGAGACAATTTTCAATCATGATTTAAAAATTAACTCTGAAAAATATCTTGAAGTAACTAATAAATTAATCCCAACTGGTAAAATTAAAAAAGTTAAAAATACTATTAATGATTTTAATAAGTTTCAAAATATTAGAAAAAAAATAGACATTATTAAAAACAAAAAAATAAAGAGAGTATCTAATACAATCAATCAATTGGGATTTGATTTAACATATTGTATTAAAAAAAATTCTAAAAATTATTTAGCCTCTCTAAAAAATAAAAAAACTAATATTCAATTAGACTTTTATTCAAATCTTCCAGGTGTACAGCTCTATACTAGCCAAGGTTTGAGATATAAAAATAAACTTGCTCCTTACCAGGGTGTTTGTTTAGAAACCCAACACTATCCAGATGCACCTAATAATAAAAATTTTCCAAGCACTTTAATTAAACCTAAAAAACTTTATAAGTACTTTACAAAAATAAATATTTCATAAAATGAATAAAAAAATAAACATATCCATTGTTGGAACTGGCTTAATGGGATTGCAACATATAAAGGCAATTTCAAAATCTAAAAAAGCTAACCTTCATTCAATAGTTGATATCAGTAACAATGCTAAAAATTTATCAAAAAAATATAAAATCCCATTGTATTCAAATGTAGACGAACTTTTAAACTCACAAAATTTGGATGCAGTAATTGTAGCTACTCCAAATCAACTTCATGAAAAACATACAGTCAGTTTTTTAAAGAAAAAAATTCCGGTATTATTAGAAAAACCTATTTCAGATAACATTAATTCAGCTAAAAAAATTATTAGTAGTGCTAATAAAAATAAAACACCGTTACTGATAGGTTATCATAGAAGACATAACTCTATTGTATCAAAGGTAAAAGAGTTAATCGATAAAGGTAAATTAGGAAACATCGTTTCAGCAAATGTATTGTGTTGGTTATATAAACACAAAGCTTATTACAAAGAAAAATGGAGAATTAGTAAAGGTGGAGGGCCTTTAGGAATTAATTTAGTCCATGATATCGATATGATTTGCTACCTACTTGGATCTATTAAATACGTTCAAGCATTTACAACCAATAAAACTAGAAAATTTGCAGTTGAAGATACAGCAACTATTAGCTTAATTTTTAATTCAGGTGTACTTTGTACTTTAAATTTGTCAGATACTATTGTTGCTCCATGGAGTTATGAGTTAACTGCTGGAGAAAACCCTGCTTATCCTATAACTAATCAATCTGCATATATGATTGGTGGTACTAAGGGATCATTGCAATTTCCTAATTTAAAATATTGGTTCTATAAAAATGAACGTAGTTGGTGGAATAAGATTTTTGTTAATGAAGATAAAAACAAAAAAGACGATAGTACTTTAGTAAACCAAATTGATCATTTTGCTGATGTGGTATCTAAAAAAGTTAAGCCAAAAGTTAATGGTAATGATGGTTTGATCTCTCTTAAGATTTTTGCTGCAATAACCAAAAGTGCAAAAACTGGTAAGAAGGTTAAGATTTAAAGATTAGCCAATATTGAATTAGAACATTTTAAGGTATCAGCATCTCCACCTAAGTCTTTAGTTCTGTTTTCTTTTTCACTTAAAGATTTTTCAATAGCTTCAACAATTGAATTGGAAGCTTCTTTTTCTCCTAAATAATCTAACATCATTGCACCAGACCAAATTTGTCCTACAGGATTAGCAATACCTTTTCCCGCAATATCAGGTGCTGAACCATGAACTGGTTCAAATAAAGATGGAAATTTATTTTCAGGATTAATATTACCAGATGGAGCAATTCCAATAGTTCCAGTGCAAGCAGGTCCTAAATCAGAAAGAATGTCTCCAAATAAATTAGATGCAACAACAACATCAAACCATTCTGGATTTAGTACAAATCTAGCAACCAAAATATCAATATGATATTGATCTGTTTCAATATCAGGATAATTTTCTTTCATTGCATTAAAACGTTCATCCCAAAATGGCATTGTAATTGAAATACCATTTGATTTTGTTGCATTCGTTAATTTTTTTCTTTTTCTTTGTTTTGCTAATTCAAAAGCAAATTTTTGAACTCTATCTACTCCATGGGCAGACATGATAGTTTCTTGAATAGCTATTTCTCTATCAGTATTTTTAAACATTCTTCCACCAACAGAAGAGTATTCACCTTCGGTATTTTCTCTAACAATTAGCATATCGATATCACCTGGTTTTTTATTTGCTAAGGGAGGATTAATTCCAGGAAATAATTTTACCGGTCTAAGATTTATATATTGATCAAACTCTCTTCTAAACTGAAGTAAGGATCCCCATAAAGATATATGATCTGGAACTTTATCTGGCATTCCAACTGCGCCAAAGAATATTGCATCATGTTTTCCTAATTTTTCCTTCCAATCATCTGGAAGCATTTTTCCATGTTTTTCATAATAATCGCATGAAGCAAAATCATATTCTGTAAAATTTATTTTAAATTGATGTTTTTCAGCAGCATCTTTTAATACTTTTAAGCCTTCAGGAACTACTTCTTTTCCTATTCCATCTCCTGCTATTGATGCAATGTTATATTCTTTCATAGGTTGATTTTTATACTTCAAAAATACAATAATTTATAATGTTAAATTATTTTTAAAGGCATAAACCTTCATTGTTTTGACATATTTTATTTGTTAGTTTTGATTATGAAAAAAATACTTCTTTTAATCTTCTTTAGTTTCTTTTTTATTTCAAATTCAAATGCTGCATGTGATGATCCATTAACAGATGGTGTAGATTATTCTAAATGCAGATTTTCAGATGCACAGGATCTACAAGGTAGTTATCTACCTAACTCAAATTTATCTTTTGCAAGTTTTGTGCAAGTAAATTTAGATAAAAGCATAATGATGAATTCAAATTTATCTTTTGGAACTTTTCCAGAGTCTACATTTGTTAGAGCCAATCTTTATGAAACAATTAGTATTGGTGGCAATTTTGAAAAAACAAATTTCACTAATGCAAACTTAACTAGAGTTGATTTTATGGGAGCAACTTTAATAGAAGCTAATTTTCAAAATGCAAATTTAATGGAAGCAAATTTCACCTCCGCAAACATTACTAGTGCAAATTTTGAAAACGCAAATCTGATTGGTGCTACTTGGACTAATGGTAAGACATGTGGTCCAGACTCAATCGGAACCTGTATTGAGCAATAAGATATGAACACTTCAGTTAATACTGATGATGTTATTTTTAATTTTTTCAAACAAATCTGTGATGAAAAAGATGATCAAAAATGTATTGAGCTTGGAAAAGAATGGATAAAAGCAATGGAAACCAACCTTTCTTCAATGGAAGCAAATCTAAATGGAGCTGATTATCTAAAACATAAAGACGATATTCAAAGTAACCGCGATCACTTAAATAGCTTAAAAAATAAGAATTCTACAGAGTGGAGAGAGTATGCTACTCAGTGTATGATCGAAATAATGAATCACAAAGGTCAACAATAATGAGTAATCAAGAGAGAGTATTTCTAATTATTTGTGCTTCTTTAATTATTTTTACTCTTCATTATTTAATTGAAAAACACTTCTTTTAATAAGAACTAGATCTTGCCCACTTATTAATATTTCCGTCTTTAGCTTTTTTATTTATTTCTTTAAGTTCAGATTTGGAAAAATTTAAATTATTTAAGCTTTCAATATTTTCTTTTATTTGTTTTACACTACTTGCGCCAATTAAAGCTGTAGTCACTGCTTTGTTGTTTAACACCCAAGCTAAAGCCATTTGCGATAATGTTTGACCTCTTTTTTTAGCAATTTGATTTAAATCTGAAATTATCTTTATGTTTCTTTTGTTTATAAAGTTTTTATCTAATGCAGATTTTGGATCACTTGCTCTTGATGCTTTTGGAATTCCTTTTAAATATTTATCCGACAACATTCCTTGTGCTAATGGAGAAAAAGCAATAGTTCCAATTCCTAATTTAATTAAATTTTTATCCAAGTCTTTTTCAAACCATCTATTTATTAAAGAGTAAGAAGGTTGATGGATAAATATTTTAATGTTTCTTTTTTTTAAAATATTGAACATCTGAAAGGTTTTCTTTGAAGAATATGAAGAGATCCCAATATAAAGTGCTTTACCAGATCTATAAATAAGCTCTAAGGCATCTGCTGTTTCTTCTAATGGTGTATTTGGATCAAATCTATGAGAATAAAATATATCTACATAATCTAATCCCATTCTTTTTAAACTTTGATCACAGCTTGCAATAATATATTTTTTTGAACCCCATTCACCGTAAGGTCCTTCCCACATATCATAACCTGCTTTAGATGAGATAATTAATTCATCTCTATATCTTTTAAATTCTTTACTTAAAATTTTTCCAAAATTAGCCTCAGCACTTCCTGCTGGCGGACCATAATTATTTGCTAAATCAAAATGAGTAATCCCTGAATCAAAAGAATAAAACAACATTTTCTTTGCTTCAGATGTAAGTTGTTTACCACCAAAATTATGCCAAAGACCAAGGCTTATTAAAGGTAGATCAACACCACTCTTCCCACATCTTCTATATTTCATGTTGGAATATCTTTTTGGTGATGCTTTGTAGTTCATAACTATTAATATAACTTAATATTTTAGTTTAAAAACTTAAAATTAAAGATATATTTAAAATATAGGGGTGTCTTAACAGACTGAGATTAAACCCTAAGAACCTGTCCGGTAATTCAGAAAGGGATAAAATGGATAACACATACTTTTTAAGTCAATCATCATCATTAACATTAGTAATTATTATTAGTTTGGTATTTGCTGCATTAGGAATTTATCATTCTAAAAAATTCCAAGGAATAAGTAACTATTTAACAGCAAATAGAAATATAGAATTATTTTCATTAACGACCAGTCTTGTTGCGTCTGCTTTAGGAGCATGGATTTTATTTGGCCCTGTTGCTGCTGCCACATGGGGAGGAATAGGGGCTGTTATTGGTTATGCACTTGGTACAGCTTTTCCAATGATTTTCTTAATTTATTTTGGAAGAAAAATTAGATCAGAGTTTCCAAAAGGCTCATCTTTAATTGAGTTTATGAGAAAAAAATTTGGAAAAAGTTTATTTAAACTGATTTTGTTAATGACAATTTTTTACATGTTTATTTTTCTTTGTGCTGAGGTGACAGCTGTTGCAGTTTTAATCAATTATTTATCAGGTACAGATCTTTGGATTACTGCATTAATAGTGCTTTTAGCTACTTTAACTTATACGCTTTATGGAGGTCTAAGAGCTTCTATTTTTACTGATAATATTCAGATGATTGTAATTGGCTTTCTTTTATTAATCATAATTTTAATTATCAGTTCATCAACAGGAGATAATTTTTCATTTGCATTGATTAAAGAAAAAAATCCACAATTATTAAGTTCATCTTATATTCCTAGTTATACAGCTGGATTAACTTTTTTTATAGCTGTTGCAGCTACAAATTTATTTCACCAAGGAAATTGGCAAAGGGTATATGCTGCTAAAGATTACAACACTTTAAAATCAGGATTAATCATTTCGTTTTTTGTAATTGTACCGATAGTTTTTTTAATGGGCTTTATTGGAATGGTTTCATTTTCTATTGATCCTTCAGCAAGAGCTGATTTAGGATTTTTTACTTTATTGTTAAAAGAACAAACCGAAATGCTTTCCTTAATTATTATTATTCTTGGATTAGCTTTAACAATTTCAACAGTTGATACATTGGTTAATGCGATATCAAGTTTGTTTATTGTTGATGGTAAGGCAACTTTTAATTTAGATAAAAAAACAGATTATTTAAAAATTTCTAAATACTTTATTATATTTTTATCATTGATTGCATTTGGTGTTGCATCAAAAGGATTTGATATTTTGTATTTATTTTTACTTGCAGATTTATTTTGTTGTGCATTTGTGTTCACAGTCTTTTACAGCTTTTACAACAAGGTAAATGAAAAAACTGCTTATGTGTCTATTATAATTGGTTTAATTGGTGGATTTTTAATGTTTCCATATCCAGATTTTTCTAAGAGTTTATTAGTTGGGGGATTGATGTCTAAAGATCTATTTTCACCATTTGTTGCACAATCTTTATTATTTTTATCATTTGTTGTTGCAACTTTTTTACCAGCAATAATTTTAAAATTGAAAAGTAATTGATTTAGACAACGGAGTTTAAAGCTTCATAAATAAGTTCTTTGGTAGTCTCACCAATGCTTCTGTAAACTTCTTTATTATCTTTAAAAATTAAAAGGGTTGTTTGGTATTGAATATTAAAAAATTTAGCTATTTCTTTATTAGTTACATCAAATTTAAAGTATTCAATATTATCAAAATCATTTTTTGCTTTATCAAGAACTTTCATTTGGCTGGCACAAGATGTGCAATATTTAACCCAAGAACTAACCACTACAACTTTTCCATCCGCTAAAGCCTTATCAAACAACTCTTTAGTATAAGTTGTTTCTTTAGCCATCACATTAGTGGTGAATGCAAAGATAAAACAAATAAATACAAAAATTTTTCTCATTAATCGAGGGTTGTAAACAAATTTTAAAATATTGTAATACAATAAATTGTCTCTATATATGCTTTGTCCATGTCAGATCAAATAAGCATAAATAATCTATCAAAAGTCTACGATAATGGCTTTGAAGCATTAAAGAAAATAAACCTAAACATTAAAAAAGGTGAAATTTTTGCAATGCTTGGACCGAATGGTGCAGGTAAAACTACTCTTATAAGTATCATTTGTGGAATCGTTAGACCATCTTCAGGAAAAGTTACTGTAGATGATTTTGATATCATTGATGATTACAGAGAAACTAGATCTAGAATCGGATTAGTTCCACAAGAGTTAACCTTAGAACAATTTGAAACAGTTTTTAACAATGTCTCTTATTCAAGAGGTTTGTATGGAAAAAAACCAGATCCAAAACATATTGAAAAAATTTTAAAAGATCTAAGTTTATGGGATAAAAAGGATCAGAGATTAAGGCAGTTATCTGGAGGAATGAAGAGACGAGTGTTAATTGCAAAAGCATTGTCTCACGAGCCAACTATATTATTTTTAGATGAGCCAACAGCTGGTGTTGATGTTGAATTGCGTCAAGACATGTGGAAGGTAGTTGAAACTCTAAGAAAAACTGGTGTTACAATTATTCTTACTACTCATTATATTGAAGAAGCAGAAGCAATCGCGGATAGAGTAGGTGTAATTAATCAAGGAGAAATTATTGTTGTAGATGAAACAAAAGAATTATTAAAAAAAATGGGACATAAAAAGCTTACAGTAGATCTTCAAGAAGAAATTACTGAAATCCCAAGCAGTTTAGATAAGTATAATCTAGAAATTGGAGAAGATAAAAAATCAATTAATTACACATATAACGTTAGAGCTAAAAGCACTGGAATAACTAACTTGTTACAAGATTTAAAAGATGCAAATTTAAAATTACAAGATTTAAAAACTGAACAAACTACTTTAGAGAAAATATTTGTGACATTAGTAAAGGAGAACAATGAAGTTTAATTATTACGCATTTAGAGCAATGTACTTACATGAAATGGATCGATTTAAGAGAACATTGATGCAATCATTATTTTCACCAGTTCTATCAACCTCTCTTTATTTTATTGTTTTTGGATCTGTAATTGGTGGATATGTAGAAAAGATTGATGGAATTAGTTATGGATCTTTTATTGTTCCTGGTCTTTTAATGTTAACGTTGTTAACTCAATCTATCAGTAACACTTCATTTGGGATATTTTTTCCAAAATTTAATGGAACTATTTATGAAATTTTAGCTGCACCAATTTCAACTTTTGAAATTGTTCTAGCTTTTGTGGGCGCTGGAGCTACTAAAACTCTTATTGTTGGATTAGTTATATTTTTAACATCAACGTTTTTTGTTGAGGTTCAAGTAATGTATCCATTGTTAATGATATTTTTATTAGTATTAGTAGCATTTACATTTGCTCTATTTGGTTTTTTAATTGGTTTAATGAGCTCTAATTTTGAGCAAATGTCTATCATTCCAACTTTAGTTATTACGCCAATGGTATTTTTAGGTGGTAGTTTATATTCTTTAGATATGTTGCCTGAGTTTTGGCAAACAGTTACTTATTTTAACCCGGTTGTTTATTTGATTAATGGTTTAAGATTTGCCTTTTATGGTGTTTCAGATTTCAACATTTGGGTGAGTGTTATTTCAATGGTAGTATTTTTGATGTCATGTGTAACTGTGGTTACAGTTCTATTGAAAAAAGGATACAATATTAAATCTTAGCTGCTAGCTATTTTCTTTTTTGGATCGTAAAAAGGTTTTTCTACTATTGTAGCCGAATATTTTCCTTCGTGAGTTTCTATATCTAATTTATTACCTAACTCTGAATGATTAACTTCAATCATTGCAAGTGCAATATTCTTTTTCAATCTAGGGGAATATACAGCTGAAGTTACCTTACCAATTTTCTTGCCATCTTTTTCAATCTGCCAAAAAGTTGTGTTTGGTCCTGATAATGGATCACAATCAATGATAAGCCCAACTTGTTTTCTTTTAATTCCTTCTTGCTTGATTTTTTTAAGTGCTTCTTTACCTATAAAATTTATATCAGCATCTAAATTAACTAATCGATCAAATCCTAATTCGAATGGATTTGTATGAATATCTGCATCTGCGTGATAAGAAAGCATACCACCTTCTATTCTTCTAATAGAGGATGTATGACCAGGTTGAATACCATGTTCTTTACCAGCTTCCATTATTTTTTCATAAAGTTCATTACCTCTTGAGCCATCTCTTAAATATATTTCGTAACCAAGTTCACTTGACCAACCAGTTCTTGATACAATTAATGGAATTCCATCAAGTTCATATTCTCTTAACCAATAATATTTAAGATCTCTGATATCTTCACCAAATAGTTTGACCATTATTTCTTGTGAGGTAGGGCCTTGTAACTGTAGAGGGGATACATCTGGTTCAGATATTTTAACATCTAAACCTGAGTTAACTGCAACACCTTGTGCCCATAACAAAACATCACTATCTGCTAAAGATAACCAAAAATGATTTTCAGCCAGTCTTAATAAAACTGGATCATTTAAGATACCGCCATCATTGTTTACGATTAAAACATATTTACATTGTCCAACTGATAACTTTGAAAGATCTCTAGGAGTTAAAAGCTGAGTAAATTTATATGCATCAGGACCAGTGATCTCAACCTGTCTTTCGACTGCAACATCACATAAAATTGATTTTTCAATAAGGTTCCAAAAGTTTTGCTCAGGACTTCCAAAATCCCTTGGAATATACATGTGATTATATACAGAAAAACCTGTTGCTCCCCATTTTACAGTAGCATCAAAATATGGAGACTTTCTTATTTGTGTTCCAAAACCAAAGTTTTTATTAGACATTTGTGACCCTTAACAGTCTGAGTATTAATTACAAATAAAAAAATAGCCCAATTAAGGGCTACTAAAAAAAATGGAGAGGGAAAGTATTTTTTTTAAAATTGTTCAGATTCAGTAGATCCAGCCATAGCTGTTGTTGAGCTTTGGCCGCTGCTAATAGTATTTGAGACTGCATCAAAATAAGATGTACCAACTTCTCTTTGGTGCTTAACACTAGTATAGCCATCTTTTTCTCTAGCAAATTCTTGTTGTTGAATTCTAGAATATGCAGCCATACCTTCTTTTCTATATTTTTCAGCAAGCTCGAAAATTGCAATGTTTTGAGTATGAAATCCAGCAAGAGTAATGAACTGGAATTTGTAACCCATTTTAGCAATTTCTTGTTGGAATGAAGCAATCTCGTCATCACTTAAATGTTTTTTCCAATTGAATGATGGAGAACAATTGTAAGCTAATAGTTTTCCAGGAAATTTCTCATGAATTGCATCTGCAAATCTTTTGGCTTCAGCTAAATTAGGAGTAGCTGTTTCACACCAAATTAAATCAGCATACGGTGCATAAGCTAAACCTCTAGAGATAGCTTGTTCAATTCCATCTTTAACATAATGAAAACCTTCAGGAGATCTTTCGCCAGTTAAAAATGGTTTATCATTTTCATCAAAATCATTTGTAATAAGTTTTGCAGCATTAGCATCTGTTCTTGCCAATATAATTAGTGGAACTTCTGCAATATCGGCAGCTAATCTTGCAGCTTTTAGGTTTTTGACCATAGTGCCGGTTGGAACAAGAACTTTTCCACCCATATGACCACATTTCTTTTCGCTAGCTAATTGGTCTTCAAAGTGAACACCTGCAGCACCAGCTCTTATAAATTTTTTAGTTAATTCAAATACATTTAATGGTCCACCAAAACCCGCTTCACCATCAGCTATAATTGGAAGCATATAATCAACTTTTTCTTCAGGTTTCATATCACCATCTTGCATTTCCATATGTTGAATTTGATCTGCTCTAATTAAAGAGTTGTTCATAGACTCAACTAATTTAGGAGCACTATCATAAGGATATAAAGATTGATCTGGATACATTTCTCCAGCAGTATTAGCATCTGCTGCAACTTGCCAACCACTTAGATATATTGCTTTTAAACCTGCTTTTGCATGTTGAACAGCTTGGTTACCTGACAAAGAACCAAGTGTATTAACATAAGCTTCAGTATTTAATAATTTCCAAAGTTTTTCAGATTGATTTTTGCAAAGTGAGTATTCAATTTTAATTGAACCTCTTAATCTCTCCACTTCTTTATCAGTGTAGTCTCGTTTGATACCAGTATATCTTTTTAACTCATAAGAGATTTTCTCTGCACTCATTACTTATAATCCTTTTTTTAAGAAAATTGAAAAAGTTGAATTAGTTACTATCGTTTAAAGCGTCGATTAGTTCACTCATTCCACTTGAACCCCAATCACAATGATCATCTCTCATGTAAATTCCTTTATTATGATGGTGATCTAAATCCTCTTTTTTGATGATTTGAGCTTCATTTTCTGTGTTTTTTAAGTTTTTATCCATACGAGTCATATATTTTACAAAATTTACAAAATCTATAAAAAACGTTAAAAAGCTTTGTAAATAGGGAAAAAATATTGTAAAAATAAATTTACAAAATTTACAAATAGTAAAATGAGTCAAATAGATCTTAAAATAGGGCCAAAAATAAGAGCTTTTAGAAGACAACTTGGGCTACAAGCTAACAAATTAGCTGAAGATTTAAGCATTTCTCCTAGTTATTTGAACTTAATTGAAAGCGGTAAAAGAAAAATAGATGGCGATTTACTTTTAAATGTTTGTGAAAAACTAAATATTCAATTATCAGATCTTACATCAAAGACAGATATCAATCTTCAAAATACAATTTCTGAAATTTTAGATGATAGTTTATTTGAAGACTTAGATATTTTAGGTCCAGAGGTGAAAGATTTAGTAAGCACCAACCCAAAGATTGGAAAAGCAATTGTAAGACTTGGAGATATTCTTAAAAAAAAAGATCATGAATTAATAAGTAAGATTGAAAAAATTTCAGGTAAAATTGTAGATAATAGAAAAAATTCTTTTCCTGGAGAAGTAGTAGTTGATTTTTTTCAAGAGAATAAAAATTATTTTCCAAAGCTAGAAGAGTTTGCAAATAAAGTTTTTAATAAAATTCAAAAAAATAATCGAACAAGATATTTATCTCTATGTGATTATTTACAGTCAGAATATTCAATCACTGTAAAAGATGTCATTCCTGATGAGGATAAACCATTTTCAAAAATTTATAACAAAAATAAAAAAGAGTTATTACTTAGTGATTATAGTTCTTTAGAAACAAAAAAATTACATGCTGCCTCTCAAATTGCACAACTGGGTGCAATTAAAGATGTTGAATATTATTTAACTAAATTTAGCTTTCCATCAGAAGAGTCAAAAAAACTTACTAAAGTTGCTTTGTTAAATTATTGTGGTGCTGCAATTTTGATGCCATACAAACTATTTCATTCTGAATGTAAAAAACTAAAATATGATTTAGAGCTATTGCAAAATACATTTGCAACTTCATTTGAACAAGTAGCTCACAGAGTTACATGTTTGCAAGATCCAAAACTACCAGGTATTCCATTTCATTTCTTAAGAGTTGATATGGCTGGAAATATTTCAAAAAGATTTTCTCTATCTGGAATTGATATACCAAGATATGGTGGAGCATGTCCAAGATGGAATGTTTACACTGCATTCACTACTCCAGGAGTTTTACATACGGCAGTTAGCAAAATGAATAATGGTGAAAAATATGTTTGTATTGCAAAAACTGTGGAAAAAGGAATTGGAAGATTTGGACAATCTAAAAATGTATTATCGATTGGTTTAGGTTGCGAAGCAAAATATGCAAAAGATTTTATTTATACTGAAAATATGAACATTAATGATAAATCAACGGAAATTCCTATTGGTGTTTCATGTAGAACCTGTGACAGATTAGATTGTTCACAAAGAGCATTTCCACCACTACATAAAAAATTCGACGTTGACTTAAATAGTCGTGGGGTTTCTGTTTATGTTAGTGACGATAAATCTTAAACTATGATTAAATATATTTTACCTGCCATAATAATTTTTCTGATAGTATTATTTTGGGAAAAAATAACTGATTTTGTTGAGAAAAAGTTCAACATAAAGCTTAATTATATCGTTGTTAGTTCTATAGTTGCTGCAATAGCAATTATCCTTTTGCTCCTTAATTACTAGGATTTATGAACAGCATTGATTTATCTACTTATAAATTAGATGAAGCGGATGGTGTTTTTACTTATAAAAATGAAAATACAACACTAGGCTTTGTTCGATTTAATGAAAAGGGAGAAGTCGAATACATTTTTGTTAATCCAATTTTTAGAAAAAAGGGAATAGCAACAAAATTGTTACAGTTGGTTAAACAAAAAACAGGAAAAGAAATAATTCTTCAAGAACCAATTAGTCCTTTAGGATCAAAACTATTAAATTCATTAAATAAATGGAAATAAACTTTTTATTTTTCTTCACAGTTGTTCCAGCAATAATTTTGTACGGTATAGCAAAATCAGGTTTGGGTGGATCGATGACATTAATATCTATTCCATTAATGACCATTGTAATGCCTTTGAACCAAGCGTTAGGAATAATTTTACCAATTTTAATATTTTCAGATTTTATTGCAGTTTACAAATATAGAAAAGAATATGACTTAGGTACTTTAAAGTTAATGGTTCCATTTGCTGCTGTTGGAATAATAATTGCATCTTTCACATTCACATATTTTTCTGAAGATCTATTAAAATTTATGATTGGTTTAATGGGATTTATTTTTGCAGGTCATTATTTTTTTTTTAAAAAAGATAAAGAAGCTAAATCTCAAAAAAATTCTATCAAAGGAAGTATTTGTTCTGTCATAGCTGGCTTTACAAGTTTCTGTGTCCATGCAGGAGGAACACCTGTAAGTGTTTATATGCTTCCTTTAAGAATGCAGAAAGAAATTTATGTGGGAACAAGAATTATATTTTTTACTTTTGTTAATCTAATAAAACTTCCTTTATATATTAACCTTTCAATGACAAATTTAGTGACTTTTAAACAATCAGTATTTTTATTTCCAATTGCTTTTATAGGAATACTAATTGGTTATCGATTAATTAAAATTATAAACGAAAAATTATTTTATAATATTTTGTATATTTTGATTTTTATAAGTAGTTCAAAACTTTTATATGATTATTTAATATGAAAAAAAAATTTAATCCTAGAATAAAAGCTCGTATTAGAAAAAATAAGCAAGTTCTTAATAAAAAAATTGATAATTTTTTCGGTTGGGTAAAAGGTGCTAAACTTGTTGAACTTAAAGAATGTAATGCAGAGGAAGATCCAGTTCGACCAGAATTAGATAATGAATTTAGAACAGGATTTGGAAGAAAAATTTATGGAGTTGAGTATCAAGGCGAAATTCATGCTGTTATGTGTTTTGCTTATACTAATGAAATTCCCAAAAGTGTAGATGAACTTGAAAAATTAAGTACTGATGCTTTTTTACAAAGTGCAATGAGAGATCAAAAAGGTGGTCAAATTGCTATTGCTTATACTGTATGGTCAAAGAAAAAGGGTGGAGGAAAGTTAATTGTAAAAGAAGTGTTTAAAAAGATAAAAAAATCTAATCATTTAAATAGATTAGTAACACTCTCACCTTTAACAGAAATGGCAACGAATTTTCATGAAAGAAATGGAGCAAAATTAGTTCAAATTAATGAAACTACACAAAATTTTGAATATAAAGTTATTTAACCATGAAGTTAAAAAAACTATTAATTCTTCTATTTTGTACTTTTTTTGTTTTACCGTATTCTATTGTCATGGCTAATGAAGAAGCAAAGTATGAGGTAGTAGATAAAAATGAAATTTATGAGATTAGAAAATATTCTGATCGTTTAGCAGTTGAAACCTCTAGAGCAGGAATAGATAGTAATTTTAGAAAATTATTTAATTATATTTCTGGAAGAAATGATGCTCAAGAAAAGATAGCAATGACCACTCCGGTTACTCAAATCGAAAAAAATGGAAATATGACTATGCAGTTTTATTTACCTTCAAAGTTTAATTCAGATAATGTACCTAACCCAAGTAGAGATGATGTAAGAATAGTAAATATTGAAGGAGGATATTATGCTGTGCTTAGATATTCTGGTCGAGCTTCTGATGGAAATTTCATAAAACATAAAGAAATCCTAGAAAAAGAGTTAAACAAAAATAATATTTCAATTATAAGTCCACCTATTAGAGCTACATATGATAGTCCTTTTACCCTTCCAATGAATAGAAGGAATGAGGCAATGTATAAAGTGGAGTTTAATTCATGAAGTCAAAGTTTAAAGCAATGGTGTTATCTTGTATGGACCCAAGATTTCAACATTTAGTTCACAATCATTTAAAGAAAAAAAAATTAACTGGTAAGTACAGTGCTTTCACTATTGCTGGTGCTGCGGTTGGTGTCACACATAATAAATTTAAAAAATGGCATAATACTTTTTATGATAATCTTGGAACTTCAATTCAGCTTCATAAAATAGAAAAGCTTATTGTTATTAATCACAAAGATTGTGGTGCTGCAAAAATTGCTAATGGAAAAAAAGAATTTACACCTGCAAATGAAAAAAAAATACACCAAGACTCATTTAATAAACTTAAAAAAGAAATTAAAAAAAGATTTCCAAAACTTAAAGTAGAATTAAATGTAATTGCTTTAGATAGTAAAATTACAAAATTTTAATTATTGATTTCTAATCAAAGGGTAAACTTTTGGATTTAAATATTTCAAATTTGTTAACATAATCAATATCAATGTTACAAATCCAATTGAAAAACCTAAGTAGATTAAAACTTTAAAATCAAACATCCACACAAGTTCAAAGATATTTTCCATAATAAATTTAGAACCAATTACTGCAAAGAATATTGCAATCAGTATGACTGATTTAAAGATAATGATAAACTCTATTAGTGATGAGAGGATTATTTCTCTTTTCGAAAAGCCTAGAATTTTAAATACTAAGTTTTGATACTCTTTAACTTTACCTTGAACCATAATTGCACTCGAAATAACAATTAAACCAATAACAATTGTTACAGCTGATATCAGAGTAACTGCAATGAATACTTTATTTAGCACAGCTGTCACTTTTGTCAGATAATCTGCAATTTTAATCATGGATAAGCTAGGCATAATTTCGATCATTTCAGTTTCATCAAATTTATCAGAATTAAATTTTGCTGTTGCTAAATATTCATGAGGAATATTTTGAGCGAATTGAGGATTAAATAGCATTGCAAAGTTAATACTTAAATCTCGATAATCAACTTCTCTAAAGTTAACTACTTCACCATTAATTTCTCTTCCATAAATATTTAAAGTAAAAATATCTCCTAATTGAATATTAAAATCTCTTGCAACTTTAGCATCTAAAGATATTTGAAGTTGATTAGGTTTATTTAAATCCCACCATTTGCCAGCAACTAATGGATTATCTTCAGGAACATCTTCCACCCATGAAGATCTTCTCTCACTTCCAATTACCCAATAACTATCATTATCAGGTTTAATATAAGTATTTGGATTAATACCATTAATTTTTGTAATGCCAGATGAAACCATTGGAACAACTTCAATGTCTGCATTTGGATCCATTTTTAATATTCCTTGTTCAAATTTTTCACGTTCTCCTTTTTGAATACCCACAAAGAAATAATCAGGTGCAATATCAGGAATTGATTTAGCAATTTCTCTTTGAAAATTTGTTCCAACTAACGCCAACGTTAAAAGTAATGTAACTCCCAACCCTAAAGACATAATAGTAATTGGAGTGATACTTTTAGTTTGAGTGATATTTTTAATTGATACCTTTAATGAGATATTGGAGCTTGATTTAAATTTTTTAAGAAAAAATACAATTATTCTTGAAAGAAAGAAAAATACAATCAAACACACAAAAAATGCAGCAAAGTACCCAAGACTGTAAGTTGGTTGCTCTGAACCAACTGTAAATAACAAAACCAAAATAGAGAGCAAAATAAAACTTAAAACAACAGATTTTTTTGAATAATAAAATTGTAAGTTTTGAAAAACATTTCTAAATAAATTAGAGGCTTTTACTTGGTCAATTGAACTTATTGTTGGGATAGAAAATATTACAAGTACCAATAAACCTACTAAAAATATTTTAATAAAATTAACTATAGAAAATACTGGATAAACATTTAATCCAAGTCCATCTGATAAGTATTTGTCGGCAATAGGGACTATTAAAAAACTAGATCCATAGGAAACAACTGTGATTACAAACAACAAAATTAATAATTGAAGATAATAAAGTGTCTTTATATTTCCTGAGTAAAATCCAACTGCTTTTCTAACAGCAATTGACATATTGTTTTGGTTAATAAAAGAGAGAAGGGTGTTTGCAATTCCAATACCAGCAATCAACATTGCACTTATTGAAACAAGAGATAAAAATTGTGAAAAATTATTAATTATTCTCTTTATTCCACTTGCTGAATTTTCAGGATAACGAAGTTTTACTTTTTGATCATCTTTAAAAATATTTTCAATTCTTTGTTCTAATTCTTCAGGGTTATCTCCTTCATTAAATTTTACTTTGTATTCGTAGTTTAAAAAGCTTCCAATACCATTTAGTTTTAATATTTCTAAAGTTTGTTTTCCTGCTAGCGCCCAATCACCAAAAGCAACAAATCCACTTACATCAGGAACTGATTTTATAATTCCAATAACTGTAAAGTTTTGGTCTTGAACTTTAACTTGTTCATTAAGTTTTATGTTCAGTGTTTTTGATAAGCTTTCATTTATTAAAATAGTATTTGGTTCTTTTTGCATTCGCTCATATGCACCTTCAGGCTCAAATACTACTTCGCCATATAAAGGGTATTTTTCATCAACTGTTTTAATTCTCGTGAATAAAGATTTGTTTTTTTCTCTTCCAGTTGTTGAAAGCATTGTACTGAACTCAATCATTTGAGATACAGTTGCAAATTCTTTTACCTGATTAACTAGTTCTAGATTTCCTTGGTTACGATTGTAATCAATTTCTAAATCACCACCCAATAAGGCTTTTGCATTATCGTTCAGCTCTTTTTTAAGACTATCTTCAATTGTAAAAATAGCACTCAATATAAAGAGACTAATAAATAGAGTAACAATAATACTTGAAATTTTGTGATAGTTTCTGCTTAAATCTTTTAAAGCATATTTAAAAATCAAACTAAATTCAGATCGATTATTTAATTTTTCCATCTTTTATTTTGATTTTTCTTTTTGCTTTATTAGCAAGTTTTGGATCATGCGTTACCATGATTAAGGAAGACCCTTCCTCTTTTACATATTTGAACAAAATATCTGAAATCATTAAAGAGTTTTCAGTGTCCAAGTTTCCAGTAGGCTCATCAGCTAAGATTAATTCAGGTTTCATTGCTATAGCTCTTGCAATCGCAACTCTTTGCTGTTCACCACCAGATAACTGACTAGGTAAATTATTAAATCGGTGCTTTAAACCAAATCTATCTAATAAATTTTTTGCCTCACTCTCAGGATTTTTAAAATTATTTAATTCTAAGGTTAAAGCAACGTTTTCAACCGCTGTATAATTTGGAATTAAGTAGAAGGATTGAAATATAATTCCAATATTCTTCTTTCTAATTTCTGAAACTTCATCTTCATTTAAACCAGTTATTTCTTGATCTTGAAAAAAAATTTTACCTGAAGTTGGTTTTTCTAGCCCTCCAACCAGCATGATTAAACTTGTTTTACCAGATCCACTTTCACCAACGACAGAAACTGTCTCCTTTTTCTTAATAGTAAGATCAATATTCTTTAAAACACTGATACTTTCTTTACCAGTTTGGTATTTGAGATTTATTTTTTTTAATTTAAGAAGTGCACTCATGAACAAAAGTTTATTTATTAAAATTTTGGTAATCTTTCTAGTGCACATTAATGCAAGTGCAATAGAAAAGGTTGTCTTATTTGGTGATAGTTTAATGGCAGGATACGGCTTACCCAAAGAACATCATTTATCAGTAGTATTAGAAGGTAATTTTAAAAAAGATGGTTTAAATATAAAGATAATTAATGGCAGTGTTTCAGGGAGCACATCTTCAGGAGGACTCAACATTGCTGAATGGAGTTTATCTGAACCTGGTATTGATTTAATCATTTTAGGGTTGGGTGCTAATGATATGCTTAGAGGAATAAAACCAGAGGAAACTGAGAAGAATTTAGAAGAAATCATAAAGATAGCTAATAATAAAAAAATCAAAATTATAATTGCTGGCATGGTAGCTCCAACAACACATGGCGCTGAATACAAAAAAAGTTTTGATGCAATTTATCCAAAACTATCAAAAAAATATAATTTACCTCTGATCCCATTTTTACTTGAAGGTGTTGCACTTGATCCAAATTTAAATCAGCAAGATGGAATTCATCCAAATAAAGAAGGAACAATTAAAGTAAGTGAAACTATTAAAAAAAGTATTATTAATATTTTTAAATTAAATGAATAAATTTTTATATAATCTTAAAGAAAGTAGAATCTTCCAATTTGTTGTTATTTCAATCATCATATTAAATGCAATCACAATTGGGGTTAACACTTATGAATTAAGTGATCTTACCAGACAAGCAATCAACTATTTGGATTATTCAATAACTATATTTTTTGTCATTGAAATTATAATTAGATTTGTTGGAGAACCTAAAAAACTACATTTTTTTAAAAGTGGATGGAATGTATTTGATACTTTAATTGTTTTAATTTCATTAATTCCAATACCTAATAATTCTAGCTTCTTACTTTTAAGGTTATTAAGAGTATTTAGAGTATTGAGAATTATCTCAGTTGTTCCAGAATTAAAAAAAATCATTGAAGCACTGCTTACTTCGGTCAAAAGAGTGTTTTACGTTGGATTATTATTGTTCATAATTCTTTATATATACGCAACTATAGGCTCAATTTTATTTAGTACAGATATTCCTGAGAGATGGAGCGACGTTGGAGTTGCTATGATCACATTGTTCCAAGTTTTAACATTATCAAGTTGGGAACAAGTAATGTTACCATTACAAGATGTTTACTGGTGGGCTTGGATTTATTTTTTCAGTTTTATAATTATATGCGGAATTACAATGCTTAATTTGTTGATTGCGATATTAGTGGACGTAGTAATCAATCAGAAAAAGCTATAAGGCTTTTAAATGAAAAGATTTATTATAGTTTTAAGTTTCATTTGTTTTGGTTATGCTAATGCACAGAATACAAATATTACTATAGATAAAAATTTAAATTTTACATGTGCATTTGAAAAAGTAATTTTAAAAAATCCAGATCATAACTTTGAAACGTTTACAAAAGATCAAATTAAGAGAGATGATATTACTAAATTAGTAATAGAGTCTAAATCACCAAATGTATTAAACATCAAAAATTTATCCAATTTTATTGATAAAATTGAATTAGACGTAAAAATTTCTAATAAAGATATCGTTTTGATCCAAGCTCTTGATGATAATAAGAATTATTCAGAATCAGCTGTTTTAACTTTTAAAACAGGAGAACTTATTCATGAGATAACAAAAAATATTAATCAAAAAGAAAAAGAAAAGGAAAAAGAAATCTTATTTTATAACTGTAAGAATAAAAATCAAAACACTTGATGGTTTTTAACCAAATAATTCTAATAATATTATCAATTTGTATAAATAATAGATTATAGAAAGAGCTATAGAAACTTTTACCACTCGTGGCCAAAACCAATTTTTATTATTACTTGCACTTCTCCACATCGCAATAGTAATTATTAATGTATAAATCAACAGTATTGCCAACTCTATTACGAGTATAGTTGAGTAAAAATTATTAATATTTGAAAAAATTTGTTTAATAATTGACTCAGGATTTTGACTATAATTTATAAGAGATTTATCAATCGAATCTAAAGCAAAAAAAAATGTTATAAAAATTATTAAGCTAAATATTAATTGGTATAGAGTTCCATAAACCCAGAATGTTTTTCCAAGTCCGTAATCACCTTTAATTAAATTTTTAAAAAAATTCATTAATTTTCTATAGTCGCAATAATAATTAAAAAATAAACAAAATATTTAAATCTATTAAGCAATAAAGAGAATTTTTGATAAATAAATATTTTTTTTTCCATATAATAATTTAAAGTGAAATAATAATTTCATGAAAAAAGTACTAATCACATTATTTTGTTTAAATTTTATTTTTTCTTCAGCTATTGCTGACTCACTCG
Source organism: Candidatus Pelagibacter sp. HIMB1611 (assembly GCF_052047715.1). Taxonomy (NCBI): domain Bacteria; kingdom Pseudomonadati; phylum Pseudomonadota; class Alphaproteobacteria; order Candidatus Pelagibacterales; family Candidatus Pelagibacteraceae; genus Candidatus Pelagibacter; species Candidatus Pelagibacter sp. HIMB1611. The sequence continues at coordinate 682,385 of NZ_JBNAJM010000001.1, read as the reverse complement.
GAAATCTTAGAACAGTAAATCATTATCTATCAAATGGATTTAATTTAGAGAGTACAATTTTAATAAATGATCAAAAAATATTGTATAATCTTGAAAATAATGGTTCACCAAAAATGCAATTTGAGCCTAAGTTAATTACTTGCATTTATAATATAAAAAAAGAAATCACCAATTGTTACAAACCTTAAGAATTTTCATCTTAATAAATTTATAAATTCATTTTGAAGTTGTAAAAATATGATCATATTGTTTTAAGAATAAAGACTCTATTGTTCACATTTGTTAATATTTGATTATGAAAAAGTCATTTATAGTAATTTTGATTTTAATATTTTCACAATTGCAGTCTTTTGCAAATGATCGAGATATAAAATTAAATCAATTATTCAATGAGCTTAAAGTTAATAAAGCAAAGGTAGCATCTATTGTTGAACAAGAAATTTGGTCTTTATGGAGCACTCATCCAACTGACGAAAAATTGACTGCTCGTTTAGAAGAAGGTTCAATGTTTGTTAGAAACCAACAACCAAAAATAGCAAGAGAAATATTTACTGAAGTAATAAAACTTGATGAAAATTGGGCTGAAGCCTGGAATAAGAGAGCAACTGTACTTTATATGTTAGGAGAATATCAAAAATCACAAGATGATATTGATAAAGTTTTGGAATTAGAGCCAAGACATTTTGGTGCTTTAGCAGGGCAGGGTTTAGTAAATATTCAGTTAAAAAATTTTGAAAAAGCAATTAGAAGCTACAAACAAGCGCAAGAGATTTACCCTTCCATGCGATCTCCAGAAATTATGATAAAACAAATCGAAGATTTAATGAAAGAACAAACAATTTAAAATGTGTGGAAGATACGTTGTTAAAAATCCAGTTACCAAAACTAGTACTCTAGTTAAATCTGCAATTCAGGTTGAGGATAATGAAAACTATAATGCTCATCCTTATCAAAAACTTCCAGTTATAAAAAAATATAAAAATGGAAATACTTTAGAAGTTTTGAAATGGGGTTTAGTTCCAAGCTGGGCAAAAGATAAAGATTTTAAAGCTCTGATTAATGCACGACTTGAGACAATTGATGAAAAGGTTTCATTTAAAAAATTGATTAAAAACAATAGATGTGTTGCTGTTGCAGATGGATTTTATGAATGGAAGAGGGAAGAGAAAGAAAAAACTCCTCATTACTTTACTCGTGAAGATGCTAATACCATTTATTTTGCAGGGATATTTGAAGATGGTCAGTTTTGTTTAATTACAGAAGAAGCAAAAGAAAATATTAAGGAAATTCATCACCGTCAACCAGTTATTCTTAATCAAGCGGATGTTAATAGATATCTAAATATAGAATTACAGGGATCAGCGTTTCTTAATGAACGTAAATCACCAAATCTTATATTTCATGAAGTTTCAAAAGATGTAAATAAGCCTACAAACAATAGTGCTTCTTTAATTCAAAATGTAACTACTAGTTAGATAGTTTTTCAAAAGATCTATAAATTTAATTTTATTTACGTTTATGCTTTTTGAATGAAAAATTTTTTGGTCTCTTACGATTTTTAAATTTATTTTTTTTCTTAAATGATTTTTGTTTAAAGTTTTCATTTTCCATTGGATTTTCTTGTTTTTTGCTAAAATATTTTGGATTATTTGTGTATCCAACTGTTGTTTCTTTTTTTTTAAATTTAGATCTTTTGTGATCTTTATTAAAAGATTTTTTTTTATCTTTAAAGTTTGATCTTTTGTTATCATCTTTTTTGCTAAATTTTTTGTTTTTATTAAAACTAGATTTTTTTTTATCTTCTTTTTTAAAGAATTTATTTTTATCTCTAAAATTCCTCTTTTTATTGAATGATTTTTTTTCTTTTTTATTTTTTTTCGATCTATTTTTTTCAATTTCTTGAAAAGTTTTAAAATTTGGATCTATTAATTTTTGTATAGATCTCCACATATTTCGATCGCTATTGGTTAAAAAGGTCAAAGCAGAACCATCTTTTCCAGCTCTACCAGTTCTACCTATTCTGTGAATATAATCTTCTGGAACTTGTGGAAGATCATAATTAATTACATGTTTTATAACAGGAATGTCTAAACCTCTTGCAGCAACATCTGTTGCTACTAGAATTCTACTATTACCATTTCTAAATCCTTTAATAACTCTGTCTCTTTTGCTTTGTCTAAGATTACCATGGATAGCATCAGCTTTATGACCATCATATTTTAATCTTTTTACTATTTTATCAGCACCATGTTTTGTTTTAACAAAAACTAGAATAGATCCACTTCTTTCAACTAATTGATTAATCAACTCATGATATTTTTTGTCTGTTGTAATTTCGAAAGTTTCTTGTTTAATTTTTTCAATTGGTGTCGATAAAGACCCGACTGATATTCTTTCAGGATTATTAAGATATTTTTGAGAAATCTTTAAAATGTTTTCAGGCAAAGTTGCAGAAAACAATAATGTTTGATGATCTTTTGGAATAAATTTTAAAATTACTTCTATTTGTGGGGTAAATCCCATATCTAACATTCGATCTGTTTCATCTAGAACCAGGTAATTTACATTTGATAAGTTTAAACTTCTACGCTCAATGTGATCGTTAATTCTTCCAGGGGTTCCAACTATTATTCTTGCTCTTTTTTTTAATTGTCTAAGTTGTTTTTGCATACTCTCACCACCAATTAAAAGAGCATTACCAATTCCTATTTCTCTAATATTAAGTTTTAAAACAGTTTCCATTACCTGTGTTGCAAGTTCCCTTGTTGGACAAATTATTAATGCCATTGCTTGCTTATCTTTTAAAAGCTTATTCAGCATTGGAATTGTGAAAGCTAAAGTTTTGCCAGTGCCGGTTTGAGCAGTTCCTAAAACATCTTTTCCTTCTAAACTAATTGGTATCGATTGACTTTGAATAGGGGTTGGGGTTTTAAATTCAGCTAATTCAATTGATCTTTTTAATTTATTTTCAATATTTAGATCAGAGAAGTTCATTATGTCGGGATTGGTATAAATTTTAAGTAATTGAGTGTCTGCTTATATCTTTTTGTACCAAATACAATAAATAGTTTGAAAAGATTAATCTCTAAAGTTTACAAAGTCTATTGGAAGCCCAATATCAATAGCTTTAATTGCTGCTATAGCTTCTTGAAGGTCGTCTCTTTTTTTACCATCTACTCTTAATTCATCACCTTGAATTTTTACCTGAATTTTTAGCTTAAGTTTTTTAATGTCAGCTATAACTTTTTTTGCGTTTTCTTGGCTAATTCCTTCTTTAAGTTCACTTACTTGTCTTATTGCTCCACCTGAAGCACCTTCCGAACTTTTAACTTCTAAAACTCTTGGATCTACTTTTCTTCTTACTAAATGTGTTTGTAATAATTCATTAACTTGCTTTAATTTTAATTCATCAGGAGCATTGGTTGTAACTGATTTATCTTTTCGCTCTATAGTGATGTGAAGTCCTTTAAAGTCATATCGATTACTTATTTCTCTTAAGCAATTTGCTAAAGCATTATCAAATTCTTGATAATTAATTTTACTGATTACATCAAATGAAGGCATAGTTATTTATACAATAATCTATTTTTTATTAAACGAAATTAAAGATAATATTAATTTAAAATATGAAAAAAATTAAAATTCACATCAGAAATAATCATTGGAAAGAGGGATTTTTGCCTTGTGATGCTGAAGGTGAGAAAAATAATACAATTACTAAGGAAGAAATTGAAAAGGGTTTTGATAAATATCCTGAGTTAAGGGATAAAGTTGAATATGTAATTGATTGGGATGATGATAATTTTGTCTCTTCAATGCAATCTGCTGATATTTTACTCGGCTGGCAGTTTCCAACACAAGATTTAAAACAAATTGCACCTAATCTTAAATGGATCCATGTGATTTCTGCTGGAGTTAATCATTTATCTCCTTTTAATTGGATGAAAGAAGACTTAGTTTTAACAAACAGTAGTGGGGTACATGCTAAAAAAGCAGGTGAGTTTGGTTTGATGAGTATTTTAATGCTCCAAAATCACATGACGAGAATTGTAACCAACCAAAAAAATAAAGAGTTCGTATCTTTACTTGGAAAACCAATCGAGGGAAGGAAAGTAGTTGTTGTTGGAACTGGTTCTTTAGGTGGTTCAATGATTAAACATATCAGTAAGCTTGGAGCTGAAGTTATTGGTGTAAATAGAAAAGGAAAAAATGTTGAGGGGTGCTCTAAAGTTATTACATTTGATAAAATTGATGAAGTATTACCTGATGCTGATTTTTTATATCTAGCAGTTCCGGAAACAGAAGAGACTAAAGGATTAATTAATAAATCAAGATTAGATAAATTAAAATCTACGTGTGGGATTGTTAATATTGGAAGGCAATCTGTTTTAGAATACGAAGCTTTAAGGATTAAACTTCAAAAAAATGAAATTGCTGGAGCAATTTTAGATGTATTTTCACAAGAACCTATTCCAAAAACATCAAACCTTTGGGATACCCCAAATTTAATTATCACTCCTCATATTTCATCTGATAGTGAGGGTAATTATATTGAGATGGTTCTTAAAATTTTCTTTAAAAATCTAAAATTGTTCATAGATAATAAAGAATTAATTAATCAAATAGATAGAAAATTAGGTTATTAGATCTGGTTTAAACAATTATTAAATGTTTGGGAAAAAACATTTATATTTTCTATTTTCTTTATCAGTTTCTGAAGGATTAACATCTTTACATTTTTCAGTTTTATTTTCACATCTAGAATAAAACGAACATCCTTTTGGTGGATTAATTGGATCAGGTAGCTCTGTTTCAACCAAACTTTGAATTTCAATTTTTTGATTAGTTTTAGGCACACTATTTAAAAGTAAATTTGTGTATGGATGATAAGCTTTTTGAAATAATTCTTTAGCATCAGATTTTTCAACTATATCACCAAAATACATGACCATTACTCTGTCACATATAGCTTCTATCACAGCAAGGTCATGACTAATTACAATATAAGACAATTCAAATTTTTTCTGTAAATCGTTTAATAAATTTAATATTTGTGATTGAACCGAAACATCTAGAGCGGAAACTGGTTCGTCTAAGATTATAATTTTTGCTTTTGAGAGCAATACTCTTGCAATACCAATTCTTTGAGCTTGGCCTCCTGAAAATTCGTGTGGGAAACGATTTAAAAATTCTTCCTTTAAATTAACTTCTTTAATTATGCTTTTAATCTCATTTTCAATTTCTTTTTCATCAAGATTTCTAAGATATTTTAAAGGTGCTGCTAAAGATTGATAGATTGTTTTTCTTGGATTGAGACTACTGATTGGGTCTTGGAACATATATTGAATATGATTTGGTAGTTCATACTTTTCATAATTATTTATATCTTTGTCTTGTATCTTTATTTCTCCAGAAGAAGGAGTAATTAATCCTGCCAACATTTTTGCTAATGTTGATTTACCACAACCAGACTCGCCAACTATTCCAAGTGACTCTTTTGCTTTTAAATTAATATTAATATTGTTTACGGCTCTTAGATTTATTGATTGCTTGTTAAATAAACCTTTATTTTTTGAATAAAACTTTGAAAGATTATTTGCAGATAAAATGTCCATCGTATTATTCATGAGGATATAAACACCTAACCTCACTATCTCCTTTCTGAACTATTTTGATATCTTCATTTACACAGTTATCTTTTTTAATTAAGCACCGACTAGCAAATGAACATCCAATTTCTTTCTTATGTGTAATTGATGGGGGACTACCTAATATCGTTGGAAGTTTTCTTTTACCAAATCCAATATGAGGAACACACTCCATTAACTGACTAGTGTATGGATGTCTTGGTTTGCTCATTATATTTTCTGTTTTACCTTCCTCAACAATTTGGCCTCCATACATTACAATCACACGATCACAAATTTGTGAAACAACTCCAAAGTCATGTGAAATAAATAAAACGGATAATCCTCTTTCTTTTCTTAAAGTATCCAGTAATGATAATATTTGAGCTTGAACTGTAACATCTAGAGCAGTTGTTGGTTCGTCTGCAATAATTAATTCTGGATCATTAGTTAATGCCATTGCAATAGAAACTCTTTGTCTCATACCACCTGAAAGTTCATGAGGATATGAATTCCATACATTTTCAATATTAGGAATTTGAACTAACTTTAATAACTCCTTACCTTTCAATGTAGCTTCGTTACTTTTTTGATGATTGTGTTCAATAAATGCTTCTTCAAGCTGTTTTCCAATTTTTATCAGTGGGTGTAGGGTAGAAAGAGGATCTTGGAAAATATATGAAATTTTATTTCCTCTTAACTGTCTAATTTGTTCATAATTCATTTTTAAAATATCATCACCCTGAAATTTTACTGATCCATCAACAATTACTCCTGGAGGAGAGGCAACAAGACAAGTAATTGATAAAGCTGTTACAGATTTTCCCGAACCACTTTCACCAATTAACCCTAAACATTCACCTTTTTTTATATCAAACGAAACATCCTTAGATGCTAGGTGTAATTTGTTATCAAATTCAAAAGCTGTAGTTAAATTCTGTACTGATAAAAAAGAATTGTTATTATTTTCAACATTTCTATTTAATTTAATTTGAGTAACAGGTTGAGGTTTAACTAATTCTCCTTTGCTTAATCTTGGATCTAATGCATCTCTAATACCATCACCAAATAAATTAACTCCAATAACAATTAAGAAAATCATTGCACCAGGTACATATGAAGTATGAGGATTTACAATTAATGAACTTCTCCCTTCTCCAAGCATTGAACCTAAATCAGCTTGTGGAGGTTGCGAACCTAAACCTAAAAATGATAGACCAGCTGTCTCTAATATCATCCAGCCAACGGTCGTTGAAATTGTAACGACTATTACCGGAAGAATATTTGGAAAAATTTCATTAATAATAATTTTAAAATTACTCATTCCAGATAATCTTGCAGCATCAATAAATTCTTTGTTAGCAATCGTGACAGTGACACCTCTGATGTTTCTTGCAAAAAAAGGAATGTTAACTAAAGCAACTGCAATCATAGCATTAAAAAGACCGGGGCCTAAAACAGCAACTATTGCAAGTGCTAACAGAATATAAGGAAAAGCCATTAAGACATCAATGATACGCATAATAACGTTGTCAGTTTTATTTCCATAAAACCCAGCAATAGTTCCAAGTATTGAGCCAATGGTTGCTGAAATTAAAGCTGCTGATATTCCAACCAATAAACTTAATCTAGTTCCCCATAATAATCTTGATAACAAATCTCTACCTAAGTGATCTGTACCCAGTAAGTATCCATCTGAAAAAGGTAAAAGAAATCTGTCGCTGGTTTTAATGACATCAGGATCTTTTAATGGTAACAAAGGACTTAGAAATGAGACTACAAAAATAATTACTAATAAAATCCCACCAAATAATGCAAGTTTGTTTCTTGAAATTAATTTTAAAAAATTAATCATTTAATCCTTGGATCTAAATATCTTTGTAATAAATCGACTGCGATATTGAATAATACATAACAAGCAGCAACAAACATGACGCCACCTTGAACAAGTAAAATATCTCTTTTTAAAATTGCATCGACCAACATTCTTCCAACACCTGGCCATTGAAAAACAATTTCAATAAAAACAGATCCAGATAAAACAAATCCAGCCTGCAAACCTAAAATTGGAAGAATAGTGACGATTGCAATTCTTAAAACATGTTTGAAAAGTACATTTCCTTCTCTAACTCCTTTAGCTCTTGCTGTTCTAATATAATCTTGTCTAAGTATTTCTAAAACAGAGTTTCTTGTTATTCTTGCAACTACCCCAGTTGCAACTAATGCAAGTGCTATTGCAGGCATTATTAAATGATGAATTAAATCTAAAAAATCACCCCCACCATAAATTGCATACATTCCTGATACTGGGAGCCACTGAAGATTAACTGCAAATAATAGAATCATCATCATTCCTAAAAAAAATGATGGCAATGAAATTCCAGTTAAAACAGTAAAAGTGATTATTTTATCTGTAATGGTGTATTGTTTAAATGCAGAGATTGTTCCAATTAAAACTCCAACTACAGAGCATAAAATAAATGCAGTTCCTGATAAAATTAATGTAGCGTTAAATCTTTCTAAAATCTCATCCAATACTGGACGATTTAAAGCAAACGATCTTCCAAGATCACCTTGAACTAAATTACCAAGCCAAATGAAATATCTTTGAACTAATCCCTTATCTAATCCTAGTTGTTCATTAAGAAGTTTTACATTTTCTGGTGTTGCATAAGAACCAAGTATTGCTGTTGCTGGATCTCCTGGAATTAGTGAAATAATAAAAAAAACTATAATTGTAATACCTAAAAGTACAGGAATTGCAGATAGTAATCTTTGAAGGAGATAATTCATGATAATACCCTAGGCTTTTTTAAGCCTAGGGCAACTATTATAATTCTTAACTTTTTTTAGTTTTTCTTAACGTCTTTTAATAAAAGTAAGAATGAAGGTTGAAGTGAGAAGTTACTCACTTTGTTGCTTGTAACTGCATTTTGTTTCCAGTTAGCAACAAAAACCCATGGAGCATCTTCTTGAACAATTTCTTGCATCTCTTGATACAGTTTTGCTCTTTCTGCTTGGTCAGTAGATGATCTTGCTTTATTTAAAAGATCATCAACTTTAGGGTTTGAGTAATATCCAGAGTTAAATCCTCCTTTGTCAGGCCAAGATTCTGTTCTTAGCGCTAAGAAAGGAAGAGTATCAGGATCGTTTGTCATCCATGCCATTTCTGCCATGTCTGCTTTTCCTTCTAAACCTGGGTTTACTTCACCTAGGAACGAGTTCCATTCAAAAGTTTTGATTTCAACATCAAAACCTACAGCTTTAAGATCTGCTTGTATTGCAGTTCCCATTGCAACAGGATCTAACATTCCAGAACCACCTTCAGTAACATAGAAAGTAAGTTTTGCACCTTCAACACCCGCTTCTTTAATTAAAGCTTTAGCTTTAGCAGGGTCATAAGGGTATGGTTGTAAACTATTGTTATACGCCCAAGCAAATGCAGGTGGTGTTGGTCCAGCAGCTATTGCAGCTGTTCCTTCTAGCACGTCATTTACAATTGCTTGTTTGTTAATTGCATAGTTAGCAGCTTGTCTTACTTTCTTATTAGCAAAAGGACCTTCTTTTGCATTTAAGATTAAGAACCAAACGTGAGGTCCAGCTTGTTCAACTACGCTAAATTTACTTCCACCAAATTTACTTAATGATGCAGGAGGAACTTCAACCATCATGTCAATTCCACCTGAAAGCATTTCAGCAACTCTAGTGTTAGCATCAGTTATAGGTCTAAAGACAACTGCATCTGTTCCAGCTTTTCCATCCCAATAACCAGAGTTTTTGTCTACAACAACTCTTTCATTTGATTTCCATTCATTAAATTTGAATGGACCAGTACCAGAAGGATTTCTTCCAAAATCTTTTCCGTGTTTTTTAACACCTGCTGGTGAAACAATTAAACCTGTTGGATACGCTAAGTTAGATAAAAAAGGAGCGTAAGGCTCATTCAATGTAAACTTAACTGTATTAGCATTTACTACATCAACTGATTTGATTGCTGAAAAAAAGAAAGATAGCGGGAAAGGTCCTGTATTATGATAAGGATGATCTTTGTTTAACATTCTATCAAAGTTAAACTTCACTGCATCAGCATTAAAGTCTGATCCATCATGAAACTTAATTCCTGATCTTAAGTTGAATGTATAAACTGTTCCGTCGCTACTAATGTCCCAACTTTTTGCTAAAGCTGGTTCAACTTCTAATTTTCCGTCTGTATATCTTACAAGTCCATCATAGATATTCATTACGATTCTAAAGTCATTTACAGCCGTAACTGTACTTGGATCTAAAGATTTTGGCTCAGCTATTTGACCTACCACCAATACTTTGGCGTTAGATGCAACTGTAAAACCAGTTATGAAAACTAATGATAAAAGACTAATAAAAAACGTTCTTAACTTTTTTAACATTTTATCTCCATCGTTGTATTTATTATAAATAAAGCCTAACAATTGATAATTTTGAATTCAACCCGATCATTTGTTCATTTCAGTTTTTTTCTGGTTAAAAAAAATAGTAAAATTAAGCAATTTTGTAGTAGGCTATTTATGTTATGACATTTTCAATTTTAGCTAGAAATCCAAAAACGGGCGAAATAGGTGGGGCTGCTGCTACAGGAAATCTTTGTGTAGGAGGATGGGTTTTAAGAGGAGATATAAAAAAAGGTGTTACAGCATCACAAGGTTTTTATCCAAGCACTATTTGGGGTGAAAACATTTTAAATAATTTAGGTAAATATTCGCCAACAACAGCAACCAATAAAGTTATCAAAAATGATAAGCAAAAACATTACAGACAAGTTGCTTGTTTAAACATATCTGGCAAAGGTTTTTCATTTACAGGAAATAAAAATACAAAATACTTTAATCATATTGTTATGCCAAATTTGGTTGTAAGTGGAAACATGTTGTCCAACGATAAAGTGATCAATAAAATTGTGGATAATTTTAAGTTGAAAAACGAACCATTAGCTAAGACATTGCTAGAAGCTCTTAAAATAGGCAAAAAGTTTGGCAGCGACAAAAGAGGATTGATGTCTGCTGCATTACTGGTCTTTAAAAAAAACAATCCACCACTAAATATAAGAGTGGATCATGATACAAATCCATTGGTAAAACTAGAAAAAATTCTAAAAATGACTAATAAAACTAAATATAAAGAGTGGTTAAAAAAACTTCCTACTAAATAATGATTATACAAAATTATATTGAAAAAATTGCAAAATGTTCAAAACCTGCAGAAGGGGTAACGAGGTTACCTTTTACAAAAGAACATAAATCTGCAAACAATCTTTTAAAACAATGGATGAGTGATGCTGGATTAAAAATTAGTTTAGATGCAGCTGGTACTTTAATTGGCAAATACGTCAGTCCTAAAAAAAATGCTAAAACGTTATTGATAGGTTCACACCAAGATAGTGGTTATAATTCTGGAAGATATGATGGTATCATGGGAGTGATACTTCCAATTTTAGCTTTAAAAGAATTAAAGAAAAAAAAAATTATTTTACCTTACAATGTAGAAATTTTAGCTTTCGCAGATGAAGAAGGTGTTAGGTTTCCAACAGCTTTGATGGGACCAAGATCATTAGCAGGAACATTTAATAAAAAAGATTTAAAACTTAAAGACAAAAATAATATTTCTATTGAACAAGCTTTAAAAAGTTTTGGATGTAATCCATCAAAAATTAACTCATTAAAAAGAAATAAAAAAGATCTATTAGGCTTCTTTGAGGTTCATATTGAACAAGGACCAGTTCTAGAAAGTAAAAACTTAGCAGTTGGAATAGTAAATGGCATTTCTGGAATATCTAGATTTAAACTTGAAATCGAAGGTTATGCTTCTCATGCAGGAACTACTCCAATGCATCTTAGAAAAGATTCATTAGCTGCAACTGCAGAAGTAATTAATGCTGTAGAAAATTTGGCTAAAAAAAATAAAAACTTTTTAGCAACGATGGCATCGATTGAGAATAGACCAAATAGTGTAAATGCTATTCCTGCAAAATCACTATCTTTTGTAGAATGTAGAAGTGTCGATGATAAAAAAAGAAAAAAAGTAGAAAAAGAGATTTCTAAAAAAATCGGGCTAATTTGTAAGAAAAGAGGTCTTAAATTTAATTTAAACAAAACTTACGATCAAAGTGCTGTTAGTTGTGATAAGAAAATTATGAGTACACTTAAAAAATCATTTCAGAATTTAAAATTAAATCCATTTGTATTGATGTCGGGAGCAACACACGATGCATCAGCAATGTCTGATTTATGTCCTATTTCAATGCTTTTTGTAAGAAGTCAAAAAGGTTTAAGTCATAACCCAAAAGAATTTACTATCGAAAAGGATATGCAAATAGCAGTCAAAGTTATTGAGAAATTTTTAATTAATTTTAATTGATTTAATAAGAGGTATTGATGTTGAAAGTATATTTAGCAGGAGAAATTCACACAAATTGGCGAGATGAAATTATTGATGAATGTAAAAAACAAAATTTAGACATTCAATTTTCGTCTCCTGTAACAGATCACGCATCTTCAGATGATTGTGGAGTTGAAATCTTAGGTCCTGAAGAGAAAAATTTTTGGAAAGATCGAAAAGGGGCTAATATCAATTCAATTAGAACTAAAAAATCAATCAAAGAAAGCGATGTGGTCGTTGTTAAATTTGGTGAAAAATACAAACAATGGAATGCAGCATTTGATGCTGGATATGCATCTGCATTAAACAAATCTATTATAGTTATTCATAGCGACGATCATCAACATGCCCTTAAAGAGGTAGATGCTGCAGCATCAGCTGTTGCCTCAGATCAAAAACAAGTTGTCAGAATTCTAAAATATGTTCTAGAGGGCTCTTTAAAATAAAATAATGAAATTATTAAAATCGTTATTTGTTATTATTTTTTTTATCTCGACTAATTCATACGCTGAAATTTATAAATTAAATTGCAAGTATTCAGAGGAATTAGGTGGGGGCAACAAAAGTGTGAAAACTTCTGTTTGGTACATAAACAACGAAAAAAAGATGATCGCTCTTGCAAAAATAAATAATACCAATGTAAAGTACACTTCAAATAAATGGGATAGTAAAAGTTTTGGAGTCAAAAATGATGAGGTATTTATTAATCGATCCCAAATGAAAATTAAAAATAATATTTATGAAGTAGGCGCAAGTACCAATAAGGATACCAAAGAAATTATCTTAATGGCACTGAGTGAAGAAGGTTTAGATAAAGATCCAACTTGGATTAAACTACAAAAAGATACTAAAAAGTTATTAGCAAAAAAAAATACCCCTGAACTCGAGAAGCAAGTTGAAAAAATTTATAAATTGAATGATCAAGTAGTAGCAAAATGGACAATAGAGCAAAAATGCTCAAAACCAAGTAAAGTAAAAACTGCTAAGAAAGATCCTCTTAATAAAGTTAAAGACAAGTTAAAAGAAACTTTAGATAAAATTAATTAATATTCAAGATCACTAAAAATTGGTTTAATTGAGTTTTTATATTTAATATGAAAAAAATACTTTGGTTTAGACACGATTTAAGAATTGAAGACAATGAAGCTTTCAACAAAGCTTGTAATGATGGAGAAGTCTTACCAATTTTTATTTATGATGACGTGTACTGGAAATTAGAAACATCAAGTTCATTTCATTTAAATTTTACTAAAGAAAGTTTAGAAGAATTAAATAATGAACTGATAAGTAAATATAATTCTAAAATTTCTATATTTTATGGAAATACAATTGAAATTTTAAATAAATTAATTAATCAATTTAAAATTACAGATATTTTTACCAACCAAATATTTAGAAATAAATATACACTAGATTTAGATCAAAAATGCTCTGAGTTCTTTGTTGAAAAAGGAGTTAATTGGCATCAATTACAACAATTTGGAATTCAACTTGAAAATAGAAAAAGAAATTATTGGGCTAATCAGTGGAATAAATTTATAGATAACGGACCACAAACTATTAAAGCTAATTGTAAATTTTTAACCACTGAAACATCATCTATTGAGGTCAAAACAAATCAAATTGATGGTTTAAATATTCAAAAAGGTGGAAGAACTCAAGCGCTTTCCCTCTTAAATAGTTTTTTAGAACAAAGATCTGAAAATTATCAAAAAGAAATGTCTTCACCAATTACAGGCGAAGTTGCTTGTTCTAGATTAAGTCCTCACATTACTTATGGAACTATTTCATTGAGAGAAATTAATCATGCAATTGATAATGCTAAACAAATCAATATGTCTTTTAATAAAGTTAAATCTTTAAGATCTTTTAGAAGTAGACTTGCTTGGCACTGTCATTTTATTCAAAAACTTTATGATGAACCTGAAATTGAATATCAAAATATGAATAGAGCCTATGATGGTATCAGAGAGAATGATTTTAATGAACAGTATCATCAAGCCTGGAAGGATGGTTTAACTGGTTATCCTTTTGTTGATGCTTGTATGAGATATTTAAAATCAAATGGATGGATTAATTTTAGAATGAGAGCCATGCTTGTTTCCTTTGCATCATACCAACTTTGGCTTGATTGGAGAAAAACTAGCAAACATTTAGCAAGATTGTTTACTGATTATGAACCTGGAATTCATTATTCCCAGTTTCAAATGCAATCAGGCACAACAGGAATTAATACTATTAGAATTTATAACCCTATTAAACAATCAACAGATCAGGATCCAGAAGGTGAATTTATTAAAAGATGGGTGCCAGAATTAAAAGAAATACCCAATAAATTAGTCCATGAACCATGGAAACTTACTTATATAGATCAAAAGGGCCTAGGAATTGAAATAGGAAAACATTATCCAAATCCAATTGTTGATCACCATTCTTCATCAAAGATTGCAAGAGATAAGATTTGGATGGTTAAAAAAACAGAAGAGGCAAAGTTCAATGCTAAAAAAATCTTAGAAAAGCACGCAAGTGCTAAGGGTAGACGATAATCTTTTAAAAGTGCAATTTAATTAACAACATTTAAGAAATAAAACTTGAGTTATTTAATATTAATGTAATATGCGTGATTTAATTAAACATATGAGCTTTTTTCCAGCCTTAGCAGATTTTGTTCTTAAGAGAAGAATAACAGTTATTGTTTTTGGTTTCTTGGTTGCACTAGGACTTATGGCAGGAGCACCAAATCTTAATTTTGATACTGACGCTAGAGTTTTTTTTGACAAAAATAATCCAGATCGGATTGCTTTAGATAAATTTGAAGCAGCGTATTCAAAAGATGACAACCTTATTTTTATCATATCCCCAAAAGATAAAAATATTTTTACTGCAGAAACATTAAAAGCAATTGGTCAATTAACAGAAGAATCTTGGCTCCTTCCGTATGTAAGAACTGTAAACTCTTTAACTAATTATCAAAATAGTTATGCTGAAGAAGACAGTCTTGTTGTAGAAGATTTAATCACTGACATAAATAATATTTCTCCTGAAGATGTTGCAAAAGCTCAAGAAGTAGCAAACTCTCGAATTGAACTTAAAAATACTTTCATTAACAATGACAACTCTATTTCTCAGGTAAATGTATTGTTCAGACTTCCTGGAAAGAATGCCATTGTAGAAGTACCGTTTGTTATGGGTGAGGCTGAAAAGCTAAAAGAGAAATTTGAGGCAAGTAACCCGAACATCAAAGTTAGGTTGGCTGGTTTTGTACCTTTAAACAACCAATACAGCGAGTCAGGACAAGACGACTCAGCTACTCTTACACCTTTGATGGTTGTGGTTATACTTATCTCTGTTGCAATAATTTTAAGAAGTGTTTTTGGAGTTGGTTTAATATTTATTATCATCATCCTTTGCGCTGGATCTTCCTTAGGTGCACTAGGTTGGTCTGGAACCAATATAAATAATGCAACTGTTGTTGCTCCACTTATGGTAATGATTTTAACTGTAGCTAGTACAGTTCACATCTTATCTTCAGTTCGTCAGACAATGACTATTACTTCAGATCGAAACGAGTGGGTGAGAACAGCAATTATTGATCATGGTCCTGCAATTACTGTTGCTTGTCTTACAACAGCTGTAGGATTTCTTTCTTTGAATTTTTCTATTTCTCCTCCCTTTAGACAACTTGGAAATATCGTCTTTGTTGGGGTGATTGCAGCTCTTTTTTACACACTAACAATGCTGCCCGCACTGATCAGCTTGTTACCTATGAAAAAAATAAGTTCGCAAGCCTCAATGGATAAAGGAATGTCAGGACTGGCAGAGTTTGTAATAAAATGGAAAAATTTTCTTTTGATTTCAACTGCTACACTTGTAGTGGTTCTAATTTATGGAATTACTAAAATTTCATTGGAAGATGATTTTTTAAGATATTTTGATAAGAAATATGAATTAAGACAATCAATTGATTATTATGAGGAGAATTTTGGAGGTCTTAATGCACTTGAGTATTCTATTAATTCAGGAGTTGAAAATGGAATAAATGATCCTGAATACCTACAAAAGGTTGATGATCTTGTTGATTTTATTAGAAACCAACCAAAGGTAACGAGTGTAAGGTCTTACACAGATGTGGTAAAAAGATTGAATCAAAACTTTAACAACGACAATCAATCATTTTATAAAATTCCAACTACTGAACTCGAAGCAGCTCAATATCTGTTTCTTTATGAATTATCACTTGGTTACGGGTTAGATTTAACTGATCAAATCAATGTTAATAAATCTGCTCTTCGTGTAACAGCAAATGTTGCTAATGCCACAACTAAAGAATTTTTAAATTTAGATAAACAAATTCAAGAATGGTTTAAAGACAATGCACCTGAATTAATGACAAAATCAACTGGACCTTCTCAAGTCTTTTCACAAATTTCATCAAGAGATGTGCCAGCTATGCTGAAAGGAACAGGTTTTGCCCTCATCGGTATTTCATTTATTATCTTAATTGTAATTAGAAATATTAAATATGGACTAATGAGTTTAATTCCTAACTTGTTACCTGCTGCTATGGCGTTTGGGTTGTGGGGATATTACACAGGTAGCGTAACTTTAGCTGTCTCTATTGTAGTTGCAATGACATTAGGAATAGTTGTCGATGACTCAGTCCATTTTATGCTGAAATATGCTAAGGCTAGAAAAAAAGGTAAGTCACCCGAGGATAGTGTTCGAGAAGCATTTCAAAAAGTAGGGATGGCACTTACAACAACAACAATCGGTTTATTTTTAGGTTTCTGTGTTTTGGCTCAATCAGGATTTACAGTAAATAAAGATATGGCCCAGCTTACTGCAATCACTGTTGTTTTTGCTTTAGTTGTCGATTATTTACTTTTACCACCAATATTAATTTTGATTGATAATTTTAAACAAAAAAGGAAAGCATCAATATGAAATATTTAATATCAATTGTTATAACCTTAACCATTTGGTGTACATCGTTATCAGCTCAAACCAATGAAGAAAAAGGGTTAGAGATTATTGAAAAAAGTATTGCCTTAGACAATGGTTTTATCGACAGCACTGTAGAGGGACAAATGGTTTTAAAAGATAAGTCTGGAAATGAAAGTGTTAGAAAATTTAAAAACCTAATTTTTGAAGAACTAGATGATACACTTGGAGATAAAAGTATTATAGTTTTTACAGAGCCAAGAGATGTAAAAGGCACATCGCTTTTAACTCATGCCAAAATAGAGCCTCAAGATGATGATCAATGGTTATATCTTCCAGCTCTTAAAAGGGTAAAAAGAATTTCTTCTTCTAATCGTACTGGTAAATTTGTTTCCTCAGAGTTTTCTTATGAGGATTTATCAACTGATGAACCAGAAGATTATACTTTTACTTGGATCGAAGATGGACCGTGCTTAATTGAAACTTCTCTTACATGTCACTTGATTGAAGCAACTCCTAAAAACAAAAAATCAGGTTATTCTAAAAGAGTAATTTATGTTGATACTGATGAATTTTTATATCAATCAGTTAAGTTTTATAATCGAAGAGGTGATTTAGAAAAAGAACTACATTTCAAAGGTTATCAAAAATATTTAGATAAATTTTGGAGAGCAGACACATTAGAAATGACTAATCTTCAAACAGGAAAATCGACAGTAATTGCTTGGGAAAATTATCAATTTCAAACTAATTTATCTTTGAATGATTTTAAACCTGAGAAGTTAGCCAAAATGGCTAGATGATTATTAGATTTTTAATTATTTTATTTACACTTATTAATACTAGCTCATTAGCAGAAACATATACAGAGCAGTACGGAGAGGTAGAAGTAAGTTCATCTGTATTTTTTGATGATGTTGAAGGCGATGATCGAAAAAATACTCTGAATTCATCATCCCTCAAGTACAACTTCTTTTTTGAAAAGAATAATTTATCTGGAAAATTAAAAATAAATTCAGCAATATCAGATCCTGAAGCAGCTCAAGATATTGATTTTAATGAAGCTTATTTAGAATACGCTAACAATGATTTAAGTTATTTAGTTGGGAATAACATAATTTTTTGGGGCAAGAATGAATTTTATAACCCCGTAGATATCATTAATTCAAAAGACTTTTCAAATGGTTTGGCTCAAGGTGAAAAAAAAGGTCAAACGATGGTTAATGTTAAAAGATACTTCGAGTCTAGTGAATTAAATTTTTTTATACTACCAGCAGTAACCAACACATACCCAACTTCTAAAGTAAGACCTCAACTATCACTTGATATTGATACCACCCATACTTATGCTGATGGAGCAAGTAAAGATAACATAGGAATGGCATTACGTTGGTCAGGCTATATTAATGAATATGATTATGGACTTTCATTTTATGAAGGAAATACAAAAGATCCTGCTTTAGTTTTAAATTCAGGCAAATTTATTCCAAAATATTCTGAAATTACGCAATTAGGTTTAGATCTTCAGGCTACCAAAGGAGATACTTTGTATAAGAGTGAAGTGGTTTATCGTGAAAACCAATATGATTATAACGGTAATATAGAGGATTATACTAATTTGATCCTTGGTATTGAGCACAACAATTATGGAATTATAGAAAAGAGTTGGGATTTAGCAAATATAATTGAATATTCTTACGATACTCGTAGCACAAAATCTCACCACGGTTATCAAAACGATCTATTTTTAGGCGCTAGACTTGTACTTAATGATATTGAGGACACTCAGTATTTTGTCTCTATTCAAAATGATTTAGATAAAAATACACGTGCTTTAACTTTTAATTATGAAAGTAGATTTTTTTCATCTCTTAGAGCTGGGATTGATATTTACCACCCTTTAAATCTTGAAGATGACACTCATCAATCTTCTTTTAAGGATGAGAATAATATCAAATTTTACACCAGTTATTCTTTTTAGATTTAATTATTTTTATTTTGTTAATCAAAAATAGTTAGATCAAATTATCTTTACCTAAGGACAAAAATATAATACGATTTTATTATGAATCTTAATCTTTTTACTCACTGCCATAGACTGGCTAGAGTTGGTCTGAGTACAAAGTTATCATCTAATCTATTTAATTTATTACTTCAAAAAGTAGACTGTAAAAATCATATAAATTCTTCAACGCCCACGAAATTGTAATCACTTCTTTTTTTAAAAAATTAATTTTAATTAAAGGAGAATTATGGAAATAAAAAACATTGTTAACTTAAAAGATTACCCAATTGATCAGACAGGATCAAAAGAGTACCAAGATTTAATTACTAAAAATAGAGAGCTACTTGATAAAGATGGATGCTGTGTACTTCCTAACTTTGTACTTAGCGAGTCATTAAAAAGAATGAAGGAAGAAGTTGAAAGAAATCTTCCTAAAACTCATTGGACCAAAGATCATCACAATCCTTATTTTTCAAAAGATGATGAAAATTTATCTAAAGATCATCCAAAGAGAGTATTTTCATTTAGAGAAAGCGGATACATCAATTCAGATGATTTAGAAGAACAATCTGATTTAAATAAAATTTACGAGTCTGAAGAAATGTTAAAATTTATTTCAGATAGTTTAGGAGTTTTTCCTCTTTATAGATGGTCAGATCCTTTAGGTAAAAATCCATACAGTATCATGCATAAAGATCATTACTTCCCTTGGCACTTTGATGGAAATGAATTTACTTTAAGTATTTTAGTTCAAAAAGCTGAAAAAGGTGGATTGTTTGAATACTCACCGGATTTAAGAAGCACTGAAAATGAAAACTTTGATGAAGTAACAAAGGTTCTTCGAGGTTCAAGAGATAAAGTTAAATCATTAGACCTTCAACCAGGGGATCTTCAAATATTTAAAGGAAGATTTTCTATGCATAGAGTAACAAAAATTGAAGGAAATACTTCTCGTTACATTGCATTACCAACATATGTAAAAGATAGCTACAGAGTAAATAAACCTGAACACTCTAAACAAGTTTACGGTAAAGCACTTCCAATTCATTATGAGCGTAATAATGTTGAAGTAGATGGGTTAATGGATTGATATGAAAATAGGTTTTATTGGTTTAGGAAATATGGGTATGCCAATGGCATTAAACTTACATAAATCCAAAAGAATAGATTTATTAGGTTACGATGTAAGTCTTAAATCTTTAAAACAATTTAAATCCAAAAAAGCAAAAGCAACAAGCTCATTAGATGAATTAATCAAGTTTTCTGATGTAATTATCACCTGCGTTCCTGGACCAAACCAAATCAAAGCATTATCAATTGGTAAAGGTAAAATCATTGATCAATTAGGTAAAAATAAAATTTGGATTGATTGTTCTACCAATTCTTTAACTTGCTTTAATCTTTTAAAACAAAAGTTAAGTAAAAAAATAAATCAATTTGTTGATGCAACAATATCAGGCGGAAATTTAAAGGCTCAATCAGGAGATTTATCAATATTTATTGGTGGTAATAAAAAGACAGTTAGTAAACTTAAGTTTGTCTTTAATATATTAGGTAAAAACATTTATTATTTAAATAAATCAGGTGCTGGTTATGCTGCTAAAATTGCACAAGTTAGCCTTTGTTATTTAAACTATTTATCACTCTCAGAGTCGTTGATGCTTGGAGTAAAGTCAGGGATTAAACCAAAAACAATGTTAGAGATCATCGATAAAAGTGCAAGTGGTGGTTATACATCAACAAGATACGGACCCAACATGATTAATGGAGATTATGATCCATCTTTCTTTTTAGGTTTATCAATGAAAGATCTAAATCTTGCTAATGAAATTATTAAACTTCAAAAATTAAAACTACCAATAATGAACCTAACTTCAAAAATATATAACAAAGCAATTAAAAAATACGGACCAAATTCTAATCACTTAAAAGTGATTAAACTTTTAGAACAAAATAATAAATTAACTTTTTCAAAGGAGGGACGATGAAGAATAATATAAGCGAAGCAGATTGGAAAGTAAGAGTAGATCTTGCTGCCATGTTTAGATTAACAAACATGATGGGTTGGAACGATACGGTATGGAACCATATCACTGCAAGAGCACCTGGAACAGATCATACATTTTTTATGCATGAGATGGGTTTGTTGTATGAAGAAGTAAAAGCATCAAACTTAATTAAAGTAGATGAACATGGTAAAGTTTTAGAAGGACCTGAAAAAGCTAATACTGCAGGTTTTATAATTCATAGCGCTATTCATTTAAATCATCCAAATGCAAAATTTGTCTTTCATGCACATCCTCCTTCAGCTTTGGCTGCAACTGCATTGAAAGATGGTATTCCACATTTGGTTCAAGATAGTTCAATGCTTTATGGAAAAGTTGGTTACCATGAGTGGGAAGGCTTATCGATTAATAAAGATGAGAGAGTTCGAATTGCTGAAAACATGGGAGACAATAAGGTTTTGATTATGAAGAACCACGGTCTTCTTACTGTTGGTGCAACAGCTGGAGAAGCATTTATGAACATGTATTATGCAATTAGAATGTGTGAAGTTGCAGTACAAGCAACAAGTTCAGGTTTACCTCTTGAAAGAGCAACGGAGGAGATGTGGAAATTATCTCAAAAGCAATATGATTTATTTTCACCAGGTTTAAACGAGTGGCCAGCATTACTTAGAAGATGTGATGCAAAAGACCCATCTTATAAAGAGTAATGACAAAAATTAATTCTTTAGACGATATTGTAAAGAACGGCCTATGTATTGGCTGTGGTATTTGTAAAAGTATTGCAGGTAACTCAATTGAGATGGAGATGAGTGACAAAGGTAATTTAGAACCTAAAGAGTTAACACCAATATCAAATGAAACTTTAGAGGAAATTAAAAAAGTTTGTCCTGGAGTTATTGCTGAGGGACCTGAAGATCATAAAGAAAATGAAGGAGCTAATAAAGATTTGGTTTGGGGAAATTATTTTAATTTATATTATTCATGGTCCACTGATCCAAAGATAAGATTTCAAAGTTCCACAGGAGGTTTGTTAAATGGTTTGTCTTTATATTTACTAGAACAAAAGAAAGTTGATTTTATAATGCATACAGCAGGGGACAAAGATAACCCTATGCGAAACATTGTAAAATATAGTTATAATAAAGAGGACTTAATTAACTGCGAAAGTAGATCAAGATACGGTCCATCTTCACCTTTAAGTGAATTTCATAAAGCTTTAGACAAAAAACAAACCTTCGCTTTTGTTGGAAAACCTTGTGATGCAGGAGCTATTAGATTACTTGCTAAATCAGATCAAAGAGTGGATCAGTATTGTAAATATATATTCACTCTTGTTTGTGGAGGCTTTCAAGAACTTGCAAAATCACAAGAATTTATTGATAGCTTTAATGTTAAAGAACAAGAGTTAGAAGAATTTAGATACAGAGGATTTGGTAATCCTGGAAGAATGTATATCAAAACAAAAGATCAAAGAGAGTTTGATAAAGATTATAATTCTTTTTGGGGTGATGAAAGTAACTGGAAAGTTCCATTTAGATGTAAAATTTGTCCCGATGCAATAGGAGAGAGCTCTGATATTGCAGCACTTGATACTTGGAGAGGGGGTTCACCTAAAGGAGAAGATGAAGGTTTTAATGCTGCAGTGATGAGAACTAAAAAAGGAATTAAAGTTTTTAATGAAGCAGTTGAGAAAGGATACCTTGTTAAAGGAGATAAAGTAACCATTGAAGACATTAAAGATTTTCAACCTCATCAAACTAGTAAAAAACAAGCAGTTTATGCAAGACATCTTGGGATGAAAAATAAAAATGTGCCAACAATTAAGACCAAAAACCTTAGAATAGAAGAATTGTATAACTTAAACGATGATGAGTTTAACAAACAACAAGAACAAGGTGTTTCAAAAAGGTTAGGAAATTAATTAAGTATAAAATTATGAAAGGTATTCATTTAATCGGTCACGGAGGTTTTGAAAAATTAGTATTAAATTTAGATATACCAAAACCAGAACCTAAAAATGATGAGGTGTTAATTAAAGTATCTGCAGCAGGCATTAATAATACAGACATTAATACTAGGATAGGATGGTACTCAAAGTCAGTTACAACTGACACAAATGATGGTGGTGAAAAGGGTTTTGCTTCTTCTAATGATAAAGATGCCACTTGGTCAGGTAATGCTCTAAAGTTTCCAAGAATTCAAGGCGCAGACATTTGTGGAAAAATTATTTCTGTGGGTAAAGACGTTAATCAGTCTAGAGTAGGGGAAAGAGTAATAGTTAGGTCGATGCAATCTGATCCAAATAATTTACAAAAAATTTCACCGTATGTTATTGGTTCTGAAATTGATGGTGGGTTTGCAGAATATGTTGCAGTGAGATCCTCCGAGAGTTTTAAAATTAATTCTGACTGGTCAGATGTGGAGCTTGCATCAATTCCTTGTGCTTATTCAACAGCAGAAGGTATGTTGCATAGAGTTAACTTAAAAAAAGAAAAAGTTTTAATAACAGGCGCCTCAGGAGGAGTTGGTTCTGCAGCAATTCAATTGGCAAAAAGAAGAGGTGCTTTTGTAATAGCACAGTGTTCAAAATCTAAATTTGAAGATATTAAAAAAATCGGAGCAGATGATGTGGCAGATAGGAATGAAGATTTAATTAACAAATTAGGAATAAATAAAATTGATGTAGTCGTTGATTTAGTTGCTGGTAGTAATTGGAAACAATTATTAGATATATTAAAGCCAGGCGGAAGATATGTCACCGCAGGAGCCATAGCAGGTCCAATTGTAAATTTAGATATAAGAACTCTATATCTTAAAGATTTAACTTTTTATGGTTGCACTTATCAACCTTTAGAAATTTTTAAAAATTTAATTAAATATATTGAAAGCAATGAAATTAAACCTTTGATTGCTAAAACTTTCCCACTAGAAAAAATTGTAGATGCTCAAAAAGAATTTTTATCAAAAAAATTTATAGGAAAGATAGTGTTAGAGATTTAAAACATTTATGCGTTTAAATATCCAACAAGTAATGAGATAAAAGCACCTACGTGTACGACCATTATTGCTTTATCTTTCCACATAACTCCAACTGCAAACCAAAGAAAAATCCCTAAAAAAAATAAATAAACATTATAGGGAGTCATATTTAGACCAGTCATCCCGTAACCAATTAATTGAATGATGGTTGCTATCCATTTTACATAATCAACTAATTTTATTTTATTCATGATGAACTATATATACTTCGTTATGATATATGATAATAAAATTTAAATATGACTTTATTGCTAAACCAAACACAGCCTATACCATTTCACGCTATATTGGCAATGATTGCTATAATTTTAGGTGGCATACAACTTTCTATGAAAAAAGGTGGAGCAACTCATAAATTGTTAGGTCGTATTTGGGTAGCCTTAATGCTGATTGTAGCGATAACTTCTTTTTTTATACATGAGATAAAATTATGGGGTGCTTATAGTCCTATACATTTATTGAGTTTGTGGACAATTTTTATACTTGGTGTTGGTGTTTATTATGCACGTGTAGGAAATATTAAACGTCATAAACAAGTAATGATCGCTACATATTTTTTTGCTTTAATCCTTACAGGCTTTTTTACGCTTTATCCAGGACGTATCATGCATCAAATTTTGATTGGCTGACAATTCCATTACTGCATATACGCGCCAATAACATTGGTAATAGAGGTTAATTTAACTTAAGACTTCTTTTTTGATTTAGATTTTTATCTAAATTTTTGCTTGATAAATATTTCAAATAACCTTTTTTTATCTTTTTCCAATCTTTATCAATAATTGCATACCAGGAAGTGTCTCTATTTCTTTTTTTATAAATTGTTGCTTGTCTAAATATACCTTCAAATTTAAAACCTAATCTTAAAGCTGCTTTATTCGATTTCTTATTTAAACTATCACATTTCCACTCGTATCTTCGGTAACCTAAATTCTCAAAAACATTTTTCATCATAAGATACATTGCCTCTGTTGCCTCAACTGTTCTTTGAAGATTTTTAGCATAAGTAATCCAACCTACTTCGATAGTTCCTATTTCTGGTTTAATTCTAAGATAACTTGCTAAACCACAATAGGTTTTAAGCCTTTTTGAATAAATTGAGTAAAAAAATGGATTACCTGATAACTTGTCAGTAGTTAAATACTTCTTAAAAGAACTAAAAGTCTTATAGGGTCCTGTTGGCATATAAGTCCAATCAATTCCTTTTTTGTCTAAAGAAAAGTTTTTATACAAATCTTTAGCATGCTTTTTTGCGCTAACTGGTTCTAAGAAACAATATTTACCAATTAATTTTTTTTTTGAAGGGTATTTTGCTTTATTAAATTTTACACTAAAGCCTATTTTCATTATTTAATTTTATTAACAACAGCTTTTTTTCTCAGTGTCTGACCTTGCGCCCGATGTATTATAAATCTCGGCATCTTCCATTGTATGGTAAGCTTCCCAAGCAACTCCGTTTGGATCATTTACCCAAGATTTTTCTGATTTTGCATAACAACATGTTACCTCACCATCAGAATAAGTAGATATATCTGCTTTATCTAAATTAGTTCGTATATCGTTTAGTTTCTCAACTTTATCAACCTGTATTCCAAGATGATCTACACCTAAAGTTTTTACTCTAGTAGATATTGCAAAATTAACTTTAGGATCTTCTAAAATCCATTGAGCATAATCTTCTTTTACTTTTGTTGGTTCAGATTTGAATAAATTTTTGTAAAAATTTATACTTTCGTTTAAGTTTTTAACTCCAAGATGTAAGTGTAGTCTTTGCATATTTTTATTTATTTTTTAATTAGTTTTAAAAACTTACTATATGTCAAATTTTTCTAATAAGAAATTGATTAGTAGATTGTAAATGAATGCAAAACTAAAAATATAAAACAGAAAAATTGCAGCTTTAGAATTAAATATGTATCCAGTGGAAGTTAAAAGAACTAAGAAAAAGCTTATCGATAAAGCAAGTTTAGATAGTGCTTTTTTCTTAAAATGAGATTTAATTTCTTTTTTCTTCATATATACGATTAACTAAAATACTTAATATACCAATGAATTTTAAAAAATATATATGGAAATGTAGATTGTTAGTTTTGAATACTCCAAACTACACCAATCAAGAGTATAAAAATTCAAAAGATATTTACCAAAAACACATAAAAGAATTTCATAAACGATTTATTAAACTCGTTACAAAATTAGATAAAGCTAAAAACTTTAGTGTTAGTTTAATTGGCTTTGATGGAACTGAAAAAGCTAAGTTAGATACAATAAATATAAAAAAAATTTTTACCTTAGTGGATAAAATGCCAATGAATAAAATGATAAAAGATAAAAGTTTTAAACCTTTAAATCTTTCATTATTTTCTGATTATAAACCTGAGACAACTTTACATGGATTAGGTTTTAAGAATAAAGAAAAGGCGCTTTATACAGTTAAAGCTATCAAAAAAAGATCAATTAAGTATCAAGTAAATGTTATTGCAACTATGCTTGGAAGAGCAAAAAATCATCCTAACAAAACTAAAGATATGGATGATGCAATTGTGATCTTTGAAAAGTGGATGAGAATGTATAAGAAGGATAAAAAGGCCTAAATTAAAGAATAGTATAAATTTAATCACTTATTAAAATATGACTCTAATTGAAATAGTAGCTTTAATAATTTTTTTATTTCCTCTGGCTTTTAGCCCGGGACCTGGGAACATGTTCTTTGCAGCTAATGGAGCTAGATTTGGTTTTGCTAAAACTTTATCAGCAAATTTTGGTTATCATCTTGCAACTATTATAGTTACTTTTCTTATAGGTTTTGGTTTTAATATTTTTTTTTCATTTATTAGTGATCAATATCAATACATTCAGATAATTGGATCATTATATGTAATCTATCTTGCTTATAAATTCTTAAAGGCAAGCACATATGAAAATAACAATCAAAATTTAAAATGCACTTTTGTTGATGGAGTTATACTTTTAGTATTTAACCCAAAAGCTTATGTGATAATTTCTTTAATGTTCACAATCTTTTTAGATGGTTCTCAAAGTTTAATAAGAATAATTTTAATCAGTACAATTTTTACAGTTAATAACTGCGTGTCATTTACTCTGTGGACATTATTTGGTGACTTACTAGGTGCAAAATTTAGAAATGAAAAATATTCAAAAATATTAAACAAATTCTTCTCATTGTCTTTATTTTTGGTTGGTATATGGATGCTTTCAATTAAAATTTAAAAATAAAAACAATGAAAAAATTTATATCTGCAATAATTTTTAGTATCTTAAGCACAAGTGCCAATGCTGATGACCAACAAACATTTGTATTTAATAACCTGCAAGGAGATTTCACGACTTGTTATAGTTATTACTTGTTATCTGAAGAAGGTTTTAAAAAAAGTGGTAGTGCTAATGATGAAACTTTAGCAGGACTTAATAAATCAGCAGATTTATCATTAGAATCTGTTTTTATGATTGGTCAGCAATTAGGTATGAATACAGACACAATGAGAAATAGAGTTAAAACATCCTTTGAAAGTATGAAAAAAGAGATGGGTGAAGATTTTAAAAACTTTTCAGTAGTTTTAGATAAATACGGAATATTCTGTAAGGACTTAATAGAAAAAACAGACGATAGAGTTGTATTCTGGGAAGATAAATTTAAGTAAATTATTATTTAGATAATTAAGGTTTATGTTAACCTAAAATTAACCAATGAATAATATTTATCATTCAGATATTTATCAGTTCAATAAACCTGCTCCTAGTTATTGGGAAGCAACCTCAAGTGAAAATTTAAATTTAGAAAAACTTCAAAAAGATATTAGTTCTGAAATAGTGGTCATAGGTGGGGGTTACACAGGTTTACTTTGTGCAATTAACTTAATTGAAAATTATAATTTAGATGTGGTTTTGGTTGAGGCTGGAAAAGTAGGTTGGGGCGCTTCTTCTCGTAATGCAGGATTTTGCTGCCTTCCTCCAAGCAAGATGTCTTATAAAAAAATGCAATCTGTTTATGGAACAGAGGAGACTAGAAAATTTTTTAAAAACTCTGTTGAAGGAGCTAATTATACTAAAGAATTAATTGATAATTATAATATTGATTGTGATGTAACAGGTGAAAATAATTTTGTTGTAGCTCATCATAAAAATAAATTTGAACAAATCAAAGAACAAGCTGAAGTATATAAATCTGAATTTGGTATAGAGACTAAAGTTTATTCAAAAGAGGAATTTGATGAAGTAGGTCATGGTGGAACTGAGCAATTTGGTGCATTTTCATATAAACCTGGATTTGCGATCAATCCATTAAAATTTGTAAACGGACTTGCAAAACATGCTTTATCAAAAAAGTTAAAAATATATGAGCACACCAAAGTTGAAAAAATCGAAAAAGAAAATGGCTCTTATCTTTTAAGAACTTATGAAGGATTAATAAAGACAAAAAAAATAGTTGTTGCAACTAATGGATTTTATCAAGAGGGATTAATTCCTGAAATGGATGGAAGGGTATTACCTGTTATTTCAAATATTATTGTAACAAGACCACTTACAAATGAAGAGCTTAGCTTACATAACTTTAATACTTATGCCCCAATAGCTAATTCTAAAAACCTTTTATATTATTATAGAAAGTTACCTGATAATCGAATTTTATTTGGTACTAGAGGAGACTTTGAAGGAAGCGATCAATCTAATCAGAACAGAGCAAATGATATGGAAAAATTTTTAAAAAATATTTTTCCTAAATGGAGCAATGTAACAATTGATTATAATTGGAGAGGTTTAATTGCTTTGTCTCAAAAGCTTACTCCTTCAATTGGTAAAATAGATAATGAAGAAATTTATTATGGATTTGGTTATAGTGGAGTTGGGGTTAGTGCAGCTCCTTGGACCGGAAAACAATTGTCTAAATTAGTCTTTTCATCAAATAGTAAAGACCTTGATATATCGTTAATTTACAAAGGTTTGCCTAAGAAATTTATTTTCCCACAATTAAGAGTATTTTATTTTAAATTAGCAGTGTGGTTTTATAGAATTAAGGATAAGTTAAATATTTAATGATTGAGTTTATAGATATATTTTTTAATCAATACTTAAGGATATTTGTAGGTATTGTACTTGTGGGTCTAATTTTATTTTCTTTATATTTTAAGTTTATGAAAAAATAATAACTCTTAATTATTGAGTTTTGTGAAGAAAAATTTGATATAGATTTAGCAATATTAAATTTAATTTTTAGGAAATAATGAAAAAACTTTTAGGGGCCTTAGTTCTAGGATTCTTATTGAATGGATGTGTAAATGAGTCAGGAGCACGAATGGGTTTGTTTACTGCTAAGTCACCTGTAGCAGTTACAATCAAGGGAGATATTTTTGTTGGTTGGGCAGTTGGAGATATATCAGGTAGTGGAACAGTTGATATTCAGTCTGCAATTGATCCAGAAAATACTTGTGTTGGAGAATTTAGATATACCTCAACCTGGTCACTTGTTGGCAAAGGAACTCTTTCTTGCAAAGATGGAAGTCAAGGAACTTTTAACTTTAAAGGTTTAACTAATCTAAAAGGTTATGGATATGGAAATAGTAATAGAGGTGCTGTTACATTTACTTACGGAATGACAGCAGAAGAAGCAGCTAAATATTTGCAAAAACCATTTCCAGAACTTGATAAAATTATAGAAGAGAGAAAAAAAAGAGATAAAGATAAAAAAGAAAAATCTGTGTAAAGACAAAAAGTATCAGTATTATTAGAAATTGTGAGGTTGTTAACTATTATATATTCATTTAAAATATTAAATTATGCTTAGTTATATTGTTCCATTTTTAATCCTTATTTTAGTTGTCGTATTTATACACGAATATGGACACTATTATTTTGCTAGAAAGTATGGAGTGGGGGTTACTGATTTTTCTATTGGATTTGGTAAAGAATTATTTGGTTGGAATGATAAACATGGAACTAGATGGAAAGTATGTGCTATTCCTTTAGGTGGCTATGTTAAGTTTTTTGGAGATCGTAATGTTTATTCACAAGCAGATCATGAAGAAATTTTAGAAAAATATAATGAAGAAGAGAGAGATAAATTATTTATTTTAAAACCTTTATATCAAAGAGTTTTAATTGTATTTGGTGGTCCTTTAGCTAACTTTTTATTAGCTTTAGCAATCTTCTTTTGTATTTATACTTTTGTTGGAAAAGATTTTACTCCAGCAGTTATCAGTGAAGTTCAAAAAGATAGTCCTGCAATGGTTGGAGGCTTAAAAAACCAAGATATTATTTTAGAAATTGATGGAAATGAAGTTAAAAGCATCATGGAAGTCTCAAAATATATAACAATGTCCACAAGTGACTTTATAGATTTCAAAGTTAAGCGTTCTTATGAAGAATTAATTTTAAAAGTAAAACCGAACATTGTTGAAGGTGAAGATGGTTTAGGAAATAAAATTAATAAAAGAATGGTTGGTATAAAATTAAGTGCTTACAATGATAAAATTAATCATGTTAAATTAGGACCAGCGCAAGCATTGTATCATGCAGCAAATGAAGTCTATTTTGTTAGTGTTTCTTCATTAAAATACATTGGTGGAATGATCATGGGTAAAGCAGATACCTCACAACTTGGCGGACCTATAAGGATTGCAAAGATATCAGGGCAAGTTGCAACCTTTGGAGTGTTAGCTTTTATTAGTATGATGGCTTATATTTCAATAAGTTTGGGCTTAATTAACCTGTTTCCGATACCAATGTTAGATGGAGGACACTTAATGTTTTATGCATTTGAAAAGGTTTTAGGGAGGCCTTTATCTCAAAAAACACAAGAAGGCTTTTTTCGAATCGGATTGTTTTTGTTGCTTTCATTGATGTTTTTCACCACATTTAATGACCTAAAAGACCTTGGTTTATTTAGATAATTTAAATTTCTAAATTGTTAAAAAGATCAATAAAATCAACGTTTATTTAATTTTAAACAAGATATTGTGTGTCTTATTAATAAAGACACTAAAAAAAAGCTTGATTTATCAACGTTTATGATAAGTATCAATATTAACCAACAAAACCGGAGCTAAAATGAACAAAAAACAACTAGTAGCAAAGCTTTCTGGCTCATTAAACTTGAGCAAAGCAGACGCTGAGCGAACTTTTGATACAATTACCAACACTATTTTAGATGCACTAAAAGGTGATGATTCAGTTAAAATCGCTGGATTTGGTACGTACAAAGTAGCTAAAAGAAAAGCTAGAGTTGGAAGAAATCCTAGAACTGGTGAGCAGATTCAAATCGCTGCTTCTCAGAAAGTAAAATTCTTACCAGCAAAAGCTTTAAAAGAAGTATTCAATAGATAATATTTTTTTAACAGCCCTAACGTAATGTAAAAACACGTTTAGGGCTGTTACTATATGCAAAAACTGCATACCCAATTTTCCTAATCAGCGTTAGTTTTTAAATTTTTTAAATTTATAAACCACCACTTTAACAAGTGGAGGTCTTATGACTAAAATAATAAAGAGAATGTCTGCACCATTGCTAAGTTTAGTATTTTTACTAAACATGAGTAGTGCGGGTATGGCAGAGACAACTGTTTCTGCTGAAGTGGGGTTTATATTTAACACTCTACTATTTTTAATTTGTGGTTTCCTTGTCATGTTCATGGCAGCAGGTTTTGCAATGTTAGAATCTGGAATGGTAACTTCAAGAAGTGTTTCAGTGATTTGTGCAAAGAATATTGGTTTGTATGCAATCGCTGGGATTATGTTTTGGCTAGTTGGTTACAACCTAGCTTATGGTATTCCAGAAGGCGGATACATTGGATCGTTTGTTCCATGGTCAGATGCAAGTGCAATTGACACTGGTTATTCAGATGGTTCAGACTGGTTCTTCCAAATGGTATTCTGTGCAACAACAGTTTCAATTTGTTCAGGTGCTATGGCTGAAAGAATCAAGTTATGGCCGTTCTTCTTATTTGCAGCTTTATTAGCTGGAGTTATTTATCCAATCGTAATGGGTTGGCAGTGGGGCGGAGGCTGGTTAGCAGAACTAGGCTTCTCTGATTTCGCAGGTTCAACTTTAGTACACTCAACTGGTGGTGCAGCTGCTTTAGCAGGTATCATGTTGTTAGGTGCTAGAAGTGGAAGATTTGACAGTAAAGGTCAACCAAAAGCGTTACAACCTTTTGCTGCTTCTTCAATTCCATTAGTAACAATAGGTGTATTCATCCTGTGGTTAGGTTGGTTTGGATTTAACGGTGGTTCACAATTAGCATTAGGTACTTTTGATGATGCAGTTGCGATCTCATCAATCTTTATCAATACAAATCTTGCAGCTTGTGGTGGAGTAATGGCCGCTGGTATCATTACAAGATTAATGTACGGTAAAACAGATGTTATTCAAATGTTAAACGGAGCAATTGGTGGTCTAGTAGCAATCACTGCAGAACCATTAGCACCATCTCCATTTGCAGCAATTTTAATTGGAGCTGTTGGTGGATTAATCGTAGTGTTTGGAACTAAATTATTATTTAGCTTTAAACTTGATGATGTTGTAGGTGCAATCCCAGCTCACTTATTTGCTGGAATTTGGGGAACACTTGCAGTGCCATTAACAAACGCTGATGCATCGTTCAGTGCACAATTAATTGGTGTACTTTCAATTAACATTTTTGTGTTTGCTGTGTCTTACATCGTATGGTCAATAATGAAAGGTACGTTTGGAATCAGATTAAGTAAAGAAGCTGAAACTAAAGGTACAGACGTTACTGAAACAGGTGTAATTGCTTACGCAATACGTGACTAATTGCATGCAATATAGAGGCTCTTCGATCTCCATGTCGTTATCTCATTGAAGAGCCTCTAAACAAAGAATTAACTTATATCTCTCTCTAGTTAGTTAATAACCAAAGGCCCCAGAAATGGGGCCTTTTTTTTACACATATGCTTATTTCTCATAACTCTTTTGACCTATCAGCAGTACTTAAAATTTAAATGTTTATTAAAACGACATGATTAAAAAAAGGAGAGATAATGATTAATCATTTAAAAAAAATATCATTAAGCTTATTAATATTTTTAAGCTTTACTAATTTAGCTTCAGCAGAAACTACAATGTCAGCTGAAGGACAATATATTTTCAATTCATTAGGATTTTACCTTGGTGGTGTTTTAGTTGCATTCATGGCAGCAGGTTTCTGTATGCTTGAAAGTGGATTGGTGACAACTAAAAGTGTTTCAACAATTGCGGCAAAAAATATTGGTAAATTTGCAATCTGTTCATTAATATTTTTTTTCTGTGGTTACAATTTAGCTTACGGAATTCCTGAAGGTGGATTTATTGGCTCATTCTCAATGTGGAGCGATGCTTCTGAACTTTCAACTGGTTATTCTGATTATTCAGATTGGTTTTTCCAAACAATGTTTGTTTGTGCAACTGCATCAATTGTGTCTGGTGCTGTAGCAGAAAGAATTAAAATTTGGCCATTTTTTATTTTTGCAGCGATTATGGCTGGTATCATTTATCCTATTTCAATGGGTTGGCAGTGGGGCGGAGGTTGGTTAGCAACTTCAGGCTTCTCTGATTTTGCTGGTTCAACTTTAGTTCATGCTTGTGGTGGAGCAGCTGCCTTAGCAGGTGTAATATTATTGGGTGCAAGAGAAGGAAGATTTAATAAAAAAGGTGAAACAAAATCTTTAGTACCTTTTGCAGCATCTTCAATACCACTAGTTACATTAGGAACTTTCTTATTATGGTTCGGTTGGTTCGGGTTTAATGGTTTTAGTCAACTTGCAATGGGAACTTTTGACGATGTTAATGCAATTAGTAAAATTGCAGTTAACACACATTTAGCAGGAGCTGCTGGTACTGTTACTGCTGCAGTCGTTACAAGATTATTAGGTGGTAAAACAGATATCGTAATGATGCTTAATGGAGCATTAGCAGGTTTAGTTGCAATTACTGCTGAACCTTTAACTCCAAGTCCAGTGCTTGCAATTGCTATTGGAGCGGTTGGATCAATCATCATGTACTTTGGTACAAAGTTTTTAGAAAGCAAAAAAATTGATGATGTTGTAGGTGCAATTCCTGTTCATTTATTTGCTGGAATTTTTGGAACTTTGGTTGTGCCTTTAAGTAACTCAGATACAAATTTTGGAACTCAGTTAACAGGTGTGATTGCAGTATGTGCATTTAGTTTCATACTTTCTTACATCACATTTAAAGTTCTAAAACAAACAATTGGTCTTAGAATTAGTTCTCAAGCTGAAAAACTTGGAACTGATGTTGCAGAAGTTGGTGTCAAAGCCTACGCAATAAGAGACTAAAATATCTCTCAATATATAACAATTAAAGGCTCCTTAGAAATAAGGAGCCTTTTTTATTTTGAAATATCTTTTAATATTTCTAGGACTTCTTTTGCGTGATCTTTTACTTTAACGTTTTCCCAGATTTTTAGAATTTTACCTTTTTTATCAATTAAAAAAGTTGTTCTATTAATCCCCATAAATTCACGGCCCATAAATTTTTTCTTTCCCCAGACTTTGTATTTTTTTAATACTTTAATCTCTTCATCTGCAAGTAAATCAAATTTGATTTTATATTTATCTCTGAATTTATCATGGCTTTTTAAGCTATCTTTTGAAATCCCGTATACTTCACATTCTAGCTTTTTAAATTTGGCTAATAATTTATTAAAGTCATTAGTTTCAATTGTACATCCAGGTGTGTCATCTTTTGGATAAAAATACAAAACTACATATTTTCCAAGTGAGTCTTTTAAAGAATATTTATCCTTTGAAGTTGATGGTATTACAAATGTTGGAGCTTTTGAGTTTATTTTTAATGTCATAATTTATTTTTTTCCCATAATTTTTTATAATCTATTAACGGTGATAAACCGTAAATTGAATTAATATTAGTAAAATGAACAGCTATTGCTGGCATAGGACTAATGCAAAGTTCCTTTTTATATATATCATGAAAAGGTTTTTCAAAAGGATAATGTTCAAACTCACATGCACTAACAAATTTTTTAAAATGTTTAT
Organism: Candidatus Pelagibacter sp. HIMB1611; assembly: GCF_052047715.1. NCBI lineage: Bacteria > Pseudomonadati > Pseudomonadota > Alphaproteobacteria > Candidatus Pelagibacterales > Candidatus Pelagibacteraceae > Candidatus Pelagibacter > Candidatus Pelagibacter sp. HIMB1611. The sequence continues at coordinate 647,325 of NZ_JBNAJM010000001.1, read as the reverse complement.
TAATTATTTTTTTACTAGTAAGGAACGTACATAAAGTTTCGTTAATTTTACGCCAATGATATTTGTTTCCTAATAAAATATTTGAATTCTCCACCTTGTTATATAAATAAGGGTAATCTGATGGACACATTATAAGTTCGGTTCCTAGTTGAGTAGATATTCTTTCGTAAGCATATATCATTTCCTCAATAGCGTCGGGTTTGTGAATATAATCATCCTCTACAAAATATACTAAATCTTCACAATTTTTGCCTAAATTTAAAGATTGATTTATATTAGACATGTTTGAAATTTGATTATTGGTAACAATTTTTCCCTGTTGATTTATTTTTTTAATATTCCTTTTATACTTATTTATATCCAGTTGAATTATTTCATTTTCAAAAAATTGATTATTTAAAATTTTTTCAAATTTTTTAATGATAGCTTTGTCACTATTGTGATCAACAATTGTCAATTTTAGTTTAATCTTTTTAAATATTTTTTTATTATTATTAATTGAGTTAATAATCGAAACTAATGTTTTTAAAGAATATTCAGATTTATTTTTTTTAAAAACTCTTTTTTTTGATTGTGATAACATATTTACTGAGGCACAGGTTCTTAAAATTATATCTAAAGATTTAACTGACCGTGTAATCTTAATTCTACCCATCGGAATGATTAAAGACTCTTTGCCTATATTAGAGAGGTTTTTTATGTCTTTTTTGTTACTAACAGGAAGTGTTAAATTACCTTGATCAATAATTTCAAAGTCAAAAATTCTACAAATTTTAATAAACAGTTTTTTTAAAAAATTTGATTTAATTGTTTTATTTTGAACTTTCATAAGCTAGAAATAATTAATAATAACAGTTAAATCAATTCAAACTTTATTTATTGATACTATGAGTGAAATTAAAACTATAAATGCTGATGAAGCTTATCAAATGGTTCAAGAAAAAAAATGCAATTTAATTGATATTAGAGAATTAAATGAACTAGAACTTACTGGAAGAGTTGAAGGAGCCAACCATATACCTATGGGAAATTTAGAAGCTCTTCTTGATCCTAATAGTGAAATTTTTAAGGAAGGCCAAATTGATAGAGACAAAGAGGTAGTCTTATTTTGTGCTGGAGGAATTAGATCTGAAATGTCAGTAAAGTCTTTAACTGAAAAAGGTTTTAAAAATATTTCTCACATTGAAGGTGGTTTTGGATCTATCAGCAATAGTAGTTTTAAAATAGTCTAAATATTTTTAATCTCATCTAAAGCATATTCTAGACGGTCTTGTCCCCAAAAAATTTTATTATTTACTATAAATGTTGGAGCACCAAAAACCTCTTTTTTAAAAGCTTCTTGTGTTAATTGTTTTAATTTATCTTTAATATCTTGGTTACTAATCGAATAGAAAAAATCATTTTCATTAATTTTTAATTTTTTTAATAGTATTTTAATATTTTCTTCTTTGTATAAATCTTGATCTTCTTTCCAATAAGCTTCAAAAAAACTATTTAAGTATTCTTCTTTTTTATTATCATTAACAAAAAGATAGCCTCTCATTATATGCAAAGAGTTTATTGGAAATCTAGAATTCCACTTGAAATTAATGTTGTTTTTTTTTGCAACAAGCTCACAATCATTTTGCATATTTTTTATTTTATATTTGTTAAATGCAGGAGCAGTAATACCTGCTAAGTTATGAAGACCGCCTAACAGTATTGGCTTTAATTTAAAACTAACATTATTAATTTTTAAAATTTTTTTATATGCGATGTAAGCGTAAGGACTGATGATATCGAAGTAAAAATCTATATGATTACTCATATAGATTTAATTTTTTGGCGTAAAAAATTCTAATTATCCAATAAATAAACAATCCAATAGGTCCAATTAAGTATGTAATTATTAAAGGGACTGACATTAATACTTTGTTTATGTAGTATTTTTGAGAGTCTTTCACCATCCATCCACCAACAAATAAATTTATAGCTATAAAATGAGTCCAGAAAAGAGTTAGGTACAGATTGTCTTCAAACAGCCGAGATAATTCAACCAAACCAAGGTACAAACTAAAATTAGCGTCGAAGTCATAACCAACTATGAAAGATCTATATAAAATATAAATATAAACCCCGCCTAATAATAGAAATGGAAATATAGTAGTTACTAAATATCTACTCAAATGAGACTGGGGAAATACAATTAATATGAACCAAAAAGGTATAACTCCTAAATTGATCCACATATACAGCACATCAATTGTGAAATAGTTATAAATTTGTTCGATCATGTTTATATTATATAAAATCTAACGATGATTCCTATAAGAAATAAGAGAAAAACACTTCAAGTTACTGTTGATGAAATGAGGAATTTTGCGTTTGCCTATGTTGAAAAATATGCACCTTCAAAACAACAGCTTAAAACATATTTATTAAAAAAATATATGAAACTTTCTGCAACAGACTCTAGAAAAAAAGATGTAAATAAATTAATTGATATTGTTTTATCTGATCTAGAAAAAAATAAATTTATCAATGATCAATTTTATTCAGAAAGTAAAGCAAAGAGCATGATCCAAAGAGGAAATTCTATAAATAAAATTAGAAATTATTTAATGGGCAAAGGAATTGATGATGGTTTTATCAAGGATACAGTTGATAAAATAAAAGAAGATAATTCTGATCAGGATTTTTTTTCAGCTATAAAATTATGTAAAAAAAAGAGAATAGGACCAGCAAGAGCAGAGGATAATAGAACTTTGTTTTATAAAAAAGATATTTCTTTACTAGCAAGAAATGGATTTGATTTTGAAACATCAAAAAAAGTAATGGATATTGATAAAAATGAATATGAAAAGATAATTAAATTACTTTAGTTTTCTTTTTTTCTCTTCATCAACAAGATGATTTATTTTGTTTCTAATATAATTTTTAACAAAAACAAAAACTAGTAATCCGAAAATTGAGACGGATACTATTATAATTAAAATAATTCTTAATTGCTCATCCATTAAATTATATTTTTACTTTTTAAAATTAAACTTGGATTTTTTAGATCTTTCTTACCATATAAAATTTCATTACCATAAAAGTCTCTCACAGATCCTCCTGCATTTTCTAAAATTGCATGTCCTGCTGCAATATCCCATTCGTAAGCTCTAGGCTCAGCAACATAACCATCAAATTCACATGCAGCAACAACACAAAATTTTAAAGAACTTTTCATTCTAGTATGTTCCTTAACACTCAATTGATCATAAATTTTTTGTATCTCAGGTTTAATTTTATTGCTGTAAGAAATGAAATTAAGTGGCTCTGTTCTTTTAGATGGTAACTCAGAAAGGTTTATTGTTTTTTCATTAGTAAACTCAAAAGATTTACCTTTCCCATATGAATAAAACATTCTTTTTTTAGCAGGTGCATTTATTAAACCTGCAACAGGTTTGTTATTAATAATTAAGCCTGCATTAATAGTAAATTCTTCTAAATTATTTATGTAATCATAAGTTCCATCTATAGGATCCACCAACCAAAAATCTTTTAATTTAGAATTATTTTTGTTTTCTGAAGTTTCTTCTGAAATAATTGGAATCTCAGGTGTTATTTTAGATATTTGAGAAGATATGAAATTATTTACTTCAATATCACCATTACTTACTGGTGTATTGTCAGATTTAATTTCTTTACTTAATCCTTTTTCTCTTAGTTGAATGGACAAGTCTCCCGCTGATAAAAAAGTATCAACTAAATCTTCAATGATTTTTTGTAAGTCCATCTTTTATTTACCTATTTTTTTTAATTCTATATTTTTTGCATTTATTACTTTTTTACCTGCATTTTCAAAATTAACAGTAACCTTATCTTTTATAATTGATTGTACTTGTCCAATGCCCCATTCTTTATTCTCAGGATTAGTGACTTTGTCACCTGGTTCATAATCTAAAATCATTTAATTTAACTTATATTGTAAATAAGTATAAATACCACCTAATGAATAAAGAATTAAACTCTATCGGAATTAACAAAAAACCTGAAGACACAACGGTTGTTGTTGCAATGTCTGGTGGAGTAGACTCGTCAACTGTAGCAGGAATTATGAAAAACGAAGGTTATAAAGTTATAGGCATTACTCTTAAACTTTATGACGACGGAAAAGAAGTAGCTCAATCTAAACAGTGTTGTTCAGGTCAAGATATTATGGATGCAAAACGTGTTGCTCATAAATTAGGTATTGAACATAAAATTTTATACTATCAAGATAAATTCAAGCAAGGAGTAATAGATAATTTTGTTGATAGTTATTTAAAAGGTGAAACTCCAATTCCATGTGTTCAATGTAATCAAACAGTAAAGTTTAAAGATTTATTTGAAGTATCAAAAGATCTTAAAGCAGATGCATTAGTTACAGGACATTATGTAAAAAATATTACATCAAACAACACCAATAATATGTACAGAGCAATTGATGAAAATAGAGATCAAAGTTATTTTTTATTTAACACAACAAGAGAGCAGCTAGATTATTTAAGATTTCCATTAGGTGGAATGTTAAAAGATAAAACAAGAGAAATTGCTAAAGAGCTAGATTTAAATGTAGCTGATAAACCAGATAGTCAGGATATTTGTTTTGTGCCTAATGGAGATTATGCATCAGTAATTAGAAAATTTAGACCAGACTCTTTTCAAAAAGGTAACATTAAAAATTTAGATGGAAAAGTAATTGGTGTTCATGATGGTATTATTAATTTTACCATTGGACAAAGAAAGGGAATTAAGGTTTCTGATAAAGAAGCTTTATATGTCTTAAAAATAAATTCAGATAAAAATGAAATTATAGTAGGACCTAAAGAAAACCTTGGAAAAAAAGAAATATCTTTAAAAGATTTAAATTTATTAACTGATAAAAAAGATCTTGATCAAAATATATTTGTGAAGGTTAGATCAACAGGTAGTCTTCTTGAGGCAAAAGTAGATTTAAAAGATAATAATACTGCAAATGTTCATCTATTAAATCCTGAGGATGGAATATCTCCAGGACAGGCATGCGTATTTTATAGCAAAGACCAATATGGTCATAGAGTTCTCGGCGGTGGTTGGATTAAAGAATAGCGGTGGTTGGATTAAAGAATAAAAGAATTATTTCTTCTTATTTTTTCTTTTTGCTCTTCTCTTTTTGGAGCCTTGTTTTCTTCGACCCCTATGTTTCTTCGGATAACTCATTTAGTCCTATTTATTAATTTATTGACGTTTTTTACGGGATATAGCATTGTCTTTTAAACATATCAAATTTTATTATGAGCAATTCATTTAAAACATTTTTAAAACATACAGCGAAAGACTTTCATAATCAGTCTGTAAATCCTCCAATTGTGCGTGCATCAACGATTATTTTCAAATCGATGCAAGATATTAGAAAAACTCAAGAGAAAGCCAAAAAAAATCCTACCGGTGGACATTTTGATTACGGAAGACAAGGAACTTCTACGACTCATATTTTGCAGCAAATTTTATCTAAACTTGAAGAAAGTTATTTTACTTTTTTAACACCCACCGGATTTGGAGCAGTATTCCTTGCAATCTTCAGTGTTACAAGACCTGGTGATGAAATTATTGCAGCTGACCCAGTTTACAGTCCAACTAGACTTTTGACACAAGATTTTTTAAAAGAATTTAATATCAAAACAACTTTTTATGATCCACACGATCTTAAGACATTAGAAAAAGCAATTACCAAAAAAACTAAATTAATTTTTGTAGAAAACCCAGGAAGTAATACTTTTGATTTTCAAGATTTAGGGAAGATTGTCTCGATAGCAAAAAAACATAAAATTTTAACAGCACTTGATAATACGTGGGGAACTCCATATTTTTTAAAACCTATTAAACTCGGTTTTGATATGGCAATTGTTTCAGCAACAAAATACTACTCAGGCCACTCCGATGTGATGGGTGGAAGTTTAGCAGTTAATAAAAAAGTATTTCCAAAAGTAAAAGCAACTGAAAGGCTTACAGGTTTAAGATTAGGACCTGATGATGCTTATCTAATTACAAGAGGATTAAGAACTTTAGATGTAAGATTAGATAGACATAGAGAAAATGCAAAAAAAGTAGCAGAATTTTTATCTAAATTTAAAAATATAAAATTATTGTATCCATACAAAAAAGACTCTTATAATTTTAGAATGTGGAAGAAATATTATTCAGGCGCTTCAGGTTTAATGGGTTTAAGAATTAAAGCTAAAAGCGAAAAAGCAGTTGTTAAATTTGTAAATAATTTAAAATTATTTGGACACGGTTATAGTTGGGGAGGGTTTGAAAGTTTAGCTTTACATCAAAATGTTAGAGAACAAGGAAATAGAAGCTATCTTAAATTAGCGAAAAACGAGTACATAGTTAGACTGCACATTGGTTTAGAGGATCCAAGTGACCTTATCGCTGATATTAAGCAGTCAATGAAACATTTAAAGTAAACTGTGAATAATTTTTTTCAAACCAAAACAGCAATGGTTACGCTCATTGCATGTTGCTTAGTTGTAATTATATCTCTTGGAATTAGACAAACATTTGGTTTGTTTTATTTTGATTTTTCAACAGATCTAGACATCACTATTTCTCAATTTGGTTTTGCAATGGGTTTACAATTATTTTTATGGGGTGCTTTCAATCCTCTGTTTGGAGTTATTACAGATAAGTATGGAGGTAATATTGCAATTTTCATTGGTTTCTTTTTTTATTTACTAGGAGTTTTTCTTTTTTATTTGGGTTTTAATACTGGTGTTAATTTTATTTATACAATAGGTATTTTAATAGGTGTAGGCTTAGGATCTACAGCAATCAGTATACCTGTTTCTGTTGTTGCTAAACATTATCCAGCATCCAGAAGGACAATGGCCACAGGAATAGTTACAAGCGCAGGTTCTTTTGGTTATTTTGTTTCACCTTTAATTGTAAGTTATTCTCTTGTTGAAAATGGTTGGGAGAGCACGATGCTTTACTTCTGTTTTTTGTTGGGACTAGGATTAATCGTTTCTTTGTTTGTTAGTACTCCAAAAACTCCTGTTGGCGTTAAAGATAATAATAATCAAACTGCAAGAGAGGCTTTGAAAGAAGCACTTAATAATAAAAGTTTTATTTATTTAACTTTAGGATTTTTTGTATGTGGATGGCACATAGCACTAGTGGCAACACATATACCAACTTATATGGTAGACAAAGGTTTGCCTGATTGGTGTGCAACAACTGTTCTTTCATTAATAGGACTTTTTAATATGGTGGGAACTATTGTGAGTGGTTATCTGGCAACAAAATATAGTAAAAAATATTTATTAAGTGCAATTTATTTATTAAGAGGCGTCTCTATAATTGTTTTTATTTCTTTTCCTCCAAGTGTAATTAATTCAATAATATTTGGTATTACTTTTGGTTTTTTGTGGCTTTCTACTGTTCCACCAACTAACGGGATAGTTGCTCATATATTTGGAACAAAGTATGTGGGAATGCTTTATGGTATCGTGTTTGTTAGTCATCAATTTGGATCATTCTTAGGAGCATATTTAAGTGGAGTTTTTTATGAACTTACAGGAAATTTTGATTATGCATGGTACGGATCTATCGCATTATCAATTTTTGCAGGTTTGATACATTTGCCTATTAATGAAAAAGCAATTGAAAGAACTCAACCGGCATAAATTTAATCCTTATTTAGAGGATCTTTATCAATCAGATAAACCCATGATTATCTACAAGGTAAGTGGTGGGTATAATATTTATACTGATTTTTCTAAAAAGATTATTTTAACAAATAAAAATATTAATAATTTTTTAAACAATTTTAATAAATCAAAAAAAAAATCAGAAACTGATATGTTTATTGGTTTTTTTGGCTATGAAATTTTATGTAATTTGCTTGGATTAAAAATAAAAAAACAAAAAAAATTAAATTTTTATAAAGGTGCGTTTTATAAACCTGAAACAGTAATAAAAATTAGAAAAAAAATTTCAATATTTTCTAAAGTTAAGAAACAAAAGTTTAACAGCAGCTTTAAAGCTACAAAAATATTATCACCTTTTAAATTAAATATTGATTTCAAAAAATATGAAAAAATTTTTAATGTTTTTTCAAAAAAAATTAGACAAGGGGAAACATACCAAATTAAAATTTGTACTAAATACAAAAATAAATCAGATATAGATCCTATCAACTTTTTTTGGAAATTAATGAAAGTTAATGCGTCTCCAGAAGCTTTTATGATAAGAGATAAAACTTACTCTATAGTAAGTTGCTCACCTGAAACATTGATTGATAAAAAAGGACTAAGTATTTTAACAAAACCTATTGCTGGAACACTTAGAAAAAATAGAAATCTTAACAAAAATAAAGCGTTAAGTTTTTTTAGAAAAAATATTAAAGAAACCAAAGAACACAATATGATTGTAGATATGGAAAGAAGTGATCTTTCAAAAATTTGTAATCCAGGAAGTGTAAAAATTATCAAAGAGAAAACTGTTGAAGAGTATAAGGATCTTTATCACTATGTTACTTTAATTAAAGGAATATTAAAAAAGAGTGTTAAAAATATTGATATAATTAAAGCAATGATGCCTGGAGGTTCAGTAATAGGTTGTCCTAAAATAAGCACTCTAAATCTTTTAAATAACCAAGAAAAAGAAAACAGAAACATTTACACAGGAAGTTTTGGTTATATGAAATTTAATGGAGATATGAGATTTAATATTATTATTAGATCAATTTTAAATTATAAAAATACATCAGAAATTTCTGTAGCCTCAGGAGTTGTTGTGGATAGTAATGCCAAACATGAATTCAATGAAAATTATATAAAGGCAAAAGCATTAATAGATTTATTTAAATGATTTATGTGATTGATCATAAAGATTCATTTACTCACAATGTAGTACATCAACTTTCTATATTTGATGAAGTTGAGTGCAGTGATTTTAATGAAATTAATTATTCTAAACTTCACAAAGCTTCAACAATAGTGCTATCACCAGGTCCAGGTTCACCAAAAGATTATCCTTTAACAACTAAAATTTATAAAAAATTTAAAGGTAAAAAAAAAATAATAGGAATTTGTTTAGGATTTCAACAAATCTTATTTTCTGAAGGAGGAAAAATAGTTGAACAAAATAAAATTTATCATGGTTTTCAATCCAATGTCATAGTGAATAAACAGAGTAAGTTATTTAAAAAAGGTCAAATTTTTAAAGTTGGAAGATATCATTCATTAAAACTAAAAGAGCCTTTTAAGGCAAAAAATTTTGATATAACTATGAGATGTGCTATTTCAGGTTCTGCAATGTCTATAGAAAATAACGTTGATAAAGTTTATGGATTTCAATTTCACCCAGAATCATTTTTAACAATCAATGGTAACACTCTTATTAAAAAAATCTTATCAGCTAAGTAATCTCAAAGAAGTTTCTTTTAAAGATCTTTGGGGGTCTAGAGGTGTATTTACAACAATGCGAATGGTTGGAAAACCTTCCAAGCTAATATTGTTAAAACCACATATTGAAAATTTAATTAAATCTACAAAAAAATATGAAATTAGAAAAAAAAACTTAAAGAATATTATTTTAGATCTAATTAAGAAAAATACACTCTACAAAGGTCCTGACAATTTATTTCGAATTGCTTTAAATAAAAAACTAATATCTGTATCTATAAGAAAAAGACCAATACTTAAAAAAAATTTTAGTCTTTTATTATTTAAATATAAAAGAGTTGAGCCAAATTATAAAAATCTTTATTACAAAAAAATTTTAGCAAAACTTAATAAGGTTGACTCATCTAAATTCGATATTGCTTTAGTTGCAAACAATAAAATTTTAGAAACTGGTACTTCAAATTTAGTCTTTGTTAAAAAAGGAAAAATATTTTCTCCAAAAAAAAATTGTTATTTTGGAAATACACTTAAATTTATAAGTAAAAAAGTTAAAATTAATTTTAAAGATATATCAATCAAAGAAATTAAGGATTTTGAAGAAATTATTCTTATTGGATCAGGAAAGGGAGTTACATCAGTGTCAAAAATAGATGAATTGAAATGGAAAAGTAGAAACAATATTTCCTTTAATAAACTTAGCAAAATATATAATACTCTTATTTAAACATGAGAGATCCAAACAATCCTTGTTTATTCTGTGATTCAAAAAAAAGTGGTATTGCTCACGAAAATGATCTTGCTTATGCAAGTTACGACTCTTATCCTGTTTCTGATCATCACTGTTTAATAATTCCTAAGCGACATATTAAAGACTATTTTGACATGACTAATGATGAGTTGATTGCATGCAATGATTTATTGCAAATGATTAAAAATGAGATTTTAGAAAAAGATAATACTGTAAAAGGGTTTAACATAGGCACAAATGCTGGAAAAATTGCAGGTCAATCTATACTGCATTGTCATATACATTTGATACCAAGAAGAGAAGGTGACGTAGATAATCCCCAAGGTGGGGTAAGATCGGTAATACCCAACAAACAACATTACAAACGTAAACCGTAAGTTGTTATTAATGACAATATTGACCAATAGTTTTGGTTGAACTCTTTATTCAACTAGATTAGAAAATCTCAAACTAACTTTATAAATAATTAAAAATTATGTTATCTACAAATCCTTTTTCAATATTAGCTGAAACTGTTTCACCTTTTGCAATGCAAAGCTTCATAATTGCTATGGTAATTTTGATTGCAGCTGGAACAATTATACAGATGATTGTTCACAAAAATGTTACTTATTTTTTTAACAATGCAAAAAAAGCAAAAGCAAATGCTGTTAAGGAATTGAGTTCAGGAGAAAGAGCTTCAATTATCGCAAAGACAACAGTTTATGATATCGGCACAACTGCAGAACTTGGATTTGGAAAAAGAAGACTTGCACATGTTCTTGGTATGTACGGGACAATATTATTTTGGGTTGCATCAGCAGTCCTAGTATTCTGTTATACAGGGGCTGATAAACCAACTTCATCTACATGGTCAATGATTTGGCATGTAGGTGCAATACTTACATGTATCGGTGGATATTGGTTCTGGTTTTTCTTAAGAGTAGACGTATCTGCGGAGGCGCATCCTTGGTACAGAATAATTAAAGCTGATTTATTTGTTTTAGCTTTATTAGCTTGCTCAACATTTGGTTTGTTGTGGTCTTACACACAATCTAATGGTCAAGCAGGATTATCTTATTTATTTTTGACTTTATTTGTTCTTTCAAATTTAGTTTTATTTGGAGGAGTTTATTGGTCTAAATTTGCACACATGTTTTATAAACCTGGTGCAGCAATACAAAAAAATTTAGCAGAAGCAGATGGTTCACGAGACAACTTACCTCCTCCTGCTGACGCGCCTGAACAGTTTGGTTTAGGTATTAAAAGAGAACAACCTAAACACTATTAATATGATGAAATTAAAAAAGGAGAATAAATAATTATGTCAACTTTCGTATACATGACAAGATGTGATGGCTGTGGTCACTGTGTAGATATTTGTCCATCAGATATTATGCACATAGATGAAAATATCAGACGTGCAAAAAATATTGAACCTAACTTTTGTTGGGAATGTTATTCATGTGTAAAAGCATGTCCAAATCATGCAATTGACGTAAGAGGTTATGCTGATTTTGCTCCTATGGGTCACAGCGTTAGAGTTAGAAGAGAAGAAGAAAAAGGAACAATCTCATGGAAGATTAAATTTAGAAATGGAACAGAGAAAAACTTTGTTTCTCCAATTACTACAAAACCATGGGGTAAATTTATTCCAAAACTTGCTGAAGGTGACAAACCAAATCAAGGTGAGATTAATTCACAAAGACTTTATACTGAGCCAGAAGGTTTGAATATTGATGGTGAATTACCATCAGTTCCAAAAGAGTCGTTTAAAAAAGGAGTTTATTACTAATGGCTAGACATAAGACACATTACGAGGATTGCGATATATTAGTTGTTGGTGGTGGTATGGCTGGAACAGGTGCTACGTTCGAGGCTAGACACTGGGGAAGAGATATGAAAATTGTTTGTGTAGAAAAAGCAAACATAGATAGAAGTGGGGCTGTTGCTCAAGGTCTTTATGCAATTAATTGTTACATGGGAATGCAATGGGGAGAAAATCAACCTGAAGACCATGTTAGATATGCAAGAAATGACTTAATGGGAATGGTTAGAGAAGATTTAGGTTACGACATGGCAAGACACGTAGACTCTACTGTCCACATGTTTGATGAATGGGGTCTTCCAATGATGAAAAATGAACAAACTGGAAGATATTTAAGAGAAGGTAAATGGCAGATCATGATCCATGGTGAAAGTTACAAACCTATTGTTGCTGAGGCGGCAAAAAAATCTGCTGACAAAATTTATAATAGAATAATGATCACTCATCTTTTGATGGATGAAGAACAAGAAAATAGAGTTGGTGGTGCTGTTGGTTTTAATATGAGAACAGGTGATTTTCATGTTTTTAGAGCAAAAGCTGTAATAGTTGCAGCTGGTGGTGCTTCTCATATCTTCAAACCAAGAGCAGTTGGTGAAGGAATGGGTAGAACTTGGTATGCCCCTTGGAGTAACGGTTCAGCATATGCTCTTCCTATTGCTGCTGGAGCTAAAATGACACAAATGGAAAATAGAATTGTGTTATGTAGATTTAAAGATGGTTATGGGCCAGTTGGAGCTTATTTCTTACACTTAAAAACGTATACCCAGAACGCTAATGGGGAAAATTATGAGAAGAAATGGTATGATCAAACTAAAGAATTAGTTGGCGAATATATTGATCATCACCCAACACCTACTTGTTTAAGAAATCATGCTTTCATTCAAGAAGTTGCTGCTGGTGGTGGACCAATTCATATGGTTACAACTGAAGCTTTCCAAGATCCACATTTAGAAACAGTTGGTTGGGAGAATTTCTTAGGTATGACTGTTGGTCAAGCTGTAGTATGGGCGTCTCAAAACATTGATCCTAAATACACAAACCCTGAATTAACAACTTCAGAACCTTATGTAATGGGTTCACACGCTACTTGTTCAGGAGCTTGGGTAAGCGGTCCTGAAGATTTATCTCCACCAGAATATTTCTGGGGTTATAACAGAATGCTTACAATTGATGGTTTATTTGGTGCTGGAGACACTGTGGGTGGAAGTGCTCATAAGTTTTCATCTGGATCTTTCACAGAAGGTCGATTAGCTGCTAAAGCTGCTGTTAAGTATATCGAAGATAAAAAAGCTGAAGGAGTAAAGGTTTCAGACAAACAATGTGAGGATTTCAAAGTTATGGTTTACAAACCACTTGAAAACTTCACTGTTGCACAAAACGAAATCACTGGTGGAACTGTTTCTCCTAGCTATATATCACCAATCCAAGGTCTACAAAGACTACAGAAGATTATGGATGAATATGTAGGTGGAATTACATCTAATTATATGACTAATGGCAATATGTTGAAAAGAGGCCTTGAATTACTTGAATGGCTTCAAGAAGATCTTGAGCATGTTGGTGCTGAGGATTATCACCAATTGATGAGAGCTTGGGAGTTGAAACATAGAGCTTTAACTTCTCAGTGTGTAACTGAACATACTTTATTTAGAGAAGAAACTAGATGGCCAGGATACTATTATAGAGGAGATCATATGAAACTTGATGATGATAATTGGCATTGTCTGACAGTTTCTAGAAGAGATCCAAAAACTGGTAAATTTAGTATGGAGAAGGTTCCGGTCTACCACATCGTGGATGAGAACGAGAAGAAAAAAGCTTCTTAAGATACTTTAATTAGAATTAGACAAGTAATGGATATTTTATCAAAAAAAGATGATGAAATATATGAGTTGGCAAAACCTATTTGGTTCAACTTGGTAAAATCATCAAACCTTAAAGATTATGGAGGATTTACTAGAGATTTTTCAACTCAGATGCTCTTTGGAGCCAATGAAGTAGAGCTTGGAAAACAATGGGCTAACAATAAGCTTATCACTAATCTTCACGAAACGTTTGAGCCTTTTGGGTGTCTTAGAAGAGGAGAGCATATAACTGTTCTGATAAAACAGACCAATAAAGAAATTCCAGGAGAATTTTTAGGAAGGTTAGTATTGGGTGTTGAGGATGAAATGGTTAAAGTTTTTGGCGCAACGATCTATTAGAAAAAAATTTATCTAATTTTAAAATAATATTTGACAATTTGTTCTCTGGGTGTATTGACGCACTTAATGCAAATTTCTAACGTAAAAATTTTCAATAAACTAACTAGCTTAAAAGTTTCTTTAATGAAGACAGGTATATTTTTAAGTCTAGCTGCTTATTGGGGAGTTATTATAGTTGGAACTTTTATTACTTTTAACTAAGTTGTTTTTAAACAATTTATTTATTTAAATGGATGTATTTTTACCCATAGCGCAAGTTTTTGTTAATCCAATAGAAATTCTTATATTAAGCGCAATCGTTGGTGTCCTTTCCGGATTGTTTGGAGTGGGAGGTGGTTTTTTAATGACACCTTTTTTAATTTTTTTAGGAATTCCTCCTGCATACGCAGTTGCAAATGAAGCAAACAATATCTTAGCCACTTCAGTTTCTGGTTCAACAACACATTATCTAAAAAACACTTTAGATTACAAAATGGGTTTAATGATTGTCATTGGTGGCGCTATAGGTACCTCATTAGGAATTTTTACCTTTTCTTATTTTAAAGGTATCGGGAAGATAGATACCGTAATCTCTTTAGCTTACATGTATATTTTAGCAATCATTGGATCTTTAATGTTAGTCGAAAGTCTTGGTGAAATAGATAAAGCTAAAAGAAACGTTTTAGTTAAAAAAAAATTACATGTTCATTATTGGATCCATGGTCTTCCTTTAAGAATGAGATTTCCAAAATCAAAATTATATGAAAGTATTTTTACTCCAATAGTTATTGGTTTAGTAGTTGGTTTTATTGCTGCAATAATGGGAATAGGTGGAGCATTTATATTAGTGCCAGCAATGATTTATATAATTAAAATGCCAACTAAACTTGTTCCTGGAACTTCATTATTTGTTACTATTTTTGTCAGTGTAATTGTTACTTTCCTGCATTCATTTAATTATGGTTCGATTGATTTACTTTTAGTTTTTCTACTTGTTATTGGATCAATAATTGGTGTTCAGATTGGACAAAAATTAGGAGAGAAAATTGATAGCTCAGGATTACGAGCATTGATGGCTATTTTGATTTTAGCAGTTGGTATTGCAATTGCTTATGATTCATTTTTTGCAGATCATGATACAAATGCAACAACTACTTCTGCAATTTCGGATTTAAATTTTTTCTCACAATTTATTTTAGATTTTTCTAATGAGATGCCATTCTTTTATGGATTATTTTCAATTATGTTTGCAATATTTTTAGGTGTAGCAGCAGCGTTTATTAGAAGATTTTTTTCAAATCTTAAAAAACAAATTTTGTTGAAATCTTAATTGAATAAATAAAGATACAACTCAATAGTCCCCAAACAAACAATTCCAACAGTAGCCATTCCAATAAATCCTACCACAAAAGGTTTATACCCCATATCTTTTATATCTCTTAAATTGGTAGACATACCAATTGCTGCCATTGCCATTGTTAGGAATATTTTTGAAAAAGACTTAATACCATCCACAGTGTTAAACCAAAGTTCACTGTTGTTTGAAATAAAAAGTTGATCACCAACATTTCGAACAATAATCATTGCAACAAACCCAAGAACAAAATAGGGAAAAATATCAATTATTGAGTATTTTTTTTCTTTAGCTTGTCCTCTGTTATAAAGATAAGCAAATAATGGTATCATTATAATCAAAAAAGTATTTCTGATTAGTTTAGTAACTGTTGCTACATTTAAAGTCTCTGGACTATTGAATTGCTGATCATAGATCAATCCTGCAGCTGCTACTTGCGCTGTTTCATGTATAGAAGTTCCTAAAAACAAACCGATTAGAAGTGGTTCACCATTAAAATAAAAATTTGCAAAGTATGGGTAGATCAACATTGAAAGAATTCCAAACAAAGTGATGTTTGCAATTGCGTAAGATATCTCATTTTTTTTGGCACCAATTACAGGTGCAGTTGCCATGATTGCTGTTGTTCCACAAACTGTACTGCCAATTGATATTAAATAAGCCATTCTTGTTGGGATTTTTAATTTTTTAATTAAAAGTTTAATTACTGCTAATACACTTACAATACAAATTACAATTAAAGGAATAGCAATTGCACCAAATTCAAGAAACTCAAAAGGTTTTAATTGAATACCTAAACAAATTATTCCAAGTTTTAAAATATTTTTTTGAGTAAAATCCAAACCCCTTTTGAAACTTTCTCTTATTTTAAAAATGTTTCCAAAGAACATTCCTAATAGGATAGCTATCATTGCAGTGGATATAGGACTTTTTTCGTATCCTAATAATTCAATACCAATAATATTATTAAAGCCTTGAGATAATGTGTAGAGAACAAACGCAAGTATAATACCAGGTAAAAGTACCAGGTACTTATTTTTAGCCATAAAGTAGGATTTTTAATTAAGCACTTCTGTAAAGCTTAGTCATTACAAATTCTCTATGACCTAAAGCTTCAGCACAAGTTAACCTTCCATTAGCTGTTCTAATAGTTGCTTTAATTAGCTCATCACCAGCTTGATCCAAATTCATTTCTCTAGAAAGTATTTTAGAAACATCGCAGTCGATATGTTCTTTCATGCTGACTGCTGTTAATGGATTGGCTGTTAATTTTACAACTGGTTCAATTGGGTTTCCAATAATATTTCCTTGTCCTGTTGGGAATAAGTGAATATTAAAACCACCAGCGGCTTGCAAAGTAACACATTCTGCTGCAGCTGAAGAAGTATCCATAAAATATAACCCTGGACCTTTTTGTGGTTCTTCAGCAGGTGTTAAAACATCTACAAATTGTCTTGATCCTATTTTTTGGAAATTACCAAATGCTTTTTCTTCAATTGTAGTCAGTCCTCCAGCAATATTTCCAGCAGTGGGTTGACTTTCTGATAAATCATCTGTTGCTTCTTTTAAAATGAAATCATTGTATTCATTCCATGTTTTTTTAAACTTTTCTTGTGCTTCTGGAGTTTTACCTCTTTTTTCACAAACAGTTTCAGCACCTGTAAGTTCTGAAGTTTCACCAAAACATAAATGAACTCCTAATGGCTCTAATTTATCCATTAAATTTCCAACTGTTGGATTAGATGCAAGACCTGAGGTAGTGTCAGACTCTCCGCATTTTACTGAAATCCAAAGATCACTTATTGGACACTCTTCTCTTTGTTTTTCAGAGGCCCACATTGAAAATTCTTGAGCTTTTTTTGAAGCTTTCATGATTGTTTCAATGTCACCAGCACCCTCAATACTAAAACCTTCAACAGGTTTTCCAGTTTTTGCTACTTCATCAACAATTCTTTTAGTCCATTTAGGCTCAATGCCAATAATTATAGCAGCAGCAACATTCGGGTTTTTTGCTGTACCTATCATTGTTCTAAAATGTAACTCTAAATCAGCACCAAACTGTAATCTTCCATACGAGTGAGGTAACGCAATTGTGCCTTTAATATTGTTTGCGACAGCTTCTGCACAAGCATTTGAAATATCATCAACAGGCAAAATGATTACATGATTTCTTGTTCCAGCTCTGCCATTTTCTCTTTTATAACCTAAAAAACTTTTTGGGATTTCCATATTACTACCACTTCTTTGTTTTAACGTTGTGAACATGTACGTGTTCACCTTTTTTGATTGATTTGACTACTTTACCAATATCATGACCGTATTTAATAATAGTGTCACCTTCATTTAAATCGTTCATTGCAATTTTGTGTCCTAGAGGGATTTCATCTTCAGATTGAATGTTAACTGTCTTGTCATTTTCCATAATCCAGCAAGAGCAGTCCTGTTTTGGAGTGATTTTTTCAATAACAACTACCCCTACGTTGTCTTTTTCGTCGTGTATAATGATGTCTGTAGCCATAATGTTGTGTCGAATTGTTTGTTTGAAATTTAGGAAATCTTATATATTAATCGCGAAAATTGACAAACGAATTTTATAAATTCTTAATAATTATACTTTAGAGGGGTTCTAGTCTTATGACAAAAATGACAACAGAAGAAGCTTTTGTAAAAGTTTTACAAATGCATGGTATCGAGCACGCTTTTGGAATTATTGGTTCTGCTTTTATGCCAATATCAGATATTTTTCCTGATGCAGGAATTACTTTTTGGGATGTAGCCCATGAAACAAATGGTGGTTTAATTGCTGATGGTTACACAAGAGCTACAGGTAAAATGTCTATGGTCATTGCACAAAACGGACCAGGAATAACAGGATTAGTAACTCCAATTAAAACTGCATATTGGAATCACACACCTCTATTATTAGTAACACCACAAGCTGCAAACAAAACTATGGGTCAAGGAGGTTTTCAAGAAGTAGAACAAATGAATCTCTTTAAAGATATGGTTTGTTATCAAGAAGAAGTTAGAGATCCCTCAAGAATGGCAGAAGTTCTAAACAGAGTAATTGAAAAAGCTATAAGAGGCTCAGCCCCTGCACAAATAAACGTTCCAAGAGATTATTGGTGCCAGGTTATTGATATTGATTTACCACCAATTGTAAGATTAGAAAGACAAGGTGGAGGTAACGACGCTGTTTCTAAAGCTGCTGATTTGTTATCTAATGCAAAATTTCCAGTAATACTTTCAGGTGCTGGTGTTGTTATTGGTGGAGCTATTGATGCTACTAAAAATCTTGCTGAAAAATTAGATGCACCAGTATGTTCTGGTTATCAACATAACGATAGTTTTCCAGGAAGTCACCCACTAGCAGTAGGACCTTTAGGTTATAATGGTTCTAAAGCTGCAATGGAATTAATTTCAAAAGCCGATGTTGTTTTAGCGCTAGGTACAAGATTAAATCCATTTTCAACTTTACCAGGATATGGAATTGATTATTGGCCAAAAAATGCAAACATCATTCAGGTAGATATTAATCCTGATAGAATTGGTTTAACTAAAAAAGTAACAGTTGGAATTAGTGGTGATGCAAAATTAGTTGCTGAGCAAATTTTAGCAAAACTATCTTCGAACGCAGGAGATACTGATAGGCAAGCTAGAAAAGATTTAATTCACCAAACAAAATCTGCATGGTTACAAAAACTTTCAAGTTTAGATCATGAAGATGATGATGAAGGAACAGTTTGGAATAAAGAAGCTAGAGAAAGAGATTCAGATAGAATGTCACCAAGACAAGCTTGGAGAGCAATTCAATCTGGTATGCCTGATGACGTAATTATTTCAAGTGATATTGGAAATAACTGTGCAATAGGAAATGCTTATCCTACTTTTGAAAAACCAAGAAAATATTTAGCTCCAGGTTTATTTGGACCTTGTGGATATGGATTTCCATCAATATTAGGCGCAAAAATTGGTTGTCCTGATACTCCGGTAATTGGTTTTGCTGGTGATGGAGCTTTTGGAATTAGTATGAACGAAATGAGCTCATGTGCAAGGGAAGAATGGCCCGCAATAACAATGGTAATTTTTAGAAATTATCAATGGGGTGCAGAGAAAAGAAATACTACTCTATGGTTTGATAATAATTTTGTTGGAACTGAGTTAGACCCTGAATTAAGTTATGCTAAAGTCGCTGATGCATGTGGTTTAAAAGGTGTAACTGTTAGAACAATGGAAGAAACAACAAATGCAATCAAGCAATCTTGTGAAGATCAAAAGAAAGGAATTACAACATTTATAGAAGTAATTCTAAACCAAGAGCTTGGAGAACCATTTAGAAGAGATGCAATGAAGAAACCGGTAAGAGTTGCTGGTATCAACAAAGCAGATATGAAGAAACAACCTTCATTAAACTCTTAATATCTTTTAAAAATTTGTCAATTATCGTAAAGTCACTTCATGGAAGTGACTAACGATAATAGCTGTAGTTGGATTAATGACCTTAATCCAAGAACAAACATCAAGTCTCTTCTATCAAACGATGAGTGTGATTGGTTAATAATTGGTGCTGGTTACACAGGTCTGTCTGCTGCAAGAAAATTAGCTCAAATAAATTCAAATTTAAAAATTATACTAGCAGATGCTCAACTAGCAGGCGAGGGTGCTAGTGGAAGAAATTCTGGTTATTTGGTTGATACAACTTTGAACGATGGTTTTACATCAAATAAAGAACTGCAAAATTACAAAAAGAAAGCTGATATTTATTCATTAGGAATAGATGTAGTAAAAAAATTTATTAAAGAACATCAAGTAGATTGTGATTGGAATGAATGTGGTAAATATTTTGCTTCATCAAAAATTGAAGATAAAAAAATTTTAGAAAATTTTTCAAATACATTATCTAAGTTAGGCTTTGAACACAGTTTATTAGGAAACAAAGAATTGTCTGAAAAATTAGGTACTAGTTTTTATAATATCGGACTTTACACAAAGGGTGGTATTTTAATACATCCAGGAAAATTAGTTAGAGCAATGGTTGATGTTCTTCCTACTAATGTTTTTTTGTATGAAAATTCTTGTTTATTAAATTGGACTAAAAATAAAGATTTCATTTTTTGTAATTTCAAAAATGGAAAAATTAAATCAAAAAATATTATTTTTGCTACGAATGGTTTCTTAAAATCACTAGGGATAAAATCAAATTATAACTTTCCCATTACTTTAACTGCGAGCATGACAAGAAGATTATCTGATGAAGAATTTAAATCAATCGGTGAACCAAAAGAATGGGGTGTATTACCAGTAAGGCCAATGGGTGCAACAATTAGAATGACAAAAGATAGAAGAATTTTGATAAGAAATACAGCAGAGGTACACAATCCATTTAGTATGTCAAATTACACTCTTAAAAAAAGATCTTTCAATCAGAAACTTGGAATACAAAAAAGATTTCCACAATTACCTAATGATATAATTAAATCATCTTGGTCTGGCATTGTTTCAAGAACAAGGAATAGTTCTCAAATATTTGAGAAAATTGATAGTAATATTTTTGCAGCTGGTTGTTATAACGGTTCAGGTATCGGTGTAGGAACTTTATTCGGTGAACAAATTGCTCTTAAAGCAATTAATGAAAGTACAAATGAAATAAAAACAATTGAATCAAGAAACAAACCTACCTGGTTACCACCTCAACCATTTTTGAATATAGGAATAAAAACTAGATTGGTTTATGAACGTTTGAGAGCCAAATCAGAAATCTAATTGGCTCTAATTTTTTGATTTATCACAAGAACAGCACCAATAATTAAAATTGGAAGACCCATTATTAGATCATATTGCCATTCTAAATTTTCAAATATTGTTGAAATAATTAATGCTAATACTGGCATTACAACACCAACATAACCAGCTCTTCCAGGTCCAACTTTTTCAAGTAACTTTAAATAAGATACAAAAGCAAATATTGAACCAAAAATTGAGAGATAAAGCAGTGAAGAGATGTAGCTAAAACTATTTTCAAATAATAATTCAGCTCCTCGAAATTTTGCAATTACCAATGTAACAATTGAACCATAAAACATAGCGTATGCTATTGTTTGTATTGGAGGAAAATTATTGTTTAAGTTTCTTTGATGAACCATATTACCTGTTGATGCACAAAATGTTCCAACTAGAGCTAGAAACAATCCTATATGAGTTCCTTCGCTAAAACTAAAATTGAAAATTTCATCATTAAAAATGATCACTATACCTACCATACCAATTGATGCTCCAATTAAAGTTTTTATAGAAGGCTTCTTTTTGAAATAGAAGGATTCACCAACTATATTCATTATTACCACAGTTGAAAATACAATTGCTGGAAAAGCACTAACTAAATAAGTGTTAGACAAATAGAAGAAAACATAATTTACCGAATACAAGCAAATTCCAAAAAACAAAAACCAAAAATGCTGATTAATTGAAAATTTTAATTTTTCTTTTTTAATTATTAAAAAAATAAAAATTATAAATGAAGCTATTAAAAATCTATAAAATACAGATACCAGTGGATCAACATAGCCTAATTGAAATTTAATTAGATACCAAGTGGGTGACCAACAAAAAAGAGTGATTATAAAAAGAATAATATTATTCATGATTAGCTAATTTTTACACACGTATTCTATGAATAAAATTATCCTTATGATTATAATATTATGAAATAACTGCTCTTACAGATCCAAGTTTATCAATTTTTGCTGTATATGTTCCTTTTTTTATAATAGGCACAACCCCAACTGTGGATCCTGTAAAAACATAAAAATCTTTGTCTAAATTAATTTTATCTTTTTTAACTTTATTTAAAACAAATCTTAATGAATTTATTGGATTTACATAAACAGCATTTGTGTTTCCATCTACACTTTGCTTAGCTTTTTTATTTGAAATATTTGTTTTTAAATTATCTATGTTAATTTTTTTAAATTTTTTCTTTTGACCAATCAAAAATTTAATATTACCTCCAAAGTCACTACTTAAATCTCCAAAAGAAGTAATACCTTTTCTTTTTTGCCTATATCCAACTACTTCGATACATGGTGCCATGTGTGAAATATATTTAGTTACGTTACTATTTGTGATCTTACCTTTTGAAGTAAAAAAAGTTTTTTTGATTAAATAACAAACTTCAAGTTCAATCCCTAAAGCATATTTATTTATTTTGACTTTTTTTCCACTTTTTATTAAGTTTTTTTTGAAAACAGATGCAATAAAAGGCTCTTTTTCTTTTAATTTTTTCATTAACGGAATGCCAGTTCCACCAGCTTTAAAACCTATTGTTGGATCTTTTATTTTGCTTTCACATAATTTTCTAAATTTGTCTGCCTCAGTAAGTTTTTTTGTAAATCTACTAGGTATAGGAGAGATAATTTTATTATTAAGAAAAGCATTAACTAATTTATCTGAAATTTTATCTTTAAGTGTTTTTGTCATAAGAATTTTTAATTTATTTTTTTGATGTTTGATTAATAACAAATATTCCTGAAGTTGTAATTATTATTGCGCCTATAATAGTAAATAAATCTGGAACATCATCATAGAAGAAAAATCCAAAAATTATTGCCCAAAAAATTAAAGTATAATGAAATGGTTGTATTATGCTAGCTCTTGCATTTTTAAGTGCTAATATTTGGAAGTATATACCTAATGAAAAAAATAAACCAATTGGCACAAAGAAATATAAAGAATTAAGATTTACAGGTTGCCAAAAATTAAATGCCATTATTGAGGTTATAACAATCCCTACTAAAGAAGAGTAGAACAAGGATACTTCAGGAGCATCATATTCAGTTATTTTTTTTGTTGCGATTTGATAAAGACCCAGAAAAAAAGCTGCTAGCAACGGAATAAAAGAATTTACACTAAATACATCAGACGCTGGTCTAATAATTATCAAAACTCCAATAAAACCTATAAAGATTGCTATCCAAGTTTTGATTGATACTCTCTCATTTAAAATAAATACAGATAAGGCAACTATAATTATAGGTGCTAGTGCACCTATGCTATGAGCGTTCGCTAAAGACAGGTGTTTAAAAGATAAAACAAAAAAACCAGATTCTAAAATAGATAATAGACTTCTTATAATTTGAAGTTTTAAATTATTAGATCTATAAAAATTATTATTGTTAGCTCTTTTTGCTTCTATCAAGCCCAACAAAAGCACAAAAGTATATTTGATAAATAATAATTGAAATATAGAGTAATGAATAACTGCAGTTTTCTGAATTGCATCAAGGATTGAAAATGAAAAGTAAGCAATTATTGCAAAAATAATTCCCAGTGTTTCTCTTGATTTAAATTTCATTTTTTTTGTTTTAATTTTATCTCAAGTTGTTATTGATTAATTCAGACTGTCATGGATTTTGTATTACTATATTTTGTTATAGCAAGTTTTTTAATAGTGATAGTGCCTGGCCCCACTGTTAGTCTGATAATTGCTAATTCTTTAAGATCTGGTGTAAAAGCAGGATTATTAAATGTTTTTGGTACTCAAGTTGGTGTTTTAATTTTGTTATTTTTATTAGCACTTGGATTTGAGATAGTTTCTCCTTTTCTAGAAGTGATTATTAATTATGTAAGAATTCTAGGTTCAATTTATTTAATTTCACTTGGAGTAATTGCAATTAAGTCAGATATTGATTTAAAAAAAACTCAAATAACTAAATTTGAAAAAAAATATTTTCTCCAAGGGTTAATAGTGATTTTAACTAATCCAAAAATCTTTTTGTTTCTGGGTGCATTTATTCCTCAATTTATTAATATAAATGAACCTGTTAGTTATCAGATAATTTATTTTGGAATTATCTTTATAATAGTAGCTACAATATTTGATAGCTCATATGCATTTGTATTTGGCAAGTTTAGAGAATTCATAGCATCAAAATATTTAAAAGTTTTAAATAAAATTGGCGGATTTATATTAATTCTTGTTGGTATTTGGATGTTTTTTTATTAATTTTCCAAAACAGACATTGGGTCCAATCTAGTTTGAAACCAATTAATTCTAAAATCAAGATGAGGTCCAGTTGATCTACCTGTCGATCCGACGGTTCCAATAATATCTCCTTGATTAATTAAATCTCCAACAGAAACTAAAACGTTTTCTAAATGTGAATAAATTGTTGATATACCATGACCATGATCCATAATGACTGTACCCCCGGTATAATATAAATCATCTTCAGCCATTGTAACTTTACCTGAGCCTGATGATTTAATCATAGTGCCTTGTTTTGCAGCTATATCAATTCCGTAATGTGGCCATCTAGGTTTACCGTTTAAAATTCTTTGACTCCCATAAACACCACTAATTATTCCTTCAACAGGCATTATAAATTTTTGCTTAAAAAACTGTAATTCAGAATTAATTGCTCTTGCTTCACCAATTGCATTATTTTCTTTTTTAATTCTTTTATAAACTGACTCGGGTGGGGTTACTTTGCTTTCTTCTAAGCCATCTATTCTTTGAATGTTGTATTTTCTTTTTAAAACTTTTTTAGTTATTGTAGATTTCTTTCCATTAAAGATTTTTGTAAAAGTAAGATCATATTTTTGATCTCTATCAATACCAAAAACAAAAAAACCATCATTTGATACTCTTACTTCTTTTTTTCCAACAATTATCTTAGCACCAGGATTTGTTTTTCCTAAGATAAAATGACCTTGTAAGAATTTACCTTGAAATTCTATCGCGTTTGCAGTTGAAAAAAATAAGAAAAATATTAAAAAAAATCTATTTATTACTGAGCTGTCCATCCACCATCTATTATAATTGATGTTCCAGTTATCATTGAGGAAGCAGGTGAGGCTAAGAAACAAACTGTTGTCGCTACATCACTTTCAGTTGCTGCTTTTCCCATTGGAATATTTCCAAGTGCTAGTTTTTTAAATTTTTTATTTTTAAAGAAATTTTTAACCATTGGAGTTTCAACAAACGTAGGAGCTACTGTGTTAACTCTTATATTTCTTTTAGCTAACTCTACTCCCATACCTTTTGTCAAACCTTCAATCCCAAATTTAGTCATATTGTAAACATTTCTCCCACCCATACCAACATGACCTAATTGAGAAGACATATTGATAATAGAGCCGGGTCTCTTTTTATTTTTAAGCATTTTTTTAACTACTAATTGCGCAACATTAAATGCAGCTTTTAGATTTAAATCTACCAAGTAGTTCATACTTTTTTGTTTAATTTTTTCAAAAGGTTCAGGAATATTAGTTCCAGCATTGTTTACTAACACATCAATAATTTTGATTTTTTCTAATTTTGCTTTTAGATCTTCATAATTCATTACATCACAAGGAACTTTAATTACTTTACCTTTAATTTTTTTAATATCTTTTTCTAATTTATTTAAATCAGATGGAGTTCTGCTTAAAGCTATTACAGTTGCCCCAGCTTCTGCGAGTGCAATAGAGCAAGCTCTCCCAAGTCCTTTACCAGCACCAGTAACTAGTGCGTACTTATTTTTAAGATTAATTTTTTGAAGATACATTAAAAGAATATTATTTTAATATCTGTATAAATCAACTCAACAGCTACTATTAATATTGCTAATAAACCAACCCATGCAATCCATTTGTATTTTTTTATCCATCCAGAAATTAATGTTGCAGCAGTTGCCATTAAAACAATCGATAGAACCAATCCAAATACAAGTAATCCATAATGATCACCTGCAGCACCAGCAACACCTAAAACATTATCTAAACTCATTGTAAAATCAGCAAGTAAAACAGTCCAAATTGCTTTTAAAAAACTTGAGTTGTCTACTTTTATATCTTCCTCTGAATCTGAGCCTTTGATTACATCAACATAAAGTTTGTAAACAATATAAAGGAGTAAAATTCCCCCAATAAGCCTTAGTCCTGTAATTTGTAACAAATAAGCTGTTAGTAACGTTAATATTATCCGTAATATTACTGCACCACCAATTCCCCAAAATATAACTTTCTTCCTTTGTTCAACTGGAAATTTTGAGGCTACCATTCCAATTATAATGGCATTGTCACCAGCTAACACTAAATCAATAAAAATTATTTGTGTTAAAATAGCAATTTGTTCGGGAGTAAAAAATTCTGCAAACATTATTGTTGTAGTATCATGTCAGCACCTTTTTCTGCAATCATAATCGTAGGTGCATTAGTATTTCCTGAAGTAATGTTAGGCATTATTGATGCATCAATAACTCTAAGATTTTCTATTCCTCTTACTTTTAATTTTTCATCAACTACTGACATCTCATCTTGTCCCATCTTACATGTACCAACAGGATGAAAGATGGTTTGTGCAAAATTTGATGCTTCTTTCACCAATTCCTCGTCATCATCAATATGAATACCAGGTCTATATTCCTCAGGTGTATATTTCTTAAAAGTTTCAGATTCCATTATAATTTTTCTTGTCAATTTTAATCCTTTAGCAGCAATCATTCTATCGTGATCAGTTGATAGGTAGTTTTGTTTTATTTTTGCGTAAACACGCGAGTCTTTATCAACAATACTTACGTGACCTCTACTTGTAGGTCTTATATTTGAAACAGTTGGAGTAAACGCGTGAAAATCATGATTTTTTGTAGCTCCCAAAGTATCCATACTCATTGGCTGAACGTGCCATTGTAAATCTGGTAATTCTAAAGAAGGGTCACTTTTTGCAAACATACAAAGCTGACTTGCTCCCATAGTCATTGGACCACTTCTTTTAAAAACATACTCTAATCCGATAAGCAAATTTCCAAACAAGCTATTAATTTTTTTGTTAAGAGATTTTAAACCGTTAATTTTATAAATAGGTCTTAACATTAAGTGATCGTGTAGATTTTCACCTACACCATTTAAATTATGAACCATATCAATTCCTAAATTTTTTAGTTTTTCTGGATTTCCAATTCCTGACACTTGCAATATTTGAGGAGAGCCTATTGCACCAGAAGAAACTATAACTTCTCTATTTGCTTCAGCTGTTTTCAATTCATTATCTTGCCAATACTCAACTGATTTTGCCTTTTTATTTTCAAAGTTAATTTTTTTAACATGAGCGTGAGTAATAATTGTTAAATTTTTTCTATGCTTAACAGGGTTTAGATAACCAACAGCAGTACTGCATCTAAATCCATCTTTTTCTGTTACTTGAAAATAACCACAGCCATGATTGTCTCCTGTATTAAAATCTTTTGTTTTTGGTACACCAAATTCTTCAGCAGCGTTCTGAAACTCATCTAATAGAGGAAGATGTATTCTTTGATCTGAGACAGAGAGAGGTCCACCAACTCCATGGTATTCACTTTTGCCTCTTTCTTGATTTTCTGCTTTTATAAAATAGGGCAGAACATCATCCCAACCCCAGCCTGTATTTCCAAGCTGTCTCCAAATATCATAATCTCTGTGTTGTCCTCGGATATATAAAAGTCCATTGATAGAAGAGCTTCCTCCTAAAGTTTTTCCACGGGGATAACGTATTGAAATATTATTCATGCTTTCATCTGGTTCTGTCTTGTAGCACCAGTCAGTATTAGGATTGTGCATCGTTTTAAAATAACCAACTGGAATATGGATCCATGGATAATTATCTTTACCTCCAGCCTCAATCAAAAGAACTTTGTGTGAAGGATTTTCTGATAGCCTATTTGCTAAAACACAGCCTGCAGATCCAGCTCCTAGTATAATGAAATCAAAATTATTCATAAATTAGAACTCTTATAAATTAAAAAAATTATATTTCTAACAAATCTGTTAAAAATTTTAAAATATACCAATATTAACACTTGTTTTAGTTTTCATTCTTTGACAAAGTTTCGACTTTAAAAATAAAGAGAGGGAAACAAATGAAAAAAATCATTTCAATGTTATTTGCAGTTGCAATGGTGTTTGGATTTATTTCAAACGCTAATGCTGCAAAAACACTAAAATGTCAGACAGTTCTTAACACAAAAGCTGATGAAGTTAAGATGTTAAAGGATTTTACTGACACAGTAACAGCGTTAACTGGTGGATCTCTTAAGTTTGAAATTATGCCAGCTGGAGCTGTTGTTGGTGTAAA
The DNA here is from genome assembly GCF_052047715.1 of Candidatus Pelagibacter sp. HIMB1611. Classification (NCBI taxonomy): domain Bacteria; kingdom Pseudomonadati; phylum Pseudomonadota; class Alphaproteobacteria; order Candidatus Pelagibacterales; family Candidatus Pelagibacteraceae; genus Candidatus Pelagibacter; species Candidatus Pelagibacter sp. HIMB1611. The sequence continues at coordinate 618,751 of NZ_JBNAJM010000001.1, read as the reverse complement.
AGAAACTTTAGATGCAGTTGACAAAGGCCTAATCGATTGTGGTTTCGCATGGACTCACTATTGGTCAGGTGACCATCCTGCAGCTATGCTATTCGGTTCTCCAGTAGCTGGTGGTGGTGTTGGTATTGACAACATTGCATTCTTATCATGGTTCCAGTATGGCGGTGGAAAAGAGTTATACGACAGACTATGGAAAGAAATGGGAAGAGACATCAAAGGATTTATGATTCAACCAGTTGGACCAGAAGCTTTAGGTTGGTTTCCAAAACCAATTAAAGATATGGCTGACTTTAGAAAATATAAGTTCAGAACTCCTCCAGGAATTCCAGGACAAACATATAAAGACATCGGTATCGCATCTGTAGCTATGGGTGGTGGAGATATTCTACCAGCTTTAGAAGCAGGAACAATTGATGCTGCTGAATGGTGTTGTCCAAAACCAGACTTAACGTTTGGTTTCCAAAAAGTATTAAAGCACTACTACCTACAAGGTCTACACCAAGTAGTCGTAAATGCTGACTTTTATATTACTGGAAAAACTTACAACGCTATGAGCGATCATGAGAAGAAGTCTCTTGAAGTTGCAGCTAATGCTTCATTAGCTAAATCTTTAAGTTACAGAATCTATGAAAATGGTAAAGCTTTAAGAGAGCTTACTGAAGTTCATGGAGTTAAATTAGAGGACACACCTTCTGATTACTTCACAGAATACATGGCTGCAGCTAAGAAAAGTTTGGAAACAAACGCTGCAAACAATGCATTCTTTGCAGAAGTATGGGACTCTATGAAAGAATTTGCTGATATAGCAGTTCCTTTCTGGAGTGGTGCTCAAATGTCTAATGCGAAGCTAGGAATGGCTCACGCAGCAACATTAAAGTAATCCAATAATTAATCTATAATTCAATTAGAGCGGACTTAATTGTCCGCTCTAATTTTTCTAAAAAATTTTTATGGCTGAAGAACCAACTAAACTAGATATATCAGATGAAATGATAGCCGAAAGGCGAGGTGGTTCAGGGAAGATGCCAAATGATATGCCATCATGGATGGCAAGTTCTATTGTAAATATTGATAAATTTAGCAAATGGATAGGTAACGTTGTTTGTTGGATACTGATGCCACTTATCTTTGCTATGACTTACGAAGTTTTGGCAAGAAAACTTTTTCATGCACCTACAATTTGGGCTTATGACATAAGTAGATTTTTGTATGGCGCACTATTCATGTTAGGTGCAGGTTACGCACTTTCAAAAGGTGTTCATATAAGAGCAGATTTTTTATACAGAAATTTCAAAACAAAAAACCAAGGGACGATTGATTTTTGGTTATATATTTTATTTTATTTTCCAGGACTAATAGTCTTTCTTTATATGACAATTGGTTATGTAGGTGAGTCTATTCAAAGAGGCGAAAGAGGAATGGATACTACATGGATGCCTTATATGTGGCCAATTAAGAGTTGTTTATTGATTGGTATCGTATTTTTATTAATCCAAGGTATTTCAGAAATATTAAAAAGTTATTGGGCTGCTACTAGAGGAAAATGGCCAGGAGAAGATGAATAATGTTAGCTGAATTTATAGATCCAGCATATTTAGGTTTTATTCTGGTAGGAGTAATGCTTTTTGCGATTTTCGTAGGATTTCCTATTTCATTTACACTTATATTTTTAGGTTTCGTATTTGGATATTTAGGGTTTGGAAAATTGGTCTTTTATTTAATGACCCTCCAGTTTTCGATGGTCATGACCGAACAAACCCTCGCCGCCGTCCCGCTCTTTGTCTTTATGGGTATTATGATGGAACAGGCAGGTTTAATGGAAAGATTATTCTCATCATTTCAAATGATGCTAGCAAGAGTTAGAGGTGCATTATATTACGCTGTCCTTTTTGTTTCAGTTATTTTTGCTGCAGCAACAGGAATTGTTGGTGCTTCAGTAACCATACTCGGTATCATGGCTGCAAAATCAATGAATAGATCTGGCTATGACGTCAGGCTTGCTGCAGGTACGATAACAGCTGGTGGTACTTTAGGAATTTTAATACCTCCAAGTATCATGCTTGTTGTTATGGGCCCAATTATGGAAATTCCAGTTATTGATTTATTTGCGGCTGCTATAATTCCAGGAATTCTTTTAGCAAGTTTATACGCTGGATACACAACAATAAGATGTATGATAAATCCTAAATTGGGACCTGTAATTCCTGAAGAGATGAGAGCCGCTAGTATGAAAGAAGTTTGGATTGAATTCTTCTTAGGTTTAGTTCCTCCAGCAGCGTTAGTGTTTGCAGCATTAGGAAGTATACTTTTTGGTTTTGCAACTCCAACAGAAGCAGCTGGTTGTGGTGCAATGGGAGCTTTATTACTTTCTTTAGCATACAAAAAATTAACCTTTTCAAAACTTCAAGAAGCTCTTGTTAAAACTTTAGAGATAACAGCTTTAATTATGGTTTTAGTTGCTGCATCAAACTTTTTTGGTGCTGTTTTTGCAAGACTAGGTACTCCAACTTTATTAACTGAATTCTTGTTAGGTTTAGACATGAACAAATATTTAATATTAGCGATTGTAATGGTGGCAATATTTTTATTGGGTTGGCCTTTAGAGTGGGTACCAATCGTAATGATTATTGTGCCAATTATTTTACCATTAATTGAAGCTCTTGGCTTTAATCTTACTTGGTTTGCAATATTAGTTGCCGTCAATCTCCAGACCGCCTGGCTATCTCCTCCAGTGGCATTGTCTGCGTATTTCTTAAAAGGGGTAGTGCCTGAATGGGATTTAAAAGATATTTATTATGGAATGATGCAATTTATGGTGCTTCAAATAATTGGTTTGGTTTTAATTATAATATTTCCTAAAATTGCACTTTGGTTACCAACTCTCCTATATGGACAGTAGAAATTATTAGTTTAAAATAATTTCTAGTGAATCAACCTAAAGTTAAATACTCCCTATCAAATTGGGATTTAGTTTCGGTAAATCCAAATTATAAAACTTGGGATTGGAAAGACCTGTTTTGTTACTGGGGAGTTAATGTACAAAGTGTAATTGGTTTTTCTCTAATTGCCTCGCTTTATATAATGTACAATTTAAACACCTTTGTGGTTTTAATAGGAACTTTATTAGGTTCATTTTTTGTTTATTTATTTGCTAATTTTATTGGAAAACCTTCACAAAAATTTGGATTACCTTTTGTAGTTTTGTTGAGATCTTCTTTAGGATTTAATGGAGCGAAATTTTTTGGATTAATCAGAAGCTTGGTTGGAATTTTCTTATTTGGAATTCAAACTTATTTTTTATCAAAAATTTTAACTTATCTTATTAGAATATTACTTTTCACTATCGATGAGTCATTGTTAGTACAAGATATATTTATTTTTTATTTTTTTGGTTTAAATATTATAGATTGGTCATCAATTTTAATTGTAATTATTTTTCAAACATTTTTGTTTAGTATTGGTGCTCAATATAATAAAAAAATAATAAATTTTTCAGCAATCAGTGTTTATGTAGGAATTGTTGTTTTTTTCTTTCTTGTTTTCTTAAGTGATGTCAAATTAACATCAAAAGCATTTGTAAATATTATTAATACCAAAAACTTTTTTGATATTAATAATTTATTACCACTTTTAACTGTAGCAGGAACTGTCTTTGCTTATTTTTCAATATTAATAATTAGTTTTGGGGACATTTCTAGGAATGTTAAAAATACTAAAGAGTTGGGTAAAGGGAATTTAAGTTTGCTTATTAATTTAATTATTTTCTCTTTTTTCTCTATATTTATTGTTGCCGGATCAGATGCACTTTTAAATCAAAAATTTTCAGACATAGACAGAATTTTTACAAATCCCACTGATATAATTGGCAAATATGACAATATTCAAATAACTACATTGGTACTATTTTTTGTCGTAATTGCTTCAGCATCCACGAATTTAGTAGCCAATTATATTCCATCTCAATATTCACTAATAAATTTTGTTCCAAATAAATTATCTTTAAGGAGTGCAAGCTATATAATTTCTTTCCTCGGTTTGTTGGTGGCTATTTTTTGGCTTACAATTTTGAGTCAAATTGGCATTTTATCTTTTATAGATACATTTGGTGCATTTTTTGGTCCGTTATTTGGAGTAATAGTTGCTGACTATTACCTGATCAATAAACAAAGCTTGAGTAACAAAGATTTGTATTCAGTAGAAAAAGAAAGTAGTTACTATTATTCAAGAGGGTGGCATATCAAAGGTGTTTACTCAGTATTTCTAGGTTTTATTTTTTCAGCATCAACAATTTGGAACACAAATTTAATGTTTTTACAGTCTTATGCGTGGTTAATTGGTGCATTTGTAGGCTGGATAACGTATTACTTGTTGGCAAAAAAATAATATGAAAGCTTTAGTATATACTGGAACACAAGAATTAGTTTACAGAGACGAACCTAATCCAATTGAAGTTTCGGGAGAAAGTATTTTAAAAATCCATGCTTCAGGAATATGTGGTTCTGATATGCACGCGTATCATGGACATGATGAGAGAAGAATTCCTCCTTTAATATTAGGCCATGAAGTTAGTGGTGAAGTCCAAAATGGTAAATTTAAAGGTAAAGACGTTGTTTTAAATCCTCTGATAACTTGTGGTAAATGTGAATACTGCACAAGTGGAAGAGAACATCTTTGTCCTCATAGAATTATTTTAGGCATGAATAAACCAATTGAAAGACAAGGGGTTTTTGCAGAATTTGTCTCAACACCAGACACAAATATTTATGAAATCCCAGATGGATTAGATAAAAATGAAGCGCCAGTAGCAGAGCCAACTGCAGTTTCTTTGCATGCAGTATTAATTGGTGAACAATCTTTAAAAAAACCTTTATCTGAATGTAAAATTTTGATCCAAGGTGGTGGTGCAATAGGATTATTATGTGGTTTAATTTTATCTAAAATTAAAAATAGTAAAAATATAATTCTTTCTGATCCTAATAAATTGAGATTGAATGAGTGTTCAAAATATTTAGATGCAAAATATGTTGCACCAGACCATAACGAAATAGAAAGTAATAAGTTTGATATTGTATTTGATACAGTAGGTTTAGAAATTTCAAGACAACAGGCTATTGAAGTAGTTAAGCCAGGTGGTTCAATTATTCACATAGGCTTAACTCAGCCAGCTGGAACCTTTAATTTTAGAAAAATGACACTTCAAGAGGTGACCGTAATAGGAACTTATTGTTATACTAATAAGGATTTTGAGCAAACTTTAGCAATATTAGCCAACAAAGAGATAGGTTCTCTAGATTGGATTGAATTTAGAGATTTAAAAAATGGCGGTGATGCCTTTAAACAAATTCATGATGGCACCTGTGTTGCACCTAAAATTATACTGATACCTTAGAATTAAAATTTAATTTTATAGCTCTAGAACTACCCATTTTGAGGTCATTAGACATAATTGGTGCAGATATCATTATTGACCAATAAATTAAAAGTAAAAAAATTGAAATTGTTTTCATATTATTTATTTAAAAATTAATTCTGATTTTTGCATGTTTAAATCTTGTCTAAATAATGTATTAAGAACTTAAATTATGAAAATATTTTTTAAACTCATTTCAATTTTTTTGATTTCAATCAGCTCAGTTGTTGCAAATGAAGTTATAGTGTTTGAGTTTACAGAAGCAGAACTTTCAGAATTAACTGTCAGAAAAGTAAGAGGAGCAAAGAACGAGACAAGTTATACTGTTGGTAAGAATGAAAATGGAAATTTCCTTAAGGCTGTTGCCGATAATGCAGCATCTGGTCTAGGCAAAGAAGTTAAAATTGATCTAAATAAGACACCTTTTATAAATATTACATGGAAAGTTGAGAAAGATTTATCAGGAATTAAAGAAGACACTAAAAAAGGGCATGATTTTGCCGCTAGAGTTTTTGCGGTAAAAAAAACAGGTGCAACACCATTGTCAAACAGAGCAGTTAACTATGTGTTTTCAAGCAATAGAGATGTTGGAGTTAGTTCACCAAGTCCTTACACAAAAAAATCTATAGATAATGTAATGTCAACTACAAAAACTAATTTAAATGAATGGGTAACAGTTAAATCAAATGTAAAAGAGGATTTTAAGAAATTCCACGATTTAGATTTAGATGAATTAGATGGCTTGGCGGTTATGGCGGATACGGATAATTCTAAAATGAAATCTATAGCCTATTTCCAGAATATTTATTTTTCAGCAAATTAATTAAAGTTTAGTATATTTTTTTAGACCCATACTCAGGAATGACAGTATGATTGCTACAATGACGTCTTCTATTGGAGTAGCATTAGGAACACCAAAGTTCCATAAAATTACTCCAATCAACCAAATTATATAAACTTTCATTGTAGTTATTATATCTTAGTTTGTATAAAAATTTCTCATTATTTGATATTAATGAACAATGCATAAAACTTTTAGTCATAATGTTAAAATTTACTATGAAGACACCGACTCTGGAGGAGTAGTTTATTACGCAAATTATTTAAAATACTTTGAAAGAGCTAGAACAGAAGCATTATTAGCTATTGGTTTAAGTAATTTGAAAATTAAAGATGAGTTTAATTCTTTAATAATCGTTAAGTCATGCAATATTGAATATAAAAAATCAGCGTACTTAGAAGATAATTTAACAATAAAATCTTTTATTTCCTCTTTGTCAAAAACCTCTTTTGTAATGGATCAATCAATTTACAGAGATGATTTATTAATTGTAGATGCAAAAATACATTTAGTATTTGTAAATACAATCGGAAAACCTACAAAAATTCCTGAGTTAGTTTTAAATAGCTTTGAGCCTTATATTTTAAAATCTAAATAGCTGTTACTCTTTTTATTTTTTTAAAAAAATTAACTATCATTTTTTCAGATATTAATTTTGTATTTACATTTCGAGGACTTGGATGATAACAAGCGTACAATCTGATTTTATTTGATAAATCATAATATTTCCCGTGCTTAAAAGTATACTTTCCATTTAATTTATTTTTACTTTTGTAATATTTAACACAATTATCAAAAGCAACTTTACCTAAAGCAACAATTGTTTTTATTTTGCTTAAAGTTTCAATCTCATTTTGAAAATGATTTGAGCAATTTGATAATTCTTCATTTGTTGGTTTGTCACCAGGAGGAACACATTTCAGTATATTGGTTATAAAAGTTGATTTTAATTTCAATCCATCATTTAAATTTTCTGAATAAGGTAGATTAGAAATATTTGCTTTTTTTAAACAAGAAAACAAGAAATCGCTTGATTTGTCTCCAGTGAAAGGTCTTCCTGTTCTGGTTCCCCCATGTGCAGCTGGTGCCAAACCTAAAATTAATAATTTCGAATTTATCTTACCAAATCCAGGAACCGGTTTACCCCAATAGGTTTCGTTAATATTTTGTTTTCGTTTTACAGTAGATATTTTTTTAATAAAATTAATTAATCTAGGACATTTTCTACATTTAATAATTTTCTTATTAAGTTGTTTTAATTTATTATTCATCTATGAAAATTTTAAAATTTTTTTTAATTATATTTATATTTTTAAGTTCTCCAATTAAAGCAGATTCAAATGAAGCTATGATTGGTGAGCTTCAAAAAGGTGGTAAATTAATATTTATTCGTCATGCTTATGCACCGGGAGGAGGGGATCCATCTAATTTTGATGTCAATAATTGTGAAACCCAAAGAAACTTAAATGACGAGGGAAGAGTACAATCAAAAAAAATTGGAAATTTTTTTAAACAAAATGATATTTTAATAAACAAAATTTACTCTAGTGAATGGTGCAGATGCAAAGAAACTGCAGAAATAGCCTTTAAAAATTATGAAACAAAAAATTTTTTGAATTCATTTTTTAGTGCAAAATTTGCTAAAAATAGAAAACAACAAGTTATTGATTTTAATAAATTTTTAAACACGTGGGATCAAAAACAAAATATAATTTTTGTAACACATTACGTGGTAATATCTGAGCTTTTAAACTACGCACCATCATCAGGTGAGATTGTTATTTCAGATAAAAATTTAAAAGTAATTGATACTTTAGAAATAGAATATTAAATTAGAATTTATGTCATCAAAAAGAGCTATGCGACAAGCACAAAAACAAGCATTCGCTAAACATAGATCTAATATTTCAAATAGTAGATTTGATTTTAAAAAAAAAAATTTAGATAAACTTAAGGAAAATAAAAAAAAGAAAACCTAACTTTGGTTTGCAAATTTTTCTATTTTTTTACACGTAGAAATTTTTGAAATACCTTCGATATCGTTCATAACACTTTTAATAAATATCTCAGGCTTGTTCTTTTCAATTAATATTTGAGTATAAAATTGAGGATAACCATGTTTTAAAGTAAAAATTTTACCATCCTCTTCGTAAATATTTCTTACATAGGAGTTTGATTTTTTTACACTTAAATCAGTAATTCTATATTTTTGATAAGTTTTTTCTGCATAAACATAATTTCTAGTCATAATTAATTCATTAAGATTAAATATGTATTCATTTTTTAAATATTTATCTTCTTTATGATCACATTTACTTAAAATTATAATTTCTGAAAATGAATGATTTATAAATAAGAAAGAAAATAAAATGAGAGAAAAAAAAAATAATTTATTTTTTTTCATTTTTTTCAGCAAAAAATAATCCAATTAAAAAAAGTGCTGTCCACCCAATACCCAGTAATGCTTTAGGGCTAGTCTCAGCGCTCCACATATCTAAAACTAAAGCACCAAAGATTAGTCCTATAATATAAATTATAACTACAATTGTTGATTTACTCATTTTTAAGATTTTTTTTGAACAGAGATATGCCGTTATTTATTTTATGCTCATAAGACTCGTTAAAACTATCTAACTGCCAACCAGTTAATCTTTTTCTGATACTTTCTAAATTATTTTGTTTCCATTCATCTGTAGTTTCTTCTAGTTTCCACAGTTTTTTTTCATCATTATTTCTTCCACAACCATAACAATAACCTGTTGAAGGATCTGTTTTGCAAATACTAATACAAGGCGAAATAATCATATTATTTATATTTTTATATCCTTTTACACTATTATTCGGATTGGACAAATGAGTTCAATAATATATAAAGCACCTAATTTAACTGGGGCGATGGCGGAATTGGTAGACGCGCTGGTCTTAGGAACCAGTCGAGCAATCGGTGAAGGTTCGAGTCCTTTTCGCCCTACCATTAAATGATTATGAAAGTAACTGTAGAAAATAAAAAAGGTTTAAATAAAGATCTAAAAATTTTTATCGATAAAGAGACTATGAACTCTTATATGGATGAAAAATATGAAGAGATCAAAGGAACAGTAAATTTAAAAGGTTTTCGACCAGGAAAAGTACCAAAAGAAATTTTAAAAAGACAATTCGGCAAAGCTGTATTTGGTGAAGTATTAGACAAAGTTTTAAAAGACACATCTACAAAAGCGTTAGAAGAAAACAAAATTAAACCAGCAGGTCAGCCAAAATTAGATCTAAAGACATATGGTGAAGATAAAGAATTGGAATATGTCTTGTCAGTTACAGAATTACCTAAAGTAGAGATTAAATCATTAGAAAACATTAAATTTGATGAATACACTGTTAAAATTGATGATAGTGAGACAGATAAAAGAATAAAAGAAATTGCTAAGAACCAACCAAATTTCAAGGAAGGTGCAGCAGATACGAAAGCAAAAGAAGGTGATCTAGTTGCATTAGATTACAAAGCAACAATTGATGGAAAAGAATTTAAAGGAAGTGAAGGAAAAAATACACAGCTTACATTAGGTAAAGATTTATTTTTGAAAGGTTTTGATAAGCAGCTAATTGGTGTTAAAAAAGATGATGAAAAACTTGTTGAAGCAATACTCCCAGAGAATTATCCTGAAAAAGAATTAGTTAATAAAAAAGCTAAATTTAATTGTAAAATTTTATCAGTTAAACAACCACAAGAGGTGAAAATAGATGATGATTTTGCAAAAAATTTAGGAGCTAAAGATTTGAAAGATCTTAAAGCTTTAATTTCAAAACAAATAAATGACGAATATAAAAATTCTTTAGATCAACTTTCAAAAAATCAAATTTTAAAAGAAATTGAAAAAATTAAAGTTGAAGAAGTTCCAGGAAACTTAGTCGAGGAAGAAGTTAAAATTCTTTCACAAGGTATGTCTGAAGAGGAGGCTAAAAAAAATAAAAAATCTTTTGAAGAAAAAGCAAAAACAAGAATTAAAACTGGGTTAATCTTAAATGAATTTGGTGAAAAAAATCAAATCAAAGTTAGTGAACAAGAAATTCAAGCTGAAGTTCAAAAACAATTAAGAATGATGCCAGGACAAGAGAAAATGGTTATGGATTTTTATCAAAAAAATCCGTCTGCTTTAGCCAGTCTAAGAGGGACAGTTTATGAGGAGAAAATTTTAAATCTTATAAAAGAAAAAGGCAAACCAAATAAAAAAGAAATTTCAAAAGATGAGGCAGAAAAAATCTTAAAAGAAGCTCACAAACATGATCACGATCATGACCATGATCATTCACATGATCACGAACCAAAAAAAGAAACAAAAAAGAAACCTGCAGTAAAAGCTTCAGAGAAAAAAAAACCTTCTGCAAAAACAGCAAAAGCAAAACCAGCCGCTAAAAAAACAAAAAAAGTTAGCAAAAAGTAATCACAAGTTGTATAAGTAGAAAGAATCAACTTATGACAACAAAATTATCAGAACATATGAGCAATCTAGTGCCGATGGTTGTAGAGCAATCAAGCAAAGGTGAGAGAGCTTATGATATTTATTCAAGACTTCTAAAGGAAAGAATTATTTTTTTAACAGGTCAGATAAATGACAATATTGCATCCTTAGTAACAGCTCAGTTATTATTTTTAGAAGCTGAAGATCCTAAAAAAGAAATTTATTTATATATCAATAGTCCTGGTGGATTGGTTACAGCTGGTCTTGGGATTTACGATACAATGCAATATGTAAAACCTGATATATCAACTTTATGTATTGGCCAAGCTGCATCAATGGGATCATTTTTGTTGGCTGCAGGAACTAAGGGTAAAAGGTTTTCGTTACCCAACTCAAGAATAATGGTTCACCAACCTTCAGCAGGTTTTCAAGGACAAGCTACAGATATTGAAATACATGCAAATGAAGTCTTGTCATTAAAGAAAAGATTAAATGAAATTTACTCAAAACATACAGGTAAAACTGTTGATGAAATAAAATCTGCATTAGAGAGAGACAATTTCATGACCGCTGATTTCGCAAAATCATTTGGTCTTATTGACGAAGTAGTAGAAAAAAGATCATAATACACAATATATTGACAACTTACTAATCCAAACTTGATTAGTATGAGTCATCTATAATAAAGTAATGAAATTGATTCGTTTAAAAAATTATGAGTACAAATAATAAAAATATTCTTTACTGTTCTTTTTGTGGAAAGAGCCAACACGAGGTTAGAAAATTAATCGCAGGTCCAACTGTATTTATTTGTGATGAATGTGTTGAGCTTTGTATGGATATTATAAAAGAGGAAAGCAAAGATACTTTTGTTAAACACCAAGACGGTCTTCCTTCACCAAAAGAAATTTGCACAGTGCTAGATGATTATGTAATTGGCCAAGCACATGCCAAGAAAGTTTTGTCGGTAGCTGTACACAATCATTACAAAAGACTTAATTATGAAAATAAAACTAGTAAGAATGTAGAATTATCTAAATCCAACATTTTATTAGTTGGTCCTACTGGTTGTGGTAAAACTTTATTAGCACAAACTCTAGCTAGAATTTTAGATGTTCCATTTACAATGGCAGATGCAACAACATTGACTGAAGCAGGATATGTTGGTGAAGATGTTGAAAATATTATTTTAAAATTACTTCAAGCTTCAGATTATAATGTTGAAAAAGCACAACGTGGAATAGTGTATATCGACGAAGTTGATAAGATTAGTAGAAAATCTGAGAACCCATCCATTACAAGAGATGTATCTGGTGAAGGCGTTCAGCAAGCTTTATTAAAAATAATGGAAGGAACTGTTGCAAGTGTTCCACCTCAAGGAGGTAGAAAACATCCTCAACAAGAATTTTTACAAGTAGACACAACAAATATTCTTTTTATTTGTGGAGGTGCTTTTGCTGGATTAGACAAGATTATTTCTCAAAGAGATAAAGGTACTTCAATTGGTTTTGGAGCGGACGTAAAAAACACTCAAGATAAAAAAACAGGAGAGTGGATGAAGGGACTAGAGCCTGAGGATTTACTGAAATTTGGGTTAATACCAGAGTTTATTGGAAGATTACCAATGATAGCAACCCTTGAAGATTTAGACGAAAAATCATTGATAAAAATTTTACAAGAACCTAAAAACTCTTTAACTAAACAGTATCAAGAATTATTTAAGTTAGATGGAGCGAAGTTAACATTTAAAGAAAATGCTCTTAAAGAAATAGCCCAAAAAGCAATTAGCAAAAAAACAGGAGCAAGAGGATTGAGATCAATTTTAGAAAATATATTATTAAAAACTATGTATGATCTCCCAAGCCAAGATAACATTGAAGAAGTAATTGTTGATGCAGGAGCTGCAAAAGGTCAATCACAACCAATTTTAGTTCATTCTAAAGGCGAAAATAAATCCAAGTCTGGCAAAACATCAGCGGCTTAATACCCTTAATAAGTAACAAAAACCTATTGCAATATAATATATAATATCCATATTAAACCCATGGACGTTAAAATATCATTGCCGTTATTACCTTTAAGAGACATTGTAGTCTTCCCAAGCATGGTAATACCTCTGTTTGTCGGAAGAGATAAATCGATTTCTGCACTTAATGAGGTGATGAAAAAAGATAAGAAGATTATTCTTGTAACTCAAAAAAATTCAGAGATCGATGATCCTAAAAAAACAGACGTATTTATGTATGGCTGTGAAGGAAGCATTCTACAATTATTAAAGTTACCTGATGGAACTGTAAAAGTTTTAGTAGAAGGAATTAAAAGGGTTAAAATTTTAGATTTTAAAGATAATGAGAAGTTTATTACGTGTGACTATACATATTTCAATGATATTTTGCCAAAAGACGAAGATTTATTTCCTTTAGCAGCTACTGCTTTAAGAAGATTGGAAAAGTTAACTTCAATAAACAAGAAAATTTCGAACGAAACAATAAATACAATTAAGCAGTTAAAAGATCCTTCTCAAATAGCTGATAATATTGCTTCACATATCACAGCTACAATTTCAGAAAAACAACAAATATTTGAAACAGTTGATGTTAAGAAAAGATTAAACGCCATAATTAAAATTATGGAGAATGAAACAAGCATAATTGGTGTAGAGAAAAGAATTCGAGGACGAGTTAAAACTCAAATGGAGAAAACCCAGAGAGAATACTATTTAAATGAACAGCTTAAAGCTATTCAGAAAGAACTTGGAGAGATTGAAGACGGTAAAGATGAAACAACTAGTTTAAATAAAGCTATTACAAAAGCAAAAATGCCAAAAGAAGTTGAAAAGAAATGTCTACAAGAGCTTAAAAAATTAAAGAACATGAGCCCAATGTCAGCTGAAGCCACAGTGGTTAGAAACTACTTAGATTGGATGACAGAATTACCTTGGCACAAGAAAAGTGAAGTTGATATCGATTTAACTAAGGCATTAAATATTCTTGATAAAGATCATTTTGGACTAGAGAAAGTTAAAGAAAGAATAATAGAATTTTTAGCTGTTCAAAAAAGAATGGAAAAAATTAAAGGACCAATATTATGTTTAGTTGGTCCCCCTGGTGTTGGTAAAACATCTTTAGGTAAATCTATCGCAAAAGCAACTAACAGAGAATTTGTTAGAATGTCTGTAGGTGGGATGAGAGACGAAGCAGAAATAAGAGGGCATAGAAGAACTTATATCGGATCATTACCAGGTAAAATAATTCAAATGATGAAAAAAGCTGGAACAAAAAATCCTCTAATTTTATTAGATGAGATAGATAAAATTGGAAATGATTATAGAGGTGATCCATCTTCAGCGTTATTAGAAGCGTTAGACCCAGAACAAAATACAACTTTTAACGATCACTATTTAGAAGTTGATTATGATTTATCTGATGTAATGTTTGTAACAACAGCAAATACTTTAAATATTTTACCTCCTTTATTAGACAGAATGGAAGTAATAAGATTGGCTGGTTACACTGAAGATGAAAAAATTAGTATAGCTAATAAATATCTACTTCCTAAACAAATAAAAGATAATGGTGTTAAAGAAAAAGAAATGAAATTGGAAGACGACATCATAAAAGAAGTAATCAGAGGATACACAAAAGAGTCAGGAGTTAGAAATTTAGAAAGAGAAATTTCTAAACTTGCTAGAAAAGTTGTTAAGAAAATTGTAGCTGGTGAAGAAAAAGAAGTCCAAATTAATAATAAAAATTTATCTGATTTTCTTGGTGTAGCTAAATTTAAATTTGGAGAATTAGAATCTGAAAATAGAGTAGGTATTGTAACTGGACTTGCTTGGACTGAGTATGGTGGGGAAATTTTAAAAATTGAAACAGTAACTATGCCTGGTAAAGGAAGAATGCAGATTACTGGTAAGCTAGGTGATGTGATGCAAGAGTCTGTAAAAGCTGCAAAATCTTTTGTTAGATCAAAATGTTTAGAGTACGGAATTATTCCTCCTCTATTTGAGAAAAAAGATTTTCACATTCATGTACCAGAAGGAGCAACACCAAAAGATGGACCATCTGCTGGAATAGGAATGGTTACTTCAATTGTTTCATCGATTACAAATATTCCTGTAAGAAGAGATGTTGCGATGACTGGTGAGGTAACATTAACAGGTCAAGTGTTACCAATAGGAGGCCTTAAAGAAAAATTACTAGCTGCTCATAGAGCTGGAATTAAAGAAGTTTTGATTCCTAAAGAAAATGAAAAAGATTTAGTCGATATGCCTAAGAAAATTATAGATGATATTAAAATTACACCAGTCGAATATGCCGACCAAGTAATCAAAATTGCTTTAACCAAAGAACTAAAACCTACGGAATGGGTTGAGGTAGATTTGGCTAAAAAAGACGATAAATCTCAAGCTAGTATTCAATAATAATTAATTTACTTTATTTAAGTGTTGATGTAATAAGTAGCTCTGTTTTGGGGCGGTTAGCTCAGTTGGTAGAGCATCTCGTTTACACCGAGGGGGTCAAAGGTTCGAGTCCTTTACTGCCCACCAAACAAATTAAGTGGGGGTGTAGCTCAGTTGGTTAGAGCGATCGCCTGTCACGCGATAGGTCGAGGGTTCGAGTCCCTTCACTCCCGCCACTTTTTCCCAATAAACTGTCTGTTAATATTAATAAAATGTGACTTATCTTCCCTTCAACATCAGATAAAAACTGATATATAGATTTTCATGTTATCTGAATTTTTAAAAGATTACCTACCAATTATTCTATTTTTAGTTATCGCTCTTGGTTTAAGTGTTGCTTTTGTGGTGTTAAATTTTTTACTTTCTCCAAAAAAACCTGATCCAGAAAAATTATCTGCATATGAATGTGGTTTCGAACCGTTTCAAGACTCCAGAATGGAGTTTGATGTAAGATTTTATTTAGTTGCTATTCTATTTATCATATTTGATCTCGAAATTGCCTTTCTATTTCCATGGGCAATATCATTAGGGAACATTGGTTTATTAGGTTTTTCATCAATGATGATTTTTCTATTCATACTAACAGTTGGTTTTATTTATGAATGGAAAAAAGGTGCTTTAGATTGGGAATAAAATTAATTTAATGAACGATAAAATAGAACAAGTTCCTGAAGAATTTAAACAACTTGCTAAAGATTTTAGTAAAAATGGTTTTATAACTACATCGCTAGATAATTTAATTAATTGGTCTAGATCTGGCTCTTTGCATTGGATGACTTTTGGTCTTGCGTGCTGCGCAGTCGAAATGATGCAAACAGCAATGCCTAGATATGACTTGGAAAGGTTTGGAGCTGCTCCCCGTGGATCACCAAGACAATCAGATGTAATGATTGTTGCTGGAACGTTGACAAATAAAATGGCACCAGCTTTAAGAAAAGTTTATGATCAAATGCCAGAACCTAGATATGTAATTTCTATGGGTAGCTGTGCTAATGGTGGAGGTTATTATCATTATTCTTATTCAGTTGTAAGAGGGTGTGATCGTATAGTTCCAGTTGATGTTTATGTTCCTGGATGCCCTCCTTCAGCAGAGGCATTATTATATGGAATTTTACAATTACAAAAAAAAATTAGAAAAAAAGGATCTTTTACAAGATAGCCATGAATAGTTTAGAGGATCTAGAAAAAAAAATTAATTCTGAATTAACCACGAAAATTAATAATTCAGAAATAAAACATAATCAAATTTATCTAGAAACAGATAAAGATGATTTTTTAGATGTAATTTTATTCTTAAAAACTAATTTAGATACAAAATTTCGTCAGTTAATAGATATTACAGTTGTAGATTATCCTGAAAATAATCAAAGATTTCAAGTAGTTTACTTATTTTTAAGTCATGAATTTAATCAAAGACTAGTTCTAAAATACTCCATTTCTGAAAATGAAGTTATACCTTCTTTAACAAGTGTTTTTCCTGCCGCAAATTGGATGGAAAGAGAAGTTTTTGATATGTATGGTGTAAATTTCAAAGATCATCCCGATTTAAGAAGAATACTTACAGATTATGGCTTTGAAGGACATCCTTTAAGAAAAGATTTTCCTTTAACTGGTCATTCCGAAGTTAGATATAGCGAAGATCAAAAAAAAGTTATTAGCGAACCAGTTAAACTAGAGCAAAATTATAGAAATTTTGATTACGAGAGTCCTTGGGAAGGAACAAAATACATTAAAGAAGAAATTGAAAATAATGACAAAAAAAATTAAAAATTTAAATCTAAATTTTGGTCCTCAACATCCAGCAGCTCACGGTGTATTAAGATTAATATTAGAATTAGACGGTGAGGTTGTTGAAAAAGCAGACCCACATATAGGTTTGCTTCACAGAGGCACTGAAAAATTAATTGAAAACAAAACATATATGCAGGCTGTTCCTTATTTTGACCGTTTGGATTACGTAGCTCCAATGAATCAAGAACATGCCTTTGCTCTTGCTGTAGAAAAAATTCTTAAAATAGATGTGCCGATCAGAGCTCAGTATATAAGGGTTATTTTTTGTGAAATAGGAAGAATATTAAGTCATATTCTTAACGTAACAACTCAAGCACTTGATGTTGGCGCTTTAACTCCATCACTTTGGGGTTTTGAAGAACGAGAAACATTAATGACATTTTACGAAAGAGCTTCTGGATCAAGATTACACGCCAACTACTTTAGAGCAGGAGGTGTTCACCAAGATTTACCCAAAGGTTTAGAGGAAGATATCTCAAACTTTTGCGATACATTTCCAAAAGTGATTAATGATTTGGAAAGTCTTTTAACAGACAATAGAATTTTCAAACAAAGAAATGTTGATATTGGAATTGTAAGTAAAGAGGATGCTTTAGATTATTCTTTTTCAGGAGTTATGATTAGAGGATCAGGGGTGCCTTGGGATTTAAGAAAGTCTCAACCTTATGATTGTTATGAAGATTTAGATTTTAAAATACCAGTTGGAAAAAATGGTGATTGTTACGATAGATATTTATGCAGAATTGAAGAGATGAAAGAGAGTGTTTCTATTATCAAACAGTGTTTATCTAAAATGGAAAAAGGACCAATTAAATCATTAGATGGCAAAATTAGCCCGCCATCAAAAAAAGATATTAAGCAATCAATGGAAGCGTTAATTCATCATTTTAAACTATTTACTGAGGGTTATAGAGTGCCTAAGGACGAGATTTACACAGCTGTTGAAGCACCTAAGGGAGAATTTGGAGTTTATTTAATTTCTGATGGTTCAAGCAAACCTTATAAATGCAAGATTAGAGCCCCAGGTTTTTCACATTTGCAATCAATGGATTATTTAATTAAAGGACACATGTTAGCAGATGTACCAGCTGTTCTAGGTTCATTAGATATTGTTTTTGGTGAGGTGGATAGATGAGTTTAAGAAAACCAGCAAAAGATCAACCAGAAAGTTTTGAATTTAATGCTTCTTCTTTAGAAGCAGCAAATAATATTGTTGCAAAATATCCAAAAGGAAAACAACAAAGTGCTGTGATGGCCTTGCTTTATATTGCTCAAAGACAAAATAATAATTGGATACCATTAGCTGCAATGAAGTATATCGCTAAGTTTTTAGACATGCCTTATATAAAAGTTTATGAGGTTGCCACTTTCTACACAATGTACAATCTATCACCAGTTGGAAAATATTTTGTTCAAGTATGTACTACAACACCTTGTATGATAAGAGGTGCAAATAAATTGGTTGAAGCTTGTAAGGAAAAAATTTCTGAAAATGAATGTGAGTTATCAAGCGATAAGAGTTGTTCATGGATGGAAGTTGAATGCTTAGGTGCATGCGTGACTGCTCCTATGATGCAAATAAATGATGATTATTACGAAGATCTTGATAAAGAAAAAACATCTGAGATTTTAGATAAAATTTTAAACGGAGAGACTCCAAAACCAGGTTCATACAGAGGAAGAATTAATAATGAGCCAGAGAATAATAGAAAAACACTAATGGATTTAAAAAATGCTTAAAGATCAAGATAGAATTTTTCAAAATTTATATAATGATAAAGGTTCTGATGTAGCAGCGTCACAATCAAGAGGTGATTGGGTAAACACTAAAGAAATTACTGAAAAAGGAAGAGATTGGATTATTAATGAAATTAAAGAGTCTCAACTTAGAGGTCGAGGTGGAGCAGGATTTCCTACTGGTTTAAAGTGGTCATTTGCACCCAAAGAAGTTGGATCCAGACCACATTATTTAGTTATTAATGGTGATGAGTCTGAACCAGGTACTTGTAAAGATAGAGATATTTTAAGATTTGAACCTCATAAACTAATAGAGGGTTGTCTAATAGCATCATACGCAGTTCAAGCACACGTTTGCTACATATATATTAGAGGAGAATATTTTGTTGATGGTCAAAAACTTCAAGCTGCAATTGATGAAGCTTATGAGAAAAAACTATTGGGAAAAAATGCAGCTGGAACTGGCTGGGATTTAGATATTTATATTCATTATGGAGCAGGAGCGTATATTTGTGGTGAAGAAACAGCATTACTTGAAAGTTTAGAGGGTAAAAAGGGTCAACCAAGACTAAAACCACCTTTCCCAGCTTTGATTGGTTTATATGGATGTCCAACTATAATTAATAATGTTGAAACGATTGCTGTGGTACCAACTATTTTACGAAGAGGAGCAAAATGGTTTGCTTCTTTAGGAAGAGAAAAAAATACAGGTACTAAAATTTTCTGTATTTCTGGAAATGTTAACAATCCTTGTAATGTAGAAGAGGAAATGAGCATTCCTTTAAAAGAATTAATAGAAGTTCACGCTGGTGGAGTGATTGGCGGATGGGATAATTTACAAGCTGTAATACCAGGTGGATCCTCTATGCCTCTAATTCCAAAAGACAGATGTGAAACATTAAAAATGGATTTTGATGCGTGTGTCGAAGAAAAAAGTGGATTAGGGACAGCAGGGATAGTAGTTATCAATAAAGATCAAGACATTATTAAATGTATGGCGAGAATTGCTAGATTTTACAAACATGAAAGTTGTGGACAATGTACACCTTGTAGAGAAGGTTCTGGATGGATGTGGAGAATGCTTGAACGTATGGCAAAAGGTGATGCAACTAAAGATGAAGTGGACATGTTAGGAGATGTAACAACCCAAATCGCTGGTCATACAATTTGTGCATTTGGAGAAGGTTCTTCATGGCCAGTTCAAGGTTTGTTAAGACATTTTAAGAAAGAAATTCAAGAAAGAAATAATTTGGACCCAATTGTTCAGAAAAAAAATAATATACCTTATTTGGTTGATCAACATTTATTAGATAAAAAAAATGCTTAAATTAAAAGTAAATGACATTGATGTAGAAGTTGAAGAAGGGCTAACAGTTCTTCAAGCCTGTGAAAAAGCAGGAGTTGAGATACCTAGATTTTGTTATCATGAAAAATTATCTATAGCTGGAAATTGCAGAATGTGTTTGGTTGAAATGGAAAAATCACCAAAACCTATTGCATCATGTGCAATGCCTGCTGCAGAGGGAATGAATATTAAAACAAATACAAGTTTAGTTGAAAAAGCTAGAAAAGGTGTAATGGAATTTTTACTAGCAAATCACCCTTTAGATTGTCCTGTATGTGACCAAGGTGGTGAGTGTGATCTTCAAGATCAATCAATGTTTTATGGGGTAGATAAATCAAGATTTAAAGAAAATAAAAGAGCAGTTCCAGAAAAAAATATGGGCCCATTAATCAAAACTCAAATGACAAGATGCATACATTGTACAAGATGTGTGCGATTTGCTACTGAAGTTGCAGGCGTTCCAGAACTTGGTGCTATAGGTAGAGGTGAGGATATGCAAATTACAACATATCTTGAGCAATCAATGCAATCAGAATTATCTGCCAATGTAGTTGATTTATGTCCTGTTGGAGCTTTGACATCAAAACCTTATATTTTTGAAGCGAGACCATGGGAGTTAAAAAAGACTGAAACAATTGATGTCATGGATGCAATAGGTTCAAACATTAGAGTTGATACATACGATTGGGAAGTAAAAAGAGTTCTTCCAATAATTAATGAAGATATTAACGAAGAATGGATTTCAGATAAAACTAGATATGCGTGTGATGGCTTACTTCATCAAAGATTAGATACCCCGTATATTAAATACAATGGTAAATTTGAGAAAGCTTCGTGGCAAGAAGTTTATAAAATAATAAAATCTAAATTAGAAAATACATCAAAAGAAAAAGTATCTGGTTTTGTTGGAGATTTAACAAACATGGAAACTGCGTACATTTTTAAAGAATTTTTTGACCGAACACTTGAAACTGATAATTATGAATCAAGATCAGATAATAGATATATTAATATTTCAAAAAGAGAAAATTATTTGTTTAATTCCTCAATTAACGGAATTGAAGATGCTGATTTAATTTTATTGTTAGGCGCCAATCCTAGGTATGAAGCCACAATTTTAAATGCAAGAATTAGAAAATCTTATCTAAATAATAGTACGAGAATTGTATCATTAAATGATTGTGGAGATCTAACTTATCCTTATGAAAGCTTAGATGAACAAACTAAAACAATAAAAGAAATTATAGATGACACACATAAACTTTCAAAAGAAATAGAAAGTGCAAAAAAACCAATGATAATTATTGGTGAGTCTTTATTAAGATTAGAAAATGCACAATATTTATTTGATAATTTAAAAGATTTTTTGAATAAAAAAAACAAGTTCTCAGAAGAGTGGAATCCTTTGAATGTTTTATCATGTGATGCAGCAACTGTAGGAAATTTTGATTTAGGGGTTTTAAATAATAAAACAAATTTAATAGAAGATTTAAAATCAAATAAATTTGAAATAGTGTTTTTAATAGGTCAAGATAATTTAAATTTTGTTAAAAAAAATGAATTTGTTATTTATCAAGGGAGCCATGGTGACAAAGGGGCAGAGTGTGCAGATATAATTTTACCTGGCTCAGCTTATACAGAACAAGACGGTTATTATACAAATTTAGAGGGAAAAATTCAAAAAGCATTTAAGGCTTCTTATCCACCTGGAGATGCAAAAGAAGATTGGCAGATAATAAATGAACTAGCTGAATTCATGAATAATAGAAAATTGTTTAACGATAAAGAAGAGCTAGATAGCAGCATGTTAAATTATTTAAAATTGCAAAGTGAAAAACAAACTGAACAAAATAATAACAAATCAAATTCTGATTTTAATAATGAAAATTTAAAAATTGAAATTAAAGATTATTATTTTTCTAATGTTGTTGCTAAATCATCAAAAACAATGATCGAGTGCAATAATGCAAAAATGAATTTAAAATCAACAGGCACAGAAGGTTAAGATGGAATATTTAAATATAGTCTTTCAAGAGGTATACAAAATTTTATTTTTGTTAGTTCCAGTTTTGGTTTCTGTAGCTATGATTGTTTGGCTAGATAGACGAGTTTGGGCTTTTGTCCAAAAAAGACAAGGACCTAATGTAGTTGGACCATTTGGATTACTTCAATCATTAGCTGATGCGTTGAAATATATTTTTAAAGAAATAATCATCCCATCAAGCTCAAACAAAGTAATCTTCATATTAGCACCTATCGTTACTATGACATTAGCCTTGATAGCTTGGGCTGTTATACCATTTAGTGCAACACAGGTCTTAGCTGATATTAATGTCGGTATACTTTATCTATTTGCTGTTTCATCGTTAGGTGTTTATGGAATAATTATGGGAGGATGGGCTTCAAACTCTAAATATCCTTTCCTAGGTGCAATTAGATCTGCGGCTCAAATGGTATCATATGAAGTTTCTATTGGAGTTATTATCATCAATGTATTGTTGTGCGTAGGCTCATTGAATTTGAATGACATCGTAATTGCTCAACAAAATCTATGGTTTGTAATTCCGTTATTTCCAATGTTTGTAATATTTTTTATCTCTGCTTTAGCTGAAACTAATAGACCACCTTTCGATTTACCTGAAGCTGAAGCAGAATTAGTTGCTGGATATCAGACAGAATATTCAGGAATGATGTATGCAATGTTTTGGTTAGGTGAGTATGCAAACATCTTATTGATGTGTGCTATGGGAGCTATATTATTCTTAGGTGGTTGGTTATCTCCAATAGATATTTATCCATTTACTTTAATTCCAGGTGCAATTTGGTTAATTTTAAAAATTTTACTTTTATTTTTCTTATTTGCTTTAGTAAAAGCAATTGTACCAAGATATAGATATGACCAATTAATGAGATTAGGTTGGAAAGTATTTCTTCCTTTGTCATTAACTTGGGTTGTTTTAACAGCGAGTTATTTATTTTACTTTAACCTTTTACCAACAAACTAATTATGAATTTATCTAGATTTTTTAAAACTATTTTTATGGTTGATTTTGTAGGCGGTTTGTTCATTGCAATAAAAGAATTGTTTAAACCAAAAAAAACAATCAATTATCCTTTTGAAAAAGGAAAAATTAGCCCAAGATTTAGAGGTGAGCACGCTTTAAGAAGATATCCAAATGGAGAAGAAAGATGTATTGCATGCAAACTTTGTGAAGCTGTATGTCCTGCCCAAGCAATTACAATTGAATCTGCTCAGAGAGAAGATGGCAGTAGAAAAACTACTCGTTATGACATTGATATGATGAAATGCATTTATTGTGGTCTATGTGAAGAGGCTTGTCCTGTTGATGCTATAGTGCAAGGTCCAAATTTTGAATTTTCGACAGAGACAAGAGAAGAATTATATTACACAAAAGAAAAACTATTAGATAATGGTGATAGATGGGAGAATATTCTAGACGCTAATATAAAAGCAGATAGTTCACATAGATAAATGATTGCTCACGCTATTTTCTTCTACACTTTTTCTATAATTGCAGTTGTTTCTGCAATAATGGTTACAGTATCTAAAAATACTGTCCATTCAGTATTTTTTTTAATATTAGATTTTATCAGTATTTCTTGTCTATTTATTATGATTGGTGCTGAGTTCTTAGGTATGATAATGTTAATTGTTTACGTTGGAGCTGTAGCAGTTTTATTTCTTTTTGTTGTAATGATGCTAAATGTTGCTCAACAAAAAAATCAATGGTTTGCGTCTGCTGCTAGCTCAAAACATATTCCTGTTGGACTAATTATTAGCACAATCATTTTCTTTGAATTAATTATTGTAATTGGTGGATGGAAGTATAAACCAGAGATTTTTGATGTTAACAATTCATTAAAAGTTTCAGACTTAAGCAACACACACTCACTAGGTCAAGTATTATACACTGATTACATACATATATTTCAAATCAGTGGTATGATTTTGTTAGTTGCGATGGTTGGAGCAATCGTTCTGACTTTTAGACAAAGATCAAACGTTAAAAGACAAAGTTATATAAAACAAATTTCTCGTGAAAGAGCAGAAGGAGTAAGTGTTCTAGAAGTTGCTTCTAACAAAGGAGTTAAAATAGATGACTGAGATAGGTTTAGGGCACTATTTAACTTTAGGTGCTGTGATTTTTTCAATTGGAGTTATTGGAATTTTTCTTAATAGAAAAAATATTATTGTTATATTAATGAGTATTGAGTTGATTTTATTAGCTGTAAATATCAACTTAGTTGCTTTTTCAATCTTTCTTGGAGATTTAGCTGGTCAAGTATTTACCTTATTTATTTTAACTGTAGCAGCTGCAGAAGCTGCGATTGGTTTAGCTATAATCGTTGTTTACTACAGAAACTCTGGAACTATCAGAGTTGAAGAAATTGATGAGTTGAAAGGATAATAATGGAACTTTCAATTTTATTTCTTCCATTAATAGCATCAATTATTTCAGGCTTTTTTGGACGTTACATTGGTGATAGAAATTCTGAAATAGTAACTAGTGCATTAGTTTCTATATCTGCAATTTTATCAATAATTGTATTGTATCAAGTAATTGTTAATCAATATGAGGAAAATATTGTTATAGCAACTTGGATTAATTCAGGTTCACTTGATGTTAATTGGTCAATGTTAATTGATCCTCTATCAGCTGTGATGTTGGTTGTAGTTACTTCTGTATCAGCATTAGTCCATATTTATTCTATCGGATACATGTCTCACGATCCACATAAACCAAGATTTATGGCCTACCTATCATTATTTACATTTGCAATGTTAATGCTTGTAACATCAGATAATTTTATTCAACTATTTTTTGGTTGGGAGGGAGTTGGTCTTTGTTCTTACTTCCTAATTGGTTTTTGGTTTAAAAAAGAAAGTGCTAATGCAGCTGCAATCAAAGCATTTGTAGTTAATAGAGTAGGTGACTTTGGTTTTGCGTTAGGTATTTTTTTAGTTTTTTATTTATTTGGAACTGTAAATTATGATGAAGTTTTCCAACAAATTCCAACAGTTGTAGATAAAGATTTATCCTTCTTAGGTTTTGAGGTTAAAGCGATAGATTTGGTTTGCTTATTGTTATTTATCGGAGCTATGGGTAAATCAGCTCAAATCTTACTTCATACATGGTTACCTGATGCGATGGAGGGACCAACACCAGTTTCTGCTTTAATTCATGCTGCAACAATGGTTACTGCAGGCGTATTTTTAGTTGTTAGATGTTCACCTATATATGAATTTTCTCCAGTAATTTTAAACTTGATTACTGTAGTTGGAATGACAACAGCTTTTTTTGCTGCAACGGTAGCATTGGTTCAAACAGATATTAAAAAAATAATTGCTTATTCAACTTGCAGTCAGTTAGGTTACATGTTTTTCGCAGCTGGTGTAGGAGCTTACAATGTTGCTATGTTTCATTTATTTACGCATGCTTTTTTTAAAGCTTTATTATTTTTAGGATCAGGATCAGTAATTCATGCTTTTAAAGATGAGCAAAATATTAATAACATGGGAGGTGTATGTAGAAAATTACCTTACACTTATGCTTTAATGATTATTGGAACTCTTGCTTTAACAGGTTTTCCTTTTTTATCAGGCTTTTATTCAAAAGATGCAATTATTGAATTTGCATATTTGAAAGGAAATACAACAGGTTATTATGCAGCTGGAATTGGAATAGTTACTGCGTTTTTAACGTCAGTTTATTCGTGGAGACTAATATTCAAAACATTTCATGGCGAATATAATAATAAAGAGATTAAAATTGAGGAAACGCACGAGTCACCTTTGGTAATGCTTGTTCCGTTATTTGTGCTTTCTATTGGTGCAATTTTTGCAGGCATGTTATTTAAAGATTTGTTCATTGGACACGGTGGTGAAAATTACTTTTGGTCAGAATCAATCAAATTTTTAGAACCTCTAAGCACAGATCATCCACCAACATGGTTTTTACTTTTAACACCTAGTTTAGTTATCCTATCAATACCTATTGCTTATTACTTATTTGTTAAGAACAAAGAGTTGCCAAATGAAATAGCTTCAATTAATAAACCTTTATACAATTTCCTTGTCAATAAATGGTACTTTGATGAGTTGTATGAGGTTATTTTTATTAAATCATCGAAAAAACTAGGGACATTTTTATGGAAAGTTTGTGATGGAACTATAATAGATGGATTTGGTCCTGATGGAATTTCTTCTTTTATAAAAAAATGTTCAATTAAAGCAAATAAATTTCAAAGTGGTTTTATCTATCAATATGCTTTTGTAATGTTGTTAGGTTTTTCTGCTTTATTAACCTTTTTGATAGTTAAATAATGAGCTTTCCAATTTTATCATCTTTAATCTTGTTACCAACTATAGGATCTCTTTTTCTATTTTTTACAAAAGATAAAGATGGAAATAATTCAACAGCTAAATATGTAGCTTTATTTACAAGTATAGTTAATTTTTTAATTTCTATTTATTTATGGATATCTTTTGACCAAAGCATATCTGATTTTCAATTTGTTGAAGACAGAACATGGATTGAGGGATTTATTAATTATAAAGTTGGTGTCGATGGAATTTCTATATTATTTATAATCTTAACAACCTTCATAACTCCACTTTGTATTATTTCAGTTAACAATTCAGTAAAAAATAGATTACGAGATTTTTTAATTGCAATTTTAATCATGGAAAGTTTCATGATTGGTGTGTTTTGTGCACTTGATTTAGTTGTTTTTTATTTATTTTTTGAGGCTGGATTAATTCCAATGTTTTTAATTATTGGTATTTGGGGTGGTCCAAAACGTGTTTATTCAGCATTTAAATTTTTTCTATATACTTTACTTGGATCAGTCTTGATGTTGGTTGCGATCATCTCAATATACTGGATATCAGGCACAACAGATGTAGTTAAACTTTATGAAATTGGAATTGATGCTAAATACCAAAATTTATTATGGTTAGCTTTCTTTAGTTCTTTTGCAGTAAAAACACCTATGTGGCCTGTTCACACTTGGTTACCAGATGCTCATGTTGAAGCTCCTACAGCTGGTTCAGTTTTATTAGCTGCTATACTATTAAAAATGGCAGGATATGGTTTTATTAGGTTTTCACTTGGATTATTTCCAGTAGCTTCGGAAGTATTCACACCTCTTATTTATACTTTGAGTGTTATAGCAATAATTTTTACATCCTTTATCGCTTTAATGCAGGAAGATATGAAAAAGTTAATAGCATATTCGTCTGTTGCACATATGGGTTTTGTAACTTTAGGTATTTTTACTCTTCAACAACAAGGTATAGAGGGAAGTATAATCCAGATGATTAGTCATGGATTAGTATCCGCAGCTCTATTTTTATGTGTTGGCGTTGTTTATGACCGTATGCATTCAAGGATGATAAATTCTTATGGTGGTATAGTTGCCATAATACCAAAGTATTCGATTTTATTTATGTTGTTTACATTAGCTGCTTTAGGATTACCCGGAACAAGTGGATTTGTTGGTGAATTTTTAATTTTAATGGGTGCTTTTAAGGACAATTTTTTAGTAGCCGTGTTAGCAAGTTTAGGAGTGATTTTAGGGGCCGCTTATATGCTTTGGTTGTACAAAAGAGTTGTTTTTGGAAAATTAGTTAATGAAGATTTAAAACAAATGTTAGATTTAAATAAATCAGAATATTTAATTTTAACATGCTTAGCTATTCCAACCTTATTTTTTGGTTTTTATCCAGATCCTCTGATTAATACAATAGAGGTTTCAGTTTCAGATTTAATAAATATGCATAACATTAATTTAGCGAGCAAATAATATGGAAAATTTAAATTTAATTTTACCTGAAATTTTTATCTCATTATCAATAATGTTTTTACTTGTATTAGGGGTGTTTAAAAAAAATAGTTCTGGCATTACTTTTAACTTGTCTTTATTTGTATTTTTAATTGCTGCTATAATAGCTATTAACGAAACTTTCTCTGTACATAGAGAAACTTTGTTTAATGGTAGTGTCGTAATAGATAAAATGTCTTCATTTATGAAGATAATAACATTGCTAGGTGGTTTTCTAGTATTAGTTATTTCTTCTAGTTATTTAAAAATTTTTAAAATTTTTAATATTGAATATCCAGTTTTAATTTTGAGTTCTGTACTAGGAATGATGGTAATGATTAGTTCTAATGATCTAATTGTATTTTATATGGGTCTAGAGTTACAATCATTAGCCTTATATGTTTTAGCAACTTATAACAGAGATCAACTAAAATCATCTGAAGCAGGTTTAAAATATTTTGTATTAAGTGCATTATCATCAGGATTATTACTTTATGGATGTTCACTAATTTATGGTTTTTCAGGATCTACAAACTTTGATGTGATTTCCACACAACTTAATTCAAATGAGTATGTACTGACTTTTGGTATAGTTTTTATTTTAGTAGGTTTAGCATTCAAAATTTCAGCAGTGCCATTCCATATGTGGGCACCAGACGTATACGAAGGATCTCCAACTACAGTAACTTTATTTTTTACAATGGTACCAAAAATTGCTGCGTTAACTGTATTTATTAGATTTTTATATGTACCATTTTTAAATCTAATCGATCAATGGCAAATGATAATTGTATTTTTATCTATTGCCTCAATGCTATTTGGTGCAATTGCTGCAATTGGACAAACAAATATTAAAAGACTAGTTGCTTATAGCTCTATTGGACACATAGGCTACACATTGGCTGGTCTTGCCACTGCTTCTAATGAAGGAATTCAAAGTTCAATAATTTATATTTCAATTTATGTTGTAATGAATTTGGCCCTTTTTTCTTGTTTGTTAATGCTTAGAAGAAATAATCAATATTACGAAGATATTGATGACTTATCTGGTTTATCGAAAAATCATCCATTATTATCACTTTCTTTACTTGTAATATTGTTTTCATTGGCAGGGATACCACCATTAGCAGGATTTTTTGCTAAGTTTTATGTTTTCAAAGCAGTTTTAGAACAATCAATGTATTTTTTAGCTATTGTTGGATTGTTATCTACAGTTGTTGCAGCTTTCTATTACTTAAGAATAATCAAGATTATGTACTTTGATAAAGAAAAAGATAAATATGATACGGATCATAGTTTATGGTTAAAATTTTCATTAACTTTTTCTACAATATTAATTCTTTTATACTTCATATTTCCAAGCCAATTAATTGAGGTAGTATCAAGAATTAATATTATTTAATGAAATTTAAGAAATTTAACTTTAAAATAATAAAAAGTACCAACGATACAGCTGCAAGAATAATAAAAAAAACTAACTTTAAATTTGGTATGGTTGTTGCTGAAAAACAATTTAGTGGTCGAGGTCAGTACGGAAGAAAATGGATTTCATATAAAGGTAATTTATTTGCCTCTTTTTTTCATCCATTTGATGAAAATAAATTCTCAATTGAAACAGTTACAAAGTTAAATTGTAAATTAGTTAAACAAACACTCTCTAAATATATAAAAAATAAAATTGACTATAAAAAACCAAACGATTTATTAATTAATAAGAAAAAAATTAGTGGGATTTTACAAGAAATTATAACGAAATCAGATAAAAAATTTTTAATTACAGGAATAGGGATTAATGTAATAAAAAATCCAGATATTAAAAATTATCCAGCTACAAATTTATATAGAATAACAGGAAAAAAAATTAATAAATCTGAATTAGAAAAAAATTTGAAACTAGTTTTTGAAAATAGAATATCAAAAATGTATAAAATAAATTAATTAATATGTATATTTTAGGTGACATAGGAAATACTGACACTAAAATTTTTTTAGTTTCCAAAAGAAATAAAATTTTAAAAAGAATTACTTTTATTTCAAAAAAAATAAGTAATAAGCAATTAAAAATTTTATTTAAAAAAAATAAAATTCAAATAAATGAAATTGAAAAAATATTGTTTTGTAGTGTTGTCCCAAACACTTTTAAAATTATAAAAAACTACTTTTCTAAAATCACTAAAGTTAAATGCAATGAAGTAAAAAATTTGAATTTAAAATCAATGATTAAAATTAAAGTTGATTACAAGCAGGTAGGTTCTGATAGAATTACAAATGCCATAAGCTTATTGGATAACAAAAATAATTATATAATTTTAGATTTTGGTACTGCTACAACATTTGATGTTTTAATAAAAAATACGTATATGGGAGGAATCATAGCTCCTGGTATTAAGTTGTCTCTTAATACTTTGTCAGACAGAGCTACTTTGATCCCAAAAATTGAGCTTAAACGTATGAAAAAGGTAATAGGCAGCAACACACTTTCTGCTGTTAGATCAGGTTTTTTTTGGGGTTATTCTGGTTTAATTGACAATATGATTAATTTAATTATGAAAGAGACAAGAAAATCCTTTAAAGTTGTATTGACAGGTGGATTTTCTGATTTATTTACAAGTTCAATAAAATCGAAAGTTAAACATAACCAAGATATTACAATTAAAGGTCTAATAAAAATTTCTGAGCAAATAAAATAATATGAAAGATGAATTGTTATTTTGTCCACTAGGTGGATCTGGAGAGATTGGTATGAACATGAATTTGTTTGGTTACGGTCAACCAAGCGATCATAAATGGATAATGGTAGACATTGGTGTAACTTTTGCTGATGATACTATACCAGGTGTTGATTTAATTTATCCTGATCCTGGATTTATTGTTGAAAGAAAAGATAACTTGTTGGGTATAGTTTTAACTCATGCACATGAGGATCACATTGGAGCAATCGCACATTTATGGCCAAAATTAAAATGTAAAATATTTGCTACTCCATTTACAGCAGTTTTGATTAGAGAGAAGTTTCGAGAAAAACAAATAGATATTACTAATGATTTACAAATTGTTGAATTAAATGGAACTGTTTCATTAGACCCATTTGAAATTGAATATATAACTTTAACTCATTCAATTTTAGAACCCAATGGCCTGAGAATAAAAACTCCTGCTGGTGTAATTTTACACACTGGAGATTGGAAAGTAGATCCCAATCCACTTATTGGTGACAATATAAATGACAAGAGATTAAAAGAAATTGGTGATGAAGGAGTATTAGCAATGATCTGTGACTCTACAAATGTTTTTAGTGCCGGTAAGTCTGGATCTGAACTTGATGTAAGAAAAAATATGTTAAATGTAATGTCGAGATTGAAAAAGAGAATTATCATCACTTCATTTGCATCTAATGTAGCAAGAATGGAGACAGCATTTTATTGTGCTGAGCAAACAGGAAGACAAATTTCACTAGTTGGAAGATCGATGCATCGTATTTATAAAGCTGCACGTCAATGTGGATATTTAAAAAATACAATTGAACCAATTGACCCTCGTGAAGCTAAAAATTTCTCAAGAGAAAAAATAGTTTATCTTTGTACAGGTAGCCAAGGAGAACCAATGGGAGCCATGATGAGAATTTCTAGTTATGTACACCCTGATGTTTTTATTGAAAACGGTGATGCTGTAATATTTTCATCAAAAATTATACCTGGAAATGAAAAAAAACTTTATAAATTGCACAACCAACTTGTTAAAGATGGTATAGAAGTGATATCTGAAGAAACTGAATTTGTTCATGTTTCTGGTCATCCAAATAGAGAAGATTTAAAAGAAATGTATCAATGGGTTAAACCTAAATGCGTAATACCTGTGCATGGTGAACATAGGCACATGATAGAACACATAAATTTTGCAAAAGAAATGCAAGTTCCATATCCTGTACAAGTAGAAAACGGTGATATAGTTAAGTTATATCCTGGTAATCAGCCTGAAGTTTACGACAAAGCTCCAAGTGGTCGATTATATTTAGATGGCAATGTAAGTGTTGATCCAGATTCACAGTCAATAAAAGATAGAAAAAATTTGAGTGCTAATGGATATCTTGAAATAACTTTAATGATAACACCTAAAGGAAATATTCACAACAATCCTGTGCTTTCTTTTCGTGGGTTGCCAGTAGATGATAGAGAAGAATTTGTTTATGGACTAGAAGAAGAAATAGAAAAAACTTCTAGGACATTTAAAATTGGAAGCAAGCAACAAGAGCATAATTTAATTGATGCATTGAAAATTGCCTGTAGAAAATTTTCAAAGGAAAGAACGGGAAAAAAACCATTTACTAATATTAACTTAGTTAGAATTTAATGAGTGTAACTGGTTTAGCAATTATCTATGTAATTATATGGTGGATTGTTTTCTTTGCTATACTTCCTATTGATGTAAACAGAGCAAAAATAGTAAAAATTGATGGTGAAGATCCAGGATCACCTGAAAACCCAAAAATGTTGAAAAAATTCTTGTATTGCACTGGTATAACAACTGTAATTTTTATTATTATTTATTTACTAATAAAATTTGAATATTTAAATTTAAGAAATATGATTAGTTAAGATGCTTTTATCAAATTCATTTATTCCGATATTAAAAAATAATCCTTCTGAAGCAAAAATTAAATCTCATCAATTAATGTTGAGAGTTGGCATGATAAAACAAGCTTCAGCAGGAATATACTCATGGTTACCTTTAGGTTTCAAGGTAATGAAAAAAATAGAACAAATTGTTAGAGAAGAACAAAATAAGATTGGAGCTCAAGAAATATTAATGCCAACAATTCAATCTAGTGAGATATGGAAAGAAAGTGGTCGATATGATGATTATGGTGAGGAGATGCTTAGAATAACTGATCGTCAAAATAGAGAAATGCTTTATGGACCTACCAATGAAGAGCAAGTTACAGAAATTTTTAGATCTTCAATTAAATCTTATAAATCATTACCCCAACTTATGTACCACATACAATGGAAATTTAGAGACGAAATAAGACCTAGATTTGGAATAATGAGAGGAAGAGAGTTTTATATGAAAGATGCTTATTCATTTGATGTATCAGACCAGGAAGCATTTTTTTCTTACAATAAATTTTTTCTTTCATATTTAAAAACTTTTAAAAGATTAGATTTAACTGCAATACCTATGGCTGCTGACACAGGTCCAATTGGAGGAAATTTGTCTCATGAATTTATTATCTTAGCAGACACAGGAGAAAGTAAAATTTTTACTGATAAAAGAATTTTTGACTTAAACAGTGATGATACTCAATTAGAAAAATCTTCATTAGAAGAAATGAGAAAAAAATATGAGCAATTTTATGCTGTGACTGATGAAAAGTTTAACAAAGATGAATTTGAAAAAATAGTTTCTAAGGAAAATCAATTAATCACAAAAGGTATTGAGGTAGGCCACATATTTTATTTTGGTGACAAATATTCAAAACCTATGAATGCATCAGTAGACTTACCAGGTGGAAAAAAAGATTTTGTTAAAATGGGTTCTTATGGAATTGGTGTATCAAGGTTAGTAGGGGCCATAATAGAAGCAAAATATGATGAAAAAAATGAAATCATGAAATGGCCATTGTCTGTTGCTCCATATGATATTGCTTTGATACCGATGATAAATAAAAACGATAATTCAGCACTAGATAAGGCAAATAATATTAATAATGAGTTATTAAAAAATAATATTGATGCAATTATTGATGACACAGATGAAAATTTTTCATCTAAAATTAAAAAAATGAATTTGATTGGGGCTCCATACCAAATTATCATTGGTAAGAAGAGTGAGGGTGATTTACTAGAGTTCAAAGAAACAGGTGGTGAAACTCAAAACTTACCTTTAAGCAAAATTATAGAAATTATAAATAAACAAAAAAATTCAATTTGATTTCTACTTTAGAAAAGAAAATTACTTTTAGATTTTTAAAAGCTAGAAAAAAAGATGGCTTTTTAAATGTCAT
Organism: Candidatus Pelagibacter sp. HIMB1611; assembly: GCF_052047715.1. Taxonomy (NCBI): domain Bacteria; kingdom Pseudomonadati; phylum Pseudomonadota; class Alphaproteobacteria; order Candidatus Pelagibacterales; family Candidatus Pelagibacteraceae; genus Candidatus Pelagibacter; species Candidatus Pelagibacter sp. HIMB1611. The sequence goes on along the minus strand of NZ_JBNAJM010000001.1, from coordinate 584,862 downwards.
TTCAATATTTTCCTTCATTGGAATAAGTCTAGGTGTTGCGGTTCTTATTATTGTTATGTCAGTAATGAATGGATTTAGAACTGAATTAATCAATAAAATTGTAGGATTTAATTCACACTTAACTGTTAAACCTTATTCAAATTCAATAGATGAAACTAAAATAAATAATAAGCTAAAGTCAATCTCTAAGAATATTATTTTTAGTAATTCAGGAGAGGCAATTATCCTTAAAAACAATAATACCAAAGGAATAGTGTTACGAGGCTATAAACAAAATGATCTTTTAAATTTAGAAGTATTAACAAATAAAAAATTTAAAGGCGACTTAAACCTATTTGATGAAAATTTTATATCAATTGGAAGCGAACTAAGTTTTTCTCTAAATCTTGAAATAGGAGATGAATTAACTCTAATGTCACCATCCGGTGTTCAAACAATAATTGGCGGTATGCCAAAACAAAAAACTTTTATTGTTAATTCAATTTTTAATAGTGGTTTAGCAGAATTTGATAACAATATTGCATTTATTGAACTTAATGTTTTAGAAGAGTTCTTTGGATATGATCGCAATGAAAGAAACTTAGAAATTTATCTGAAAAATCCAAATAATATTGATTCCCAAAAATTAATAGTAAAACAAGTTTTTGATGATGAGTTTGTTTTTAGTTGGGCAGATATGAATAGTTCATTATTTTCAGCTCTAAAAGTTGAACGGAATGTTATGTTTATTATTTTGTCATTAATAATAATTGTTGCTGCATTTAATATTATTTCAGGATTAACTATTTTAGTAAAAAACAAAACGAGGGATATTGCTATCTTAAAATCAATTGGAGTATTAAATAAATCAATAATTAAAATATTTTTTTTAGTTGGAGTAATAATAGGTACTTCTGCAACAATTTTTGGTATTTTTATAGGTGTAACTTTTTCTATCTATATTGAAAATTTTAGACAATTTTTAAGCTCAGTTTTCAATATAAGTTTATTTCCTGAAGAAATATATTTTTTAAGCAAGATGCCTTCTGAGATCAATCCGACATCAATTATTCTAATTTCAGTTTGCTCAATAATTATAACTATTTTAGTATCAATTTTTCCAGCTTTTAAAGCGGCTAGATTAGATCCAATTAAATCTTTAAAATATGAGTGAGTATTTAGAATTAAAAAGTGTATCTAAAACCTTTGAGACTGAAAAAAAGATTAAAGTCTTAAAAGGTTTGTCACAAAATTTTGAAAAAGGTAAAATTTATTCAATTATGGGCCCTTCTGGCTCAGGTAAATCAACTTTGTTAAATTTAATTTCTTTAATAGACAGACCTTCATCAGGTCAAATTATGTTTAATCAAAATCAAATTAATTTTAATGACACAGAAGGAAATGATATTTTTAGATCAAAAAAAATTGGTATTGTTTATCAACAAAACAATCTTCTTTCTGATTTTACTGCCATCGAAAATATTTATTTAGCATCACTTGCTAACAATAATGACAAAGAATTAGCAATTACAAAGGCTAAAAAATTATTAAAAAAAATTGGTCTTTCAAATAGATCAAAACACTTTCCTTCACAACTTTCAGGTGGTGAGGCTCAAAGAGTAGCTATAGCAAGAGCTATCGTAAATGATCCTGAAATAATCTTGGCAGATGAGCCAACAGGAAGTTTAGATATGAATACAGCAAAAGAAGTTTTTAAACTTTTATATAATCAAAAAAAACCAGATAGATTAATAATATTTGCAACTCACAATAGATTTTTTGCTAATAAGGCAGATTGCCTATTGGAGATGAGAGATGGTATTATAAAATCATCAAATGTCTGAGTCATTAAATCAAAACTTTAATCATTTAAAAGTCCATACACAATATTCTATATGTGAAGGCGCAGCCAAGATTGATGATTTACAAGAATATTGCAAATCAAACAAAATTAAATCTTTAGGAATAAGTGACACTTCTAATTTATGTGGAGCTTTAGAATTTGCAGAAAAAATTTCTAAATCAGGAACACAGCCAATTATTGGTACTCAAATTAATTTTAAACTAAATGATACAACTGGATTGTTACCTTTATTTGCCTTGAATGAAATAGGTTATAAAAACATTATTGAATTGTCCTCGAATTCATATTTAGAAAATGATGAATTAAGTGACCCTCATGTAAATTTTGATGAATTATTAAAAAATTCTGATGGTGTTTCAGTTTTTTCAGGTACAGTTTTAGGTCTTTTTGGAAAATTATTTGATAAAGGAAAATTTATAGAAATAAACGAAATTTATTCAAAAATTAAAGAAGTTTTTGGAGATAGGTTTTATTTAGAAATTCAACGACACAACGACACTAATGAAAATGGGTTTGAAAAATTTAATCTAAAAAAGTCTATAGAACTAGAGATACCAATAATTGCTACTAATGAAGTTTTTTATTTATCAAAAGATATGCATGAAGCACATGATGCTTTGATTTGTATTGGTAACAAAACCTATATTAATGAAAAAAATAGATTAAAATTAAGCGATCAACATTATTTAAAAACTAACTCTGAAATGACAGAGTTATTTGCTGATATACCAGAGGCATTAGAAAACAATTATAACTTTCCTTTAAGATGTAATTTTAGACCATTATTCTCTAATCCTATATTGCCAAACATTAGTACTGATAAAGATGGTAATGCAGATGATCTTTTAACTAAATATTCTTTAGAAGGACTGCGAGATAAATTTTTAAAAGTTTTTAATGTTAAAGATAGCGAACTTGAAAATGATAAAAATTTTCTCCTTTATAAAGAAAGACTAGATCATGAACTTTCAATAATTATTAAAATGAAATATTCAAGTTATTTTTTAATTGTATCTGATTATATAAAATGGGCTAAAGAAAATGATATACCAGTTGGTCCTGGTAGAGGTTCAGGTGCTGGATCATTGGTTGCTTGGTGTATATCAATTACTGATGTTGACCCAATTAAGTTTAATTTAATTTTTGAGAGATTTTTAAATCCAGACCGAATTTCTATGCCTGATTTTGATATAGATTTTTGTGAGGATAAAAGAGACCTTGTTTTCGAATATTTAACAAAAAAATACAAAGATAGTGTAGCTCACATAATTACTTTTGGTAAACTTAAAGCAAGGATGGTGATCAGAGATGTTGGTAGAGTTATGGGATTACCTTATGGGTTTATTGACAGCATATCAAAAATGATACCTTTTGATCCTTCTAGACCTCAAAACTTAACCCAATGTATAGCTGGAGAGCCAAGATTACAAAAGCTAATTAATGAAGATACTAGAGTAAAAAAATTAACAGAGTTATCATTAAAATTAGAAGGTCTTAATAGAAACGTTGCTACTCATGCAGCAGGAGTTGTGATTGCAGATAAAAAATTAACAGAAGTGGTTCCTTTATATAAAGATACTTCTGCAGATTTACTTTTACCTTCAACACAATTTGATATGTATTCAGCTGAAAATGCTGGTTTAATTAAATTTGATTTTTTAGGGTTAAAGACATTAACGGTAATAAATAACACTCAAAAATTAATTAGAAAAAAAGATAAAAAATTTAATATTGAAGAAATAGATTTTGATGATCAGAAAGTTTTTGATCTATTATCATCTGGTAAAACAGTAGGCTTATTTCAAATTGAAAGTGCTGGAATGAGAGAAGCTTTGCTTCACATGAAGCCGAATCATATTGAAGATATTATTGCACTGGTAGCATTATATAGACCAGGTCCAATGAGCAACATACCAACCTATAACGACTGTAAACATGGAAAGCAAAAACCTGATTACTTACACCCATTATTGGAAGATATTTTAAAACCCACATATGGTGTAATTATTTATCAAGAGCAAGTAATGCAGATTGCTCAAAAACTCTCAGGATTTACCGCGGGTCAAGCCGATCTTTTAAGAAGAGCAATGGGTAAAAAGAAGAGAGCAGAACTAGAGAAACAAAAACAAGGTTTTATTGCTGGAGCAGTTAAAAACGGCATTGCTAAAGATGTTGCAGCTGGAATATTTTTAAAAATCGAACCTTTTGCAGAATATGGTTTTAACAAAAGTCATGCTGCAGCTTATGCAATAATTTCTTATCAAACTGCATATTTAAAAACTTATTATCCTAAAGAATTTATTGCCGCATCAATGACTATGGATATTTCTAATCAAAATAAATTAAGTGAGTTTTATGAAGAATTAAAAAGACTTAATGTTGAAACAATTAGACCTGATATTAATGAATGTTTTGCTGATTTCAGAACTATTGATGGAAGATTTTATTATGCCTTAGGTGGGATTAAAGCTGTAGGTTATGAGGCAATTTCTAACATTGTCAAAGAGAGAGAGTTAAATGGAAAATTTGAATCTATAAATGACTTCATAAATAGAGTTAATCCAAAAGATATTAATAAATTACAATTAGAAGGATTAGTAAAAGCAGGAGCATTTGATAATTTAAACTCAAATAGACAAGCAATCTTTAACTCCATACCTAATTTAATTTTAAAAAATAAAAATATTTCTGAAAATAAAATAGCAAATCAAATAGATTTATTTTCTGATAATATTGAAACAGAGGAGGATATTGTAGCTAAAACAGACGATTGGAAATTTGAAGAGAGATTATCAAAAGAATTTGAAGCAGTCGGTTTTTTTATATCCGATCACCCATTAAATCAATTTACAGAAATTTTTGAAGATTATAAAATTAATGATTATGCAAAATTCATATCAGATGATAATTCAGAAAATGTTAATGTAGCCGCAACATTACTTAAAGTTCAAGAGAGAAAAACTGCTAAAGGAAATGCTTATGCTGTTTTAAAGTTAACAGATTTAAATAGTGTATTTGAAATATTTATTTTTTCAGATTTATTGGAATTAAATAGAGAAATTTTAAAAGAAGGTAACTCATTGATTTTAACATTGATTAAGAATGTTTCTAACGATGAGAACCGTTTTAAAAGAATTAATGTTCAAAAAATTGCCTCTTTAAAAGATTTATTTAATAGTCCAATTAATGAAATTTCATTTAATGTTAAAAAAATGGAGCAAATTCAAAAGATTTCAAAATTTTTAAACCAAGAAGGCAAAACCCAAGTAAAATTCAATCTCTCAACAGAAAATCAAATTTTAAATTTTAAATTAAAAAAACCAATGAATCTTGATAGAAAATCTTTAAATCTTTTAAGAAAACAGCAAATTCAAGCTGAAATTAGTTAAATAAAACTTGTCAATTTTAACAAATATTTGTAAATAACCATTAAATTAAATTAACACGCACACAGTTGTTGGTTTTATACCTCCGGTCCTTAATTGGAAATTACTGTGGTGGCTTAACCGGGAATAAATATGAAAATACCTAACGTTACAATTCAACAATTATTAGAAGCAGGTGTTCATCTAGGACACAAAACCTTGAGATGGAATCCAAAAATGAAGAAATACATTTTTGGAAAAAGAGATTCAATTCATATTATAGATTTAACACAAACACTTGAGTTAACTAAAGTAGCTCTAGAAAAGGTCTATAATACAATAGCAAATAACGGAAAAATTTTATTTGTTTCAACTAAAAAACAAGCATCAGAAGCTATTGCAGAAGTTGCTAAAGAAACAGATCAGTATTTTGTTAATTATAGATGGTTGGGTGGAATGCTAACTAATTGGGGAACAATATCTAATTCAATTAAAAAACTAAAAAAATTAGAAATTGATTTAGCTGCTGAAAACAGAGGTTTTACTAAAAAAGAACTTCTTAAGATGAGTGTGAAAAAAGATAAATTACAAAGATCTTTAGGAGGTATAGCTGAAATGAAAAAAGTTCCTGAATTAGTTTTTGTAATTGATACAAACTATGAGTCTTTAGCAATTGCTGAGTCTTCTAAATTAGGTATTCCTATAATTGCTATTTTAGATAGTAATTCTAATCCTGATCATATTGATTACCCAATTCCAGGAAATGATGACGCAAGAAGAGCAATAGATCTTTATTGTAACTTAATTAAAGAAACAATTAATAATGCAAAAAGTTCAATCCAATCATCTGAGCCTAAGCAAGAAAAAGCAAAGGAAAGTAATGATGATAGCAAAAATAAAACTATTCAAGAAATTGATAGAGAAAAATTAGAAAAAAAATTCTCAAACGAAGATAAAGGAAAGTTAAATTAAAATGAGTGATATAGAAAAAGTAAAAAAACTAAGAGAAGCGACAGGTGCTGGATTTAAAGATTGTAATTTAGCAATTAAAGAATCTGGTGGAGATTTAGATAAAGCAATTGAAATTCTTAGAGTTAAAGGAATATCTAAAGCTTCAAAAAAAATGTCTAGAGATGCTAAAGAGGGTGTTGTTGTAGTTTCAGGTGATCATAACAAAACTTCTGTGATAGAAGTAAATTGTGAAACTGACTTTGTTGCAAAAAATGATGACTTTATAAGCTTTGTTAAAGAATTAAGTGAATTAAACAATCAACACAACTCTAATCAAGATGAATTAAAAAAAGCAATGATGAAAAATGGGCAAAGTGTAGATGATAATTTGGTAGCGCTAATTGCTAAAATTGGTGAAAAAATTACAATTGGAAAATCAAAAACTATTGAAAATAAAAGTGGAGTAAATAACCATTACCTACACACAGTTGTAAAAGATAATGTAGCAAAATTAGCAGTATTAGTATCTCTTGATACAAGTGATAAATCAGATACAGTTAAATCATTTGGTAAACAACTTTCTATGCATATTGCAGCTTCAAATCCATTAGCATTAGAATCAAATTTAATAGATCAGTCAGTAATTGATAAAGAACAGGAGTTAGTTGCTGAGGAATTGAAGAACTCAGGTAAACCTGAGGAAATAGCTAAAAAAATAAGCTTAGGTAAAATGAATAAATTTAAGGAAGAAAATGCACTTTTAACTCAAGCTTGGGTAATGGAACCAAAGAAAAAAGTTCAAGATATAGTTAAAGAACTATCTGTGGCTGATTTAAAAATTAAGGAATTCTTTAGAATAAAAATAGGAGAATAAATGTTTGATGAAAAAGCTTATGGTGTAAAAATGGATAAAGCCATAGATGTATTTTCTAAAGAATTATCATCCTTAAGAACAGGTAGAGCTAATGCTGCAATGCTAGATCTAGTCAAAGTTGATGTATACGGTCAACAAATGCCAATCAATCAAATTGGGAGTATAACAACTCCTGAACCAAGAATGATAAATATTCAAGTGTGGGATGCTAATAATGTACCTCTTTTAGATGCTGCAATAAAAAAATCTGATTTAGGTCTTAATCCACAAATAGATGGTCAATTAATTAGACTTCCTATACCAGAATTAAATGAGGAAAGAAGAAATGAATTAAAAAAAATAATTAAATCAATTGGTGAAAAATGCAAAGTTTCTATAAGAAATATTAGGCGAGAGGCAAATGAAGACCTAAAAAAGTTATTAAAATCTAAAGAAATTGGTGAAGATGATGAAAAATCTAAAGAAAAATTAATTCAAACAATTACTGACGAACATATCAAATTAGTGGACGAAAAAGTTTCTTCAAAAGAAAAAGAAATAATGACAATATGAACCTATTAAATCACGTGGCCATAATAATGGATGGCAATGGACGATGGGGTTTAAAAAACAAAAATTCTAGAAATAAAGGTCATAAAGCAGGACTAGTTACAGTTGAAAAAATAATTAAAGAAACGATTAGAAATAATATTAAATTTCTAACATTATATACATTTTCAACTGAAAATTGGAAAAGGCCACAAGATGAAATCAAATATTTATTTGAACTAATGGAAAGTTTTTTGTCATCAAAACTATTAAGTATACATGAACAAAACATAAAATTAAAATTTATAGGTTACAAAAATTTTTCAAAAAAATTAAATAATTTATTAAATAGAGCAGAAAAACTGACATCAAAAAATACAAGATTACAAATTAATATTGCACTTAATTATGGATCAAAATTTGAAATTTTAAATGTTTGCAGAAAATTTAGAAAAAGTAATAAAAAAATAAATTTAACAAATTTTACTAATTTCTTATTAACTAAAAATATACCAGATCCAGATTTATTAATTAGAACAGGTGATACAAAAAGATTAAGTAATTTTTTGCTATGGCAAATAGCATATTCAGAAATTTTCTTTGAAAAAAAACTTTGGCCTGATTTTAATGAAAAAGATTATAAAAAAATAATAAACAAATTTAGATCTATAAAGAGGAATTTTGGTCAAATTTAATGAAAAATGAATTCTTACTAAGATTAATTAGTTCCATATTAATACTTCCCTTAGTTTTTTATATCATTATCTCTGGATCAACTCTTTTTAACATATTTATCATTTTATGTTATTTAATTGCTTCTTTCGAATGGTACAAAATGAATATTGGTAACCAATATAAATATTATGGTGCATTTTTTCTTATATGTTCATTTTATAGCATTTATAGTTTAAGAAATAATATTTACAGTGAATATGGTTTTATTTTATTCGTTTTAATTATTTGTATAGCCACTGATTTAGGTGGATATTTTTTTGGAAAATTATTTAAAGGACCAAAGTTAACAAAAATTAGTCCAAATAAAACTTATTCAGGTGTTGTAGGGAGTTATTTTTTTTCAATAGTTTTTGTTTATGTTTTAGCAAAAACTAATATTTTGGGTATTACAAGCAATAATTCTTTGGTTACAATCGTTTTATTTATTTTGTTAATCTCATCTGTCAGCCAGATAGGAGATATAACTGTTTCTTATTTTAAAAGAAAAGCTAAAATCAAGGACACAGGAAAAATTGTACCTGGTCATGGTGGACTTTTAGACAGAATAGATGGAATGATTTTTGCATTTCCCATTTCTTATTTAATGTATTTATTTGAAATTATTAAATTATGAAAATTGCAATTTTAGGTTCCACTGGTTCGATTGGCAATACTCTTTTAAAAATAATAAAAAAAAATGAATCTAAAATAAAAGTAGTTCTTTTAACAGCTCATAAAAATCATAAAAAATTACTTCATAATGCAAAAAAATTTAACGTCAAAAATTTAATTATAACGAATCCTAAGAGCTTCAAAATATTAAAAGAAAAAACAAAAACTTTAAAAATAAATGTTTATAATGATTATGAAAATTTGGATAAAATTTTTAACAAAAAAATAGATTATACTATGAGCTCAATTATTGGATTGAGCGGACTTGAACCAACACTCAAAATAATTAAACATACAAAAAAAATAGCAATTGCTAATAAAGAGTCGATTATATGTGGATGGAATTTAATAAGCAAAGAGCTCCGTAAATTTAAAACAAAATTTATACCAGTTGACTCTGAGCATTTCTCAATTTGGTATGGTTTAATAAATAATAATGTGAAAAAAATTTTGAGAATTTATTTAACTGCCTCTGGTGGATCAGTTAGAAAAATCCCTATAAATAAAATTAATGGTCTCAAAATTAAACAATTTTTGAAACATCCAAATTGGCAAATGGGAAAGAAAATAACAATTGATTCAGCAACTATGATGAATAAATTATTTGAAGTTATAGAAGCTAGAAACATATTTAATATAGGTTACGAAAATATAAAAATAATAGTACACCCTTCTTCATATGTGCATGCAATTTTAGAATATAACGATGGTTTAATTAAAATTATTGCGCATGATACAACTATGGAAATTCCAATCTTTAATTCTATTTTTAATAATAAAAATATAAAATTTAATTCAAATAAAATAAACTTTAATTTATTGAATAATTTAAATTTTACTGATTTAGATTTGAAAAGGTATCCTGCTATTAAACTTTTAAAAAAAATACCAAAAAAATTTTCTTTATTTGATACAATTTTAGTCTCAGCTAATGACTATCTTGTTGAACTTTTCTTGAATAAAAAAATTTTATTTTACGAAATATATTATTTCATTAATTATATAATTAATCTTAAAGAGTTACAAAAATTTAAAAGGATTAAGCCTAGTAGTACTGAAGATATAATGCGTTTAAACAAATATGTTCATTTAAAACTTAAAGAAAAATGTGTATAAGAAGCGAAATGTATAAAATTAACTTTAAAAACTATATAAATATCTTTCTAATTTATTTTATTTTTACAAGCGTATCGTTTGGTAAAACTTTAAATAAGATAGAAATTATAGGCAATGATAGAATTGCTGATGAAACTATATTAATGTTTTCATCAATTTCTGAGGGTCAAAAAATTGAAAACTTAGATTTAAATAAAATCATTAAAGATTTATATGACACAAATTACTTTAAATTAATTAACACTAAATTAGATGATGATGTTTTAACGATTAATGTTGAAGAAAACCCAATTATTGGAAATATAAATTATGATGGGATAAAGGCGCAAAAGATAATAGATGTTATAAAGGAGAACATTAAACTAAAAAGAAGATCCTCTTATACAAAATTTTTATTAAAAGAAGATAAAGAAATAATTTTAGATACCTTAAAGAGACAAGGTTATTATTTTTCAAAGGTTAATACTTTTATAGAAGATAAGGGTAATAATATAATTGATATTCGATATAACATTGAAATTGGTGAAAAAGCAAAAATAAAAAAAATTACATTTACTGGAGACAAAATATATAAAAATTCTCAATTAAAAAGAATTATCGTAAGTGAAGAATACAAACCATGGAAATTTATATCTGGTAAAAAATATCTTAATGAAGATCTAATTAAATTAGATAATAGACTTTTAAAAAATTTTTATTTAAACAATGGTTTTTATAGTGCAAGTGTTAACTCTTCTTTTGCTAAGTTATTATCTAAAAATGAATTTGAATTAGTTTTTAATATTAAACCAGGTGAAATATTCTATTTTAATGATTTAGATTTAAAATTGCCTATTGATTTTAAAAAAGAAAATTTTAATAAAATTTATAAATTATTTTCTAAACTTAAGGGTAAACCTTATTCAATAAACATAATAGAAAATATAATAGAAGAATTAGACGATGTATCTATAAGAGAACAATTTCAATCAACAAAAGCATCAGTTGTAGAAAATATTGATGGAAATAAAATCAATTTAGACTTTATTATTGAAGAAACAGAAAAGTTAATTGTTGAAAAAATAAATATTTTTGGAAATTTTGTAACTAATGAAAATGTAATTAGAAATCAATTTGAATTAGATGAGGGTGACCCATTTAATGAAATTTTATTAAATAAAACATCTAATAATCTAAAAAGTTTAAATTTTTTTAAAAATGTAAATACAAGTGTTAATGAAGGTAGTACAAAAAACTCAAAAATTATAGATATTGAGGTTAAAGAAAAACCAACCGGAGAGATAACTGCAGGTGCTGGTTTTGGAACATCTGGTGGTTCTATAGGATTTGGTGTTACCGAAAACAATTATTTGGGTAAAGGCATAAGACTTGATGCTAATATAACATTAAGGGAAGATTCTGTTAAAGGACTTTTTTCAGTGAATAATCCAAATTTTAAAAATTCAGATAAATCTCTTTATACAACAATACAATCAAGTGAATTAAATAAATTATCTGATTTTGGGTATAAATCAAATAAGACGGGTTTTAAATTTGGGACAAAATTTGAGTATTTAAAAAATCTTGAACTAGGTCTAGGAATAAACTCATTTTATGAAAAAATTGAAACAGACTCAACTGCATCTGCTAGGCAAAAAAAACAGGAAGGAGATTATTTTGATAATCATCTTAGTGTAAATTTTGATTATGATAAAAGAAATCAAAAATTTAAAACCTCAGAAGGGATCAAATCATTTATTGGATTTGAAACACCTTTGATAAGTGAAACAAACACTTTTTCAAATACTTTTATTTTTGATAATTATAATAAACTGTTTTCTTCAAATATTATAAAATCCTCATTTTATTTTAAAAGCTCAAATTCATTAACAGGAGATGATATTAAATTATCAGAGCGAATAAATTTACCTTCAAATCGTTTAAGAGGTTTTGAATACGGGAGGGTTGGACCAAAAGATGGTAATGATTTTATCGGTGGTAATTTTGTTTCTTCATTAAATTTTTCATCTACAATTCCACAAATTCTTGAAAATGTTGAAACTACTGATGTTTTAGTATTTATGGATATTGGCAACGTGTGGGGAGTTGATTATGACTCATCTTTAGACAATAATGATGATATTAGAAGTTCTATTGGAATTGGATTAGATTGGTTTAGTGTGGTCGGCCCTATGAATTTTACTTTGTCACAGCCAATTAGTAAAAATTCTAGTGATGTTACTGAGACATTTAGATTTAATTTAGGCACAACCTTTTAATGCATTTCAAAAAATTTTTTTTAATTTTTTTTTTTATTTCAACAAATTCTTTATCAAGTGAAAATGTTGCTTATATAGATATTGATTTTATTTTAAACAATTCATTAGAAGGAAAATTAATTATAAAACAATTAAATGAATTAAATGACAAAAATTTAAGTAATTTACAAAATAAAGAAAAACAACTTGAAAATGAAAAAAAAGAGATCAATAACGAACAGAATATTCTTTCAAACGACGAATTAAATAAAAAAATAAAAGATTTCCAAAATAAAATAAAACTTTTTCAAAAAGAAAAGGACTTAATGGTAAAAAATATAAATCAAATAAAAAAGGAAAAAATTAACAATTTTATAAGTAAAATTTCACCAATAATTGAAAAATTTATGAAGGAAAAATCTATCTCGTTACTAATTGATAAAAAAAGTGTATTTATAGCAGACCCAAAATATGACATAACAAAAAATATTTTAATTATAATTGATGAAAAATTAAAAAATGAATAATCTTAATAAAGAACAAATCCGCAATTTATTACCACATAGAGAACCTATGCTTTTAATTGATGAATTGTATGATATTAAAAAATTATTATCTGCAACTGCAGTTGTGAACGTCAAGAAAGATAGTTTTTTTGTTCAAGGACATTTTCCTGATCAGCCAGTAATGCCCGGTGTCCTTATTGTAGAGTCTTTTGGTCAAGCTGCAGCCGCCCTTACAGCTCATGGATTGGATAAATCAACTTATGAAAATAAGTTAGTTTTTTTAATGGGTGTTGAAAAAGCACGTTTTAGAAACCCAGTCATACCTGATTGTAAACTTATCCTAAAAATTGAAGCTATAAGATCTCATGGAAGAGTTTGGAAATATAAAGGTGAAGCTTTTGTTAATGAGACCAAAATGGCAGATGCAATTTGGTCAGCTACAATTGTAGATAAGAAATAAATAGCAATAATTTTTGATAAGTTTTTTTACCTCGCTTTGTTAAAAGCAGAAATGTCATTTCCTTTTTTTAAAAACAATGGTCCATTTAAAGTTTCTAAGATTTTGAATAACTTAAATTTACAAAATAATAGATTAGACTTAAATTTTGAAATTAATGATATTAAAGATTTATATAACTCTAATAATTCTGATATCAGTTTTCTTCATTCAAAAAAATATAGAGAAATTGCTAATAAAACAAAAGCATCTTTTTGCATCACAACAGAGTCTTTAAAAAGTGAACTCCCAACCTCTTGTATTCCTCTAATTGTTGAAAATGTATTGTTGTCAGTATCAAAGATAACCTCAATGTTTTACCCTGATGCAGTGAATGATGATTTTGATAATAGTGCAATTGATATTAATGAAACTGATTTTAATGATAAAGTAATTTATGGTAAAAATGTTTTAATTGGAAAAAATGTATCAATAGGTAAAAATTGTAATATAGGTCATAACACAATAATTGAAAAAAATGTTTCAATTGGAGATAATTGCACAATAGGTTCAAATACAATAATAAGAAATTCACTCATAAGTAATAATGTAAAAATTCTTGATAACTGTGTAGTTGGAAAGCATGGTTTTGGTTTTTTTCCTAATAAAATTAAGAATTTAAGATATCCACATATTGGAGTTGTAATTATTGAAGAAAATTGTGAAATTGGATGTGGGTCTACTATAGATAGAGGCTCGATGTCAAATACAGTTATTGGTAAAAACACGTATTTAGATAACCAAATACACATAGCTCATAATGTTAAAATAGGCGAAAACTCTATCATTGCTGGACAGGTAGGTATTGCTGGCAGTTCAATCATTGGTTCAAATGTAAGAATAGGTGGTCAAGCAGGAATCTCAGGACATATTAGAGTTGGTAATAATGTTGAAATTGGAGGTGGCTCAGGTGTAATAAAAAATATTCCAGATAATACAAAAGTAATGGGTTATCCAGCAAAAAATATTAGAGAATTTTTAAGAGATAAAAAATGATCCACAAAACAGCTATTATTGATACAAATGCTAAAATTTCTCAAAATGTAACAATTGGACCTTATTCTGTTATTGGCTCAAATGTAGAAATAGGAAATGGAACAGTTATTCAGTCCCACGTAAATATAACAGGTAATACTAAGATTGGTGCTAATAATAAAATTTATCCATTTGTTTCTATAGGAAATGATCCACAAGATTTAAAATTTAAGGGTGAAGAAACTTCATTAGAGATAGGTGATAATAATAAAATAAGAGAATACGTTACTATAAATCCAGGTACAGAAAGTGGTGGAGGTAAAACTAAAGTAGGTAATAATTGTCTGTTTATGGTGTCTTCTCATATTGCTCATGATTGTATTGTTGGTGATAATGTTATTTTAGCAAACAATGTTCCGTTAGGTGGCCATGCTCATGTTGATGATAATGCCATAATTGGTGGCAATTCAGCTGTACAACAATTTACTAGAGTTGGTAAATTTGCAATGATAGGTGGGATGTGTGGTGTAGTAAGAGATGTCATACCGTATAGTATAGCACATGGAAATAGAAGTATATTGCAAGGATTAAATCTTATTGGTTTAAGAAGAAATAATATACCAAATAAAGAAATATTATCTCTTAGTGAAGCTTATAAAATAATATTTAAGAATGAGAATTTAACAGAGAATTTAAGTAATTTATCAAACGATTTAAGAAAAAATGAATTAGTTTCCGAAGTAGTTAATTTTATAGAAAAAGACAAGAAAAGACCAATTTGCACTCCCTTTTCAAAATAAAATGATTGGTTTATTTTTAGGTGATACAGATTTCCCTGAAATAGTTTTAAAGAAAATAAAAAAATTAAAAAAAAAATATTTTATTATAGATTTTTCAAAAAATAATAAATTTAAAAGAGATAAAAACTCTTACAGGATTAGCATTGGTAAATTTGGAAAAATAATAAAATTAATTAAACAAAAAAAATCTAAAAAAGTTTTGTTTGCAGGTAAAATAGCAAAGCCTAATTTTACATCACTTAGATTAGATTTTAAAGGTATATATTATATGCCAAGTGTTATTAGAGCTTCTAAAATTGGTGATGCTGCAATTATAAAATCTATAATTAGGATTCTTGCAAATGAAGATATTAAAGTTATTAGCTCTGTCTATTTTAATCCAGAACTATCTCTTAAAAAAGGAAATTATACAAAAAATAAGCCTAATAAGAATGATAACAACTCAATTAAAAAAGCTAAAAACTATTTCAATAAAATTAATAGTTTGGATCATATACAGGCTTTAGTTGTCAAAGATGAAAAAATAATTGCAAAAGAGGGAAGGCAAGGAACAAAAAAAATGCTTTCAAAAGTAAAGAAAAATTCAAAAGGTATATTAATAAAATTACCTAAAAATAAACAAGATTTAAGAATGGATTTACCAACTGTTGGTTTGCAAACTTTAAAAGATATAAAAAAATATGGATTAAAGGGTCTAGTTTTAAAATCTAAAAAGAATATTTTTCTCGATAAAAAAGAGGTAATAAATTTTGCAAATAAAAATAAAATTTTTATTAAAATTATATGAAAAAAATCTTTGTATTAACTGGCGAACCATCAGGAGACAAACTTGCATCAACTTTAATTTCAAGATTAAAACTAGAAAATTCTGAAATTGAATATTTATCTGTTGGCGGCACCCACCTAAAGAAACTAGGAATTAATTCTATATATGATTTGAAGGAAATTACATACTTGGGGTTTACAAGTGTATTGCTTAATATTTTTAGAATTAAATCAAAAATAAATAAAACCGTAGAGGAAATTATAAAGTTTAACCCTGATTTATTGTTAAGTGTTGATAGTCCTGATTTTACTTTGCGTGTAGCAGAAAAGGTTAAAAAAATTAATAATAACATTAAAACAATTCACTATGTAGCACCTCAAGTATGGATATGGCGAAAGAATAGAGTTAAAAAAATTAAAAAATTTATTGATCATATTCTTTTATTGTTTGAATTTGAAAAAAAATACTTTGATGAAGAAAATATAAATAATACTTTTGTTGGCCATCCTCTAATAGAAATAAATCAAAATAACAAAACTATTGTTGATAATATTTTACCTAAAAATAAAAAAATAATATCTATATTTCCTGGTAGCAGAAATTCTGAAACTAATGTTTTGTTACCTATATTATTGGATTTTATTAAATTAATGAACAAAAAGCATAATGAATATTTTTTTTATATCCATGCAACAGAAGAAAATAAAAGTTTAATTTTAGAATATGTAAAAAAATATAACTTTGAAAATATTGATATAGTGTCTGATGAAAATATTAAATCTGAAATTTTGTCTAAATCTATTTTTGCTGTTTCAAAATCTGGTACTGTTTCATTACAAATTTGTAATTTTAATGTTCCATCAATTATTATTTATAAACTTAGTTTTATTAATTTTATGATTTTTAAAATGTTAGTTAATGTAAAATTTGCAAATATTATAAATATAATTAATAATCGTGAGATAATTCCTGAATTACTTCAAAAAGAATGCAATGCAGATGAAATTTATAGGTCTGTTATTTATTTTCTTAAAAACCCTGAGTTAATGAAAAAACAAGTAAGTGAGTGCTCCAAAACTTTAGAGGGCATCAGATCTAAAACTTCATCTGCTGGTGAGGCAAGTTCTATTTTAATGAAGTATCTTTCTTAATCTTTTCTCAACATCTGCTTTACCTAAAGATATAACAATATCATATAAGCCTGGTCCAAACTTTGATCCTGTTAGGGCCACTCTTAAAGGTTGGCCTACACCTTTGAAATTTGTTTCATGTTTTTTTATCAAGTTGTTGACTATTGGTTCTAAATTATCTCTAGTTAAACTTTCTAAGTTTTTAATTTCATCTTGAAATTCATTGATTATTTTTTTGGATTTATTGTCAATTAGTTTTAAATCATTTTCATTAAAATTAACCTCATCATTAATGATATATTTTGAATTATTAAATATTTCTTCCAGTGTTTTTGCTTTATTTTTTAAAAATACTAAAGATGATTTTATTTTTGATGCTTTTTCTGTATTAATTTTATCTTTATATTCTTCACAATATCTCAAAAGATGATCATACAGATCATTTTCATCAATATTTTTGATATAGTACTCATTCATTGACAAAATACGGCTCATATCTAATTTTGATGGTGATTTTCCAATACCTTCTAAGTTAAAAAATTTTATACTTTCCTCTAAAGTAAATATTTCTTTGTCTTGATATGACCATCCTAGTCTTAGTAAATAATTTCTTAATGCGTCAGGCATAATTCCAATTTTTGAATAGTCGTCCAATGTTGAAGCATTATCTCTTTTGGATAATTTTTTACCGTCTATTGTGTGAATTAAAGGAATATGGGCAAACAGTGGCACACCCCATTTCATTGCTTCATAAATTTGAATTTGTTTAAAAGTATTTATTTTATGGTCATCACCCCTAATTATATGCGTCATTCCCATTTCATGATCATCTACAGTTGCTGACAAATTATAAGTTGGAGTTCCATCATTTCTTAATATTACAAAATCTTCTATTGTACTGTTTTCAATTTCAACATCGCCCTGAACTAAATCTTTAAGAATTGAACTTCCTTCAATTTTACTTTTAAATCTAATTACAGGTTTAATTTCTTTAGGAGCATCTTTTTCACCTGCATCTCTCCATTTTCTGTTGTAAATATAAGGTATTTTTTTTTGTCTAGCTCTTTTTTTTTGCTCTTCTATCTCTTCAGATGAACAGTAACATTTATAGGCATACCCATTTTTTAATAATTCATGTACAATTTTTACATGATCATCAATTTTACTTGACTGAATATATTCTTCACCATCATGTTTTATCCCTAACCAATTTAAGGATTTAATTATTTGTATTTTATGTTCTTCTTTAGATCTTTCTTTGTCAGTATCTTCAATTCTCAAATGAAAAGTGCCTTTTTGATTTTTCGAATATAACCAATTAAACAAGGCAGTTCTAACACCACCAATGTGAAGAGCCCCAGTAGGAGAGGGAGCAAAACGAGTTGCTACTTTTGACATCAGTGATGTTTAGACTATTTTTTTAGAAGTTTCTATATAAAGATACCAAAACACCTTGAACTTTAACTCTATCAGGGCCAAATATTTTGGTTTCATAGTTTCTATTTGCACTTTCTAATGCAACAACTTTACCTTTTTTACGAATTCTTTTTAACATTGCCTCGTGTTCATCAATTAATGCGACTACAATTTTTCCATTATCTGCTGTATCTGTTCTTTTAATAATAACTGTATCTCCTTCGTGGATTCCAGCTTCAATCATTGAATCTCCTTGAACTTTCAATCCAAAATAATCTCCATTTTTTTCTAAATTATTTGGTAATGGTATTCTTGAAACTTCATTTTGTATTGCTTCAACAGGAGTACCTGCCGCTATTTTTCCTAATACTGGAACTTCCATTTCATCAGAATTGTTAATTTCTTCGTCTAAACCACCTTTGATAACACTTGGCGAAAAACTATTGTAAATATCATTTGCTGAGGCTGTTTCAGGTAATTTTACTACCTCTAAAGCTCTCGCTTTATGAGCTAATCTTTTAATAAATCCTCTTTCTTCTAAGGCGCTAATCAATCTATGAATACCTGACTTTGATTTTAAGTTTAGAGATTGTTTCATCTCTTCGTAAGAAGGAGATACACCAGAACTTCTCAACTTCTTGTTGATAAACAAAAGCAGGTTTTTTTGTTTTTTTGTTAGCATAAGAACAAATATCGTACAAAATATGTTCTATAAAAGTTCTTTTGTTTTAACAATACTAAAAAAAGTGATTAAAATAGGGCTTTAATTGACTACAAAACTGAAAAAATTGAATTTTCATCCAATTTTTTCAAAAGTGATTCACCAATTAAAAAAGTATTAATTGAAGTCTTACTATTTAATTCCAATAATTCTTCTTTAGATTTAATACCACTCTCAGAAATTAGAGGTCCTTTATGGTTTTTTATAACATTATAAATATCATAGGTTGTATTTATATCAGTTTTAAGTGTTTTTAAGTTTCTGTTGTTAATACCAATTAGTGCATCTTTAAAATTTAATGCCTTTTGAGCTTCTTCAACAGTATGTACTTCTACTATTACTGACATATCTAATTTCAACGCCTCTTGATATAAATTGTTTGCAAGATCCTCTGAGACACCAGCTAAAATAATCAGAATTGCATCTGCACCATAACTTTTGGCTAACGGGACTTGAAAAGTATCAATAAAAAAATCTTTACATAAAATTGGTAAATTAACCTTATCTTTTATTTTACTTATATGGATTAAATTTCCTAAAAAATAATCTTCTTCAGTTAAAACTGATAAACAAGTAGCATTATTTTTTAAATAAATATTAGCAATTTCTACTGGATTGTAGTCTTCAATTATAACACCTGCAGAAGGACTTGCTTTTTTTATTTCAGCAATAATTGAAGTTTTATTTTCTTTTAAATTGTTTTCAATTTTATCTTTAAAATTTATGTATGATTTATTTTTTTGTATTAATTCATCTAATTTTTTAAGATCTATTGATTTTTTTAGATTATCAATTTTTTCGATTTTTTTTTTAATTATATTTTCTAAAACGTTTTCAGACATTTTGTATTTGTTCCAAATGTGAAAAAGTTTTACCTGAAAGAATAAATTGTCTTGCATGATTATAGGCCTCTTCAAAATCAACAAACTTTTCTGCGACAATTAAACCGGCTGCAGCATTTAAACAAACTGCTTTTGAAAAATCATTATCTTTACCTTTAAATATTTCAATCATTTTTTCTGCATTAAATTTTGCATCATTACCAATTAAGTTCTCAAATTTTTCTGCATTCACACCAATTGAACTAGGATCAACCAAGATTTCAGATATTTCTCCATTCTTCAATTGTATTATATTTGTTTTTGCATAAGGAGATATTTCATCTAATCCATCTTCGCTATTTACTATCCATGCAAATTTTATATTTAAATTTTTTAATCCCTCCGCAAAAATTCTTAACAATTTTTTGTCAAATACTCCAACAACCTGTCTTTCTACTAGAGCAGGATTGCTTAAAGGACCAATCATGTTGAAAATAGTTCTTTTACCAATTTTCTTTCTTATAGGACCTACAAATCTCATGGCACTATGATAATTTGGAGCGAACATGAAACCAAAATTGTTATTGCTTATTTCTTGTTCTATTTCTCTCGGCTCTAAATCAATTTTAATATTAAGAGCTTCCAAAACGTCTCCAGAGCCACATTTTGAAGATACCGCTTTATTGCCGTGCTTCGCAACTTTTATACCAATGCTAGCTAAAAGTAAGGCTGATGCAGTTGATATATTAACAGTGTTCATACCGTCACCACCTGTACCGCATGTATCTATGCAATCTTGAACGATTACTCTTTTAGATTTTTCTCTAAGCACATAAACACCTCCAGCAATTTCATCTGCAACTTCTCCTTTTTCAGACAGAAGTGTTAAAAAATTATAGATTTGATCCTCATCAGCTTTACCAGTCATTAAAATTTCAAATGCCGATTTACTTTCTTCAAATGTTAAATTTTCTTTATTTTTAAGTTTTTCTAAAATCTTTTCCATAAAATTAATAATTTATAAAATTTTTTAAAATTTTCATTCCCATCTTAGTTTTAATACTTTCTGGGTGAAATTGTACACCATGAATATTAAATTGCTTATGTTGGATAGCCATAATCATCCCATCATCAGTTTCAGCTGTAACCTCTAAATCTTTCGATAGAGTTTTTTTATCAATAACTAAGCTATGATATCTTGTAGCTTCAAATGTACGAGGTAGATTTTTTAAGATCCCAATTTTTTGTGATTTAATTTTACTAGTTTTTCCGTGCATTAATTTTTTTGCTTGAATAATTTTAGATCCAAAAACTTGACCTATAATTTGATGTCCAAGACAAACACCTAAAAAGGGTAATTTTTTATGTAATGATTTTAAAATGCTTATGCAATTTCCAGATTGATTTGGATTTCCAGGTCCAGGTGAAATAACAATTTTATCATATTTTTTTCTTAATATTTCTTTAGAGTTAATTTTATCATTTCGTATAACATCAACTTTTACATTAAATGAAGAAATGTAATGATAAAGATTAAATGTAAAACTGTCATAATTATCTATTAATAATATTCTCATTATCTTAAAGCATTTATCAAAGCTTTTGCCTTGTTCACTGTTTCATCATATTCGTTTATAGGCTTACTATCAGCCACGATACCTGCTCCAGCTTGTACATAGAATTTTTTATTTTTTGCAACAGCTGTTCTTAATGCAATACAAGTATCAAATTCTCCATTAGCAGAAAAGTATCCAATTCCACCAGCGTAAACTTTTCTTTTCGATGTTTCTAATTCATCAATAATTTCCATTGCTCTTATTTTAGGAGCACCAGAAACAGTACCAGCAGGAAATCCTGCCAATAGTGATTTAAATTTTGAAAACTTTTTATTATACTCTCCAACTACATTGGAAACTATATGCATTACATGAGAGTACCTTTCAATTATGAAACTCTCAGTTACCTTTACAGTATTTATTTTTGATACTTTACCAGCATCATTTCTTCCTAAATCTAAAAGCATTAAATGTTCAGAAAGTTCTTTTTTGTCTTTAAGAAGGTCTCTTTCATAAAAAAGATCTTCTTTTTTATTTTTTCCTCTTGGTCTAGTGCCTGCTATTGGTCTAACTGTAATTTTATTATCTCTTAGTCTTACTAAAATTTCTGGACTTGCCCCAATAATTTGGAAGTCATTAAAGTTGAAGTAAAACATAAAAGGAGAGGGGTTAGTTACTCTAAGTTTTTTATAAATTTCCAAAGGTTTTTTTGTTAATTTTGCTTCAAATCTTTGACTTAAAACAACTTGAAAAATATCACCAAGTTTAATGTATTTCTTAGCTTTATTAACCATTGCAAGAAATTTATTTTTAGATGTGTTTGATTTAACTTTAATTTTTTTTTCTTTTAACACTCTTTTTGTATCAATATTTTTGATCGTTGATTGTATTAATAGTTTAAATAGATCAGTTTTTATAGCGTCATACTTTTTTTGATAATTTTTAATTTTTTCATCATTAAAAACATTACTTATATAAAATATTTCTTTTTTTAAATTATCATGAATAACCAAGGTTCTTGGTCTCATCAACCTTACATCAGGTAAATTAAGATCATTTTTACATGAGTTAGGAATTTTTTCTATGTATCTAATAGAGTCGTATGAAAAATAACCTGAAATTAGCGAACAAATCTTAGGTAAATTCTTAGGTGTATCAAATTTAAAACTTTCAATAATTTTTTCTATTAACTCTTCTGGTTTATCTTTAAGAATGATTTTTTTATTTTCAGTAATTAAATATGATTTTTGGTTGTTGAACTCCCATATCTTATCAGGATCTTTACCAAAAATTGTGTATCTACCTTTAATTTTTCCTTTTTCAACAGACTCAAATATAAAACTATTTTTTTCCTCTAAAAAATTATCAATTAAATTTATCACTTCATCATCAGAATTTACTTTTTTAGAAGTGTATATAATCTGATTTTTTTTGCTTCTATGTCGAAACTTAAAATCTTTGAAGCTTCGATTAATTATCATTTGAAATAGTTTTTAATTCTATCAATAGTTTTTTGATTCAATTGAACCTGATATTTGTTATTCAACAGGGTATCGTAAGATTGTAAAATACTTTTTCTTTTGTTTGTATTTTGTGAATTTACAAACCCTTTATATTCCTCACCTTGTTTATTTATAGTATTTTTATTTATATCTTTTATTTTGACTAAAAATATTTGATTATTAGTATTGTTTACTAATGCAAATGAATTTTGAGGTAATGAGTAGAGCATTTTAACTGAATTTACTTCAAACAGCCCATCATCACTAATTGAACTAATTAATCCAGTTTGGATTTTACCCGAACTTAACTCTGTAAATTTACTTTCATTAAATCCATCATTCTGTATTTCTTCAATTATTTTTCTATTATAATCAAATTTACCTTTTTGATAAATAAGTTCGACAATTTCACTTTTTACTATCTCATCATTTAGATTTGGTGAACGATCGTATTCATTCTCTATATTATAAAGAATATAATTATCGCCACTTTCAAATATATCTAATTTGCTTGATTTCTTAGAGTAAATTAACTTTTCGTTCGTACTAGTGTTTTCATCTGGAGCAAATTCATTAATATTATTGACATCCACATTTATGTTTTCGATTATCGAACTAAAACTTTCATTTTGAGAAATTTTATTTTCTATTGCATCAATTTCGTTAAAAAAATCTTGATTAAATTCATCAATTCCAATTAAATTTTTTGGATTTAAAACCACATATTTGAAGTCAATATATTCTCTTTTTAATTGATCTTTATTTTCTTCAATAAATGTGTTGATTTCATCTGATGTATAATCATCTTTAATCTTATATAAATTTTCCATATCGAAGTATTCAATAGATAATGATTTATTGTTTTCTTCAAATTTACTTTCTATTAGAAATTCAGGAGTAACAGTACCTGCACCAATAAAATCAAATAAGTGTTTCTGTAAACCTTGATTTTTTAATTTCAACTCAAACAAAGGAGCAGACATATTATTTGAAAGTAAAAATTTTTCGTATTTAATTCTTTCAAAAGCACCATTCTCGTTTTTAAAATTTTTATTGTCTTTTAAATATTTTAAAATTGTCCTTTCGTTTATAGAAAGTTTGAAATCTTCAATCTCTAGATCAATTAAAGTTGTTGAAATAAGTCCTGATAGTAATTCTTCTATAATGTTGTTGTCTAAATTATTTCTTATCGCTTCTTGTGAAATTCCACTTTGATTAACATAGTCCATGAAATCTTGAGTGGTAACGTTAGTTTTATTTATTTTAGCAATATTATTTTGATTGTTAGTACTAAAGCCACCGCCAAATCCACCAAAGCCAAAAGCTATTATGATGATTATTATTAGAACTAATCCACCAAATTGTTTCCAACCTAAATTTTTTAATTTTTCAACCATAACGTTATAAATTTATTGATCTGTAAAAAACAAATCTATAGATTAAAAAGTCAATTATGACAAATAAATATATGTATTTTATAGCTAATTGGAAAATGTTTGGAGATTTAAAAACTATAAATTCATTAGATAAAGTTATTAAATTCTCAAAAAGTCATAAAAAAAATAAGTTCAAACTAATTTATTGTCCTCCAAATACTCTAATACGCCCAATTTCAAAAAGACTTAGTAAAACAAATATCGAAGTTGGTGCACAAAATTCTCATCAAAATTTAGATTATGGAGCTTTTACAGGTCAGGTTAATGCAAGAATGCTTAAAAGTGTTGGAGCAAAATATGTGATCTTGGGTCATTCTGAAAACAGAATGGCTGGAGAAAATGACAATCTAATTAATCTTAAAATAAAAAATTCAATTAAATCTGGTTTAAAAATTATTTTTTGTATTGGTGAAACTCTAAAACAAAAAAGAGATAAAAAGACTAATCAAGTTTTGAATAGTCAATTAAAGAAAGGATTAAAATCTATCAAAAAAATTAATGATATAATTATTGCGTACGAACCAGTATGGTCAATTGGAACTGGTTTAATTCCTTCATCACAGGAACTGTCTAAATCAATTAAATTTATAAAAAGTAAATTTGGAAAAAAATCTCCAAAAGTTTTATATGGAGGCTCTGTTAACAGTAAAAATATTGATCAATTAAAAATAATTCCTGACATAGATGGTTTTTTAATAGGTGGAGCATCACAAAATTCAAAGAAATTTATTGATATAATTAAAAAAACCATTAATTAGTCCACCATGGAAACATTATTACTTGTAATTAACATCATACTTGCATTTATTTTAGTAGTGCTTGTGCTACTTCAAAAATCAGAGGGTGGAGCTCTAGGTATTGGTGTTTCACAAGAAAATTTCATGCTATCGAGATCAGCTGGTAGTTTTATTACCAAAGCAACTGCGATAGTTGCAACTTTATTTATCATTTGTAGCCTAGCGCTGACAATAATTTCAAGAGCAGAATTAACGCCTACAGGATCAGTTTTAGACACGGTTGAAGAAAAAACTGAAGATACTCCATCAATTCCTGAAAATAATTAATTAATACTTTCTATTTCTTTTTTTATTAGCTATAAGATAATTCCATGGCGCGATATATATTTGTCACTGGCGGCGTGGTTTCATCACTTGGAAAAGGTCTATCATCAGCATCGCTAGCATATCTTCTGCAATCTCGAGGTTACAAAGTTAGGCTTAGAAAATTAGATCCTTACTTAAATGTAGATCCTGGAACAATGAGTCCATTCCAGCATGGAGAGGTTTTTGTAACTGATGATGGCGCTGAAACAGATTTAGATTTAGGTCACTATGAAAGATTTTCAGGAGTTACTGCTAAGAAAACAGATAATATTACTACAGGAAAAATTTATAGCGATGTTCTGAGGAAAGAAAGAAAAGGAGAATATCTTGGAAAGACAGTACAAGTTATTCCACATATAACCGATAGAATTAAAGAATTTATTAAATACGATACGTCAAAAGAAGATTTTGTAATTTGCGAAATAGGTGGAATTGTAGGTGATATTGAAAGCTTACCATTTGTTGAGGCTATAAGACAATTTTCAAATGATATTGGAAAAAAAAATGCTTTATTTATTCATTTAACTTTAGTTCCATATTTAAAAGCATCAGATGAAATAAAAACTAAACCAACTCAACACTCCGTAAAAGAATTGAGAAGTATTGGTATTCAACCTGATATAATTATTTGCAGGTCAGAAAGACCAATACCTTTGGAGCACAGAAAAAAAATATCTCTATTTTGTAATGTTGATATTAAAAATGTAATTGAAACAGTTGATGTTAAAACAATTTATGAAGCCCCGATTAGTTTTGCTAAAGAAAAGTTAGATATTCAAGTTTTAGATTACTTTAAAATAAAATCTAAAAAATCAAATAATCTAAACCCTTGGAAGAAAATTACTAAAATTACACTTAATACAAAAAAACAAGTTAATATTGCGATAATAGGTAAATATGTAGAATTAAAAGATGCATATAAATCATTAGATGAAGCCTTAACGCATGGAGGAATTACAAACAACCTGAAGGTAAATTTAGTTAGAATTGATTCAGAAAAACTAAAAGTTTCAGAAATTAAAAGTAAACTTAAAAATGTTTCAGGTATTCTAATACCAGGAGGATTTGGAAAAAGAGGAACTGAGGGAAAAATCGAAGCAATTAAATATGCCAGAATTAACAAAATACCATTTCTAGGTATTTGTTACGGTATGCAAATGGCAATAATAGAATTTGCTAGAAATAAATTAAAAATTAAAAAAGCAACTTCTTCAGAGTTTGATAAAGGTGGTGTTCATATAATTGGTTTAATGAATGAGTGGGAAAAAAGTGGAAAAAAAGTTAAAGGTACAGATAAAAATTTAGGTGGAACAATGAGACTTGGTTCTTATGATGCTATTTTAAAAGATAAGTCTAAAATTAGAGATATCTATAAATCAAGATTAATCAAAGAAAGACACAGACATAGATATGAAGTGGATATTTCATTTAATGAAAAATTTGAGAAAAATGGACTAATATTTTCTGGTTTATCACCAGATAATAAACTTCCTGAGATAATTGAACTTAAAAATCATCCTTGGTTTATTGGAGTTCAGTTCCATCCTGAATTTAAATCTAGACCTTTATCTCCTCATCCTTTATTCTCTTCATTTATCAAAGCAGCAAAAAATCATAAATGAGTAGTATTACAGTTAATTGTGGGAACATAGAAATTTCAAATGATAAAAAAATTTGTATTATTGCTGGTCCATGTCAGCTTGAAACAGAACAGCATGCAATGGACATGGCTGGAAAAATAAAAGAAATAACTTCTAAATATGGTTTAGGTTTTATTTATAAAACTTCTTTTGATAAAGCTAACCGAACAAGTTTAAAAGGTAAGAGGGGTGCTGGTTTGGAAGCTTCATTACCTGTGTTTGACAAAATTAAAAAAGAATTAAATGTTCCAATTTTAACTGATATTCATAATTCAGAGCAATGTTCAGTAGTTGCTAATCACGTTGATGTTTTACAAATTCCAGCTTTTCTTTGCAGACAAACTGATCTTTTAATTGCTGCTGCAAAAACAAATAAAATTATAAATGTTAAAAAAGGTCAATTTTTAGCTCCTTGGGACATGGTAAATGTTACAAAAAAAATATCAGACTCAGGAAATTTAAATATTCTTGTTACTGAAAGAGGTGCAAGTTTTGGATACAACACTTTGGTTTCTGACATGAGATCTTTACCTATTATGGCTAAGAATGGTTATCCAGTTATTTTTGATGCAACACATTCAGTTCAACAACCTGGAGGACAAGGAGAGTCTTCTGGAGGTCAAAGAGAATTTGTTGAGTATCTTGCAAGAGCAGCTGTTGCCGTTGGGGTTGCTGGTGTATTTATAGAAACTCATCAAGATCCTGATAATGCACCATCTGATGGACCTAACATGGTTCCTCTATATAAACTAGAAAATTTACTAAAACAATTAACTGAAATTGACAAGCTTATTAAGTGAGTAAAATAACAAAAGTTAAAGCACGGCAAGTTTTTGATAGTCGAGGAAATCCAACTATAGAAGCTGAGGTGTATGCAAATGATTTAAGTGCATCTGCAATATGCCCATCAGGTGCATCAACCGGAACTTATGAAGCTTTTGAAAAACGAGATAAAAATAACAAGAAGTATTTAGGTAAAAGTGTTTTAAAAGCTGTTGAATTAGTAAATTCAAAAATTTCAAAAAAATTAAAAGGTCAAAGCGTTCATAATCAAGAGAGAATTGATGCTTTATTAATTAATTTAGATGGTACGAGACAAAAAACCAATTTAGGTGCAAATGCTATGCTTGCAGTATCAATGGCTGTAAAAAAACTTTCTGCAAAAGTAAAAAAACTACCTTTGTATAAAACATTTTTTTTAAAAAATAATTTTCAATTACCTTATCCATTAATGAATATTATTAATGGTGGAGCTCATGCCAACAATGGTCTTAGAATACAAGAATTTATGATACGACCAGATAGAGCAAAAAGTTTCTCAGAAGCAATGAGGATTTGTTTTGTTGTAATTAAAAACCTAAGTAATTTAATAAAAAACAAAGGTTATTCTACTTCAGTTGGTGATGAAGGTGGTTTTGCACCTATGATTAGTAGCAATAACCAGGCTTTAGATTTGATTGTTTCAGCAATTAAGAAATCTGGATTTGTTAATGGTAAAGATGTTTCAATTTGTTTGGATGTGGCTGCAAATGAACTATTAAAAAAAAACAAATATTCAATCCATTCAAAAAGTTTTGTAAGCGTTGAAAAATCAATTAAAGAATACCAAAAAATTATCAAGAAATATAAAATTAAATCTATAGAAGATCCTTTTGCAGAAAATGATTGGTTAGCTTGGAATAAATTAATGCGTTCAGTAAAAAAAGTTCAGATTGTGGGAGATGATCTTTATGTTACAAATCTTGAGAGATTAAAAAAAGGATTTTTAAATATTTCATCTAATTCTATATTAATTAAACTTAATCAGATAGGTACTGTTTCTGAAACTCTAGATGTAATTAAATTTGCTCAAACTATCGGTTATAAAACAATAATTTCTCATAGGTCCGGAGATAGTGAGGACACATTCATTGCTGATTTGGCAGTTGGAACAAATTCTAATCAAATTAAAACAGGATCTTTAGCACGTTCAGAAAGAGTTGCTAAATACAATCAATTAATTCGTATTGAAGAAGAACTTGGAAATAAGGCAAGAATGAATAAAATCAATTAATGTTGAGATTAATAAAAAGAAATTATTTTTTATTAACATCAATTTTTTTAATATTTTATTTTATTTTTAATTTAGTCTCTGGAGAAAGAGGGCTTTTTTCATATTTTGAAAAAAAAAAACTTTTGTCTGACTTGAAAAAAGAAGAGGCATTATTAATTAATAATATAGAGGATATTGATCATAAGAATTCTCTATTAAGTACAAATCTGGATTTAGATTATGTGGAAATATTAATCAGAGAAAGATTTTTATTTGGTAAAAAAGGTGAAACAATTTATTTAATTAAAAAAGATGAAAAGTAGACATCCCGAAAAAGAAAATAAGCCAATAAATCCAATTAAAAAAAAACCAGATTGGATTAGATCAAAGCTTACAAATAGCAAAGAATTTTTTTTAACAAAAACAATAGTTAATAATAATAATTTAGTAACTGTTTGTCAGGAAGCAAACTGTCCAAATATTACTGAGTGCTGGAGTAAGAGACACGCAACTTTTATGATAATGGGTGATACATGTACAAGAGCGTGTGCTTTCTGTGATGTTAAAACTGGTGTTCCAGGAAATTTAGATCCATTAGAACCGATCAAAATTGCACAAGCTGTAAAAAAATTAAATTTAAAACATGTTGTAATAACTTCAGTTGATAGAGATGATCTACATGATGGAGGATCTGAACATTTTTATGATGTGATCAACCAAACAAGAAAATCAAACCCACATACAACTATAGAAGTTTTAACACCAGACTTTTTAAGAAAAGGGGACGCATATAAAAAAGTTATTGATGCCAAACCAGATGTTTTCAATCATAATATTGAGACTGTACCCAGTCTTTATTTAAAAGTAAGACCAGGATCTAGATATTTTGCATCCTTAGAGCTTTTAAAAAATGCAAAGAAAATTGATAAAAATATTTTTACTAAATCTGGAATTATGGTTGGGTTAGGAGAAACAAGAGATGAAATATTGCAAGTTATGGATGATTTAAGAGCAGCTGATGTAGATTTTATAACTATCGGTCAGTACTTGCAGCCATCAACAAAACATTTTCCATTAAATAGGTATTATACACCAAAAGAATTTCATGATTTAGGAACTATAGCAAAAGCTAAGGGATTTTTATTAGTTTCCTCATCACCTTTAACAAGATCTTCTTATCATGCTGATGAGGATTTTGCTAAGTTACAACAAAACAGAATAAAAAATTAATTAATGCCTAAAGCATCAGTCACACGTCATATCGCACGTGATAAACAAACATTAATTGATTTTGTTTTAGATATTGAAAAGTATCCTGAATTCATTCCATTTTGCATAGACTCAAAAGTTTATGAAACAAATGACGAGAAAGATGTAAAAAAAATAATTGCTGATCTGACAATTGGTAAAAGACCCTTTATAGATACTTATAAAAGTGATGTAAGATATGATAAAAAAAATGACTCTATACATGTAACTAATATTGATGGTCCCTTAAAACATCTTGAAAATAATTGGAAATTTGTAGAAAAAGATAATTTAACAGAAGTTAAATTTGATGTTGATTTTGAAATTAAAAATAAGTTTTTGAATTTAATAATGGAAAAATCATTTCAATTTGGTTTAAACAAAATAGCTGATGCTTTTCAAAAAAGGGCTGAAAATCTTTAAGAAATAATTTTTGTAATTTTATTTAATACTTCTCTTACTGTATTTTTTTGAATACTTGATCTGTTCTTAGATTTAAATTTATTTTCTAAAATTAATAAATATTTTCCTGTTTTAATCCCAATATAGACAAGACCAACTGGTTTTAATTTTGATCCTCCTCCTGGCCCAGCTATACCAGTAATTGATACATTAATTTTGCTTTTAGAAATTTTAGATAAATTTTTTAACATTTCTTCACAGCATTCTTTGCTTACAGCACCATGTTTTTTAATGATATTTCTATCTACTTTTAAGATTTTGATCTTCGCTTCATTAGAGTAAGTAATTAAACCCATTTGAAAGTATTTGGATGAATTTGCTAGTTTAGTAAGATTGCTAGCTAACAAACCTCCTGTACATGATTCAGCTACAGAAATTGTTAATTTTTTATCTATCAATTTTTTATGTATTTTTTTTAAATTCATCAAAATATGAAACTAACCAAATAGACTACAACCATTGAGTAAAGACCAGCCATTATATCATCCATAATTATACCAAAATAATTTTTATGATTTTTATCGAAATAGCTTACCGGAAATGGCTTTAAAATATCAAAAAATCTAAATGATAATAAAGATATGATGTAATAAAATTCAATAGCAATATTGATTTGATTAGTTTGATTTAAATATAGCAGAAGTATCAAAGGCATCGATTGACCCAAAACTTCATCGATTACAATTTGTCTAGGATCTTTATTTTCAAATTCACTCTCTGTGTCTTTGACTGCATAAAAAGAGTAAAAAAACAAAATAATAAAAAAAACTATTGAGAATTTTAAACTTGTATAATCAAGAATTTCATAAGCTATATAAATAAAGATTGCTGTAACAATTGAAGCAACAGTACCAGGCATTTTTGTTAAGTATCCGTAACCAAAGAAAGTTGAGATTAAAACATTAATTTTTTTCATTTTGATATCGAACAAATTACTTCACAGGCAATTGCTTTTTCTTTTCCTATTAATCCAAGTTTTTCTGTAGTCTTACCTTTTAAATTAATTAAATCTTTATTTAAATCTAAAAGATTAGAAAGCGAATTTATTATTTTATTTCTGTATTTTGATATTTTTGGTTTTTCACATATCAAATTTATATCTAAATTATTGATATGGTAATTATTTGAATTTAACAATTCTACTATTGGTTTTAGCATTTTTGGAGATCTAATATTTTTAAATTTGTTACTGTTATCTGGAAAAAAAGTTCCAATATCTTTTTTTCTCATAGCTCCCAATATTGAGTCAATTATAGAATGAATAATTACATCACCATCAGAATGTCCTTTTAATCCTGAGTGATAAGGTATTTTAACACCTCCTAAATAAAGTTTTTTACCTCTGATTAATCTATGGATATCGAATCCAATACCAAAATAAGTTATTTTTTCTTTAATATCTTCTTTGAAAGTAATTTTAGTATTTAAATTTTCACCTTGAATGAATTTTACTTTAATATTGTTTTCAATAAATAATGTTGCTTCGTCTGTAACTATCTTTTTTTGCTTTATTGATAAATTATATAAATCTTTAAAATTAAAAGCTTGGGGGGTTTGAGTTAAAATTGAATTATCTCGATTTAAATTAAATATCAGATTCTTAATCTGATATTTAATTGAGTCTTTTGATTTAATTACAGGTATGACAGCCTTATGTTTTTTTAGCGTACTGATTAATTTTTTTAAAAGAAGCAAAGTAAAATTTGGTCTTGCTGCATCGTGTATAAGAACATTGGTGGGTTTGTATTTCTTAATAAACTTTAAAGCTATTAACGAAGAATCAGATCTTTCTTTCCCACCAATTATAATGGAGACATTTTTTGCAAATTTTTCTTTAATTTCATTTTTTTTGTTAACTACAATTATTATTTTTTTAAAAAGTTTTGATTTTAAAGCCTTATCGACAGAATGTTTGAATAAAGGTTTGCCTTCATAAATGTTGTATTGTTTGGGTTTTTTTGAATTAAACCTTTTGCTTTGTCCTGAAGCTAGTATTATAAAATAGTTACTCATATTTATAGAAATTTTATACCTAAATGTCAGATTTTATTAAAAAAAATATTTATTTGATAATATTATTTATTATCACATTATCGATAGGTTTTTTAACGTTTTTAACTTTTATTGATAAAGGTTTTATTCAACTAACAGACAAAAATTTACAATATCTGCTGATACTAAATATTTTTTTACTAGCTGCTCTTTTTGTTTTTATTTTTTTTGAAATTAGAAGGGCAATAAGAACAGATATTGATAAAGATGGTTTAAAATCTAATAAAAAATACATCACTGTTTTTGCTCTCTTCACTTTAATACCTTCAGTTTTAATATCTATTTTCTCTTTGTTTCTTTTTTCGTTTGCTTTAGAAAAATATTTTGACAAAAAGGTTACTACAGTCGTTAATAATTCTTATGAACTTGCTAGAAACTATGTTGAAGAAATTAAAAACAAAATCCAATCCGATATTGTACTAATTGCTTTTGATACTAATAAAAGTAAAAATTTTCTAAATGATAATCCTAAAGAATACAAAAGATTTTTAGATACACAAAAATTAATCAGAGGTGTAGATGAAATACATATTATAAATGTTGATAAAGAACTACTGTTTACATCTCTTAAAGATAATCAGCCATATATACCACCTGTTGATAGAGCTTTAGCATTAGTGCTTGATGATGATAGACCATTGAAAATAATTAATGCTCCTGAAAATATGTCAGCTGCAATTATGAGATTGCAAAGTTTTGATAATAGATTTTTGTACGTTGTAAAATATCTTGATAAAGATATTTCAAGATACTTAAACGAGTCACAAGAAGCTATTAATTTTTATTACACTGTTGAAGAAAAGAGTACAGGCATTAAAATTTCTTTTGCAATTATTTATGTTATTGTTGTAAGTGTATTATTGTTTGTATCTATATCAATAGCTATACGGTTTTCTTCTAGATTTTTTAGATCTATTAATAATTTAATTAATGCTTCTGTCTCAATTGGAGAAGGAAAATTTGATACAAAAGTTCCAGAAGTGAAAACTGACAAAGATTTAGAAATATTAAACAAAAATTTTAACCTAATGATCGATAGACTTAGAAATCAACAAGAAAAATTAATTATTAATGAAAGGCATGAAGCATGGAGTAACCTAGCAAGAAAATTAGCACATGAAATTAAGAACCCATTAACTCCAATTCAGTTGACAATAGATAGGATGAAATCAAAATATTCCAATCAAGTTAATGAAGATGATAAAAAAAATTTTGATGAAAACCTTAAGATTATAAATAATCAAATTAAACAAATAGGAAATTTAGTTAATGAGTTTTCTGATTTTGCTCGTATGCCAAAACCAATTTTAAAAGAAAATAATTTAATTCAAATTATTGATGAAAATATCAAATTATTAAATGAGTTAGATAATTCAATTAATATTTCTGTTAACACTAATTCAAAAGAAATTTTTTTAAATAGTGACAAAGAACAACTTGCAAGAGTTTTCTTTAATTTAATTAAAAATTCTATTGAAAGTATCCAACAAAGAGCAGAAAATGACAGCAATTTTGAGAAAATAATCACGATTGAAGTTAATGAAGAAAATAACCATATAAAAATTATTTTAATCGATAATGGTATCGGTTTTGGAATATTTGCAGCAAATATCAAAGATATTTTAAATCCATACTTTACTACTAAAAAAAATGGAACTGGATTGGGCCTCTCAATAGTAAGTAAAATTATAAATGACCATAATGGAAAAATTGAATTTATACCTTTAGAGGCAGGTGCAAAAATTAAAATAGATTTTATTAAATAGAATGAGTTCTGAAATTTTAATTGTTGATGATAACGCTGATATAAGAAATATCATTAACGAGTTAATTTTAGATGCTGGTTATAAAACGAGACTTGCTGCTAATTATAGTCAAGCATTATCTGAAATAGACAAAAAACTTCCAGATGTTGCAATTCTTGATGTTAAATTAGATAAGGGTGATAATGATGGTATAGAATTGTTATCACATATTAAATCAAAAGATAAAGATGTACCTGTTATTATAATATCAGGACATGCAAATATAGAAATGGCTGTAAAATCTCTTCACGAAGGAGCATTTGAATTTATTGAAAAACCTTTTGATCAAGAGAGACTGCTTAATTTTGTTAGAAGAGCTGTTGAAAACTACAATCTTAAAAAGCAAAATAAAGAATATGAAACAAAGTTGTTTTCATCATATGAATTAATTGGAAATAGTAAAAATATTTTAAATATAAACGATCAAATTAAAAAAATTTCAATAACAGAAAGTAGAGTATTTATTAATGGTCCATCAGGATCTGGAAAAGAATTAATAGCAAGAAAAATTCATAAATTATCTAAAAGAAATAAAAATCCTTTTGTGGTATTGAATGGAGCTTTATTAGATTCAAATAAATATGAACTTGAATTATTTGGAGAGGAAAAAGACAACGGCTCTATATCTTATGGAGCGTTAGAAAAAGCCAACAAAGGTACTCTATTGATAGACCAAGTTTCAGAAATACCTTTAGATATACAATCAAAAATTTTGAGAGTTTTAACAGATCAAAAGTTTAAAAGAGTTAATGGTTCAAATGATGTAACTGTAAATGTTAGATTAATTTGCTCTTCAAGTAAGGATTTGAAGAAAGAAATTGAAATAGGAAATTTTAGAGAAGATCTGTTTCATAGACTTAATGTTTTTGAAATAAATGTTGAACCATTGAATCAACGTATTTCAGATATTCCACTTTTAATTAAATATTTTTCAAAAAAAATATCTGAAAATTACAATATTAATGAATTAGAAATAGATGAAGACAATACTTATATCCTAAATCATGATTGGCACGGTAATGTTAGAGAATTGAGAAATTTAATTGAACGAATTGCAATTTTACAACCTGATACAAAGGAAAAAATTTCAAATATAATAAAAGAATCCTTAAAAAATATTAATTTCAACGAACAATTGTCTGAAAACAGCCTATCTGTGCCATTAAAAGAGGCTAGAGAAAAATTTGAAAAGGAGTATTTAACTATTCAATTGAAAAAATTTAATGGAAATATTTCAAAAACAGCTAATTTCGTTGGAATGGAAAGAAGTGCCTTACACCGAAAATTAAAAGGCTTAGGAATTAAAGAATTTAATTAAATGAATATAATCATTTGTGGCGCTGGTAGAGTAGGCTTCACTATAGCTAAACAGCTTAGTGATCAAGGTCATTCTATTACTGTAATAGATCCATCTAGCGAAGATATTCAGAAAATTGATGATGCACTTGATGTTAAAGCTATAGTTGGAAAAGGAAGTTATCCGTCAATTCTTGAAAAGGCCAACGCACAAGAGGCCGATATGATTATTGCAGTAACTCGAAATGATGAAATTAACATGGTTATATGTCAAATTGCATTTTCTATTTTTAAAATACCAAAAAAGATTGCCAGAATTAGATCTCAGGATTATTTAAATCCCAAGTTTACAACTGTTTATAACAAAGAAAACTTACCTATAGATGTTATTATTTCACCAGAAATTGAAATTGCAAAATCAATCCAAAGAAAACTCGAAGCTCCTGGAGCTTTAGATAGTGTTCCTTTTGCAGACAATAAAATCAGGTTATTAGAAATATTAATTAATGAAAATTGTAATTTGATCAATATTAAATTAAGTGATCTTACAAAAAAATACCCTAATCTCAAAGCAAATGTAATAGGTGTGATAAGAGAGGATAAGTTTTTTATTCCAAAAAAAACCGATGAAATAATAGCCAATGATAAAATTTATGTAATTATAAATTCAACTCAAATGTCAGAAACACTGGAAGCATTTGGACATAACGAAAAAGTTTCTAAAAAAATTCTTATAGTTGGTGGAGGTAATATTGGTTTTAATTTAGCCAAAAATATTGAAGAAAATTTAGATGCTGCAAGAGTAAAAATTATTGAAAAAAATAAAGATAGGGCTGAATTTCTTGCAAGTGAACTAAATAATACAATAGTTATCAATGGTGATGCCTTAGATGAGGAAGTTTTAGCTGAAGCAAACTTAGAAGAAGCAGAGACTGTTCTGGCTCTTACAAATGATGATGAGGATAACTTAATGGTAAGTGTACTAGTTGAAAAATTTGCAAAAGATGAAAAAGAAATTGATGACAAGAGAACAATGGCATTAATTAATAAGCCAAATTATTCATTATTACAGAACTCACTCAAAATTGACGATTTGATTGATCCTAGAATGAATACTGTTTCTAGTATTTTAAAGCATATACACAAAGGAACAATTGAAACAGCTTATACAATTATGAATGGTGAATATGAGGTGATAGAAGCAGAGATAATAGAGACATCTGAATTAATTAATAAAGAATTAAAAAATTCAAATCTTCCAGAAGAAATTCGAATAGGTGCCGTACTTAGAGATAATAAAGTAATTATACCTAGATCTGACTTCGTATTTCAAAAAGACGATAAAGTAGTTTTTTTAGCTAAAAAAGACTCAATCTCAGTTGTTGAAAATATTTTTAGAATTAGCTCAATTTAATTAAATGCCAATACTTCGGGTAAAATATTTAAGTTTTTTCTTTCTATTGATTTCAGTTTTTTCATTTTTAAATATTATTTACTCTTATTATTTCAATTTATACTTAAACTTAAATACATATTACTTTAGTTTAGTAATCTCTGGTTTAATTAGTTTTTTGTTCTATAAAATAGACACCTCAGAAAAAAAACCCACAATATTTGAAAAAATATTAACAGTACTTTTGGGATATTTTATTATGCCAATAGTATTATCGATTCCATTTTATTTTAGCATTTATAATTTAACCTTTTTAAACGCTTTATTTGAAGCAGTGTCTGGCTTTACATCAACCGGTTTTACAATATTTGAAAATATAAAGCATATTGATCAGGGTTTAATAATATGGAGATCATCTATTCAATGGATAGGTGGATTGTATTTTTTATTTTCTATAATTTTTTTAATTGATATTTATGATGAAAACTTAAAAAAATCTCTTACAAATTTTTTATCATTTAATACAACCGAAATTTTAAAACAAACAATTAAAATATTTATTTTATATTCAAGCTTAACATTATCTATTTTTATAATTTTTAATTTATTTGGATTTAGATCTTTTAATTCATTAAATTTATCAATGACTATTATTTCATCAGGTGGTTTTTTACCAGTAAATGATCTCTCAACAATACTAACTCAAAATTCACAGATAATAATTTTTTCATTATTAATGCTAGTTTCTTTCTTCAGTATTTTCTTTATATACAATTTAATCTTTTTAAGAAAAAATATTAATTTTTTTCATGAGGATATTCATCTATTTTTATATTTTGTAATAACAGTTGGGATATTTTTTATATTTTTTAGTTACGATAATACTTTTTCTTATAGTTTTTTATCTTTAGTAAGTAGTATTTCAAATATAGGAATTTCATTGAAAGTTGAACAAACTAATCTTCAATTTTTGTATTTACTTTTGGTTATAATTGGAGGTTCATTTATTTCTACAAGTTCAGGATTACGATTTTTAAAAATTTACTCTTTAACAAAATATTCTTTAAATCAAATACTTTCATTTAGCAGACCAAAAAATGTATTTATGAATAAGCTAGTATTTTCTAAAATTAACTTTGCAACTCAAGATATAAATAAATATTTTCTTACAATTGTTATTTTTATAATCTCACTTTTTTCATTAACCACTTTTTTATCTTTGAGTGAAATCAATTTTGAATATTCATTTAAACTGGCGGTATTAACATTAATGAATACTGTTAATTCTTCAGCCTATGGAATGGGTGATTTTGATTTTCAAAATTTACATTTTATTACTAAATATATTCTTATTTTCTTTATGATTATTGGAAGAATTGAATTGTTATCTTTATTATTGATAGCTAAAAAATTTCTGTTTAAATATTAAATTTGTAATATATATGTATTTCAAATATTGCGCCCTTAGCTCAGCTGGATAGAGCATCGGTTTTCTAAACCGAGGGTCGTAGGTTCGAATCCTTCAGGGCGCGCCATTAAAATCAAGGCTTATTTAACCATGAGCCATGTTCAAATCTTCTAAATACATGCTTTGACGACCTGATGACGAAACGAAAGGTCAAAAAATGTATATTAGAAAGCGTTTAAGCAAATACTTTGTAGAAATCAAAAGACTAGGTCATAAAAATATCTACAAAACATTCAAACAAAAATCCGATGCAATGAAGTGGGGTAGATCAGTTGAAATACAATTAGATCAATCACGTTATAGAGACACCTCCAACGCATCAAAGACTACATTGAAGTCGGTTTTAGAACGTCATCTTAAAGAACGTTTAAGGGTCGTGAAAGAGCCAAAAAAAGAACAATCAAGGTTCAATGTCATTGTTCAGAACGAAATTGTTAAAAGATATTTATCTAATTTAACGCCTCAAATATTTGCACGTTATAGGGATGAAAGATTAGATGAAGGCCTTTCTCCTTCTACAGTATGCAGGGAATTATCTTTTATGAGTATTGCTATTAAGAAGGCTATACGTTTTTATAATTGTTGGTTGCCCGAACATCCTATCCCCAACGATATTAAACCAAAAGAAAACGCACCTAGAAATCGACGATTAGAAGAAGGGGAGTTTGATAAGCTAATGGAACACTGCAAAACCAAACGGAATAGTTATTGGTGTTCTATGATCGAATTTGCGATTGAAACTGCTATGCGTTTGAATGAACAATTAACGCTGAAGTGGGAACAGGTGGATCTTAATAATATGCTGATAACGATATTAGCTGAACATTCAAAGACAGGTATTCAACGAAAAATACCTTTAACACCAAGAGCAATTCAAATACTGAATCAGATGCCACGTCATATCAACGGCAGGGTTTTTCCTGTATCGTTAAATAATTTTCAACGTGCATGGCGTTCAATAACTAGGAATGCAAAAATAACCAACCTGCATTGGCACGATCTAAGAAGGGAAGCTTGTTCTAGATTAATGGAATCTGGTTTATCTATTAGTGAAGTTCAAATGTTCACAGGTCACAAAACGCTTTCACTTATGCTTAAAACATACAGTCAGCATAATCCGTCAGTTGTTGCTAAAAAATTAAATAGTATTTCATAAAAGCTAGTGTTTAGAGTCGTTATTTGATCTTGAAATATCGGTTCTAAAATATATATGAGTATTAACGTTGAGTATTTAATTGGGAATGGGAACTCTTAAATAACGTTAGTCCCATGGACTTAAAATCGAGTTTAGATGTTTGCAACATCATAGCCACCTCGGAAAAAGGTATTCACAAATAGCAAACTAGAACAGCAAATTTTGGTTATTAGTTATGAGTATGAATATTATATTTGAGGGAATGGATCTAGAAAACTTCATAGACGTTAATCTTCTAACGTTCATAATCATCACTACAAGTTTCATAACAATAACATTATTGAGCTAACCACTCGTCTAGTTTATGGAAAAAATAGCATCCCCCGTTTGCTGTCGGGGGAATGCAACAAGAAGAAGAAACAGCTATGCTGAAATACAAACATAAATTCCCAAATCCTTTTGGGTGGTTGTTAGATAAATTTAACAACTTTAAATCAGAACAATTAAAATATCATGAAAGCCTTTGGAGTTGGTTCCATTGGACGATAACCTACACTTGTGGGAAAGGATTATATTATAATTTATTATCTAAATTTTATTATCCTATTCGAAACTATCAAAAATGGGTTAGGTTCGGAGAACGTGTAGGCAAAAGAACCGATGTTCTTTGGAATTTAAGCAAACCATTAACTCTAACGTTCATTACAGAAGATAAAGGATATTGTCCTACCTGTCATGAAAGAGCTGTAGAAAATGGCGATGCTGAAAATAACGATTGGTATAAATTTTTTCATGCAGATTATAATCATCACTATGAAACAAATCTTTTGTTATCTAATAAAAAATACACTTACACTTATTGCTGCTGTGAAGATCTACTGTTTGAACCGTTAGAAGAATACTACACTTCAGGTGGCGAAAGTGGTTCTTCAATGTTCACTCAAGAATGTGCGCAATGGGATATCAATAAAGATATACGACCTAAAAATGGATGGGATCCGTTAAAGGAACACAAAGCGCAGAAGTTGCCAAAGGGTTGGAGGTTTAAGAATGATTACTAAAGCTCGATCTTTTGCAAAAAAAATAATGGATCAAGGGTACGGAGTTGTACCCTTATTCCCTAACGCTAAAAACACTCACGATCATAATTGGATACATAAAAAATATTTAATGGATGATTTTTTAGATGATAGCAACATTGGTATTAATTTGGGTCAATCAAACTTAATTGATGTTGATTTAGATTGTGCTTTAGCTGTTCACTTTGGACGACTTTGGTTGCCGTTCAATACATTGAAGTTAGCAAGAATAACTAATGGTGTTGAAGAGATAACCCATTATTTCTATTTGAATAATAAATCTTTGAAAGACAATGATGTCAAAAAATTCAAAGGTTCAACTATTCTAGAACATAGATGTACAGGTCAAACAGTTGTCTATGGTGCAACACCTTCAAAAGATGACACCAACGTTATGGTTATGCGAAAATTTTATGTTGATGAGCAGAAACCAATATATGTAGATAACCTGCAGGAGATAGTTAATAAGATCTATGTTGCTGTAGCTTTATGTTCATATAACGTAGGTGCTAATGTAGGTGCCTTGAAGCTAGACGCTTGCATCATGCGTTATTGTGATTGGTCAGATGAAGAACGTGAGGATTTCATTTGGCAAATTGTTCAAAAGACAGATCCAAATAGTAGGGACTGTACAATGAAGAAAATGCAAAATCATATTAGATCTAATAACAAAGAGACTAAGAACTCAGGTTATAAATCTTTTGCTAATCATGTTGGTGTAGATGAAAAAGAAATAAAAAATCTTTTTTCATTAATTGGATCAATTCCTTCTAGTGATGGTTTTGAAAAGACAAAGTCTATAGTTGATTTCAATACTGTATCTTTGGATATGCCAACGCTAATGAAGACAGAACTTCCACCAATGCAATGGGCAGTAGCAGGTATATTACCTGAGGGTTTTGTTTGTATGGCTGGTCGTCCTAAAGCTATGAAGAGTTGGACTGCATTAAAACTTTGTTATGCTGTTCAGAACGGTTCATTATTTTTAGATCATCAAACTGTACAAGGCGATGCAATCTATTTTGGATTAGAAGATTCCAAACGTAGAATAAAAGATCGAGTCTCAAAAATGGGTTTCGCTAAATTAAAACAGCCACAAATTGTTTTGGGTGGTGAAGTTCCAATGCTTGGGTTTGGCTTTGAAGAATGCCTCGAAAATTGGATTAAATCGAAAAAAAATCCACGTTTAGTTATTATCGATACTTTGGCGAGGATCAAACCAAGACAGAGCAAAAGTGGTACTGCATACGACCAAGATAATTTATTGATGAACGGTATTCAAAAACTTGCCGTACAAAATAATTTAA
Source organism: Candidatus Pelagibacter sp. HIMB1611 (assembly GCF_052047715.1). Classification (NCBI taxonomy): domain Bacteria; kingdom Pseudomonadati; phylum Pseudomonadota; class Alphaproteobacteria; order Candidatus Pelagibacterales; family Candidatus Pelagibacteraceae; genus Candidatus Pelagibacter; species Candidatus Pelagibacter sp. HIMB1611. Next base: position 542,417 of record NZ_JBNAJM010000001.1, on the reverse strand, counting down.
CGGTCTTATTCATAACTCACTTGTCTAAGTCATCACAAGAGTACAGCTTTGATAAAATTCAGGGATCTGTAGGTGTTCAAGGAATGACGGACGCTATGTGGATGTTAGATAGAGGCGACGGAGTTAATTCTAAAGCGTCATTGAAAGGTCGTGGAAGAGATATCTTAGACTTTGAATATGCTTTGAATTGGGACGGCGATAGCATGTCTTATCTTTATGAAGGCAATCTCGATATCATTAATCAAAACGAAAATAGACGTGAGATAACTAAGGCAATGGAAGATCTCTCAAAAGAGTTAGATCAAGTTAGACCTTCAGATGTTGCAAAATTTTACGGTGTACCTTCGAACTCAAAAGACGGTCGAAGAATGGCTAGAACAATGCAACGTATGGCAGATCAATTCGAGTTAGATCGAGGTCTTAAGTATGGAACGTATAAATTACCAAAAACAATAGATCTATAAGGAGGCACAGCAATGCAAAAGATCAAATATCCTTTTAAATTAAGGACTCGTTTAAACAATATGAACAATAGCGAATACCATAAAAAACATGGTGGTTTTCAATTCTATTTAGATATCTATGATGACGAAAATTATCCCATCGTTTCAAATATTGAAATAACGGAAGGTCAGGCAGATAAACTGAACGGATTAGCTGATTGGCAAAGCTACTTAAGATTTCATATCTAAAAGATATATGTCGTAGTTGTCGTTGTGTCTTTTTTAAGATGTTGCGACAGCACGACAGAGTTTTGTACGTTAAATAAAAAAGTTTCGTCCGATTAAAGCGTGAACGTTCACGTTGTGATAAAAACGCTTTTATGGATTTAAAATATAAATTTAGTGCTAAAGAATATTCAACGTTATGTGGAATAACACCGTCAGCATTGAGAAAAAGAAGACTCTCAGGAAAACTAGAGGGACAGTTTATAAAAAAAGGCTCAGAATATTTTTATAGTAGCCAAGAGACACACCGTCCAAACAAGGACAAATTCACGGTTAATGTTTCACGTTCCAAACACAGAAGGCGCAATGTTCCTGAGGCAAGTACCAACTACCATAAGGCTAGAAACGGTCATCAATTAAAACTGACCAATGACCTTAGACAATTAGCTAGAATAAATAAAAGATTAAATGAAGAACAAATAGCAGAAATAACAGATGATATTTTTGAAGTAGCTAAACAACGAAGAAGAGACAGAATAAAAAAACAAGAAGTCCAGCAGTCAAAAAATTTGAAAAATTTGAATTATGGAGGCTTCAATAAAAATTCCATTATAGACGTTAGAACTAATTGGAGACCTTTGTTTCCTGAACCAAGAACAGAATATGATGAAGCAGAAACTGAACCTGCAGCAACAAAATATTATTAAATGAAAATTGGAGAATACAAACAAATGATGAGCTATTTAAAAAGACCAAAACAACCAACTGAAGCTGATCTAAAAAAAGAAGATCTAAAACCAAGTGGAGATATTGTTAGAAATCTGCTGATTGAAGAGATGCAAACAAGAGATTTAGATGCAGATGAGATTAGATACTTAATGGACTCTAAGCCAAGAGATAACATTAAAACACAAAAAATATCGAACACAGGTCGACGTATATTAGCAAAACCAAACAAACCTAATACTCAGGTCAAACCGTTTAAAGAGAATTTGAACAAAGCAAACCACCGTACAAAAATATTCAAACAAGATTTAAAGCTTGATCCAAGTCCCATTGTACTACCTCCGAAAGTTGCAGTTAAGCGATCGGAGGAAGACAACAGATTTTTCAAGATGCTTGAAGATAATAAAAAAGAAAAGCAAAGAATTAGATCTTCTGGACTAGGTTATTTAATGGGAGAAACCTAATGAAAAAATACGAATTAGAAGATCAAATAGAAAAATTAGAATATCAGTTAAATAGAAAAGAACTTCAATTAGATGAAGTGATTTCAACCAATTCAAAATTAACAGATCAATTAAAGAATTTATGGGATGAGGTTGGTTGCAAAAATGACATGATTAGATCCCTTAATAGAGACGTCGAAGAAATAAAGATAGATAGAAATAAATATGCCTCAAGGTGGAGAAGATGCGTTGCTGACAAATATGAAAAGAGAAGAGAAGAGGACGAAAAAGATAAAGCACTAATTGATAAAATTTTAAACGAAGGAAGGACTGATAACTAATGCGTTCAAATATAGAAAATACAAAAAAAGAATTAAGAAGAGATGATCTAATTAAGTTAGCTAAAGATGAAGCTGACATAAGATTTGATGTAGAAAATGAGATAATCGAAATACTGCAAGATCAGTACAACAAAGAAAAAAATGAAGGTCAGTCGTTCTTAGAGTGGCTGGACACTAAAGACGAAGATTATATTCGTAGAATTCCACTTGGTCTAAAAGAAGGTGGAACTGTTATATCAATAACTGATTACTTAAAACAAAGGGAAAAACCAAAAATAAAAAAATTAAATTTAGATTCTGTTGCACCTGGAAAAGCTATTTCACAATTAACTGATGCTGAAAGAGACGTTGTGAAAAACCTGCTGCGGATGACTTTTGAAAATTTAAACAAATAACGTTGGGGACTGCTAATTTTTGTTCAGGACAGAATAAATTAGAAAGTTATAAATGAGCATGGGCGCTCACCCCAACGACCAAAATCAATTCCAATTAGACTCTCTGTTCAGGATTTGGTAATCTTGGATTATGAAAAAATCAAAATTAGATCTTGGTAAAGGGTTTAAGAGAATTTATTTTACGTTAGCAGGGTTATGGTTAATTCTACCGTTGTATTATGTCTTTTCTGGAAGCGTAAATAAAGACGATGTATTTGGGTTTACCTGGACAGATATATTTCAAATGATTGCACTACCGTTTGTAATATATTTTATTTTGTTATTCTTCATTAAAGGTTTTAAAAAAACTGATTAGTGAAAAAATTTCTATCAATCCTCGTTCTTAGTTTGTTGTTTAGTGGAAATGTTTACGCTGGTTTGTTTTCTAAGGAGCTATATATCAATTGTTATTTTACTGAGGAGAGTGGTAACGACTTTTTTATGATTGATATTGAAGATGGAAATTTTTGTGTAAATATGGGTGGTGACTCAAAATGCACCAAAGTAGATAAGTTTAATTCTAAAGAGGTAACAAGTATTGTTCTAGATCCTGCTAATTCTGTTACAGCTAGTTTGTTCGGTCAAAAAATTTACTGGAAAGTAAACAGAAAAAATGGAGTTGCTGGAATATACGCATCTTCTAATAACAAAATAGTTTCAGAAAAATTTAATTGTAAACAAAGACCTAGTTTATAAATGAAAAAACTTCTATCAATCATGGTTATTTGTTTCTTATTTATTGGAAGTTCTTTTGCCGAAACAGTTAAACAAAGATTAGATAATATAGAAAAAAGACTAGATGATATTGAAAAAGATGTTGATGGTACTAATTTTCTAAAGAATATCTTAGGAAATAATGAAAAACTTGAGGAAGAGGGAATACCTGCTGAAACTCAAATTGGATTTAAGCTAAACTTTTTGTCCTGTAAAAATGATAGTTTGTACGATGAAATATTTATCAGGTATGAAATAACTAATAACTATAAACAACAAGTTAAACTTGTTGATGCATATTTTGTTGCAAAAGATTTATTTGGTGATTTAGTTTTTAAAGGAACTATCAGACGTGATTTTTATTTAGATCCAGGACTTACAAAAACTAGGGAAGGCTCATATGACAGTATGTTTGGAAACAGCTGTACTAAGGTTAAGATGGCAAGATTATCTGATTTAACTGTTGAACTTTATGTTTCAAAAATAGCATTTGGTGATAACACCATAAAAGAGTTTAGTAAAAATGCTAATTCAAAAACGTTAGATCAGTCTTCCTTTGGTGAAAAAGAACATTTTAATCCAAATAATATTGCAAATCTTTTAGAGCTATCAAAAAAAGAAATAGGAGAAAAAAATAGTAACACTCACTCATCATCTCTAACACTTGCTGAAGAAGAGGATATTAAATCTCAAATTTTTGGATGCTGGAGTATTCCTATGGGTCTACCTTACAGTGAAGACTTGGTGGTAAATATTAAAGTTGATTTTAGGTTAGATGGAAGTGTTGAAAAAACTGAAATACTAAATAAAGAAAATATAAATCAAGAAAATAAAGCTTACTTCAAAGTTTTAGCTGATAGCGCTCTAAGAGCCATAAAATTATGTGAGCCTTTCAGGGTACCTAATAATGGTTACGAAAGATGGAAAGAGATTGTTTTAAACTTTGATCCAAGGGCTTTATTAGGAGGGTAATGAAAAAACTTCTATCGATCCTGTTTCTTAGTTTGTTGTTAAGCGGTTGTGAAACAACTGGAGGTAATAAAGCATTAAAACCAGACGTAAATTCTAATAGTAGCAAAGACACTTCAAAAGAAAAAAATAGTAGCAAAGACACTTCTGGAAAAAAAAATCACTGGGATGCATACGCTGTTGCTTATGACGTCTGGCAAATAAATAAAGATCAAGATCCTTATGGTTATAAGGTTGATAAATTCGCTGAAGATAGCCTCATATCAGAAGAGGATGCTATGAAAAAAGTTATAGCAAAATGTGAAAAAGAAAGTTTTGAGAGAATTTTGAAGATAAGGTCGTTAAAAAAAACTGATAAATGCTTTGTTTTTCGAACAACTTACACAACCTATCCAATTTGGACTTTAGGATTGGGCTATCAAGAAATTTCAAATTCATACGTAGATGAAATTTGGAATTATCAACTTAAGTTAACAAATGAAGAGTATAAAAAAAATAAAATTAAAGAAGAGAAAGAAAAACAAATAGCTAAAGAAATCTATGAAGCACAAATAATGGAAGAAAATAAAAAAAAATGTGAACAAATTGGATTTACTCCCAATACAGAAAATTTTGCAAAATGTATCTTAAAGTTGATAGAAATTAATGAAATTCGTCAGGCCGCTTTACTTGATAGTGAGTCAAGAGCATCATTAGAAGCCAAGATACAAGAACAAGCAACAGATATTCAAAATAAAATTGCTGAAGAAGCCAAAGCATCTAGAGATCAAGAAGCCTGGGCAGCTTTGTTGGGCATGACAACAGGAAATAGTGTACTGAGTCCCTCATCGACAAAGTCAAGTATATGCTTTAAAACGAGTGAAGCAAAATCAGGACTTGGTAAAATTTGTTATTATAATTGTGGTGGAACAACAAAAGCTATGAATATTAATGCAACGCAACTGTGTCCAATAAATGCCAATTTATAAAGTGAATACAAAATGAAAAAACTTCTATCGATCCTGTTTATTAGTTTGTTTTTTAGTGGGAACGCTTATGCTCTTAAAATTAGTTTGGAATGTGGATCAGATGTAGAACGTCTTTATATAAAAATTAATAAAAAAATGATTGAGATAGTTGAGCCTTCAAAAAAAAATAAAATTAAATTTAAAGTAGATTTTATTGATGACTATAAAATTGAAGGAATGGGTAGAGGATTAGATAAAGCTACCACAAGTTATGACACCCATCTTCGAGTCTCGGATGGGTGGGATGAAGATAAATATATTAAAACGCACATATACACTATTCAGCTTGAGAGAGTGAAAGGATATTTAGGTTTTTATAGATCTACTGAACCTTGGACTGGTAGTGGAAAACAATACAATTTTAATCGTTTATGGGAAATTCCCTGTACAAAATTAGAAAAAAAATTTTAAAATATTTTGCCATCTATAACTCTAACTAAGACAATCAATGTATTACGTAGAGCAGTAATCTAAACCTAATTTGAGAAAAAGGGTGGTACCTCTAAAATTAGACATAAAGTTTCCTGAAATAGAAAAGGAAGTATTATATCTGCTTGATGAAGATAAGACGTTAGAAAGATTAGAGGAGGCAAGGAATAAACCTAGCCCAGAATTCTTTAGAGGATTAGGAATATTTCTACCTAAAAAAATCTAATATACGTTTATATTTAATAGCAATTAGACTCTCTGTTCAGGATTTGGTAATCTAGGATTATGAAAGATTATCAGTTTTCTATAGCAATAATACTTGCATCTTTAATTATTAGTATAGCGATCATTCTTAGTTCAAAAAATGATCAATTATCAAACTGTGTAGATAGATTATTAAAATTAGAGAAAAAAAAAATAACAAAAAGAGTAGTTCAAGATGTTACTTTGCTTTGTAACCGTAGAATAAATTGATGAAAAAACTCCTATCGATCCTGGTTCTTAGTTTGTTGTTTGGGGGGAGTGCTTATGCAAAAGAGGTATCTTACATTTGCCAATATGAAAACAATAGAGGAGAATTACTTCCACAAAGCAAAACACTTTATGAAATAAAAAATGGTAAAGTTTTTGAAGATACATATGAATTGGATGGTGTAAAAAACATTGTAATCAATGGATCAATTATTTCTTTTACATTTAATCCTAGAATACAGGGTTATAAAGATCAAAGCTTCCATAAGGTAAATCTAGACACAGGAAATTTTTACGAAATTGATTATACAGATGCAGGTGGTGCAAATACAACATTTGGTAAATGTAAAAAATTTTAGATAGAACATTAAAAAACTGATTAACAAATAGTTTTTTAAAATTAGATCTTAGTTAATAATACTTTAATTTAAATTTAGTAGGATAGGCTCTGTATTCATCCTCACAAGCTTCCACAAACCACTCATATTCAATTTGTTGTTTCATTTTATCTTGAAGTTTTAAATCTAAAAAATGACTGTATGTATCACCAAATTCAAGTACATAACGTTCATCTGCACATCGCTCAAAAACAATAGGTGTGATTGCGTCTAGATCTTCTTGGTAAAGAGAGTTCTTTAAATTAAATGAAATAGGTTTCTTGTTAGCTTGTTTTTCGCAATCTTCAAATAGCCATTCATAATGTTGGCTTTGGTCAATTTTAGTTTTAACTGAAAGAGAAAGATAATCTTCTAGTTGATTTCCAAAATGAGCTACAAATAATTCATCTGCACAAGATTCAAACATTTTTGTTCGATCATTATTTTCAGCATAACCAAGGTTAGTAATTAAAATAGATATAATTGTTAAAAAATAGCATCTTTTAAGCATAATTTATATTAGCAAAGCTTTGTGTTATAAATTTGGTAGATGAGCAAAGATAGAGCAGAATTTTATAAAGCCTGGGAAAAACATTCAGAATTAACCTTTGCTTGGAAAAAACTCTCAGACAAAAATACTTTACCGTTTGAAGGTATTTTTAATACCAATTCTAAGAAACTTAAATTTTTAAATGGAGCAAAAGTAAAAGGATCTTGTAGAGTATTTCTTAAAGAAGAAAAAAATTCATCAGAATGGATCTCATTCATTGGAAATGATGGTGATAGTTTTTTTTATATACCTCAAGGATTCTTAACTATGTATTTTCCAGATGGCGATATTTATAGCGGTTATTGGAAGAATGGAAATTATTACAGCCATGGTAAATATTTTAATCATAAATCTGGTACTTACATAGGAACTTGGGAAAAGGGACAAATGAATGGTTGGGGCGAGTATGAATTTAAAAATGGTGATAAATACATTGGAGAGTATAAAAATCATGAAATACATGGATTAGGAACGTTCAGATATGGTGATGGAAAAATACTAAGAGGATATTTTCAAAAAGGTGAATTTAAAAAAGAATTAAAAAATTATAAGATTAAACAAGACGATGAAGATTATACTTACATATAATAATTATAAGTATGGTTTTAATTTATAGATGAAAAAGATAGATCACACTTATGAAAATTTTGATCCACAGAAATTTTTAGAATTATTGAAAAATTTTAAAGCAGAAGTCCAGGCTCATTTTATTAAAGATTACATTGTTCCATGCATTAAGGATTACAATGACGTAAATGATCAAGATGGTTTATTTGAGTTATATTTAAAGGACTTAATCTCCTCAGGTGAGTTTTTTGAAAACATGAATAAAAAGTTTGATGTACTTTTTAAATTTGAAAATCTTATTAATGAGGACTTTTGTTGGAACACTGCCTATGTATTACTTTTTAAAAAAGAGAAAATCTGTTTATTATTAAACTTCGAGTCAGTCACAAGTATTGCAGCAAATGATGTAATATATTTATTGGATCAATTTAACTATAGTGAAAAAGACAAACTAGACATTAAACATCTTAAAGAAAAACTTAATGAAATGACAAAAGATATTTGGACCGAAGTATATAAAAATGAAACATGGGAAGAAATACTGAAGAGATTTAAGTCTCCTGAATACGATCAGGTAAGCTCAATAAAATTTGGAAAAAAATATTATAATAAACTTCATCCTGAAGCTTTAGAGTTAGAACATGTGGAGATAAACTAAGAGAATGGCTGATAATTATAATAGAAATCCTAAAGGAACAAATCAATGGGTGCTTAGAAGTAATGAAGAAATTCAAAAAATAATTGATAAACATCCAACTTGGACAAAAAAAGATTTTAGAGGAGAGGGAAAACTTAATCCTAATAAAAAAAATGCATTATTAACAAGAAAAGAAACAGATAGACCTGGTCTAAAATTTTATCAGGTAGGTAAAAGAATTAATTTAGAAAAAATATTTAAACATTCTACTCAGCAAAGTATTGAAGAATTTAAATCGAAGAAAATTGATCTAGAAACACTACGAAATAGAGCTTCTACTAAACAAATTAGAGATAATATGAGTAAGGAAGAAAAATCTGCTTATGATAAAAAAATTTATGCTAATTTAACTAAATCACAATTAGAGGAAAAAAGATTGAGACAAAGAGAGTACTACAAAAGATTAAATGAAAGAGGCAAAGATCTATAAAATGAAAAAACTTCTATCGATCCTGGTTTTTAGTTTGTTGTTGAGTGGGAGTGGTTATGCAAATGATTTTAATTTTATATGTCAAGAAGAGATAAAAACTGAAAAATTATCAAATACTAAACTTTTTTATGAATTAAAAAAAAACAATTTTTTTATTGATGGTGTTGAATACTTATTAAAAGAAAATCCGAAAATATTAGATAATTCTATAACTTTGATATGGCGAGACGATGAGGGTTGGATTTTTGAATCAATTTTTAATAAAAAAAATGGTAAAATGGTAGAAAAAGGATTTAAAGGTCCAGACGATAAAAGTCCTGCAATTTGGTATTATCAATGTGATATATTTTAAAAATTGTATAACTATGAAAAAACTCCTATCGATCCTGGTTCTTAGTTTGTTGTTTGGGGGGAGTGCTTATTCAGATTATGGAGGATGGATAGATATGATTGTTAATTCTAAAGAACACAAATACTGTGGTGATTTAGCTAGGAGCATGACATCAAACAAATTTAAACAGAGTGATATTTATTATGAATGTAGAGCAGACATAGATATTCAGCAATCTATTGATAAAGATATTAAGAAGTGGAAGAAAAAAAATAAATGAAAATAATCAAATCATTAAATGAATTGCAAAACGAATTAGCTAGTGAAGAATTATTTCCTCCTGATCAGTCATTAAGCACATTGATGAAAGATAAAACATATAACTGTGGATGTGGAAGTTGGCATGCAGTAGATAAAACACCAATAGGAGCAGCAACAAGAGGAAGAGGAATAGCACATTCTGGCGTTGGAAAAGGTTTCATATTACTTTGTGATACCCACGCAACTTTGGTAGTCACAGAAGGAATATTTAATTACACTTTTAAAAGTATTTGGACTGTTGAAAAAAATATAATGCAAGATTTTTTATAAATGAAAAAATTATTATTAACATTTCTAGCTATAATATCATTAACTACTAACGCTCACAGTTTCATGACTTATGGTGAGTTTAAAGAACTAATATTATCAGATGAAACAAGTGCCAAATGGTATTTGAGAGGAATTATAAACGGCAACCTATCTCATTCTAGATACATGTACATTGAGAAACCTGAAAATGAACAGCTCTATTGTCCTCCAGATGATATTAAATTTAGCATGGAACATGCAGTTGAGATGATTCAAACTGAAGCTAATAGAATTAAAAGTGAGACTAGTGAAGACGTTAATAAAGCGTTAGTACCATTATTATATATTTGGGGAATGCAAGACATGTATCCGTGTGAGAATTAAAAATGTATTAACGATCGAGATAATATTCTATTGCTTCTTTGCAATCTTCTCTTATCATTTTTCTACAAGCGCTTGATGAACATTCAGAATATTCTTCATCTATTAAACATCTATTGTAAGCTTTTCGTTCTTCACTTGGATTTGAAATATAAATTGCTGAAGCTATCACAATAGCTCCAAAAATAATTGCTAGTGGAGTTTTATTATTTTCAACCTTTTTAGTTTCTTTTTTTCTCATTTTAAAAAAAATTATAATATTTTTTTTTGGCACTAACAATTAAAACGAAGAACTTTTTAACAGCAATAACTTTGTGAACGTTTGTATAAACCTAAAGCAGTTGGGACTCCTTCCTGTACAAAGCCATATTAACCTTAGAAAAAGATTCAAAATTTGGTATCGTTTAGGATCCATTAGTCCTGCAACAGCAGGACGACTTTCGGATTCAATATCGTCAAAGATATAGACGGAATAATTCCTATACACACAAGATATATCAAAAGACTCGTTGTAGTTGATTGACGACTGTATGACGAAACAGTGGACGCAGAATCCATGATTTGATAGGATAACTTTATTATTAACTGTCATTAAGTTCGTCAGTTATTTAGAAAGAATAAAGCAAAATTAATAACGTGTTCTTTGGTTTAGGATCACTCATCAAATTTCTAAACCGAGGGTCGTAGGTTCGAATCCTTCAGGGCGCGCCATTTCTTGGTCTTTTGACCATAATTTTCTCTTGAAGTAGTTTTTCTAAAATGTTTTAATCCTGCGAATTCAAAACTAAGTTTTGAATTATTTGTTAACAAATAATAATAACTAAAAGGAAGAATAATGTTTAAATACTTAAAACAATTAACTTCTTTAGTAGCAATGGTCGCAGTGTTGTTTACTTTTACAACAGAAACTATGGCTGCTAAAAAATCTAAAACACTTAAAAACACTCAAAAGAAGGGTTTTGTAAGATGTGGAGTATCTCAAGGTCTTCCAGGATTTTCTAATGCTGATGCAGCAGGAAATTGGACTGGTATCGACGTTGATGTATGTAGAGCTGTAGCTGCTGCAGTACTAGGTGATGCAAACAAAGTTAAGTTTACACCATTAAGTGCTAAAGAAAGATTTACAGCTTTAACTTCTGGTGAAATTGATATCTTATCAAGAAACACAACTTGGACTCTTTCTAGAGATGCTGATATCGGACTTACTTTCGTTGGAGTAAACTTCTACGACGGTCAAGGTTTCATGGTTAGAAAAAGTTCTGGTATTACTTCAACAAGCCAATTCAAAGATGGTATCTCAGCTTGTACAAACATTGGTACAACAACTGAGTTAAACATGAGAGACTTCTTTAACTCTAAAGGAATTTCTTATGAGCCAGTTGCTTTCGAAAAAGCTGACGAAGTCGTAGCTGCTTATGATGCAGGTAGATGTGATACTTACACTACTGATAAATCAGGTCTTGCTGCACAAAGAACTAAAATGACTAACCCAGATGATCACATTGTATTACCTGAAACTGTTTCTAAAGAGCCTTTAGGACCAGTTGTTAGACAAGGTGATTCAGTATGGGAAGATATCGTTAGATGGTCTTTAAATGCTATGATCGAAGCTGAAGAGTATGGAATTACTTCAGCTAATGCAGATTCTATGAAAACTTCAGATAACCCAGCTGTAAAAAGATTAGTTGGTGCTGAGGGTGAATTAGGTGCTGCTTTTGGTCTAGACAATGAGTGGAGCTTAAGAATTATCAAGCAAGTTGGTAACTATGGTGAAAGCTACAAAAGAAATATAGCTGACACTGGAATTTTACCAGACAGAGGTCCGAATGAATTATGGACTAAAGGTGGAATTCTTTACGTACCACCTGCAAGATAATTGCATATTTAACTAATTAAAAAGGGCTAGATTTTTCTAGCCCTTTTTTTTATAAGCTCTTAAATGAACTTCAAATTACAAAAAATAGTTCCTCAGTTAGTTACAGTTTTAGCAGTTATACTAGTTTTTGGTTTCTTTAGTTACAACGCCCAAGTCAATATGGAAAATAGAGGTATTGATTTTGGTTATGGTTTTTTATCTCAAGAATCTTCATTTGATGTTCAGTTTTCATTAATTGAATATGATGGATCTCATTCATATTTTAGAGCTTATTTAGTTGGATTATTAAATACAATTTTAGTCTCTGTTATTGGAATTATATTTGCAACAATACTTGGGGTAATAGTAGGTGTTGCAAGACTTTCACCAAATTATCTTATTAATAAATTTGCAGCTTTCTATGTAGAATTTTTTAGAAATATTCCATTACTTTTACAGATATTTTTTTGGTATTTTGCAGCTTTAAGAGCTTTGCCTTTGCCTCAAGATGCTGATGCAATGTTTGGTGTTTTCTTTTTAACTATTAAAGGTCTGTATGTCCCAGCTTTTGTTTGGGAAAACTTTAATGTTTTCTTTTATTCAATAATAGCAGCAATAATTGCAATTGTAGTTATAAGAATTCATGCAAGAAAGGTTCAACAAAATGAAGGTAAACAGTTACCAGTTTTATGGATATCTTTAGGGTTAATTTTTATATTACCTTTATTAAGTTTTGTTATAGGTGGTGTAAGTCTTTCTTTTGAAATTCCAAAATTAAAACAACTTGCAACTACATCATTCATTTATGAAGGTGGTGTAAGTTTGCCTCCTGAATTAATTGCATTAACTTTATCTTTAGCATTATATACAGCAACTTTTATTGCAGAATGTGTAAGAGCTGGAATTCAAGGTGTTGGAAAAGGACAAAAAGAGGCCGCTGCATCTATCGGTTTAAATCCAAATCAAGTTTTAAAATTAGTGGTTATGCCTCAAGCTTTAAGAATTATTATCCCGCCAACTACTAACCAATATTTGAACTTAACAAAAAATTCATCATTAGCAGCAGCTATTGCTTATCCAGATTTAGTTTTAGTATTTGCTGGTACAGCTCTAATGCAAACAGGAAAAGCTATTGAGATTGTTTCTATTACTATGCTTACTTACTTAAGTTTGAGTATATCAATTTCTATATTAATGAATTGGTATAATAAAAAAATTGCTATTAAGGAAAAATAAATGTCAAAAATTAATTTTTTAAGACCTGATAAAGAAAATTTGAATACATTTTTGTATTTAGGTTCTTTGTTATTTTTTATTAGTGTATTGGATGTATTTTTGAATTCATTTTTTAATGTTAACATCACAGGTTTCCTACCAACTTTGTTAAGTTTTGTTGTACCTTTAGTGATTGGATTTATAGGTCTTCACTTTATTAGAATTGAACATAGTGGATATAAATTTTTAGACAGTCTAAACAAAAATATTAATACCAATGGTTTTAACGCTGTTCTTTCATTATTGATTATTTTTGTCATAATTAAAGCAACACCACCAATTCTAAGTTGGTTTTTTGTTGATGCTAGTTTTGTAGGAGATAGCAAGGATGTTTGTTCTGGAACTGGTGCATGTTGGACATATATTAAAGTTTGGTTTAATAGATTTATGTATGGAATGTATCCAAATGCTGAACAATGGAGAATAAATTTATCTTTTATTTCTTTGGCTTTACTTGGTTCAGTAGGTTACTTTGCTACAGAGAAATTTAAAAAGTATTTAACTTTATACTATGTAGTTATTTATCCTTTTATAGCATTCTTATTTATTTTCTTTTTTATATCAGGTGGTCCAGTATTTTTTGATTTTTCTTACGGTATAATTGCTGCAGTTATTTCAATTATTCTTGGATTTTTTATTCCTAGTAGATTTAAATTTTATTATTTTTTAATTGTACCATTAACAATTTACATAGTTCTTAAATACTTTGTTTTTTATGAAGAGTTGATTGAACTTGGTAAACTTGAAGGTTTAAATTGGGTTGAAACTGGAGCTTGGGGAGGATTATCTCTAACATTCATTATTTCTTTCTTCTGTTTAATTTTCTGTTTTCCTATAGGGATGGCTTTTGCCTTAGGAAGAAGATCTGATTTGCCTTTGATTAGATATATATCTGTAGGATTTATTGAGTTCTGGAGAGGGGTACCATTAATTACAGTTTTATTTATGTCAGCTGTAATGTTTCCAATGTTTTTACCGGAAGATTTTTTCATAGATAAATTAGTTAGAGCAATTATTGCAATTTCATTATTTGAAGCTGCATATGTTGCAGAAGTAATAAGAGGAGGCTTACAAGCTTTACCAAGAGGCCAATACGAAGCTGCTAAATCACTGGGTATGGGATATTGGAAGATGCATATATTTGTGATTTTACCTCAAGCACTTAAATTAGTAATTCCTGGCATTGCTAATACTTTCTTAGCGTTAGTTAAAGATACACCTTTGATATTTGTAGTTGGTTTATTAGAAATAGTTGGAATGTTAAATTTAGCAAAAACTAATCCAGAATGGTTAGGATTTGCAATGGAAGGCTATGTATTTGCAGCAATAATTTTCTGGATTATTTGTTATGCAATGAGTAAGTATAGCTATAATTTAGAACAAAAATATAAAACAGAGCGATAATTATGTCTGATAGTATTATTCAAATTAAAAATGTAAATAAATGGTTTGGTGACTTCCAAGTACTAAAAGATATAAATTTAGAAGTTAAACCAAAAGAAAAAATAGTTGTTTGCGGACCGTCTGGTTCTGGTAAATCAACATTAATTAGATGCATAAACAGATTAGAAGAACACCAACAAGGAGATATTATTGTTGATGGTAATACTTTAACTGAAGATACAAAAAATATTGAGCAAATTAGAGCTGAAGTTGGAATGGTATTCCAGCAATTTAACTTATTCCCACATTTATCTATTGTAGATAACTGCACACTAGCTCCTATTTGGGTAAAAAAAATGCCCAAAAAAGATGCAGAGGAATTAGCATTAAAACATTTAGAAAGAGTTCAAATACTTGATCAAGCTCAGAAATTTCCAGGTCAATTATCTGGTGGTCAGCAACAAAGGGTCGCAATCGCGAGAGCACTATGTATGGAACCAAAGATTATGTTGTTTGATGAACCAACATCAGCCCTTGACCCTGAAATGATTAAG
This sequence comes from Candidatus Pelagibacter sp. HIMB1611, assembly GCF_052047715.1. Lineage (NCBI taxonomy): Bacteria > Pseudomonadati > Pseudomonadota > Alphaproteobacteria > Candidatus Pelagibacterales > Candidatus Pelagibacteraceae > Candidatus Pelagibacter > Candidatus Pelagibacter sp. HIMB1611. The sequence goes on along the minus strand of NZ_JBNAJM010000001.1, from coordinate 527,245 downwards.
GAAGTTTTAGATGTAATGGTTGATTTAGCCAATCAAGGTATGACAATGATTGTGGTTACACATGAGATGGGTTTTGCAAAAGAAGTTGCAGACAAAATGATCTTTATGGATGAGGGTATGATAGTAGAAAAAGCTGACACAAAAGAGTTTTTTGCCAATCCAAAGAGTGATCGTACTAAGCTCTTCTTAAGCCAAATCTTGTAGAATTTATATTCAATCTAATACTAACAATTGCTTGACAGGATTTTAGTTTTTTTGGTTTTTTTAATAAAAAAAATAAATTTTTCTATTGCAGTAGTTGAAATAAATTTGTTCAATAGACTTTTAAAATTTAATTAAGAGGGGTCTTAATGGAAGATAATTTCAATAAACACTTAGGGAACAAACTTAAGTTAAGAAGATTGGCTTTAGGTTTAACCCAAACAAAAGTAGCAAAAGCAATTAACGTAACATTTCAACAAATTCAAAAATATGAAAAAGGAACTAATGGAGTAAGTTCCATTAGGCTACTTCAACTTTCAAATTATTTAAAAGTGCCAATCAATTATTTCTTTGAAGATTTTTCAGAATATTTAGTTAATTTAGAAAAATCCCAAGAAGGACATATGAATGTTAATTATAATTTTTTAGCAAAAGTTTATTCAGAACTTAATGCTGATCAAAAATTAAAATTTAACAAAACATTACAAATTTCAGGATCAAATATTTCTAAAGCAGTTTAATCGTAACCAAAATGGGACCCCTTTGGTTAAATGTTTACTCTTAATAATTCTAGATTAATTTTTTTGGCTCCTCGGGCAGGACTCGAACCTGCGACCAATTGATTAACAGTCAACTGCTCTACCAACTGAGCTACCGAGGAATGTAAAAATCACAACTTACTTTTTTTTAAAACTAAAACAACATTTTTTTTTGGAGGCAACGCCCGGAATCGAACCGGGATACAAGGATTTGCAATCCTCTGCGTAACCATTCCGCCACGTTGCCTTCTTGTTTTAGACGAATAGCTTCAGGCCTTTTTATATTAAATATTTTATATTAGTCTATTAAATAACGTTCCAAATTGATTATTGTTAAATAGGATTATTAAATTATAAACTTTAAAATCAATGAGTAACGATAAATATATCCATTCTGAAGTTGAAAATAAGATTTATTCATATTGGGAAAAAAACGAATTATTTAAACCAAAAGAAAATTCTAAAAAATTTTCAATAGTAATTCCTCCACCAAATGTAACTGGTAGTCTTCATATGGGGCACGCATTAAATAATTCTATTCAAGATTTATTAGTTCGTTATCATCGGATGAATAATTATGAAACTTTATGGCAACCAGGAACTGACCACGCTGGTATTGCAACGCAAGCCTTAGTAGAGAAAAAACTCACTTCTGAAAAGATAGATAAGAATGAGATTGGTAGAGATAAGTTTATTGAAAAGGTTTGGGAATGGAAAGAGCAATATGGCGACATAATAATTAATCAATTAAAAAAACTTGGTTGTTCTTGTGACTGGTCAAGAAATGCTTTCACAATGGATGAAAACTTATCTAAATCAGTGATTAAAGTTTTTGTAGAACTTTACAATAAAGGTTTAATTTACAAAGATAAGAAATTAGTAAACTGGGACACGGTACTTAAAACAGCTATTTCAGATTTAGAGGTAGATCAAAGAGAGGTAAATTCAAAAATTTACTATATTAAGTATCCTATAGATGGAACTAGTGAATTTATAACTATAGCAACCACAAGACCTGAAACAATGTTGGGTGATACTGCTATAGCTGTTAATCCAAAAGATGATCGGTTTAAATCATTTGTCGGCAAAACAGTAACTATTCCAATTGTTGGTAGAAAAATAAAAATTATAGAAGATGATTATGCTGATCCTGAACAAGGCACTGGAGCATTGAAAATTACTCCTGCTCATGATTTTAATGATTATGATGTCGGTCAAAGAAACAATCTAGAAATAATAAATATTTTTACTGAGGAAGGTAAAATAAATGAAAATGCTCCTAAGCATTACGTAGGTTTTGATAGATTTGAAGCTAGAAAAAGAATTTTAAAAGAACTGAAAGAAAAAGAATTTTTTGTAAAAGAAGAAAATATTAAAAATAAAGTTCCTTATGGAGATAGATCTAATTCTATAATTGAACCTTTTCTTACAGAACAATGGTTTGCTGATGCTGGTAAATTATCTATTAAAGCTAAAGAAGTTGTTAATTCAAAAAAAACAAATTTCTTTCCTGAAAATTGGTCAAAAACGTATTTTCAATGGATGAACAATATTGAACCTTGGTGTATTTCAAGGCAACTGTGGTGGGGACATCAAATACCAGCATGGTACGGACCTGATAATAAAATTTTTGTAGCTATAAATGAAGAAGAAGCAAAGTCTCAAGCAAAAGAATTTTACAAAAAAGAAGTAGAGCTAAATAGAGATCCTGATGTTTTGGATACTTGGTTTTCATCTGGTTTATGGCCTTTTGCTACTTTGGGGTGGCCAGAAGACGATGATTATTTAAAGAAATTTTATCCAACTTCAGTATTGGTAACCGGTTTTGATATTATTTTTTTCTGGGTTGCAAGAATGATTATGTTTGGAACAGAATTTTTAGATAAAGAACCGTTTAAAGACATATATGTTCACGCGCTTGTAAGAGATGAAAAAGGACAGAAAATGTCTAAATCAAAAGGAAACGTGATTGATCCATTAGATTTAATTGAAAAATATAGTGCTGATGCGTTAAGATTTACTTTACTTTCAATGGCATCACCTGGAACAGATGTAAAATTATCTGAAGATAGAGTTAAAGGTTATAGAAATTTTTTAAATAAATTGTGGAATGCCAATAATTTTTTAATAACAAATGAATGTGATTTTAAAGATATTGATCAGCTACCAAATTTAAATGTAAATATTAATAAGTGGATATATTCAGAGTTAATAGAAGCAAAAAATAAAATTCAAAAAAATCTTGAAGATTATAGATTTGATGAAGCCGCAAAAAATGCTTATCAGTTTGCTTGGCACTCATATTGTGATTGGTATCTGGAGCTATCTAAAACTATTCTTTTTTCAGATGATAATGATGCAAAAGCTGAGGTTAAAAAAGTATCATCTTACGTATTCAAACAAATTTTAATCTTACTTCATCCGTTTATTCCGTTTGTAACAGAGGAAATATGGCTCAAAGACCAATTTGATAAGAATGGTAGTGATTATTTGATGCATAAAAATTGGGTAACAGGAGAGGTTAATAAAGATAATAGTACTGAGCAGGTAGAAAATATCATCAATATAATTTCAGAGCTTAGATCTTTTAAAAATGAGCTAAATGTTAGCCCAGGGTCATTTATTGATATTTCAGTTAAAGGTATCAATGACAATCAAAAAGAATTTATTAATAAAAATGAAGTTATTTTAAAAAAACTTGGAAGAATAAATAATATACTTGATGATGATTTAGAAAAACCTGCCGCAACAATGGTTGTCTCAGGTGAATTATTTAAAATTTATTTTAATAAAGATGTGGATTTAAAACTTATCAAAGAAAACTTAACAACTAAACAAAGTAAATTAGAACAAGAAATGAATAAAATTTCTCAAAGATTAGAGAATAAAAGTTTTATAGATCGTGCACCAAAAGAGATTGTTGAACAAGAAAAAACTAATTATAATAACTTAAAGAATGATATTGAAAAAATATTAGTAACAATAAAGGGTATATAATGGCAAAATTTAATAAAAAGAAACTTCCAAGTAGACATACATCATTAGGACCAGATAGAGCACCACATAGATCTTTTTACTATGCAATGGGTGAAACAGAAAAAGATGTAGCAAAACCCTTTGTTGGAGTTGTTTCAACTTGGAATGAAGCAGCGCCTTGTAACATTGCATTGATGAGACAAGCACAATCAGTAAAAAAAGGCGTTAGAGCAAATGGTGGAACACCAAGAGAATTTTGTACAATTACTGTTACTGATGGGATCGCAATGGGTCACGAAGGAATGAAATCTTCATTAATTTCAAGAGAAGTTATTGCAGACTCCGCTGAACTTACTGTTAGAGGACATTGTTATGATGCATTAGTTGGTATTGCTGGTTGTGATAAATCATTACCAGGTTTAATGATGTCAATGGTTAGACTTAATGTACCAAGTGTATTTATTTATGGAGGATCAATTCTTCCAGGTACTTACAAAGGAAAAGATGTAACTGTAGTAGATGTATTTGAAGCAGTTGGAAAACACTCATCAGGTCAAATGTCAGCAGCGGAACTTAGAAAATTAGAATTAGTTGCTTGTCCAAGTGCGGGTGCTTGTGGTGGTCAGTTTACTGCTAACACAATGGCATGTGTGTCCGAAGCAATTGGTTTAGCATTACCTTATTCAGCAGGAACGCCTGCTCCTTATGAGGAAAGAGATAAGTATGCAAAAGAAAGTGGCAAAATGGTTATGAACCTTTTACAGAAAAAAATTAAACCAAGAGATATTGTAACAAGAAAAGCTTTAGAAAATGCTGCAACTATTGTTGCTGCAACTGGTGGATCTACAAATGCAGGTCTCCATTTACCAGCTATTGCTAATGAAGCAGGAATTAAATTTGATTTAATGGATGTTGCAAAAATATTTAAAAGAACACCTTATCTTGCAGATTTAAAACCTGGTGGAAAGTATGTTGCAAAAGATATGTGGTTAGCAGGTGGTGTGCCAATGCTTTTAAAAACTTTATATGAAGGTGGATATATTCATGGAGATTGTATGACTGTTACAGGTAAAACCATGAAAGAAAATTTAAAAAATATTAAATTTAATCCTAAACAAAAAGTAATGAGATCTTATAAAGATCCGTTATCCCCAACAGGTGGTGTTGTTGGATTAAAAGGTAACTTAGCTCCAGAGGGAGCAATTGTTAAAGTTGCAGGACTTAAAAAATTACAATTTACTGGAAAAGCAAGATGCTTTGATAATGAAGAAAGCGCTATGAAAGCTGTGCAAAGCAGAAAGTATAATGATGGTGACGTAATTATTATTAGATATGAAGGACCAGTTGGAGGTCCAGGTATGAGAGAAATGTTGTCTACAACTGGTGCAATTTATGGTCAGGGAAAAGGGGAGAAAGTAGCTCTTATAACTGATGGAAGGTTCTCTGGTGCTACAAGAGGCTTTTGTGTGGGTCATGTAGGCCCTGAGGCTGCTCTAGGGGGTCCTATAGGCCTATTAAAGAACGGAGATATCATTGATATTGACGCAAAAAAAGGAACTATCAATGTAAGACTTTCTAAAAAAGAATTAGCTTCAAGAAGAAGAAAATGGAAAGCTAAAAAATCTGATTTTGGATCAGGTACTTTGTGGAAATATGCTCAAACGGTTGGACCAGCATATTTAGGTGCTCCAACTCATCCTGGTAAGAAAAAAGAAGTTAAAGACTATTCTGAGATTTAATGAAAATAAGACCAGTTATTTTATGTGGCGGTGCTGGTACCCGTCTTTGGCCAAATTCTAAAAATCATCAAGCAAAACAGTTTATTGATTTTGGTAATTGGACTTTACTTGGAAAAACTTTAGAGAGAACAAAAGCATCCATTTATGATGCACCAATTATAAGCACAAACAAAAAATATCTAAGCAAAGTTAAGCAACATCTAAGAAAAAATAAAATCAGTAAATATAAAATTGTTATTGAACCAGCTAAAAGAAATACGGCTCCAGCTATTTTAAGCACAGCTTTAATAAAAGATATTCCTGATAATCAGCCACTAATGTTTTTTACATCCGATCATTTGATTGAGAAGATGAATATATTTAATAAGGCCATCAATAAAAATAAGTCCAATCTTAATGAAAATAATATATTTGTGTTTGGTATCAAACCAAAATCGCCAACAAGTGATTACGGTTATTTCTTAACTAAAAAAATTAAAGGAAATATTAATAAAGTAACAAGATTTATTGAAAAACCTAAAGAAGCAAAAGCAAAAGAAATTATAAAAAAAAATGGATATTGGAACTCAGGAATGTTTTATCTTCGAAAAGATTCAATCATCAATAACTTTAAAAAATACAACCCAACAATATACAGAAATTGTGTAACGGCTGTTAATAAGGCAAAATATAAATCAAATACTTATCATTTAAATAAAGCCTCATTTATAAAAGCAACTGCTAAATCTTTTGATTATGCAATTCTTGAAAAAACTAAAGAAATTAATGCAATCAAACTAGATATACCTTGGTCAGATCTTGGAAGTTGGAAAGAAATTTTAAAAATGTATGCCAAAAATAAAAACAAATACATTAAGAAGAAAAATGTTTATTACAGACCATGGGGTAGATACACAAACCTATTTGAAGGTAAAGAGTTTTTAATTAAAGAACTTTATGTAAAACCAAAAGGAATACTAAGTTTGCAAAAACATCATCACCGTGCTGAACATTGGTTGGTTAACCAAGGGAATGCCAAAATAACTCTAAACAAAGAGACGATTATTAAAAAACCTGGAGAGCATATATTTATTCCATTAGAAGCCATTCATAGAGTTCAAAATCCTGGACAAAAACCAGTTAAAATTATGGAAGCCCAAGTAGGATCAATATTGAAAGAAACGGATATAGTTAGATATCAAGATATTTATGGCAGAGTAAAGTAGTGGACTTGTTAACAATAATTTTATTAATAATAATTGGATTATTAACTTTCTTTCTCTTAAAAAAAGAAAGAGTTTTTGGAATTAATACTGAAGAAAACTCTGAAAAAGAAACAGTTAAAATTGTTGAAAGCAAAGATTACAGAAATAATTTGTATGATTTACTAAATTATATTCCAGAAGCAGTAATCATATTAGATAAAAGTAAAAAAATTATTTTTAGCAACATTTCCTCAAATAAACTTTTTCAAATAAAGCTAAATGAAAATATTAGTGGCTTTTTACGTAATCCAGATCTTCTAAATTCTATTGATAAAGCTTTTCAAGGAACAAATGTTACAGATTTTGAAATTGAAATCAGAAATCAAGCAACTCAAAGATTAAATATCACTGCTTATTTAGATCACAATAACATTTTTTTTGATGAACAATCATGCGTGCTGCTAATGAGAGATTTAACTGAATTCCATAAATTCCAGCAGCTAAAATCAGATTTTGTAGCTAATGTTTCTCATGAACTTAGAACACCATTACAGTCAATTAAAATGGGCCTTGAGACCTTTGATGACAATTCAAAATTAAAAAAAAATTCAGAAATAAACAATTTGCTACCAGTAATGATATCTCAATCAGAAAGAATGGAAAATTTGATTAGAGATTTATTATCATTATCAAAAATAGAACTGCAAGAGCACATAAGGCCAACTCATGAGATAGATTTAATAGAATTGTTAGATTATGTAATTAAAACATACGAAAAAATAATTAGTAAAAATAATATTAAAATTGAATTTAATAAAATTGAAAATTTTAAAATAATTGGTGACAGAGATAAATTAATTGAAATTTTTACAAACCTTATTGATAACTCAATTAAATATAGTGACAAAAATAAAGAAATTACAATTTCAGCAAAAAAAGATGGTGAACTTAATATTGTTTCAATAGCAGATCAGGGAATAGGTATACCAAAAGAATCTTTGCATAGAATCACAGAGAGATTTTTTACAGTTGATCCTAGCAAAAGTCGTAGTGTTGGAGGAACTGGGCTTGGTTTAGCTATTGTTAAACATTTAGTTTCGCAACATAGAGCTGAAATGGATATTAATAGTGTAGAAAATCAAGGAACAACAATAGATATCAAATTCAACTCACTATAATACAACTAAAAAGTTAGTGGTTGTAACAAAAGTTTAACCTTCCTTTAATAAAATATTTAAGAATCAAATCTATATAGTTCGCATATGAATCTAAAAAGGAGAATTATGAAAAAAGTAATAAGTGTAATATTTGGATTTCTTTTAGTATTAAGTTTTACAACAACTAGTTACTCAAGAGATCAAATCAAAATTGTAGGATCTTCGACTGTATATCCTTACGCAACAGTGGTTGCAGAAAAATTCGGTAAAAGTGGGAAGTTTAAAACCCCTGTAATCGAAAGTACAGGTACTGGTGGTGGAATGAAATTGTTCTGCGCTGGTGTAGGTGTTAATCACCCAGATGTAACTAATGCATCAAGAGCGATTAAACCAAAAGAAAAAGCATTATGTGAAAAAAATGGTGTATCTGAAATTATTGAAATTGTAGTAGGTAATGATGGTATTTCTTTTGCACATGCAGTTAGTGCTCCAGACTCTAACTTTACAAAAGAGCAATTATGGAGAGCTTTAGCAGCTAAAGTTGATGTTGATGGTAAACTTGTTGAAAATCCTTATAAAAAATGGAGTGATATTGATGCAAGTCTTCCAAACAAAAAAATTGAAATTTTAATTGCACCCCCAACGTCAGGAACGAGAGATGCTTGGAATTCATTAGTGATGGGTAAAGGTTGCTCTAAAACAGCAAAATCTTTATTTGGTGATAAAGCTAAAAAAGAATGTGCAAAAATGAGAGAAGATGGTTATGCAGTTGAGGCTGGTGAAAATGACACTCTTATTGTACAAAAATTAACATCAAATCCTGATGCTTATGGTTTTTTTGGTTACAGTTACCTTGTGGCAAATAAAGATAAGGTAAAAGCAGCTTCTATTGAAGGTGTACAACCATCTTTAGAAGGTATTCAAGATTATTCTTATCCAATTGCTAGACCATTATTCTTTTACGTTAAAAAAGCACATATTGGTGTTGTTCCTGGTATTGAGGAATACTTAAAAGAGTTTACTTCTAAAAAAGCTATGGGTAACAGAGGATACTTGGGAAAAATTGGATTAGTTCCTTTAGCATCTGACAAGTACAAAGTTACTCGAACTGCAGCATTAGATTTAAACACAATAAGTATTAATTAATTAAAATCTTATTTTCAAAAAAAGGCCAGTTTATCTGGCCTTTTTTTATTCAATCTAGAATTTAATTTGTAACAAAACTGTAACATTTAGAAGATAGACATCATTTCAAATGAACTTCGTCTTAATATTCTTAATATCAATATTTTCATTATCTTTATTTTTCTATGGTAAATCAAAAACTAAAAGTATCTCAATAAACAAAAATATTAAATTAAACGCACTTCCAAAATTTTATGGATACTACCTGGTATTATGGTGTTCGATACCTTCTTTAGTGTTCCTGGTTATCTGGACATTGTTCGAACCAGTAATTATTAAATCAATAATTATTGAAACTGCTGCAAATAAGGGAGCTATTTTTAATGATAAGAATGAAGCAAATTTAGTTTATGAAAAAATTAAAGCAATTTATGCTGGCACATTTTTTGGAGATATAGATATTATTTTAAAAGAAAGTGCAATTTCATATGCAAAATTTATTAATATTTTTACTAATTCAAAAATAGTATTAATTTTTACTATTGTTATTGCTTCAGTAATTTATTCGTTAAAAAAAATTAAAAATAACAATAAAGCAAGAGATGATGTTGAAAAAATTTTAAAAGGATTGTTATTTGCTTCATCTCTAATTGCAATTTTAACCACTTTAGGAATAATTTTTTCACTTTTATTTGAAAGTATAAAATTTTTCTCAGTGATAAATATTTTCGATTATTTATTTGGGACCAATTGGAGTCCTCAGAGAGCTTTTGTTAGTGATGCTTCTGCAATAACAGCAGCCGAATATGAAGAACTTAAAGATGCATTTGGATTTATTCCATTGATTGCAGGTACCTCATTTATTGCTTTAATTGCTATGTTGGTCGCAGTTCCAATTGGGTTATTTTCTGGAATTTATATGGCTGAATACGCCTCATTAAAAATAAGAAGAATATCAAAACCAATAATTGAAATTTTAGCTGGTATTCCAACAGTTGTTTATGGATTTTTTGCAGCCCTAACCGTTGGTCCTTTTTTTAGACAAATTGGTGAAAATTTAGGATTAACCGTATCATCTGAAAGTGCTCTCGCAGCAGGATTAATAATGGGTATTATGATCATTCCTTATGTGTCATCATTATCTGATGATGTTATTAATTCGGTGCCACAATCTTTAAGAGATGGTTCTTATGCAATAGGCGCAACAAAGTCTGAAACAATAAAAAAAGTTGTTATACCTGCTGCATTGCCAGGTATCATAGGCTCAGTTTTACTTGCAGTATCAAGAGCAATTGGTGAAACAATGATTGTTGTTATGGCTGCTGGTCTTGCAGCAAATTTAACTATTAACCCATTAGAATCAACAACAACTATAACCACTCAGATTGTAATGATTTTAGTTGGCGACCAAGAGTTTGATAGTCCAAAAACTCAATCTGCTTTTGCTTTAGGATTAACTTTGTTCATAGCAACTCTTGTTCTTAATTATATAGCACAAAGAGCTGTTAAAAAATATCGAGAGAAATATGACTAAAGAACAAAGATTAAAAAAAAGACATAATGCTGAAAAAAGATTTAGATTTTATGGTCTAGCATCAATTTTTGTAGCATTGTTGTTTGTTATTATTTTGGTTCACAATATTTTTTCAAAAGGAAGTTCTGCATTCATGAAAACAGCAATAAATGTTGAAGTTTTTTTTGATCAAGAACTTTTAGAAATTCAAAATGGAGCTACAGAGAATGAGATTTTAGATGCTGATTTCTATGATGTTACTATTGAGAGCTTGTTAAAAGTTTATCCTGCTAAAAATTTAGATCAAGAAAATCAATTGATTGATTTATTTACTACAGATGCAGAGATTGAAATTAAAAGAGCTTTTTTAGAGAATAACAATTTAATTGGAAAAACATTAAATGTAGAGATAACAGCATCAGATGATATTGATCAATTACATAAAGGAAATTATCCAAGAGATTTACCAGAAGACAGAAGAAGAATATCTGATTTCCAATTAGTTATATACGATACATTGGTTGAAAATAAAAAAATCATTAAAAATTTTAATAATTATTTTTTTAAAAATGGAGATTCTCGTGATCCTGAACTTGCTGGTATTGGTGGTGCTTTAGTTGGATCTTTTTACAGTATAATTATCTGTTTATTATTAGCTTTTCCTGTTGCGGTGTTGGCTTCAATTTATTTAGAGGAATTTGCTCCAAAAAATAAAATTACTGATTTTATAGAAATTAATATAAATAATTTAGCTGCTGTTCCTTCAATAGTTTATGGTTTATTAGCTTTACAAATATTATTAGCCACAATCCAATTACCAAGATCTACACCATTAGTTGCTGGAATAACTTTAGCTTTAATGACTCTGCCTAGAATTATTATACCTTGCAGAGCTTCATTGAAAGCAGTACCTCCATCAATACGAGAAGGAGCTTTAGCAGTTGGTGCTTCCAAATTTCAATCTGTATTTCATCATGTTGTTCCTTTAGCGTTGCCTGGAACTTTGTCAGGAACAATTATAGGATTAGCTCAAGCTTTAGGAGAAACAGCTCCATTAATTTTAATTGGTATGGTTGCATTTGTAGTTGATATTCCTTCAACACCAATAGATCCTTCAGCCTCTCTACCTGTTCAAGTATATTTGTGGTCTGAGTCTGCTGAAAGGGGATTTGTAGAGAAAACATCTGCTACTATCATGATGTTATTAAGTTTTTTAATTGTAATGAATTTCTTAGCGGTATATCTAAGACAGAAATTCGAGAAAAGATGGAACTAATGAACGAAGTAAAAATTAAATCAACGAATTTAAATGTGTACTACGGTGAGAAGCAAGCGTTGTTTGATGTTAATTTAGATTTAAATGAAAAAGAGGTTACAGCTTTAATTGGTCCATCTGGTTGTGGAAAATCTACTTTTATTCGATGTTTGAACAGAATGAACGATGTTATTGATATCTGTAAAGTTACTGGAAATATAGAAATTGACGGTATTGAAATTAATGACAAAAATTTAGATGTTGTATCTTTAAGAGAGAGAGTAGGAATGGTCTTTCAAAAACCAAATCCATTTCCAAAAAGTATTTATGATAACATTTCGTATGGTCCAAAAATTCATGGAAAAGGTGAAACTAAAAGTGAATTAGATGAAATCGTTGAGAGTAGCTTAAGAAAAGCTGCTCTATGGGAAGAGGTGAAGGATCGACTTGACGAACCAGGTACAGGACTTTCTGGGGGTCAACAACAACGACTTTGTATTGCGAGAGCAATCTCTGTAAATCCTGAAGTTATATTAATGGACGAGCCTTGTTCAGCATTAGATCCTATAGCAACAGCAAAAATTGAAGAATTAATCGATGAACTTAAAAAAACATATACAATTGTGATTGTAACACACTCAATGGCTCAAGCAGTTAGAGTTTCACAAAAAACAGGCTTTTTCCATCTAGGTAAGTTAATTGAGGTAGGCAAAACTGAGAAAATTTTTAAAAATCCTGACAATAAAATGACACAAGACTATATTACAGGTAGATTTGGATAAATTATGAGCAATGAGCACACAGTAAAATCTTACGAAGAAGAATTAAGATACTTAATTGATTCAGTGATTAAAATGGGAAGTTTAACAGAGTCTCAAATGGTTGACTCTATGGATGCAGTAATCAAAGTTGATAAAGACTCTATTGATAAAATTATTAAAAGTGATGAAGAAATAAATAAATTTAGATCTAAAATTGATACTCAGATTATGACATTACTAGTCAAAAGAGCACCTATGGCTATTGATTTGAGAGAAACAATCAGTTCTTTAAAAATATCTCAAGATTTAGAAAGAATAGGCGACCTATCAAAAAGTAACGCAAAAAAAGTAAAACCTTTACCATTAGATTTACCTGAGGAACTATTAGGAAATTTAAAGAGATTAGGAGATTTAGTAATTAAACAATTAAATGATGTTCTAGATAGTTATGTAAATAAAAATTATGACAAAGCTAAAGAGGTATGGGAAAAAGATGAACAAGTTGATGATTTGACCTATATAGCTATGGAAAGTGTTATTGATTTTCTTTCAAAAGATAAAAAGAATTTAGATTTCTCTACTCATTTGATTTTTGCAACAAAAAATCTTGAAAGAGCTGGAGATCATATAACTAATATTGCTGAAACAATTTGTTTTTTAATTAAAGGTGAATACTTAAAAGGTAGCAGACCTAAAGGAAAAGTTATTCAACAATAAAAATGAATGGTAGGATATTTATTATTGAAGACGAACCTTCAATAACTCAATTAGTTCAACATAATTTAGAAAAAAACGGCTTTATAGTATCATCCTCATTAAATGGTAATGATGGTTTAAAAGAATTAAAAAAATTTCAACCTGATCTACTATTATTAGATTGGATGTTGCCTGATCTTTCAGGGATAGAAATTTGTAAAAGTATAAGAAAAGATAATAGTTTTAAAAGTTTACCTGTGATTATGCTAACTGCAAAGGGTGAGGAAGAAGACAAAATAAAAGGTCTAGATAGCGGAGTAGATGACTATTTAACTAAACCGTTTAGCTTTAATGAATTAATGGCAAGAATTAAAGCTGTGTTAAGAAGATCTAATCCAAATATAACATCTGATAGTTTAGAGTATGAAGATCTAAGCTTAGATAGAATTGAAAAAAGAGTGTTTAGAGATCAACAAGAAATTAAGCTTGGACCAACAGAATTTAGATTGTTGGAATTTTTTTTAACTAATCCTAAGAGAGTTTATTCAAGAGATCAAATTTTAGAAAATGTTTGGCCAAATAATGTAAATGTTGAAAGCAGAACTATTGATGTCCATATCAGAAGATTAAGACAATCTGTAAATTTAAAAAATAAAAAGGAATTAATTAGAACTGTAAGATCTTCTGGTTATTCACTTATTTAAAAAAACTTTTTTTACTAGATAAACAGCTATTATCATTCCAATCAATTCAGCCATTATATAAAACGGTGTATTCAAATAATTTATACCAGTAAATGATTCTGTAAAAGTTCTAGCTATAGCAACTGCAGGATTTGCAAAGGATGTTGATGAAGTAAACCAGTAACCAGCTGTAATATATAAACCAACTGAAGCAGCTACAGCAATTTTACCTGATTTCATTGAACCAAAAATTATCATTATAAGACCTAATGTAGCTACTATTTCTGATACAAATATATAAATGCCATCTCTTGATTTTGTTGATAGCTCAAATATTTGATGTTCAAAAAAGAAATTAGCTAAAGCTACACCTAACATACAGCCTAAGATTTGAGCAGAAATATAAAATGGAAGTAATCTTTTTTTTAATTTTCCTGTAATTGTCATTGCAATACTAACAAATGGATTGAAATGAGCACCAGATACATCAGCAAATACTGTGATTAATACAAATAAGCCTGCACCTGTTGCTACGGTATTGGCAATTAACATTACAGCTATATCGTTGGTCAAGTTTTCTGCCATTAAACCTGATCCAACTATGATCATTACTAGAAAGCAACTTCCAATAAATTCTGAAAGAAAATATCTACTTTTATTTTTCATTTATCCAATCTTTAATTTTACTACTAATAATATTAAATGTATTTCTAATGATTATTTGTTTTTCTTCATTATTTGCACTTTGAAGTTTGGATACAGGATCTTCAATATCCCAATGTATTATTTGTTCCTTTTGAGGCCAGATAGGGCACACCTCATTATTTGCGTTATTGCATACGGTAAATACATGATCCATTTTAATTTCATTATTTATAAATTCTTCAAAGTTTTTAGAGCTATAATTACTTAGATCATAATTTTTGTTTTTCTCTAAAAAACTTTTAACATCTTGATTGATTGTTCCAGAAGGATTGCTTCCAGCGCTAAAAGCTTTAAATATATTTGAGTATTCGTTGTTTATAATACTTTCAGCTATAATACTTCTTGCAGAATTACCAGTGCATACAAATAAAACATTTTTCATTAAAAAATAATTTTGTAAATACCGATTACAAATAGTGGAATTTGTAATCCAAAATTAGTTAAAATAGCCTTATCCTTTAACAAGAAACCTGAAATTGTCCATCCAACAACACCCAGTCCATGAAAATATATATTCAGTGGATAAATATTAAGATTTGTAAGCAAAATACCAGTTAACACCAAAAATGTGCTGATCCATTTAAGATATTTTTTTATAAACAACATTCAAATTTTATACGAATGTTATGTTAAAGATTTATTACAAAGAATTTAATTTAATTTTTTTGAAGTTCGTAGATAGAAACATAATGTTTCTTCTTTGGTAGTGGGATTATTGTTGGAACTTTAGTTAATCTTGGTTTTATTGATTTATTTCCTACAATAATATTTTTGTCATAATTTTCTAAATTTACTTCAGGATGAGGGTTTCCATCATTTATTAATGGCCAAGCATCGCAAGCTCTATAACCAAATAAAATTAGAGGCCTTGAGTTATTCATAAGATTGTGTCCTGATCCATGAATTGATCTACAATGAAAAAAAACAACTGTTCCAGCAGTTCCAGTTATAGAAACACTATCTTTAGTTCCTATCTTATTTTTTTTAGTATCTATTTTTCCAACAAAATAATTTTCTTTGCTGTGGTGGCTGTATAATTTCTTTTTGTGTGAATTTTTTATTATTTTAAGAGGCCCATTTTTCTCATAGCAATCATCTAAATATATACCAACTGTGATTAAATCATCGTTAGTATGAGGGTAAAAAGCCCAATCTTGGTGCCATCCAATTTCACTCCCTTTTTTCTTATTTGGAAGCTTAAAATTTAATTTACCAAGATGAAATCTAACTGTTCCACCTAACAATTTTTTAGCTATGGATATAATCTTTTTATCTCTAGATAATTCATAGAAGATTTTATGCCTGTTCTGAGGGTTATTTAGTCTTAATATTTCTTTATTTTTTGAAGAGTCTGAATTGTAAACAAAATGGTAATTATTATAGGATTGTGTTCCATTTACACCATTACCATTTTTTTTCTTTTTCTCTTTTGAAATTACTTCTTTAACAATTTTATTTATTTTGTTTATCTTTGTTTGAGAAATTAGGTTTTCTTTAACGATAAATCCATTTTTCTTAAATAAATTTAAGTCTTTCATCAATCTAATTTAATCAAAAATATCTAATCTAGACAATAATTTTTTTAAACATAAGTGTTAAATTATGTTGACAATGATTTGTTATGTTATAACATAACAATATGTCTAATAAAGAATTAGTCTTTAATATAATTAAAAAATCATCCAAGCATTTAACTGCTTATGAGATATTAGATAAGCTGCAAAAAATTAAAAAAACTCAACCAATGACTGTTTATAGAGCTTTAGACAGTTTGATTGAAGAAGAGAGAATACATAAATCAAATCAAACAAAAACGTATATTTTATGTAATCATACTCATGAAGATAATCATAATACAGCTATAGCGATATGTGAGAAATGTGGTGACACAGAAGAACTTAAATCAAATATCTTTTTAGAATTTTTTAAAAAAAACAATATTAAAAAATATGATTTTAATAAATTTAAAATGGAAGTGCTAACAACATGCAGGGAGTGTAATTAATGAAAAAAATATGGTTTTTATCTTCAGCCATCTACTTATTTAGTTTAACCGCTGTTCAAGCTGCAGAGGGACATTCTCATGAATTACCTGAAATCCTTCATTTTATGGAAGAACTAATAGAAGAGCACAGTATTTTAAGGGGAGCAACCTTTGGATTTATTCATACTTTAATTCCTTTGATAGGTTTTTATACAGGTTGGAGTATTAATAGATTTCTTAAAATTATCTCAAATGGAGCAATAGCTGGAATTGTTGGAATTGTTTTTGCACATATTATTGCTGACTTTATAGCAGCTTTAGCCGATCCAGATTTACAAAGTGCAGCTTTTGGTATTGTGATTGGAGGATTTTTACCTTTATTAGCTGTTCCATTCTTGGAAAAATATGTAACTAAAAGTAAATATCATACTGTTGTAGGTGATCACGAAGATCTAAAAAAGGATTTGAAAACCAAACATAAATAATATTTAATGATCGAGTGACTACTGTAGCACTTACATTAGATAAAATTTATGATTTAGCTAAAGAAACTCTTTTGGCTAATGGATGCGATGATGAGACAGCATCAATTTTATCAGATTTAATAAGAAATGCAGAAAGAGATGGCTCAGTATCACATGGTTTATTTAGATTGCCAGCATATGTTACTGGTCTTAAAAGCGGAAAAATAAATGGAAAAGGGAAACCTGAAGTAAAAAAAATATCTCCATCAGTAATTAAAGTTGAGGGAAATAATTGTTTAGCACCTGTTGTTTTAAATAGAGGTTTGCCAGAATTAGCTAAAGCTGCAAAAGAAAATGGTGTTGCCGTATTAGCAATAAACAATTCACATCATATGGCTGCTATGTGGCCTGAAACAGAAAA
Organism: Candidatus Pelagibacter sp. HIMB1611; assembly: GCF_052047715.1. Classification (NCBI taxonomy): domain Bacteria; kingdom Pseudomonadati; phylum Pseudomonadota; class Alphaproteobacteria; order Candidatus Pelagibacterales; family Candidatus Pelagibacteraceae; genus Candidatus Pelagibacter; species Candidatus Pelagibacter sp. HIMB1611. Next base: position 509,842 of record NZ_JBNAJM010000001.1, on the reverse strand, counting down.
GTTAGCTGAAGATGGTTTGGTTGCTTTTGCATGTACGTCTTACAAGCCTGCTGTTGCACCAGCAGGAGCTATAAAACCATTATTCGGAACGAACCCAATTTCATTTGCTTGGCCAAGACCTGGCAAAACTCCAGTTGTTTACGATATGGCAACTGCATCGATGGCAATGGGTGAAGTTCAGGTTGCTAAAAGAGAAGGGCACAAAGTTCCACTTGGAACTGGTTTGACTAAAGATGGAAAAGAAACAACTGATCCGGGTGAAATTGCTGATGGTGGAGTATTATTACCTTTTGGTGGTTACAAAGGTTCTGCAATTGCAATGATGGTTGAATTATTAGCGGGCGCTTTAGTTGGTGATAATTTTAGTTATGAAACAGCTGCTAAAGATAATAACGATGGGGGTCCTCCAAGCGGTGGTGAATTTATATTAGCAATAAATCCAGATAAAACTTCAGGAACCGATTGGCAGAAACATACAGAAGAATTTTTTGAGAAGATGAAATCAATGGGTGAAGTAAGATTACCAGGTGAAAGACGTCATAAAAATAGATTGGACACTGGTCCAAGAAATATAAACGAAGAGTTAGTTAATAAAATTAAATCTTTAAGCTAAAGTAATTTCAATAGGAGTGTGGTCAGAGGGTTTTTCTCTTCCACGAGGATCTTTGTTAATGTTTATATCCTTAATTTGATCAATTAGTGAATTTGAAACTAAAAAATGATCAATTCTCATGCCATTATTTTTTTGCCAGGCACCCCTCATATAATCCCAAAACGTATATCCTTCTTTCTCTTCATTAAAATATCTATACACATCATTGAAACCTAGATTTATCATCTCTCTAAATTTTTTTCTGATTTCCAACCTATATAAAGCGTCATCCTCAAAACTTTTTACATTATAAACATCTTCTGCTGATGGAATTATATTAAAATCACCAGCTAAAATTAAATTTGGATTTTTTTTAGATAAAGTTTTTAGTTGTTTGATTAATTGATCAAGCCAATTTTTTTTGTAGTCATATTTTTCAGTATCAACAGGATTTCCATTTGGAGTGTATATATTAATTAATTGAATAGTTTTTTTTTTATATTCAAATTCAGCAGAAATTATTCTTGATTGTTTTAATTTATCTTTAATTAAATCAGTTTTAATATTTTTTAATTTATTTTTAGAAATAATTGCTACACCATTATAACTTTTTTGACCAAATACGTGGCTTTCATAATCCATTGAAGAAAAATCATCATAAGGAAAATTGATATCCTCGGTTTTGATTTCCTGCATCATTAAAATATCTGGTTTATATTTTAATAAATAACTTTTGATATTTTCAATTCGTGCTCTTACAGAATTTACATTCCAAGAAGAAATCAGCATTAAAGTGAGAAAGAAACACCACAACCACAAGAGGATTTTGTTTGTGGGTTAGATATTTTAAATTGTTCACCTATTAATTCAGAAACATAATCAACTTCAGATCCTTTAAGTAAATCTGCAGAAGTTTTATCAATTAAAATATTTTGATAATTTAAATCATCATCTTGTTTTGATTTATCAAATGTGAATTCGTATTGAAATCCTGAACAACCACCACCTTTAATAGCGATTCTAAAAAATGAACCTTTGTCTTTTTTTGCTAACAAACTTTCTATTTGTTTTAACGCATTATCTGTAAATTTAATTTCTTTAATCATGTCTCAACACTGATATTACTAATATAATACTTAATTATTTTAATTAAAGGATGAAAAAAGACGCTTTGTTAGGGGTATACAAAAGTAAAGGCAGACTAATCAAGGAAGCTAACTCAAAATATCGATCTCCTTTTCAAAGAGATAGAGATCGTATTATTCATAGCGCATCATTTAGAAGGTTAAAACACAAAACCCAAGTATTTGTTAATACTGAGGGAGATCATTTTAGAACAAGGATTACTCACTCAATAGAGGTTGCTCAGATTGCAAGATCAATAGCCAAATATTTAAAATTAAATGAAGATTTAGCTGAAACTTTAAGTTTAGCACATGATTTAGGCCACACGCCGTTCGGTCATGCTGGAGAAGATGCCTTACATGAATGCATGGATAATTATGGTGGTTTTGATCACAACCTTCAAACTTTAAGAATAGTTATGTTTTTAGAAAATAAGTATTTTAAGTTCAATGGATTAAACTTGACCATAGAAACGTTAGAAGGTCTTCTTAAACATAACGGACCTGTTGAGGATATTGGTTTAGTTAATAAGTTAATAGGGTTAAAAGCTTTTAAAGGTAAAATTAAATATAATTCATTTCCCTCTCTTGAAGCTCAAATTTCAGCAATTTCAGATGATATTGCATATAACAATCACGATATTCAAGACGGAATAAAAGCCAACCTTTTTAAAATGGAGGAATTGGTTGAAATAGATTTTTTTAAAAATATTCATAAAAAATATAAAAATAAAATTACTAATAAAAATTATAAAATTGCAATTTATCAGATTATAAGAGACTCAATTGACCTCATGGTTAGAGATTTATTGAGCAATACTCAGAAAAATATTCAAAAGCTTAAGATAAAATCCTCAAGAGATGTAGCTAGATCTAATGATTTAATCGTTTGTTTTTCTAACCAAATTAAGAATGCTGAAAAAGAAATTAAATCTTTCTTAAGAGACAAAATGTACGACAACAAGTCAGTATTGAAAAAAAATCATAAAGGTAAATTAATAATTAAGAAATTATTTAAAATAATTAAATCAAATCCAAGAAAATTTTTGTCCAAAGATCAATTGACTAAAGACAAATATAGAGCTATTTCAGATTTTATATCTGGTATGACTGATAGATATGCTATTAACCTTTATAACGATAATAAATGAATATTTTTGAATTATATTTAGACAAAATTAAATCAGTTATTGTTGATTTGAATAAAAATAATCATCTAGAAATTCCAGAGAGTTTTAATGGTATTAATGCAGAAATACCTCCACCGAAATTTGATTGTGATATTTCAACAAATGTTGCAATGGTTTTATCAAAAATCAATAAAACCTCACCATTACAGCTTGCAGAAAAACTTGCTCCTGAAATTAAAAATAATGACAGCGAAATTGAAACAATATCTGTAGCCAAACCAGGATTTATTAATATTAAATTTAAACCATCTTTTTGGTCAAATTTTATTAAAGATATTACAGATAATGCAGATAATTTTGGAATTAATGAGAAAGAAAAGAAAAATAATTATTTAGTGGAGTTTGTTTCGGCAAACCCTACAGGACCCTTACATGTAGGACATTGTAGAGGTGCTATTCTAGGCGATGTTATCTCTAATGTTTTAATTTTTAATAAACATAAAGTTACAAAAGAATATTATGTGAATGATTATGGTAACCAAATTATAAATTTTACTAAATCCGTATATTTTAGAATTAGAGAAGTTCATTTTAAAGAAACATTTCCTGAGGATAATCCTGATTTGTATCCTGGGGATTATCTAATTGATTTTGCAAAAAATATAATTTCAAACAATTCAAATCTTAACTTTGATAATTTTGACGAAATTAGTGATAAATTAACTGCCTTATCAATAGAGCAGGCTCTTCTGCTTATCAAAAACAATCTTAAAAGCTTGGGTATTAAACATGATAATTTTGTTAGTGAAAAAAGTATTGTATTAAACAATGAAGTTGAAAGTGTAATAGATTTTTTAGAAAAAAATAACTTTATTTATAAAGGAAAAATTAAAGCCCCCGCTGGTGAAGATAACAAAGATTGGGTTGAAAGAGAGCAATTATTATTTAAATCAACAGAATTTGGTGACGATAAAGATCGTGCACTTCAAAAATCAGATGGTACATGGACTTATTTTGCAAGTGACGTTGCTTATCATAAAAATAAAGTTGATAGAAATTTCGATTACTTAATCAATATTCTTGGAGCAGATCACGCAGGTTACATAAAACGGATTACTTCATCTGTTGAAGCACTGTCAGGAAAAAAAGATACATTAATTTGTAAAATTAGTCAGTTAGTAAAATTAATAAAAGATAAAAAGCCTTTTAAAATGTCTAAAAGAAAAGGGGATTACATTACGGTTGATGACTTGGTTGAAGAAGTTGGAAAAGATGCAACAAGATTTATTATGCTTAACAGAAGCAGTGATGTTGAATTAGATTTTGATTTCGATGCAGTCAAAGAAAAATCCAAAGACAATCCATTATATTATGTTCAATATTGTTATGCTAGAATTTCATCTGTATTTAGACATATAGATAAAGACTTAAATTCAAAAATTGAATTAAATGATTTCAATTTTGAATATTCTAATGATGAAATTAAAATTTTAAAAAAATTATCTGAGTGGCCAAAATGTATAGATTCTGCAAGCACAAAATTAGAACCACATAGAATACCTGTTTACTTATATGATCTTGCATCGGAATTTCACTCGTATTGGAATTTGGGAAAACAATTTCCAGAAAAAAGGTTCATTAATGATCAAAAAACAGTTTCACCAGATAAATTGATATTTTTGAAAGCTATTTCTAATGTTATTAAAACAGGTATGGATATTGTTGGTGTTGATACACCCAATCAAATGTAATGCTTAAAGAAATAAAGTACTTAATATTTGTTTTAGTAATACTTTTATTTATTTTTTTTACAGGCAAATATTATTTTTCTGATGAACACAAAAAAAAATCATATAGATCTCATCAAAATATTGATGAGAAAATAAAATTATACTCAAAAAATTTACCAGTTTTAGAGAATGATACTCAAAATGTAATTGAGTATGTTAAGCAAACAAACAAAAAGAAAAAGAAAAAATTTAATTTTTGGAAATTATTAGATAATGATAAGTAAAAGAAAATCTTTTATAGTTGGTTTAAAATCAACAAAGTTATCTAAAAATGAAATTTTATTTCTAAAAAAATATAAACCTTGGGGAATTATCCTATTTACTAGAAATATTACATCTTTTGATCAAGTTAAAAAATTAACCTCTAGCATTAGAAAAATTTTTAAGGATAAAAAATATCCAATCATGATTGATCAAGAGGGAGGAAGAGTAAACAGACTAAAAAATTTAATTTCCTTTGATAATATGACATCTGAATATTTTGGAGATTTGTTTAGTAAAGATAAAAAAAAATTTGAAATCGTTTATAAGTTATTTGTAGATAAGACCTCTTATTTATTGAATTTAATTGGTGTGAATATCAATACTGTTCCAGTTTTAGACCTTAGAGTTAATGGTGCAAGCAAAGTAATTGGTGATCGATCTTATTCAAAAAATAAAAAAATTGTCTCTAAATTAGGTGATATTTGTATTGAATTATTTCAAAATAACTCAATAGGAACTGTAATGAAGCATATACCTGGTCATGGTTTAGCAAAAGTCGACAGTCATTATTCAACACCGATTATTAATAAAACATATGGATATCTTCTCAAAAAAGATTTTTGGACATTCAAAAAGAAGAAATGTTTATTTGCAATGACAGGTCATGTTGTTTATTCAAAAATTGATAAAAATAACACCGCCACTCACTCTAAAAAAATAATTAATATTATTAGGAAAAATATAGGATTTAAGAATATTTTAATTTCAGATGACTTATCAATGAAGAGTTTAAGTGATGATTTAAAACTTAATACTATTAATTTATTCAGTGCAGGTTGTAATATAGCACTTCATTGCAATGGAAATATGAAAGAAATGAAGATAGTTGCAGAAAATTCACCTCAAGTGAATAGTTTTATTGTTAAAAAAACATCTCAATTTTATAAAATTTTAAGCTAATATCTTTTCATGTCTGTCACTGATTCTGAATTATTTAATGTAGATATAAATAATTATAATGGACCATTAGATGTACTTTTAGATTTAGCAAAAGCACAAAAAGTTGATCTAGAAGAAATATCTATAACTAAGTTAGCAGATCAATTTCATGAGTATATTACCAATGAAAAAAATTTAAATTTAGAAATTGCTTCTGAATATCTTTTAATGGCTACATGGTTAGCCTATTTAAAATCAAAATTACTTTTACCTGGTACTCCAGAAGAGGAATTTAAAGTTCAAGAAGTTGCAGAAAAGTTAAAATTACAGCTAAAAAAATTAGAATTAATTAGATTATTATCCGAACAAATGCTCAAGAGAAAAAGATTAGGTAGAGAGATAAGAACAAGAGGTATGAAAGGAAATATTAGATCAATTTATAGCACGGAATATAACCTAAGTTTATTTGAACTAATGAAAACTTACTCAACAATAATAATGACTAAAGATTTTCAAAAAATGAATATTCCTAAACTTCCTGTGTTCACAACAGAAGATGGCATCAAAACAATTAGAGAATTTTTTGGCAAACTATTTGAATGGAAAAAACTTGATGAATTAATACCAAGTAATTTTAAAAGTGGTTCAAAATACAAAAGAACTGGTAAGGCTGGGATATTTGCTGGATCATTAGAATTAGTTAAAGAAGGAAATTTATCAATTAAACAAGATAAATTGTTTGATGAAATATATATAAAGGAAATAAATGATTAAAAAAGCAAAAGCTTCAAAAGATAATGTTTTAAAGTTTCCATCAAAACTATCTGATTTAGATAAAGAAATAGAAGCAATTATTTTTGCTGCAGCTGAACCTTTAGATGTAGATACTATAGAAAGTAAAGTTTCTAAAAAAGGTAATGTTCCAGAATCTTTAGAAAAATTAAAACAAGAATATTCAAACAGGGGAATTAATTTAATTTGTATAAAAGATAAGTGGTCTTTTAGAACATCACCAAATTTATCAAGTTTGATGTCCCAAGAAAAAACTGTTGAAAAGAAACTATCTAGAGCTGCAGTAGAGACATTGGCTATAATTGTTTATCATCAACCAGTTACGAGAGCTGAGATAGAGGAAATAAGGGGAGTTGCTTTTGGTACAAATACTTTGGAGATATTAATGGAATTAAATTGGGTAAAACCAGGTGGTCGAAAAGATGTTCCAGGTAGACCAATTCAGTACATAACTACTGATGATTTTTTAAGTCACTTCAACATACAAAAATTGTCTGATCTTCCAACAATTGATGAATTGGGTGCTGCTGGTTTAATTGATAGTTCAAGTGTTGATAATGCTATTTTTGGAACTGGAAAGTTTTACAAAGAAAAGCAAGAAGAGAAAAAAGAGGATATTTATTCCAATATAGATGAAATGCTAAACAGCACTCTAGACCCTGAAGAGAAAGATTAATAAAAAAGTAACTTTCAAAATAACCTTAAAAAGGTTATAAGTTTTTCATGAGTATAGGAATTTGGCAAATAGCTATTGTAGTTATATTGGTTGTTTTATTGTTTGGAAGAGGAAAAATTTCAAGCTTAATGGGTGATGTAGCTAAAGGTATTAAAAGCTTCAAAAAGGGAATGGCGTCAGACGTGACTGACGATACAGAGCCAAAAAATATATCTGACGATAACAAAGACTCGGATAACAAAAATTAATTTAAATGCCTACTATCGGTTGGTTTGAAATTTTAATTGTTGTTGCTATTGCTATAATAGTTCTTGGTCCAAAGGATTTTCCAGTAATGTTAAAAAAAGCAGGCTCGTGGATCGGATCAGCAAAAAGATACGTTAACAATATTCAAAATGAAGTTTCAAATCTAGAGATAGATGAAGAAAAAATTGATAACGAAATAAAAAAAGAAATTAAAAAAGATGAGTAATGAAGATCAGGAAGGTGGATTTGTAAGTCACCTTACAGAATTAAGAAAAAGATTGATAAATAGCTTTATCTTTTTATTTATCTTTTTTGTGATTTGTTACTTATTTGCAGAACATATCTATGGTTTCCTTGTTGATCCATTTGCAAGAGCTGTAAAAGAAGATGGCTCTGATAGAAGATTGATATTTACAGCTTTACAAGAGACCTTTTTAACATACCTTAAAGTATCATTCTTCACAGCTTTTTTTGTTACATGTCCTTTTATCTTGATGCAAATTTGGAAATTTATTGCACCTGGTTTGTACAAACATGAAAAGGTAGCAATTCTGCCTTACCTTATATTAACACCAATATTATTTTTTTTAGGAGGTATGCTGGTTTATTATTTGATAATGCCACTTGCGATTAAATTTTTTCTTTCATTTGAAAGCACAGGTCTTTCTACAAATTTACCAATCCAATTAGAGGCTAAAGTTAATGAATATTTATCACTAGTTATGAAATTAATTTTTGCTTTTGGTATCAGTTTTCAGCTACCAGTCGTTTTAAGTTTATTAGCTAGAATCGGAATAGTTGATAGTCAATTTTTAAAAGAGAGAAGAAAATATGTAGTTGTTATTATATTTGCAGCAGCTGCATTGTTAACACCACCAGATCCAATAACTCAAATAGGTTTAGCAATACCTTTATTAATTCTGTATGAATTATCAATATTTTCAGTAAAATTTATAGAAAATAAAAATTTACAAAAAGAAGATGCATAACATTAAAGAAATACGAAAAGATTTTTCTAAATTTCAAAAATCTCTTGAAAAAAGAAACTTAGAAGTAGATTTTGAAAAAATACAAAAATTGGATGAACAAAATAGAAATTTAATTCAAAAAAAAGAAAGTTTAGAAAAAGAAAAAAAAGACATTTCTAAATCAAAAGATGAGAGCTTGTTTAAGAAATCTAAAGAAATTAGCAGAGAACTCGACAAAATTGTAGAAGATCAAAAACAAATTAAGTTTGATTTAGATAGTATATTGTCTAGCATACCTAATATACCGCATGAAGATGTTCCAAATGGTAAAGACGAAAATGATAATAAAGAAATATTAAAATCAGGAGAGATACCTAATTTAGAATTTAAACCTAAAACACATTACGAATTAGGTGAAAAACTAAATATGCTTGATTTTGATTTAGCTACAAAAACTACTGGTTCAAGATTTGTATTTGTAAAAGATAAATTGGCTCTTTTAGAAAGAGCAATATCAAATTTTATGCTTGATACACATATTCATCAAAATGGTTATAAGGAGATATCACCACCATTAATGGCATCAGAAAGCACTATGTACGGTACCGGACAGTTGCCAAAATTTGAAAATGATCAGTTTGAAATTAAATTTGACGAAGGTTCAGATAGAAAATTTTTGATACCAACAGCAGAGGTCATTTTAACCAATATTGTTAAAGATAAAATGATTGATCTTAATAATTTACCAATGAGATTTGTAGCTTCAACTCCTTGTTTTAGAAAAGAGGCTGGAAGCTATGGAAAGGATACAAGGGGTATGATTAGACAGCATCAATTTTACAAAGTTGAAATGGTAAGCATTGTTGAGAATGAAAAATGTTTAGAAGAATTAGAGAGAATGACAGATTGTGCAACTGACATACTAGATAAATTAGAGTTACCTTATCGGAAAGTAATTTTATGTTCAGGTGATATGGGTTTTAGCGCAGAGAAGACCTATGATATTGAGGTATGGTTGCCATCAGAAAATAAATATAGAGAAATATCATCATGTTCATCTTGTTCAACGTTTCAAGCACAGCGTATGAAGGCAAGATACAAAAACAATAATAAGGAAAATGTTTTTGCAGGTACGTTGAATGGAAGTGGTTTAGCTGTTGGAAGAACTCTGATTGCAATTATGGAAAACTATCAGCAAAAAGATGGTTCTATTATAATTCCTAAAGTTCTAAGACCTTATATGAACAATATGGAATTGATTTCTAACAATTAAAGTTGTTTTAATTAGTGAGATGGTATAAGAATGCCATAATTTAAAGGAGATTTATGGAAGGTTCAGGAATAGGTCAATTTATACCGCTAATTTTAATTTTTGTTATTTTTTATTTTTTCTTAATCAGACCACAGCAAAAAAAAGTTAAAGAGCATAAAGCAATGGTCGAAGGTTTAAAGAGAGGAGATAAAGTAGTCACTTCAGGTGGTATAACAGGAAGAGTAGAAAGATTAATCGATAACGACAAAGTAGAAGTTGAAATAGCTGAAAATGTTAAAGTAGAAATTGTTAAAGCTACAGGTATTCAAAGTCTCTTAAACAATACTCCAGAAGTTAAAAAATAATCAATTAAGATAAGTGCTTTATTTTTCTAAACTAAGAATCTTATTTGTAACTTTATTTTCTTTATTATTTATTTTAATTGCGTCATCAAATTTATTTAAGTTCGATGATAGTTTTTTTAATAAGAAAATAAACCTTGGTTTAGATTTACAAGGTGGTTCTTACCTTTTACTTGAAATTGATAATGAGCCTGTAATTGAACAAAAATTACAAAATTTAACAACCACTATTAGAAATTATTTCAAAGAGAAAAACGTCAAAATTAATAATATTAAAATTGATAATCAAAATATTTTTTTCAATGTTGCTGATTTAGACAAACAAGCAGTACTAGATGTGTTTCAAGATGAAAATAGTGATCTAAATCCTTATTACCCAAGATTTAAATCACACCAACTTGATATCGAAGATAATGGTATCAATTTAAAAGTAAGCTTTTCAAGACAAGGCATAATCAATCTTAAAACTTCATCGCAAGATCAAGCAATAGAAATTGTAAGAAGAAGGGTAGATGAAGTCGGTACTAATGAACCAAATATTTTAAAAAGAGGTAATGATAGAATACTTGTTGAACTTCCTGGGTTAGATGATCCTCAAAGAATTAAATCACTATTGGGAAAAACTGCAAATCTTACATTTAGATTTGTAACCAATGATGAAAGTGACAGATTTGGTGTTGAAAAGTTAAAATTTGAAGATGGCTTAGAAGAGGCAACAGTAAGCAAAAGAATAATCATCAGTGGTGAAAATCTATTAGATGCACAGCCAAAAATGGACACTCAAAACAATCAAACTATTGTGTCATTTACATTAGATAGAGTAGGTGCCAAAAGATTTGGTAAAGCAACATCTACTGGTATTGGAAAACAATTGGCCATTGTTTTAGATGGAAAAATAATTAGTGCACCTGTTGTTAGAGATACAATAGCAAGTGGGTCTGGACAGATCAGTGGTGGATTTACTTTCCAAAGTGCAACAGATTTAGCTTTATTATTAAGGTCTGGAGCATTACCTGCTCCATTAGAAATTATAGAGGAAAGGACTGTAGGTCCTGATCTAGGACAAGATTCGATTAATGCAGGAATGATTGCGTTAGCTATAGGTTTTTTATTAGTTATTATTTTTATGTTTGTTAAATACAAAGTTTTTGGATTAATCACTAACGTAACATTAATAATTAATTTATTTTTATTACTTGGTATTTTAACTTTATTTGAGGCAACACTAACTCTTCCAGGTATAGCAGGGATAATTTTAACCGTTGGTATGGCTGTTGATGCAAATGTTTTAATCTTTGAAAGAATTAAAGAAGAACTTAAGGATGAAAGTAATAATATTTTAGCTTTTGATGGAGGTTACACAAAATCAAGAACAGCAATTATTGATGCAAATATTACCACTTTATTAGCAGCTATAATTTTATTTTTTATGGGGTCTGGTCCAGTAAAAGGATTTGCTGTTACTCTAGGTGTAGGAATATTTACAACTCTATTTTCAGTATATTTTATAGCAAGATTGTTCACTAGTCTTTATGTGACAAGAAATAAAAATAAGGAAAAACTAATCTAATGATAGCTTTTAATAAATACTATAATCACTTTAACATACTATCTATATTCTTAATTACAGCATCACTTTTATTACTAATTTTTAAAGGTTTAAATTACGGTATAGACTTTAAAGGTGGAACATTAATTGAACTAAGGTCATCAGATAGCAAAATTAGCGTAAGTTCGTTGAGAGATAAATTTAATCAAATGGATTTAGGAGATGTTTCTGTTAAAAAATTTGGAAATGATACTGATTTTCTAATTAAATTTGAAAATAAAGATAATAAAAAAAACATTATTGAAGAAATTAAAAAGGATTTAGATAGTTCTTTTGGAAATAACTATGACTTTAGAAGAGTTGAGAACGTAGGTCCTAAAGTTAGTGCTGAATTGCTTAAAGCTGGCGTGATAGCAATTTCTTTATCTCTAGCTGTAATGCTTATTTATATTTGGATACGTTTCGAGTGGCAATTTAGTTTGGGTGCAATTTTGGCATTATTTCACGATGTAATAGTTACATTGGGAATTTTTTCATTATTTAGTCTTGAAATTAATTTATCAATTATTGCAGCTGTTCTAACTATTGTTGGTTATTCTATGAACGACACAGTTGTAATTTTTGATCGTGTTAGAGAAAATTTGAGAAAATATTCAGACATTAAAATTTTTGAATTAACAAACATTTCAATTAATGAAACTTTATCTAGAACAATAATAACCTCAGCTACAACTTTGTTAGCTTTATTGGCGATATTCTTTTTTGGTGGCGAAATTTTAAAAGGTTTTTCTTTAGCAATGATACTTGGTGTTGTGTTTGGAACTTATTCTTCGATTTATATAGCTAATACAGTTTTAGTGAGATTAAGAGTATCACAAAAAACAGTCTTAAGAGAAGACGATAATAAAACTGTTTAATATAAGTTTTGAGCAGCTACCATTGAAAGTAACATTGGTAGAGATAAAAGTGTATTTGTTCTTGAAAATAACATTGCAGTTTTAGCAGACTTAGCTTTAGTTTCCGGATCAGCTTCAACTATTCCTAAAGCTCTTTTTTGGTTTGGCCAAATTACAAACCAAACATTAAAAGCCATTACAATACCTAACCACATACCAATTCCTATTGCTGTATGTTTTGGAACACCAGATCCAATGCTAAAAGTCATAGCATCATGTAAATATCCATTTAACAGAGCTAGAATTAATCCTGAAAGAACAGTAAACGCAGCTGCCCATCTAAAATAAAATAATGCAGCAGGAGCAATTACTTTTCCAATAGCAGGTTTTTGTTCATCAGGTATTTTTCCCATATTTGGAATTTGAACAAAATTAAAATACCACAATAATCCTATCCACATTATTGCAACAACAACATGAATGTATCTAAATAACCAGCTCCAAAAAAGAGTATCGAATGCAATACCATCATTTAAATAGGAAAGACCTAAAAACAATATAATTGCTAATGCAAGCGATGCATGAATTGTTTTAGATAGTGATGATAATAAACTGCTCATGATTCTTAATTAATATACACTAAATTTAGATTTTTTATAAGTTTTTATATTTAGTACAAAAGAGGTTTTAAAAACTGGCCTGTGTAGCTTTCTTTTACTTTGCAAACTTCTTCAGGTTTACCTTCTGCAACAATTTTACCACCTTTAACACCGCCTTCAGGACCCATATCAACTATATGATCAGCTGTTTTTATAACATCTAAGTTATGCTCTATTACAACTACGGTGTTTCCTAATTTCACGAAGGTGTGAAGAATTTCTAGTAATTTTTTAATATCGTGCTGATGTAGTCCAGTTGTTGGTTCGTCTAATATGTACATGGTTCTACCAGTAGATCTTTTTGATAATTCTTTAGCTAGTTTAATCCTTTGTGCTTCACCACCTGATAGTGTAGTGGCTTGTTGTCCAATTTTAATGTAACCAAGTCCAACTTTTTTTAGGGTTAATAATTTAGATTTAATATTTGAAATGTTTTCAAAATATTCACAACCTTCATCAACAGACATATCTAAAACATCGGCTATACTTTTTCCTTTAAACTTAATCTCTAAAGTTTCTCTGTTGTATCTCGTTCCTTTACACTCATCACACTGAATATAAACATCTGGCAAAAAGTGCATTTCATAAGTAATAACTCCATCACCTTCACAGGCTTCACATCTACCGCCCTTAACATTAAATGAGAATCTTCCTGGTTTATAACCTCTAGTTTTAGACTCGGGTAAACTAGTAAACCAATCTCTTATAGGACCAAAAGCTCCAGTATATGTAGCTGGGTTAGATCTTGGAGTTCTACCAATAGGGGATTGATCTATATCAATAATTTTGTCAATTAATTCTACACCTTTGTAACCTTTAAAAGCTTTTGGAGTTTTTCTAGCTTTATTATTAAGTGTTAAGTTTAATGCATGAAATAATGTTTGTAATACTAATGTAGATTTACCACTACCTGAAACACCTGTTACACAAGTGAATGTGCCTGTAGGAATTTTAAGATTAACATTATTTAAATTATTCCCACTAGCACCATTTATTTCTACAAATCTTCCATTTTTGGCTAATCGTCTAGTTTTAGGAATTTCAATCTTTTGTTTATTTGCAAGATACTGTCCAGTTATGCTCTTCTTATCCTTTTTAAGTTCTTCATAAGTTCCTTGAGCTGTTATTTGACCACCATTCGTACCTGCTTCAGGTCCAAGATCAATAATATGATCTGCGTTTTCCATAGTTTCAGTATCATGTTCAACAACAATTACTGTATTCCCAAGATCTCTTAGTCTTTTTAATGCATTTATTAATTTAACATTATCTTTTTGATGCAAACCAATTGATGGTTCATCTAAAACATATAATACTCCTGTTAAACCAGATCCAATTTGTGATGCTAATCTAATTCTTTGAGCTTCTCCTCCTGATAAAGTTCCAGACTCTCTTGAAAGTGTTAAGTAATCTAAACCAACATTAAGTAAGAAATTTAATCTTTCATTTATTTCTTTTAGGACATGTTCTGCAATTTTAAATTGTCTTTTGTCTAAATTATTTTCTAAGCTTTTAAACCATTCAGCGGCATCATGAATTGATTTTTTAGTAACCTCACTAATATTTAAATCATTAATCTTAACACATAATGCTTCTTCTTTAAGTCTATCACCATTACAAGCTTCACATGCAGTATCAGATTGATATTCGGCTATTGCTTCTCTTTTCCATTCACTATCAGATTCTAAGAAACGTCTTTCAAGATTATTAATCACTCCTTCAAAGGTTTTTTTATATGAATATTTTTCATATCCATCATCATAATTAAATTTAATTTCGTCCTCATCTGAACCATATAAAATTATATCTTTTATTTTTTTTGGAAGCTTTTTCCATTTTTCATCAAGAGAAAATTCATAATGTTTTGCAAGAGAAGCCAAAGTTTGCGCATAATATAAAGTTGTCGATTTAGCCCATGGTTCAATTGCTCCATCCGCTAAACTTTTACGATCATCTGGAACTACTAAATTTGGGTCTACATTTAATTTCATTCCTATACCTTCACATTCTTCACAAGCACCATAGGGACTATTAAATGAAAACAATCTTGGTTCTATTTCTTCGATAGTAAAACCACTTTCTGGACAAGCAAACTTTGTGGAGTAAATTAATTTTTCAATTTTTCTAAATTTTTGAGGAAGAGTTTCATCTTCGTATTCAACAAAAACTAATCCATTAGCTAAATTTACAGCTGTTTCTACGCTTTCAGCTAATCTGTTTCCAAGTTTTGAATTAAGTACAATTCTATCAACTAGAATTGAAATGTCGTGTTTTAATTTTTTATCTAGGTTAGGAGATTTTTCTATATCGTATAATACATTATCAATTTTTATTTTTCTAAATCCACGTCTCTTATAGCTTAAAATATCTTTTTTATATTCACCCTTACGACCCCTAACTACTGGAGCATAAATATAAATTGTAGATTTTTTTGGTAATTTTTTAATTAAATCAACAATTTGAGTAATTGTTTGAGAGGTTATTGGCTTACCTGTAAAAGGAGAATAGGGTATGCCTGCTCTTGCATAAAGAACCCTCATATAATCATAAATTTCTGTAACAGTTGCAACAGTTGATCTGGGATTTTTTGAAGTGTTTTTTTGTTCGATTGCTATGGCTGGACTTAAGCCTTCAATTAAATCAACATTAGGCTTTTTCATTTTATCTAAAAATTGACGAGCATAAGCAGATAAGCTCTCGACATATCTTCTTTGACCTTCTGCATAAATGGTATCAAAAGCTAATGAAGATTTTCCTGACCCAGACAAACCTGTTATCACTACAAATTTATCTTTTGGAATTTCTACAGTCACATTCTTCAAATTGTGTTCTTTAGCACCCTTAATAACTATCTTTTTCATCATATTTTTAGTTGCTTTGAGTCAATAAAATTAATATTCAGAAGAATTGTGATATAAATCTTATTAATTAATTTAACAAATATTAAAATATTATGGCTGGAAGTTTAAATAAAGTATTATTAATTGGTCGTTTGGGCGCAGACCCTGAAATTAAACAAATGGTAAACGGAAAGAGTGTAGCTAGACTAAGTCTTGCAACCAGTCAAACATGGAAAGATAAAAATACTGGTGAAAGAAAAGAAAAAACTGAATGGCACCGTATAGTTGTATTCAATGAAGGATTGGTAAATGTTGTTCAACAATATTTAAAAAAGGGCGCACAAGTTTATGTAGAGGGACAACTGACAACACGTAAATGGAAAGATGAACAATCTGGCCAGGATAAGTATTCAACAGAAATTGTTATACAAGGTTACAATTCTTCACTTACAATGTTAGGTGGAGGAAATACAGGTGGTGGAATTCAGAATGACACAACTCAACAAAACAATATTGAGGATTCTTCTCAAGTGTCAAATGATATGGATGACGAAATACCATTTTAATTTCTATGCAAAAAACTGAAGAACCAAAAGATAAGAATATTAATCTAATCTCTATGCATGACGAGATGAGCTCGTCTTATTTGTCTTATGCTATGAGTGTTATTGTAAGTCGTGCATTACCTGATGTAAGAGATGGATTAAAACCAGTTCATAGAAGAATTCTTTATGCAATGTACAAAGGTGGTTATGATTGGTCTAAACAATTCAGAAAATCAGCAAGAATAGTCGGGGATGTAATTGGTAAATATCATCCTCATGGTGATCAATCAGTATATGATGCTTTAGTTAGGATGGTGCAAGATTTTTCAATGAGCTTACCTTTGGTTCAAGGACAAGGTAATTTTGGATCCATAGATGGTGATCCAGCTGCTGCTATGAGGTATACCGAAACAAGATTATCAAAAGTTTCACAATATTTGATTGATGATATCGAAAAAAATACGATTAGTTTTAAAAGTAATTATGATGAAACTGAGAAAGAACCTAGCGTATTACCTGCGCAATTTCCAAATTTGTTAGTTAATGGGGCTGGAGGTATAGCTGTTGGAATGGCAACCAGTATTCCTCCTCATAATCTTGGTGAGATAATTGATGGTACTTTAGCTTTAATAGACAATAAAGATATAAAAATAAAAGAGCTAATGAAACATATTCCAGGACCAGATTTTCCGACTGGAGGAGTAATAATCGGCAAAGATATAATTAAACAAGGTTACAACAATGGTAGAGGCTCATTTAAAATTAGAGGTGAAGTATCAGTTGAAAGCTTAAAGAATGGTAGAGATAGATTAGTAATTACTTCAATTCCATACCAAGTAAATAAAGCTGTACTAAATGAGAGAATTGCACAATTAGTTAGAGAAAAGAAAATTGAAGGTATTAAAGATATAAGAGACGAGTCTAATAGAGAAGGTATAAGAGTTGCTATTGATTTAAGAAATGGTGTTGAACCAGAAACAATTAAAAGACAACTTTACAAAAACACTCAAATAGAGAGCTCTTTTGGTTTTAATACTTTGGCAATAGTAGAAGGGAAACCAAAAACATGTACATTAAAAGAATTTCTTTCTAATTTTTTATCCTTTAGAGAAGATGTAGTAATCAAAAAAACAAAATTTGATCTTCAAAAAGCAGAAGAAAGGGCTCATATCTTAATTGGTCTGTCTGTAGCTGTAGAAAACTTAGATAAAATTATAAAAATTATTAGATCTTCTAAAACACCTGAAGATGCAAAAAATAGTATTCTTAAAACTAAGTGGAAAATAAACAAATCACAAAAGCTAATTTCTTTAGTAGAGGGAAAAAAAGGTAAAAATGTTTATTCTTTATCTGAACCACAAGTTTTAGCTATCTTGGAATTAAGATTACAGAAGTTAACAGCACTTGGTATCAACGAAATTGAAGTTGAGATTAAAAAATTAGCTGAATTAATAGCGAAATATAAAAAAATTATATCCTCTAAAAAAGAACTTTTGAAGGTGATAAGTGAAGAATTAAAAAATATTAAAGAGAAATTTGCTGTTCCAAGAAGAACTAAAATAATTGATGCAGTTTTAAATTATGACATCGAAGAAACAATCCAAAAACAATCTGTAATTATTACTGTAACTTTGCAAGGGTATATTAAAAGAGGTTCATTAAATAATGTAAAACAACAAAAAAGGGGTGGAAAAGGTAAATCTGGAATTACTACCAGAGATCAAGACTCTGTAATACAAACTCTTTCGGTAAATACTCATACATCAGTTTTATTTTTTTCAACAGAGGGGCTTGTTTATAAAATTAAAGCTTGGAAAATACCCGAAGGATCATCAGCGTCAAAAGGTAAATCTTTATTCAATATTCTTCCGCTAAAGAGCCATCAATCCATTAGTTCAATTATGCCAATGCCTGATGAAGATACAGACTCAAAAAATTATCAAATTATTTTTGCAACAGCACAAGGTAAAGTTAGAAAGAATAGTTTAGAGGATTTTTCATCCATTAATGCTTCAGGAAAAATTGCAATGAAACTTGATAACAACGATAAAATTGTTGGAGTTAAAATTTGCAAAGACGATCAAGATATAATTCTAAGTACTAGATTTGGTAAATGCATCCGTTTTGAAGCTAGAAAACTAAGAGTATTTAAGGGAAGATCTTCTAAAGGAATAAAAGGTATTGAACTTGCTTCTGGTGATCAAATTGTATCTTTGTCCGTAATTGATAATGATAAATTGAGTAAAAATGGAAAAAAATCAAAAGATGAAAAATCAGAATTAAAAGCAAAAGAAAAATTTGTTTTAGCAATAAGTGAAAATGGTTATGGTAAAAAGACTTCTCATATTGACTACAGAGTTACTAACAGAGGAGGAAAGGGTATTATTGGAATTATAAATTCACCAAGAAATGGAAATATAACATCATCCTTTCCTGTATTTGAAGGTGATGAAATTTTAATATCTACGAATAAAGGAAGAGTTATAAGAGTGGCGGTTAAAGAAATTAGAACCGCAAGTAGAAATACCCAAGGTGTAAGAATAATAAAATTATCTGGTGATGAAAAAGTTGTTTCTGCAATTAAAATTGATGATAATTTAATTTAATGAGTAAAATTGCTATTTATCCAGGAACTTTTGATCCAATTACTTATGGTCATATAGATGTTATTAAAAAAGCACTAAAGCTTTTTGATAAAATAGTAGTTGGTGTTTCGGATGTAAGTAATAAAAATTATTTATTCTCTTCTGAAGAAAGAATAGAAATTGTAAATAAAGCTTTATTCAAGGATTTAAAATTAAATAAAAAAAAAATTATCGTTGTTTCCTTTGGTTCACTAACCACAGATTTGTGCAAAAAATATAAATCAAATATCATATTGCGTGGCTTAAGAGCTGTATCTGATTTTGAATATGAATTTCAACTTGCTGGAATGAATAGAAAATTGAATCAAGACATTGAAACAATTTTTTTAATGTCAGATGTAGAAAATCAAATTATTTCATCTAGATTTGTTAAAGAAATTGTAAAATTAAATGGAAATATTAAAAAATTTACTACCAAAAGCACAATAAAATCTTTAAAAGAAAAATATGAATAGAATTTTATCATACATATTATTTTTATTTTTTATTAGTGCAAATCAATTAATAGCTGAGGAGAATATAATGATTTTAAAACTAAAAGATGGTGATGTAAAAATTGAATTATTTGAAGACGTTGCGCCAAACCATGTCAAAAGAATTAAAGAATTAGCTAACAGTGGAAAATATGACAATGTTGTATTTCATAGAGTAATCGATGGCTTTATGGCTCAAACAGGAGATGTTAAATTTGGAAATTCAGAGTCTAAAGAATTTGATTTAAGAAGAGCAGGTATGGGTGGATCTGATATGCCCGATTTAGAACAAGAGTTTAATAGTTTACCTCATGATAGGGGCACATTATCTATGGCTAGAGCTCAAGATCCAAATAGTGCAAATAGCCAGTTTTTTATTTGCTTTCAACCAGCTCCTTTTTTAGACAGACAGTATACTGTTTTTGGTAAAGTTGTTGAAGGAATGGAGTTTGTAGATAAAATTAAAAGAGGTGACCAAAATAATAATGGCGCTGTAACAGATCCTGATAAAATTATAAGCTTTAAATCTTTGTAAAATATTAAATGGCATTAAAAAATTTTGCCTTTAAAGTTTTAAACAAAGATAAATTTGCTAGACGAGGTGTTATAGAAACTCATAGAGGTGAGGTTAATACTCCAGCATTTATGCCAGTTGGCACACAAGCAACAGTTAAAGCTTGTACAATCGATGATATAAAGAAAACTGGATCAGAAATAATTCTATCTAATACATATCATTTAATGATCCGTCCTGGAGTGGAAAGAATTCAGTCAGCAGGGGGTTTACATGAGTTTATGAATTGTGATTTACCAATACTTACAGACTCAGGTGGTTTTCAAGTAATGTCTCTATCAAAGTTAAATAAAATAGATCGTGAAAAAGGAGCAATATTTAATTCACACGTTGATGGAAAAAAATTTTATTTAAGCCCTGAAGAAAGTATTAGGATTCAATTAGGCTTAAACTCAGATATTGTAATGATAATGGATGAGTGTCCAAAAAAAACTGAAGATTATAATTTAATAAAAAAATCTATGGATCTATCTTTGTATTGGGCTGAGAGATCTAAAAAAGCTTTTGGAAATAATCCTCACAAAGCTTTATTTGGAATTATTCAAGGAGGATTATTTAAAGATTTAAGATTAAAATCACTTGAAGGTCTTACAAACATCGGATTTGATGGCTATGCAGTTGGAGGATTAGCTGTAGGCGAAACTCAAGAGGAAATGTTTACTACTTTGGATGGTATCAAAGAGCATTTGCCAGAGGAAAAACCTCATTATTTAATGGGAGTTGGTACACCTACGGATATTTTAGGAGCTGTAAAAAGAGGTATAGATATGTTTGATTGCGTTCTTCCAACCAGATCAGGTAGAACAGGCCTCGCTTTTACTTGGAATGGACGGGTAAATATTAAAAATAATAAATACCAACATGATAACACTCCGTTAGATCCTAATTGTGAAAATTTAAATTTAAATAAATATTCAAAAAACTATTTAAATCATTTGTTTAATACCAATGAAATATTAGCATCAATGTTATTAACACTTCATAATATAAATTTTTATCAAGAATTAATGTCTGAAATCAGAAAAAATATTATGAATAATACCTTCGATGAATTTCATGATAAATACATTGATAAGTTGTAGTTTTATTAACTGTGCTATTATGTGTACAACTTTGTAATGAAAATCCCTCATTTATAACGAATTCTTTTTATAAAAATTACATTGAACGAATTGAAATATTAAAATTTATCTATATACAAACCATATTCATTTTCATAAAAATGAATCTTTGTGGGCCGTTAGCTCAGTTGGTAGAGCAATTCCCTTTTAAGGAATGGGTCGATGGTTCGAGTCCATCACGGCTCACCACTATTTGAATTTAACTTATTTCAATCGGTGGATAATCAAGAATTACCTCATTCATCCAATCATTTAATTGTTTAATTCTTGTATCAGATGAAGGATGAGTGCTCATAAATTGAGGAGGTTCTTTGCCTTTATTAAATTCTTTCATTCTTTCCCAAATTTTAACCGTCTCTCTAATATCATATCCTGATAAAGACGAAAAAATCATGCCAAGATAATCAGCTTCGCTTTCTTGTTTTCTATTAAATGGATTCATTAATCCAATTTGAGATAGTAG
Organism: Candidatus Pelagibacter sp. HIMB1611; assembly: GCF_052047715.1. NCBI lineage: Bacteria > Pseudomonadati > Pseudomonadota > Alphaproteobacteria > Candidatus Pelagibacterales > Candidatus Pelagibacteraceae > Candidatus Pelagibacter > Candidatus Pelagibacter sp. HIMB1611. Next base: position 488,002 of record NZ_JBNAJM010000001.1, on the reverse strand, counting down.
GCCAACAGTGTCCATTCCAGTTGTTCTGTTGATATCTGATAATATACCTCCACTTGCAATATCAATAATTCTTGTACCTGTGTTAAGTAAAACTCCTCTACTTGCTCTTTCAACAGAATGTTTGGCAACAGCATGAGCAACTTCATGTCCCATGACTGCTGCAAGACCATTAGTATTTTTTGTTACATCAAGTATACCTGTATAAACTGCAATTTTACCTCCAGGCATACACCAAGCATTTCTAACTTTTTTATTATCAATTAATATATATTCCCAATCAAAGTTAGCAGTTGGATCATTTAGATTAGATCTATAGAAATATTCACTAATTGAATCTTCCATTTTTTTTCCAATTTCTTTTATTTCATTTAAAGTTTTTGTGTCATCACTCATTTTCTCTTTTTCTTTAACTTTTTCATAAATTTGAGCAGCTTGAGCATTTAATTTAGCTTCTGGTATTAATTTTAATTGTTTTCTATCAGTAATTGGAGCACTTGTGCACGAAGGTAGAAGTAAGCTTCCACAACCACATCCAACATATGTTAAAAATTTTCTTCTATTCATTTCATTCTAAAATTGGTAATAATTTATCATTATGAATCTTAATAATAAAATTTTAGTTGTATTATTTATCATTGCAATAATTTTTGTTACATATTCTAGTTATAGTTAATAAATGAAAGAAACCAAAAAGAAACCTATAAAAAAAAGAGAAATTATAGGTCTATGGTTTTATATATTATCATTAAAAATTAGGAATTATTTTTTTACAGGTGTTGTTGTTTTAATACCAATAGGACTAACTATTTATTTAAGTAAATTTTTAATAAATACGTCTTCAAAAATTTTACCGTCTCAAATAAATCCAAATTATTATTTGCCATTTAATATACCCGGCCTAGAGATAATTATTTCAATTATTTTCATAACAATCATTGGATTTATATCTTTATCTTATTTAGGGAAAAAATTTCTTCAGTTAATAGACAGTTTATTCAAAAAAATACCACTACTAGGAACTTTTTGGTCTGCAATTAAACAAATGTCACAATCATTTAAAGAAAGTGGCAGTAAAAGTAAGAGTGTTGTTCTTGTTGAATATCCAAGAAAAGGTGTATGGGCTGTAGGTTTTGCTACTAAAGAAAATTCTGGAGAAATTGCTGAAAAAACAAATCAAAAATTAATAAACGTATTTGTTCCAACAACTCCAAATCCAACAAGTGGTTTTTTGCTAATGTTCCCAAAAGACGAAGTTATATTTTTAAACATGACTTTTGAAGAAGCTTCTAAATTTATTGTATCAGCTGGAACAACAACAACAGAAAAAAATTAAGCGATATCGTTAATTATATCTGCTCTATCATACAATTTAATTAATGGTTTAAACTTACTTAAATTTTCATTTTCAAGTTCAATTCTTTTTATTTCTTTTTCAGCTAATTCAAATAAGTCACTATTCTGTATTGGGTCTGCTAACTTGAAATTTTTAACACCACTTTGTTTAAAACCTAATATATCACCAAAACCCCTGATCTTCATATCTTCCTCAGAAATAACAAATCCATCATTGGTCTCTTTCAATATGTTTATTCTTTTTTTAGCATTTTCACTCAAATTTGACTTAAACATCAGAATACAAGTTGCTTCTTTCTCTCCACGACCAACTCTACCTCTTAATTGGTGGAGCTGAGATAGGCCAAACTTATTTGCATTTTCAATTACAATTACATTGGCATTTGGAAAATCTATTCCAACCTCGATAATGGTCGTAGATACTAATATTTTAAACTCTTTATTTAAAAATCTTTTTAAGATTTCATCTTTTTCATTTATATCTGTTTTTCCATGAAGAATAGAGACTTGTTTAGGGAATAATTTTTTTAAATATTCAAATTTTTGAATTGCAGAAGTATGATCTAATTTTTTAGACTCCTCAATTAATGGACAGACCCAAAATATTTGATTTCCTGAATTAATTTCTTTTTTTATAAATTTAATTACATCATCAATTTTACTTTCTAATTTACTGTAAGTTTTTATCATTTTACGGTTTTTAGGTTTTTCTCTAATAATTGATAAATCCATATCACCATAAATTGTCATTGTTAAAGTTCGTGGAATAGGTGTGGCAGTCATCAATAATACATCACAATCATTCCCTCCTTTGTCAGATAATCTTTTTCTTTGATTAACACCAAACTTATGTTGTTCATCAATAATAATTAATCCTAATTTTTTAAATTTAACTGTTTTTTGAAAAATAGCATGAGTACCAAAAATTATATTAATCTTATTATTTATTAATTCATTGAGGATTAATTTTTTTTCTTTGTAGGTAGACTTACCAGAAATTAACTCTGTTGATATGTTTGATGGAAAAATTTTTTTTGCTAAATTATAATGTTGTCTTGCTAGTATTTCGGTAGGGGCCATAACAGCTACTTGGAAGCCAGAATTGATAGTATTAAATGCAGCTAATAATGAGACAATTGTTTTTCCACTTCCAACATCTCCTTGCAACAATCTAAACATTTTAGTTGAGGATGATAAATCTTCATTAATTTCGTTAATCGATTTAATTTGATCGTCAGTTAATGTAAATTCTAATTTATTAATAAGTTGTTTTTGTTTATTTAAATTAATAATTTTATTTTTTTTTTTAACTTTCTTAATTTTTTTTCTTATTTCTGAATTAACTAAAAATGTTGCAAATATTTCATCAAAGGCAAGTCTTTGATAAAAATGATCTTTGTATTTTCCTATATTCTCATGCTTGTGTAATTCTTTAATTGCATCATTCCAATTGATATTATTGAATTGATTTAAAATTTTACTTGAGTGCCATTCTTTTAAGTTAGGTAATTTATCTATTATTTGTTTTATGATTTTATTATAAATTTTCTCAGATATTCCCTCAGTTAACGAATATTTATTATGAACTTGTTTAATTAAACTTGAGTCCTCAGATACATACTTGGGATTGGTAATTTGATATTTATTTTTAAAGTAGCCAATTTTGCCACTTACCGTTATTTCTTTTCCCAAAGGTAGTATTTTTTTAATATATCCCTCATAACTATTAAAAAAGACACAATCTAACTCACCTGTTTCATCTGAACATTTAACTCTATTTGGTAATTTTCTAATTCGTGGAAACAAATATTTATTTGCTACAACGGTAACAGTTTGATTTTCACCGATCTTTAAATCTTTTACTTTTGTTGATAAACTTCTATCTGTATAAGCCTTTGGAAGTTTCCAAAGTAAATCAAAAATATTATTTATATTCTTTTTCTTGAGTAAATTTGTTGTTTTTATACCAACACCATTTAAAGCTGTTAGATCAGATAATAAATATTCAAAATTAGTTTTATTATCCATGATAAATTAATTATATTCTAATAATGAGCCTCAATATAGATGATTTAAAAAAAAAAATTATTTATCGTTCCAATTATCGAGGTACCAAGGAAATGGATAAGCTCTTAGGTAAATTTGTAAAAAAATACATTAATGATTTGCAAAAAGAGGATTTAATTGATTTAGATAAATTTCTTAATATTGATGACACAAATTTATATAATTTCTATAATGGTTTTGATACTGAGTTTGAAATAGAAAAAAACAATATTAGCTTGTTGTTTAAAAATTTTAAATATTAAGAAGATGGCGGAGAGACTGGGATTCGAACCCAGGAAAGAGTTGCCCCTTTGCCGGTTTTCAAGACCGGTGCTTTCAACCGCTCAGCCATCTCTCCGTGAGCAAGGTTTTATAATTATAATTATTTAATTCAACCATAAAATAGTCGAAAAAAACTCATTAACGACTAATATCAAAGCTACATGAACAAAGAATTTAATAAAGGGCTTTTACTTGCTGGATTTGGATCTTTTTGGTGGGGTTTTTTTGGAGTTTTATATTTTAAATATATTACTTTTATTGGTTATATTGAGTTAGTAGTCCACAGATGTTTATGGACAACTTTGACTTTAATATTAACAACTTTCTTTTTTTCAAAGTGGGATATTTTTTTTAAGATAATTAAAAGTAAACAAAATCTTATTTATCTTTTTATTTCAGGTTTTTTGATTTTCATGAATTGGGGTGTATGGATTTATGCAATCGCTACCAACAGAATAATAGATGCGAGTTTTGGTTATTTTATAATGCCAATATTAAGTGTTCTTCTTGGTTATATTTTTTTTAAAGAAAAATTAAATAATAAAAGAATTTTTTCAATTACCTTGGTTATTTTGTCAATTTTATATTTAATTTTTGTAAGTCTAAAATCACTTCCTTGGGTTGGTATACTTGTGGCACTAAGTTGGGGCTTTTATAATTTAGTAAGAAAAAAGGTTAATGTTGATACTGATATTGGACTTTTAATAGAAAGTTTATTTATATTACCAATTGCAATTGTTGCATTCTATCTTATTGCAGTTAATGGTTACAATGATTTTTCGTTATCTAACCCTTCAATGATGTTAATAATATTGTTGGCAGGTCCAATGACGGTAATACCTTTATTTTTATATGTAAGAGGAGTTGAATTATGTGGATTAGGTCCGACTGGGATGATTTTCTATATCACACCAACTCTTCAATTTTTACTAGGTTTTTTTTATTACTATGAAGTTTTCTCATTTAATAAACTAGTAAGTTTCATTTTAATCTGGATTGCTGTAATAATATATTTGAGAGATTTATATGAAACTAATTAAACTTATACTGATTTTATCTCTTTTTTTTCATTCAAACACTTTAGCAGATATCAATATAGAATTCGAAAAATGGAAAAATAATTTCAAAAAAATTGCTCTAGAAAATAATATTTCTGAAGCAACATTTGATCTAGTTATGTCTAATACTAAGTTTTTACCCGATGTAATTAAATATGATAGATATCAACCAGAATTTTATGAAGATACAAAAACTTACATATCAAAAAGAACCTCTGACCAAAAAGTAAAAAAAGGAAAAAAACTTTATATAGATAATTTAAATTTAATTACCTCAGTTGAAAATGAATTTAGCATAGAAAAAGAACTTCTCTTATCATTAATGGGTATAGAAACAAATTTTGGAACTTATGTTGGTAAAATGGACATTCTTTCTTCACTAGCTACATTAAGTTTTGACAAAAGAAGATCAGAATTTTTTACCAAAGAACTTTTAATACTTTTAAATTTAATTGAGAAAAATCAAATTGATTATAAAACATTATATGGATCTTGGGCGGGTGCTTTTGGTTACTTCCAATTTATGCCTTCTACTATGAAAAATTATGCAACAGATTATGATGGCAATGGTTCAATAAATTTAAAAAGTAACCCTGATGCGTATGCTTCAGCGAGTAATTATTTAAAGAAAATAGGTTGGAAATCTAATGAACCATGTTTTTATAGAATTGATTTAAACAATGATATTCCAAAAAAATATTTAAATATTTCTGCAAAAAAATTACATGATAAGAAACAATTAAAGTTTTTTAGACAATACATTCAGAACAATTCAATTATTTCAAATAATTATGATGAATTAGAAGTTGCAATAATAACACCAGATAAAGATATAATTCCTGATGCGGAAACATTAAATCCAGCTTATGTGGTATTTAATAATTATGAAATAATTTTACAATGGAATAGATCTTTAAGATTTGCTTTAGCCGTCTGCACATTGAAGGATAAATTCAAAGATGAACTTTAAAATAATATTGCAATTATTGTTGTTTATTATTTTTATTGGATGCAAACAATTAGAAACAACTCAAAAAAAAACTATTAAGACAGAACCAGATACATCTACAGCAGAAACAACTTTAAAATCTTCAGATGAAGATGAAGAAGATAGTTCTAAATATATTTTTGATAGAGAGTATACCAACCAAGGCTTTGCATTAATTTACGACGACAATCTTTTTAATAAAAAAAGTGTTTCAAAAAAATTAGATAATAGAGGTTTGTTTATTTTTCATACCAAAATTAGAAAAAATTCTTTTGTGAAAATTACTAACCCTGAAAATACAAAAACTGTTATTGCGCAAGTGATATCTAATAAAGCAATTTTTTCAAATTTTTATAATTCAGTAATCACCAAAAGAATTGTTGATGAATTATTGCTTGATGAAAATGAACCCTATGTTGAATTATCTCTAATTTCTAATGAATCAACTTTTGTAGCAAAAAAAGCTAAAACGTTTGATGAAGAAAAAAAAGTAGCTCAAAAGGCTCCTGTGGATGGAATAACCATAGATAATTTAGGAACTGTAGAGAAAAAGGAATTGCCTAAGACTTCTCAAAGTAATTTTCTATATTCAATTAAAATTGCAGATTTTTATTATAAAGATTCAGCTGAAAATATGATCCAAAGAATTAAGGATGAAACAAAGATAACAAATCCTGTTATAAAAAAATTATCTCAAACAAAATATAGGGTATTATTAGGTCCATTTAATGATATAAAAAAAATTCAAGAGTCATTTGACGAAATAGAAAAACTAAATTTTGAAAACCTAAAAATTATTAAAGATGTTTAAAAAATTAAATTTAATTATTTTAATATTCATTTTATTTGCATCTAAATCATTTGCTAATTTTGATGTGAAAGCAAAAACTGCAATAATTCAAGATTATCATTCTGGAGAAATTCTTTTTGAAAAGGAAGCGGACTTATCAATTTATCCTGCATCCATGACGAAAATCATGACTTCAATCATTGCCTTTGACTTAATTAAGTCAGGAGATTTAAGTATGGATGAAAAATTTATCATTTCAGAAAAAGCTTGGCGATTATCTACATCAGGTTATTCCTCAATGTTTATTATGGTAGGTGATGAGGTTTCTGTCGAAAATTTACTAAAAGGTATAATCATAGCATCCGGTAATGATGCTTGTATTGCATTAGCAGAAGGTATAGCGGGTACTGAAGAAGAGTTTGCAATCTTAATGACAGCAAAAGCTAAAGAGTTAGGAATGGACAATACAAACTTTTCTAATTCCTCAGGAATTAATCACCCTGATAATAATTCAACAGTTAGAGACATAATGATCATGTCTAGATACTTAATTAAAGAACATCCAGAATTTTATAAAATGTTTGCTGAAAAAGAATTTACTTGGGATAGAACAGGGGGAGATCCAATAACACAAGGTAATAGAAATCCTTTGCTATATAAAAATCTTGGAGCAGATGGTATCAAAACTGGTTATTTAGCTGTAGAAAAATATTCATTAGCCTCATCCATAGAGAGAAATGGAAGAAGATTAATTGCTGTTGGCAGTGGTTTTAATTCAAAAAACGCCAGATCAAAAGAAAGTACTAAAATGTTAACTTATGGACTTACAAATTTTGATTTAGTTAAAATTACTGAAGCTAATAAACCTTTTCAAAAAATTGACGTATGGTTGGGAAAAGAAGATACAGTTGATGTTTATACAAATGAAGATATTTACAAAACTATTAAAAAGGCCAAAAAAAAATTCTTAAAGGTTTCTGTAAATTATGATGGTCCTGTAGAAGCACCAATAAACAAAGATCAAAAAGTTGCAACATTAAAAGTAGTTTATGACCAAGAATTAGTAGGTGAGTATGATTTGCTTGCTTTAAAAGAAATTAAAAAAGTAAATTTCTTTTCTAGATTGCTTAAATCATTAAACTACTTAATTTGGGGCGATGTCTAAGAAGCCAATAATTGTTTTTGAAGGTATAGAAGGCAGTGGCAAAAGTCATCATATTAAAATTGTTTCAAGGTATTTAGACAAAAATAAAGTTAAATATTTAAAAATCAGAGAACCAGGAGGGAGTTTAAATTCTGAAAAAATTAGAAAATTAATATTAAATAAGAAATCCAATTTTAATGTAAAAACTGATTTACTTTTATATCTAGCTGCCAGAAGTGAAAATATTAATCTTATTAAAAAATATTATAAAAAAAGAGTTATCTTAATTGATAGATTTATAGACTCTACAATTGCATATCAACATTATGGTATGGGTGTTGATATTAAAATTATAAATATAATTAATAAATACTTATTAAAAAATATTAAGGTTAATTTTACATTTCTTAATGTTGTAAATAAAAAAAATCTTTTCTTAAGATTAAAAATGAGAAAATCTTTAAATAGATATGATCAATTTAATACCAGTTTCTATAACAAAGTTCAAAATGGATTTCTTAAGATGTCAAAACTAAATAAGAAAAAATACAAGATAATTGATTCAAATTTAGATATTAAGAAAAATGAAAAATTAATTATCAATCATGTTAAAAAATTAATTAAATGAGCCTATATTCTTCTACACAACTTAATTTGTACAAACATCAAGAGATTTTCAACCATTTATCTAAATTATATTTAAATAATAAATTACCAAATAAAATTCTTTTATCTGGTGAAAAGGGTATTGGTAAAGCAACATTAGGTTATCATCTAATAAACTTTGTATTATCAGAAAATGAAGAACATTCTTATGATGTTGAAAACAATAAAATTAATTTAGAAAATAAATCATTCAAACTTATACAAAATAAATCTAATCCAAATTTTAATCTTATAGACGTAGCTGAAGATAAAAAAAACATTGATATAAATCAAATAAGAGAATTAATTGTTAATCTAAATAAATCTTCATTTAATAATAAAAAAAGATTTGTTTTAATAGATAATATAGAATTATTAAATTTGAATTCTATTAATGCATTACTAAAAGTCTTGGAAGAACCTAACGAAAATATTAATTTTATCTTAATTAATAATAATAAAAGAGTTTTACCAACTCTTAAATCTAGATGTTTAAATTTCAAAATTTTTCTAACGAATGCTCAATCTATTGAAATTGTTAATAAATTAATAAACGATGATGTTTATAATTTTATAAATCAAGATTTAGTAAATTACTTTACAACACCAGGTAAATTATATGAATTATTAAATCTTGCAGAAAACTTTGATTTAAATCTTAAGGATTATAATTTAGACACTTTTTTGCAAAGTCTAATATCAAGTAAGACTTACAAAAAAAACAAACCAATTATTCAATTAATCTATTCTTTTATTGAAGTTTATTTTAGAAACAATATATCTACGAAAAATATTAAATTATTTCACCATTATCATTACTTTTTAAAAAAAATTAATGATACTAAAATTTATAATTTAGACGAAGAGACATTATTTATGGAATTTGAAGATAAAGTTTTAAATGGATAAAAATTTTTATATTACAACACCTATTTACTATCCATCAGCTAAACCTCATATGGGTCACGCCTACTCAAGTATAGCTGCTGATTTTTTTGCAAGATTTAAAATCATTGATGATTATGCAGTACATTTTTTAACCGGTACAGATGAGCATGGTTTAAAAATTCAAAGATCAGCTGAACGAGCAGGGGAGACTCCTCAAAAATTTTGTGATCAAATAAGCAAAACTTTTCGAGATCTTTCAGATACTCTAAATTTATGCAACACTGATTTTATTAGAACAACCGAAGAGAGGCATAAAAAAACAGTGCAATATCTTTGGTCTGAACTTGAAAAGAATGATGATATTTATCTATCAAATTATTCTGGTTGGTATTCAGTATCAGATGAAGCTTTTTATAGCGAAGATGAGATAGAAGAAATAGATGGTAAAAAAATAGCTATATCATCAAAATCACCTGTCGAATGGATTGAAGAAGAGTCGTATTTTTTTAGACTCTCAAAATGGGAAAAACCTCTTTTAAAATATTATGAAGATAATCCTGATTTTATTTATCCAGAGTCTCGACGAAATGAAGTTATTAGTTTTGTAAAAAGTGGTCTAAAAGATCTATCAGTTAGTAGGAAAAGTTTTTCATGGGGTATACCAGTTCCAAGTAATAAAAATCATGTAATTTACGTTTGGCTAGATGCACTTACAAATTATTTAAGCGCACTAAATTACCCAAATAAAGATGATGAATTATTCAAAAAATTTTGGCCTGCATCAATGCATTTAATTGGCAAAGATATACTTAGATTTCATGCTGTTTATTGGCCAGCTTTTTTATTAGCTGCCAAGATTGAAGTACCAAAAAGAGTTTATGGTCATGGTTGGATTTTATCCGGAGAGGAAAAAATGTCCAAATCTAAAGGGAATATTTTGGATCCATTAGAAATAATTGATGAGTATGGGTTAGATCCATTAAGATATTATCTAATCAAAGAAGTTTCTTTTGGCAATGATGGTAATATTTCTCAAGAAAGATTGGAAGATTGTATAAACAGTGATTTAGCAAATAACTATGGTAATTTATGTCAAAGAGTTACCGCTTTTGCGATCAAAAATTGTGATGGAAAAATTCCTTCTGAAATTAAATTTCTAGATGAAGATTTGTTAATTTTAGACAAGTATAAAAAAAATTTAGATAATATTAGATCTAAAATTGATCATCAAAATATTAACTTTTATATAGACTACATTGTTAATTCACTATTTGAGGCAAATAAATATTTTAATGATCAAGAACCGTGGAAAAAAAAAGATGACCAAATCAGATTAAACACAATTGTCTATACTACATTAGAAATTGTTCGAAAAATAAGTTTCTTATTATATCCAATTATTCCAGAGTCTTCTTTAAAAGCACTAAAAATTTTTAATATTAATGAAGATCAAATAAAATTAAATTCCCTTACAGATAATGAGTATTTAACTAAAGGAAATAATATTAATAAAATTGATATATTATTTAAAAAAATAGAAAAAAATAATGATTGATTCCCATTGTCACTTAGATCACGAACCTTTGTTGAGTGATTTAACAAATGTTTTACAAAGGTCAAAAGATGTGGGTGTTGAAAAACTATTAACAATATCAACGTCTCATGAAAGTTTCTCTAAAGTTAAGCAACTAGTTAATAGAGATGAGATGATTTATGGTACAATTGGAATTCATCCACATGAAAGTTCTACAAACATAATTACTGCCAATGAAATTATTGATAACTTAAAAAATAACAAAAAAATTATAGGTATTGGTGAAACTGGATTAGATTTTTATTATAATAATAGTGAAAAAGATAAACAAATTGCCAGTTTTAAAGAACATATAGAAGCTTCAATAAAGACCAATGTTCCTCTAATTGTTCATTCAAGAAATGCTGAAGACGAAACATTTGAAATTCTAAATCAATATAAAGATGAGAATATTAAAATTTTAATGCATTGTTTTACTGGTTCAAAAGAATTTTCAGAAAAATTATTATCTTTAAATTCTTACTTTTCTGCTAGTGGAATAATTACTTTTAAAAATTCAGTTGATTTACAAGAGACATTTAAATCAATCCCAAATGAAAATATTTTAATTGAAACCGATAGTCCCTTTTTGGCGCCAGTGCCAAATAGAGGAAAAAAAAATGAACCATCATTTATCAATTTTACAGCTGAAAAATTAGCTGAAATAAAGAATATTTCAAAAAAAGAACTGATAGAGATTACTACAAATAATTTTAATAAACTTTTTTTTAATTAACAAATATGAAATTTATTATTTTAGGCTGTGGTAGTTCAATGGGTGTACCAAGACCAGATGGTTTTTTTGGAAATTGTGACCCAAATAATAAAAAAAATTACAGAACAAGATGCTCAGCTTTATTGAAAACTACTAATGAAAATATACTAATAGATACTTCACCAGATTTAAGAGAACAACTTTTAAGACATAAAATTAAAAAAATAAATAAAGTTCTGTTTTCTCATATGCATGGAGATCAAACTCATGGAATTAATGATTTAAGATCTTTTTATATAAATAGCAGAAAACAAATTGATGTTTATGCGGATAGTGATACTTCAAAATATCTTAAAAATTCATTTTCATACATTTTCAAAAGTTACTCAAAAGAATATCCAGCAACATTAAATTTAAATAAATTGCCAAAAAATATTTATACAAGAAATAAGAATAAAAAAATTAATATTCAATCTATTACGGTTGAGCATGGTAAGGTTGATTCAAATTGTTTTATTATTGATAAAAAATTAGCTTATATCAGTGATGTAAGTAAAATTTTTAAAAAAGATTTCAAATATTTTAAAAACTTGAAATATTTAATAATTGATTGTTTATGGTACAATTTTCACCCATCACATTTCAACTTGGAAAGTTCACTTAATATAATCAAAATGTTCAATCCCAAAAAAGCTATTCTTACAAATTTATCACCAGTTTTAGATTATAAAGTACTTAAAAAGTTATTACCTAAAAATGTTATACCTGCTCATGATGGTTTAACTTTAGAATTATAAAATATTTTCAATTGATTTAATTAACTTTTTTGACATTGGTTTAGTAAAAGATGCAAATGTATCTTCAACTTTTCCTTCTTTGTTAATTAAAATTTTATGAAAATTCCATTTTGGAACAGCAGATTTACCATGATTATCTTTTGCCCATTTGAAAAGTTCATGAGCATTTTCTCCTTTAACTTCTGTGATTGTTGTTAGTGGAAAATTGATATTGAAATTTACTTCACAGAACTCTTTTACATCTGCATTATTTTTTTTTTCTTGATTAAAAGAGTTTGAAGGGACACCAAGAACAACTAATCCTTTGTCTTTATATAAATCCCATAATTCCTGCAATTCGTCATATTGTTTGGTGAAACCACAAAAACTAGCTGTATTAACTACTAGAATAACTTTATCTTTGTAATCATTTAAATTTATTGTTTCACCGGTTATGCTTTCAATTTTAAAATCATAAAACTTTTTTTCATAGTTTGCTGTTGCTGAGGTTTTAAAAAAAATCATAAATATAGAAAATAGAAATACTACTTTTTTCATTTCTTAGGTTTATTTGGAGTAAGTAATATTAAAAAATAACCAAATAAAGTAGATAGTAAAGAACCAGTCAAAACACCGATTTTTACACCATCCATATATTGCATGTTTTCAACGAAAGCTAAATTTCCTACAAACAAACTCATTGTGAAACCAATACCAGTAAGAACTCCAACTCCATAAAAATTGTACCAACTTGTATCGTTTGGCATTTGGGCTACTTTTAATTTTATTGATATATAAGAGAATATAAATACACCAAGTTGTTTTCCCAAGAATAGACCAAGTACAATACCTAATGGAACTTTATCTAACAATGAAGCGAAAGATAAGCCTTCAAGAGAAACGCCTGCATTAGCAAACGCGAATAAAGGCATTATTCCAAAAGCAACATAAGGACTAATTGCATGTTCTATTTTTATTAATAAAGAAAAATCTTTGTCTTTTTTTCTATGTGGGATTGTAATAGCCAGCAAAACACCAGCAATAGTAGCGTGGATACCTGAGTTATGAGTAAAATCCCAAAGGAAAAGTCCTACTACTAAATAAGGTAAGAATTTTTTGATATTAAATTTATTTATTAACAACAAAACAATAAAAGCTAACAGCATTAATGTTAAATACTTAATGCTTAAATCTCCAGAGTAGAATAGAGCAATTATTACTATTGCTCCTAAATCATCAATTATAGCTAAAGCTGTTAAGAATACTTTTAATGATAAAGGGACTCTTTTTCCAAGTAATGACAAAACTCCTAAAGAAAAAGCTATATCTGTTGCTGAAGGAATAGCCCATCCATTTAAAGTTTCACTATCTCCTAAATTAATAAAAACATAGAATAATGCAGGAACCAACATTCCTCCTACAGCAGCTATGATTGGCAGTAAAGCTTGTTTAATATTAGAAAGTTCACCTTGTAGAAATTCTCTTTTTATTTCTAAGGTGACAAAGAAAAAGAATATTGCCATCAACGCATCGTTTATCCAATGTAATACAGATAATTTTAGACCAAAATTATTAATACCTATAAATAAGTATTTATTTAAAGTAGCAAAATATAAATCTGCTAATCCTGAGTTACTTATAAATAATGCAATTACTGCTGCAAACAAAAGAACGAGTCCACTTGCAGCTTCTAATTTAAAAAACCATCTAAAAGGTTTAGATATATAATTTATCATAAAATTTTAAATTAGGTCTATAATAAATAGTTTTATATCTTGCAATGTTTCAAAAAGGTTGAATAATATTACTTCTAGTCTAGGAAATACATTAATAAGTGGTGTTTTAAGTGTATCAACCAAGATTATTAGAGCAACAAAAGATATAATTAAAACTATCAAATAAGAAAATAATTTAGATTTTTTACTTTCTGACTTTTCAACAGTTTTTAAGTTTTCTTTTTTTATTTCAGCTTCAATTATTTTTTCTTGTTTTGATGGTTTACTAATTTCTAAATTTTTTTCATTTACTTTATTATTTTGTTCAGTTTTATTTGTAGAAACATTATTGTTTAATGTTAAGTGAGCTTCACTTTCATTTTGTGGCTTGTAAAACCAAACTCTTTCACATGATCCACATTGTAGCTCTCGTCCTTCATTGGGAATTAACGAACTATTAATTTTGAATTGTTTCTTTTCGCAAGGACAAGTAATTATCATGCCTCGTTATATAACAGATTTTACTCAAAATTCTTTTAATTTAGGCTTCTTTATACATTGAAATTATCAATAACTACTGTATTAGTACTTCGATCGGAGTGTAGCGCAGCCTGGTAGCGCATCTGGTTTGGGACCAGAGGGTCGCAGGTTCGAATCCTGCCACTCCGACCATCTTTATGAAAAAAGCAATTATTTACATTCCAAATAAAAACCCAATGCAATCAGGTTTAGCTAAAAATGACAAATGGGTATTAGAATTTAAAACAAAAGATCCAACAAAAAACCCTTTGATGGGTTGGGAAAGTTCATCGGATACTTATTCAGAATTAAAATTAGAATTTTCATCAAAAGAGCTTGCAATAAATTATGCAAAAAAAAAGAAAATAGAATTTGAATTAATTGAACCCAGAAAAAGAAAAACTGTAAAAAAATCTTACGCTGATAATTTTTTAAAATAAAAAATGTTTAGGTTTTTCACACAAAAACATTGGATGTTATGGTCATGGATTGGATCAGCGATAATTTTATCTTCACTTTGGATACAGGTAAAAATTGATGTAAAAATTAATGAATGGTTTGGTCAGTTCTACGATATGATTCAAAAAGCATTGGGCGCACCAAATTCTATAACCATAGAAGAATATTGGGCAAGCTTATTATCTTTCATAACGTTAGCTGCTATGTATGTGGGTGTAGCAGTTATTGTTAGTTTTTTTACTTCTCACTATTTATTCAGATGGAGAACTGCTATGGTTGAATGGTATCATAGCGTATATGATAAAGCTCGAAGAATAGAAGGCGCTGCTCAAAGGGTTCAAGAAGATACTATTAAGTTTTCTAGAATAATGGAATCGTTAGGAACTAGTTTAATTGAAGCTTTAATGATACTTGTTGAGTTTATGCCAATTTTATTTGGTTTAAGTGTTGGAATTCCAATTTTTTTCTTTGGTGATTGGGATTATGGATTAATAGTAGGTGCTTTAATCTGGTCAGTAGGGGGAACTATATTTTTAATTATTCTTGGTCTAATTTTGAGATTAGTAGGCGTTGAGTACGATCTACAAAAAAAAGAAGCAGCTTATAGAAAAATACTTGTAATTGCTGAGGATGATGGAACTATTCGTCCAAAAACTATTGAAGAATTATTTGACGGTGTGAGAAATATTCACTTTTTAAGTTATATTAGATACTTATATTTCAACATTGGTAGAATTGCATACTTGCAGGCAAATGTATTATCAGCATATGTTTTTTTAGCTCCAGCGATCGTAGCTGGAGCCGTTACGCTTGGTGTAATGCAACAGATAATTAGAGCTTTTGGTAGAGTTGAAGGTTCTATGCAGTATATATTGAAAGCTTGGCCAACTATAATTGAACTTGCTAGTGTGTATAAACGTCTAAGAGAATTTGAGTCAAAAATTGTACAAGAGGATTTAATTGATAAACAAGCCTAATGGCCATTAATAAAAAATTTATTGATCAATTTGTAAACGTAACCTCAAAAGCAGCAATAGCTTCATCATATTTTGTTGGCAAAAAAGATAAAATAGCTGCTGATAAAGCAGCAGTAGATTCTATGAGATCAGAATTAAATAATATAGATATGACAGGTCAAATAGTTATAGGTGAAGGTGAGTTGGATGAGGCTCCAATGTTGTACATTGGCGAAAAACTTGGAACTAAAAATGGCCCTGAATTTGATATAGCTGTTGACCCATTGGAAGGAACTAATTTTGCAGCCAATAACCTCCCTGGTGCCTTATCAGTAATAGCAATTGCGGAAAAAAATAACTTATTTAAAGCTCCAGAAACTTATATGGAAAAAATCTCAACCAAAGTACAAGAAAAAAATGTTGTTGATTTAGATTACTCAGTTAAAAAAAATATTTTTAATTTAAGCGAATACTTAAATAAAAAGCCAGAGAATTTAACTGCATGTATTTTGGAAAGACCTAGACATGATAAAATTATTACTGAATTAAGAGATTTAAAAGTTAAAACTAAATTTATATCTGATGGAGATGTATCTGGAGCACTATTAGTAACTGATGATAAATACTCTGTTGATATTTTTTTAGGAACAGGTGGAGGGCCTGAAGGTGTCTTGGCAGCTGCTGCATTAGATGCTTTTGATTGTGGTTTTCAAGGTAGATTTCTATTCGAAACGGATAAAGACAAGAAAAGAGCTAAAGAAATGGGAATCAAAGATCTATCAAAAAAATATGATTTAAATGAAATTATTAAAGGTGACTCGATTTTTTGTGCAACTGGGATTACCTCGGGTGATTTAGTTTCAGGCATAAAAAAGGAAGAAGATAAATTTATTTCAGAAACTTTAGTGACACATAAACACTCAAACCTTAAAAAGGTTGTAAAATTAAAACAAAAATTAATACGATAAGCTTGATTAATCATCTTTTTTGCAATAAAAAGCAGCAATTCGGTCCCTTCGTCTATCGGTTAGGACACGTGGTTTTCATCCTCGAAAGAGGGGTTCGATTCCCCTAGGGACCGCCAGATATGATATAAACCTTAATGGTTTATTATGTTTATTTAATTAAAACTTTAGAAAATTACCCAAAAAAGACATACGTTGGCTATACAAATGACCTAAATCAAAGATTAGTCAAACACAATAATAATAAAGGAGCTAAATCTACAAGAGGTTATAAATGGAAATTAATTTATAAAAAAAGATTTTATTCAAAATCAAAAGCGCTTTCATTTGAATATAAGTTAAAAAAAGATAGAAAAGAAAGATCACAGATAATTTATGATTTTACCAAAAAAAAATCTTAAGATCGCAACAATATTACCTTACAAAGAAAATTATTCTTTTAAAAAGGCTTCAGCTGCATCTCTTTGGGTTTCAGAATTTTTTAAAAAATCAAAATATAAAAAAGAGAATATAATTTATGGTCACACTAAACATACTGATTATTTAACTGTTAATTATAAAAACATAAAATTAAATAATATAAAGTCAAAATTTAAAAGTACGACAAATGAATATGCTAATAAATTGTCTAGAGAATTAAATAATCAAGCTTTTGATATAGTAGAAATACATAATAGACCTCAGTTATTATTTAAATTAATAAAGTTAGTTAAAAATAGATTTATTTTTTATTTTCATAACGATCCAATCTCTATGAAAGGTTCGAAAACAGTTAAAGAAAGATTAAAAATTTTAGAGTCAGTTGAAAAAATAATATTTGTAAGTGAATGGGTTCGTAATAGATTTTTTTTAAATTTAGATAAGAAATTACAGACTAAAACTGAAATAGTTTATCCAAGCGTCAATAAGCAAAAAAAAGTTAAAAAAAATAAAAATATAATATTTGTTGGTAGGTTAAATTATTCAAAAGGTTATGATATTTTTAAAACCGCTATACTTAAAATACTTGATGAATTTCCTAATTGGAATGCATATTCACTGGGCGACGAAGATAGAAGAAATATTTATATTAATCACAATAAACATAAAGAACTAGGTTTTCTTAACCACAAAAAAACATTAAATATTTTAAACCAATCAGAGATAGCTATCGTTCCATCAAGATGGGAAGAGCCATTTGGAAGAACATCTCTAGAGGCTTCTTCTCGAGGTTGTGCCACAATAATAAGTAATAGAGGAGGGTTACCAGAGACTACTGATGCAGCAATAATTTTAAAAAATCTTAATTCAAATGACCTTTATTTAGAAATTAAAAAATTGATTAAAAACAATAAAAAAAGGAAATCTTTACAATTAAATGGTCGAAATAATATCAAACATTTAATTAGTGAAAATACAAAAGTAATAGACCAAATACGTGAAAGTTGTGTTCCTTTTTTTAAAATTAATTTTAATAAAAAAAAATTAAAAATAATAAATTTATACAACCAAGGTCAGAAACTTAATCATAGGCTTTTTAATATTTCTTTAGGAAAAAAATTTACTAATGGTTTTGTTAGAAATGGTCATGATGTATTAGAAATTAGTGATAGAGATTTTCTAAAAAACAATAAATCGTTTAGTTTAATTCCTAACAAAAATAATTTTCAAAAATTCTTAATTGAAACCTTTAAAAATTACAATCCAGATATTGTTTTTTTTGGACATACTAAAAATATTGAACTTAATACTCTTGATGAATTTAGATCGATTAATAAAAATCTTATTATGTCACAATGGAATGAGGATCCGATCATGCCTAGTCTTAATTATTCGAAACAAAATATTTCTAATATCAAACAATATTCAAGTTTTGTAGATCATAACTTCATTACAACAGATCCATCGGTATTAAAAAAAGAAATAAACAATAATAATTTTCATTTTTTCTTTGTGCCTGTTGATAAAAATATTGAGAGTTTTGAGGTTTACAAAATGCGTCCTAAAAAAGATTTATTTTATGCAATGAGTCATGGTGTGAATAGAGCCACATTAAAAGAAGGGACAGAAGATGAAAGAATTAACTTTTTAGATAAACTTGTTAAAAAAATTCCAGATATAAAATATGATTTTTATGGATTTTCAAATAAACAACCTATTTGGGGAAATGAATTTAACAATGCTCTTATAAATTCAAAAATGGGTCTTAATCTTAGTAGGGGCAAGCCTACCAAATATTATTCAAGTAATAGAATTGCTTCAATAATGGGAAATGGTTTACTTACATTTATCGATGAGAAAGTTCAAATGAGAGATTTTTTTAATAAAAATGAAATTATTTTTTACAAAAATATTAACGATTTAGCTGATAAAATAAAATTTTATTCTAAAAATAATAAAATCAGACAAAAAATTGCTAGATCAGGACAAAAAAAATACTTTAAATTATTTAATGAAACCAAAATTTCAAAATTTTTTGTAGATATATCTTTGGGTAATAATACAAAGTTACTCTAAAAAAATTTATGTTAAGTTTTCTTGTTAAGATACCAATACTTAAAAGATTAATTCCTTCTTTTTATAAAAAATACATTTTTTTTTCAAAAGATCATGAAAAAACAATAGTTGTTAATGGTGTTTATTTTGATTTAGATTTACGGCATTTAATTGATAGACGTTTTTTTTTTCACAAAGCCTATGAAGATGAGCTATTTAATCCTTTGTCTAATATTATTGAGAAATACAATGTAGATTATTTTTTTGATATTGGATCTTGTTGGGGTATTTATTCCTTAAGATTGGCAAAAAAATTTAATAAACTTAATATTATTGCCTATGATCCTATTAAAAAAAATATAGAAAGATTAGAAAATTCTATAATTAAAAATAAAATTTCTAATATTCATACTTTAAAAGTTGCAATAGGAGATAAAAAAGGTTTTGTTACTTTGGGTGCCACTGAAACTTACTCTCCAAATTATGAGATAAATGAAAAAAATGCTGTAATCACTGAAAAGTGTGAAATTAATACATTAGATAATCTTCATATTAATATCAAAGATAAGTTTATTGTTTTAAAGATTGATACTGAAGGATTTGAATTTAATGTATTAAAAGGAGCTGAAAAATTACTATTAAATAATAAAGTATTTTGTCAAATTGAAATAAAAAATAAAAATTATCAAGATGTTTTCTCATTTTTAAAAAATTACAATTTTAAGTTAGTGTCAATAAATAAATATAATAAGACAGATTATTTTTTTTCTAACTTTTATGAAGAAAATATTACAATCTAAATTTATATTTTTACTTTATTCAAAGCATTATTTTTAAATAAATTTGCTTCTCTTATGTATCTTCTTACCATTTGTGTGGTTTTGTGTCCTGTCATCGCCATAATACTTCTTTCATCTGCACCTGCATCAGCTGCAACAGTAGCAAAACCTGATCTCAAACTATGACCTGCAAAGTTTTTGTTTTCTATGCCTGCCAATCTTAAATATTCTTTAATTAACAAAACTACAGATTGGTCAGTTAATCTATTGTCAGTTAAAACTGATCCTTTTGAAAATCTTCTAAAAATAGGACCAGATTTAATTTTAGAAATTTCCAACCAATTTCTAAGATTAATTACAGGGCAATAGTCTTTGTCATTAAAGTAGGGTAGTCCTTTAATCATTCCCTCTCCAAATTGGTCAGTTTTTGATTTTCTAATAGTTATTTTAAGCCCTTCAGGGACAAATTCTAAGTCTTCATAGTCAATGGATATTAACTCTGTTCGTCTAAATCCACCCCCAAAACCAATTAGAATTATCGCTTTATCTCTAAGCTTCATAGTTTCATTTGACTTTTGCTCATTTATTGAATTAATTATTAATTTTAAATGATTGATTAATATAGGTTTTTTGCCTTTTTGAATGCTTCCTTTTACCCTTCTAATACCCATTAAATTTTCAACAATTATTGGGTGTTTGGTATCCAAATAATGACCTTTAAGTTTATGAACCATGCTAATAGACACTAGACGTCTTCTTAAAGTGCTGAATTTTGAGTTTTTAGAAAGATGAGTCAAATATAACGAAACTATTTTGGGCTCAGTTGGTAATGAGTTTAATCCATGCCTGGAACAAAAAGCTCCAAAGTCTTTAAAATCAGATTTGTAAGCTCTTAATGTATTATTTGCCTTAGAACTTTTTAAATTTTCTAATGTAGCCTCATGAAGAATTTTTAGATCTGTAGATAGCTCATTCATATTATTACTAATGATAACAATTAATTATCGTTAGTAATATATTAATAGAAAATATAAGTCAAGCATATTAGTAATCAATAATGTTAATAAGAATACTTTTTGCTTTAATTATTTTAATTAGTCCAGTTGGTGCTGAAATTAACGAAAAATTTTTTGAAATTAAACTAAAACCCTGTGATCAAAACTATCGAGAATCCGAATTTAAAGATCCTCATTTCTACCATCCAATCAGTTTTGATATAAATTTTAATAAAAAAATCTATAAAAAACCTATTAATTTAATAAAAGCTTGTACCATATCAAAAAAACTTAAGTTTATAATAAATAAATAATATCAGTTATTTAATAATTAAAATTAAAGTAAATGATTAGAAAAATTAAAAGAAAAGATAAGGAAAAATGGATAAAATTGTACTGCGGATATGCAAAATTTTATAAAGTTCCTATGAAACAAGAGATTTTAGATACTTTATGGAGTTGGATACACGATGAAAATCATGTTGTTAATGGAATTTGTTACGAAATTGAAGATAAAATTGTTGGAATTGCACACTACAGAACAATGCCAAGACCAATAAAAGGCCAACACATAGGATTTTTAGATGATTTATTTGTAGATAAACACTTTAGGGGCCAGAAAATAGCTCAAAAACTTATAAAATACCTAGAATCCCTTTCTAAAGAAAATAATTGGGACGGAATTCGTTGGATAACCCACTCTTCCAATGAGACGGCGAAAAAATTATATGATAAGATTGCTAAAAATACAGGATTTGAATTATATGAACTTAAAAGGGACTAAATTTCAGATAAAAGTTTGGAATTATTTAAAAAAAATACCTAAAGGAGAAGTCAGAACTTACCTCCAGGTCGCAAAAGCTATCGGAAAGCCAAAAGCTCATAGAGCAGTTGCAAATGCAGTTGGGAAAAACCCATATCCTCCAAAAATACCTTGTCATAGGGTAATTAGGACTGATGGATCGCTCGGAGGATACTCAGGAAAAGGTGGAATTAAGACTAAACTGCGTTTACTTAGATCTGAAAAAGTGGACATTTAAGGTAAAAAAAGTGTTGAAAATAAAGACTTTTAGACGATTTTCATAAATAATCATGCAAATAGCACCATTCACCCTTCAGTTGTACTACATATCTAAATATAACTAAATAAGTACCCTCTATGGACGATTAAAGAGCATATTCTATTACTGCAATGCTCTACTATTCAATGAAATCAACCCTTTTTTAATGTCTTAAATTTGCTTTATTTTAAAGGTTTTTTAAGTCACCTGCTCTTCAATTTTTGCTTAAAAAATTTACTTTAGAATTTTATTAGTAAAAAAATGTTGGAATTAAACACTTCTAGCAATTTATATTATTTTTCAACGCTTTAACTAAAATTAGTATTTTTTTCTAAATCAATGTGGTCCAAAAAAGCTATTAATATTAATGATTTTAATTAAAAAACCAAAATATTACTCGACTTCAACAAATATTAATGCATTTTAATTATATTTATATATAAATAATTTATTCAATAATTACAATAATTTAGTTGTGTATATTAATGTAAAACATTAATAATTAGTACACAAATAAATACTATTAATTACTCCTTTTTAAAATGTATTCTCTTCTGGTTATATAGAGACCACTTAAGACAATTATAAAAAGACCTAAATAAGTCCAATTATCTGGTAATTCATGAAAGAAATAATAGCTAATTAATATGTTTGTTATGATTTCTGTATAGCCCAAAGGAGCTAATTTTGAAGCATCAGCATATTTGAGTGATAAAATTAAGAAAAGATGGGCTACAGAGGCTATAAGGCCGATTAAAGCCATTAAAATCCAATGATTTGTAGTCGGATTTACCCATACAGAAGGCATAAATAGGCTAATAATGACCGTTCCTATTAAACCTGAAAGCAAAAGCGTTAAAAGAGGGTTATCTGAAGTGCTAAGTTTTCTTGTTATAATAAGGTAAAATCCATAACAAATTCCATTACCTAAAGCAGCTAATGTAGCTAGATTAAGTTCAATAAATCCAGGTCTAATAACAATCAAAGTACCAACAAACCCTAACGATACAGCAGTCCATCTTTTCACCCCTACTTTCTCATTTAAAAAAAATGGAGATAAAGCTGTGACACAAATTGGTGCTACAAATGCTAAAGTTAAAGCTTTAGGGAGTGAAATTTCAGAAATCGCATAAAAGAATAAATACGTAGAAAAAACAAATATCAAACCTCTTATTAGTTGAAGAGCTGGTTTTTTAGTCCAAACTAATGACTGTCTGTAAAATATAAGCATTAAAGACAGAGTAAAAACTACGGTAAAAAAATATCTAGCCCATGTTATTTGCAAAACATCCATTGATGAACTTAAATATTTAGCAAACGCATCCATAACAGGGACAATCATCCAAGCAGACGCATTTAAAATTATAGCCTTCACAGCTGAAAGATATATCTTAATAGAAGTATTTTAAAGCAAAGAATACAACTATTGGAACTGTAATAAATGACATTAATGTAGAAACAACAATTGTGCTAGCAATGTTATCGACTATTTCCTTTGGTGAGTACATTGATCCAATTAAATAATTTAAAATAGCGCTTGGCATAGCAGATTGAATTAAAATTACACCTGCACCAAATCCAGAAAGATCGAAAAAAATTACAATTAAAAAACCAATTATGGGTCCAATGATTACTCTTCCAATAGAGGCAATTATTGAATTGGTGAAAGAAAAAACTTTTAATTTTGTTAATGCAATTCCTAAAGACATTAATATTAAAACAATTGCTGTATATGTTAACAATTCAGTTAAATTAATAATTGCTTTAGGCATCTCCAATTCAAAATAAATAAAAGTAACTGAAAATATAATTGCGTAAAAAGGTGGATTTTTAATTAAAATATTAAAGTCAAATTTTCTGTCGGCTAGAAACACTCCCAATGTAAAGTGAAGTAAAATTATAAGCGAAGATATTGATGCAGCTATTCCTAAACCTTGTGAACCATAAGCAAAAAGACAAATAGGAATACCCATATTTCCATTATTAGGAAGAAGAAAAACTGGGATTTCTCTAATGATATCTTTAGTTTTTAATAGATATAAAATAATTATGCCTGTTAAACCAAAACCAGCAATAGCAATTAAATAATAAATAAAATAACTGGTATATTGTTCAAATGTTATACCTGTAGAAGTAATAGAATATATAACCATTGCAGGCGTACCAACATTTGAGGCAAAAGTAGTAATAAAGGAATTATCGAAATCTGGTTTTTTCTTACCAAGATAATATCCAATCCCAACAACAAAAAATACAGGAAATAATACTTCAATAAGTTTGAAATATATTTCCATTAATCAAGCAATCTAATTAACGTAGGTGATTTTAAGATATTCTTATTTTTTTTAAATATAGATAAACAGCTATTACAATTTAATTCTGTGGTTTTATGAGTAACTATAACGATTGTAGCTTTATTATTTTTTTTATCTGGAGTTTGAATTAATCTTTTTACAGAAATTTTATATTTAGCTAAACGATTGGTTATTTGAGATAAAACGCCTGGTTTATCTTTAACTTCAAATCTTAAATATAGAGAATTAACATAATTATTTACGTTGTAAGTCTTTAAAGTTTTAAGCTTATTTACACTTACACCAAATGGCTTTTTGATATTTCCTCTTAAAATAGATAATAAGTCAGATAATAAAGATGATGAAGTAGGACCTGGTCCAGCACCCTCCCCTTGTAACACACTTTCTCCTACTGGCTTGCCATTAAGGATCACTGCATTCATTACTCCATTTACATTACCAATATATGATTTTTTACTTACAAGACATGGATGAACAGTTTCAAAAAGTTCATTGTTTTTGAGTTCAGAGATACCCAGTAGTTTAATTCTTAAATCTAATTGATTTGCAATTTTAATATCTTTTAAATCAATCTTTTCTATTCCTTCCATTAAACATTTTTTATTTGATATTTTACTATTGAAAGCTAAAGCGGATAAAATTCTCACTTTTGCAAATGCATCAAAACCATTTAAATCTAATTTTGGATTACCTGGTTCTGCATATCCAAGCAGTTGAGCTTTTTTCAAAACATCTACAAAATTTTGCTCAGAATTTTCCATCTCTGATAATATATAATTTGAAGTACCATTTAAAATTCCATAAACTTTAGATAATTTATTAGTAGCTAATCCTTCTTTAATAGATCTCAATATTGGTATCCCACCAGCAACAGATGCTTCGAATTCTAAATTGACATTATTTTTTTCAGCTAGTTTTGCTAAATTATTTCCGTGTTTTGAAATTAAAGCTTTATTTGGAGTAATTACATGAATTTTATTCTTTAAAGCAGTTTCAACTAATTTTTTAGAAACCCCATCAGATTGTCCAATTACTTCAAATAATATATCAACTTTTTCTTTTTTAAAAATATCAAAAGGGTTTTTATAAAAAATTTTTCTATTAATTTTATATTTTCTTTTTTTATTTATATTTTTTGCGGAAATAGCTACTACGTTAACTCTTTTGCCTGTTTTAAGTTCAATATCTTTTTTTTTAGCAATTAGTTCATTGAATAAATAATTACCAACTTGACCAAGTCCAACAACTGCAACATTTACTATATTATTCATTTGCTTATATCTGGATATTTACTTTTTTTAGTATAGTCATCTATATAAATCTCATATTCTTCTAATGTCATTTTTGTTATATCGTCTGACTTTTTAAGTATTTCAGTTATTTTTTTTTGATTTTTTTTATTTTCAGCTGGATGTTCTGTCCAATACTGAGAATCTTTATTTAAAGAGCAATTACATAAAAAAATTAGAAAAATAATTAATAAGTATTTCATTTTAAAGCAGTTCTTTCAGGAAAATTAAATTTATTATTTAAATTTTGTACAGCCTGACCTGCTCCGCCTTTTATTAAATTGTCTATTGCAGAAATAATGATTATTTTGTTTTTATATTTTGATTTACACACTGTGATAAAGCAATTGTTTGTATTTATAACATCATTTGTGCTCAAGAGTTTATCAGAGTCTAATATTTTAACAAAATTTTCACCCTTATAAGACATCTCAAGTGTTTTGATGATTTTTGATTGATTAACATTTTTTTCTAAATCTAAATAAATTGTACTTAATATACCTCTAAACATTGGAGATAAATGTGGAGTAAAACTAAATTGAAAATTTTTATTTGTAAATTTACTTAAAAATTGATGAATTTCAGAATTATGTCTATGAAAACCAACGCCATAAGCACTTAAAGACTCGTATAAATTCTTATCTTTATATTTTTTATGAACTCCTCTACCGGCACCAGAATATCCAGATTTTGAATCAATAATTATATTGTCTAATTTAACTAATTTTTTTTTAATTAACGGAACAAGAGGTAATAATATTGATGTTGGATAACATCCTGGACATGAAATAATATTGTGATTTTTTAATTCATCACGATTTATTTCGGGTAAACAATAAATGCTTTTCTTCTGTAATTTTGGAGCTCGATGTTTTTGTTTATACCATTTTAAATAATCATTAGCTTTTTTTAATCTAAAATCTGCTGCTAAATCAATTAGAGTAATATTATCGTTAAGTTTTTTTGCTATATCTTGAGCTTCACCATTTGGTAGAGCTGTAAAGACAACATCGATACTATTTAACAATTTAGGATTAAATTTTATGATTTTAGGTAATTTTTTTTTTGATAGAGATTTATCATAATAAGAAATATTTTTTCCAACAGATGAATTTCCACATAGATATTTAATATTAATATATTTGTGGTTAATTAATAACTTGATTAATTGAACACCAATATATCCTGTGGATCCGGCAACTAATGCATTAAGCTTAGGCATTTTTTATTATAGCAGTTTAAATTGTAAAAAAAATTATCTTTTAGAAAACTGGAAGCTTCTTCTAGCTTTTCTTCTACCAGGTTTTTTTCTCTCAACAGCTCTAGAGTCTCTGGTTGTGAGCTTTTCAGTTTTCAATGTTGTTTTTAAATTTTCATCAAAGAGAACCAAAGCTTTAGAAATACCATGAACCATTGCTCCAGCTTGACCTGTAGGTCCACCACCTTTTACGCTACATCTAACATCATAATCTGTAGCTTGATTTATAATCTCAAAAGGTCTTGTAATTTGCATTTTGTGAATTTCATCAGCAAAATATTCATTATATAATTTGCCATTTACATAAATTTTACCAGAACCTTTTTTTAACCAAACTTTCGCTATTGAAGTTTTTCTTCTACCTGTCGCGTACTTACTATCTTTAAAATCTAACTTTAATTTTGGAGTTTTAGTGTTTGATTGTACGTTTTCCATATTAGTTTCTTGCAATGTTTTTATTGTTTAGTTTATCTAATTCAATAACTTTTGGATTTTGTGCAGCATGAGGATGTTCACTTCCTGAATAAATTTTTAATTTTGTTAATTGTTTTCTACCCAAAACACCACCTGGTAACATTCTTTTAACTGCTAGTTTCAAAGTTTCTCCAGGTTTTTTTTCATGAAGTTTTTCTGGTGTAGTAACTTTAATTCCACCAGGATGTCCTGTATGTCTATAGTACTTTTTATTTTGAAACTTCTTACCAGTAAATTTTGCTTGTTCGATATTTTTTACTACAACAAAATCTCCATCATCCATGTGAGGTGTATAAGTAGTCTTATTTTTACCTCTAATAATATTAGATACAACGGTCGCTAATCTTCCGACAACTGCATTTTTTGCATCTATCTCATACCAAGATGATGTAACTTGATCTTTTTTTGTGAATTTTGTCATTGTGCGAGGATTAATACTATTAAATTATTCAAAGTCAATTTTATATTTAGCTTGTAAAACATAACTAATATGCTATTTATCAATTGCCGATTTGATCCTATTGCGGGCATAAAACTGCTAAAATGGAATTTTCATAAAATTATAATCGGTAGGCATTTGAACTATATTGTGCGCCTTGCATAAAGCAAAAGCACTAAAAAAGGAGTAAAAATGAGTACAAAAAGAAATAATCCAGAAACTATTGCGATACATGGTGGAGACTACAGAAGTGATCCAGCTACAAATTCAGTAGCAGTTCCAATTTATAGAACAACCTCGTATCAATTTAATAACACTGAACATGCAGCTAATTTATTTGCGTTAAAAGAGTTTGGAAACATCTATACACGAATAATGAATCCAACTAACGATGTGTTGGAAAAGAGAATCGCTGCGCTTGAAGGTGGTCTTGCAAGTTTAACTGTAGCATCTGGGCAAACCGCTTCTACTTTTGCAATATTAAACGTTGCTCAAGCTGGAGACAATATTGTTAGTTCAACAGATCTTTATGGTGGAACAGTTTCTTTATTTACGCATACTTTAAGTAAACTTGGTATAGAAGTGAGATATGCAGATCCATCTGATCCAAAAAACTTTGAAAAAGCAATAGACGATAAAACTAGAGCTTTTTATGGAGAAACATTACCAAACCCATATTTAAGAGTTTTTCCAATTAAAGAGGTTTCAGATATTGGTAGAAAATATAACATTCCATTAATTTTGGATAACACTGCAGCTCCTGTAATTTGTAAACCAATTGAACATGGTGCAGCTGTGGTTGTTTATTCTTTAACAAAATATATAGCAGGTCATGGAACAGTAGTTGGAGGTGCACTAGTAGATGGTGGAAATTTTGATTGGACAGCAGATCCAAAAAGACAACCACTATTTAATGAACCTGATGCAAGTTATGGAGGTGTTGTTTGGGGTAAAGCTGTGCCCGAATTAACAGGTGCAAATGTTGCTTTTGCAGTAAGAGCTAGAGTGACCTTGTTAAGAGATTTAGGATCAGCGCTTTCTCCGGATAATGCATTTGGTGTTATACAAGGACTTGAAACAGTTGCTTTAAGAATGAAACAACACTGTGATAATGCTGCAAAAGTTGTAGAGTACTTAAAAAATCATAAAGCTGTTGAGAGAGTAATTTATTCCACTGAACATAATGAAGAGATATCAAGTCGAGCAAAAAAATATCTGAAAAATGGTAATGGAGCTTTAGTTGGTATTGAATTAGCTGGTGGTATCGAAGCTGGTAAAAAGTTCATTGAGGCTTTAAAAATGTTTTATCACGTTGCAAATATAGGTGATGCTAGAAGTTTAGCAATACACCCAGCAACTACTACTCACAGTCAATTAAATGAGGATGAATTAGCTGCTTCAGGTGTAACTCCAGGATATGTTAGACTTTGTATTGGTTTAGAACATATTGATGATATCATTGATGATTTAGATCAAGCTTTAGACAAATCATCAAAAGGTAATTTAAAAGCAGTTAGTTAATTTTATTTATATGTCTACAAATAGAAATTAATTAATCTGTTTTTTGTATTTTGAAATAAATAAAAAATACAAAGTTGAAAGTATTATCAAAATAGAATTTATCTGGTGTAAAGATGCAAATAACATTTTTACTCCAGATAAAATAGTTATCACACCAAGAAAAATTTGAAATGCTAAAGTCAAACCAATTACAGTAATAGGTTTGTATAATTTTTTGTTTCCAGTGTTAATTACCTTAAAGAAGATTAAGACATAAAAGACAATAATTAAGTATGCTAAATTTCTATGCATAAATTGAACAATAGAGGGATTATCAAAAACTTTTAAATTCAAAAACTCTTTAAAACTACTATCATCTGGAAAATAATTAACTCCCATCAATGGCCAAGTGTTATAGATTTTACCAGCATCCATACCAGATACAAAAGCACCTATAATTAGTTGCAAAAATAATAAAACTAAAAAAATTTTTACTACAAAAAGATTAATTGAAATTGTTTGATTTGATGAGGATGATAACTTTAAAAATTGCCAATATACAATTGATAAAATGATAAATGCTGTTACCAAATGTATTGCTAGTCTATAATGGCTGACATCAATTCTTTCAACTAATCCACTTGATACCATGTACCAACCTAAAAATCCTTGAAAACAAACCAGTAAAAAAATGAGTCCATATTTTTTTATAATCCAAACTCCATGTTTTACTGAAAAATAAACCATTGGGAGCAATACAGTTAAACCAATTATTCTCCCTAACTGCCTGTGTCCCCACTCCCACCAGAATATTACTTTGAATTCATCAAGAGTCATATTGAAGTTTTGTTGGCTATATTCCGGAATTGTTTTATATAAACTAAAGTATTCCAACCATTTATCATCTGTAAAAGGAGGAAAAAAACCAACAAATAATTCCCAAGTAGTAATTGATAGACCGGAGTCAGTTAATCTTGTTAAACCTCCAACCAATATTATTAAAGAAACTAAAACTAATAATGACAGCATCCACAATTTAAGTTGATTATTTAAATGATTATTCTCACTGTACATGCTCAGATAAATATAATAATTATTAAGTATTCCAATAAATTAAATGTCGCCAAATAATAAAAAAAAACTAGATTTAATAAGAGTTAAGCTAGATAAATTAGATAATAAACTGTTATCACTTATAAAATATAGAACAAAACTAGTCGAGGAAGTTTTAAAGCTAAAAGAATTTAAAAAAGAAATCGTAGATAAGAAAAGAATTAATTTTATTTTAAAAAAAATTAAAGCAAAATCCTTAAAACAAGGCATAGATCCAAAAATAACTAATCGCATTTGGAAAAATATGATTTGGTCTTATATTGATTACGAAAGAAGAAATTTTAAAAAAAAATAATTTATTTACTATGTGGTGGAAGCTTTTTCTCCACAAACATTTCGTGTTTTCTAGTATCAGGATTGTATTTTTTTGCAGATAATTTTATTTTAGCTTTTTCGCCACCTGCAGGTTTTTTTACATAATAAAAGTAAGGACTATCTGGTTTAGCTTCAGGTACCATTCTAACTTTTACGTGTGTTTTTTTTGCCATCTATTTTAGTGTTTTTAAAATATTTGATATTTTGGTTAACTTATTTTTTAATTTTTCAGCTTTTATAGATTTATCTGCCATTTCGTCAAGCTTTAAAGTATCTTCATTATCAAGGATCTTTTTAACTCCATTAATTGTCATTCCTTGATCTTTTAGCAAATATTTAATCTTCTTAAGAAGATCAATATTTTTTTCATCGTAATATCTTCTATTAGAATTAAGAATTTTTGGCTTGATTTGTTTAAACTGTGTTTCCCAAAATCTTATTATGTGAGTAGGCAAAGAACCCTTCTTATTGACTTTTAAGTCTAAAATTTTAGCAACCTCACCAATAGTTTTATAAGCTTGATCAGCTTTATCCATAATCTTTAAGATTTATAAACTCTTTAAATTCTTTTGAAGGTTTAAATAAAACAACATCCCTACTAGTTATTACTTTAGTTTCCTTAGTTTTTGGGTTTCTACCAATTCTACTTTTTTTTTGTCTAATAGAAAAAGTTCCAAATTTAGATAATTTTAGCTTTTTTTCAGATTTAATATTGGAAACAATTGTTGATAAAAAATCATCAATTAGATTTTCTGAAATCTGTTTAGAAAAACCTAGTTGCATATAAACTAAATTAACTAAATCTTTTTTAGTTAAATTTATTCTCATTTAAAGATTCTGTTTAATCTTTTCTATCAAATTACCTTTAACAATTCTATGACAAACATCTAATGAGTTAGCAAAACCAACGTAATCAGTACCACCATGACTTTTTACTACAGGAGAGTCTAAACCTATAAAAATTGCACCATTATACAGTCTTGGATCTAATCTTTTTTTAAATTTTTTTAAATTTGAAATGTTTAAAAGAGAAGATAGTTTTCCTATCCAATTTCCAGTCATCGCTTTTTTTAATTCACTTGTAATAAAATTTGCTGTCCCTTCAGCTGTTTTTAATGCTACATTTCCAGTAAATCCATCAGATACAATTACATCAACTTCACCATCCATTATGTGATTACCTTCAATGTATCCAGAAAAATTAAAATTTTCAGGTTTTTTGTCATTAAGAATTTGATATGTTTCTTTTATTACTTCGTTACCCTTTAATTCTTCTGAACCAATATTCAACAAAGCAACATTGGCTATTTCATTTGGATATAATGAATTATAAAGAGCAGCTCCCATAGAAGAAAAATCACTTAAATTTTTTGAACTACACTCAATATTAGCTCCAAGATCTAATACAACACTCATACCTTTTTTATTTGGCCAAAGCGCAGACAAAGCTGGTTTGTCTATATTTTCAATCATTTTAAGATTTAATTTTGATACAACTAATAAAGCGCCAGTATTACCAGCAGATATAACTATATCAGCCTGCTTTTCCTTAACACTCTGAATAGCAAGCCACATACTTGTGTCTTTTCCTCTTTTTGCACCTTCTAAAGGACTGTCCGTACTTTTAATTGCATTCTGTGTATGAAAAATTTCATAGAACTCTTTATTAATTTTATTTTCAATTAATGGAGAAATTTTATTTTTATCTCCAAATATTTTGTAAAAAATGTTTTTATTTGATTGGTGGTTGTAAACAATACCATCAATGACTTTTTTTGGTGAACCATCACCACCCATTGCATCAACTGCAATTTTAATTTTTTCAGACATTAAACTTAATATACTATTCTTTTGGGTCTAAAACTTGTCTACCCTTATACATACCGGTTTTTAAATCAAGATGATGAGAAAGCCTATATTCACCAGATTTTTTATCCTCAACTATATTTTTAGTTGAAAATTTCATTGTTTGTGCCCTTCTCATTCCAGTTCTGGAAGGGGTTTGTTTTCGTTTTGGTACAGCCATAATTACGGGTTACTTACACTTTTTAAATAAGAATTCAAAGTTTTTTTTGATAAATTTAAGTTAAATTCCTCAAAATATTTAAGTAAATCAGCAATATTATTAAAATCAGCTAAAAATATTGATAATTTTTCAATTTTATCAGTTTGAGATAAATTATCCCAAAAATGAATTTCCGAAACCATGGAATGAAACAAATTGATATAATCTTTCATTTTTTTGTTTATAGACTGATCTCCATACCCTATTTCTCTAATACTCAATTCTAATTGTCTGAAGTTAAAATCATAAATTTCTTGTAAGATTTTTTTATTTTCTTCATTTTTATAATTTTTTAGAAAAAATGAAAAATGAAGCAAAAACAAAGTTAATCTATCAGAAAAACTATCTTCCCTGTTTAAATCCTTATATAAATCTTTATTTCTAGTGAAATTAATTAAATTATTATAAATATATATATACTTATTGCTCATGAATAAATTATATATATTTTTTTTATTTTTAATACTCTCAAATTGTTCTCTAAATCCTGTAGTAAAACATCATGGTGTACCATCGTTAGAAAAAAAACAAGTCAATCTAATTATTAACAAAAGTAACAAGAACGATATTACAAAAATTTTAGGAAACCCTTCTACAACCAGTAAATTTGATAATGATGTATGGATTTATATTGAAAGAAAACAAACACAATCGAAGTTAAGTAATTTTGGTCAGATGAAAATTTTTAAAAATGATGTGTTAGTTTTAGAAATTGATAATTATGGAATATTAAAAAAAAAAAATTTTTATAATTTAAATGACATGGAGAAAATAAAAATATCAGAGAATACAACAGAATCGGGTATTACTAAAAACTCTTTTGTTTATTCCTTTATGTCTAGTATGAGACAAAAATTAAATGACCCTCTAGGGAAGAGGGCCAAAAAACGTAAAGAAATTAGCCAGCGATAACAGCTAACAATAATAAAGCTACAATATTTGTAATTTTAATCATTGGGTTAACTGCTGGTCCTGCTGTATCTTTGTATGGATCTCCAACAGTATCACCTGTTACAGCAGCTTTATGAGCTTCTGAACCTTTTCCACCATGATTTCCATCTTCAATATACTTCTTAGCATTATCCCATGCACCACCACCAGCAGTCATAGAAACAGCCACAAAAAGTCCTGTGATAATAACTCCTAAAAGCATAGCTCCAACAGCAGCTAAGGCAGCTACCTGACCACCTATTGATAGAATTATAAAATATAAAACTACAGGTGATAGTACTGGTAATAATGATGGAATTATCATTTCTTTAATCGCAGCAACAGTCAACAAGTCAACTAATTTTGCATAATCAGGTTTTTGTTTTCTTTTCATGATACCTGGAAATTTTTTAAACTGTCTTCTAACTTCTACAACAACGGCACCACCTGCTCTTCCAACAGCTTGCATTCCCATAGATCCAAATAAGTAAGGCAACATTCCACCAATTAATAACCCAACAACAACATAAGGATTTGATAAATCAAAAGTTACAACGATACCTTCTAATGCAGAGCCTGCTTCTTTAGAAAAATGTTTGATATCTTCAGTGTAAGCTGCAAATAAAACTAGTGCACCTAAACCAGCAGAACCAATTGCATATCCTTTTGTAACAGCTTTAGTAGTGTTACCAACAGCATCTAAAGCATCAGTCGTTTTTCTAACTTTTTTATCCAAGTTAGACATTTCAGCTATCCCTCCAGCATTATCAGTAACTGGACCGTAAGCATCTAAAGCTACAACCATTCCAGCTAATGCAAGCATTGTTGTTACAGCAATTGCAATACCAAATAGACCAGCAATAGAGTTTGTAATTAAGATACCAGCAACAATAATTAAGGCTGGTATTGCTGTCGCTTCCATTGACACAGCTAAACCTTGGATAACGTTAGTTCCGTGACCAGTTGTTGATGATAAAGCTACAGATTTAACAGGTCTATAACTTGTTCCTGTGTAATATTCTGTAATCCAGATTAACAAACCAGTAATAACTAAACCAATTACTCCACAGTAATATAAATCCATTCCATTAAATGTATTTCCATTAACGGTGTATTCATTTGTAAAACCAATTACATGATCAGTTACAGGCCATAGAATAGCTAATGATGCAACAGCTGATACAATAAATCCTTTGTATAACGCGTTCATCACATTGTTATCTTTTCCAAGTTTAACAAAGAATGTACCTATAATAGATGTTAATAAACAAGCAGCACCAATTGTAAGAGGATAAATCATCATATTAAGATCACCTACAAAAAAAATTGATGATAAAACCATAGTTGCAACAATAGTCACGGCATATGTTTCAAATAAATCTGCTGCCATTCCAGCACAATCACCAACGTTGTCTCCAACGTTGTCAGCAATTACAGCAGGATTTCTTGGATCATCCTCAGGAATACCAGCTTCAACCTTACCAACAAGGTCAGCTCCAACATCTGCACCCTTAGTAAAAATACCTCCGCCTAATCTTGCAAAAATTGAAATTAAAGACGCACCAAACCCTAAAGCAACTAAAGCATTCACTATTTCTCTTTCATCTACTTCAAATTTCAATAATAAAAAATAATAAACTGCTATTGCCAACAATGCTAAACCAGCAACCAACATACCTGTTACAGCTCCAGATTTGAATGCCACTGAAAGACCTTGAGCTAGACCTTTTCTTGAAGCTTCAGCAGTTCTAACATTAGCTTCTACAGAAACTAACATACCAACATATCCTGCAATACCAGATAATGATGCACCTATTAAATAACCAAGACCAACTAATGGACTAAATGCAATGCTAACAATTACAAGAACAGCTGCACCAACAATTGCAATTGTTTTGTATTGTCTTGCTAGATAAGCTTTTGCTCCGATTTGAATAGCTGAAGCAATATCCTGCATTTTTGCATTTCCTGCGCTTGAATTTAAAATGTTTTTTCCAGTTAAAAATCCATAAACAATAGATAAAAAACCAGCTCCGATTGTGTATAATAAGATAGTTTCGACAGTTGCGTTCATATAACCCTTAGTTGTTGGTTGTTAATTTTTTAAGCCCGGACAATACAAAAAAAGTCAAAAAAGACAATAATTAACTTCAAAATTGGTGGACATAACCACTTACATTTTTGGCGATTTCTCTGCCTTTTTTATCTAAAATTAAAGACTTGTTTTTACCAGATAAAATAGTTCCTATTTTAGAAATTTTTACACCGAGAGATTTACTTAATTTATTTATGATTCTGGCATTGTTTGGTTTAGCAGTAAACAAAATTTGATAATCATCTCCATTAGAAACTAGATCAATTTTTTTTAAATTCTTACTATTGATAAGATTGGTAAGATTTCTTGATACAGGAATAAATTTTTCATAAATTTTATAAGAAACATTTTGCTTATTTATTAGTTTGTTTAAGTCAGTGATCAAACCATCGGATATATCCATAGAACTAGTTGCTAGAGAAAGTAAATTTTTAGAAAACTTATTTTGGATATCTGGCATATAATATTTATTTATAAAATACTTAGTTTTAGATTTATTCAACTTAATTTTATTTTTTAAAACTTGAAGTCCAATAAAACTATCACCTAAATTTCCTGTAACATATATATCATTATTTACATTAGATTGATTTCTGAAGATTATTTTTTTTGAATATCCTACTGAAGTTATTGTAAAGCTAAGTTTATTAGAAAAAGTTGTATCCCCTCCTCCTAATAATAAATCATATTTTTTCTGCTCTTCCTTTAAAGAATTAGATATTTTTTTAAGATTATTTTTTGTGAAGTTTTTTTTGTTACCTGATCCAGCAATAAAATAATATTTTGGATTAACTCCTTTACAAATTAAATCAGAAATTGAAGATCTTAAAATCTTTTTAATAACTAAATCTGGTCTTTTGAAATCTATAAAATGTGTACCTATGTTGTATGTGTCTACTGAAATAACTAATCCTTTTTTTTTGTCAAAAAAAACATCATCGTTTAAATTTAATGCTGCTTTATTTTTTTTGGAAATATTAGAAAAATAATTATTTATTAATTCGAATTCATGCATTTGTTCTTAATTTTTTTCCAACATTATCAAGCAAAGCATTTAGATACTTAGTTTGTGAATTTTCTAAGAAATAATTTGATGAATTTAAATACTCTTTAATAATGATGTTTAAGGATAAATTAGGTTTGTACATTAATTCATATGTAGCAGCTTTTAAAATAGTTTGAAAAACCTTATCTAAATTTTCAAAAACAAATTCATTACCTAATTTATTTTTTAATTCATCTATAATTAAATCATTTCTCTCAATAGTTCCTAGTACAATATCTTTAATAAATTTTTTAAATCTGTGTTTTGGAAACTGTAATTCATCATCTTCGTTATAAAATTTACCATAAAGTTTTTGAATTATTATAACCCTAGGATTATTTTTTGGATTAAAATGTGTTCTCATTTTTGAGATAGAACAGAAATTACTGCTTCAGCTGCTTCCGCACCTTTTTTCTTTCTCGCTTTAGCTTGAGACATATTCAAACAAGTAATTATTCCATTCCCAATTGGTTTTTTACTTGAAATTGATAATTCCATAATACCATTAGTTGCTGCTTGAGAAATAAAATCAAAGTGAGGAGTTTGACCTTTAATAACACAGCCTAGAGCTAAAAAGGCATCATACTTATTTATGTTTTTTGAAATAGTTACAGGTATTTCAAAAGCTCCAGGAACGTTAATCACTTTTATATTATTTTTTTTTGAGATTAATTTTAAAGCACTCTTAAGTAACCCATCTGCAATGTCTTTGTAATAATCAGCTATAACAATTAAAATTTTTTTCTTCATTATATCAATTCTTGTTTAGTAATTTTTATACCATAACCATCTAAACCAATAACTTTTTTTGGAGATTTCGTGATTAGTATCATATTTTTAATTTTTAAATCTTTTATAATTTGAGCTCCAATTCCATAATTTCTTATTAATTTGTCATTACCCTTTTTATAAAAATCTTTATTTTTATAATCTTTCAAAGTTTGTGTTACAGATTTTAAATTAGAGTCTTTAATAAAGACTAATACACAATTGTTATATTTTTTAAAATAATTTAAAGTTTTGTTAAATGAGTTTGGTAATTGTTGATTTATTAAATAATTTTGAACTACATTTGAAGAGATTACTCTTACCCTTGGAGTAATACCCTTTTTTATTTTTCCTTTAATTAGAGCAAAATGTTCTGCACCATCAATTAAATTTTCATAAATTCGAATATTATACTTTTGGTTTTTTACAATTATTGAGCTTTGTTTTTTTAATTTAATTAATTTTTCTTTTTTAAGTCTATAAGCAATCAAATCTTCAATCTTACCTATTTTAAGTTTATGCTTATTTGCAAAATTAAATAAATCCCTACCTTTGGCCATTGTTCCATCTTCATTCATGATTTCACAAATAACAGCTGAATTATTTTTTTTTGCCAATTTTGAAATATCAACCGAAGCTTCTGTATGACCAGCTCTAACAAGTACACCTCCATCTTTTGCTATTATTGGAAACACATGACCTGGAGATACAATTTCATTTTTGTTAGCATTTTTCTTTGAAGCTACTTTAATTGTTTTGGCTCTATCCTTTGCTGAAATTCCTGTTGTAATTCCCTTTTTAGCTTCGATAGAAATGGTAAATGCAGTTTTATTTCTTGATTGATTAATTGGTGACATTAATGAAAGGTTTAATTTTTTGGCCTGAACGCTATCTAAAGCTAAACAAATTAAACCTCTGCCATACTTAGCCATAAAATTTATATTTTTTGAATTAGTATCTGATGTGGATATTACTAAATCGCCTTCATTTTCTCTTTTTTCATCATCAACTAAAATGAACATTCCACCTTTTCTGGCAATACTGATAATAGTTTCTATTGATGCAAAATTATTTTTTGTCATTAAAATAATTTCTTACATATTTAGACAAGATATCAATCTCAATATTTACCAAACTAGATTTTTTTAAAGTAGATAAATTGGTCTCTTTATAAGTATGGGGAATAATCCAAATTTGAAAACCTTTTTTTGTAATTTTTGAAATTGTAAGAGAGATACCATTTACACATATTGACGCCTTCTCTATTAAATGTTTTCTTTCTTTTTTTGGT
Source organism: Candidatus Pelagibacter sp. HIMB1611 (assembly GCF_052047715.1). Classification (NCBI taxonomy): domain Bacteria; kingdom Pseudomonadati; phylum Pseudomonadota; class Alphaproteobacteria; order Candidatus Pelagibacterales; family Candidatus Pelagibacteraceae; genus Candidatus Pelagibacter; species Candidatus Pelagibacter sp. HIMB1611. The sequence continues at coordinate 448,923 of NZ_JBNAJM010000001.1, read as the reverse complement.
ATCTCAAAATCAAAAAGATAAGATTTATCTATTTTACTAATACTATTAACTATTCCAACCGTATCCACATGACCCTGACAAATATGGCCAGAAATTTTAGTTCCATATTTCAAAGGTAATTCTAAGTTCAAAACATCATTTGTTTTGAGAAATTTAAATTTGGACCTAATTAAAGTTTCATTAGATAAATAAAATTCCATTATTTTTGACTTATAGGAAATTAGTGTGAGACATACCCCATCACATGCAACTGACAATCCCATATCTTTTGATGAAACCTTTAAGTTACTTTTAACAAATATATTGATGCCTTTTGGTCTTCTAGTAATACTTTTGACAGTACCTTGGTTATATATAATTCCGTTAAACATAATTTTTATATAATTCTATTTTATCTTTTTTTAATTTCAGATTTAGTTTTGAAGTATATCTATATTTTGATTTTAAAGTATTTAAACTGTTAAATTCAACAAATTCTGTATTTTTAGATAAATTATTTGAACTTTTAAACAAATAAAACTTATTAAAAATTTTATCATTTATGAATGATTTTGTAAGTTTATCTCCACCTTCAACCAATAAATTTCTACATCCTAAAGTATAAAGTTTTTTTAATATTTCTTTTAATTTGAATTCTTTATTTTTATTAATTTTAGATTTGATTAATAAGACCTTTTTAGATTTAAATAATGAGATTTTTGATTTTGTCGCTTCATTATAAAAAATAATTGTTTTTATTTTAGTTGCAGATTTTATTAAATAAGAGTTTGGATTAGAATTTAGCTTATTATCTAAAATAACTCTTATAGGTGAAAAATTATTTTTGTTTTTAAGTCTACAACTAAGTTTTGGATTATCCTTATTTAAGGTTTTGTATGAAATTAGTATCGTATCATTTTTGTATCTTAAAAAATGCGAAAACTTATCAGAATAAATATTAGTAATTTTTTGCTTTTCTTTACTATAAATTAAATTGTTCTTTGAAACTGCAATTTTACCTGTAACAAAAGGTATTTTGTTTTTTCTGTTAAAAAAATAAGGATAGTAAAACCGACTAATTTCTTTTTTTAAAAGATTTTTTCTAACTTTTATTTTACTTGATTTTAAAACTTTAAAAGATTTGCCACTAACACGCTCATCAATATCAGAAATTGAATAAATAATTTCTGATATTTTTGATTTAATTATTAAATTTGTACAAGGTGGTGTTTTTCCTTTATGACAACAAGGTTCTAATGTGACATACATCTTTGAGCCAGCAACATTTTCAATAGAGTCTTTAATTGCATTTCGTTCAGCATGAGGCCTTCCATCATGAGAAGTCTGTCCTATAGATATAATTTTATTATTTTTAACAATTACACATCCAACAGATGGATTTGTACCGGTTAAACCTTCACGAGCAATTGCCAAATTAAGGGCAATTTGCATGAATTGTTTATCTTTGCTGGTAAAATTATCTTTTTTTGTAGACATCTAATCTGTCCACGAATTGCACAAAGTCTTTTTCTTCTCTAAAATTTCTATAAACGGAAGCAAAACGCACATATGCTACAGGATCAAGTTCTTTTAATCCTTCCATAACCATTGTTCCAATTGTACTTGTTGATATTTCTGTTTGTCCAAGTTCTTCTAATGATCTTGAGATTTTACTTATAAATTTTTCTGCAGTTTCAGTATCAATTGGTCTTTTTTTCAGTGCTATATAGATTGATTTAGATAATTTATCTCTGTCAAAAGAAGATTTTCTTCCATTTTTTTTAACAACCATTAATTCTCTAAATTGAATTCTTTCAAAGGTAGTAAATCTTTCACCGCATATACATAATCGTCTTCTTCTGATTGCAGTTCCATCTTCAGTTGGTCTAGAATCTACAACAGATGTATCACCTTTTTTTTCACAAGGACAAATCATTATTTATAAATTTTTATATATTGGAAATGATGAAGTTAGATTAATAACTTCATTTCTTACTTCGTTTTCAACTTTACTGTTATCATCAGGATTTTCAGATAAACCTTTAATAGTTTTTGTTATCAATTCACCTACAGTTTTAAATTCATTTAATCCAAATCCACGTGTTGTAGCAGCTTGAGTACCCAATCTAATACCCGATGTAATCATTGGCTTCTCTGTATCAAAAGGTATTCCATTTTTATTACACGTTATGTTAGCTCTTGATAGACTTTCCGCTGCAAGATTTCCTTTAACATTAAAAGGTCTTAAATCAACAAGCATTAAATGAGTATCAGTTCCATCTGAATAAATTTTAAATCCATTGTTTTTTAAAGTTTCGGCTAAGATTTTTGCATTAGCTAAAACAGATTTTATATAATCTTGAAAATCTGGTTGAAGAGCCTCAAGAAAACCAGCAGCTTTAGCTGCAATAATATGCATCAAAGGTCCACCTTGATAACCAGGGAAAACAGCTGTGTTAAACTTTTTACCTAGCTCTTCGTCATTAGACAAAATTATTCCACCTCTTGCGCTTCTAAATACTTTATGTGTAGTTGAGGTTACAACATGAGCATAATCACATGGATTTGGATAACCTTTACCAGCCACAAGTCCTGAGAAATGTGCCATATCAACCATTAAATAGGCTCCTACTTTATCAGCTATTTCTCTAAATCTTTTAAAATCTATTACTCGAGAATAAGCACTGCCGCCTGCTATTATTAATTTAGGCTTGTGTTCTAAAGCAAGTCTTTCAACATTATCATAATCAATAAGCTCAGACTCTTTATCAACGTCATAACCTATAGCGTTAAACCATTTACCTGACATAGATATTTTCAATCCGTGTGTTATGTGTCCACCTGAATTTAAACTCATTCCCATAAATTTATCTCCAGGATTTAATAAAGCTAAAAATACAGCTCCATTTGCTTGTGCTCCAGAGTGCGGTTGTGCATTTGCATATTTACAATTAAATAATTTTTTTAATCTCTCAATTGCAAGACTTTCTGCAACATCTACATGTTCGCAACCATTATAGTATCTTTTTCCAGGATATCCTTCGGCATACTTATTAGTTAAAACTGATCCTTGAGCTTCAAGAACTGCTTGTGAAACTATATTTTCTGAAGCAATTAATTCTATATGTTGTTGTTGTCTTAAGAGTTCATCTTTTATAGCTTTATATAATTCAGGGTCCTTGCTAGACAAACCATCTTCAAAGAAACTCTTATAACTATCGTTTAAATAACTTTTTTCACTAGACATAATCAATTATATTTTTTTTACTCTTTTTAAGTGTCTCCCACCTTCAAAATTTGTATTTAAAAAAATGCTAATAAATTTTAATGCATTTTTTTTAGTTAGTAATCTTGATCCTAATGTAATGATATTTGCATCATTATGCAATCTAGATAATTTGGTCGATTTTTCATTAAAGCATTGAGCGGCTCTAACATTTTTATGTTTATTTGCCGCAATATTCATTCCAGTTCCTGATCCACATACCAAAATACCAATATTTTTTTTTGATGAATTTACTTTTCTTGCAACTTTATGTGCGTAATCTGGGTAATCAACGCTATTCTCATTTGAGGGACCAAAATCTTGGAAATTAATTTTTTTCTTTTCTAAAAAAATTTTAATTGCTTCTTTAAGTTTAAAACCAGCGTGGTCTGATGAAATAAATATCTTTTTCAAATTAATTGAATTTATAATCTAGCACACAAGCAACAAGGTGGACTCTATTTTCTTCACCACCATTAAATGCATTATGATATTTTGTGTTATTAGTCACCCACACAGAACCATCTGCTGGCATATGTTTTGCAACATTATCTATAACCATTAAGCATCCAGGATTAGTTACAATTGGAATGTGCAATCTTGGTTCTGGATCTCTATGCCAACTTAAAGTTGATCTTGGTTCTTTTAGCAAAATTCTTACTCTACCCAATTTGTATTTGCTTGATAAAACATCATAAACTTCTTTAAAATAAGTGTTCTCATAATCTTTTATAAATTCAGAATAAGCTGCTTCATCAATTTCAACATCTCTAGAAACTTCTTGTCCAGTTTTATCAGGTTTAGTCCAGTAAACACCTCTAGCTTTATTGCCTTTGATTGAGTCAGGATCACCAGGAATTTGAGTTAATGAAATTGCTCCAAAGTGTGTTATTCCAGCATCTTCGAATTTTTTTGTCTTAATAATTTGGTTATAGGCCTCTTGAAGTTTGTTTATATCAAATTTCAAGTTTTGTTTTTGAAAATCGCTAAAATCTAAAACTCTTTCTTCTTTTTTTAGGTTTAGGTTTACAACTTTTGTGTTATCAATGCTCATAAAAATGGTTTTGTACTTAAATTAAGAGTTATTTGTATAATACATTTGTCGCATTAATAAAGTAAATTTAAACATGATTGTAGGAAAATATCCAAGCCTAAGATTAAGAAGAAACAGAAAATCTTCTTGGACTAGAAAACTAATACAGGAAAATACCCTAAGTCCTAATGATTTTATTCTTCCAATTTTTCTTATTGATGGAGTAAATAAAAAACAACATATAAAATCAATGCCTGGCGTCTACAGGTATTCAGTGGATAGAATCGGTCAAATTATTGATAAAGCGATAAGCAAAGGAATTCCAATGGTTGCTCTTTTCCCAAATACAAAAAAATCATTAAAAAATGAACTGGGATCAGAAGCACTCAATGAAAATAATCTTGTTTGTAGAGCATCAAGAATGATTAAAAAAAAATACAAAAATCAAATTGGAATTATGTGTGATGTTGCATTGGATCCTTATACCTCTCATGGACATGACGGATTAATCAAATCTGATAAAATTTTAAATGATGAAACAATCCAAGTTTTAATAAACCAATCTTTGCTTCAAGCTGAAATGGGTTGTGATGTTTTAGCTCCATCAGATATGATGGATGGAAGGATTGGTAAAATTAGAAAAGCAATCGATCAAAGCAATTTCCAAGACGTTCAGATTTTATCTTATGCAGCAAAATATGCATCCAGCTTTTATGGTCCCTTTAGAGATGCAGTAGGGTCAAAAAATTCTTTAAAAGGAGATAAAAAAACATATCAAATGGATTTTAGAAATTCTGATGAAGCATTAAGAGAAGTTGCTTTAGATATAAAAGAAGGAGCTGATATGGTTATGGTTAAACCAGGAATGCCATATTTAGATATAATTAAATCAATTAAAGAAAAATTCAAAATCCCAGTTTTTGCGTATCAAGTATCTGGTGAGTACAGTCTAATAGAAAATGCTATTAATAAAAACCTTGTAAAAAAAGATGCAGTATATGAAAGTCTAGTGGCTTTCAAAAGAGCTGGTGCAAATGCAATTGTAAGTTATTACGCTGATCGAATTGATAAAATAATAAAATAATCACCTTAAAGTATTTAGAAATAACAATCTATTATTTGGAAAATTAATATTGTTTGGTTTTAAAATTGTTTTATCTAGATAATCATTAACTAACTTCAAACCTTTTAGTAAAATTTTAATATCTTCAACCTCTTTGTCTTTTTCAATAAGAAAGTTTGGAACATATTTTTTTTCGTTTGATGATGAAACATAGTAAACAGTTTCGTTATTTTCAGTATCTTTCACTACTAAGTTTTTTAATTCTAAATCATAACCTAATATTTTGAGTAATTCTAATTCCCAAAAAATATATTTTTTTAACCAATTTTTATCTTGTAAAATTAAAAAGAAATTTTGAATTATGAAAAAAACTTTTTCATTTGATTGTGAGTCTGCTGTTAAAATTTTAATCAAATTCATTGCAGAAGTTAAGCATGATAATTTTTGTCTGTCATCAAAATACAAAGGACTGTAAGCATTTAAAATTTCAATTTTAAAATAGCCAATTCTATTTTCATTTTTTGAATTATAATTAACATGCAACTTATTTCCAATTTGCAGATAATTTTTAATTTTTTTTGATGTTCCACCAAATATGATGCCTGATACTTTACCTTTCTCTTTGGTGAAAATTTCTACAATTAAGGAGTTTTCATTATATCTATTTTTACTTATCAAAAAACCTTCATCAGACCAATTCATATTATTTATTAAAACTATTTAGACACTCCATAGCAGCACTTTGCTCAGCATTTTTTTTGGAATTGCCAATGCCAATAAAGTATTTTGTATTAGGTAATTTTACTCCTACTTTAAATACAGGTTTGTGTCTTGGTCCAGTATTTGAGATTAATTTATATTTAGGAAGACTTTTAAATTTTTTTAATGTTTGCTCTTGTAACTTGGTTTTGGCATCAATTTCGGTAACAACGCTATCACTAATTTTTTCTTCCCACTGCTTTAAAATAAATTTTTCAACAATATTAAAACCTTTATCGAGATAAATTGCTCCTATTAAAGCTTCACAACTATCTGCAATAATTTTATCTTCAATTTTTATTTTTTTATTTCTTGGATTAAAAGTTTTTATATATTTGTCTAAATTAATTAATTTTGCAATTTCAAGACAAGATTTTTTATTAACAAGTGAAGCAAATTTCTTATCAAGTATTCCCTCTTTTTCGTTGGGATAAATTTCTAATAATTTTTTAGCCATGACCAGTCCTAATACACGATCACCTAAAAATTCAATTTTCTCATTATTTTTAGAGGAATTAAAACTTTTATGAGTAAGAGATTGGTCTAATAAATTTTTGTTTTTAAAAACTATATTTATTTTTTTTTCTAGTTCTTGATACTTTATTTTCATTAATTAATAACATTAAAGGTTCTTTTAAATCTTATAGATTTATGCCATTTCCAAAATTCAATAAAACTTCCTATTTTTTTATCAGATGAGAAAAAAATAAATTGAGCCTTACCAACCAAGTTATCTTTATGAACATAACCAACACTTGAAAGAAATCTGCTATCTTTAGAACAATCTCTATTATCACCTAAAAAGAAATAATGATCATCTGGAACTGTAAAAACATCTGAATTTTGATAGGTATAATTCTTTAAATAAACTGTATGAAATTTTTTACCATTAGGTAATTTTTCTTCAAACTTTAAGACATCTATTGTTGTGTCGCCACAATAAATTTTTGTTTTAAGTGGGATTTTAGATTTAAGTATTTCGCTACTATTTAAAAAAAGATTTGCGTCAATAAACTGAATTTTATCTCCTGGCAGCCCAATTAAACGTTTTATATAATCTGTTCTGTTGTCAGCTGGTGTTTTAAATACAATTACATCCCCTCTTTCAGGACTTTTAAACATTATTCTTTTGCTAAGTATTGGCGGACTAAAAGGGAAAGAATGTTTACTATACCCATATGAATATTTAGTAACAAATAATCTGTCACCAACAAGTAATGTGGGTTCCATCGAAGAAGAAGGTATATAAAAAGGTTGCACTAAAAGTGATCTAATTATTACTGCAATTATCAAAGCATAAAATAAAGTTTTTATATTTTCTGAAAAAAAGTTTTTATCTAGTTTCATTATGATTGAATAATAGCAAATGCTGTTGAATATTTTTTTTCATCAGAAATAGATAGAAAACAATTATATTTTTTAATTTTAAATTTGTTTTGGATCATTTTGGTGATTTTTTTATTTGTAACATAATTTGGTTTACCCATTTTATCGTTAACTACTTCTATATCTTTAAAGTTCAATTTCATTCTAAATCCGGTACCCAAAGCTTTTGAAAATGCTTCTTTTGCTGCAAATCTTTTTGAAAAAAAAGCCACTTTATTCTTTGTTAAGTTTGATTGTCTTTGTTCTCTCACACTATAAACTCGATTAATAAAAGATTTACTTTTTATAGCTTCTTTAATTCTTTTATTTTCAATTATATCAACTCCAATACCTAAAATTTTCATTAATTTTTAATAATTTTTTTAAAATCTTTAATTACTTTGGGTAGACCATAAAATATCGACTCTCCAATAATAAAATGTCCTATGTTGAATTCCTCGATTTCTTTAATTTTTGTTAAAATTTTAGTCGTTTTGTAATCTAAACCATGACCTGCATGTACTTCTATGTCTAGCTTAGATGCAAGTTTTGAGCTTTTTTTAATTCTATTCAATTCGCTTGAAAAATTTTTATGCGATTTAACATAATTAGCTAGTTTTCCAGTGTGGATTTCAACACAATCTACATTTAATTTTTTTGAAAGTTTAATATCATTTAAGTTGGGGTTGATAAATAAACTAGTTCTAATATTTGACTTTTTAAATTTAAAAATTATTTCTTTTAATTTTTTATAATTATCTTTTAAATTTAAACCACCTTCTGTAGTTATTTCTTTTCTGTTTTCTGGAACAATACAAATATAATTTGGATTATATCTTAAAGCTTTTTTAATTATTTCACTATTCATTGAGACTTCAAGATTCACCAACACTTTATTCAAAGCACAAATCTCTTTAGTATCTAAATCATTTATGTGCCTTCTATCTTCTCTCAAATGAATAGTTACGGAGTCTGCACCCAATTTTATAACTTTTTTTGCTGCAAATACTGGATTGGGATGTTTTTCACCACGTGCATTACGAAGTGTTGCAATATGATCTATATTTACACCTAGTCTTTTCACTTAATAAATCTACTTCCTGGTGTGGTAATTGGAATTGATTTTAGAGATTTAGGTATATTTTTAAGGTTATAGCTAGGTACATCTATTTTTAAATGAGAAACAATTTTATTTTTTATTTTCAAAGATTTTTTTGTTGATCTGTCAATTATAGAGGCAAATCCAACAAGTTTTGCGTTTGATTTTTTTATAAGTTTCACACATTCCAAACTGGATTTACCAGTCGTAATTACATCTTCTATAATTAAAACCCTTGCTCCCTTTTTTATACTAAAACCTCTTCTGAGAGTAAATTTTCCATTCACCCTTTCACAAAAAATTGTTTCTTTTTTTAAAATTTTACCAATTTCATAACCTATGATCACACCACCCATTGCAGGAGCAAGTATTAAATCTATTTTTTTAAAATTTTTTTTAATTTTATTTGCTAATGATTTGCAAATTTTGTCAGCTAAATTAGGAAAGCTTAAAAGTTTAGCGCATTGAATATACTTTGGAGAATGTAGTCCCGAGGATAAAACAAAATGTCCTTCTAATAACGCATCAGTCTTTTTTAAAATATTTAAGGATTTTTTGAGTGAAAGCATTTCTTTTTTCTTCGTGTCTAATTATCTTAAATTTTATACCTTTTTGCTTTAGCTCTGCAATAAAATTTGTAAAATTCTTAAGATTTCTAATTATTAATCTAAATTTAAAATTAATATAGTTCGGGTTTTTACCTGCCATCTCTAAATTAGAAATGTTAAGTTTATGACTTCCAATTAAAGAACTTATATCACCAAGTTGACCAGGTTTATCTGGTAGTGAAATCCATAGTGTAGTGTTATATTTTTTTGTTTTTTCCTCTTTTTGCTCACCTTTATCATGCCAATATCTTCTAATAGCAGCTCTTGCTTTACCTGTTTTGGTAGTAGGTATCCAATGCAAAGATGGTGAACTATTTTTAGATGTGAGAACGTTTACCCTATCACCATTTCTTAATATTGTTTGTAATTCACTGTTATTTCCATTTACTTCACATCCAATTGCAGAATTACCAATTTTAGTGTGAACAGCATAAGCAAAATCGATTGCTGTTGCATCTTTTGGTAATTTAATTACAGATCCTTTTGGTGTGAAGCAAAAGACATTTTCCTGAAACATTTGAAGCTTTGTATACTCATAAGAGTCCTCAGGATTTTCGTTTTTTTCAATAATCTCAACCAAATCTTTTAACCAATCATACTCTTTCCAACTTAATGAATTGAATTTTTCAGAAGATTTATACTGCCAATGCGATGCAACACCTCTTTGTGCAAAGTCATGCATTTCTTTTGTTCTAATTTGAATCTCTATAGGCTTTTTATTTGAACCAATAACAGAAGTATGAATTGACTTATATCCATTTATTTTGGGTGAAGAGATGTAATCTTTAAATTTGCCAGGAATACAGTTCCATTTCTTATGAAATATACCAAGAGTTTTATAACAGTCATCAATAGTATCTAATATAATTCTAAAGCCAATGATGTCTGTTATCTGCTCTAAAGAAACTCTTTTTTTTTGAACTTTTCTCCATATTGAAAATGGAGTTTTTTCTCTTCCATATATTTCAGCATTAATTTCGTGATCATTCAATATTTCACTAAGTTCATATGATTGTTCTTCAAAAATATCTTTTCTATCTAATTTAATTTCATCAAGTCTTTTTTTTATTAATTTTCTTGCATCGTAATTTAAAATTTCAAATGATAAATCTTCAAGCTCATCACGTATTCTGTGCATACCCATTCTGTCTGCCAATGGAGCATAAATTTCCATTGTTTCTTGAGCGATCCTTTGTCTTTTTTCCACTTTAGTAATCGCTTTAATCGTTCTCATGTTGTGCAATCTGTCTGCAATTTTTACTAACAAAACTCTAATATCTTTTGATGTTGCTAAAATTAATTTTCTAAAATTTTCTACTTTAGAATTTGATCCAGCTGTATTTTCAAAAACAGATATTTTAGTGACACCATCTACAAGATCAGCAACCTCATCACCAAATTCAGCTTTTATTGTTTCATAAGTTGCAAAGGTATCTTCAATAGTGTCATGCAATAACCCAGTGGCAATTGTAGCACTGTCTAATTTTAACTCTGTTAAAATATTTGCAACTTCAATTGGATGTACAGAGTAAGGATCACCGGAAGCTCTCTTTTGACTCTTATGGGCCTTTACAGCAAAATTATAAGCTTTATCTAATTTTTCAGGATTTAAAAATTTATTATAATTTTTAACTTTATTAATTAGTTCATTAGAATTTAGCATAACCCTATTATAACATTAATTTAAATTTGTTTAATAGACCTAATGTCTGCTTCAGAGAGTGAAGAAATCAAGCTTTTAAGATCTTTTTTAATAATTGGATGATGCCATTCTTTTTGAATTTCAAAAAAAGGGATGAGTACAAAATTTCTTTTATGCATAAGTTTATGAGGCAAAGTTAATTTGTTTTTTACTTTTAAAATCTTTTTATTAAAATCAATAATGTCAATATCACAAATACGTGGATCATTTTTTTTACCTTTTTTTCTTCCTAATAAAATTTCAATTTTCTTACATATTTTAAGAAGACTTTCAGGATCAAAACAAAACTTTGCCTTGATAACTACATTTAAAAATTTAGGTTTTTTGGGGTCCGGCCAAGAAGGTGTTTCATAAAAACTTGAGATAGATAAAAAATCCAAATTATTTTCGCTTAAATGAGATTTTGCAATTTCTATATTTTTTTTTCTATCACCCAAATTAGAGCCAATACCTAAGTAAACAATTTTAGCTTGATTTTCTGATATATCTTGCCTTTTCACGGTTCCAGTCTCTGCTCTTTTTTGTTGCTCTTTTATCGTATTGCTTCTTTCCTTTAGCAACTGCTAATTCAATTTTGGCCTTCCCTTTTTTAAAATACATTTTTGTTGGAACAATAGTAAATCCATCTCTTTGCATTTTTCCAATTAATTTATTTATTTCTCTTTTATTTAACAGTAACTTTCTTTCATCGGTTGGGTTATGATTGGAATAACTTGCTTGTTTGTAAGGTGAAATATGAGAATTAATTAAAATTATTTCTCCTTTTTTTTCAACAGCATAAGATTCTGCTATATTAACTTTTCCATCTCTTACTGATTTAATTTCAGAACCTTTAAGAACAATTCCTGCTTCTAAAATATCCTCAAAAAAATAATTAAAACTAGCTTTCCTATTTAAACAAATTATTTTTAAACCAGAATTGGTTTTTTTGTTCATTAAATCAATTTTGCTGACTGAAGAGACTTTTTAACAATTTCCTTAGTTTGATCGGTAACTTTTACCAGAGGCAATCTAACATCATCTTCGCACAGATTTAATAATTTAGCAGCATATTTTACTGGACTAGGATTACTTTCAACAAACATTGAATGATGAATTGGCTGTAAAATTTTATCTAATTTTTCAGCTTCACTAATATCATTTTCAGATTTAGAAAATTTTTGAAAATCTGAACAAAGTTTTGGCGCTATGTTTGCTGTTACACTTATTGCGCCTACTCCACCTCTTTTATTAAATTCTAGTGCATTGTCATCATTACCAGTCAATTGAATAAATTCTTTACCCATTTTTGATAACTGTTGATCAACTCTGTCCAAATCTCCAGTGGCATCTTTTACACCAACTATATTTTTTAACTCGAACAGTCTTGCCATTGTATCAACATTCATATCAATAACTGATCTACCTGGAATATTATAAATTATTATTGGTATCCCACATTTGTCATTTATAGCTTTATAATGCTGGTACAAACCTTCTTGAGTAGGTTTATTATAATAAGGTGTTACGATTAGAGCACCATTTGCACCTGCCTTTTCAGCGTGTGAAGTTAAAGAAATAGCTTCCTCAGTAGAATTTGAACCTGTTCCAGCTATAACTGGAATTTTTCCATTACTTTCTTTTATGCAGAGATCAATTACTTTTTGATGTTCATCATGACTTAATGTTGGGGATTCTCCTGTTGTACCAGCAGGTACAAGCCCACTAGTTCCATTTTCAATATGAAAATGTATTAATTTAATATACGCCTCCTCATCTAAGAGATTGTTTTTAAACGGCGTAATTAAAGCAACATTTGATCCTTTGAACATAAATACTTATAACATAGTTTAAAGATTCATATACCAAAAGATTATGATTAAAAAATTATTATTTTTAATAATAACTTCCTTGATTAGCTTTAATTTCAGTGGTGCACAGATTGTACCTTTAAAAAAACCATCGCTATCCTCTGAGGAATTAAATAAAAAAATAATATTAAACACAATCAAACCTCTAAAAAAACCTTCAAAAGTTAAAGTTGAGAAAAAGGTAGCTAAAAAAGAAACCAAACTTAGTTTTCTTTTACCTAAAAAAAAACCAGTTATTAGAGGATTAATTAATTCAGAAACAGTAAAAATTTCTAAATTTTATAATAAAAAAGATTTTGGGATTGCAAAAAAAGCTATTGGCGAAATGCAAAAAGGCCAGTGGAAATCTGCAATTAAAATCTCAAAAAAAGCTAAAGATAGATCTATATATAATTTTATAAAATGGAGACATTTATTAACTACAGGTAATCAAGAGTCATTTTTTGATTACCAAGTCTTTATCGAAGAAAATTCAGATTATCCAAGAATAGATAGATTGAGATATTTGGCTGAGCATAAACTTTCTACGGAAAAAGTTTCTCCAAGAAAAATAATCAATTGGTTTTCAAAAAATGAACCTTTAAGTGGATATGGTAAGATGATTTTAGGTGAAAGTCATATTTTATCAGGAGATAAAGCAAAAGGTATTGCTCTAATCAAAAATGGATGGATTTCTGCAGATTTATCAAAAAGTGAGTTAAGGTTTTTCAGAAAAAAATATAAAAAATATCTTGATGCAAATGACTATATTAAGAGAGCTGATCATCTTGCATGGAATAGTGATCATTGGGATTTAAAAAGACTAATCAGATATTTACCTAAAGACTATGAATTGCTCTATACAGCAAGACATATTTTGATGACCAAGGGATACGGAGTAGATCAAGCAATCAAAAATGTTCCAAACAAATTTAAAAATGATGCTGGATTAAACTATGATCGTTTAAAGTGGAGGAGAAAAAAGGGACGATTGGAGTCTTCTACTGAAATTTTGCTCAAGATAAGAAATGATAAAGATTATTTAGTTAGACCTGACAAATGGTGGAAAGAAAGAGAAATCATTTCTCGAAAGTTAATTTACAAAAAACAATTTGAACTAGCTTATAAAATTAGTAGCAATCACGGAATGTCTGAAGGGTCTGAATTTGCAGAGGCAGAATGGATGAGTGGTTGGATAGCACTAAGTTTTTTAAATGATCCACTTCTTGCTAAAGATCATTTTAAAAACTTTTTTGATAATGTTAATTATCCAATAAGTGTTTCTAGGGGTGCATATTGGTTAGGTAGATCATATGAAAAACTAAAAGATAAGGATCAATCGGAAAAATGGTATAAAGAGGCTACAAAATATTTAACTACATATTACGGACAACTAGCATTTTTAAAAATTAATCCTAATGGAAAATTTGAACTTGATAAAACAATGTTGGTTCAAGATGAATATAGAAAAGCTTTTTTTAATAAAGAATTAGTAAAAATTACACATCTTTTACATGAGTTAGATAAAGACAAGTATACAAAATTCATCTTAAGACATCTTGCTAATGATAACGTTTCTGAAGGCAGTGAACTTTTAGCTGCTGAACTTGCTACAAGTATCAGTAGATATGATTTTGCAATACAAGTATCAAAAATTGCCTCTTATCAAAAAAGATTTCATAACAAATACAATTATCCATTAATAAGCACACCTAAATACATTAATGGAAGAAAGATTCCTGAAAGCGCATTAATTTTATCAATTATAAGACAAGAAAGTGAATTTGATTTAAAAGCAAATAGTCATGCGGGTGCAAAAGGTTTAATGCAATTAATGCCTTACACAGCAAAATTAGTTGCTAAACAAGCAAAGCTTCCTTATGTAAAATCTCGATTAACAACCGATCCAGAGTACAATATAAATTTAGGATCTCATTATATTGCCGGTTTAATTCAGCAATATGATGGAGCTTATCCATTTGCAATAGCTGCGTACAATGCTGGCCCAAATAGAGTTAAATATTGGAAAAAATTAAATAAGGATCCACAAAAAAAACAAATAAATTATGTTGATTGGATTGAGCTGATTAAATTTAGAGAGACTAGAAACTATGTTCAGCGTGTATTGGAAAATTATAATGTTTACAGATATGTGCTGGAACAAAACCCAATAGTAATGAAAGATTTTTTTAAAGATCAGCCTTTATATTAGTGGCGGAGAGAGAGGGATTCGAACCCTCGGTACAAGTTTCCTCGCACGGTCATTTAGCAAACGACTGGTTTCAGCCTCTCACCCATCTCTCCGTATGACATTGTGTAATAAGTGATTTTATTGAAAATTCAATATTTATAAAGTAATTATTCAATTATTATGGGAAATAAATACTCAGTATTTTCATTAATCAAAAACGCTCTTTCATACCATGAGAATTGGCAAAGAGCATGGAAAGACCCTACTCCAAAAAAAGAGTATGATGCTGTTATAGTTGGTGGAGGTGGTCATGGTTTAGCGACAGCATACTATTTAGCAAAAAAACACAATATGAAAAATATTGCCGTTGTTGAAAAAGGATGGATTGGTGGAGGAAACACTGGTCGTAACACAACAATTATTAGATCGAATTATTTATGGGACGCTAGTGCTGGACTTTATGATCACGCTCTAAAAATTTGGGAAGGATTATCTCAAGAGTTAAACTACAATGTAATGTTTAGTCAAAGAGGTGTAATGAATCTTGCTCACAATTTGCAAGATGTAAGAGATTTAAAAAGAAGAACACACGCAAATAGACTAAATGGCATTGATGCTGTTTATTTGAGCACAGAAGAAGTTAAAAAGTTTTGTCCAATTATAAATACATCTCAAGATATAAGATATCCTGTACTTGGTGGTACATTACAAAGAAGAGCTGGTACAGCAAGACATGATGCTGTTGCCTGGGGTTATGCTAGAGGTGCTGATGAAATGGGTGTTGATATAATTCAAAATTGTGAAGTAAAAGGTATAAAAAGAAATGGTGATAATGTTGAAGGTCTAGAAACTACAAAAGGATTTATTAAAACAAAAAAAATTGGAGTTGTGGCAGCTGGACATTCAAGTGTGATCGCTAATATGGCTGGAATAAGACTTCCTCTAGAAAGTAAACCTCTTCAAGCACTAGTATCCGAACCGGTGAAACCAATTATTGATACAGTTGTTATGTCAAATGCTGTACACGCTTATGTAAGTCAATCTGATAAAGGTGAATTAGTTATTGGCGCTGGAACAGATGATTATGTTTCATACACTCAGAAAGGAAGTCATCAAATAGTTGAAGGTACTCTAAATGCTATTTTAGAATTGTATCCAATATTCAGCCGAATGAGAATGCTAAGACAATGGGGAGGAATTGTGGATATATGTCCTGATGCAAGTCCAATATTAAGTAAAACTTCTATCAAAGGACTTTATTTTAATTGTGGTTGGGGTACAGGGGGTTTTAAAGCTACACCTGGATCGGGAGATTTGTTTGCACACACAATTGCTAATGATGAGCCACACAAACTCAACGCAGCATTTAATTTAAATAGATTTGTAAGTGGAGACCTTGTTGATGAACATGGCGCTGCAGCAGTTGCTCACTAATGTTTGTTATTAATTGTCCATATTGTGGTGAGAGAGATCAGCAAGAATTTAAAGCTGGTGGTGAAGCTCATATTGAAAGACCAAAACAACCGACAGAACTTAGTGATGATGAATGGGCAGAATATTTATTTATGAGAAAAAATATTAAAGGTGTTCAATATGAAAGATGGAACCATGCTCATGGTTGTCGTAAATGGTTTAATATGATTAGAGACACTTCGAATGATGAGATTAAAGCAATCTATAAAATGGGAGAAAAACCCCCTTCGATATAAAACAAATGTCAGAAAATTTAAGAGTTAAATCTAGTCAATATATTGATGAAACAACAAGAGTTTCATTTAAATTTAATGGTACAACTTATTATGGATTTAAAGGAGACACGCTTGCTTCTGCTTTATTAGCAAATAATGTTCATTTAGTAGGTAGGAGTTTTAAATACCACAGACCTAGAGGTATAATGACATCAGGTTCTGAGGAGCCCAATGCAATTGTTCAAATTAATCCAAATACTAATAGAACTGAACCAAATGTTAGGGCAACTGAAGTTGAAATATATGAAGGTATGGAGGCATCAAGTCAAAATTGCTGGCCAAGTGTAAACTTTGATATTGGTGGAATAAATAATTTTTTATCACCCCTACTTCCTGCAGGATTTTATTACAAAACATTTATGTGGCCTGCAAGCTTCTGGGAAAAATATGAATACTTTATAAGACACTCAGCAGGACTGGGGAAATCACCAACATCAAACGATCCTGACATTTATGATCACAGAAATATTCATTGTGATGTTCTTGTAGTTGGCGCAGGTATATCTGGAATTCTAGCAGCTAAAAATGCTGCAAAGAATAACTACAAAACTTTACTTTTAGATGAAAAAAATGAATTGGGAGGATCAACTATTTATGAAAACAATGAAAGTAATAAAATTGATAACAAAATTTCATCTGAATGGTTAAAAAAAGAAATTGAAGAACTTAAAAATATTAAAAATTTAGAAATAAAAACTAGAACAAGTGTTGCTGCGTACCATCAATATAATTATTTACTAGCAAGAGAGAATTTAACAGATCATTTAGAAAAAAAAGATAAGACAAATAAAATTAGACAAAGGTTACTTAAAATAAGAGCAAAGAAGGTGATTTTAGCAACAGGTGCTTTGGAAAGACCGATGGTATTTAATAATAATGATAGACCTGGGATAATGCTTTCTTCTGCAATTAAAAAATATAGTGATTTTTATGGTGTAGCCTGTGGTAGAAAGATTGTATTTTTTACAAATAATGACAGTGCATATGAAAGTGCACTTTCATTAAACGATAAAGGTATCAAAGTTGAAGCAATAGTTGATATTAGAAAGCAATCCGAAACAAATTTAGAAAAAAGAGTTATTGATGTAGGTATAAAAATATACTGGGAACATACAGTTGTTGATACCTCTGGTTATAAAAGATTAAACAATGTCTCAATAATGAAACTATCAAATGATGGAACTTCAGTAACTGGAAATAAAATTTCTATTTCATGTGATTGCTTAGGAGTTGCTGGTGGATGGACTCCAGCTGTTCACCTATATACTCAGTCAGGTAACAAACTTACTTTTGATGAGGATAAAAAGATATTTATTCCAAATAAAAATAATTCAAATCAAATGAGTGTTGGATCTTGTAGTGGTGATTTTAAGCTTGATGAAATACTTAAAAACTTAAATGAAAAACTAAAAGATTTTTTAGAAATAAATAAAACAGATTTTGAAAATATTACTGTTAATAACGACCAAGAGATTTCAAAAAGAAACATATGGTTATTACCGTCTGATAAAGTTTTAGGCAAAACTAAGCCTTTTGTTGATTATCAAAATGATGCAACTGCAAAGGATATAAAATTGGCACTAAGAGAGGGTTTCAGATCTATTGAACATGTCAAAAGATATACAACAACTGGGATGGGAACTGATCAAGGAAAATTAGGAAATATGCATGCTTTGGGAATAATAGCAGATACAGCAGGTGTTAAGATGGGAGAACTTGGAACGACTACTTTTAGACCTCCTTATACCCCTTTAACATTTGGAACAATTGTAGGACGTAATGTTGGTAAGTTTTTTGATATTTTTAGAAGAACACCTATGAATGATTGGCATGTTGAACAAAAAGCAGAATTTGAAAATGTTGGTCAATGGAAAAGAGCTTGGTACTACCCTATCAATGGCGAAACTATGCACCAAGCAGTTCAAAGAGAAAGCAAAGCTGCAAGAGAAAGTTCAGGAATATTGGATGCGTCCACACTTGGTAAGATTGATATACAAGGAAGTGATGCCTCAGAGTTTTTAAATAGAGTTTATACAAATGCATGGTCAAAACTTGGCATTGGTAAATGTAGATATGGTTTAATGTTAAATGAAGATGGTATGGTATATGACGATGGTGTTACTACAAGATTAGGTGAAAATCACTATCTAATGACAACAACAACTGGTGGGGCAGCAAATGTTCTTGGAAAATTAGAGGATTACCTTCAAACTGAATGGCCAGAATTAGATGTATATTTAACTTCAGTTACAGATCAATTTGCTACAGCAAGTTTGTGTGGCCCTAATAGCAAAAAAATTCTTAAAAAAATTATTCCTGATTTAGATTTGTCTGATGAAAATTTTCCACACATGTCTTTTAAAGAAGCGAAAATCGGAAGTATTGTTTGCAGAATTATGAGAATAAGTTTCACAGGTGAGCAAAGTTTTGAAATTAATGTGCAAGCAAGTTATGGAAAAGATCTATGGGAGAAATGTATAGAGGCTGGTAAAGAATTTAATATTACTCCTTATGGTACAGAAACGATGCATTTACTAAGAGCTGAAAAAGGTTTTATTATTGTTGGCCAAGATACAGACGGAACAATGACACCAATAGATTTACAGATGGATTGGATTGTTAGTAAAAAGAAATATGATTTTATTGGCAAAAGATCTCTTTACAGATCAGATACTATGAGAGAAGACAGAAAACAGTTGGTGGGATTATTAACAGATGACCCTAAAGTTGTATTAGAGGAAGGAGCACAAATTGTTTCTGAACTAAATAAAAGTCCTGTTGAAATGCTTGGTCATGTAACATCAAGTTACTTTAGCCCTAATTTAAATAAATCTATAGCCCTAGCTGTTGTCAGAGGTGGGAAAGATATGATGGGTAAAAAACTATTTATCCCTATGGAAGATAAAACAATTAATGTAACTGTTTCAAATCCAGTATTTTTTGATCAAACTAATGAAAGATTAAATGCTTAGTTATAATCAAGTAACAAATAGTGAAATTAATAACAACGGGGTGTCCATAAAAGAAATTGCACCAATAATGAAATTAAATTTAAGAGGCAAAACAAGAGAATTTTTTACAAATGTAGGAAAAACTTTAAATATGATTTTGCCAACAGAAGCAAATACATCCTCATCTAGTGATAAACTTACTGCGATATGGTTAAGTCCAGATGAATGGATGATTGTATCAAATGAGACTACTAGCAAAGAAACCAATACATACCAATTAAATGATATATTATTTAACAATATATCAAAAATATCATTAGGAGCAGTAACTGATGTAACTGACCAATTTGTTCAATTAGAGATAAAAGGTGAAAAAATATATGAACTTTTTTCTTCAGGATGTCCTTTTAATTTTAACTTATTTCGTGAAAAAAAAGGGTCAACTACTCAAACTTTGCTAAATCACATAGATGTTATTATTCACAATAAAGACAAAGATTTTGTTAATTTATTTGTCAGAAGATCATTTGCTAAACATCTTTGGGAATGGATGGAAGACAGTTCTTCAAGACTATAAAGATTAATTTTTTCGCCTGTAATCCCATGGCATTTCAAATTTACCTTGCCAAATGCCTAATTTATTATTTTTGGCATTAATTTCATCAGTTACATATTTTTTAGAATACTTTCTATATGCTACTGCATAGCCATTTGAAACCATCCAAGAATTTAAATTTATATTTCTTTTAAAACACTCTCCTATTAACCTTTTATACCTGTCAACATCTAAAATATTACAATTTAATTTTTGTTTATTAATTTTTTTAATTAACTTTTGAGTAGATACTTCTCCACACATATAATCTTTAGTAAAAGACATAAAAGATATTGTTAAATAAGTTTTTTTACATTTTTGTTTTTTTTCAGGTGCATCAATACCGTATAATCTAATTTTTTTTGAATTGATCTTAATTGTATCTCCATCAACAACTTTAGCAAAACCCGATATTTTATTTATATTTTCAGATCTTACATCGTTGTATGTAAGTATAAAAAATATAGATGAAATAATTATCAAAATTATCAATTTCTTTTTTGTATAAAACATTAACCAGTAGTTAATTTATTGTTAATATAATATTTAACATAAAAGAATAGTAAGATTGATATTAACCATTGCAATATTGCCCAGATATAAAAAAAAGTTTTAAAGTCTGCATCAATAGAACGTGCTATATAATAAGATAAAAATGGAACCAAAACGTTCCTTAATATATTGTTAATCATTGCTTTCTCAGATTTTTTTAAAGCCATAAAAAAACCATTTGATAGAAAAAAAATTGGGTACGCTGGTAAGATAAATGCAGAAATTTTTAAATATATTGACCCATATTCAACAACTTCCGCATTAGATGAGAAAAATTTTGGCATTAGATCTGCAGTCACAAATACCAATACTCCAGACGCTAACATTATAACCAAGCCGTATTTTACTGATGTAAAATAAGATTGTTTTACTCTTTCATAATATTTCGCGCCTATATTCTGTGCAATAATTGATATTATTGCTGTATTTATCCCCAATACAGGCAGTAAGACAACCTGCTCTATCCTTGTTGCTGCTCCATAACCAGCTACGGCATATTCTCCTGTAAATGCAACATAGGTAAATACAATCGTTGCAGCAATTGAGTAACCAAGAATAGCTATTGTAATTGGCATTGATTGGAAAAAAATATTTTTAATGTAGAAGAATTTGATCTTAAAATTTTGAAAAGTGATCTCTTTAATACGTTTATTTTTTAACAATTTAATTACAACGATTATTAGAGAAAGAAATTGGGCAATCAAAGTTGCATAACCTATGCCCGCTACACCAAAGGCTGGGATAAACAAAAATCCAAATATAAATATTGGATTTAATAAAATGTTTAAAAAAAAAGATAATATAAGAGCATTTCTATATGTAACTGTATCTCCCTCAGCATGAAGAAATGAGTTTAATGCAACAACTAGAATAAAGAGAATAGTTCCATAAAATATTACATTAGTATACTCAAGGCCAAGAGTAATTACCTCTCTCGATGAATTCATGGTTAAAAATAATTTTTCAGAAAAACTAAAGCCAATTATTGATACAATTATTGAAATTATTACTGAATAAAGAATGATATTTGTAAAATAACCTAATACATTTTTTTCATTTTTTTCTCCAATACTACTTCCAATTAATGAAGTGCCCGCAACAGTGACACCAATAGATGTAGCAATAATTAGAAAGTAGATTGGAAAGGATTTACTTAAAGCAGATAAAGCTTCAGGTGAAATTTTCCCAGCATAAAAAGTATCAACTAAAGTGTACAATGTTTGAAATAATGTTCCAACACTTGCTGGTATTGCAAGTTTTTTTATAAGTTGAGAGACGTCATCTTTTAATAAATTCATTTATTTAAACTAAAAATATTTTAATATTCTTTTTGAAAGATATGACTTTTTCCAGTTTTTTTGGCAAGGTTAATTTGTTTTTGTCTCATTCTAAATCTTGATTTTTGATCATTTGTTAAATTATCGTGACAATTTGGACAAGAAACACCTTCTTCATATTTTTTAGATTTTTTATCTTTTGGAGAAATAGGTTTTCTACAACCACTACACATTGAGTAAGAACCTATTTTCAAACCATGCTTTAAACTAATTCTGTTATCAAAGACGAAGCACTCACCTTTCCATAAGCTTTTTTTTGGGTCTGTTTTTTTTAAATAATTTAAAATACCACCCTTTAATTGATAGACATTATTGTAGCCTTTGTTTTCCAAAAAAACTGACGCTTTTTCACACCTAATGCCTCCAGTACAAAACATAGCAATAGGTTGATTTTTTTTTAATTTTTTAAGATATTTTGGAAAATCTCGAAAATTATCTACATCTGGATTAATTGAACCTTTAAAAGTTCCAACTTTATATTCAAAAGGCTTTCTTGCATCAATTAAGACTGTTTTTTTGTCTTTTATTAAAGAGTTCCACTTTTGAGGGTTAACATGACTATCTTTTTTTTTAATTCTTTTTTTTAAACTTAAATTCATTGGAACCACTTCTTTTTTAATTTTTACTTTTGGTTTATGAAATGGCTGAAAAGAGCTTTTTGAATTGTTAATACTATCAAATTTTTCAAATTTAAATAATTTGTGTAAATAATTTTTGATCAATTTAATATCTTTGTTTTTTCCAGAAATTGTTCCATTTAACCCTTCCTTGGAAATAATAATTGTTCCTCGCATGTTTTTATTCAATAATTGATCTTGAAGTATTTTTTGATTTTTCTTTAAATAAGAAATTTTAATAAACTTATAAAATCCAAAAACATCAAACATTATAATTTTCTACAAACTGTCATACCATCACCTAATGGAACTATAATTTTTTCAACTCTTTTATCTTTAGAAATATAATTATTAAAATCTTTAATAGTTAAAGTGATTTTATCATCACTATTTTCATCAACAATTTGACCGTACCATAGAACATTATCAATTATTATTAAGCCATTTTTCTTTAAAAATATTAAAGATTTTTCATAATATTCTTTATAATTTTTCTTATCAGCATCAATAAATATTAAATCAAAATCATTTTCTTTTAATTCATTTAAACTTTCTAAAGCAGGTTTAATTATTGTTTGAATTTTATGACTTTGTTTTGCTTTTTCAAAAAATTTTATTGCAATTTCGTTAGTTTCTTGATTTTTGTCTAAAGCAATAATTCTACCATCTTCTGGTAAAGCAAGAGCCATTGACAAAGCACTTAAGCCAGTAAAAGTTCCAATCTCTAGGATTTTTTTAACATTAGATGTTTTTACTATTAAGTGTAAAAATTGAGATTGTGAGATAGATATTTGCATCCTTTTAATATCTCCAAGAGACTCATTATAAGAAATAATCTCTTTTTGAACTGAATGAAGATCTAGTCCATTATTTAAAATGTACTCTTGAATTTTAGTGCTAATTTTTAGGTCTGAGCCCATGAACCTAAAGTTTTTTCTTTAAAATCTCATTTACTAGCTGAGGGTTAGCTTTTCCACCTGAAACTTTCATTACCTGTCCAACAAAGAAGCCAAATAATTTAACTTTACCAGATTTATATTCAGTAGCTTTATCTCTATTGCTATCAATTACTTTATCAATTAAAGCCTCTAAAGCTTTTGGATCACTTTCTTGTTTTAAACCTTTTTCTTCAACAATTTTTTTAGGATCCTTGTCCCCTTCCATCATTTGTTCAAAAACCGTTTTTGCAATTTTTCCAGAAATTGTTCCATCCTTAATTAAATTAATTAATTTTGATAAATTACCGGCACTAATTGGACTATCGGTTATTTCTAAATTTTTTTCATTAAGTGCAGCAAATAATTCACCTATGATCCAGTTTGTTGCTAATTTAACGTCAGATTTTTTAACAACATCTTCAAAATAATTTGAGGTTTCTATATCTGAAACCATGATATTTGCTTCATATGGTGTTAATTTAAATTGATCTATAAATCTCTTTTTCTTTTCATCGGGTAACTCTGGTATTTCTGATTGCAATTGGTTTATGAATTCATCAGAAACTTCTAATGGTAATAAATCAGGGTCTGGAAAATATCTATAATCATGAGCATCTTCTTTTGATCTCATGGATCTAGTTTCATTTTTTTTAGTATCAAAAAGTCTTGTTTCTTGATCAACAGATTGTCCATCTTCAATTAAATCGACTTGTCTATTTGCTTCATATTCAATCGCCATTTGCATGAATTTAATAGAATTAACGTTTTTAATTTCACATCTAGTACCAAAATCTTTTGTTCCTTTTTTTCTTACAGAAACATTAACATCTGCTCTCAAAGATCCTTCCTGCATATTACCATCACAAGTTCCTAAATATCGCATAATTGATCTTAATTTCTTAATATAAGCATTAACTTCCTCTGGTGATCTTAAATCAGGTTTGCTAACAATTTCCATTAAAGCTACACCTGACCTATTTAAATCAACAAAGGTGTTTTTTGGATCTAAATCATGGATACTTTTACCCGCATCTTGTTCTAAGTGTAATCTTTCAATACCAACCTCTTTTTGACCATCTGGCATATCCAAAATAACTTTACCTTCACCAACTATTGGGTCCTTAAATTGAGAGATCTGGTATCCTTGAGGTAAATCAGCATAAAAATAATTTTTTCTATCGAATACTGATCGTTTGTTAATTTTAGCTTTTAATCCTATTCCAGTTTTAATTGCTTGCTTAACACAAAATTCATTAATCACTGGAAGCATTCCAGGAAAAGCAGCGTCTACTAAACTTACCTGTGTGTTTGGTTCAGCACCAAATTTAGTAGCTGAAGTAGAAAATAACTTTGATTGGGAAAGTACTTGTGCGTGAACTTCTAAACCAATAACAACTTCGTATTGATTGTCATTTCTATTAATTAAATATTCTAACTTTTCTTTACTCACTTAATCCACCAATCAGTAATTTTATTTTTAAAATTAATTTTTTCTTCCATTGCATAAGCAATGTTTAAGATATTTTGTTCATCAAATGCTTTTCCAATAATTTGTAAACCTAAAGGGTAACCTTTGGTGTCATGACCAGCTGGAATAGAAATTCCTGGCAAACCTGCTAAATTTACAGGAACGGTAAAAATATCATTTAAGTACATTGAAACTGGGTCATTTGTTTTTTCACCAATTTTAAAAGCAGAACTTGGTGTTGATGGGGTTAATATTGCATCTACTTTTTTGTACGCTTCATCAAAATCATTTTTAATTAGTTTTCTAACTTTTTGAGCTTTCAAATAATATGCATCGTAATAACCTGAAGATAAAACATATGTGCCTATCATTATTCTTCTTTGAACTTCGGCTCCAAATCCCTCAGATCTAGTTTTTTCATACATATCAATAAGATTTTCTCCATCAGCTCTAAAGCCATATTTAACACCATCATATCTTGCAAGATTAGAAGATGCTTCAGCTGGTGCCACTATATAGTAAGTTGGTAAAGCGTAATTTGTATGTGGGAGAGAAATATCAATTATTTCTGCACCACAATCTTTAGCGTATTCAATACCTTTCTGCCAAAGATCATCAATTTCTTTTGGCATTCCATCAACTCTATATTCTTTTGGTATACCTATTTTTTTTCCTTTAATATCTTTTGTTAATTCTTTGCTGTATTGGTTTCTTTTAAAATCAATAGAAGTTGAATCTTTTTGATCGTATGAGCTAATTACCTCTTGCAACAAAGCACAATCTTTAACATTTTGAGCCATTGGACCAGCTTGATCAAGAGAAGATGCAAAAGCAACTATTCCGTATCTAGAACAACTACCATAAGTTGGTTTTAAACCCACTGTACCTGTAAATGACGCTGGTTGTCTAATAGATCCACCTGTATCAGTTCCAATTGTAATTGGAGTTAATTGTGCTGCTACAGCAGAAGATGAACCACCAGATGAACCACCTGGAACTAAATTTTTATCAATCGGATTTTGAACATTGCCAAAAAAACTTGTTTCATTTGATGATCCCATTGCAAATTCATCACAATTTAATTTACCAATAAGAATTGCTCCCTCATTCCAGATATTCTGAGTAACAGTAGACTCATAAGTAGGTACAAAATTGTTTAATATTTTGCTACCAGCTGTTGTTCTAACATTAGCTGTACAAAATAAATCTTTTACAGCCATTGGTATTCCTGGTAATTTTAAATCCAATTTTGGGTTGTCATCAAATTCTTTAGCTTTTTCTAAAGCATTACTAAAATCTTCAGTAATATAAGTGTTTAATTCTTTTGATTTTTCCGATCTATCAACAAAAGCTTGGGTAATTTCTGAAGAAGAGAGTTTTTTTTCTTTAATATTATTAACTAATTCAGAAAGTGTTTGCTTGGTTATATCAGACATTATTCTATAACTTTTGGTACAACAAAATAATCTTCATTATCTTTTGGAGAATTTTTTATTATTTGTTCCCTTAAATTTTTACTTTTAACTTCATCAGGTCTTAATTTTAAAGTCGTTTCAGCCACTGATGTAAGTGGTTCAACATTTTCAGTTTTAAGTTCATTGAGTTTTTCAATGAAGTCAAAAATTGAATTCAAATCACTAGCAAGTTTTTCAGCTTTTTTCTCATCTACTGAAATTCTTGATAATTTAGATATATGCTTTATGGTTTTAAGATCGATGCTCATATGATATTTAAATATGATGCAAACTATCACTATAGTTTAAAATATACAACATGATCACAATAGAAGAATTTAAAAAAAAACAGTCAGAAAAATGTCGTTTGATAGGTTTAGATTTGGGCTCAAAAAGAATTGGTGTATCAATTTGTGACGAAAAGCAATTAATTGCTACCCCTTATAAAACTATACATAAATCAAAAAATAATGAATTAATTGAAGAGTTAAAAAACATTATTCAAGAGAATGACATAAAGGCAATTATCATTGGTTATCCTTTAAATATGGATGGATCTTCAGGCTCTTCAGCACAGTCAGTCAATGATGTGTCTAAAAATATAGATAAAGAGATAGATGTTGATGTATGTCTTTGGGATGAAAGACTATCAACTGTTGGGGCTTTTAATTTATCAAGCCAATTAGATATTAATGTATCTAAGAGAGAAAAGAATATAGATCAGAACGCAGCAGCTTTTATTCTTCAAGGAGCCATAGATTATCTAAATAATTAATGCTTGCCACTCATCGGCTTTATAGTTATAGAGTTAATTTTAATGGCAAAAAACATCAAAGCTATTAAAATTTCTCAAAAACATTTGTTAGGTATCCAAGATCTATCAGTTAGTGATATTAACTACATTTTAGATGAATCTGAAACTTTCATTAAATTAAATCAGAGTAAGAACAAAAAAATTGATGTTCTTAGAGGCAAAACTCAAATTAATCTATTTTTTGAACCATCAACAAGAACACAAAGTTCATTTGAGTTAGCTGGAAAAAGACTTGGTGCTGATGTCATGTCAATGAATATGAACAATTCAGCAATTAAAAAAGGTGAAACTTTAATTGATACAGCAATGACTCTAAATGCGATGCATCCTGACATTATTGTAATAAGGCATCAAGATTCTGGAGCATGCAATTTATTATCTCAGAAGGTAAATTGTGTAGTATTAAATGCAGGTGATGGAAGGCGTGAGCACCCTACTCAAGCATTACTGGATGCTTTAACAATAAGAAATAGAAAGAAAAAAATTGAAGGATTAAAAATTGCTATATGTGGAGATATTCTTCATTCCAGAGTCGCAAGATCAAACATTTATTTACTAACGATGCTTGGTGCTGAAGTAAATATTGTTGCCCCAACAAATTTGATGCCAAAAGAAATTGAAAAGTTTGGTGTTAATACTTTTACCGATATGAAAAAAGGATTGAAAAATTGTGACATTGTAATGATGCTAAGATTACAAAATGAGAGAATGACAAGTTCTTATTTGTCATCAAATAGAGAGTATTATGAATATTACGGTTTAACACCTGATAAATTAGATCATGCTAAACCTGATGCACTAATAATGCATCCTGGCCCAATGAATAGAGGTATCGAAATAGATACTAGATTGGCAGACGATATAAATAAAAGTGTAATCAAAGAACAAGTTGAACTTGGAGTTGCTGTAAGGATGGCCTGTTTAAAAATATTTTGTGAATAAATGAAAAAACGATACTTTATTAACGCAAATATAATTGATCCCCACAATTCAATTAATGAAAATGGAGGATTGATTGTTAGTGAAGAAGGTAAAATTGAAGCAATAGGAAAAAAAGTAAATACAAATAATTTACCATCCAGAGAAAAACCAATTGATTTAAAAGGAAAATATATATTTCCTGGTTTAGTCGACATGAGAGTTTTTGTTGGAGAACCTGGGTATGAGTATAAAGAAAATTTTAGAACCTTAAGTAATGCAGCTGTATCAGGAGGAGTAACATCTGTAGTAACAATGCCTAATACAGATCCTGTCATTGATAATGTTTCAATAGTAGATTTTTTAAAACGAAGAGGACGAGATAAATCTAAGATTAATATATTTCCATGCGCATCTCTTACACAAAATGTAGAGGGAACAAATATGACAGAATTTGGATTGTTAGCTAGTAAAGGGATTGTAGCTTTTACAGATGGTGTAAAGACTATTCAAAATACTAGATTAATGTCAAGAATAATGAATTCAGCAAAGGATTTAGGGTGCCTAATAATGCAACATGCTGAAGATTATGAGTTAGCAAAAAACGGTATGATAAATTCGGGTATAATTGCTACTAAACTAGGATTGTCAAGCATACCAGATGTGGCTGAGAGAATAATTATTGAACGAGATTTAACATTGTTAGAAAATGCAAAGTGTCGATATCACATATCTCAACTATCATCAGGTAAATCAGTAGAAATAATTAAACAAAGAAAAAATGATATTAAATTTTCTTGTGGAGTGTCAATAAATAACCTTTCCTTAAATGAAAATGATATTGGAGATTTTAAAACATTTTTAAAATTATCTCCGCCATTGAGAAAAGAAGAAGATAGATTGGCTTTAGTCCAAGGATTAAAAGATAAAACAATTGATGTCATTGTTTCAGATCATAAACCTGAAGATGAAGAATCAAAACGATTGACATTTTCGCAAGCAGCAACAGGTGCTTCTGGTATTGAAACTTTATTGTCTTTAAGTTTGGAACTATTTCATAATGGATCTGTAAAACTTGAAACAATAATACAAGCACTAACATCTAATCCAGCTAAAATTTTAAATATCAATAAAGGAAATCTTTCAATTGGTAATGATGCTGACTTTTGTATAGTTGATATAAATAAACCTTGGATTGTAAAAAAAGAAAATTTAATTTCTAAATCCAAAAATACATCTATTGAGGATAAAAAACTTCAAGGAAAAGTAACCAATACATTTGTAAAAGGTAAAGAATTATTTAAGATATAAAAATGGAATTATTTACAATAGGTATTATCTCATACCTAATGGGTTCTATCCCTTTTGGGTTAATATTAACTAAAATTTTTTTAAAAAAGGATATCCGAGATATTGGATCAGGTAACATTGGTGCAACAAATGCTCTAAGAACAGGAAATAAATTTATTGGTTATTCAACTTTAATACTTGATGTAGTTAAAGCAGTTATTCCAGTTTTATATGTAAAGGTAAATTTTCCTGATCAGATTTATGTATCAGCTTTATGTGCTTTTCTGGGTCATGTTTTTCCAGTTTGGTTAAAGTTTAAAGGTGGTAAGGGAGTAGCAACTTATGTTGGTATATTATGCAGTATGAATATAATGTTTGGAATAGTTTTTGGCATTTGTTGGCTTGTAACTTTTTTTATTTCTAAATTTTCATCATTAGCATCATTAATTGGATCCTTTTCAGTTCCTGTTTATTTATTTCTGTTTGAATCAACAGAAAATGAATTATTTTTTGGAATAATGTTTATTTTAATATTTTATACTCATAGAGAAAATATTAAACGACTGATAAATAAAGAGGAAAACAAGACTAAAATTTATTAATTTGACTATCAAACACTTTTAAGTAGTTTGTTAAATTATGAATCTAGTCATAGTTGAAAGTCCTGCAAAAGCTAAAACCATCAACAAATACCTTGGTGATAATTATACTGTTTTAGCTAGTTATGGTCATATAAGAGATCTACCATCGAAAAATGGATCGGTTGATCCTGATCATGATTTTAAAATGGAATGGGAAGTTGATAGTTTTTCAAAAAAATATTTAAAAGAAATAACTGATGTTGCAAAAGAATCCTCTAAAATAATACTTGCGACTGACCCTGACCGTGAAGGTGAAGCTATAGCATGGCATGTTAAAGAATATCTTGATGAAAAAAAAATTTTAAAAGATAAAGAAGTTGAGAGAGTTGTTTTTAATGAGATAACAAAAAAAGCCGTAATTCATGGCATTGAAAATCCACGACAAATCGAACCTTTGTTAGTGGATGCCTACATGGCAAGAAGAGCTCTTGATTACTTGGTTGGTTTTAATATTTCTCCAATACTTTGGACTAAACTACCTGGGTCAAAATCAGCTGGAAGAGTTCAGTCTGTAGCTTTAAAATTAATCACTGAAAGAGAGCATGAAATAGAATTATTTAATCCAGAAGAATTTTGGACACTTACTCTTAAATTTGGAGATGATAATAAAAATACTATTACTGCAAGCATCTCACAATTAAATGGTAACAAAATAGAAAAATTTACTTTTAGAGACAAGAATAGCATTGAAAAAGCAATCAAAGAAATAAAAGAAAAAAAATTTCAAATAACAGATATTTCATCAAAAGTTGTAAAAAGAAACCCCTCTGGTCCATTTACAACCTCAACATTACAACAAGTTGCATCTAGTAGATTAGGTTTTGGAGCTTCAAGAACAATGCAAATTGCACAAAAATTATATCAAGGTGTTGAGATTGATGGAGATACTGTTGGATTGATTACTTATATGAGAACTGATGGAACTAACTTATCAGCTGATGCAGTAAGTGATTTTAGAAATTTTATTAAAAGTGAGTATGGCAATGAATATTTGCCAGCTTCTGCAAATAATTATTCTGGTAAAAAAGCTAAGAATGCACAAGAAGCTCATGAGGCTATTAGACCAACAGATATAAATAGAGCACCCGACACTTTAAAAAAATATTTAAGCAGTGATCAACAAAAACTATACAATTTAATTTGGTCCAGAGCTTTATCCTCACAAATGGAAGTTGCTCAATTTGACAGAAATACCATAACAATAGAATCAGAGGATAATCAGACAATATGTAAGGCAAGTGGCTCTGTATTAAAATTTGATGGTTTTTTAAAAGTTTACTCAAATGCAAGCAAAGATGATGATGAAGAAATTTTACCAGAAATGTCTAAAGGACCAATTAATATTGAAGCATTAATTGATGAACAACATTTTACACAACCACCTCCAAGGTATTCTGAGGCAAGTTTAGTCAAAAAATTAGAAGAATTGGGAATTGGTAGACCTTCTACTTACGCAAGTATAATTTCCACAATATCTAATCGAGGTTATGCAGAAATAGTAAATAAAAGGTTTTTCCCCACGGATCGTGGCAAACTTATCTCTGCATTTTTAGAAAAATTGTTTTCTAAATATGTTGATTATAACTTTACTGCAGGCTTGGAAGATCAATTAGATGAAATTACATCTGGTAAAGAAAGCTGGATAAAAGTTTTAGAGATGTTTTGGAAAGATTTTAATAATAATGTTTCTGAAGTTAAGGAGAAAAGAACTAGAGAAGTGTTAGATCTTTTAAATGAAAGTCTAGGAGCTTTAATTTTTGATACTGATAAAGATGGAAATATTGTTCGAAAATGCCAGCTATGCGATACGGGTTCACTAAGCCTTAAAAATAGTTTTAGAGGTGGAGCTTTTATAGGATGTTCAAATTATCCAGAGTGTAAATTTACTAGACCCTTGTCTAAAGCAAAAGCAGCAGCTCAATCGCAGTTAGCAGAACCTAAATTTTTAGGAAAACATGAAAATGGTAATGATATATATCTGAAAAATGGAAGATTTGGCCCCTATCTGCAATATGAAAAACTTAAGGAAGAAGAATTAGAAGAGACAAAAACTAAAAAAAAGAGAAAAACCAAAAAATCTAAACCAGATGTTAATGAATTAATTAAAAATGTTTCTATACCAAAAGGTTTAGAGTTAGAGAGTATAGACTTAGAAAAGGCTCAGTTTTTATGCTCTCTACCAAAATCAATTGGAGTCAACCCTGATAATCAAAAAGAAATTATTTTAAATACTGGAAGATTTGGTCCCTATCTTAAGTGTGAAAATAAATCTGCTAGAATAGAAAATGTAGAAGAAATTTTCTCTATAGGATTAAATCGAGCAATTACCCTCATTGCTGAAGCGAAACCAGGCAGAATGTCTTCTTCAATTATTAAGGATTTAGGAGAACATCCTGAAGATAAAAAACCAGTTAGGGTTATGAAGGGGCAATATGGTCCTTATATTAAATATAAATCTTTAAATGCAACAATTCCTGAAGAAAAAGATCCAACAGAGCTTACTATGGAAGAAGCCTTAATCCTTATTGAGAAAAGGAAAGAATACGATAAAACTAAAAAGAAGAAAAAAACTAAAAAATAATGAAAATTAAATTACTTGCTTATTTATTAATTTTAACACTCTCTAATGTTAACTTATCTTTGGCAGATGATTGTAATAAATTCGATAAATTAAGTAAAGAATATGCAAAATGTACGGCTGAATTAATTAAAGAAAAAACCTCAGAAAAAGCTGAATTGATCAAAGAAAAAACCTCTGAAAAATATAAAGAAGGAAAAAAAAAAATTAATAAATTAAATTTAAAAGAGAAATTAATTAAATTTAAAAATAGTAAATCACACAAAGAATTCACGGAGAAATAAAATGAGCTTTGAAAAAAAAATAGAAGAATTAAATATTATTTTACCAGAAGCCAAACCTCCTGTTGGCTCATATGTTGCAACTAAAGTAACTGGTAATCTACTTTTTATTTCAGGTCAAATATCGATAAACGAAAACGGAGAATTAATTAAGGGAAAAGTTGGTAAAGATTTAAGTACAGATCAAGGCTACGAAGCTGCGAAAAGATGTGGATTGAGCTTGGTTTCTCAAGCAAAGGCTGCTTGTAATGGTGATTTATCTAAAATAAAATCATGCATTAAGTTAACTGGATACGTTAATTCGACAAATGACTTTACTGAACAACCAAAAGTAATTAATGGAGCTTCAGATTTAATTGCGTCAATATTTGGAGATGCTGGCATGCACACAAGAGCAGCGGTAAGTACCAATAGTCTACCACTTGGTGTTTCTGTAGAAGTTGATGCTATATTTGAATTAAACTAAACTATCTTCCAATACCAAAATATTTTATACCTAGTTTCTCTATTTTAGTTGGTGAAAATATATTTCTCATATCGTAAATAATAAGTCTTTTATTCTTAGAAAGTTTTCTAAAATTAATCGATTTAAAATCATTCCATTCAGTATGAATAATTATAATGTCTGAACCAGAAATACAGTTTTGTATTGAATTAGCATATTCAACATTTTTTAGATTATTGAATTCTTTTTTGGAACCAGTGGGATCGTAATATTTAATCTTTGCTCCCTTTTTGGATAAATAAGGAATTATTTTTAAACTTGAGGAGTCTCTCATATCATCAGTGTTTGCTTTAAATGTAACTCCTAAAACTGAAACTTTTTTATTATTAAATTTTTTAATTATTGAATGAAGCCTTTTAAGTAATAAATCTGATCTATTCTGATTAGATTTAATAACACTTTTAATTACTGATAAATTAGATTTAAATTTATCAGCTGTAGATACAATAGCTTTAGTATCTTTTGGAAAACAAGAGCCTCCATATGCGGGACCGGCTCTTAAAAATCTACTTCCTATTCTGTTATCAAGTCCAATTCCTATGGATATATCTTCAACATCGATACCAGTTTTTTCGCATAAATTTGCAATTTCATTTATAAATGTAATTTTAGTTGCTAAAAAAGCATTAGAAGCATATTTAATTAACTCAGCAGCTCGTCGATTTGTAGAAACATATTTTGCACCCTTGGATATTAATGGAGAATATAAATTTCTAAGTATTTTTTTTGATTTTTCTTCGTTTGAACCAACCACAACTCTATCAGGATAAATAAAATCTCTTATCGCCTCACCTTCTCTTAAAAATTCTGGATTAGATACTACTGAAAACAATCTTTTATTTACTTTTTTTGAAATAATCTTTTCTAGTTCATCACCTGTAGTAACAGGAACAGTTGATTTTGTTATTATTATTTTAAATTTGTTAATTGATTTAGATATTTCTTTTCCAACCGAATAAACTTGAGAAAGATCTGCACTGTTACTATTTTTTTTAGTTGGTGTTCCAACACATATAAAAATTATGTCAGATTTTATTACAGATTCTTTTAAATTTGTTGAAAAATTTAATCTATTATTTTTTATATTTTTTTTGACTAATTCTTCTAAACCTGGCTCGTAGATAGGTATTTTACCATTTTTTAAATTATTAATTTTATTATTATCTTTATCTACACAAATAACATCATTACCTAAGTCTGAAAAACAAACGCCACTCACCAAACCAACATAGCCAGTACCTATCATACAAAGTTTCA
Organism: Candidatus Pelagibacter sp. HIMB1611; assembly: GCF_052047715.1. NCBI lineage: Bacteria > Pseudomonadati > Pseudomonadota > Alphaproteobacteria > Candidatus Pelagibacterales > Candidatus Pelagibacteraceae > Candidatus Pelagibacter > Candidatus Pelagibacter sp. HIMB1611. Next base: position 414,086 of record NZ_JBNAJM010000001.1, on the reverse strand, counting down.
TATTTTTCCTATTTCTTTATTAGAATTAATAAATCCTTGCATTGTCCCACAATCTAAATATTTCCCTAAAAAATTATGAGCAACAAATTTTTCACCTTCTTTTATTAAAGTTTGAATAGCATCTGTTATATGTATTTCACCACCATTACCAGGTTTTTGCTTGGCTAATTTATTAAATATAGTTTTGGGAAGGATATATCTTCCTATTACTGCTTTATTAGAAGGAGCATTTTTAATTGAAGGTTTTTCAACTACATCATCAATAAAATAATCATTTTTGGAAATTTTTTTGTTTAAACTATAGATGCCCCATCTTGAAACTGTTTTAGAATTAACTTTCATACTAGCCATTACAGAGGATTTGTACTTTTGATGTACTTTAATCATATCTTTAGAACAGTTTTTTTTTATTATCAAATCATCTGGTAGCAACATTAAAAAATATTTATCTTTTATATATTTTTTTGTTTTAAATACAGCGTCACCTGTTCCTTTTGGTATATTTTGATATACAAATTTTATTAGTTTTTTATATTTTAATATTTTTTTATATTCAGCAATTATTCTGGGATCTTTTTTTTTTTTAATAATTTTTTTATAAAAAGTATCACTATAAAAATAATTTTTAATCATTTTTTTTTTATTTGATATGATAAAAATAATTTCTTTAATTCCTGCTTCAATACACTCATCTAAAATATACTCAATTCCTGGCTTTCCATTTATTGGAAGCAGTTCTTTTGCAAAAACACTTGTTAAAGGCAAAAGTCTAGTTCCTTGACCTGCTAGAGGAATAATTGCTTGTTTAATCATATAAATGTTTTACTTATCTAGATTTCTAATACAAATGAAAATTATATTAAATAATAATTCATTATTTAAAGTTTTAAGGCCATTTAATGATATTGGCTTTGTTCCCACAATGGGGAGTATACATGAGGGTCATTTATCACTTATAGAAAAATCAAATAGAACTTGCAAAAAGACAATAGTAAGTATTTTTGTTAATCCCAAACAATTTAACAATAAAAAAGATTTTAAAAACTATCCAACAAATATCAAAGAAGATATTAAAATTTTAAAAAAAACTAAAAAGGTAGATTTCTTATACATTCCAAAATTTAAAGATATTTACAATAATAATAAAAAATCAAACATAAAAATCACAAAAAAAGATAAAATTTTATGCGCCAAATTTAGAAAAGGTCATTTTGAAGGGGTGCTAGATGTAATGGGAAGATTAACTAATTTAGTAAATCCAAAAAAAATATTTATGGGCAAAAAAGATTATCAACAATATTTCTTAATTAAAAATTATCTAAAAAATAAATATAAAGCTTCTATTATTCCATGTAAAACGATTAGAAATAAAAACAAAATAGCGTTATCTTCAAGAAATAATCATTTGGATTTAAATGGAATTAAAAAAGCAAGTTTCTTAAGTAAAAGTCTAATTAAATTAAAAAAAAATTTAGCAAATGATAAAAAAATAAAACAAAATTTAAAAATTCAAATGAAATATTTTGAGAAATTTTTAAAAATTAATATTGAATACTTAGAATTAAGATCAATTAAAAATCTTAAAATATCTAATACAGTTAAAGACTCACGTTTATTTATTGCGTATTATATTGATAACGTAAGATTAATTGATAATTTTTAGAGAAAGTAAGCCCCAACACCTAAAAATGATACAAAACCTATAACATCAGTTATGGTTGTAACAAAGACACTCGATGCAATTGCAGGATCAATATTCATTTTTTTTAAAGTAAAAGGAACAAGTATACCAAACAGTCCAGCTATAATCATAGTAAGTACCATTGATATTGAAATGATTATTGAAAGAATACTATCTTGAAACCAAATTTGAACTATTAAAGCACTTATGGCAGCAAATATAATTCCATTTAATATGCCAATTGAAAATTCTTTAAAAACATTTGATGAAAAATTATTTTGAGTTAAGTCATTTGTTGCAATTGTTCTGACTGTAACAGCCAATGTTTGCATTCCTGCATTTCCACCCATTGAGGCAACAATTGGCATCAGGAAAGCAAGAACAACCATTTGCTCAATAGTTGCTCCAAACAAGCTAATACACCAAGTTGCTAAGAAAGCTGTAAATAAATTCAATAAAAGCCAATTGAATCTTCTTTTGGTTTTTGTAACAACACCATCAGTAATTTCCTCATCACCTACACCTGCAAGCCTTAATGCATCTTCCTCCGCCTCTTCTTTCAGGACTGTAAGAACATCATCGTTCATAATCATTCCTACCAATTTATTATTTTTATCAATTACGGCTGCTGAATTTAGATTGTAATTTTCAAATAGATTGGCCACCTCTTCTTTGTCCATATCAACAGGCACTAATAATTGAGACTCAGACATGATGCTTGCCATTTTTGTGTCTCTTGGTGAAGTAAGCACTCTTGATGATGGAACTGTTCCAATAGGTTTAAATTCTTCATTAACAATAAAAATTTCCAAAAATTCTTCAGGCAAATCTTTATTTTCTCTCAAATAGTCAATTGTTTGACCTACAGACCAGTTGCTGGGTATAGCTGTAAACTCACGCTGCATAAGTCTAGCAGCAGTATCTTCAGGATAGCTTAAGCTTTCTAACAGAGCAAATCTGTCTTTAGGAGGTAATGAGCTTAATATAGTGTTCTTGTCTTCTTCAGGTACATTTTCTAAAATTGAAATAGCATCATCTGACTCTAAGTTAGTAAGAATAGTTACAATTGAATCTGAAGATAAATATTTTATTATTTCAATTTGTATAGATTCATTTAATTCTACAAAAACCTCTGCATCAATATTAAAATTATTTAATTTAATTAAACTTTCTCTATCACTAATGCTTAATTGTTCAATTATGTCTGCTGCATCAGCAGGGTGCATTTCATTGAATGAGTCATTAATAAATTTTGCATCATTGTTAGCTATTTTAGAGGTAACAACTCTCAAATATTCTTTATTGAATTCAAAATTTACTTTTTTATCTTTAGTTTTTTTAATTAAAGACATAAATGTACCTATAATTTAGTTGTGCACTATTAATACATAATTAAAATATTACAAATTTTAAATGGATATAGAGATCAAAAAGTCAATAAAACCGGTAAATTATTTTGAGGCAATTGATCTATTAGAGTCTAGATTAAAAAATATTACAGCTAATAAAGAAAAAGAATTAATTTGGATTTTAGAGCATCCTGAAATTTTTACCGCAGGTACATCGTATAAAGAAAATGAAATAATTGATAAATCAATTGATCTATTAAAAACAAACAGAGGTGGAAAAATTACGTATCATGGTCCAGGTCAATTAATTTGTTATTTTGTTATTGATCTAAGAGAAAAAAAAGACATTAGAAAATTTATCACAACCATTGAAAACACAATTATTCAAAGTTTAAAGAAATATAATATTGAAACCTTTCCTGATAAAGAAAATATTGGAATATGGTATAAAGACAAAAATGAAATTAAAAAAATTGCTGCGATAGGCATTAGAGTGAGTAAGTGGATTGCATATCATGGATTTGCAATAAATGTTGATAACAACCTAGAAAATTATAAAAAAATAATACCTTGTGGAATTTCAGATAAAGGTGTTACAAATTTAAAAAAAATTTCAAATCAAGATTATTCTAACTTAAATAATGAAATTATCAAAAATTTTATTTCAAATTTGAAAAAATAAGTCTTTTTGATTTTAACAACTTTTTAAAATATTCTGGTAATAAGGCTGAATAAGTATACTTCATATCATTTATTTTAAATTTAATTTGATACGAATGCAGCATAAGATTTTTATTTATACCTTTATCTGACTTGGATAGTTTGTATTTGGTATCACCAAATATAGGATTTCCGATTGCAAGAAGTTGTTTACGTAACTGATGTTTTCTTCCAGTTATTGGTTTTAGCTCCAATAAAGATGCTTCAGAATTTTTATCTATTACCTTGAATATAGTTTTTGCTTTTTCTATTAACTTTTTATCTCCATCATATCTTATTAATTCATCATCCCAAACACCTGTGTTTTTATTTATTTCTCCTTGGCATATGGCAAGATATGTTTTATGTACTTTTCTTAATCTAAATAATGATGTTAGTAACTGTGCACTCTCTCTATTTTTTGCCATTATAAATACACCAGATGTATCTTTGTCTAATCTATGAACAGAATAAGGTTTTGTTCCTTTAAAAATTTCACTCTTTGCGAAAATATCAACTAAGTTTTTTTTAGATTTTGTACCACCTTGTACTGATATTCCTGATGCTTTATTTAATACAACAAAATTATCATTATCATCAATTATTTGATCTTCGTTTGATTTTATTATTTCTTTAGTTGGTAAAAATTTTATTTTTTTTTGTTCTACCCTGTCTTTAAATTCAATATTAAATATTTTTATTTGATCTCCTTTTTTTATTTTGTGAGAACTTTTAACTTTTTTTTTGTTAATTTTAATTTTTCCTGTCCTAAGATATTTTTCAATTAAACCTTGAGGTATTTTTCCAATATTTAATCTCATCCATCTATCAATACGCATATCATTACACGTTGAATCAACGATGTATGACTTGTTCATGATTTAGGATTTAAGCTGTAGCTTGTTTGTTTTCTTCTGTTTTTGGAGCTTCTTTTGACGTATCTTTTTTCTTCTTATCTACTCTTTTGGCCTCAACATCTCTATCTACAAATTCTATAATTGCCATTGGAGCATTATCGCCATATCTAAAACCAGCTTTAATAATTCTAGTGTAGCCACCTTTTCTATTTGAATATCTTTTTGAAAGAGTTTTTTTTACTTTATTAGCTGATTTAATATCTTGGAGTTGAGATACAAGCATCTTAGTTGTTTGTAATGTATCTTTTTTACCTAAAGTAATAATTTTGTCTGCTTGAGGTCTTAAGAACTTTGCTTTTGGTAATGTAGTTTTGATCTGTTCATATTTTATCAAAGAATTTAACATATTCTTTAATAGAGCTTTTCTATGCTCAGATGTTCTGTTTAGTTTTTTATTGGCTAAGCCGTGTCTCATTAAATTGCTTCCTCTAATTTTTTAGACATTTCTGCAATATTATCTGGTGGCCAGTTAGGTATTTCCATACCTAAATACAGAGACATTCCAGTTAGAACTTCTTTTATCTCATTTAAAGATTTTCTACCAAAATTTGGTGTTCTTAACATTTCACCTTCAGATTTTTGAACTAAATCGCCAATATAAATTATATTGTCATTTTTTAAGCAATTCATTGATCTTACAGATAGTTCTAGTTCATCAACTTTTCTTAATAAATTCTTATTAAACTCAGGTTCAGATGAAACTTCTTTTACAGGAGCTTCAACAGGCTCATCAAAATTAACAAACATTTTCAACTGGTCTTGAAAAATCCTAGCAGAGTAAGCAACAGCATCTTCTGCAGAGATTGAACCATTAGTCTCTACTTCCATTGTTAATTTATCGTAATCAAGAGCCTTACCTTCTCTTGCTGTGCTAACAGAATAAGAAACTTTTTTTACGGGGCTATACAAAGAGTCAATGGCAATTAAACCTAATGGTGGCTCCTCTGGTTTATTAAGCTCAGCTGGAACATAACCTTTTCCAGTGTTTACATTCATTTCCATATGAAAAGTAGTATTTTCATCTAAGTTACAAATTACTAACTCAGGATTTAATATTTCTACATCAGTCACAGGAGCAATGTCTGAAGCTTTTATTTCACCTGGACCTTTTGCATCTAAAACTAATTTTTTTGTACCTTCAGAATTACATTTTAAGGCTAATGATTTAACATTTAATACTATGTCTGTTACATCTTCTCTTACACCTTTAATTGATGTAAATTCATGCAAAACACCATCTATTTGAATTGAAGTAACTGCAGCTCCTCTGATTGAAGAAAGCAAAATTCTTCTTAAAGAGTTTCCTAAAGTTAATCCGTAACCTTTTTCTAAAGGCTCAGCTATAATCTTGGCATGTGTTAAGTCATCACTAATTTGAACATCTAATTTAGATGGTTTAATTAAAGATTTCCAATTTTTAACATTAACGTTTTCTACTTCCATTAAACTCTCCTTTTTTTTGGTGGTCTAGTTCCGTTGTGAGGCATAGGTGTTGTATCTTTAATTGATAAAATTTTAAAACCTCTTGCTTGTAAAGCTCTTAATGCTGTTTCTCTTCCTGAACCAGGCCCTTTTACCTCAACAGATAAAGTTTTCATTCCATACTCTAATGCTTTTGATGCTGCGGAGTCAGCTGCTATTTGAGCTGCATAGGGTGTAGATTTTCTTGATCCTTTAAATCCTTTCTGTCCAGCAGATGCCCAGGATATTACATTTCCATTTGTATCAGCAATTGAAATTATTGTGTTATTAAATGTCGACTGCACATAAGCAATTCCATTTAAAATATTTTTTTTTATCTTTTTCTTTTTTGAATAAGAACTCTTAGCACTTTTTTTAGAAGATTTTTCTACCTTCTGATCTTTATTGTCAGTTTTTTCTGTTTTTGCCATTATTATTTTTTAGTTGGTGTTAATTTCTTTCCTGCAATAGCGATTGCTTTTCCTTTTCTTGTTCTTGCATTACATCTTGTTCTTTGACCTCTTACAGGTAATTTTTTTCTATGTCTTGTTCCTCTATAACACGCAAGATCTATTAATCTTTTAATACTTAAAGAATAATCTCTTCTAAGGTCACCTTCGACTTTAAAATTTTGATCGATATATTCTCTTATTTTTAAAATTTCATCATCAGTTAGCTCGTTCACTCTTTTGGCTCTTGGAATTTCTAGAGAAGAACAAATTTGTTGTGAGAATTTATCTCCAATTCCGTAAATATATGTTAGTCCAATGTGGACAAGTTTATTTTGTGGAATGTTTATACCTGCGATACGAGCCATAATTTTTGTGATAAATTGTGCCTTTTATATAAGAAGATTAATCAAAGTCAACGTCTTAAACATTTATAAAAGTGTCTATTTTCCTTGTTATTTCGTCTATTTCTAAGCTCCCATCAATTTCCTTAAATTTAGGATTCTCTGAGTAGTAATTAAGTACTGGCTCTGTTGTGTTCATGTATGTGTCAAAACGTTTTAGAATAGTATTTGTTTCATCGTCTGATCTATTTTCAATAATTTTTCTTTTCTCTAGTCTTTTTACAACTGTATCTTTATCAACTTTGAGATACAAAATTAAATCTATCTTTTGATTTGATGCCTCGAGTAAGATATCTAAATTTTTTGCTTGGCTCAAAGATCTAGGGTATCCATCAAATATTAATCTATTTTTTTTTTGAGGGTCAGAAACTAAATTTTCAATAAGCTTATTTACAATTTCATCACTTACAAATTTACCATTTTTCATGTCATTGGTAATCATCTTACCAATATCTGAATTTTTATAAATTTCTTCTCTTAAAAGTTCGCCAGTTGAGATCTGAAATGAATTAAGTTTCTTTACTAAATATTTGGCTTGAGTACCTTTACCAGCACCAGGCGGTCCAAACAAAACTATATTCACTTACTTTCCAAATTTAGTTTTTTTAATTAATTGTTCGTATTGAGAACTCATTAATCTTGTTTGAATTTGAGTTACAGTATCAATGGCAACAACAACAACAATTAAAATAGATGCACCACCCAAATAAAAAGGAATTGGGTAATTAGCTATTAAAAATTCTGGCATTAAACATACAAGTGTCAAATATAAAGCACCTATTGTAGTAAGTTTAGTTAGAATATTTTCAATATACAAAGCTGTACTTTCACCAGGTCTAATTCCTGGAACAAACCCACCATATTTTCTTAAGTTTTCTGCTGTTTCAGTTGGGTTAAATGTAATTGAAGTATAGAAAAATGTAAAAAATATTATACCAGATGCATATAGCAACATGTACAAAGGTTGACCTTGAGTAAAATAAGAACTTAAGTTTAAAAAAGTTTCATTATTTGAAAAAGAAAAATTAGAAAAAGTGACAGGTAACAATAATAAAGCTGATGCAAAAATTGCCGGTATTACTCCTGCTTGATTAATTTTCAACGGCAAATGAGAAGACTCTCCGCCATACATTTTGTTTCCCATTTGTCGTTTTGGATAATTGATAAGAATTTTTCTTAACGCTCTCTCCATAAAAACAACAAATAAAATAGTTAATATTAAAAGAACAAAAATTGCTAAGATCATGAAAGTTGATACAGCGCCTGTTCTACCTAATTCAAAAGTTGTAACTAAAGCTCTAGGTATTTCGGCAACAATACCAGCAAAAATAATTAAAGAAATTCCATTTCCAATTCCTCTTTGAGTGATTTGTTCACCTAGCCACATAAGAAAAATTGTACCAGCAACAATAGTTGTAACTGTTGTAATTTTAAAAAATGCTCCTGGATTAATTACCAAATCTGCAGAAGATTCTAAACCTACTGATAAACCATAACCTTGAACTGTAGCGAGTAAAACTGTTCCATATCTTGTTATTTGAGTAATCTTTGCTCTACCTGTTTCTCCCTGTGCTTTTAAATTCTTAAAATAATCTGAAACCCCTGTTAACAACTGAACTATAATAGCAGATGATATGTATGGCATTATACCAAGAGCGAAAATTGCCATTCTACTAACTGCTCCTCCAGCAAAAACATTAAACATACCAAGTAACCCTTTTTGATTACCGTCCATCATGATTTTTAATTGTTCTGGATCAATTCCTGGTAAAGGAACAAATGTACCAAATCTATATACTGCAAGAATTGCTATGGTAAAAATTATTCTATTTCTTAGATCATTTGTTGAAGATGATGCACTCATTTAAACAAATTATTTTTTTAATTGAATAGATCCACCAATTTTTTCTAGTTTTTCTATTGCTGATTTTGATGCTAAGTCAGCCTCAATATTAATTTTATCTCTTAACTCTCCAGTACCTAATATTTTTAATTTTGTAGAGTTTTTGTTTATTAATTTTAATTTTTTTAGAGATGAAGAATTAAGCACTTCATTTGGATTAATATTTTTTTTATCAATATAAGACTGAATTTTTTCTAAATTTAAAATTGCTATGTTTTCTCTGGAAATTGGATTAAAGCCTCTTTTAGGTAATCTTCTATACAAAGGCATTTGACCACCTTCAAAACTTTTAATTGCTACACCAGATCTAGATTTTTGACCTTTAACACCTCTCCCCGATGTCTTACCTTTTCCAGAACCAATACCTCTTCCTACTCTAATTTTGGGTTTATTAATTTTCTGTCTTGTATTTAATGTAATCATTATCCTCTTTTTTCAATAATTTCTGATATTTTTTTATTTCTTATTGCTGAAATTTGTTTTGGTGAATTTTGTTTCATTAAAGCTTTCATGGTTGCTCTAATCACATTGTGTGCATTTGATGTGCCCATTGATTTAGCAACAATATCTTTTACACCCAATACCTCACATACTGCTCTAACTGGACCACCTGCAATAATACCTGTACCTTTTGATGCTGCTCTTAAAACTATTCTACCAGAGCCATCTTTAGCTTTCACATCATGATGAATTGTTCTTCCTTCTCTCAAAGGTATATGAGTTAATTTTCTTCTCGCCATTTCATTAGCTTTTTTTATTGCATCTGGAACCTGTTTTGCTTTAGCGTGTGCTATTCCAATTTTTCCAGCCTGATTCCCTACAACTACGAGAGCTGAAAACCCAAATCTTCTTCCACCTTTTACAACTTTTGTAATTCTGTTGATATGAACTAACTTTTCTAAAATATCGTCTGTTTTTTTGTCTTTGTTATTTTCCATAATTAAAATTCCATCCCATTTTCTCTTAACGTGTCTGCAAATGCTTTAATTCTACCATGATATTTATAAGATCCTCTATCAAAATAAATTTTTTTAATATTTTTTTCATGAGCTTTTTTTGCAAGCTTTTGGGCAACTAATTTTGAAAGCTCTGTTTTGTTAATTTTATCAGATGATTTTAAATCTTTCTCAATGGATGAAGCTGATAACAAAGTTACTTTTTTTGTATCATCAATGATTTGAGCTGAAATATTTTTGGCAGATCTTGAAATACTTAATCTAAATCTATCTTTGGGAGCAACTTTTTTTACTTTATTGCTTACTCTAAATCTTTTTCTAATACTAGTGTTTAGTTTCATTATTTTTTCTTACCTTCTTTTTTAAGAACATATTGGCCTTTTTCTCTAACACCTTTACCCTTATATGGCTCAATTTTTCTAAATGTTTTAATTTTTGATGCAACTTCACCAACTAATTGTTTGTCAGATCCAGTGATCTTAAGTGTAGTTTGTTTTTCTACAGCAATTTTAATTCCTTCTGGAATGTCAAAATCAATATCATGACTGTAGCCTAATTGTAAATTTAGCTGATTTCCTTTTAATGCTGCTCTATATCCAACACCTACAAGCTCTAATACTTTTTCGTAGCCAGTACTTGAGCCAATCACGGCATTATTAATTAAACTTCTGTTCATGCCCCAAAGTCGTTTAGAATTTTGGTCAATTTTTTTTGGTTTTATTGAAATCTCTTTTCCTTCTTTGATATCCAAATTAAACATATCCAAATCAATATTTATTGATTTCTTTCCTAATGGCCCTTCTATATTTATAATATTGCCGGCTAAAGCCACTTTAACTTTTTCAGGTATTGATATATTTATTTTTCCAATTTTAGACATTAAAATACCTTACAAATAATTTCGCCACCAACACGTTGTTTTCTGGCGTCAATATCGGTCATTACACCTTTTGGTGTAGAAACTATTGCAATACCAAGACCGTTATTAATTTTAGGTAAACCTTCGGCACTAGAAAAAATTCGTCTTCCTGGTTTAGAAACTCTTTCAAATGCACTGATAACTGGGTTACCAGAGTGATATTTAAGTTCTAAAGACAATGTTGGTTTATTATCTTCTGAGATAATTTTAAAGTCTTTTATAAAACCTTCATTTTTAAGTATATCTGCAATTTTAGATTTAAAGTTTGATGATGGCAGATCTACTTTTTTATGATTTCTCGCTTGAGCATTCTTAACTCTAGCTATCATATCTCCTATTGGGTCACTTAAACTCATAATTTTCCTTCCTACCAGCTCGACTTAACTAAGCCAGGTATTTTTCCTTGTAATCCTAATTGTCTAAGAGCAATTCTTGATATTTTTAGTTTTCTATAAACACCATGTGGTCTACCTGTTATTTCACATCTATTCATCACTCTTGTTTTAGCTGAATTTCTTGGCAATTTTGATAATTTTTGCTGTGCCTTAAATCTTTCCTCTAATGGAAGTTTTTTATCCATTATTATTTTTTTCAAATTTTGTCTTTTCTTGAACATTTTGTCTGAAAGTTTAATTCTTTTTTTGTTTTTATTTACAGCACTAAGTTTAGCCATTTTTAATTGTCTCCTTTTTTAATAAATGGAAAATTCATTTTTTCTAATAATGCAAAGCTGTGCTCTTTGTTAATTGCTTTTATAACAATAACGATGTCTAAGCCTCTAACTTTATCAGCTCTATCAAAACTAACTTCAGGAAATATGATATGTTCCTTTATGCCAAAAGTGTAATTTCCGAATTTATCAAAACCTTTAGGCGACAATCCTCTGAAATCTTTAATTCTAGGAAGGGCAATATTTACTAATCTATCTAAAAACTCATACATTTTATTTTTTCTTAAAGTTACTTTTAAGCCTGCATTAGATCCTTTTCTTGTCTTAAAATTAGCTACAGATTTTTTGAATTTAGTAGTTACAGGTTTTTGGCCTGTTATCTTAGCCATATCCTCTTCACACGATTTAAGAATTTTAGAGTCTGAACCATCTAAACCAAGACCCATATTTAAAACAATTTTCTCAATTCTTGGCGCCATGTAAATATTTTTGAAGCCAAATTGGTCTTTTAAAGCTGGTTGTATTTCTTTATTAAAAATTTCTTTTAATCTTGGAGTCATTATTTCTTAGCCTCTTTTTTCTTTTCTGCTTTTTCATCTATTAATTTTAAATTTGATAAATGAATAAAACCTTCTTTTGAAAAAATACCACCTTTTTTCTCTTTTGTTGTTTTAACGTGTTTTTTAACCATATTAATTTCTTTTACTTTGGCTCTATTATTCGCTCTGTCGATTTCGATAACTTCACCTTCTTTTTTTTTGTCTTTTCCAGTTAGCACTCTTACTTTTAGACCTTTTTTAATCATCTTATAAAACCTCCGGCGCTAATGAAATTATTTTCATTTGCCCTCTACTTCTCAATTCTCTAGTAACAGGACCAAATATTCTAGTACCAACTGGTTCACCCTTATCGTCAACTAATACTGCTGCATTATTATCAAATTTTACTTTTGATCCATCGTTTCTATGAATTCCTTTTTTAACTCTTACTACTACAGCTTTATGAACAGTTCCTTTCTTTACTTTGCCCTTAGGAATAGCCTCTTTCACAGCAATTACAATTGTATCTCCAATGCTGGCATATCTTCTCTTAGATCCACCCAATACTTTGATGCACTCTATTCTTTTTGCGCCAGTGTTGTCAGCAACTTGTAATTCTGTCTGTACACCAATCATTATTTATTATTCTCCATAACTTGAAACTTTTTATTTTTTGAAAATGGTTTGCTTTCAATAATTGAAACTTTATCGCCTGTTTTAAATGTATTATTTTCATCATGAGCATTGTAATTTTTTCTGACTCTAATGACTTTTTTCAATACAGGGTGTGAATATTTTCTCTCTACCATTACTGTAATTGTTTTATTAGGTTTGTCGCTTATCACCACTCCTGTTAATATTTTTTTAGGCATTTGATTTTCCTTTTAAAATTGTTTTCAATCTTGCAATTGTTTTTCTTGTTTCTCCAATTTTTGCAGGGTTAGTTATTTGAGAATTCATTTTTTGAAATCGAAAATTAAATAAGTCTTTTTTAAGCTTATCAATATTTTTGATAACTTCATCTTTGCTTAATTTTTTAATCTCTTGTTTTTTCATTTATGCAAATCTCTTTATTGTCTTTGTTTTTATTGGTAACTTTGCTGAAGCTTTATAAAGTGCCTCTTTGGCAATTTGTTCTGAAACACCATCAACTTCAAATAAAATTCTTCCAGGTTTTACTCTGCAAGCAAAATATTCTGGTGATCCTTTTCCTTTACCCATTCTAACTTCTATTGGTTTTTTAGAAACTGGAATATTTGGAAAAACTCTTGTCCATACTCTTCCTTGTCTTTTCATATGTCTAGTTAAAGCAACCCTAGCAGCTTCAATTTGTTTTCCAGTAACTCTTTCAGGCTGTAATGCTTTCAAGGCATATGCACCGTAATTAATAGTACTTGCTCTAGTAGCATTACCATGAATTCTTCCTTTATGAGCTTTTCTCCATTTAGTTCTTACTGGCTGAAGCATTATTGTTTACCTTCCTTTGGAGTGACTTTGTTTGTTTCCTGGCTAAATTCTCTTGCAAAAACTTCACCTTTATAGATCCAAACCTTAATTCCAATAATTCCATATGTTGTAAGAGCTTCTGCTTCTGCATAATCTATATCTGCTCTTAAAGTGTGTGATGGTATACTACCATCTCTTAACCATTCAGTTCTAGCGATTTCATTACCGCCTAATCTTCCACTTACTGAAACTTTAATCCCTTTTGCACCTAGTCTAATACATGATTGCATAGCTCTCTTCATGGCTCTTCTGTATGAAATTCTTTTTACTAACTGTTGTGCAATGTTTTCAGCAACTAAATATGCATTTGTTTCAGGTTTTTTAACCTCTTTGATATTTAAGTTCACTTCATTTGTCGTAAATTTTGATAAGTTATTTTTAATTTTATCAATATCACTACCTTTTTTACCAATTACAAATCCAGGTCTAGATGTGTAAATTGTAACGTAGCATTTGTTTGATGTTCTCTCTATCATCACTTTAGATACACCTGAATTAATTACATTTTTCTTGATGTATTCTCTTATTTTAAAATCTTCAATTAGATAGTTGCCAAAATCTTTTTTCTTAGCATACCAAACAGAGTCCCAACCTCTGTTTACACCTAATCTAAAACCTACAGGATTAACCTTTTGTCCCATGTTTCTCCATTTGTTTTTCCTCTGATAAAATTATAGTTACTGTTGACCAAGGTTTTAAAATTGGTGCCGCTCTACCTTTTGCTCTTGGTCTAAATCTTTTCATAACAATTTTTTTTCCACAATACGCTTCTTTGACAATTAAATTGTCAATATCATATTGAAAGTTATTTTCAGCGTTTGCAACAGCTGAGCTAATTGTCTTTCTAATATCTCTTGTAACTCTTTTTTCTGAAAACTGCAGGTCTCTAATAGCTGCATCAACCTTTTTACCAACAATACTTTTTAAAATTGGATTAATCTTTCTTACGCTTGATCTAATTCCATTGTTTATAGACTTTACAGTCTTATCATTGTTTTTATCAATTTTCTTTTTCTTACCCATAATTATTTTTTCTCTGCTGGTTTAGCTTTCTTATCAGCTGGTGTGTGTCCAAAGAAAGTTCTTGTTGGCGCAAACTCTCCTAATTTATGACCAACCATATCTTCTGATACTGTTATTGGAATAAATTTTTTACCATTATATATTTGAAAAGCTACCCCTACAAAATCTGGAAGAATAGTAGATTTTCTAGACCAAGTTTTAATTGGAATTTTCTTAGGATCATCTTTGTACTTGTCTACTTTTTTCATCAAGCTTTCTTCAACAAATGGTCCTTTCCATACAGCTCTAGCCATTACTTAGTATCCTTCCTTTTATTTCTTCTCTTAACTATAAATTTATCTGTTCTCTTATTATCTCTAGTCTTTAAACCTTTTGCTGATTGTCCTGTTGGAGACACCGGATGTCTTCCGCCGGCTGACTTACCTTCACCACCTCCATGAGGGTGATCTACTGGGTTTTTAACAACACCTCTAGTATGAGGTCTTCTTCCCAACCATCTTGATCTACCAGCTTTACCAATTTTAATATTTTTTTGATCAGGATTACTTAATATTCCAATAGTAGCTAAAGCCCTTGAGTCTATTTTACGTACTTCCCCTGATGCTAATTTAATTAAACTATAATTTCCATCTAATCCACTAATCGTAACTGAAGAACCAGCTGCTCTAGCTATTTTACCGCCACCACCTGGTTGAATTTCAACGTTATGAATATTGATACCAACTGGTATATCTTGTAACGGCATGCAATTTCCAATTTTAATCTCTTTTTTTGATCCACTCTCAATCTTATCACCAACTTTAATTTTTTGAGGAGCTAAAAAATATGAATGTGTTCCATCTTCAAATTTAACCAACATTATGTAGCAAGATCTATTCGGATCATATTCTATTCTTTCAACAGTAGCCTCCATGTCGAATTTTTTTCTATAAAAATCAACATGTCTATACATTTTCTTATGGCCACCTGCTCTGTTAATTGAAGTGATGTGTCCATTATTATTTCTTCCCTTCATAGCATTTTTTGGAGAAACAAGAGTTTTAAAAGGTTTACCTTTCCATAGACCTGTTCTATCTACTAAAATAGTACCTCTCGTAGATTTTGTGTATGGTTTAAAAGTTTTTAATGCCATTTATTAAATTCCTGTTGTTAGATCAATGCTTTGACCTTTTTTTAGAGTTATGATTGCTTTTTTGTATCCTGAAACTTTCACTTTTTTACCTCTAGTAAGTTTAGTTCTATTTTGTTTATTAATGATGTTAATTTTAGTGACATTAACCTTAAAAATTTTTTCAATATTTTTTTTCAGGTTTTTTTTGTTAGCACCATCAGGAACCTTGAAAGTAATTTTATTCAATTCAGATAAGTTTGTTGATTTCTCAGTAACAACTGGAAAAAGAATTTTGTCGTATAAATGAATTTTATCCATATTAAGAATACCTTTTCTCCAATTCTTTTACTGAACTTTCTGTAAAAACAACTTTCTTAAATTTTATTATATCGTATGCACTAAAATGATTTACATCAGTAACTTTAACGTTTGGAATATTTCTTACAGATTTTTCTATCTTATCTTTTGAATTTTTATCAAGAATAATTAGTGAATTAGAAATCTCCAATTTGTTAATTATTGAATTCATTTCTTTTGTTTTTTTAATTTCAGAATTAAAATCATTTAAAATCAATAAGTTCTTATTATTATTTTTTTCAGTAATTAAAGAAGCAACACTTTGTTTCTTTTCATTTTTGTTCAACTTTCTTTTTTTATAAGCTAATTCACCTTTTGGACCATGAGCTATACCACCACCAACAAAAATAGGAGCTTTTCTACTAGCGTGTCTTGCTCCACCAGTTCCTTTTTGTGCATAAATTTTTGATGTCGGACCTTTTACCTCATTTTGTTGTTTAGTCTTAGCGTGTCTACCTTTGTAGTTAGCGTTTGTTTTGTACAAAACACTAGCAACTAACTTTTGATTAATTTTTGCAGAAAATATTTTGTCTAGCACTTCAATAGTATCTTTTTTTCCGTCTATGCTAATTTTATCTAATTTCATTATTTTTTCTTCTTATCTGGTGTTTTTTTTGCTTCCTCAGCAGCAGCTAATTTTTCACTGATTGTCATTTTATTTATATTTTTAACTGATCTTTTAACCATCACTTCAGCATTTTTTGATCCTGGAATAGATCCTTTTAAATAAAGTAGCTCATTTTCTAAATCTGTTTTTATTATTTCGATATTTTGCATTGTTCTTAGCTTATCACCCATATGACCAGCCATTTTTTTCCCTTTAAAAACTTTACCAGGATCTTGACTGTGTCCTGTTGAACCATGAGCTCTATGGGAAATAGAAACACCATGACTGGCTCTTAAGCCACCAAAGTTATGTCTCTTCATAGCACCAGCAAAACCTTTTCCAATTGTTTTTGATCTTGTATCTACAAATTTAATATCTTTGAAAATTTCTAAACCAAATTCATTTCCTTCTTTATAGGCAGAAGTATCGTTCACTCTAAATTCTTTTAATTTTTTCTTAGCTTCAGTGTTTTTCTTTGCAAAAACACCTTTCATTGCTTTTGTTAATTTTGAATTTTTTATTTTTCCATATCCAAGTTGAATAGCCTTATAACCTCTTTTTTCTTCCTCAATTACTTGAATAACTCTAGCTTTCTCAACTTTAAGAACTGTAACAGGCACTAATTGACCAGATTTATAAAACTCTCTAGTCATGCCAATTTTCTTACCTAATAATGCTATCTCACTCATAATTATATTTTTATCTCCACATCTACACCTGAAGCTAAGTCTAGTTTCATTAAAGCCTCTACTGTTTGTGGTGTTGGTTCAATAATATCAATTAATCTTTTGTGGGTTCTAGACTCAAATTGCTCTCTACTTTTTTTATCAATGTGTGGAGATCTTAAAACTGTGTATCTTTCAATTCTTGTAGGAAGTGGTATTGGACCCTTTATAGTAGCTCCAGTTCTTTTAACTGTATTAACTATTTCCTCGGTAGAAGCATCTAAGACTTTATTGTCGTATGCTCTTAGTTTAATTCTAATATTTTGTTTTTCCATTAACCTGCTACCTTTTTAGTTACTTCATCTTGAACGTTTTGTGGAACTTTAGAATAATGATCGAAGAACATTGAATATTGCGCTCTTCCTTGTGACATTGATCTAAGATTATTAATGTAGCCAAACATATTAGCTAAAGGGACCATTGCTGTTATAACAGTTGCATTTCCTCTTTGCTCTTGAGTGCTAATTTGGCCTCTTCTACTGTTTAAATCACCAATTACATCACCCATATAATCTTCTGGAGTAACAACTTCCACTCTCATAATAGGCTCTAAAAGCTTTAGTCCACCTTGTGTACAAGCTTCTTTAAAACATGCCCTGCTGGCAAGTTCAAATGCCAGAACGCTTGAGTCTACATCATGATGCAAACCGTCAACAATTGTTACTTTGTAATCAATCATAGGAAAACCTGCTAGTATTCCACTATCAGAAACTGTCTCAATACCTTTTTCAACACCAGGGATAAATTCTTTTGGAATAGCTCCACCTTTTATGGCACTTTCAACCTCTCTACCCTTGCCTGGTTCTTGAGGTTCAACAAATAATTTTACTTTAGCGAATTGGCCAGCACCACCACTTTGTTTTTTGTGTATGTATTCAAATTCAGCTGATTTTTCTATTGTTTCTCTGTAAGCAACTTGTGGAGCACCAACATTTGCTTCAACTTTAAATTCTCTTTTCATACGATCAACAATAATATCTAAATGAAGCTCACCCATTCCTTTGATGATAGTCTGACCAGATTCCTCATCAGATGAAACTCTAAATGAAGGATCTTCTTTAGCTAATCTTGCTAAAGCTTCACCCATTTTTTCTTGGTCACCTTTTGTTTTAGGCTCAACAGCAATTTCAATTACTGGTTCAGGAAATTCCATTGGCTCTAATAAAACAGGATTTTCTTTGTCACACAAAGTATGACCTGTCATAGTATTTTTTAAACCTGCCAAAGAAACAATATCACCTGCATTTGCTTCTTTAATATCTTCTCTAGAGTTTGCATGCATTAAAAGCATACGACCAACTCTTTCTTCTTTATCTGATGAAGAATTGTACACAGCAGTACCTGATTTAATTGTACCAGAATAAATTCTAACAAATGTTAATGAACCAACAAATGGATCATTCGCAACTTTAAATGCTAAACCTGAAAAAGATGATCCATCCTCGAATTTCATTTCAATTTCATCATCTGAACCAAGTTTAGTTCCTTTGATAGATCCAATATCCACTGGACTTGGAAGGTAATTAATAACTGCATCTAATAAAGGCTGAACACCTTTATTTTTAAAAGCTGAACCAGTTAAAACAGGAACAAAGCTAAAATTTAAAGTTCCTTTTCTAATGCACTTAACTAAATCTTCTTCTTTAATTTCATCGCCATTTAAATACGCTTCCATTAACTTTTCGTCTTGCTCAACTGCAGACTCAATTAATTCAGTTCTGTATTTTTCTGAAATTTCTTTTAAATCATCAGGTATATCTTTATATTCCCACTCAGCACCTAATGCTTCATTTTTCCACACTTGAGCTTTCATTTTAACTAGGTCAACAACACCAGTTAAAGAAGCTTCAATTCCAATAGGCACTTGTAAAACTAATGGTTTAGCACCCAATCTATCTCTGATCATATCAACACATCTAAAGAAATCTGCACCAGTTCTATCAAGTTTATTTACAAAACAAATTCTCGGAACTTTATATTTGTCTGCTTGTCTCCATACTGTCTCAGATTGAGGTTCTACACCAGCAACTCCATCAAATACAGCCACAGCACCATCTAATACTTTTAAAGATCTTTCTACTTCAATTGTAAAATCTACGTGGCCTGGAGTATCAATTATATTAACTCTGTGGTCATTCCAGAAACAAGTTGTTGCTGCAGAAGTAATTGTGATACCTCTTTCTTGTTCTTGCTCCATCCAATCCATTGTTGCAGCACCATCATGTACTTCACCAATTTTATGGCTTTTTCCTGTATAGTATAAAATTCTTTCTGTAGTAGTTGTTTTACCAGCGTCTATGTGGGCCATGATCCCAATGTTTCTATATTTATCTAATGTATGAGTTCTAGCCATAATTCTTTACCATCTAAAATGTGCAAATGCCTTATTAGACTCTGCCATTTTATGAACATCCTCTCTTTTTTTTACTGCAGCACCTTTTTTTTCATAAGCATCATACAGTTCGTTAAAAATTTTATCTGCCATGTGTTTGTCTTTTCTTTTTCTTGCTGAATCAACTAACCATCTTATTGCAAGTGCTTGAGCTCTTTTACTTTTTACCTCAACTGGCACTTGATATGTTGCACCACCTACTCTTCGTGATCTAACTTCTACAGTTGGTTTGATATTGTTAATCGCTTCATTGAAAATATTTATTGGTTCATCTTTAGTTTTTGTTTTGATTTTATCTATTGCTTCATAAACTATTTTTGCAGCAATACCTCTTTTGCCATCATACATAATGTTGTTTATTAATTTTGGAATTATAGTTGAATTAAACTTTGGATCAGGAACTATATTTTTTTTGGGTTGAGTTTTTTTTCTAGACATTATTTACCTTTTTTTGTTCCGTATAAAGATCTTCTCTGTTTTCTATTTGCAACACCTTGTGTATCTAAATTTCCTCTTAAGATATGATATCTAACACCAGGTAAATCTTTAACCCTTCCACCTCTAATTAGTACTACTGAGTGTTCTTGTAAGTTATGTCCCTCGCCTGGAATATAAGCAGTTACTTCAAAACCGTTTGACAATCTAACTCTAGCAACTTTTCTTAATGCAGAGTTTGGTTTTTTTGGAGTGGTTGTATAAACTTTAACACAAACACCTCTTTTTAAAGGTTGCTTTTGTAAAGCAGGAACTTTGTTCCTAGAAACTTGTTTAACTCTTTTTTTTCTTAACAACTGATTAATAGTTGGCATAATTTTTTTTTTTAAAATTAATTAATTTATTTTTGAGATGAAAATAACTGACAGGTTATTTTGTGGCAGCGTTTAGTACCTCAAGAGCACTACATTCCAACCAAAAACATCGCCAAAATACTTATTAATCAGCTATTGTCAAACTAAAACTGCAATTTTTAGGTGATTTTTTTATTGATTTACTTGTGTTTCTTCAGGCTCAGAAGCTTCAAGTTTGTCCTGTTCTGCTAAGAAGCTATTATCATCTTCCAAGGCCTTGTTGTTCCATCTGTTCTTGATATTACCCGTACCAGCAGGAACTAATCTTCCAACAATTACGTTCTCTTTTAAACCGTTTAATGGATCAACTTTCCCTTTAATTGCAGCATCTGTTAATACTCTTGTTGTCTCTTGGAAAGATGCAGCAGAAATGAATGATTCTGTTTGAAGTGAAGCTTTAGTAATACCCATTAAAACTCTTTCTCCAACTGCAGGAGTTTTGCCTTCAGCAACTAATTTTTCATTAGTATTATCAAACTTGATTCTATCAACCACTTCACCTGGTAAATAACTTGAATCTCCAGATACCTTAACTTCAACTTTCTTAAGCATTTGTCTTAGAATTGTTTCAATATGTTTATCGTTAATAATTACACCTTGTAATCGATATACTTCTTGAACTTGATTAACAAAATATTCTGTTAATTCTTTAATGCCTAAAATTCTTAAAATATCATGCGGTAATGGCTGTCCATCTAAAAGATATTCACCTTTTTGAATTTTTTCACCGGGATTAAAGTTAATGTGTTTTCCTTTTGGAATTAAATAATTTGATGGTTCTGATCCGTCTTCAGGAACAATCGAAATTCTTTGTTTACCTCTAACTTCTTTTCCAAAAACAACACTTCCATCATTTTCAGCAATAATAGCACTGTCCTTAGCTTTTCTAGCTTCAAAAAGTTCAGCTACTCTTGGAAGACCTCCAGTAATATCTTTGGTTTTCGTTGTTTCTTTAGGCAATCTTGCAATAACATCACCAGCATAAACTTTTTGACCATCTTTAATTGATAAAATTGAATCTGGTACTAAGTAATATCTAGCTTCATTGTCATCTGCTTTTTTAATTACATTTCCTTTTTCATCTCTTAAAGTAATTCTTGGTTTTAAATCTGTACTCTTAGATTGACCTCTCCAATCAATCACAGATTTTGATGAAATACCAGTTGCATCATCAGTAGTTTCTTGAATTGAAACGCCATCTATCAAATCAACATAACTTGCAATACCACTCTTTTCAGCAATAACTGGAGTTGTATATGGATCCCACTCACAAATTTTTGTATTTGCTTTAACTTTATCTCCATTATTAAAAAATAATCTTGATCCATAAGCAACTTTATAAACTGCTATTTGAACTCCTTTATCATCCTCAATAGAAAGCTGAGTATTTCTTCCCATTACAATTAAATTCTTTTTAGAATCTTCTAGAATATTTGAGTTAATAATTTTTAATGTTCCATCGCTTTTGCTGATAATTTGGTTATCTTGTTTAACCGAAGCTGTTCCTCCAACGTGGAATGTTCTCATCGTTAACTGCGTACCTGGTTCTCCAATTGATTGAGCTGAAATCATACCAATTGCTTCACCCACATGTACCATTTTACCTCTAGATAAATCTCTTCCGTAACAAGTGGCACAAACACCTTCTTTAGAACTACAAGTCATTACTGAATAAACTTTTATAGATTTAACACCTGCTGCATCAATTTTATCACAGCCTGCCTCATCAATCATTTCAGACTTTTTGATTATTACCTCACCACTTAAAGGATTTTTCACTTCAGCAGCTGTAACTCTACCTAGTGCTCTTTCTGCCAAACTAACAACTACATTACCACCCTCTAAGATCTCTGATAGTTCAATAAAACCTGGCTCTTCACATTTAATTTTTGTTACTGTTAAATCTTGAGCAACATCACACAATCTTCTCGTTAAATAACCAGAGCTTGCTGTTTTAAGCGCGGTATCTGCTAATCCTTTTCTTGCGCCGTGTGTAGAATTAAAATACTCTAAAGCTGTTAAACCTTCTTTAAAGTTAGATATAATTGGACTCTCAATAATTTCACCTGAAGGTTTTGCAATTAATCCTCTCATACCAGCCAATTGTTTCATTTGAGCTGCTGAACCTCTGGCACCGCTATCAGCCATCATAAATACTGAATTTATTTTTAAACCCTCTTCTGTTTTTTCAGTTGCAGAGATTCTTTTCATCATTTCACCCGCAACTTTATCAGTACATTTAGACCATGCGTCCACAACCTTGTTGTACTTTTCGCCTCTTGTAATCAAACCTTCGGCATATTGAGTTTCATAATCTGCAATTAATTTTTTAGTATCATCAATTAATTGAGTTTTATTTTCAGGAATAATTAAATCATCTTTTCCAAATGAAATTCCTGCTTTAAATGCATGCTTAAATCCTAAATCTTTAAGTTTATCACAGAAAATAACTGTCGTTTTCTGACCACAGAATCTAAAAACCACATCAATTATTTCAGAAACAACTTTTTTTGGTAGCAATCTATCAACTAATGAAAATTTAATATTGCTATTTTTTGGTAATAGGTTGGCTAATAAAAATCTTCCCGCAGTTGATGTATATTTTTCAATTTTCTTATTTCCTTGTTCGTCAACAGTTTCATATCTTGAAATAATAGTGCTATGAACGTTAATCTCACCTGAAGATAATGCAAACTCTATTTGATCAGAATTAGTAAAGTATCCAGATGGTTTATCCGTTACTGGTTCCTGTGAAAGATAATATATTCCTAAAATCATATCCTGACTTGGAACGATTATAGGTTTACCATTTGAAGGAGATAGAATGTTGTTTGTTGATAGCATTAATATTCTTGCTTCCAACTGAGCTTCTAAACTTAAAGGTACATGAACAGCCATTTGGTCACCATCAAAATCAGCATTAAAAGCTGCACAAGTTAAAGGGTGTAGCTCAATTGCATCACCTTCAATTAATTTTGGTTCAAAAGCTTGAACACCAAGTCTATGAAGTGTTGGTGCTCTGTTTAATAAAACAGGGTGTTCTCTTACGATTAACTCTAATGCATCCCATACAGCATTAGTTTCTTTCTCTACTAATTTTTTTGCTTGTTTAATTGTAGATGCTAAACCTAATTTATTTAATCTTGCGTATAAAAATGGTTTAAATAACTCCAAAGCCATTTTTTTTGGTAATCCACACTCATGTAATTTTAAGTCTGGACCAACAACGATTACTGATCTTCCAGAGTAATCTACCCTTTTTCCTAATAAGTTTTGTCTAAATCTACCCTGCTTACCTTTAAGCATTTCTGCAAGAGATTTAAGTGGTCTTTTACCTGTTCCAGTAATAACACGACCTCTTCTTCCATTATCAAAAAGAGCATCAACAGATTCTTGAAGCATTCTTTTTTCATTTCTAACAATGATGTCAGGAGCTTTAAGATCCATTAATCTTTTTAATCTATTATTTCTGTTAATAACTCTTCTGTATAGGTCGTTAAGATCTGAAGTAGCAAATCTACCACCATCTAACGGAACCAAAGGTCTTAATTCTGGTGGAATAACTGGAACCACTGTCATAATCATCCACTCTGGTTTTTGACCAGTTTCGATAAATGACTCTATTAATTTTAATCTCTTAATTGCTCTTTCTTCATTAACTTTAGATTTAGTCTCTTTAATAAAGCTAGCAAGATTTTTTCTTTCTAATTCTAAGTCAAGATTTTTTAACATCTCAAGAACAGCTTCTGCTCCAATACCTGCAGTAAAGCTTTCTTCTCCAAATTCATCTTGATATTTAGCTAATTCTTCTTCATTTAAAAGTTGGTTTTTTTGCAAACCAGTCAATCCCGGTTCGATTACTATAAAGTTTTCAAAATAAAGAACTCTCTCGATCTCTTTCAGCTTCATATCTACCGCAAGTGCAATTCTACTTGGTAATGATTTCAAGAACCAAATATGTGCCACAGGAGTTGCAAGATTAATGTGGCCCATTCTCTCTCTTCTTACATTAGATTTTGTTACTTCAACGCCACATTTTTCACAGATAATACCTCTAAATTTCATTCGTTTATACTTTCCGCATAAACATTCGTAATCTTTGATTGGTCCAAAAATTCTTGCACAGAATAGACCATCTTTCTCGGGTCTAAAGGTTCTATAATTTATAGTTTCTGGTTTTTTAATTTCACCAAATGTCCAAGATTTAATTTTCTCAGGACTAGCTAAAGAAATTTTTATACTATTAAAATTCTGTGCTTCAGAAATTTCACTACCTTTAAATAAATCAGTTAATTCTTTTTTCATTAATTAAGCTCCACGTTTAATGCTAATGATTTAATTTCTTTAACTAAGACGTTAAATGACTCTGGAATACCAGACTCGAAATTCTCTTCACCTTTAACTATAGTTTCGTAAACTTTGACTCTTCCAGCAACATCATCAGATTTTACAGTCAAAATTTCTTGTAAAGTATAAGAAGCTCCGTAAGCTTCAAGAGCCCATACTTCCATTTCTCCAAATCTTTGACCACCTAATTGTGCTTTACCACCGAGAGGTTGTTGTGTAACTAAACTGTAAGGACCTGTAGATCTTGCATGAATTTTATCTTCAACTAAGTGGTGTAGTTTCAACATATAAATTATTCCAACTGTAACTGGTCTGTCAAATTTTTCCCCAGTTCTTCCATCCCATAAATAAGTTTGTCCAGATCCTGGTAAGTTCGCTAACTCTAACATGTCAGTTACATTTTTCTCTTTAGCGCCATCAAAAACAGGAGTTGATATTGCGACACCATTTTGTAAATTTTCACACAGGTCTTTAAATTCGTTCTTACTTAATTTGTCTACTTTTTCATTGAAAGTATCTTCTCCATAAACAGATTTTAAAAATTTTTCTATTTTTTCAGTTCTTTCAATCTTTTTGTTGTTTTCGTTAACTAAATTTTTAATCTGCTCACCAAATTCTTTACAAGCCCAACCTAGGTGAGTTTCTAAAATTTGACCTACATTCATCCTACTTGGAACACCTAGAGGATTTAAAACAATATCAACTGGTCTACCATCTTCTCTATATGGCATATCTTCAACTGGTACTATTTTACTAACGACGCCCTTATTACCATGTCTTCCTGACATTTTATCGCCTGGTCTTAATCTTCTCTTAATAGCCACAAAAACTTTTACCATTTTCATAACACTTGGTAATAAATCATCACCACTTCTAATTTTTAAAACTTTATCTTCAAATCTTTCTGTAATGTCTTGTTTTGCTTTGTTGTATTGATCTTTAAGTTGCGTCAAAGTCGCTTCATCATTTACATTTCCAACTGTTATTTTAAATACATCATTTATAGAAAGATTATTAATTGCATCAAAATCAAGTTTTGTTCCTTCAGATAAATCTTTTACTTTTTTAGTTAATGATGATCCTGATAAAATTTGTGAAGCTCTTTGTTTAATGCTTCTCTCTAAAATTTCTTCCTCTACTAATTTATCTTGCTGAACTTGTTCAATTTCAGCTCTTTCAATAGTTATTGATCTTTCGTCTTTTTCAATACCATGTCTGTTAAATACTCTTACATCAACAACTGTACCACTAGCACCTCGCGACATTCTCAAAGATGTATCAGTAACGTCAATAGCTTTTTCTCCAAAGATTGATCTTAATAGTTTTTCTTCTGGTCCTGATGCTGAATCACCTTTGGGTGTAACTTTTCCAACTAAAATATCACCAGCATTTACTTCAGCTCCAATGTAAACTATTCCAGATTCATCAAGATTTTTTAAAGCTTCCTCGTTAACATTAGGAATATCTCTGGTAATTTCTTCTTCTCCAAGTTTTGTGTCTCTTGCCATTATTTCATATTCTTCAATATGTACTGAAGTAAATACATCGTCAGTTACACATCTTTCTGAAATCAAAATTGAGTCTTCAAAGTTGTAACCTTGCCATGGCATAAATGCTACTGTTACATTTTTTCCAAGTGCCAATTCACCTAATTTTGTTGATGGACCATCTGCAATAATATCACCAGATTTAACTTTATCTCCAACCCTAACAAGTGGTCTTTGGTTAATACACGTATTTTGGTTTGATCTTTTAAATTTTTGTAAGTTATAAATATCTACACCTGATTCACTAAAATCAGTTTCCTCTGTTACTTTAATAACAATTCTCTTACCGTCAATTTTATCAACAACTCCATCTCTCTTAGCAACAATCGTTACACCAGAGTCTAAAGCCACATCACTTTCAATTCCAGTACCAACCAATGGTGATTCTGGTTTTAAAAGAGGAACTGCTTGTCTCATCATGTTAGAACCCATTAGAGCTCTGTTTGCATCATCATTTTCCAAGAAAGGTATTAAAGATGCTGCAACAG
Source organism: Candidatus Pelagibacter sp. HIMB1611 (assembly GCF_052047715.1). NCBI lineage: Bacteria > Pseudomonadati > Pseudomonadota > Alphaproteobacteria > Candidatus Pelagibacterales > Candidatus Pelagibacteraceae > Candidatus Pelagibacter > Candidatus Pelagibacter sp. HIMB1611. The sequence goes on along the minus strand of NZ_JBNAJM010000001.1, from coordinate 387,188 downwards.
AAACAAGTTGTTTTGGTGAAACGTCGATATAATCAATTGCATCTGGTTTTGATAAAAGGAAATTTAAATTTTGTCTGCAAGAAACAAGTTCCTCAACTATCTTTCCATTTTTATCTAACTTTGTATTTGCTTGAGCAATTGTAAATTTGGTTTCTTCCATTGCAGATAAATACTCAACTTTATCTTGCACAACCCCATCTTTTACTTTTTTGTATGGGCTTTCAATAAAGCCATATTTATTTATTTTTGCATAAGTTGATAAACTATTTATCAAACCGATGTTTGGTCCCTCTGGAGTCTCAATTGGACAAATTCTTCCATAATGGGTTGGGTGAACGTCTCGAACTTCAAATCCTGCTCTTTCTCTAGTTAGTCCACCTGGTCCAAGAGCAGAAACTCTTCTTTTATGTGTAATTTCAGATAATGGGTTCGTTTGATCCATAAACTGTGAAAGTTGAGAGCTAGCAAAAAAATCTTTCAACGAAACAGTTAATGGTTTTGCGTTAATTAAATCTTGTGGCATCGCAGACTCAACATCTAGGGTAGTCATTTTTTCTTTAATAGCCCTTTCCATTCTGTAAACACCAATTCTCGCTTGGTTTTCAACTAACTCACCTACAGAACGTACTCTTCTATTTCCTAAATGATCAATGTCATCAACATCATCCTTACCATCACGCAAATCTAACATTTTGTGAATAATTGCAATGATGTCATCATTTCTTAAGATCGTAATTTTATCAGAACACTCTTGGTTTAGTCTTGAATTCATTTTCACTCTACCAACATCAGATAGATCGTATCTGTCTGAGCTAAAGAAAAGATTGTTAAATATTTGAGTGGCTATCTCTATTGTTGGTGGCTCACCCGGTCTTAGCATCTTATATATTTCAGTTATAGCTTCATCTTTAGAGTTATTTTTATCTGCTAAAACAGTTGTTAACAAATATGGTCCTTTATTTATGGAATTTGTTACAGATATTTGTAAAGAGTGAATATTTGCATCTAGTATTTGTTGAATAATTGTATCATTAAGTTCAGTACCAATTTTAAACGTACCCTCTTCTTCATCACTTACCTTAACATCTCTATGTAAGAATTTTCCAAAAAGAGATTCCCTTGAAACTAAAATATCTTTAAGTCCGTCGTTAGCTAATTTTTTAGCATTTAAAAAATTAATTTTATCACCTAATTTTATTACTACTTCACCAGTTTTTGCATCAATTACTTCTTCAGAAAAGTTTTTAGATTTATAATTCTCAGGGTTAAATTTAGTTTTCCATTTTTCTGTTTTAGGATCAAAAGTATATTGCTCACTTTCGTAAAACTCATCTACAATTTCTGATTTTGAAAAACCTAAAGCTAAAAGTAAAGTTGAAGCAAATATTTTTTTCTTTCTATCAATTTTAAAATATAGAAAATCTTTAACATCATATTCAAAGTCTAACCATGATCCCCTGTTAGGTATTACTCTACAATTAAATAATAATTTTCCACTTGCATGAGTTTTTCCTTTATCATGATCAAAGAAAACACCTGGACTTCTATGCATTTGGTTTACAACAACACGTTGAACACCATTGGTAATAAATGTTCCACTATTAGTCATCATAGGTACTTCACCCATGTAAACTTCTTGTTCTTTTGCTGATAAAATATCTTTAGTATTGTTTTCTTGATCTATTTCGTAAACAACTAATCTTAAAGTACATTTAAGAGCTGAAGAATAAGTTAGACCTCTTGTTATACATTCTTCAACATCAAATTTAGGTTTTTCTAACCTGTATGAAACATATTCAAGAGTTGCTTTGTCATTTAAATCTTCAATTGGAAAAATACTTTTAAAAACTCTATCAAAGCCTTTTGTTAACTCGGTTTCAGCATAAAATTCGGTTAATTCTTTGTAAGAATTTTTTTGAACTTCGATAAGATTTGGTATTGATAAGCTTTCTTTTAGTTTACCAAAACTTTTTCTAATGTTTTTTTTTTCAGTAAAAGATAATTGCATCTATATATATTAATACTGATTAAAAATAACCAGTATTTGAATTCTTTCTAATTAATTTATTTAAGTTCTACTTTTGCGCCAGCAGCTTCTAACTTAGCTTTGATCTCTTCAGCATCTTTTTTGTTAACACCAGATTTAACTTCTTTTGGTGCTCCCTCTACAAGATCTTTTGCTTCTTTTAAACCTAATGAAGTAGCTGCTCTTACTTCTTTAATAACGTTAATTTTTTTATCGCCCGCAGAAACTAGCATGATAGTGAAATCATCTTTCTCTTCTGCTGGAGCTGCACCACCTGCTGCTGCTGGAGCTGCTGCTGCCATTGGAGTTACACCCCACTTTTCTTCTAACTGTTTTGAAAGTTCAGCTGCTTCAGCAACAGTCAAACTTGATAAGTCTTCAATAATTTTATTTAGGTCAGGCATATTTTTCTACTCTTTGGGTTGTGTTTCAGAATTTTCTGCGGACAAACTACTCATTTTTTCCGAATGTGCAAGCAAAATACTAATTAATTTTGAGGCCGGAGCGTTTAAAATACCCACAATATTGGCTCTTGCTTCATCTAGTGTAGGTAAACTAGCAACATTTTGGACACCGGCCTGATCTAAGACCTCATCATCCATTATTCCACCGATCAATTTAAGATTCTCGTTATCTTTAGCAAATTTAGACAATATTCTTGCAGACATTATTGCATCTTCACCAAATGCAACCGCTGTTGGACCTGTGAAAAGATTGGATAAATCTTTACACTTAGTTTTCTCCAATGCTAATTTTGTAATTCTGTTTTTAGTAATCTTAAAGACGATACCATGCTCTCTCATTTTTGCTCTTAAATCATCTAATTGAGTCATTGTTAAGCCTTGATAGTGTGTAACCATCACAGCTTTACTACTCTCAAATTTAGAAGTCATTTCTTCAATATAATTTTTCTTTTGTTCTTTGTTCATCATAACTATATCGATTTTCCTAATTTAACTTTGTAAGAAACACCCATAGTAGAAGTCGCAAAAACACCTTTTATTAAATCACCTTTGAGTGTGTTGTTAGATTTTTCTTTTTCAAGTGCATCTATTATTGCATTATAATTTTTTAATAATTGATCATCACTGAATGATTTTTTTCCAATACTTACTCCAATATTTCCATCTTTATCATTTCTAATTTCAACTTGTCCTGATTTTGCATCAGTAACTGCTTGTTTAATATTTTCAGATACTGAACCAAGTTTTGGATTTGGCATTAATCCTTTAGGACCTAAAACTTTTCCTAATTTCGAAAGTTTAATCATCATACCTGGTGTACAAATTAATTTTTCAAAATTTAAGTCCCCACCTTTTATTTGTTCAACAAATTCATCTCCACCAACAATATCTGCTCCTGCATCTTTTGCTTCTTGTGCTTTATTATCTTCACAAACAACAGCAACTTTTACTTTCTTACCTGTTCCTCCAGGAAGATTTACTACAGTTCTAATGTTGACTTCACTTTTCTTTTGCTTGTTATTTATTTGAAAACTTAAATCTAGAGACTCATCAAATTTTGTCGTGCAGTTTTTTTTCAGTTCAGGCAATAATTTTTCAATAGACTCTGAATTTAAGTCTTTAGTTTTTTCTGGTAATTTTTTATATCTTTTTGAAGCCATTATTCTTTCACCTCTATACCCATTGATCTAGCTGAACCTGCAATAATTTTTACTGCTTCATTTATATCGTGAGCATTTAAATCATTCATTTTTTCTTTAGCAATATCTTCTAATTGTTTTTTAGAAATCGAAGCTACAATATTTCTTCCTGGCTCTTTTGATCCACCTTTTAATTTAACAGCTTCTTTTATATAAAAAGATGCTGGTGGTGATTTAATTTTAAAATCAAATTTTTTATCTTTATAAACAGTAATTTCAACTGGAACAGGTTTTCCAGCCATAGATTTTGTTTTGTCATTAAATGCTTTACAAAATTCCATTATATTAACGCCACGTTGACCTAAAGCAGGACCAACAGGAGGAGCAGGATTAGCTTGTCCGCCTTTAATTTGTAACTTTATAAATCCACTTATTTCTTTTGCCATTAGCTTACTTTCTCAACTTGGTTATATTCTAAATCTACTGGTGTTGGACGACCAAATATAGAAACTGACACCTTAAGTCTAGCTTTTTCTTCATCAATTTCTTCAATCATTCCATTAAATGATGCAAATGGACCATCAACAACCTGAACTTTTTCACCAACGCTGTAATCTATACCAGATTTTGGCTGAGCCACACCATCTTTAATTTGGCCTAAAATCTTCTCAACTTCCTTATCAGAAACAGGTACTGGGATGCCTTTTGATCCAAGAAAACCACTAACTCTCTTTATTCCTTTAATCATATGATAAATATTGTTATCCATTTCACTCTTTATTAGTACGTATCCAGGAAAATATTTCTTTTTTCTTTGAATTCTCTTTCCTCTTTTAACTTCCGTAACATCGTGAGTTGGAACTATAATTTCTTCGAATTTCTCACTTATTTTAGCCTTATCCGCTTCTTCTTTAATTAATGAAGCAACTTTATTTTCAAAACTGGAGTGTGATTGAACAATGTACCAATTTTTCATTAAATACTCACCTTTAACAACAACTCTAAGAAGAATTTAAGAACCTGATCTAATAAAAGAAAGAATAAGGACATTACAACTGCCATAACGAATACCATTAAAGCACCTTGCAAAGTTTCTTTCCAAGTAGGCCAAGTAACTTTGAAAGCCTCTTGTTTTACTTCCTGAATAAATTTAATCGGGTTCTTCATAATTCTTTAGCTCAAATTGGCAGGAGCGGAGGGACTCGAACCCTCAGCCTCCGGTTTTGGAGACCGGCGCTCTACCAATTGAGCTACACTCCTATTTATAGAGTTACTCTATAATTTTAGTTACTACTCCTGCTCCAACAGTTCTACCACCTTCTCTAATAGCAAAGTTTAATTTTTCTGCCATTGCAATAGGTGTAATCAGTTTAACAGTGAATTTAGCATCATCACCTGGCATAACCATTTCAGTACCTGCTGGTAATTCTACTTCTCCTGTAACGTCTGTTGTTCTAAAATAAAACTGTGGTCTATATTTTGTAAAGAAAGGAGTGTGTCTTCCACCCTCGTCTTTTTTAAGAATATAGGCTTGAGCTTCAAATTTAGTATGAGGAGTTATTGATCCAGGCTTACAAAGAACTTGACCTCTTTCAATGTCAGTTCTCTCAATACCTCTCAATAAAATTCCTACGTTATCACCAGCTTCACCTGAGTCTAAAAGTTTTCTAAACATTTCTACTCCAGTACAAACTGATTTTTTTGTTTCTTTAATTCCAACGATTTCAACTTCCTCACCAGTTTTAATTACACCAGATTCTACTCTTCCAGTTGCAACTGTTCCCCTTCCTGAAATTGAAAATACGTCCTCAACCGGCATCAAGAATGGTTTGTCAACTTCTCTAGCTGGTTGCGGGATATGTTCATCAACAGCTTTCATTAATTCTAAAATTGAATTTTTTCCAATTTCATCATCTCTTTTTTCAACTGCTGCTAAAGCCGAACCTTTAACGATTGGAGTTGTATCTCCAGGATATTTGTATGAAGTTAAAAGTTCTCTAATTTCTTCTTCTACAAGTTCAATCATATCTTTATCATCAACTTGGTCTACTTTATTTAAGTAAACAACAATTGCTGGAATACCAACTTGTCTTCCTAAAAGAATATGTTCTCTTGTTTGTGGCATAGGACCATCAGCTGCATTAACAACTAATATTGCTCCATCCATTTGTGCTGCACCAGTAATCATATTTTTTACATAGTCAGCGTGACCAGGACAGTCTACGTGAGCATAGTGTCTTTTTTCAGTTTCATATTCAACGTGTGCTGTTGAAATTGTAATTCCTCTTTCTTTTTCCTCTGGAGCTTTATCGATTTGATCGTATGCTACAGCTGTTCCACCACCAGCTTCAGCTAATACATTTGTTATAGCTGCAGTAAGGGTTGTTTTACCATGGTCGACATGACCAATAGTCCCAATGTTACAGTGGGGTTTACTTCGTACGAATTTTTCTTTTGACATTTCTTTTTAACCTCAGTTTTTTTTTTTTGTTTCTTACTTTAATTTCTTGGAGCGGGTAAAGGGAATCGAACCCTTACATCCAGCTTGGAAGGCTAGCGTTCTACCATTGAACTACACCCGCACAACCCCAAGAGTAACACTCCATTGTTATTTAAAATTATATTAAATGGTGGAGGGGGAAAGATTCGAACTTTCGAAGACCGAAGTCAACGGGTTTACAGCCCGCCCCATTTGACCGCTCTGGAACCCCTCCTTTGGGGAAGTGTCCCCTTGTTCAATATAGCTTCAAATAACATGCGTTTTATATATTTTATTTATCCAAATGCAACACGTGATTTATTAAGAAAAACTATTAAAAAACGTGTAAAACACATCATAATTTTATGAATAAATCATCTTTTTTTATTGTTGGTCAACATGCGGTAATGGAAGCATTACGTAATCCAAATAGGAAAGTTTTAAGAGTGTTTTTAACAGAGGATGCTAAAAAAAGTATTCATAGAAAAAATCCAAATAAAAATCTTCTTGAAGAGGTAAAAGTCTATTTTAAATCAAAAAAAGAGTTAGACAAATACTCATCAAAAGAACAATTAATGCATAATGGATATGTTGCTGAGATTGAACATTTGGATCAACCAGAATTAAAAGAATTTATTAAAGAAAAAAATAATTTAACCTTTGTATGTTTGGATGAAGTTACTGATCCAAGAAATATAGGTTCACTCATTAGAAGTGCAGCATCATTTAAAATTGATGGTATAATAATTAAAGAGAGACATTTTCCAAAAGATAGTAAATTAATGTATAAATCAGCGAGTGGATGTATGGAGCATGTAAATATTTTTGAAGTTTCAAATATTAATTCTACTTTAAAAAATTTAAGAGAAAAAAATTTTTGGGTTTATGGTTTTGATTCAAAGGGCCAAAAAGATTTTACTGATGTCAAATGGGAGGGAAATAATATTTTACTTTTTGGATCAGAAGGATTTGGAATGAGGCAACACACTGGAAAATATGCAGACTTTTTTGTCAAAATTGACATCAATGAAGAAATAGAAAGTTTGAATATATCAAATAGTGCAGCAATAGTGTTTCATCATTTAAGTTATTTAAAAAAAAAGAGTTGATTATTTAACAAATAATTAATAATTATTGCGCATGCCCTTGTAGCTCAGTTGGTAGAGCAATTGATTTGTAATCAATAGGTCCGCGGTTCGAATCCGTGCGGGGGCACCACTTCTTTCTTTACCAAGCAGTTAACTTCAAACACTTATCAAAATTCTCGATACGAACATAGCAACCGAAGAATGACATTAATTTAAATGCAAAAAATCCTGCAAATAAAACTAAAGCAACTATTATAATTGGATTAAATTTATTCATTAAATCTAATTTGTTTCTTTTCTTATTTGTTCAATTTTAATTTTTTTTTGTAAACTTCTATTTTTATCATAGAGAAGATTAAACTTAATTTTATTATTTATTTTAACAGTAATAGATTTCGCATTTCTTACTTCCAAATTATCTGCAACTGCACTAATGGGTCTCTTCGATGGATTTAGATTTGTGATAACAATTTTAGATTTATCATTAACTATTTTACCCTTCCACCTTCTTGGTCTAAATGCGCTAATTGGAGATATGGATAATTTTTTTGAATGAAGACTTAATATAGGTCCATGAACAGATAAATTGTAGGCGGTGCTTCCAGCAGGTGTAGACACCAAAACTCCATCAGAAACTAATTTTTTTATAATTTGTCTAGAACCTTGTTTAATTGATAACGATGCTGCTTGTCTGCTCTGTCTTAATACAGAAACTTCATTAATAGCAATAGATTTTTTTATTTGATTATTTTTATTTCTTACAATCATCTCTAAAGGAGAAATTGAAACCATATTTGCTTTGGAAAGGTTTTTTATAATATCTTTTGAGGAAAATTTATTCATTAGAAAACCGTAGTTTCCAGAGTTAATCCCATAGAAAAATTTATTAGAATTTTTGTTTCTTTTAAGAGTTTGGAGCATAAAACCATCTCCTCCTATAACAATAGTTAAATTTTTGTTTTGAAAATTATTAGAACTAATTTTTTTTAATAAAATATTTTTTATACTTAAGGATTTCTTATTTTTATCAGAAATAATTTGTAGTTTGTTCATTTAATGGTGCCCTCGGCCAGACTCGAACTGGCACTCCGCAAGCGGCAAGGATTTTAAGTCCTTTGTGTCTACCAATTTCACCACGAGGGCATTAATGAATTTCACTGTTATATCCACAATTATTTATAACTCAACTATATTAAATTGTATTGGTAATCTCTAGCTTCTATTACCTCTTTTGGTAAATTAAGCTCAACATCACTAATTTTTATTATTTCATCTTTACTGATATTTTTTTTCAATATTGCATTATCGGTTAAACCAAGTGGTAAAATCATTTCATTTTTCGAATTTTGAGATGTAATTAATTTACCTCTTGCACAAAACCCTCCTTCTCCGTCGAGCTTTTCACCAACTTTTAAATCTTTTTTTGCAACACTTGCAACATCTGCATTATAGTTTTTCGTATAACCTGTTGCTCTATTATCAAGCGCTATAGAATATATAGACTGAGCAAGTTCTAAACCAATATAATGATAAGGTCTCCATATTGCCGAGTAGTTTCCAGAGGAATCTGTGACCATTCCATAATCTTTAAAACAATTTTTTACATATTCATTTTGAGCTTTAATTACAATGTATACACCCCACCTCAAGTCATTAGGAATATCTTTTTTATTTAAATCAATACTTGATATAACTTCAACTTGACCTTCAAAATCAATTAATCCACCATCTTTTTTTGGTATTAACATTTTTGCTATGTCATAAACTCCAACTGGAGGAAAAGTTAATCCGTTAGAAGGACATTTAAGATTTGCAGCATTGCTTACTGCGCACATTTCAATTGCAGATTTATCACCACATAGAAAACTATTAAACATTTTTGGATTCATTCCTGACTCATACTCTGCCCTTTCTTTAGTTAAGCCATAATGGCCCCAAACTGTATCGGGTGTGGAATATTCAAAACTTGGATGGTATTTTGTTCCTTTTCCAGCGCAAATAACTTCAAAACCATTAAGTCTAGCCCATTCAATTTGTTCTAGAATTAACGAAGGTTGATCGCCATAAGCCATCGAACAAATAACTCCATTTTCTTTAGCTAAATCTGATAAATATTTTCCACATGTGATATCTGCCTCTACGTTAACTAAAATCAGATGTTTCTTTTCTTTTAAAATTTTTGTAGCGTGGACAGTACCTACAATAGGGTTTCCTGTTGCTTCAATAAAGATTTCAATATTTCTATCAATAATCTGATCAAGAGAAGTTGAAAAATTCATTTTAGATACCTCTTCTTCACTTACTCCACTTTTTAAACAATTTTTTTTTGCTTGATCAATATTGAGGTCAACTATGCTATCAATTTTAATTTTATTTAAGTTGGAATATTGTGATAAAAACATACTTACAAATTTTCCACATCCAACAAAAGCTACTCTTATTGGATGTTTTCGATCCTCTAATTTTGTGTGTAAAAACATTTCAATTAAAATTGTAAGGCTTTTGTGAGAAATTTTTTATCTAACTTGCAATCTTTATATCCTCTTTTAACTATATTTAGATATCTTTCTGTAGGAAACTTAAAAGGAGATTTCTTAACCATTGTATAAGTCATGACTTTTTTTCCATAATAATAAAAATAGTGTTTTTTATATAAAATTGGAAAATCCTCATAAACATCCAACTTTTTCTCATCACTTTTTGAAATTTCAAATAATCCACCTGGTACGATTGAATTTTTTTTTGGCTCAATGTCTGCTGCTCTATATTTGCTTCTAAATGTTAATTTAAAATCTTTTAAATTTATTTTTTTTAAAAAAACACTGTCTTTGCATCTTCGTTTCATTTGAAAATGATGAAGATTGCTACCATAAGCAAAATACAACATTACCGCTCAACTACCTCAATTTTTTTTTCATTTACAAATTTTAAAATCTGCGAATTACAATCATCAATTTTATTTTGATCTTCTGATCTAATAACTATCGATACACCAAGCTTACCGGCATGAAAAAATGGGTAACTGCCAATCTCTACATCCAAATTATTATTTTGTACTTTTGTTAATGAACTTGCTATTTCACTTTCAACTGTTCTTAAACTTATAGTTAAGCTTTTGATTGGTTCACCTCCAACTATATTATTTGTTAATCCACCTAACATGGATTTTAAAATAGAAGGAACCCCTGGTAGAGAATAAACATTCTCAACATTAAATCCTGGAGCACCACTTGTTGGATTTAAAATAAGATTTGCATTTTCAGGCATCCATGCCATTTTCTGTCTTCCCTCATTAAATTCTCCTGGTTGATAATATTCTTCTAGAATTTTGAAAGCTTCTTTGTGAACTTCATATTTTATTCCAAATGCTTTTGAAACTGATTGGGCTGTTATATCATCGTGAGTAGGTCCAATACCACCAGTTGTAAAAACATAATCATATTTTGATCTAAGTAAATTCAGTGTTTCAACTATAATATTTTCTACATCAGGAATTACTCTAACTTCTTCAACCTTTACCCCTATAGAATTTAACCAAATTGCTAATGTTGAAGTATTAGTATCTTGTGTTCTCCCAGATAAAATTTCATTACCAATAATTAAAATTGAAGCTTTAAATTTTGCTTTTTTATCCATATGAAATATATAATTTACTCATGGAATTTACCAAGTCTTTAGTAAAAGGCAAACTAATCAAACGTTACAAAAGGTTTTTTACCGACATAAAACTTGGCAAAGAAATTGTCACAGCTCATTGTCCTAACACGGGTTCTATGAAAGGCTTATTGGATGAAGGTAATGAAGTTTATTTACTACCAAATAATGATCCAAAGAGAAAATTAAAATTTGGACTTGAGATAATTAAATCAAGAAGAAACTTGGTAGGTGTTAATACTCATATGGCTAACAAGATAGTAAATCATGCTATCGAGAATAATTTAATCAATGAATTAAAAAATAGCGATAAAATTAAACCAGAGGTATTCTTTAACAAGGAGACTAGATTTGATTTTTTGCTAGAAAAAAAAGATCAAAAAAGTTTTGTGGAGGTCAAGAACGTTACTTTATTCAGAGATAAAGAAACCGCTGAGTTTCCAGATGCCATTACTTCAAGAGGATCTAAGCATTTATTAACTCTTATTGATGCCATAAATAAAGGTTATGAAGGTTATCTAATATTTTTAGTTCAAATTCAAAATATGAAATATTTTAAAATAGCTAAAGATATCGATGAAGAATATTATGAAAATTATAAAAAAGCTAAAAAAGCTGGTGTAAATTTTCTAGCTTATAGATGTGATATAAGTTCAAAAAAAATTATTATAGATAAAAAACTTAAAATTTTAGATGAGTGATTATAAAGAAAAATTTGAAAAAATGAGAGTTGCTGGTGATTTAGCAGCAAGGACACTTGATATGTTAACTGATAACATTAAGGAAGGTGTCTCTACAGACTATATAGATAAATTAGGATATGAGTTTATAAGAGATAATGGAGGTCACTCTGCTCCACTCTACTATAGAGGTTTTACAAAATCTTTATGTACTTCACTAAATCATGTTGTGTGTCATGGAATTCCTTCCGATAGAATTTTAAGAGATGGTGATGCAGTTAACGTTGATGTTACAGCAATTGTAGATGAACATTATGGTGATACCAGTAGAATGTTTTGTATTGGTAAGACACCAATTAAATTGAATAATCTTATAGACGCTACATACGAATCTATGATGAGAGCAATTCGAATTTTAAAACCAGGAATTAAATTAGGTGATATTGGTTACGAAATTCAATCATTTGTTGAAGAAAAAGGATACTCTGTTGTTAGAGATTTTTGTGGTCACGGTATAAGTACAACATTTCATGAACCACCAAACATTTTGCATTATGGAAGTAAAAACTCAGGACCAGAGTTAAAACCTGGAATGACTTTTACAATCGAGCCTATGATAAATTCAGGTAAATATGATGTTAAAATGTTAAATGATGGTTGGACTGCTGTCACAAAAGATAAATCTTTATCAGCTCAATTTGAACATACGTTAGGAATTACTGAAAATGGTTATGAAATCTTTACAGAATCTGCTAAAGGTTATCAAAAGCCTCCATACTAATAATTAATGATTAAAAGATACTCTCGAAAAGAATTAACTGACATTTGGTCAGAAGAAAATAAATATAAAATTTGGCTGGATGTAGAAGTTGCAGCTGCTGAGGCTATGGAAAAACTTGGTCAAATACCAAGAGGAGTAGCTTCAATTGTTAGAAAAAAAGCAGTCATCAATGTAAATAGGATACATAGAATTGAATCTGAAGTTAAACATGATGTTATAGCTTTTCTTACCTCTGTTACAGAAAAAGCAGGAATTAAAGCAAGATATTTGCATCAAGGGATGACTTCATCAGATGTACTTGATACCAGTTTTAATATTCAATTAGTTCAATCTGGAAAAATAATTCTTAAAGATATCGATCAAATTTTAAAAGTACTTAAGAAGCAGGCAAAAAAATATAAAATGACTCCATGTATGGGAAGAAGTCATGGAATTCACGCTGAACCAGTTACTTTTGGATTAAAATTAGCTTCTTTTTATGAGGAATTTAAAAGAAACAGAAAAAGACTTAGAGATGCAATAGATGAGGTATCAACCTGCGCAATATCAGGAGCAGTTGGTACTTTTGCAAATATAAGCCCAAATGTAGAAAGGCATGTTGCAAAAAAACTAGGTTTAAAAGTTGAACCTATTTCAACTCAAGTTATTCCAAGAGATCGACATGCTTTTTATTTTTCAGTCCTAGGTATTATAGCAGGTTCAATTGAGAGAGTTGCAATTGAGATAAGACATTTACAAAGAACAGAGGTTTATGAATTGCAAGAGTATTTTTCAAAAAATCAAAAAGGATCATCTGCAATGCCTCACAAAAAAAATCCAATTTTAAGTGAAAACTTAACTGGTTTAGCAAGGATGGTTAGAAGTGCTGTGATACCAGCTCTTGAAAATATAGCGCTATGGCATGAAAGAGACATTTCACACTCAAGTGTTGAAAGAAATATTGGTCCAGATGCAAATATTACAACAGACTTTGCATTAGTTAGATTAACAAATATTTTAGACAACATGATTGTTTATCCTAAAAAAATGTTAGAAAACTTAAATGTAACAAAAGGGCTAATTTTCTCTCAAGAAATTATGCTAGAATTAACTAAATCTGGTTTAAGTAGAGAAAAATCTTACAGAATGGTTCAATCGTATGCGAAAAAATGTTTTGCAGAAAACTTAAATTTATTTGATGTGATCTCTAGTGATAAGTTTATTATGAGTAAAATTAAGACAAAAAGGCTTAAATCAATATTTAGTTACGCAAAACACTTTAAAAATGTGAATTTGATCTTTAGAAGAGTTTTTAAATAATGAAAAAAGGAAAAAAACTATACGAAGGTAAAGCAAAAATCATTTATGCAACAAATGATAAAAACTTAGTTATCCAATATTTTAAAGACGATGCGACAGCATTCAATAATCAAAAGAAAACTACAATTGAAGGTAAAGGTGTTTTAAACAATAGAATATCTGAACATATTCTCTCAAATTTATCTCAAATAGGAATTAAAAATCATTTAGTGAAAAGATTAAATATGCGTGAACAAATAATAAAACTAGTTGAGATAATTCCAATTGAATTTATTGTTAGAAATGTTGCAACAGGATCTATCACTAAAAGACTAGGTATTGAAGATGGAACTGTTTTAAAAGAACCATTAATTGAATACTGCTTAAAAGATGACAAATTAGGCGACCCTCTAATTGCAGAAGAACACATAATAGCATTTGATTGGGCTACTAAAAATGAAATTGATAAAGTTAAAAAAATGATTTTGAGAATTAATGACTTTATGATTGGTATGTTTAGAGGAGTTGGAATTAAGTTGATAGATTTTAAACTAGAATTTGGAAGATTAAAATCTAATGGGAAGCAAGAAGTAATACTCGCAGATGAAATTAGCCCAGATACATGTAGACTTTGGGACAGTATTACTGATAAAAAACTTGATAAAGACAGATTTAGAAAAGATTTAGGTGATTTAATTCCAGCCTACACAGAAGTTGCTAAAAGATTAGGTATTTTACATGAACAATCCAATGTAAGTGCCGTAAATGTAACAAAATTATCATCTGTTAAAAGAAAAAAGAAATGAAAATCTCAGTAGTAATCACTTTAAAAAAAGATGTGCTAGATCCACAAGGTAAAGTTATTCATCAAACTTTGGATGGTATGGGTTTTGATGATGTTAATGAAGTTAGACAAGGTAAATATTTTGAAATTGATACAAAAGAAAATGATCCAAAAAAAGCTAAAGATAAAGTTGAAGAAATGTGTAAAAAACTTTTAGCCAATCTTGTAATTGAAAACTATAAAATTATCGATCTAAAGTAATTAATGAAATCATCTGTCATTACTTTTCCTGGATCCAATTGTGATAGAGATATGGATGTTGCTCTAAAAAAATTTGGATTTAAGAATAAAATGGTTTGGCATGATGATGCTGAACTTCCAAAAAGTGATTTAATTGTATTACCAGGAGGATTTTCATATGGTGACTATTTAAGATGTGGGAGCATGGCATCTAAGTCTAAAATTATGAAGTCAGTCATTAATTTCGCTAACTCCGGTGGTATGGTAATGGGAATTTGTAATGGATTTCAAATATTAGTTGAAACTGGGCTAGTTCCAGGTGTGTTATTAAGAAATAAATATTTAGAATTTATTTGTAAAAATGTATTCGTAAAAATTAGTAATAAAACAAATAATTATTTTAATAATATTAAAAATGATGTTTTAGAATTTCATATTGCTCACAATGAAGGAAATTATTTTTGTACCAAAGATCAATTAAAAGAAATTGAAGATAATGAACAAGTTGCAATAAATTATTGTGATGAAAATGGAAAAATAGAAGAACAATTCAATCCAAACGGTTCAATTAAAAATATTGCTGGTATTTTTAATAAAAAAAAAAATGTTTTAGGTATGATGCCTCATCCTGAAAGAATGATTGATAATTTTTTATCAGGAGAAGATGGTTCAATTTTTTTTAATAATTTAATTAATAATTTAAAATGATAGTAAACGAACAAGTAGCTATTGATCATGGTTTAAAAAAAGATGAATATGCTAAAATTTGTGAATTATTAAAAAGAACACCAAATATTACTGAACTTGGTATTTTTTCTGCAATGTGGAATGAGCATTGCTCATATAAATCTTCAAGACTTCATTTAAAAAAACTTCCAACAAAAGGAAAAAAAGTTATTCAAGGTCCTGGAGAAAACGCTGGTGTTATTGATATTGAAGATAATGATGCCATAGTGTTTAAAATTGAAAGCCATAACCATCCATCTTTTATTGAGCCTTATCAAGGAGCAGCAACAGGTGTTGGTGGGATTATGAGAGATGTATTTACAATGGGTGCTAGACCTATTGCAAATTTAAACTCTATTCATTTTGGTTCGCCTCAACACAAAAAGACTAAAAATCTTTTAAGAGGTGTAGTTCATGGAATTGGAGGATATGGAAATTGCATGGGTGTTCCAACTATAGCAGGACAAACAAGTTTCGATAGTTCATATAATGGAAATATCTTGGTTAATGCAATGACCTTAGGTTTGGTTAAAAAAGATAAGATTTTTTACTCAAAAGCAGCTGGTTTAAACAAACCAGTTATTTATGTTGGTTCAAAAACTGGTAGAGACGGAATTCATGGAGCCAGCATGGCTTCAGCAAGTTTTGATGACAAAATAGAGGAAAAGAAACCCACTGTTCAAGTTGGAGATCCATTTACTGAAAAACTTTTACTGGAAGCTTGTTTAGAATTAATGGCTGGAGACTCAATTATAGCAATACAAGACATGGGAGCTGCTGGATTAACATCATCAAGTATAGAAATGGCATCAAAAGGAAATCTTGGAATTGAAATAAATCTAAACAAAGTTCCTTGCAGAGAAACTAAGATGACACCTTATGAAATTATGCTATCTGAAAGTCAAGAAAGAATGTTGATTGTTTTAGAAAATGGAAAAGAAAAACAAGCAAAAAAAATATTTGATAAATGGAATTTAGATTTTGCAGTAATTGGCAAAACTACTAATTCAAAAAAAATACAACTTTACTTTGACAATGAAAAGGTAGCAGACATCCCTGTAAATACATTGGTCGAAAATTCACCTATGTACGATCGTAAATGGAAAAAAGCAAAGCTACCTAAAAAGAATAAAATTAAAAAAGAAGATTTAAAAAATTTCAAAATTATAGATGTTCTGAAAAAAGTTTTAGCAAACCCAAATATTTGTAGCAAAGATTGGATTTGGCAGCAGTATGATCATACGGTTATGGGAGATACTATTCAAAAACCAGGTGGAGATGCTGGAGTTGTGAGAGTGCATGGAACAAATAAAGCTGTAGCTGCTTCAGTCGATAGTTCTGCTGTATATTGTTGGGCTCACCCTCTTACTGGTGGGAAACAAGTAGTTTGTGAAAGTTTTAGAAATTTAATTGCTGTTGGTGCAAAACCTATAGCTATTACTAATTGTTTAAATTTTGGAAGCCCTGAAAATGAAGAAAATATGGGAGAGTTTGTTGAATGTGTTCAAGGAATTGGTGAAGCAAGTGAATATTTAAAATTCCCAGTAGTTTCAGGAAATGTTTCTTTTTATAATCAAACTAAAGATGAAGGTATAAAGCCAACTCCTGCTATTGGAGGTGTGGGTTTGATAGAAGATTATAATAAAATGATCACAATGGATTTTAAAGAGATTGACAATGTGGTTTTGGTTATTGGAAAAACAGAGGGACATTTAGATCAAACTTTATTTGCAAGGAATATATTAGATGAAAAAAATGGTCCTCCTCCTGAAATAAATTTATTTAATGAAAAAAATAATGGAGAAACTTTATTGAAACTTATCGAAAGTAATCTAATCAAAAGTGCTCATGATGTTTCTTTAGGTGGAATTATTACAGCAGTAGCCAAAATGTGCATCAAAGGTAAAAAAGGAATAAATTTAAATAAACCAAAATATTTAATCAATGAATTGGAATATTTCTTTGGTGAAGATCAAGGGCGTTATATTACTGAGGTTAGTAAAAAAGATTTAAAAAAAGTCACAGATATATTGAATAAAAATGCTGTTCATTATGACGAACTTGGTACAATCAGTGAAAATGAACTATATTTTGATGATAAGACAAAAGTTACAATTGACGAATTAACAAGTTCAAATACAAAGTGGCTTACAGATTATATGAGTAACTAATGGCAATGGATTTAAAAGAAATTGAGAGTTTAATTAAAGAAGCAATGCCTGATGCGGTTGTAGAAATTCAAGATTTAGCAGGTGATGGAAATCATTATTCAGCAACTGTGACTTCTTCTCAATTTTCAGGAAAAAGTAAAATTGAACAACATAAAATGGTATATAATTCTCTAAAAGGACGTATGGGAAATGAATTACATGCCCTAGCAATTAAAACAAAGGAGCAATAATGGACGATAATACAAAAAATATAATTCAAAATCATATAGACAACAATGATGTTTGTTTATTTATGAAAGGAACCCCAGATGCTCCACAATGTGGTTTTTCAATGGCTGTTTCAAACATGTTAAAAATTCTTGAAGTAAATTTTAAAGGAGTAAATGTTTTAGAACATCAAAACATCAGAGAAGGTATTAAAGTTTACAGTGATTGGCCAACAATTCCTCAATTGTATATTAAAAAAGAATTTGTTGGTGGATGTGATATCGTAAAAGAAATGTACGAGAACGGAGAACTTAAAAAAGTTCTTGAGGATAAAGGTATTAATTTTAAAAATTAAATTTAGAAATTATCTAGAGTAATATTCAATTACAAGATTGGGTTCCATTATTACAGGATAAGGAACTTCTTCGAATTTAGGAATTCTCACAAATTTTAATTTTTTATTTTTCTCATCCATTTGGATGTATTCTGGTGTTTCTCTTTCTTTATTTGCTAGAGCGATATCAATGATTGCTAATTGCTTAGATTTGTCTCTAATTTCAATTGTATCTTCTTCTTTTACTAAATAGCTTCCAATATTTACTTTCTTACCATTAACTCTTACATGACCGTGGTTAATTAATTGTCTAGCTGAGAAAATAGTAGTTGCAAATTTTGCTCTATAGATAACAGCATCTAATCTTCTCTCTAAGAGACCAATTAAATTTTCACCTGTATCACCCTTAAGCATAACTGCTTTTTTATAAATATTTCTGAACTGTTTTTCGTTAATATTTCCGTAATATGCTTTTAATTTTTGCTTAGCTTGCAACTGAATCCCGTAATCTGAAGGCTTCGATGTTTTTGTTTGACCATGTTGGCCAGGTCCATAAGCTCTAGTATTAAAAGGACTCTTTGGTCTACCCCACAGGTTAACCTTTAACCTTCTGTCTACTTTATGTTTAGAGTTTAATCTTTTTGTCATTTAATAGTGGGCTTTATAGACTTACTCTTACTTTTGTCAATCAACGTTTTTTACCTAAACTGGCAAATACACCAGATAAAATACGCGTTTCTTTAGTTGATAATTCCATTCGGTAAAAGATATTTCTTAAGTTTTCAAGCATTATTGGCTTCTTGTCTTTTGATTTGAAGAAATTAATCTCTTCTAGATTCTGGATACATAAATTAGCCATAGCAACAATCTCTTTTTTAGAGGCAGATTTTACTTTATTTGATTTATTAAAAGAGGACACTTTTGAATTAAGAATACTTGATACATATTGAGCAATAATTATCAAACTATGAGAAAGGTTTAATGACTTGAAATCAGGATTTGTTGGAATTTGAAGGGTGTAATTGGCATAACTTATTTCATTATTGGATAAACCTGATGCTTCTGATCCAAATAGAAAAGCTACCTTTTTTTTATAATTAATTTTTTTTAAATCTTCTAATTGAATATGCTTAATATTTTTATTTCTAAATCTCGCAGATGTTGCAATAACAATATCGATATTCTTTAAAGATCTTTCTAAATTTTCATAATTCTTTGTTTTATTAATAATATTCTTAGCTCCAACAGAAGTTGCTAAAATTTTATCATTTGGAAATATTGGTTTAGGGTCTACAACAACTAATTTCTGAAAATTAAAATTTTTCATTCCTCTTGCGCAAGCTCCAATATTTTCTGAAAGCTGAGGCTTATGTAAAATGAAAGAAATATTATTAACTGACATTAATCAATGCCATGATTTCTGTTATAACTAGAAATAGCAGATGGTTTAATGTCTGTTAAATACTTGGGATCTACAGACCAAATAGAAACTTTTAATGGATAACATTTTGCAACATCAGAAGAGTGTTCAGATCCACAATCTCCTCCAGGACAAGCTGAAAGAGCTCCCAATAAATCTGTTTCAGCAAAAAATTCTAGATAATCTCCTGGTCTAACTGGACTAGCTTTCATAAAGTATTGTTTAGTATCATTAGTAAAACCAGTAAGCATAAATACATTTAATACATCATGAACTATTTTTTCAGCATGATCTAATTGAACATTTTTTTCTTTAACTAGTGCTCTTGTTAGATTTGAATGACAACAATAGTGGTAATCATTATCGCTTAAAAGTTTTGAAGTATAAGGATCGCATCTAGTACCAATTACATCATGGACAGAGCCACCATCTTTATCATAATCATACCAATCCAAAGTGTCCCAAGTTATTGTCGCTAAAGACCTAAGGTATGGAAAGCTGCTAAACATTTTGTCCCCAACGGATAGATGGGTCCCATATAAAGCTCTTGTTTTTCCTGAATAAAATTTTTCCTCTAAATTATTTAAATTAAATAAATTTAAATCACCTACTTGTGGGCCATCTAAACTTTCAATTCTAAAAAACTCACCAAATTTTACCTCAAACGTTTTTGCATCCCTTGGAGGAATAATTACCTCATCTTTTTTAACCAAATACTCTCTTGCAGAATGTAAAGTGCTTAAATTTTTATCTTCAATTGTGGTATTTGGATAACAAACGATAGGCTTTGCTCCAATTCTACTATCGATATCTGTTGGTTTTTCTGAAAATTTTTTAATTTTCATTTTTATAGACTTCCAGGTGCTTTATCCTTAAATAATTTGTAATCTAAACTATCCACTAAAGCTTTAAATGAGGCGTCAATTATATTAGGTGACACTCCAATTGTGAACCAGTTCACTCCTTTGGAGTCTGTGCTTTCAATACTAACTCTGGTAACTGCTTCTGTACCTGTATTTAAAATTCTAACTTTATAGTCAACAAGTCTTAAATCTTTCAAATACTCAGAATATTTAGCAAGTTTATTTACATTCTTTCTTATTGCATTATCTAAAGCATTAACAGGTCCGTTTCCTTGTCCTTCGCATAAAATTTTGTCTCCATCTACCTCTAATTGAGCTTTAGCATAAGATATAATCTCTCCAGTTTTATCTTTTTTTACTGAAACATCATACTCATTAATTGAAATATATCTTGGTATCTCTCCCATCAATCTTCTTGCAAGTAATTCAAAAGATGCATCTGCACCATCATAGCTGTAGCCAATGAACTCTCTATCTTTTACTTCATCTAAAAGTTTTTTTATTTTTGGGTCACTTTTCTGAACATTAATCCCAATTGAATTTAATCTAGACATTATATTTGATTGTCCTGATTGATCTGAAACTACAATATTTCTAGAATTTCCAACCTCTTCAGGATTGATGTGCTCATAAGTTTTTGGATCTTTTTGAACTGCAGATACATGCATTCCACCTTTGTGGGAAAAAGCTGATGCACCAACATAAGGTAAATGTTTGTTAGGTTTTCTATTTAATATTTCATCTAGTAATCTTGAGCATTGAGTTAAATTTTTTAAATTATCTCTCTTGATACTTAGTTCAAATTTATCTGCGAAATCTTTCTTTAAAAAAAATGAAGGGATTAGTGACATCAGGTTTGCATTACCACATCTTTCTCCTAATCCGTTTATAGTTCCTTGAACTTGTCTTACTCCTGCTTGGACTGCAGCAAGACTATTCGCTACTGCATTTTCAGTATCATTATGAGCGTGAATTCCCAAATTTTCTCCTGGAATATTTTTGCTTATTTCAGTTACAATTTTAGAAATTTCATGTGGAAGTGTTCCACCGTTAGTATCACACAATACAATCCATCTAGCTCCATTATCATAAGCAGCTTTCAAACAAGACAATGCATATTCTGGATTTGATTTATATCCATCAAAGAAATGCTCAGCATCAAACATGAATTCTTTACCTGATTTAACAATATGTTTGGTACTTTCGCTTATGTTTGTTAAATTTTCATCGTTAGTAATTCCTAAGGCAACTTTCACTTGGAAATCCCATGATTTACCAAATAAGCAAACAGATGAGCTTTTTGAATTAATTAATGATGATAGCATAGGATCATTTTCAGCACTATGTTCTGATTTTTTTGTCATCCCAAACGCTGTTAATTTTGTTGATTTAAAATTGTGATCTTTATTAAAAAATTCTGTATCTGTTGGATTGGCACCTGGCCAACCGCCCTCTACATAATCTACACCTAACATGTCTAATGCAGATGAAATTTTCTCTTTATCATCAATAGAAAAATCTACACCTTGTGTCTGTGCTCCATCACGTAGTGTTGTATCAAAAATATAAAGTTGTTCTTTACTCATTTAAATTTCCAGGTCGTTTTACCATCTTTATCTTCTATTAAAACACCTTTATCAAAAAGCTCATTTCTAATTTTGTCAGCTTCCTCGTAATTTTTGTTCTCTCTAGCTTTGTTTCTTTCTTCAATTTTTTTTAATATTTCTTCTTCTGAAATAGAAGCTTTGCTCATTTTGAAACTTAACCACTCTTCTTTATTTTGGTTTAAAAGTCCTACAAACTGACAGGCAGAAACAAATATAGCTTTGTCATTGTCATCACCTTTTTGTGCTTTTTCATATAATTTATGTAAATTTGCTATGTAACCTGGTGTATTTAAATCATCATACAGGGGTTCAAGAATTTCATCTGAGATATCTGTATTGTTTCTACTATCTACATAAACATTGTACCATTTATTAATTGTATTATAGCAATTTTCTAAAAGCTTATCGTTCCAATCTAATGGTTGTTTGTAATGTGCACTCATTAAAGCTAATCTTAAAATCTGGCCACTTATCTTATTTCTAAAATCTTTTATTTTTAAAATGTTACCCTGAGACTTTGCCATCTTTTCATTGGACATAGTAATAAATGCATTGTGCAACCAATAATTAGCAAATGTCTTTGTACCATTAGCACATCTTGATTGTGCTATTTCATTTTCATGATGAGGAAATATTAAATCAATACCACCTCCATGGACGTCAAACTCATCTCCTAAAAATTTTTTAGACATTGCTGAACATTCTAAATGCCATCCAGGTCTTCCTTTTCCCCATGGAGAATCCCAAGAAGGTTCGTCACTTGCTGATGGCTTCCATAAAACAAAATCTTCTGAATTTTTTTTATTTTCACTTATTTCAATTCTTGATCCTGCAATTAATTCTTCTAGTTTTTTGTTTGATAGCTGACCATAATCATTGAACTTTTTAACATCAAAATAAACATGGTTGTTATTCTCATAAGCAAAACCTTTTTTGATTAATTCAGAAACCATTTCAATCATCAAATCAATATTTTCAGTTGCTTTAGGTTGATGAGTTGGTGATTCACAATTTAAATAATTACAATCTTCACCAAAACTTTCTGTTACTTTATTTGTTAATTCTGAAATTGAAATATTATTTTCTTTTGATGATTTAATAATTTTATCATCTACATCTGTAATATTTCTAACATAAGTAACTTTTGAATATTTTTTATTAAAAATTTTATAAAGGATATCAAAAACAACTATTGGTCTTGCGTTTCCAATATGAGGATCATCATAAACTGTTGGTCCACAAACATACATTCTTATATTTTGTTCATCTATTGGAACAAATTTTTCTTTTTTGTTTGTTAGATTGTTTGTTAAAAAAATATCATTACTCATAATTTTAGAAATATACTTAAATTATAGATTTGTGAATCTATTTGATTAATTTGGAATTTTGCATACTGGAATAGGCTCCATTTTATGCAAATTTTGTTTTCTAATGATTTCGTATTTTGCTCTATTGGAAGATTTAGGATTATCCATAGCTTCCTCGAGTTCTTCATATTTTAACCCAAGCTGACCTTCATCTGTTCTACCGTCATCCCACAAACCATCAGTAGGTGCTGCTTCAATAATTTCATTTAATATACCAAGTTCTTTGCCGAGTTCCCAAACCTGAGTTTTATTACAATCTGCTATGGGAGAAATATCTACGCCTCCATCTCCATATTTTGTGTAAAATCCTACACCAAAGTCCTCTACCTTATTGCCAGTACCAACTACTATTCCTTTGTTAGCTGCAGCAACTTGGTAAAGAGTAGTCATTCTTAATCTTGCTCTAGAATTTGCCATTCCATGCTCGTTGTCAAATTTAGATAAACTTGAGCTAAATGCCAAAAACAATTCATCTAAATTAATTGTATGTGCTTCAACATTTTTAAAATTTTTTACCAACCATTCCTGATGTTTTAAGCTTAGATCATGTTGATGTGATTTTTGTTTAATTGGCATCGACAAAACTATTGTTTTCAAACCCGTCATAGCACTTAAGGTGCTAGAAACAGATGAGTCAATGCCTCCAGATATTCCAATAACAAGAGACAGTGCCTTTGAAGGCATATTGTCCACATAGTTTTTAATCCAATTAGATATAAACTTAGCTTTTTCTGAGGTGTTCATAGTTTATGATTTATTTTATTATATAGATTTTACAATGCCCTAAGATGCCGCTCTATCTGCATTTTTAGAATATAAGCTATTCTTTTTTATCTCATCTGAAATCATAAATGCTAATTCTAAAGCTTGGTTGGCATTCAACCTTGGATCACAATGAGTATGGTATCTTGAAGAAAGATCTTCTTCAGAAATTTTTTGTGCTCCACCAATACATTCAGTTACATCTTGACCAGTTAACTCAATGTGAAGACCTCCTGCAAAACTTCCTTCACTTTGGTGACATGCAAAAACATTTTTTACTTCATTTAGTACACTATTGAATGGTCTAGTTTTGAAACCTGTTGCAGCTTTAATTGTATTTCCATGACATGGGTCACAAGACCAAATTACATTCAATCCTTCTTTTTTAATTGCTCTAATTAATTTTGGTAAAAATTTTGAAACATTATCTGCTCCAAATCTTGAAATCAAAGTTATTTTACCTTTTTCATTTTTTGGATTAATTCGGTTACATAAATTAATTAAATCATCAGGTTTTAGTGTTGGTCCACACTTTATACCTATAGGGTTTTCAATCCCTCTACAAAACTCTACATGTCCTCCATCAAGCTGTCTTGTTCTGTCTCCTATCCAAACAAAATGTGCTGAGGTATCATGGTTCTCACCTGTGGTAGAGTCTGTTCTGGTCATTGCTTCTTCAAAAGGTAACAATAACGCTTCGTGTGATGTCCAAAAATTCACAGTATATAATCTATTGTTAAAATCTGATGTAATTCCACACGCTTTCATAAATGCTATTGCATCTGCAATTTTATCCTCTAAATCTTTAAATTTTTTTGCCTCTGGACTTTTTTTAATGTAGCCTAAATTCCATAAATGAACTTTATTCAAATCTGCAAAACCACCTTTAGAAAATGCTCTAATAAGATTTAGAGTTGCTGCTGACTGAGAATAAGCTTTAAATAATCTTTTTGGGTCGGGAATTCTTGCTTTTTCGGTAAATTCCATTCCATTTATGTTATCACCTAAATAACTAGGAAGCTCTACACCATCTTTATTTTCAACTGGAGAACTTCTTGGTTTTGAAAATTGACCAGCAATTCTTCC
The DNA here is from genome assembly GCF_052047715.1 of Candidatus Pelagibacter sp. HIMB1611. NCBI lineage: Bacteria > Pseudomonadati > Pseudomonadota > Alphaproteobacteria > Candidatus Pelagibacterales > Candidatus Pelagibacteraceae > Candidatus Pelagibacter > Candidatus Pelagibacter sp. HIMB1611. The sequence continues at coordinate 362,029 of NZ_JBNAJM010000001.1, read as the reverse complement.
AACTTTAACGACTGGTAAAGAAGCTGAATAAGTTAAAACTAAAGACATTTGCAAAATTAATTTAAATGTATCTCTTAAATTATCAGGGTTAAATTCAGCAAAACTCTCTGCACAATCTCCACCCTGAAGTAAAAATGCTTTTCCATCTACAACATCAGCTAATTGATCTTTTAGGTGCCTAGTCTCACCAGCAAATACCAAGGGAGGAAAAGTTCCAATTTTATCTAAAACTTTATTCAGTTCCTTTTTATCTGGATATTCTGGTATGTGTTTAACAGGATGTTTTCTCCAACTATTTTTTTTCCAATTTTTCATATTCAACCTAGGAGTGTTTTAGCAGAGTTTAAACTTTATTCAACTGTGACCGATTTAGCTAAGTTTCTTGGCTTATCTATATCATAACCCATTTTCAAAGCAGAATAATAAGCAAGCTTTTGAAGTGGAATTGTTAAAAGGAATGGTAATAGATCATCATTGGTATTTTCAACCTCTATAGTTTCCCAAATATTCTCCGAAACAATTTCATCCTTGCTTTTGTTTGTAATTAGAAGAACTTTGGCACCTCTTGCTATAACTTCCTGCATGTTAGAAATTGTTTTTTTATAGTAATTATCTCTTGGTGCTAGAACAACAACTGGCATTCCCTCTTCTATTAAAGCAAGTGGTCCATGTTTCATTTCACCAGCTGGATAACCTTCCGCATGAACATAAGATAATTCTTTCAATTTCAAAGCACCTTCCAAAGCTATTGGAAACGAGAAACCTCTTCCAAGGAACATAGATCCTTTAGCTTCATTAAATGTTGAGGATATTGCTTGAATGTCATTATCTATTAATAAAGTTTTTTCTATTAAGTTTGGTAAGTTTTTAAGATCTTTAATTTTTTTTTGATAATTTTTTTTATCAATCTGATTAGACAAAGATCCAATTTTTAAAGCTAAAATATATAAAACAAGTATTTGACCTAAAAAAGCTTTTGTTGACGCAACCCCAATTTCAGGTCCACAGTGAATTGGTAAAACAAAATTTGAGTCTCTTGCTATAGAGCTTTCGATTACATTAACTACTGCACATGTTTTCATATTATTTTTGTTACAAAGATCCAAAGCTGCATAAGTATCTGCAGTTTCACCAGACTGAGAAACAAAAATATATAAACTATCCTTTTTAAATCTATTTTTTCTATATCTAAACTCTGAAGCTATATCGATATTTACATCTAAAGAAGTTAATTCTTCAAACCAATATTTTGCCATTAAACAAGAATGATAAGCAGTACCACAACCAATAAAAGTAACTGATTTAATTTCATTGATTTTCAATGGAAAATTGAAAATGTTTATCTCATTATTTACATTATCTAAATATTCTTTAATTCCAGTTTTTACTGTTACAGGCTGCTCCTCTATTTCTTTGGCCATGAAATGTTTAAAGTCACCTTTGTCATAATTTAACTCATTAGATGATAATTCTAAAATTTTTTTATTAATTTTTTTTCCCTCTTGATTGTAAAAATGAACTTGATCTTTTTTAACAATACAAAATTCTCCATCATCAAGATAAGTAATTTTATTTGTCATGGATTTTAAAGCATAAGAGTCTGACCCTAGGTAATTTTCATTAGGACCATAACCAACAGCTAGTGGCGATCCTCTTCTTGCACCTACAATTAAATCTGGAATATCTTTAAAAATTATACCTAATGCAAAACTTCCGTGAAGTTGTTTTAAAGTTTTGGTTATTGCCTCTTCCAGCTCCATAGTTTTTAAATTTTCTGTAATTAAATGAACTATTACCTCAGTATCAGTCTGAGATTTGAAAGTATAACCCTTATTAATTAAGTGTTTTTTTAAAATTGTTGAGTTCTCTATTATTCCATTATGGACAATAGATACATTATCTGATGAATGTGGGTGAGCATTAATGCTATTTGGTATACCGTGAGTAGCCCATCTTACATGACCTATTCCTATATTTCCTTTTAAAGATTTTAGATCAAAGTTTTGTTCTAAATTATCAACTCTTCCTTCAGATTTTACTTGATTAATTTCACCATTAAATAAAGTTGCAACACCGGCTGAGTCATAACCTCTATATTCTAGTTTTTTTAAAGAATTTATAATATTTGCAGAAACAGATTTATTACTAGATATTCCTATAATTCCACACATAATTTATTTTGTCTTTCTTTTATAATTTTTAATTTCCACTTGTACAGATCTTGTTAGTGCTAAAGATTTTTTTTTAACATTTTTTGTTATTACAGATCCTGCACCAATGATACTTTCTTTATCAATTTTTATAGGCGCAATTAAAGATGAATTTGATCCTATGAATACTTTATCTTTAATTATTGTCTTACTTTTTTTTAGACCATCATAATTACAAGTAATTGTTCCAGCACCAACATTTACCATCTTGCCAATATCACTATCACCGACATAAGATAAATGATTAATTTTTGATTTATTTCCAACAGTTGATTTTTTAATCTCTACAAAATTACCTACTTTTGAACCTTCTTTAAGAATTGTATCGGGTCTAATTCTTGCATAAGGACCTATCTCAACCTTATTTTCTACCTTACAAGTTTCAAGATGCGAAAAAGATTTAATAACAACATTATTTCCTATTTTAACTTTAGAACCTATTACCACATATGGTTCAATTGTTACTCCTTTTCCAATTTTGGTATCATTTGAAAAAAAAACAGTTTCAGGACCTGTCATTTTAACTCCAGCTTTTAAAAACTTATTTCGAAGTTTATTTTGATTATTTTGTTGCTTTGCATGTTTCATCTAGATTTTCTTTACATTAAGTATATATTTTAATTAATTCACAAATTATTTCTTTAAAATACTTTTAATATGAAACAAAAATTTACAGTATTGTTTGATTTAGATGGAACTTTAATAGACACAGCGCCAGATTTAATAACAGCGCACAACCATGTAATGAAAAAATTTGGTTATCCAACAAAAACATTAGGTGAATTAAAAAATGCAGTTGGCAAAGGTGCAAAAGCTATGATGGCAAAAGCTAACGGTCAATGGAAATGGTTTGATGAAAAAATTCAAAACGAAATGACAGATGAATTTTTGTCTTTTTATGGAAAAAATATTTATAACAAAAGTACTTTAATAAATGGAGTAAAAGAGTTTTTAAATTGGTGTAAGAACGAAAAAATCTCTATGGCTGTTTGTACTAATAAAACTGAGCACCTTGCTGTTGATCTTTTAAAAAAAATTGGAATTTATGATTATTTTGAATATGTGGCAGGATATAATACATTTGATTATTGTAAGCCTGATCCTAGACACTTAACGACAGTGATAGAAATATTGGATGGAGATTTAAAAAAATCAATTATGATTGGAGATAGTGAAACTGATGCAAACTCTGCGAAAGCGGCAGATATTCCAATGATATTGTTAAAATATGGATATACTGAAAAAAGATCTGATGAAATCTACCATAATCACCTCATAAAAGATTTTGTTGGTATAGAAAAAATCATATCTGAATATCTTTAATATTGATTAATTTATTTTAGCTATTAAAACAAAATTACTTATAAGGAGTTATTTTGTTACTACATACAGTTAAAGTTTTTCCATCTAAAATTCATTTACCTAAAAAAAAACAACTTGCCTGGAAAATTGCAGAAATTGCAAGTGATAACGCTAAACTAAACAAAGAAGCAGTTGAAATGGTTATCAACAGAATTATTGATAATGCTTCAGTTGCTATTGCTTCTTTAAATAGAAAACCCGTTATTTCATCAAGAGAGATGGCTTTGAAGCATTCTAGAAAAAATGGAGCAACTCTTTTTGGAGTTAATTCAAAACTAAAATTTGATTGTGAATGGGCAGCCTGGTCAAATGGAACCGCTGTAAGAGAACTTGATTTCCATGATACTTTTTTAGCTGCAGATTACAGTCACCCTGGTGATAATATTCCCCCACTATTAAGTGTAGCTCAACAAAATAAAAAGAGTGGCTTAGATTTATTAAGAGGTATTATTACAGCATACGAAGTTCAAGTAAATTTAGTTAAAGGGATTTGTTTACATAAACATAAAGTAGACCACATAGCTCACCTTGGTCCAAGTGTTGCTGCAGGATTGGGATCGATGTTAAAATTAAATACTGAAACAATTTACCAAGCAGTTCAACAAGCACTACACACAACTATTTCTACAAGACAATCTAGAAAAGGAGAGATATCTAGTTGGAAAGCATATGCACCTGCACATGCTGGGAAACTGGCAATAGAAGCTGTTGATAGAGTTATGAGAGGTGAAGGCGCACCAAGTCCAATTTATGAAGGTGAAGATAGTGTAATTGCAAGGATACTTGATGGAAAAAAAGCAAAATATAAAGTTCCATTACCTAAAAAAGGAGAAAGTAAAAAAGCAATATTAGAAACTTATACAAAAGAATATTCTGCAGAGTATCAATCTCAGGCTTTAATTGATCTTGCAAAGAAATTAAAAACCAAAATATCAAATTTAAATCAAATCAAAAAAATAGATATTTATACAAGTCATCATACACATTATGTAATTGGAACAGGTGCAAATGATCCACAAAAAATGGATCCAAATGCAAGTAGAGAAACATTGGATCACTCTATTATGTATATTTTTGCAGTCGCCTTAGAAGATGGTGATTGGCATCATGTAAAATCTTATACAAAATCAAGAGCTAATAGAAAAAATACTATTAAAATATGGAATTCAATAACAACCTATGAAGATAAAAAATGGACAAAAAAATATCATGATCCAGATCCAAAAAAGAAATCTTTTGGAGCAAAAGTTGTTGTTACATTGAACAGTGGGAAAAAAGTAACTGAAGAACTAGATAGAGCTGATGCTCATCCATATGGAGCAAGACCATTTAAAAGAGAAAATTATATAAATAAATTTTTAACTTTGACAGATGGTATTTTAGATAAAAAAGAGAGTGATCGTTTTTTAAGAAATGTTCAAAATTTAAAAAACTTAAAAGCTGGTCAATTAGATAAACTAAATATTGAGATTAAAAAAAGTAAGTTAAAAAGAAATTTGAAAAAAGGAATTTTTTAATGCACTTTGTTGAAAAAGAACCAGGTCAAAAAAGAATAGATTTTGACCAAAAACTTAAATCAAATAAAATTCTGAGAGTTCCTGGAGCTTACAATCCTCTAACAGCGAAATTAATTGAGGAAATTGGTTATGATGCAGTTTACGTATCAGGAGGTGTTATGGCTAATGATCTTGGTTTTCCTGATATTGGTTTAACAACACTTCAAGATGTGAGTACCAGATCTTATTTAATATCTAGGGTAACAAATCTTCCAACAATTGTTGATATAGATACAGGATTTAAATCTTGTAAAGAAACTATAGAAACTTTTGAAGAGTTTGGATTAACTGGCGTTCATTTAGAAGATCAAATTGAAAGAAAAAGATGTGGGCATCTAGATAATAAAGAGCTTATTTCAACAGAGGATATGGTTTCAAAAATAAAAGAATGTTTAGCTGCAAAAAAAGATCAAAATTTTAAAATTATAGCACGCTCAGATGCAAAAAGTGTTGAGGGAATTGATAAAATGATTGATAGATGTAAAGCTTATATTGATGCTGGAGCAGAAATTATATTTCCTGAAGCTTTGAATGATGAAAAAGATTTTGAAAAAGTAAGAAAAGAACTATCATGTTATTTGTTAGCTAATATGACTGAATTTGGTAAATCCAAATTATTTGACTATAAGGAGTTAGAAAACCTTGGCTATAATATTGTTATATACCCTGTAACTACGCAAAGACTAGCAATGAAAAATGTTGAAGATGGATTGAGGGACATTTATGCAAATGGACACCAAAATAATATAATAGATAAGATGCAGACTAGAAAAAGATTGTATGAATTAGTAGAATACGAAAAATATAATTCTTTAGACGAAAAAATTTATAATTTTAGTACAGAAGGGCATGAATAATGAGTGATGATATTAAAAAAGGTTTACTTGGAATTGTTGTAGATGAAACTGAAGTTTCAAAAGTTATGCCTGAGATTAATTCTCTGACATATAGAGGTTATGCTGCTCAAGATTTATGTGAATATTGCAGATTTGAGGAAGTCGCATATTTAATTTTAAATAAAGATCTACCTAATACTATTCAATTAAGACAATTTGAAAAAGAGGAGAGAAATAATAGAGAGCTTACAAAAAATTTATATGAAATTATAAAACACATGCCAAAAAAATCTCATCCAATGGATGTTGCAAGAACAGCTGTTAGTGTAATGGGATTAGAAGATAAAGAAACCTCCAACTCTACTCCAGAAGCCAATATGCGAAAAGCATTAAGAATTTTTGCAAAAACTCCCACAGCTCTTGCTGCTTTTTACAGAATTAGAAGTGGTAAAAAAATAATTAAACCTAAAAAAAATTTAACATTTGCAGAAAACTTTTTCTATATGTGTTTTGGGAAAGTACCTCAAAAAGAAATTGTTAAAGCATTTGATGTTTCTTTAATATTGTACGCTGAACATAGTTTCAATGTTTCAACTTTTACTGCTAGAACAATTACAAGTAGCTTGTCTGATATTCATGGAGCAATTACAGGTGCAATTGCTAGTTTGAAAGGTCCATTACATGGTGGTGCAAATGAAGAAGTAATGCACATGATGAATAGAATTAAAAAACCAGAGAATGCACTAAAATGGATTAATAACGCTCTTAAAAATAAAGAAGTAGTTATGGGCTTTGGTCATAGAGTTTATAAATCGGGAGACTCAAGAGTTCCAACTATGAGAAATTATTTTGGTAAAGTTGCTAAGCTTAAAAAAGATAAAAAATTTGAAAAGATCTATGATATTGTTGAAAAGGTTATGATCAAAAAGAAAAATATCCATCCCAATGTGGACTACCCTACTGGTCCAATGTATCATTTAATGGGTTTTGATACTGATTTTTTCACACCTATATTTGTTATTTCAAGAATTACAGGATGGTCGGCACATATTATGGAACAGCATACAGCGAATAAACTTATTAGACCCCTTGCTAAATATAAAGGAAACAAACACCGAAAAGTCATGCAATTAAACCAGAGATAAATTAATTTATCTCAATTTTTGCAAATCTATCATTACAAATAACAGACTTTTTGAAATTATTTTTTTTGCAAAACTCATCTATTGCTTGTTTGACACCTGGAGCATAACTTAAATTATAATCGTCACATAAAACAGTTCCATTATTTGTAATTACCTCCAGACAGCAATTTAAATCATTCGTAACCGTAGAATACTCGTGACCACCATCTAAAAAAACATAATCTACTTTAGACATATCAATTTTTTTTAAAACATTATTTGAATTACCTTTTATTAACGAAACATTATCACCAAATTTTTTCAATAAGTCTTGTACTGCCTCTAAACTATATGGGTTTTGTTTTTTGATGTAGTTAAAATAAATCGTTTTCAGTGGATTATTAAACTTTGTGTTGGGAATGATTTCATTAGAATTTTCCTCACTTTCAACAAATAAGTCTAAACCAACATATTTGAAACTATTACTATGTAAGTTTTTTAACAATTCACAAACATTTCTGGCAGTGACACCGTGAAAGACACCTACTTCTAGGAAAGTTTTAGGTTTTTTAAGTGCAATTTCTTTTAAAAAGAAATCACCAACACCTTTTTGTTTTAAACTTGTTTTCCTAAAATATTTTTTGTACTTCAAATTAACTAAATGCTTCTGCCCAAGTACCTTGGGTTGATGCTTTAGAATATTCTGTAGCCCTTCCTTCAAAGAAGTTCATGTGCTCTACAGCATTTAACATTGTATCTAACCAAGTTAATGGATTTTTATCAATGTCATATATTGCTTCTAAACCCAACTGATCTAATCTTCTGTTTGCGATAAAACGAATATATTTTTTAATATCATCAGCAGTTAAACCTTCCATTGGACCCATTTGAAAAGCTAAATCAATGAAAGCATCTTCATGCTCAACAATTGTTCTACATGCTTCGTAAATTTCTTTTTTCAATTGTGGTGTCCATGTTTCAGGATTTTCTTTAATGAAATCTTTAAATAATCTGATCATAGAATTGCAATGCAACGTCTCATCTCTTACAGACCAAGTAACTATCTGACCCATTCCTTTCATCTTGTTATGTCTTGGAAAGTTTAACAAAATTGCAAAACTTGCAAATAACTGAAGACCTTCTGTGAAAGCACTAAATACAGCAATTGTTTTTGCAATATCATGATTTGATTTAACATCAAAACCTTGCATGTAATCGTATTTATCTTTCATTTCTTTGTACTTCATGAATGCTGAATACTCAGACTCTGGCATACCAATTGTATCTAACAAATGTGAGTAAGCTGCAATATGAACTGTTTCCATTGAAGCAAAAGAAGACATCATCATTAATACTTCAGTTGGCTTAAATACATTCATGTAATGTCTTATGTAACAGTTACTAACTTCAACATCTGCTTGTGTAAAAAATCTGAAAATTTGTGTTAATAGATTTTTTTCTGAAGTTGAAAGATTTTTCTGCCAATCTCTAACGTCATCTCCAAGTGGAACTTCTTCAGGCAACCAATGAATTCTTTGTTGTGTTAACCAGGCATCATAGCACCATGGATATCTAAAAGGTTTGTAAACTGGATTTGCAACAAGCAACCCATTATTGTTTTTTTGTGGTTGAATAATTTCTGACTTAACATTTTCTGCTACTGACATGATAAACACTCCTCGTACTCTGGTTCACTATTTTCGGTTGATTTATTTTTATATACATTAGCCATGATGTCTGTTGACTTAGAATCGTTAACATTCTCAGCTCTTTGAATTGATTTTGATCTACAATAGTAAAGGCTCTTTAAACCTTTCTTCCACGCATCAAAATGAATTTTATGTAATTCTTTTTTATGAACATCTGCTGGTAAAAATAAGTTAACTGATTGAGCTTGTGAAATAAAAGGAGTTCTGTCTCCGCTCAATTCAATTATCCAGCTTTGATTAAGTTCAAATGCAGTTTTAAATACATCTTTTTCTAAATCAGTTAAAAAATCTAAATGGTTAACTGAACCTTGGTTTGTAGTAATACTGGACCAAGTTTCCTCATCATTTTTACCGTGACTTTCAAGAATTTCTTCAAGATATCTGTTTCTCACATTAAACGAACCAGATAAAGTTTTGTGAGTATAACTGTTTGCTGCAATGGGCTCTACTCCTGGAGAAGCTCCTCCACAAATAATAGAAATTGATGCTGTTGGTGCAATTGCAGTTTTGTTAGAAAATCTTTCTTGATAACCATACTCTGCAGCATCAGGACATGCTCCTCTTTCTTCAGCTAAATCTTTAGAAGCTTGATTAACTTTTTCGTGAATGTTTTTAAATATTTTTTTATTCCATGATTTTGCCATTACAGACTCAAGTGGAATTCTATTTTTCTGTAAGAAAGAATGAAAGCCCATCACACCTAAACCAACACTTCTCTCTCTTTCAGCGGAGTATTTAGCATCTTTAAATTGTTCAGGAGCTTTGTTAATGAAATCAGACAACACATTATCCAAAAATCTCATTACATCACTAATCATATCTGGATCATCTTTCCATTCTTCATATTTTTCTAAATTTAAAGATGATAAACAGCACACCGCTGTTCTATCTCTACCGTCTTTATCAATTCCTGTAGGAAGAGTTATCTCACTGCATAAGTTAGAAGTTTTAACAGTAAGATTTGCTAACTTATGATGTTGAGGAATTTGTCGATTAACTGTATCTATATAAATTATATAAGGCTCACCAGTTTCAATTCTAGCAGTTAATAATCTTATCCATAAATTTCTTGCAGAAATAGTTTGTTGCACAGTTCCGTCTGCTGGACTTTTTAATGCCCACTGTTCATCTGTTTCAACTGCTCTCATGAAAGCATCTGAAACTAAAACACCATGATGTAAATTTAATGCTTTTCTATTTGGATCTCCACCAGTTGGTCTTCTCATTTCAATAAACTCTTCTATCTCAGGATGATCAATTGGAAGATAACAAGCAGCAGAACCTCTTCTTAATGAACCTTGGCTGATTGCCATTGTTAAAGAATCCATCACTTTAATAAAAGGAATTATTCCTGAAGTTTTTCCAACTCTACCAATTTTTTCTCCAATAGATCTTAGGTTGCCCCAGTAGCTTCCAATTCCCCCACCCTTTGCAGCAAGCCAAACATTCTCGCTCCAAAGATCTAAAATTCCACCTAAGCTATCAGATGCTTCATTTAAAAAACATGAAATAGGTAAACCTCTCTTAGTTCCACCGTTTGATAAAACTGGTGTTGCTGGCATAAACCAAAGATTGCTTATGTAATTATAAATTCTTTGTGCATGTAAATTATCATCAGCATAAGTACTGGCTACTCTTGCAAATAAATCTTGATAAGATTCGTTTAAACCAAGGTATCTATCTTTTAAAGTCGCTTTACCAAAATCAGTAAGATTTGAATCTTTAGAACGATCAATTTTAATTATTATACCTTTGTCGTTTTGAAATAATTCTGTTTCGTTATTTAAAGAAAATAAATCAGGCTTATTCGCTTTTGAAACATCTTTAACTTCTGGACTATATTCGGAGACAGCTTTCTTGAGGGCTTGAGATAGAATCTTGTTCATATTTGTTATTATATTATTTTAGTTTTGCGAAAACAACTATATGTTGTAGGCGCTTTGATTAAGTATACTAAATAAACGTTTAATCAATGGAACATTTATAGAACGCGACAATATGATTATCAATAAAAAAATAAAATTTTTTTAAAGAAATTAACATAAAAAGAGTAAGTAGTGGATAAATGAGTAAAAATTTAAAAATAGATCCTTATGGATTTAGGGAATATGACGCCCGTTGGTTGTATGAGAAGGACATAAACTCAGCGGGTATAGAGAATCTTGGTAAAGGACTTGGGACACAAATAAAAAATCATACCAAAAAAGATCATCCAAGAATTATTGTTGGACATGATTACCGATCTTACAGTGAGGAAATAAAAACTTCACTTAAAAAAGGATTAAAGTCAACAGGATGTCATATAGAAGATATTGGTTTGTCATTATCTCCAATGGTTTATTTTGCACAATTTAATTTAGATGCAGATGCAGTTGCTATGGTTACAGCAAGTCATAATGAAAATGGTTGGACTGGTGTAAAAATGGGTATCAAAAAAGGCTTAACTCATGCGCCTGAAGAGATGAGAGAATTAAAAGAAATAACATTGAGTAAAAAGTTTTCAAAAGGTGATGGAAATGAAAAAGAAATAAAAGATTTCGATAAAATTTATAAAAATGACCTAATTAATAAAAACAAAATAAATAAAAAAATTAAAGCTGTAGTTGCTTGTGGCAATGGAACTGCAGGTGTTTTTGCACCAGATATTTTAAGGGGTATTGGGTGTGAAGTGATGGAGTTAGATTGTAACTTAGATTGGAATTTTCCAAAATATAATCCTAATCCGGAAGATTTAGAAATGCTTCACGAAATTGCTAAAGCGGTTAAAGAAAATAATGCTGATATAGGTTTTGGTTTTGATGGTGATGGAGATAGAGTTGGCGTTATTGATAATGAAGGTAACGAAATATTCTCTGATAAAATTGGTTTAATAATAGCAAGAAACTTATCTACTAAACACAAAAATTCTAAATTTGTAGTAGATGTAAAATCAACAGGTTTGTACTCAAAAGATAAAATTTTATTAGAAAACAATTGTAAAACAATTTATTGGAAAACAGGTCATTCCCATATCAAACGTAAAGTTAACACTGAAAAGGCATTGGCAGGCTTTGAAAAAAGTGGTCATTTCTTTTTCAATCAGCCATTAGGATATGGTTACGATGATGGAATAAATTCAGCCATTCATGTCTGTCATTTATTAGATAACGAAAATAAAAAAATGAGTGAAATAATTAATGATTTACCAAATACTTTTCAAACACCTACGATGGCGCCATTCTGTAAAGATGAAGAAAAATATCAAGTAGTTGAAGAATTAGTTAAAAAAGTAGAACAATTAAAAAATAATAAAACTAAAATTGATGATCAAGTAATAACTGAAGTTCTTACAGTTAATGGTGTGAGATTTTCTTTTGAAGATGGATCTTGGGGATTGATAAGAGCATCATCTAATAAACCTTCATTGGTAATTGTAACTGAAAGCCCAACCTCAGATAATAGAAAGAGGAAAATCTTTGATTTTATTGACGATTTACTTCAAAAAACTGGGAAAATAGGCGAATACGATCAAAAAATTTAGTCCTTAATAAAGTTAATTTTCAACTAATAAGTGTTCATAAAACTGTAAAGAATCATTTAAAAAACTATCTGAGGTGATGGAGGGAGACTAAAGTCACCTCTTTTTATTTTAGAGCTTTTCTTAATTTATCGACTATTTCTTTTAGAGCTGTTTTTGAATAATTTTTTCCTTTAACAACCCATACAGATAATGGCCATGAACTATCTTTTTTACTTCTAGCAATAATATGTATATGCAACTGAGGAACAATATTTCCAATTTTTTCTACGTTAAGCTTCGAAGTTTTAAATAACTTTTTCATTACTTTACTCACATAAACAATTTCTTTCATTAGCAGGGTTTGATCTTTAAAATCAAGGTCGCTTATGTCGGTAATCTTACTTCTTTTGGGAATTAGAATTATCCATGGAAATTTAGAATTATCGTTTAGCCTAATAGTGCATAATTTAAGATTAAAAAGATGATGTGAAGTATTTAAAAATTTCCTATTTAACTTAAACGACATGCTTATAATTTAATATATTCGTAGAAAAACTTAACTGCTACGATTAGTAAGAAAATAGCAAGTAATTTACTAATTTTATTTTTATCTATTCTGTGAGCTGTTCTTGCACCTAGTCTTGCCATAAAAGTTGTAATCGGAATGAAGATTAAAAAAGCTGGTACATTTAAAAATCCAATACTAAATGGTAAATTTGTTTTTAAATAACTTCCTGAAATAAAAAAACCTGTAGCACCGAATAGTGCAATTAAAAAACCAATCGCTGCGGCACTACCAATTGCTTTATTAATTGAATAACCAAAAAATTTAAGGATTGGTACATTCATAACAGCACCACCGATACCTGTTATAGCTGAAATAAATCCAACAATCGCACCAAGTATTATTTTTAAATACAATTTCATTTCAGATATTACATTTTGTTCTTTTTCTTTAATCGTAAGTAAATAAATTCCTAAAAGAAAGATTACGATTGCAAAAAAAAGCACTAATGATTTTGTTTTGAAAGTTGCAGCGAATATTGTTCCTAAAACAACTCCTGCAACTACAAAAATACCATAGCTTTTGACTACATTAAAATCGACAGAATTAAATTTATGATGGGTTAAAACTGAAACTATTGATGTTGGAATTATTATTGCAAAAGAAGTTCCTACCGCTAAGTGCATTATATAAGCTTTATCAATTCCAAGTTTGCCAAATATATAATAAAGAAACGGGACAGTTATTAAACCACCGCCTATACCAAAAAGGCCAGCTACAAATCCTACTGGAATTGCAGTCAAAACCATTAATAAAACTATATAGATATATTCATTTGCTAAGATTGAACTAAGCAGATTAACCTTCTCTCATATCAACATTGTTGTATTTAATTTTATCCATTATGTGATCAATTTTTTTTACATCAGCATCTCTCACACACATATTTTCGCTTAAATATCTTTTCCAATGGCTGGCACCAGATTGACCGTGAAATAAACCTAATGTGTGTCTCATAATTTGATTTAAACGAGTTCCTTTTTTCAATTCATCTTTTACATAAGGAATTAACTGCTCAACAACATCTTGCCTACTAGGAATATCTTCATTGTTAAAAATTTCTTTCTCAATATCTGCCAACAAATAAGGTGTGTGATAAGCAGCTCTTCCAATCATAACACCATTTGTTTTTTCTAAATGTCGTTTAATTTGATCAACTGAAGTTACTCCCCCATTTATAATTATTTCTTCATTTGGAAAATCTTCTTTTAATTTATAAACAAAGTCATATTTTAGTGGTGGAATATTTAGATTTTGTTTAGGTGTAAACTTGCCAAGCATAGCCTTTCTTGCATGAATAATAAAAGTTTTGATACCTGTGGATTTAAGAGTAGATATAAAATTATGTAAGTTTTCGTAATCTTCGACATTGTCATAACCAATTCTAGTTTTTATGGTTACAGGTAATTTAGTTTTTGATTGCATCTCTGTTAAACAATCTGCAACTAAGTTTGGCTCTTTCATTAAACAAGCACCAAATCTATTTTTCTCTACTTTTCTACTTGGACAGCCTAAATTTAAATTAATTTCATCGTAGCCAAAGTCTTCTCCAACTTTTGTCGCCTCCGCAAGTAACTTAGGTGAAGATCCACCTAGTTGAAGTGCAACTGGCTTTTCATTGATATTGAATTCTAGTAATTTTTTTTTATCACCTCTATTGATTGCTTCATCGACAACCATTTCGGTATAAAGAAGTATATTTTTAGATATTAGTCTGAGAAAATATCGTTCATGACGATCTGTACAGTCCATCATAGGAGCAATTGATACTAACCTATTCATAAACTAAGACTTTATATTATTTTTTTATGAGTTTGAAGCTTCTGGATCTTCAGAAGCAACATCTGCTTCTTGATTTTCTGATTCTGAAACTTCATCTAATGAAACTTCACCTTGTTCATTCATAGTTTCTTGACCAACTGAAGCGTCAACTTCAGGTGTAGCTGTTTCAGATAATTCAGCTAAATCTTCCTTTGATACTTGAATTTTTTCTGGAGTTTTTCTTGCTCTTTTTGATGGCAAAATTGGAGTTCCACTTTTTGAAATTTCTCCTTTGTAAAGATTTTCAAAATCGTCACCTATTTCTTCATCATCCTCCACACCGTCATCAACTTGTTCAACGTGTTTTCTAAGTTTATAAACTGCACTTTCGGTTAAATCTGATACTTTGATTTTTTCTTCAGCAATTTCTCTTAAAGATATCACTGTATTTTTATCATTATCTCTATCTATTGTTGGTTCTAAACCAGCATTAAGTTGAGTAGCTCTCTCTTTAGCCACTAAAACTAGTTCATAAGGACTTTCTACTTTATCTATGCAGTCTTCTACTGTTACTCTAGCCATGCGCAGTATCTACACAGTGAGTCTAATAAAATCAAGGGATATTTTTATAAATAATGAGGATTTAACTTATTTTTTATCATGAATAAAAGTACAAGCATAAATCCAACGTATATTGCGGAAAAAGTAGCGATTTGTTCAATACCAAAACCTTTGTCTATTAAAAATCCATATAAAGCAGTTCCAAAAGCAGTTGAGAAAACCATTAAAGCAGAAGTCATAGCCTTTATTCCTCCAATAAATCTTACACCATATAATTCTGCCCATGTAGATGTACCTAAAACATTTGCAAATCCATTGGTCATTCCCAATAATCCTAAAAAAATAAATGAAACAATAGGATGATCAAAAAATATCAATATCAAAGCAGCAATCAACATAGGAATGTTTGTAAAAATTAATAATTTCCTGCTCGAAAACTTATCTATTAAAATACCAGTTATAAATAAAGTCAAAACAGAACATATCGAATAGGCCATAAAAGATTGAGCTATCACATATGGACCCCACCCCTTAGAAATTTGTACAAAAGACTGAAAAACTGCAAAGCCTGTGAAAATCCATGGCATTGCTAATAAGTTTCCACAAATAATATAAAACTTATAATCTTTTAACACTTCTCCTCTGGACCATTGTTTGATTGTATCTTCTTGAGAATTATTATTACTGTCAGATTCTCTAGAATTAATATTTAAATTATTTATTAAGAACATTGATACAACAGGAAGAAATAAAATAATAATTAAAGAAAATCCTACCCATAATTCTCTCCAATGTATGAATGTTAAAAAATATACTATTAAAACTGGTAAAATAAATTCTGCTAAAGACAAACCTAGCCAAGATGTGCTTAATGCTTTTCCTCTTGATTTATCAAAATATCTTGAGACTGTGGTACTAGCAGTATGAGACATTAGCCCCTGACCAAATAACCTCATTAAAAAAATTGCTATAAATAAAAAAACTATTGAATTGATTTTAGAAAATATAAATGAAGATACGCTTAAAGATATAATTACAAAATATGCAAATTTAATTGTACTAAAATCATCTATTTTTTTTCCAACCCATATCAATATAAAACTACTAAATAAAGTTGCGGACGCGTAAATTGAACCAAATTGTCCATGAGATATTGAAAGAGCTTCTCTAATACTAGTGTTAAACAAACCAAGAAAATAACTCTGTCCAAAACTTGAAAAAAATGTAAAAATAAAACCAAATACAATTACTTTTAAACTTAAACTTTTAAACATAGAAAAAAATTATGACTTTTAATGTTGCTTTCATAGGTCTTGGGGTTATGGGCTACCCGATGGCTGGTTATATATCAAAAGCCGGACACAATGTAACTGTTTTTAATAGAACAAAATCTAAAGCTGAAAAATGGATTGGTGAATACAAAGGTAAAATGGCAGATACTCCTGCTCAGGCAGCAGAAGGTGCAGATTTTATTTTTACATGTGTAGGTAACGATAATGATTTAAGAGAAGTAGCTACAGGAGAGAATGGATTATTTAACACAGCAAAAGCTGGATCAATATTTGTTGATAACTCAACTGTATCCGCAGAAGTGTCTCGAGAATTATATAAAGCTGCAAAAGATAAAGGTTTTGATTTTTTAGATGCGCCAATATCTGGAGGTCAATCTGGTGCAGAAGGTGGAATACTAACTGTCATGGTTGGTGGTGATGAAGAAGTTTTTAAAAAAGCAGAACCAGTAATTGGTTGCTACAGTAAAAAAGTAAAATTAATAGGATCTTGTGGAAGCGGACAACTGACTAAGATGATGAATCAAATGTGTATTGCTGGAGCAGTGCAAGGTTTATCTGAAGCAATTAATTTTGGAATAAATGCAGGTTTAGATATGGATAAAGTAATGGAAACTATATCTAAAGGTGCAGCACAGTCTTGGCAGATGGAAAATAGATATCGAACTATGACGGATGATAAGTTTGATTATGGATTTGCAATTGATTGGATGAGAAAAGATCTTAAAATTGCAATTGAAGAAGCAAAAAGAAATGGTTCACCAGTGCCGATTACAGAAATCATAGATGGCTACTATGCTGAGGTACAAGAAATGGGTGGTAACCGTTGGGATAGTTCTGCTCTTATTGCTCGATTAAAAAAGAAAAAATAATCTGTGACTGATAACGTTCCTTATTATGAGGACTTTGTGGAGATCAAAAAGAAAATTTGGTCTATGTTAGATAGAGCTGTTAAAGATAGAAGTTCACCTTTTAGAATACCAGTATTTATATGTGGTAGCCAATCTGACTTAGATGGTAGAATTGTAGTTCTTCGTAAATCAGACCAATCTAATAACTTAGTTCAGTTTCATAGTGATATTCGTTCAGATAAAATTGAAAAGTTAAAGTCTAACAAAAATGCAGCAATGTTATTTTATGACAAAGATGAAAAAATTCAGGTTAGACTGAAAGTAGAGTGTACTATTAATCATAATAACGAAATAACTAAAGAATCTTGGTCAAAAACCCAACACATATCTAGAAAATGTTATTTAGTTGATAATGGACCAGGAACTGAGTCTGATATTCCTACATCTGGACTGAAACCTGAGCTTGATAATTTTGATTATACAAAAGAACAAAGTGAAGAAGGTTACAAAAACTTTACGGTTATTCAGTGTAAAATAAAATCAATAGAATGGTTATATTTGGCTGCTAAAGGTCACCGTCGAGCTAGATTTGATTTTGAAAACAACCTAGGTTCAGAAAATACAATCTCAAGAGATTATTGGCTTGTACCTTAAGGTACTAATTATTTTAAATTAATTATCAATTTTAGAAATGACGATCAAATTGTATTAAATTTTATAAGTTTATTTATCATTTTTTTAGCCTATTTTGAGTAATTAATCGTTAGTGAGCAAAAGTACATTTTTATTGATTAAGTAAGAATTGTATTGTATTTATAAATTCTGTTATGAATGATAATAAGACAGATAAAATATATCCTAAATTTCTGAACCAATTAGCTATTGATTTAAATGTATTTTATAAAAAAATAATTAATTCCAATCTTAATGTTAAAAATAAGAATAAATCAGGAAAATTTAATCCTGTAACCAGTTTCGATAAAGCATTTGAAAAATTTATTAGAAATAAAATAAATAAAAGATTTCCTAGGCACAATATTGTAGGTGAAGAATTTAAAACAAAAAGTAAAAAAAGTGATTATTCTTGGATTATAGATCCTATTGATGGAACTAAATCATTTGTTGTTGGAAATCCAACCTGGTCAAATTTAATTTCATTAAATTATAAAGGTAACCCACAATTTGGTTTAGCTAATTTTCCCGAGTTAAATAAGTACTATTTTAATCAAAGTTCAAATACTGCCTATGTTGTAAAAAATGGTAAAAAAAGAAAACTTAAAGCAAACAAAAAATCAAAATTTAAACAAATGAAATTAGCAGGAGAGTTTCATGGTTGGTTATCTTTAGAGCAACAACTAAAAATTCTAAAAGTTTTAGACTTAATGCAATTTCCATCTTCAGATGCATTAAGTTATGTGAATTTTTGTGAGGGAAAAATAGATTCTGTTATTCAATGTGTGAATAAAATTTGGGATATTCATGCTTTAATTCCAATAATTAAAGCGTCTGGAGGGATTGCTTCTACTTGGGGTAACAAAGATCCAAAGGAAGCAGGCACTATTTTAGTAAGTTCAAATAAAATTATTCACAATAAAATGCTCGGTTATTTAAAACCACTATCTGAATTTATTCCTGGGAGAATAAATTAAGTGATGCTTGGATTGTTTTTTTTTACCCTTAAAATTTTCTCTCCCAAGCATCACTTTATTAATTACTAATTCAAAAATTTAAATTTTAGTTTATTAGTATCTATATGTCTGAAAAATTTAAGATTGGTATTGATTATGGTGGTACAAAAATAGAAGGAATTCTTTTAGATCAAGATGGGAAACAAATTGAAAGAAAAAGATATCTACACAATAAAAATTATATTTCAGGTATCGAAATTGTAAAAAAACTAGTTAATGAACTTGATGATATAAGTGGACAAACTTGTTCAGTAGGTATTGGTATACCGGGTTTTTCATCAAAAGATACTGGCTTAATCACCAATTCTAATGCCCTATGGTTAAATGATAAACCATTTGGGAAAGATTTAGAAATTATACTAAATAGAGAAGTAAGATTGATGAATGATGCTAACTGTTTAACTTTATCTGAAGCAATAGATGGTGCAGGAAAAAATTATGACTCTGTGTTCGGGATAATAATAGGCTCAGGTTTTGGAGGAGGCTTATCATATAAAAAAGAAATTATTGAAGGTTCAAACCAAATTGCTGGAGATTGGGGTCATCAACCCTTACCCTATCCAACTGATGAAGAATATAAAGTAAATGTTAAATGCCCTTCTGGAAATTGTGGAAGACCCTTGTGTGCAGAGCAATTTATTTCAGGAAATGGTTTCACAAATATATTTAATAAAAAATATAATACAAATTTTACAACAACAGAAATTGTTGAACTTGATAAAAAAAATGATGATCGTGCTAATTTAGAATTTTCTTTATACGAGGATAGAATGGCAAGATTACTGGCTGTAATGATTGGTATTTTTGATCCTGGTGCAATTGTGATGGGTGGAGGAATGTCAAATATTGAAAGATTGTATAAAAATATTCCTCTATTAATTCCCAAATATACTTTCGCAAAAAAAATAGAAACCAAAGTTTTAAAAAACTTGCATGGTGATTCCAGTGGAGTAAGAGGAGCTGCTTGGTTATGGAAATAATTTTTTAAATTATAATAGTTTTTCTGCTGTCACTTCATCTGTAATTAAACCATTTACAAGCCTACCATTTAATGCCGCTTTTATTGCAAGAACTCTATCTGATCCTCCTGCAAATGCAATTACAGGTTTCTTTAAATTTGCATCTGGAAGAATAGACATTGGAATATAATTATCAATATTTTTTACTATTTTTCCTTTTTCGTCGAAACACACACCGTTAATTTGTCCCACTACACCTTTTGATTTCATTAAATGATATTTGTCATCGTCTATCAAAGAGTCTCTTAATAAGCCCGCTGTTTTTTTGGATCCAAATCCACCTATAGATAAAAAACAAGCATCAAAATTTTTAATTAATTTTATTGTTTTTTTAACTGGTAAATAATTCAAAAAAAATTTTTGAACTTCTTTACTTGATGAATAAATAGGAACTGTGAATGGAAAAAAATTAGACTCTACATTTTGACTAATTCTACCTAATACGAAATAAGGTGGCTCAAGACCATCTGGACCATGATTGCCTATATTTGATACTATTTTATGTTGTAAGCAAGTAACTGGTGACAGTTTATCGGCAACTTTTGAAAGAATTAAACCTGAGCCAAAAATTAAATTCATGGGCTTTTTTGCCATCAAAAAGGTATCTATAGTTTTTGACGCCAAATTCACTATTCCATCTAATTTGTCTATTTTGTTAGAAACATTTGGAGCAACATCAACATTCATTAAGTTAAATTTTTTTTTTAATTCTAGAGATAATTCTTGGCATGAAACTATTGAGTGATTTATTTTAAAATTAACCAAGTTTTCATTAACAGCTAAGGAAATTAACCTTTGAGCTCTTTGTCTTGAAATTCCCATGGTCTTTGCTATTTCATCTTGGTTCATTTTATAGATGTAATACATCCAAGCCGCTCTTGCTGCGTTATCGTTTTTATGTATTTTCGATCTATTCATTATAAAATAATTATATTGTTTAGTTGGTTTTTTCAATTAATAGTTGCACCAATTAACCCTGTTTGAGTATTTAATCGCACTTGAGCAAATATATTGATTTTCATAACCATCTATGATTAGGTTTCATTTTTAAACTAACAAGGAGAGATATGAATATAATTAGAACTGCTATTGCTTCTATCATCACACTATTCGTTTCTACTATTGCTATTGCTGAAACAATTAAAGTAGCAACAGTAAACAACGGTGACATGATTAGAATGCAAGGGTTAACAAATGAATTCACTTCTAAAACAGGAATAAATGTTGAGTGGGTTACATTAGAAGAAAATGTTCTACGTCAAAAAGTTACAACTGACATTACTACTAAAGGTGGTCAGTTTGATGTACTTACAATTGGTACTTATGAAGTTCCTATTTGGGGAGGTAAAGGTTGGTTAAATGAACTTAACTTTAGCGCTTCATATGATGTAGATGATCTTTTACCAGCAATCAGAAGTGGTCTATCTATAGATGGAAAACTTTATGCAGCTCCTTTCTATGGTGAGTCATCAATGATTATGTATAGAAAAGATTTAGTTGCTAAAGCTGGAATGACTATGCCTCAAAGACCAACATGGGGAGAAGTTTATGATATTGCTAAAGCAATCACTGAAGGTAATGAAGGTGTATACGGTGCTTGTTTAAGAGGTAAACCTGGCTGGGGTGAAGGTGGAGCTTTCATCACAACTGTAGCTAATGCATTTGGTGGTAGATGGTTTGATGAAAACTGGAACCCACAAATGGATAGTCCAGAGTGGAATGCTGCGGTATCGTTTTATGTAGATTTACTTCAAAACTATGGACCTCCAGGTGCGTCATCAAATGGTTTCAATGAAAACTTAGCATTGATGAACGAAGGTAAATGTGGAATGTGGATTGATGCAACAGTTGCAGCAAGTTTTGTAACAAATCCTGATCAATCAAAAGTACATGACAAAATGGCATTTGCTCAAGCACCATGTGCTGTAACTTGTAAAGGTTCAAACTGGTTATGGGCTTGGTCTTTAGCTATTCCTGGTGGATCAAAAAAAGTTGATGCAGCAACTAAGTTTATCGATTGGGCAACTTCCAAAGATTACTTAGAGCTTGTAGCATCTAAAGAAGGTTGGGCAAATGTACCTCCAGGTACTCGAACGTCGTTATATCAAAACCCAACTTATTTAAGTGAAGCACCATTTGCTGAGATGACTTTAAATGCCATTAACACAGCAGACCCTTCATTTAATGGTACTTTGAAGAAAAAACCTTACATGGGTGTACAGTTTGCTGCTATTCCTGAGTTTCAAGGAATTGCAACTTCAGTATCTCAACAAATCTCTTCAGCTTTAGCAGGAAAAATTACTGTAGAAAAAGCATTGAAAAATGCGCAGAAGATTGCTGCAAAAGAAATGAAGAAAGCTGGTTATACTAAATAATAACTAAGCTTTAATTATATTTAAAGGCCACTATTAAATTAGTGGCCTTTATAATAAAATCTTTATCATCAACATCTATGAGAAGTAATTTAATTCCAAAGCTAACCTCTTATCCAACTATTACTTTATTATTTATTTGGATGGCAGTGCCTCTAGGGATGACCATTTATTTTTCTTTTTTAAGATACAGCTTGATGTATCCAGATGTGAGAGAATTTACTGGTTTATTAAATTACGAATATTTTTTAACAGACTTTGCCTTTTTAGAAGCTTTATGGAACACTTTTGTTTTAGTTTTTTCTGTATTAATTTTTTCAATAATATTTGGCACAGGATTTGCAGTTTTATTGAATCAAAACTTCTTTGGTAGAGGTTTGGCAAGAGTTTTGGCAATAGCGCCTTTCTTCATCATGCCAACAGTAAGTGCATTAATTTGGAAAAACTTATTTATGAATCCTGTATCAGGATTATTTGCGTGGCTATTATCTTTATTTGGTCTTGGGCCTATAGATTGGTTTACTCATGTTCCAATGATTTCAATAATAATAATTGTTTCATGGCAATGGACTCCTTTTGCAACACTAATTTTATTAACAAGTTTACAATCAGTTGATAAAGATCAGCTTGAGGCTGTTAAACTAGATGGAGCAAATAGCTTCCAAGCTTTTAGGTATGTTGTGCTGCCACATTTATCAAGACCAATTGCCATAATCATATTAATAGAAACTATTTTTTTACTAACAATATTTGCCGAAATATTTGTTACTACAACAGGTGGGCCAGGTTTAGCTACTACAAATTTAGCATTCTTAGTATTTACCGAAGCCTTGTTAAAATTTGATATTGGTATTGCTTCAGCAGGTGGTGTTGTTGTTGTTATACTTGCAAATATCGCAGCATTCTTTTTGGTTAAAATGATTGGAAAAAATTTACAATAAATATGAAAAAAAAAATTATTATTACTTTTTTTGCTTGGTTCTTTTCTCTGTTAATTTTCTTTCCTATTTTATGGATGATAATTACATCATTTAAAACTGAAATTGATGCAGTGGCAATACCGCCTTTATTTTTTTCATTTGAGCCAACTTTAGAAAACTATGGGATTGTTCAAGAAAGAAGTAATTACCTAAAGTTTGCACAAAATTCTGTAATAATTTCATTTGGTTCATCAATTCTAGGTTTAGTGTTATCAATACCAATAGCCTGGTCAATGGCTTTTCATCCGACTAAGAGAACAAAAGGAACTCTTCTATGGATTTTGTCAACAAAGATGATGCCACCAGTTGGAGTGTTAATCCCTATTTATTTAATATTTAGAGACCTTTCACTTTTAGACACTAAATTGGGGATTGTTATTGTTTTATGTTTTGTCAATTTGCCAATCATGATCTGGCTTTTATATTCATATTTTAAAGAGATACCTAATGAGATCTTAGAAGCTGTGAGAATAGATGGTGCTAGCACACTTCAAGAAATTCTTTATGTTTTAGTTCCACTCTCTTTACCTGGAATTGCATCAACATCTTTGTTATGCATTGTGTTAGCTTGGAATGAAGCATTTTGGACTTTAAATCTTACATCTATTGATGCTGCTCCTTTAACAACATTTATTGCATCTTATTCCAGTCCAGAAGGTTTATTTTATGCAAAACTTTCGGCTGCCTCTACTCTGTCAGTATTGCCAGTTTTATTTTTAGGGTGGTTTACTCAAAAACAATTAGTCAGAGGATTAACTTTTGGAGCTGTTAAATAAATGTCTTTAGAAATAAAAAATCAAATAAATAATCCTAAATTAATTAAAGGTAATTTTGATAAAAATTCTATTCAAGCTGGGATATTGCATATAGGTGTAGGGAATTTTCATAGATCACATCAAGCAAATATTATTGATCAATTTATGGAAAACACAGGCAATTATAACTGGGGAATTGTTGGTTTAAATTTACTATCCGAAACTACTAACTTTCTGACAAATCTAAAAAAACGAAATGGAAATTATGTTTTAAAAACAATTTCACCAAATGGAGAGGTTGTATTTAGAGAAATAAAATCAATTGTTGAATTATTAGATTGGAATTCAGAAAAAGAAAAATCAGAAGAAATTCTTTTTAATGAAAATATACATTTAGTAACCATTACAGTTACAGAGACAGGATATTTTTTAACCGATGATGCTGAATTAGATATTAATCATGAGGTTATTAAAAATGAAATAATGGGTAAAAATACAAATTCACTTTACTCTTATTTAAGAATTGCTCTAAATAAAAGAAAAAATTCAATTAATAAACCAATTACGATTTTATGTTGTGATAATTTAAGAGAGAATGGAAAAATATTACAAAAAGCTTTTTTAAAATATTTAGAACTCTTAAATGAAAATGATTTAATAAACTGGGTTAAAAAAAATGTT
Source organism: Candidatus Pelagibacter sp. HIMB1611 (assembly GCF_052047715.1). Classification (NCBI taxonomy): domain Bacteria; kingdom Pseudomonadati; phylum Pseudomonadota; class Alphaproteobacteria; order Candidatus Pelagibacterales; family Candidatus Pelagibacteraceae; genus Candidatus Pelagibacter; species Candidatus Pelagibacter sp. HIMB1611. The sequence goes on along the minus strand of NZ_JBNAJM010000001.1, from coordinate 337,211 downwards.
TCTTTCCCACCGTGTGTAGTTGATAGAATTACACCAAGATCACCAGAAAAATTATCAAAAGAAATTGAAGATCATTTTGATATTAAAGGAGATAGCACTGTTTTGTCTGAAGATTTCATTCAATGGGTAATAGAAAAAGACTTTGCGGCACCATTTCCTGATCTTGATAAAATTGAAAATGTTAACTTTACAGAAAATGTATTTGATTATGAGGAAACTAAAATTAGAATCTTAAATGGAGGCCATACTTGTTTAACATATCTAGGAGCACTTAAAGGTTTAAAAACTTTTGATGAATGTTTTAATCATGAGGATCTAAAAACTTTTTTCAATAATTTACAAAATAAAGAGATAATTCCAGCATTGGGTAATATAAAGCCGATAAATTTAAATAAATATTTAGAAACAATATCTCATAGATTTCAGAATAGTCATATTAGTGATGCATTGGAGAGAATTTGCATGGATGGTTCAAGTAAATTTTTAATTTTTATAATACCCACTATAAAAAAATGTTTTGAAAATAATATTGAACCTGTAAATTCAATTACAGCTATTGCTAGTTGGTATATATTTATGAAAAAAATTTATGATAAAGAATTAGTATTTAATTATATTGATCCAAAATGGGATTGGTTAAAAACCTTCCTTAAAGATAATAAAATTGAAGAGTTTTGCTCTAACAAAGATTTATGGGGAAATTTGCCTGATAATTATCCATTATTTAAATCAATCTTAAAATCAAAAATAAAAAATTTAGCTATTTAAGAATTAAACTAAATTCCCTTAACTATAATATTGCTACCTTCTGAATTTTGTAATCGTATATCTTTAACTGGTTTGTATTCATCCGAATGATACCATTCTAAAGCTTTTTCATAAGACGGAAATTTAATGATTACTAATCTTGGAAAATTATCTTCACCCTCTACTACTTGATATTCTCCATTTCTAACAAGATATTCTCCACCAAATTTTTTTACAACTTCTGTAACTTTAGCAACGTACTCTTTATAGTTTTTTGGATTTGTTACCTTTAATTGTGCAATTACATATCCTGCTGGCATAATTTTCTCCTTTAAAAAATTGACTTTGAATATTTTTTCCAGTTATCTTGATAGTGTTTAGTGTTTTCCTCTACAGCTTTTTTTTCTTCATCAGTCACCTCTCTTACAATTTTTCCAGGTGAGCCCACTACTAAAGAATTGTCAGGTATCACTTTATTCTCAGTTATTAATGCTTTTGCTCCAATGATACAGTTTTTACCAATATTTGCTTTGTTCAGAATCACTGCACCAATTCCGATTAAACTATTATCTCCAATGGTACATCCATGAAGCATCACTAAATGACCTACAGTAACATTCTTTCCTACCTTTAAAGGACAGCCGGGATCTGTATGTAAGACACTACCATCTTGAATATTAGATCCCTCATCTATATGAATATTTTCTATATCTCCTCTTAGAACAGCATTAAACCAAATGCTTGTATTTTTCTCTAATGTAACATCTCCAATTATAGTTGCATTAGGAGCTACCCAATTTTCGCCAGAGTTTTTTGGTTTTTTATCTTTTAAATCATAAAACATAATTTATATATTCTTACAGTATGCCAATACAAACTCCAATATGTGATTTTGGTCAAAAAGCCATTCCATTTGAATTAAAATCAACTGAAAATAAAATTCTTTCTTTAGATGATATCAGAGGAGAAAATGGAATTTTGATAATGTTTATTTGCAATCATTGTCCCTATGTAAAAGCAGTTACAAAAGAAATAGTTGAGGATTGCAAAGAACTAAAAAAAATTGGAATAAATTCAGTTGCAATTTGTGCAAATGATGCTGAGAATTATCCTGAAGACTCTTTTGAAAATATGATTAAATTTTCAAAAGACAATAATTTTAATTTTCCTTACTTAAACGACGAAACACAAAATATTGCAAAAGCATATGACGCTGTCTGTACACCAGATTTTTTTGGATATAACAAAAATTTAGAACTTCAATATCGTGGAAGATTAAGAGAATTGAGAAATCTTATACCTGTTAAAGAAGGTGAAAGTGATTTGTTAAAAGCTATGAAACAGATTGCTGAAACAGGTGAAGGTCCTAAAGACCAAATTCCTAGTGCTGGCTGTAGTATAAAGTGGAAAACTGATTAATGTATTTAATTGTTACTAGATCTTTTCCTCCTGAGCTTGGTGGAATGCAAAGCTTGATGTGGGGTTTATCAAGAGAGTTGTCTAAAAACTTTATGATCAAAGTTTTTGCTGATCATATTGATAATCATAAAGATTTTGATGAACAAGCTTCGTTTTCAATTGAAAGAGTTGGTGGAATAAAACTTCTTAGAAAATATAGAAAAGCTCAATTAATTAATGAATTTATCAAAGAGAATAAGGTTGAAGGAATAATTGGAGATCATTGGAAAAGTTTAGAGCTTATTAAAACTTCAAAAAAAAAATATTGTCTTATACATGGTAAAGAAATCAATCATCCTAAAGGGTCAACTCAAAATAAAAGAGTTTTAAATGTTCTTAATAATGTAGAAAAAGTTATTGCTAACTCACAATATACTAAAAAACTTGCTATTGAATGTGGTGTTAATGAAAATAAAATTGTTGTTATAAATTGTGGAGTAGATCTACCAAAAGAATTAAACGAAAAATCATTAGAAAAAGTTGAAAGCTTATTAAAAGTCAAAACTCCTAGATTAATTACTGTTTCAAGATTTGATAAAAGGAAAAATCATGAAAAAGTAGTGATGGCTCTTAGAAATCTAAAACAAATTTACCCAGATATTGTCTACATTTGTATTGGATATGGTGATGAAGAAGAAAATATTAAAAAATTAATAAAAGAATTAAATTTAGATGAACAAGTAATGTTTTTTAAAAATATAAGTGATGATTTAAAAAATGCACTAATTGCTAAATCAAATTTATTTGTAATGCCTTCTGTAATTCATAAAAAATCTGTTGAAGGGTTTGGAATTGCTTATGTTGAAGCAGCACAATACGGTGTACCATCTATAGGTGGTAAAGATGGAGGTGCGGCAGATGCAATAGATCATGAAAAAACTGGTTTAATATGTGATGGAAACAATCTTGATGATATTTATTCTTCAATCAACTCAATGTTAGAAAATAAAAAATATTTAGAACTTGGTAAAAATGCAAAAGAATTTGTGAATAAATTTCAATGGTCAAAAATAATTGAGGAATACAAAAAGATACTAAATTGATTTCAAATAATAAATTAGCAATTTTTTTAATTATAATCTCAGTTTTTTGTGGAACATTAATGTTAACCTTTTTAAAATTAGCACAAGAGGAAGTTAATGTTTATGTAGCAGGTTTTTTTAGATTTTTATTTGGTTTCCTTATTATTTTTCCTTATATGTTAAAAACTAAATTTGCAGTTTTTAAATCTAATCATCATAATAAACATTTTCTTAGAGCAGTTTTAAACTTGCCTTCAATGCTTTTATATTTCTCAGCTTTAACAATGATGCCAATTGAAAAAGCTACAGCAATATCTTTTGTTGTTCCTTTCATAGTAACTATTTTAGCTGTTTTGTTTCTTGGAGAAAAAATTTATATCTACAGAAGTTTTGCGCTAGTTTTGGGATTTATTGGTATGCTGGTAATTTTAAGACCAGGTATGATTAACATCTCTATTGGAGTATATATGGCACTGGCATCATCTTTTATGTGGTCAATAGTGATTATAATTACAAAAACTATAACAAAAGACGATAGTTCGATTACAATTTTATCTTATGGATACTGTTATATGACTATTTTTAGTTTTTTTATTGCATTGTTTTATTGGCAAACACCTAGTCTACAAACTTTGGTTTATTTATTTTTTGCAGGTCTATCTGGTACATTGTTGCATCTTTGTATTAATCATGCATATAAACTAGTAGATGTGAGCATGACACAACCCTATTCTTTTCTAAGTTTAGTATTTGCATCTCTAATTGGTTACTTCGTATTTAGCGAAATCCCTGATCTCTTCACTTGGATTGGTGCAAGTATAATATTTTTAGGAGTTTTCATTATGTCTTATCGTGAAATGAAGCTTAATAAAGAAATTATTAGAAAACGAATAGATATTAAATCTTAATTTTTCTTCTTAAAGGTTTTATAAATGTGCCAAACTACAATTAAAATTGTAGTTGCTAGGATACATGCTGTTAATGTTCTGTCCCACAAAAATTCCCACGAACCATTACTCAATAACAAAGAACGTCTCAAGTTTTCCTCCATCAATCCACCGAGTACAAAAGCTAGTATCAAAGGTGGCATAGGGAAATCATATAATCTTAAAAAAGTTGCAACTACAGCTATCCCAATCATTAAATAAATATCAAAATTATTAAATGACATCACATAAATCCCAGTAACAGAGAAAAATAAAATTAAAGGAATTAAATAATTTTTAGGTACAGCAAGAATTCTAGCTATATAGGGAATCAGTGGTAAGTTTAATATAAGAAGAATTACCATTCCAATATACATAGACATAATTATTGACCAAAAAATCTCTGGATTAGTCATATAAAGTCTAGGACCAGGCTGAACACCAAAACCTAAAAGAGCACCAAGCATTACTGCTGTGGTTCCGCTCCCAGGAATTCCTAAAGTAAGCATTGGTACAAAAGAACCAGAGCAAGCAGCATTGTTTGCAGTTTCTGGTGCTGACAAACCATTTACGCTTCCCTTACCAAATTTTTCTTTTTCCTGATCACTAACTACGTTTCGTTCCATTCCATAAGCCAAAAAGGATGCAATTGTTGCGCCAGCTCCAGGTAAAACACCAATTAAAAAACCAATTACTGATGATCTTGGAATTGTTTTATACATTTTAGTTCGTTCTTCTTTATTAATCTTAATTGAGCCTAATTCAGTTAATGAAACTTGTTTAGCAGCAGTTGTTGGATCATTTCTCTTTAAAATAATTGTTAAAGCTTCACTCATCGCAAAAGTTGCCATTACAACTAATACAAAGCTAATCCCATCAGTTAAGTTCATATTGTTAAAAGTATATCTTGTAATATCAGACAAACTATCTTGACCAACTGAAGCTAACATCAAACCCAGAACAACCATCATCATTGCTTTTAAAAATTGTCCCTTAGATGAAAAAGCTGCAATGGCTGTTAAACCTAAAATCATCAAAGCAAAATAATCAGGTGATCTAAAAGATAAACTTACTTTAGATAAACTTGGTGCCATAAATAATAAATAAATTGCAGATAATGTTCCACCAGCGAATGAACTCCATGCAGCTATTGCTAAAGCTTTTCCAGCCTTACCTTGCTGTGCCATTGGATAACCATCAAATGAAGTTGCAACTGTTCCTGGAACACCAGGGGCATTTAATAATATTGAAGAAGTTGAACCTCCAAATACTGCTCCATAATAAACTCCAGCCATTAAAATTAATCCAGTTGCGGGTTCAAAACCATATGTAATAGGTATCATTAAAGCTATTGCAGTCATTGGACCAAGACCAGGAAGCATTCCAATGATTGTTCCAAAAAAACAACCAACCATAACCATTAGTATATTTTGGAATGTAAGTGCTGTAGTTAATCCAATTAGTATTCCTTCAATCATCCCATTACTCCAATTAATTGTAAAAACGGATCTCTTAAATAAATATCAAGAATACCATGAAGCAAATACATAAAGGCAGCAACAAATGGAAAGGATAATAAGAACATTAAAATCCACCTTCGTTCTCCTAAAAAATAATATGAAGCAAATAAAAATAAGGAAGTGGTTAAAAAATAACCAACTTTTAAAATTGTAGCTCCGTAAACAATTGCAATTAATATAAGTATACCAGTTTTTTTATACTCTAAATTTTTATGCTCTACTTTAATTGTATTTGGGTCTGGTAAAATAAGTTTTAATCCAGAAAAAAATAATCCTGCATAACCTAAATAAATTGGAAATGTTCTAGCATTAAATGGAGCATTTTCATCAAATGTAAAAACTTGAATTTGATAAGCTAAATATAAATAAAATGCTGAAAAAATAAAAAAGAGCAGTGATATAATTTTTGTAGTATTTATATTCACTGCTCTAATTTTTATTTCTAACCAAAGGTTAGATAACTCCTAGTTTTTTCATAAGAGCTGTCATTTCTTCAGTTTGCTTTTCTAAGAAAGATACAAACTTACCTTCAGGGTTATAAATATTTACCCATGCATTTCTTGCTCTTACTGTTTCCCATTCAGGAGTTTTTTGTACATCGCCAAGCATTTTTGCAATTGCAGCTTTATCAGAATTGCTCATACCTGGAGGGCCAAAGAAACCTCTCCAGTTAACGAATTGTACATCGTAACCCTGTTCTTTAAGAGTTGGTGCATCTGGTGCATCAGAAACTCTTGAAGGAGCAGTAATACCAATAATTGTTACTTGATCTCTTGCACCCATCAATTCACCTAAACCAGTTGAAATGATTTGAGTTTCTCCAGATAAAAGTCCTGCTAAAGCTTTTCCACCAGCATCATAAGGAATGTATGCAACAGCATTTGGATCTGCACCTGCAGCTTGGAATGCTAAAGCACCAATTAAATGGTCCATACTTCCTCTTACTGATCCACCAGCCATTTTAATTGAGCTTGGATCTTTTTTGTATGCATCAACTACATCTTTAAAGTTTTTGTAAGGTGAGTTTTTTGCAACTGCAATAGCACCGTAGTCACCAATAACACCTGCAATCGGCACAACATCTTTATAAGATAAAGTTCCACTACCTTTTACGTAACCTTCGTGTCTAGTAATAGATCTTAATACTAATGGTGTAGATTGAACTAAAACTGTGTTAGCAGGTTTAGTGTTAATCATGTAAGCAAGTGCTTTACCACCACCACCACCTGACATATTTTCAAATGATGCGCTTTTTAACATACCAGCTTTTGTTAAAGCTTCTCCAGTACCTCTAGCAGTTCCATCCCAACCACCACCAGCACCACCACCAATTACAAAGTGCAATTTATCAATTGCTACTGAGCTAGTAGTTGTTGCTGAGAATAGTAAGATTGCTGAGAATAATACTGAAAATAATTTTTTAAAATTACTCATAATACCTCTCTTCTTGTTTATTAATTAAATTATATTAAACATTTAATATAAAGTAGTGTCAATCATATAGAAATTTAAAGATGAATTCATCAATACAGAAAATTAAAGAAAATTTGTCTCATTTATTTACATTAAAGTTTATAACTGTTTTTTTGATAAGTGTACCAAGTGCAATAATTGCAGAACAATTCAATATTCCTCTTGCTTGGTTTTTAGGACCAATGATTATCACATCAATTGCTGCGTTATCTGGTCTTAAAATTATAATGCCTAAAATTGTATTAAGCTTCATCTTAATAATTTTAGGTTTGCACATTGGAAACTACATTGATGAAAATCTATTTAATCAAATGTTTGATTGGATTTGGACTTCGCTAATTATGCTAATCTACATAATAATTTGTATTTTAGTTGTTGCTAAATACCTCCAAAAATTTGCTAGTTATGGAGAAAAAGCTTCCATCTTTTCGGCAGCTCCAGGTGCGCTGGGTCCTTTAATGATTTTAGCTGAAAATGAAAAAACAGATTTATCTCAAGTTGCAACCTCTCACTTAATTAGATTAATCATCATAATAACCGTTATTCCATTTATTATAGTTAATAATACTGACAACGATATTTTGTTAAATGATGACTTCAATTATTTAGCTCAAAATCATTTAAATTTAATTTTACTTATTGTTGCATCTTTATTTTTTATTTTTGTTTTTGATAAAATTAGAATTCCTGCTGCTTTACTATCTGGAACATTATTTGCGAGTGGTTTATTACAAATTACAGATATAGCCTCATATAAATTGCCAGATGAAACGGTAAATTTTTGTCTGCTAATTCTTGGCTCTTCTGTCGGATGTAGGTTTGCTGAAAAAACTGTTAAAGAGATAGCCAATAATTCTCTTCATAGTATTGTAGCTACCACTATTTTGGTAGTATTAGGTTTGGTTGCAGCCTATGTTGCGACATTCTTTGTTGATACGAATATTTTAACTTTAATATTATCTTTTAGTCCTGGTGGAATTTATGAAGTGGCAGTTATAGCAATAGCTTTTGATTTAGACCCAGACTTTGTTGCTTTCCATCATATTATCAGATTACTTTTTATTCTTTTTACAGTTCCTCTATTTTTAAGATTTCTGGAAAGTGTTAAGAGATGATTTCAGCAAGTCTCTCGAAAACTTTTTCTGCAGATAGTTTAGATAATTCGGGAGCTTGTATTGCTTTAAAGTTGTCTCTTTCAATACTCACTTTAAATGGAGTAGTGTGAGAACCAAATAAAGCAATTCCTTTTGATCCTAAGTGTGCGGTTATATGAGCGGGTCCAGTATCATTAGCGACCACAAACAAGCTATCTTTAATTAATCCAGATAATTGTGAAATATTTAAAGCTTTTCCGTTATCTAAAACACATAAAGCGTTTATATTTTTTGCATCTTTAATTTCATCTGGTCCAGGTGCAGTAACCACTTTAAATTTATTTTCGAATTTTTCATTAATCATATTTATTAGGTCTTTATAGTAAGGCCATTTCTTTGAAGTTAAATGAGGTGAACAAAAAGGAAAAAGTATTATGTATTTATCAAGTTCGTAATTATTTTTTATTTCTGAAATATCAACTGTACTCCATGAAAAGTCTGGTTTCATTGTATGATTGGTATTAATTCCTGAAGATTTTAACTGATGGTCAAATCTTGAAAGAACAGAATCTTTATCAAAATCTTTTTTGGTTGTTCCTTCTGGTAGAGTTGTTTCTGTTGAACTCCAAATGGTTTTGTCAGCTTTGGGAAATAATATATTTTTGTAAAATGATGTTCTGCTAGAATTTTGAAGATCATAAACTTTTGAGAAATTATATTTTTTAATCTCTCTCATTAATAAATATAAATAAATTAAGTTAATCTTTGATAATCTCTTATCTAGAATAACATTTGAAATATGTGGGTTTTTTTTAAATAGGTCAAAATAAGGTTTGGTTGTTAATAAATGAATTTGATCTCCTTTATGATTTTCAGAAATATCTTGTATTGCCCCACATGCTTGAGCTATATCGCCTAAAGATCCATGTTTAATAATTAAAATATTAGACATATTTCTAACAACTTAACATAGTATAAAGTTTTATGAATAAAATTATAGTCGAGGTTTCTGTTGGTGAACTTTTAGACAAGATTTCAATATTAGAAATCAAACAAGATAAAATTAAAGACCCAGAAAAATTAAGTTTTATAAACAACGAGCACTCTATTCTTAAAAATCAGTTAGAAAAAAATGTTAAGTCTGATGAGAAACTTGAAAAATTATTTCAAGACTTAAAAGATATAAATGCCAAACTTTGGGTTATTGAAGATGATAAAAGAGATTGTGAAAAAAATAAAGATTTTGGAGAAAAATTCATAAAACTTTCTAGAGATGTACATTTTTTAAATGATGATCGTGCAAAAATAAAACTAGAAATGAATAACCATACTGGTTCAGTTATTAAAGAGATTAAAGAGTATACTAGTTACTAAAAACTTTTGGAAACCAATCCTCTCTCATCTGATCTCCTGATTTTAAATTAATTCCATCGAATGGTGGTGATGTTGGACCACCTCTTTCAACAAAAGTAACATCATCGCCTATAAATCTCATAGAGAATGCTCTACGAGATTGAGAACTTTGATTTCCTGTGGAACCATGAACAGTTTTAAAATTAAACAAAACTGCATCACCTAATTTTAGGTCGGGAACTAATACGTGTTCTTCAAATTCTTCTTTTTTTGGAAGACTCATAAAAGAACTATCATCTTTGTACCAAGGTTGATCGTTAGACCATTTAGTAGGTCTTAAAAGTTTTTGCCATTTATGTGATTTTAAAATTAATTTAAGGTTATTTTCTTTATTTACTTCATCTAATGGTATCCAAAAACTGCCTGTATCATTTCCATCAACACAGTAATAAGGCATATCTTGATGCCAAGGTGTTTCTTTGTTTGTTCCTGGGTCTTTAATAAAAAGATGATCATGAAAAATCTTTATAGATTTTGAATTTGTAGCCTCAGCAACTATTTGAGCTGCAGGAGAATTAAACATACAATCTTTAAATTCTTTTATTCTTTCCCAATTGCAATAGTCCTCAAAAAACCTTCCTTCATTTTCAGTTGCATTTTCTCTTCCATGTTGACTTGGGTTGTCTAAAACTTTTTGAAAACCTATTCTTAGTGGTTCAATCCAATCTTTAAATGCATCTTTAATTATTATTGCACCAAGATTTTGATAATCATCAATCTGTTTTTGAGATAGATACATTTTATTGTTGGAAACTATATTTTTTTTCTAAATACTTAATCACATTATGAATAACGAAAGTCATAAACAAATATATTCCACCAGCTACAATAAATACTTCTATAGGCTTAAATGTTGTTGATATGATGTATTTTGCAACACCAGTTAAATCCATTAAAGTTACTGTGCTTGCTAATGAAGTTCCTTTCATCATCAAAATTATTTCATTTCCATATGCAGGAAGAGATTGTCTAATCGCAATAGGTATTTGAATTTTATAAAATATAATTTTATTTGAAATACCTAAACTTTTTCCAGCTTCAATAATTCCAGGTTTTATAGTTTGAAATGCAGATCTTAATATCTCTGAGGTATAAGCACCTGTATTTAATGTAAAAGCAATAATTGCACACCAATAAGGTTCTTTTAAAACAACCCATAGAACTGTTGATCTTAAATATTCAATTTGTCCAAGACCAAAATAAATTATAAAAATTTGAACTAATAAAGGAGTACCCCTAAAAACATAGGAATATCCATAAGCAAATTTATTAATAAATATATTTTTATTTAATCTTAAAATTGCAAAAAATAATCCAAGAAATAATCCGAAGAATAAGGACGCTGACAAAAGTTTTAATGTAATTACAGTTGCTCCTAAAAGTTTTGGAAAACTAGAGATCATTAAATCAAAATCCATTAATAACCCCTACTATATTTGACTTCTAATTTATTAATTAACTTCATGCTTATGTAAGTGAGCAATAAATATAAAACTGCTGCAAAAGAGTAAAAAAATAATGGATCTCTTGTAGATCCTGCAGCAATATAAGATTGTCTCATGATTTCGACCAAACCAGTTACTGATATTAAAGAAGTATCCTTTAAAGTAATTTGCCAAACATTACTTAAATTTGGAATTGCCAGTCTTAACATTTGAGGAAGAATAATTTTATAGAATTGACCAAACTTGTTTATTCCTAAAACTTTAGCAGCTTCGAACTGCCCTTTATCAATAGACTGAATGGCTCCTCTAAAAACTTCTGTTGAGTAAGCTCCTGAAATTATACCAATAGCAACTGCACCAGTAATGAACGCATTGATTTCTATATATTCGTAATAACCAAATATTGATGCAACATACATTATTGCACCACTTCCTCCAAAAAATAATAAATAAATTACTAATAGTTCAGGAACACCTCTTATTACTGTGGTGTAAAAATTACCTACAAAGTTTAGTGTTTTATATTTTGAAAGTTTAAGTGGAGTAAAAATTAAAGCAAAAAGAAAACCAACCAACATTGCTGTAACAGATACAGCAACAGTCATTAAGGTTGCGTAAAATAACTCATCCCCCCAACCTGTTTTTCCAAATGCAAGTAGTTCCATATAGACTGGCGACTATATATTATAGTCGCCAAATCCAAAATTAATTACATAGAAGCGTCGAAACCAAAATGTTTAATTGCAAGTTTGCTAATTATTCCTTGTTTTCTAGCTTTGTTAATTGCTTTATTGAAATCTTTTAAGATTTTAGCGTCTCTTTTTCCAATAGCACTATCACTAGCTTGTCTAATTCCAACTCCAACACCATTTCCAAATGCACCACCTGAAAAAGTTGGACCAACTAAAACAACTGGCTTACCAGATTTGTCAGCATAATCTGTAAACGCTACAGCTGCAGCGAGTGCAACATCACATCTTCCAGAAGTTAAATCTAAGTTTACCTCGTCTTGAGTTTTGTAAGTTCTAACATTCACACTCCCAACATCACCAGACTCTAGAAAGTTTTGGTGAATTGTTCCTGTTTGCGTACAGACTGTTTTTCCAGCAAGAGCATCTGTTAGAGTTTTAAGTGCTTTTTTAACACTTGAACCACCTAAAGATAAGTTGATACCTTCTGGTGTGTCCATACCTTCTAAGCTTGAACCTTTCATTACAGCAAGAGATGCAACTTCATCAGCATAACCTTGTGAGAAAGTAATTGTTTTCTTTCTCTCGTCAGTGATTGACATCCCGGCCATGATTGCATCAAATTTTCTCATTACTAATGCAGGTATCATACCATCCCAATCTTGCTCAACGATTGTGCACTCATACTTCATAATTTTACAAAGTTCTTGAGCTAGCTCAACCTCAAACCCAATTAAATTGCCAGAAGCATCTTTTGAATTCCATGGAGGATAAGCACCTTCAGTTCCAATTTTAATTTTCTCAGCAGAAACATTTCCGATGATTAAAAAAGAAGCTAGAACTGTTAAAATAGTTTTTTTGAATATATTCATATTTTCTCCTTTAATTGGAATAATTATTTCACAATTTTTAGAAAGAAAAAAGAAAAATTAATGATTTATTGAGGATGAAAAATTCCAAGCACAATCAAAACTTGGTATGTAAACTCTAGATAATTTGGCATTACCAAAATTTTGATTAAAAACATTTAACCAACTATCAACTTGTTTAGGTTTTTTATCCTGACTTCCAACTTGAGCTGTTATCACCCCTTTTGGTTTTAATATTCTCACCAGAGAGTCCATATTTCTTGCTGCTAGGTCTATACAAAACTGATCATCATTAAGATCAACAAAAATATGATCGTAAGTATCATCAGCTACTGATTTAATACTTTCAAATGCATCTCCCCATACACATTTGACTGAATTTTTTTCTGTAGCTTTTTTTCCAATATCACCAAGATGTTTATTGCAAACATCCACAACTTCTGGATCTAACTCATACCAATCGATAAAATTAAAATTTTTAGAAATACATTCTCTTGCAACTCCACCATCTCCACCTCCGATGATAGCTGCTCTTTCATTATCTTTGTTTAGATTTAAACCTGAACCAACAAATGTTGAGCTATATAAATGTTCATCAGTTGCAGCAACTTGAATTTCACCATCTATAAACAATGATTTTCCAAACTGCTCAAGATCTAAAATTTCAATATGTTGACCAACTTTAGATTTAAAATCCTCCAAAACATCATTTACTACATAAGATTTTTGTAAACCTGGAGAACTATAAATGTCATGATAAAGTGATTTTGTATCTCTATTAAATTCTTTTTTAACAATTCTTGTATGTTCAAACTCCTTTTTGATTATATCAATTGCAACTGATGGACTTACTTTGCCACAAGTAAAAAAATCAAAACTAATAATTCCTTTTTCAGGAAATGTATGAAAGCTGATATGACTTTCAGCAAGAAGAGCTAATATTGTGAAACCTTGAGGTTCAAATTTATATTTAGAAATATTTAATATTGATACTTTTGCAGCTTTTGCAATTTCATGAATTACTTTTTCGTAAACAGAAGGATCATATTCTTTTGTAGTTCCAATGATGTCTAGAGTTATATGTTCTCCAACTTTTGTCATTAGCTATCCTTTTTGTAGTTTTTAGCTTTGGATAAAACTCTATTCATTTCTGCTATAGAAAGAATTTTAGGCTTACCCAATTTCAGGCTCGTTATATACTGAAGCGATATATTTTCAACCTCTTCAGCTAACTCAAAAGCTTTTGGTAAATTATCTTCAAATGCAATCTGACCGTGATTTGCAATTAAACAGGCTTTTCTACCTTTTAGAGCTCTTAAAATATTTTTAGATAATTCTCTCGTTCCAAAGGTTGCATATTTTGCACATTTAATGTCATATCCACCAGCCATTGCAACCATGTAATGAAAAGAAGGGATTCCTTTATTATGAGTAGATACAGCAGTTGCATTTGTTGAATGAGCATGAACAATCGCTTTAGCTTCTTTTTTATTTTTATAAATATCTTGATGAAATTTCCATTCTGAGGAAGGAATACCTTTTTTCTTGTCAAACTTACCCTCTAATGTAACGAAAACTATATCTTTATTTTTTAAAGTTGAGTATTTTTTTCCAGACGGAGTAATTAGAAAACCATTTTTATACCTTACTGAGATATTTCCAGATCTTAAAGCTGATAATTTTTTTGTATTCAACATTTTTGAATATTGAATAATTTCAGAACTTAAATTTTTCATTTGAATAAGTTTTTTAGTCCAACGGTGGAAGCTTCACATACTCCTCTCTCGGTAATTAATCCACTTACATATTTTGCAGGAGTTACATCAAAAGCTAAATTCATTGCCTTGCTTTGTTTTGGATAGATCAAAACTTTCTTAACTTGATTGTTTTCATCAACGCCCTCAACATGAGATAATTCCTCAGAATTTCTTTCCTCAATAGGAATGTCTTTTGCATCTTTGATATTCCAATCAATTGTTGAACTTGGAAGCGCAACATAAAAAGGGACTTTGTTATCATGTGCGGCTAAAGCTTTTAGATAAGTTCCAATTTTATTACACACATCTCCATTGGATAAGGTTCTATCTGTTCCAACAATACACATGTCAACTTCGCCTCTTTGCATTAAAATACCACCAGTATTATCAGCAATAATTGTATTTGGAATTTCTTCCTCATTTAACTCATATGAAGTTAAATTTGCACCTTGGTTTCTTGGTCTTGTTTCATCTACCCAGACATGAACTGGAAGTCCTTTTTTATGAGCATGATAAATCGGTGAAGTTGCTGTTCCCCAATTAATAGTTGCTAACCAACCTGCATTGCAATGAGTTAAAATATTTACTGTACTTTTTTTCTTATTGTAAATTTCTTCAATTATTCTTAATCCATTAATACCTATATTCTCACAAAATTTTTCATCCTCATCACAAATTTCTTTAGCTTCTTTTAAAGCTACATCTAAAATTTGATTACTATTGATGCCAGATAATTTTTTCATCATACGATCAACTGCCCATTTTAAGTTTATCGCAGTAGGTCTTGATTTAATTAATTCTTCTGAACATTTGCTTATAAATTCTTGAGAGTTGTTCTCATGAATAGCTAAAACTATTCCGTAAGCAGCTGTTGCCCCAATTAAAGGAGCACCTCTAACTTCCATAACTTTGATTGCATTTATTGCATCTTTAACTGATTTAAGATTTTTTATTATAAATTGATGTGGAAGCTTTGTTTGATCAATTATTTTTACTATCTTATCCTCGCACCATATTGTACGATATTCTTTTCCTTGAATTCTCATTTAATCAAAACTCTACCTGCAACAGTTTTTAACTTGTGTATTGTTTTTTGGGTTCGTTTTTCCGGAGCAGTAATGATAGCCACATCTAAGCAATTATTAGTTGGATCATTTGGATCTATATGGCTTTCAAAATTATCAATTAAATTTTTAATCATCACTTTTGCTTTTTCAGCATTTCCTAACAAAACTTTTATTACTTGTTGAACATCAACATTTTCATGATCTGGGTGCCAACAATCAAAATCTGTTACCATTGAAACTGATGCATATCTAATTTCTGCCTCTCTTGCGAGCTTTGCTTCAGGCATATTGGTCATACCAATTACATCAGCTTTCCAAGATCTATATAAATTAGATTCTGCCAATGTTGAAAATTGAGGACCCTCCATAACTACATAAGTTCCATTTCTTTGATATTCTATATTAGATTTTTTAATTGCATCTTCGCATGCATTCATTAATCCATTAGATGTAGGATGTGCCATAGATACATGAGCAACAATTTCATCATCAAAAAAAGTTTTTACTCTTGCAAAAGTTCTATCAATAAATTGATCAATAATAACAAATTTTCCAGGTTGCAACTCTTCTTTCAAAGATCCTACGGCTGAAACTGAAACAATATCAGTAACACCCAACTGTTTTAATGCATCAATATTTGCTTTAAAATTTATATTCGATGGAGAAACAAAATGCCCTCTTCCATGTCTAGGTAAAAAATATACTTCTTTATTTTTATAATTAGTTTTTAATATTTGATCAGATGGTTTGCCCCAGGGTGTATTAATTTCTAATAATTCTCTGTCAGTAAATTCTTCAACATCATAAAGACCACTTCCACCAATTATTGCTAATTTATTTGTTGTCATAATTTAAAATATATTTATTTATAATTGAGTATTATGAATTTAAAAGATCATATTAGATCAATTCCTGATTATCCTAAAAAAGGTATTCTATTTAGGGATATAACTACTCTAATTAAAAACGAGGAAGCTTTTGCTGAAACAATTAATCAAATTATTGAAAGATCTAAAAAATACAAAATTGATAAAATTGCTGCAATAGAATCAAGGGGTTTCGTGTTTGCCTCTGCTGTTTCTTATATACTTAAAAAACCTTTTATAATGTTGAGAAAAAAAAATAAATTACCAGCCGAAGTACATTCTGTAGATTTTGAATTAGAATATGGCACTGCAACTATTGAGGTTCATAAAGATTCTATTTTAAAAGATGAGTCTGTTTTAATTATTGATGACTTAATTGCAACAGGTGGTACCGCTGAAGCTGCTGCTAAATTAGTTGAAATGTGTGATGCAAAAGTAGCTGCATTTGTTTTCGTTATTAATTTATTTGATTTAGGTGGATCAGATAATTTGGTAAATAAAAATTATAAAGTTGAAAATTTAATAGAATTTCCAGGACATTAAATGGTAGCGGGAAGTGGGATCGAACCACTGACCTCGGGCTTATGAGTCCCGCGCTCTAACCAACTGCACCCTATCAACATCTAATATTCTTAATTTAGAACACTATTGTTTAGTTAGGTTACATTAGCTCATCACAGACTCCCTGTCAAAAATTTCTAACTGTCCCTACAGTGTCCCCAGAATTATAGCCAATGACTCTCTATGAGTCTGTATGGACTCTTAATCACTATGTTTTAACTAGGGGGTATATGCGGGGTGAACAGGGGGGCGTAGGTATACTATAGATGCTTATATTTTAAATTAGTAATTCACTCTGTTAACCAGATTATATTCCAAATAAATTCTCACGTTTATCCTAAGAGTGTTAACCATAATAATCTAGTTAACAGTTTTGTTCTGAGTATAGATAGGGGATACTATATACACCCTAAGATATGGCCTAGAGATACTACTTTATTAAAGGTATAGATGTTAACCCAGTATCTTTAATAGCATTATTCATAGTATCTATAATAAAATTACTGTTAGTCTCCTCTACTATGAAAGAATCATGAACACTCAATACAGGTATTAAATAACTGTAACATCTATTAATAATCTTCCTAGCTATTTCACTATCCTGAAACTGAAATCTTAGAGCAATCTGTTTGTAAACATAATCAGCTATCTTAGGGTTCATCTCCTTAAATATATTTAATCTTTTCTCTATTTCTTTTTTTCTTGGCTTGTTGCCTATTAGTTTTCCCTTTTTATATTGTCTCAGTAGTGCAGCATTTAAACTCTCCAAATCACTGCAATTCAAAGCTATCTGAATAATCGCTTTATTTATCTTCCTTTCTGTATCTGGAACTCCTCTTAGCAGGTAAGGATCATCTGAGTAAGTATTTTCCTCAAAATAATTTAATCCTACTTCACTGTAAATTTGGTGAATGATCAGGGAGGAGTAATCGTATTCAACAGTCTTATTGTTATTAATAGTTATAAATTGTCTTAGTTCAGAAGGGACATTAAGCCACCAGGGGCCATAGAACCTGCCACCGTGTTTGAAATCTCCATTAAATATTCTTTGGTAACTCTTGCTTTTGAAATCTATATTCTTCTCATTAAGATAATTTTTGACTTGCTTATTTCTTAACAGCCCTATTTTTTTAGAATACAAATAACTGTTATAAGTTAAGCATTCATCTCTTATTTTACTAGTAAAATCATCATCAGGGTAATCCTTGAGATATTTTTCAGAGTTCTTGAGGATTATAACATCTGAGTCTAATCTAAAAATGTGCTGTCTTGTTATAAAATGTTTACTCATTAAGATTAAAAACTTAGAAGTAGGCCTAATTCTTGAGCGATAACTGAGTTCTTTATCATGTTTAACATAGCGTCCTTTTCTATGTTCAATAAACTCATGCTTTATTAGAAGTGCGATGATCTTTTTAATCTTTCTAATTGAGATCTTGAGAGGGTTGTACCTTTCTATACTCTTATAGAAGTTGTTATCCCTAGAGTAATAAACAAATTCCCCCACTCTATTCAAATGAAAGAGCATTAAGTTAGCTGATATACAGGATAAATGATTAGAGTACTTGTTCCGTTTGTTACCTATCAAGCCTAATTGCTCAGACAGATTATAAAGAAAACTATTGGGATGGGACTTGGTTACTAATGAGAGGTTAATATCGAATTTAATATCATTATCATAATTATAGATTTCTTCAGCCACATTTTAGAAATGGTAACTAAAACCAATAGTTCAATAATAAGGTTAAAATTTTTTTAATATTTCACAATTAGACTCTCTGTTCAGGATTTGGTAATCTTGGATTATGGAAATTTCTGTGATTGAATTCATTGGTTTAATTGCGATAGGTGGTGCAATATTTTGGATTGGATTTCAATTAAGTCCTCCAAATACAAAAGAAATTAAAGTAGATTGGGTTTCTCCAAAAGTAAAAAAACAAAGAGCAAAAAAAAAAAGAAGAAAAATTAAATGAAAAAGTTTCTATCGATCCTTGTTCTTAGTTTGTTGTTTGGGGGGAGTGCTTTTGGTGATTTTCATAAAATACCTGATAAATTTATAATTGAATGTAAATCTACAATATCAAAAAAACATAGGGAAATTTATTACGTTATTGAAAATGGAGAGGTTATAAGAGCTGGTGGCTCAACCTTGTTTAGACCTGTTGAATTCTCATCAGTTTCACTTCATCCAGATAGATCAGGTAATTTACTAATTAAAGGTATATATGAAAAATATGCTGTTTATGTCTTTGATATATATTTAGATCTAACAAAGAAAAACCCTACTGGATATTTTAGCCAAACTATTTACCAAGGTGTAACAGGACACAATCAACTTCATAAATATGATGACGCAGTTCAATATTGGAAAAAACATAACCCACCTTTATTAAGTCAATTTTTAATTTGGGTCGGTGAGTACAGAGCTTTAGCTAGTTTATTTGCTTCGACAGATACTGAAACAGATAGTATTCAAAAATCTATGGATAAAAAATATTTATATACCCCTTTTAAGTACGTACAATTCAGAAGTGGAAAATGTAAATTATTAAAAGAACTACCTAAAGAATTAAGCAATTAGACTTCCTGTTCAGGATTTTAATTCTGCCATTATTGAACCAAAAAATAGACTTTAACTATTTCAATAATTGATATGTGCGATTTGCTATAATTTTATTTCTAATACTATTTTCTCAATCCTCATCTAAAGCAGATCATATTTTAAAAGAAGGAGTGTTTAAAAATGATCCTGTATATCATAATGATAAAAAATTTATCCTTAGCTGTACGTATGGAAAATCTGGAAAATATCATGTGATACTTGATATCAACGGAGATAATGCAAATGTTTATAATATTAACAAAAATGAAGTTTATTATTTTAATGATGTAGAAGTATCAGATCCTAACACTGTATACAAAGGTGGCTATGATTGGAATATATTATCGATAGGTGGTTACATAGCTGTTGAATTAAACTTATTGAGAATTCATTATGGTTATGCTTCAAAAGAAGAAGTGCCTAACGGTAAGGATTTATATGGTCCTTGTAGTGAGATAAATGAGGTTAATACTAAAAATATATCAAAAAGATATAATTAGATACTTCAAGCAAATAGACTCTCTTTTCAGGATTTGGTAATGTTATTCATGGCAAAAAGAAAAATAAAAACTGAAGTCAATAACAAACAAAAAACAACTTTTATCATAATTGGTGCTGTTGCAGGAGTATTTTTAATTTATTCTTTATTCTTATCACCTTACGCACAGTGTGTATCTGGATACAAAAAAATCCATACTGGTTATGAGCAAAATGTTAATGCTAGAGCAAAAATACATTGCAAAGCATTAGGTAAGTAAAAATATATTACCTTAAAAAAGTAAATAGCCAGATGAAGAAACTTAATAGTAAATTGGATGAGTTAATTAAATATTCTACCAGTAATAATAAAGCTCTCCCTATTAAATGGTATGAAATTGAAAAAATACTTCACTTAAATAAATTACCAAAATACTGCTACCATCATTACTGTTGTTATGTTTTAGCTTATGCTCATGCATTTAACTTTGAACAAAAAATTGAAAGATTTCATAAGCAATTACAATACGGAGTATTTTGGTCTCATAATCCAAAAGCATATGAGGAATTAAAAGATTATTTAATAAACTTAAAAAGAGAAGATTGGCTTTATAAATGGCCAGATACTGAAAGCTCGTATACTCCTAGAATAAAATTAAATAGCTAGATGTCTCTTACTTATAAAAACGCTGATCCATTAATCTATGGAGAAGTTAAAAATTTAACGTGTATCACCAAGGTAGATAAGCAACCTCATCATGAAGAACAATACTATTATATATTTTGGGTATCGCATATTAATAAAGTTCATATTTCTGGTGGATTAAATAAAAATGAAGTGATTGAAAGATTTAAAATTTCAGCAGAAGAATTTACTAATAAATTAGAGTTAAACGAATTTGTTTGTAAGATTTGTGGCAAAGAGAGTGATACAGCTTTTTCAAGACTTGCCAAGGAAGGTAAAAAGATCTGCTATAATTGTGAAAATAAATGACGACTAAGAAAAAAAAGAAAACAAAAAAGAGAAAAAATAATCCTAGAAGAGATTATTTAACTTACCAACTTTATTCTCCTTTCGCTGAAGAAAAAACATTTCCATGGGGTAAAGTCATATTATTTTTATTTATTGGATTTATTATAATTGGCATATTAACTGATGATGGTTCAAAAGTTGATGAGTGTCAAAAAGGTATATTTAATTTATTACCCTGCCATTGCTACTTGCCTAATGATCCAAATATACCAAGTGCCTGTTACTAAATTAAAATCTAAGCTAAACTCTTAAACTCTATAAATCTTAAATTTCATTTATTTAAAGGTTTTTTTTTTAATAAAGCTTACAGATATTTCTTTTGTTGTTTGATTTTCTCTATCTTGTCTTTCGTACTCGTCTATTAAGCTTTCAGCAAACATACCTATTTTCTCTCCATTTTTTTGTTTTTGTTTCAAAAGTTCGTATACTTCTTTAATTGTCGCCATTTTTTCCTCCAGATACTTTGTCAATAAATTTCCAACCAGCTTTTTTCATAGCTGTTAAAATTTGCTTTCGAATTTCTTTTCTAGAAGTGTTTGGTTTGATTTTTACAAACCACGCGTTTTTACGGTTGTTCATGTTTCTCCTTTAGCGTTATGTTTAAAGTCCTAGCAAGTAGAGTTTTTCTAAATCAGGACTCCTACAAATATACAATAAAGGTTATTATGTTCAAATAATTTATGAAAACTAAATCAAAAAAAGATTATATGATTGATTTTTTTAAAGATAAAAAAAATCACAATAGAGAATTTACCCTTGCTGAATACGATAGTGAGGTCAAAAAAGCATACGAAGCTGACACAGGTACAAATACTATCTATACAAATAGAACACCTAGAAACCTAATTAGGTATGGAGATCCAGATTTAGATGGAATTTTAAAAAGAACTAAAAGGGGAAATTACATTTTTCATCCAGGTGAAAAGTTTGTCATTAAGAAAAGTCCTTTTAGCGAGACAATAAAAAAGAAGATTAAAAAAAGAGATAATTATCAATGTCAATGGTGTGGGAAAAAAGAAACCAAACTAGAAATCCTTGCAGTTGATCATTTAGAACCAGAAGCATCTGGAGGTAAGGGAGTTTATGAAAATGGAATTACTTTATGTAATGTATGCAATAATAGAAAAAAAAATCTTAAAATAAGTTCTTTTGGTCTTAGCATGTTTAAGAAATATTTAGAAAAGTCAAAGATAAATAAAGATGAAAAAGCAATTAAATTCTTAGAGGATATAATTGAGGTGTATAATAAACATAAACTATCTTAATGAACGTAACAGAATACTTTTTAAAAAATGGAAAAATAAATGCTTCAAAAAGTAAAGCTCTAAAATTAATTGAAAAAGTTTGGCCAAATTTAAATTCTAATTCTCATATAAGATCTTCAATGTTCATCAACAATGTGTTTGATAAAATTGAAAAAAAATTTCAACCAAGCAATGCATTACGAGGATCAATTTTTGAATACTTAATAATGTGTGTTTTTTTTAGAAATGATATAAATCCTTTTTTTTATCAAGTGAATTTAAATTTTGTTCACAATGTTACTTTTGATTTAGTTTTGTTTGACACAAACAAAAAACCTATAATTATAAGTTTAAAAACTTCAGGTAAAGATGCGTACAAACAGGTTGAATTAGAGTTTTACGCAGCAAAACAAGTTCACAAAAATTGTAGAACTATATATGTAACATATGAAGATGATGCAGTTAGATTTATTGAAAGAAAAAAAGAACTATCTGAAATACATAGTATTGATGAAATTTATAGTACTCAAGACAAAGATTTTGATAAATTAATTAAAGACTTATCTAGCAGAGATTATATTGATCCACAGAAAATTAACTATGTGAGAACAGGTATATTCCTTGGTGATTAATTGTTTGTTCTTATATGTGAAATAATTTTCCTATTGAAGTAAGATCTATAAAATAACCTAGCCTCATTAGTCTCTTCACTCATGAACATAGCTAGCCAATATTCAGCACCTGTATTATGTCCATCAATATGTCCACCTCTACTTCTTCTTATTTCTCCAGGAATTTGATCTTTGTATTGATCTATAGATCTTATATTTTGTACGTAAATATTTTCATCATCTTGAGCGTCTGGGTCGTTAATTATTTCTTCATAGAAGGGTTTTAAAAAAATTTTTTCACCTATAAGTGAGTGTAATTTTTTTATCATTTCTAATTTATTCTCTTTAATTCCACTTAAATATAAATTTTTTAACTCTTCAGTTAATTTAAATTTTTCAAAATAGATTTCACCACTCTGCTCCACAACATTTGCCTTATCTATACTACTTGGCTGAGTTGTTTTAGTTCTTTTACTACTGAACCATAATGGATGATCAAAATTGTTTACTGTTGCCAAACTCTCTCTGTGTTCTTTAAATACTTGCCACCAGTCATTGTAAAGTTTAGATGGAATTGTTAACTCAAAGTCTTTAAAAAGCTCTTCTCTATTGCCAAACATTCTAGCCCTTTGAATATATGTCCCACTGTCTAGCTTATGTTTAGAGTCTCTTGAAAAAAACATTGATATTAAACCGTGAAACGTAAGACCTCTGGAAATGATATTCCCTCCAAAAATTATTGTAAATGGTGTTTGGGGGTCAGTTCCAGCATCAAAATTTTGTGACTTCATATCTTTATCACTGTTCATAATTACAGGTCTATACTGTTGTTTATTTTCCCATACATACTTTACTATTTCTTCAGAAAGTTTGCTGTCACCAAATTTAGTTTGCGCTGTGTTATAAATTTCCTCTAAAACTTTTGGATGTTTTTCCGTCTCCTCTTTTAAGTGTTTAAATATGTGGTCGTTTACAATTCTAAAATCCTCTTTGTGACCTTCTTTACCTGTGCTTGTGTGAACAATCATTGAGAAATTTTCTTCTGGAATATTTTTTTTAATTTTCTCAATATTTTTTTTTGCAACAGTTACTAAAAATTTATAAACCGCCTTTTTTATATATGAAGGATCGTCACCACTTTCTCCTAAAAATGTTACGTGATAATCAAAGGCCTTTTTATGCTCTTTACGATAGTTTGCGGGAAAAAAATGATACTGACCATAATATTTACTATGAGGTGGTAAATAGACCCATCTATTTGTTTCATTTGCATAGGTGTTATTTAAATCTAATCTACCTGGTGTTGCAGTTACACCTATCCAGATACCATTTTTGTTCATTATATTTTTTATTAAGCCGTTAATTACTGACCTTAGTTCTCTTGCTTCATTTGAATTATCTTTTTTATTTACTTTTGAGTTAGGTGTTGCGTAATCTGCCTCATCATCAATGATTATAAGATCATCTAATTCTGCAAGCTTAGTTTCGTTGATAAGTTTTCTCAACTCAGATGCATTTTTTTTACAAAAAATTATGAAAGGTACTTTTGCTATATTCAAATTATTTTCTTTAACCTCTCTTAAAAAATCTAGATTATCTTGAGGTGTTGGATTAATTCTTGATTTAGCAAATATACCTAAATTTTGATCTCTTAGTTTAACGTTATCTGTAACTAAGAGTAATATATGTTTTTTGCCCTCGTCTAATAATCTAGCCGTAAGAGCAATCATGGTTTCAGTTTTTCCACTTTGTGGTTCACCATAAATTACAAGTGCTTTACATTTTTCGTGAAAAATATTTTTTGAAACTTCCTCTACTACATCTTCTATATTTGAGGTGTCAAAACCTTTCTCATTTTTTAAAAGTTTTATCCTTTTTTTGTATTGATTTGGTTCAGATTTTTTAATTATTTGATCTAAATTGAATGACATAATATTATTTAAACATAAAATTTATATTATGACTATAGACAAATTTGAATTTTATCATGGTGCAGTCTTAACTAAGCTCATTAATTTTGGAGAGAAACTTTCAATTCAAACGTTTCCGTCAGAGAGTAATGCAACTTTCACAATTAATGGAAACATTGGTATTTATATAAAATATTCCGCAAAAAGAATGACACCGTGGGTGTTTACATTTAAAAAAATCCATCAAGTAGAATTGAAAGCGATAAGCGAACTTCATAAGGAGACATTCCTTGTTATGGTATGTGGTTCAGATGGAATAACATGTGTAAATTATAAGAGATTAAAAAAACTTTTAGATGATAATTTTGATTTAGCTGAATGGGTAAAAGCTCATAGGTATCGAAGAGAGCAATACCAATTAAGCGGAAGCGATGGTGAATTAAATTATAAAATTCCTAAGAAAAATTTTCCTGAAGAGATTCTTTCTGCCGTGAAGAAACATTCTATTTAGAAAAATTTTCTAAATGGTATTTAATTAAACTGCCTATTTCTTTAACAACATTTACTGCTACAGAATTTCCTAAAAGTTTCATAGCTTGATTATTTGAAACTGGCATTTTAAATTTTTTAGGAAAACCCATCATCTCTAGACCTTGTTGTGGAGAAATTCTAACAACTTTATTATTAACAACATATCCATCCCAGTTTCTTCTATCATCAATAGGAGATCTTCCTCCCCCTACTCTTAATGTAAAACCAATTTTTCTCTCTTCATTACTGTTAAGTTCTTTTGTAACTTTACCGCCAAAAATATCTGACATAGTTTTTTTCAAAGGTTTTTCTCTTGGGAAAGTAAATGACATTTCATTATACATTTCTTTAAGTCTAGGCTTATAAAAACCAACCATATAAATTCTAGGCCTGTGTTGGGGTAAACCAAACTCAGATGCCTTAATAACTTTATAATCAAATGTATAATTTAAATTCTGTAGGGTTTTATATATGACTTTAAATGTATTACCTTGATCATGGTTTTTTAAATGTCTGACGTTTTCTAAAAAGAAAGCTGAAGGTTTTTTTGCTTTTAAAACTTCCTCAATAGCAAAAAATAAATTTCCATCTTTATTATCCTTAAATCCTTTTTTATGCCCTGCTTGAGAAAAAGGCTGACAAGGAAAACCACCACATAAGATATCAAAGTCAGGTATTTTTTTGTAATCTACCTTCCAAATATCACCAGCGAATAGGTCTGGATGATCTAAATATTTATCCTTAAAGTTTGCTGAATAAGTTTTTCTAGCATACTTGTCTATTTCCGAGGTAAATACACACTTCATATCTAAAGATTTTAAAGCTAAATGAAATCCACCAATGCCAGCAAATAAATCGATAAATTTAAGTTGTTTTTTCATAATGAATCTTAACTGTAAATTTAAACTTATTTATTAATTTATTCGAGTCACTTTGACTCACTATATCTTAGTTTCTTGGCTAAATGCTCAGCTGAAATATGAGTATACCTTTTCAATACTTTAAGATCCTTCCATCCTCCTTGAGCAGATATTTCTGTAATACTCCAACCGTTCATGGATGCTCTCGTTGCAAAAGTATGCCTTGTTGAGTGAAATCTTTTATTAATTCCAGTCCATTTCTTTAACTGTTGCCAATAAAAATCAATCGTATCCCCTCTCTCACAATTAATAAGTTTTCCATTAATATTTATTGGAAGTTTATTGATCTCATCCATAGCTCTTTTAGATACACCTACTCTTCTAGATAAACCATTTTTAGTTTCTCTTAAAATCACAGTATGTTTATTAAAGTCTATATCTTCTCTTCTAATTTTTAGAATCTCTCCTCGTCTTATTCCACAATCTAAACCAAGCATAATAACTAACTTTAACCATTTAGCTTTTGAATGTTCTGCTTTTTCTAAAAGAACTTTCTCTTCATCAGGTTCTATGACTTCACCTTTAAACTCTGGTTCTCTTAAACGTTTAATAAACTCACAAGGATTTGTTGGAAGATAAATTCCAAGTATATGTCTTGCATATTTAATTGTTACATTTATCAAGATAATATATTTGTTTACTGTGCTTGGATTTAAATAACCACATAACTCATCTCTAAATTTAAGAATTATTGATGGATTCAATTTTGCTAAGCTAACTTTAGATATTTCATGCTTACAAAGCTTATTGATTTTATATCCTTCACTTTTCCAACTTTTCTTATTTTTTGTTACATTAGCTAAATATTCCTTTAGCATCTTACCTAGAGTTATTGAGTTTGCCTGACTTAGATCTTCAAAGAAATTCTTTTCTATTTTATTTTCTATTTCCCTTGCCCATTTTAGGGCTATTGATTTCTTTAAAAAAGTTTTGCTTATTTGATTTGAGTTATTTTTTCTAATTCTTACTTGCCACTTGTTGTTTCTTTTAATTATTGTTGCCATATCCTTACCTTTCTCAGTGTCCCCTGAGTGTCCCAAGAATATGTAGATCATCTAGAATGGTAGCGGGAAGTGGGATCGAACCACTGACCTCGGGCTTATGAGTCCCGCGCTCTAACCAACTGAGCTACCCCGCCATTACTTAATCGTGATCATTATCCAACAATCACAACATTTTTTGTTTGCAACATAGTATAAAAAAATAAAATTAAAAGCGATTATTTTCTTTAAAGCTATTACTGTGTGACCATGTGTGGACCAAAAATAGGGTCCCAAATTTAGTTCTTAATTAGAAAGAAAATTAACTTACTTAAATTGTTATTTTGAATGTGATGTTACTTATATTTTGACCTTTAGCCAATATGATCAGTTAGACTCTCTGTTCAGGATTTGTTAATCTTGGATTGTGAAAAAGCTTTTAGTGATCGTGATTCTTGGTTTATTGTTGAATGGATGCGGTGACTCTTCAAATGACTATGACAAAGGATATGAAGATGCCTGGGAGGGATATTCTCCAAAAAAAAGCTCAGAATCATATATGGAGGGTTACGAAGATGGAGAATTTGATGCAGATTGCGATTACTATAAAAGAAACAAATTTTGGGATAAATATAAAAACTTAGGATGCAGATAATTAAAAAACTTTCATCTTGTTATGAATGAAATTTTAAAAGACTTTAAAAAAATTGGATATATAAATCATATATCAATAGCCTTATTAACGATTTTCTTTATTATTGTCTCTAAAAAGATCAGTGTTCAGCTAAATCTTTTTGGGTGTATTTACTGGTATGTTTCAAGTTTATTAGTTGGTCATTATTCTGCTCACAACATTAAACCAACAAAAAAATTCAAGTATGTAAAAAGTAAAAATGATACTTTCGTTGCTTTGCCAATTGTGGGTTTAATTAATATGTTAACTTATGGAATTCCAATCTTAATACTTGATTATTTTTATAAATTTCTATGATTTTTTCATAGCTTTTAAAATTTATTTTTATTAAGATTAATTGTCCGTGATTTAGAAATAACTCTACTTGCTTCGGACATTAAACATTAACGCTAAAGGAGGCAATATGGCAACAGTCAAAGAACTGTACGATCTAATCAAACAAAAACAAAGAAATGGAGAAAAAATTGGTATTCTCCAACAATCAATTGTTAATTCTTATGAAGCAGAGGTACCACAAACAACCAAACAAGTAAGTGCTACTTTCATCAAAAACAAGAAAGGAGATGTATATGGCAACAATTAAAGGGGTCTATGAAGAATTGAAAAAGATGAAAAGAAAAGGTGTAGACATTGGTATGTTTGGAGAAAGTTACATTGAAATGTTTGAGAAAGATAAAGAACAACCTACAACTAAAGAAATCACCGTAAGCTTCATTAAGAACAAAAACGGGGGTAACAATGGCGACAGTTAAAGAGTTATATGACTATATAAAACTACAAGTAAAACTTGGAAAACCAATTACCCCTTTTCACCAAGCAATTGTTGATGCTTATGAAATAGAAAACACTAGAACTACGAAGGAAGTTAACGTTTCATATGTTGTAAATAAAAAATCCAAATAGTGTTTGGTCCGTGAGCCTTGGACAATGAGAAAAGGCTCACGGAACACGGAACCTTGACCGATTAAATTTAAAAAATACCCATGAAAAATATAGAGTTTTAAACAATTCTTTTAATTTAATCAGATCAATATTGGTCAATTAAACCTGGTTAATACCCTCAAGCAGAGACATAAGAAATATAAAGTATATAAAGTCCTTTTAGTCCTAGCTGTCCTTAATTAAAAAGACAGATAAGACTAATAAGACAGCTTTTAATTAGAATGGTACCTTTTTGGGTATTAGATTTCCATCTTTATCTATCTGGGAAAGATCGCACGCCAGCTTGTACTCACCATATTTCTCACCTTGATTTAACTCACTTTTGTCTTTCATTCTTTGCATATTTTTACTGATATTTGATTTTTCTTTTTGTGTCACAAGGTTCAGGGTCGAACACACATCTTTTGGTTTCACTGAATGTCTATTATCCTCAGCTAAGCTTTTCATTGCTAAATAAATTTTTTTCTTATGAAACTCAGTCTTAATTACATATGAGTCACCGGAATAACTATATTTTAATTCTTGTGAATTCCACTCAAGATCAAAGCTAAAATCTTTAAAGTTTCTACCCCGCCCTTTGAGCGTAGCCCTGTTTCCAACTTCATCCCTGTCCAACATATACATTGCATCTGGGACACCTTGGTGACCAGTAGATCCCATAATCCTGTCCCAAGAATAATCCATAGAAGCTTGTTTTAAATGGTGAACATATAAAATAAATAATTTATGTTTATGAGCTAAATCTTTTAACTTACCTAAATAATAATAATCTATTTCATAGGCATTAGCTTTTCCCTGTCCCTGACCTGAGAGTGGTTTTATCTTTTGAAAGGTATCAATAATCACGAACCTTGGATTGCTAACTTTAGAGCACCATTCAGACAAAGATTCTTCCAATCCTTGTGTCAATAACGGACAATTAAAATCCACAAAAGTTGTTGGATGAATTTTATCAGCATATTTCATCCCTTGTATTCTAAGTGCCATAGAGTCTTTGTTATCTTCAAGGGCTAACAAAAGTACATCTCCGTGATCTATCAAGCCTTGATTAAGAAAATTACTTTCTTGATTTTGAACTGAATATGCTAGATCTAAAGTTAAAAAAGATTTCATTGATTTTGGTCTACCTGCTAAAATACCAAGACCTTCTTTAGGGATTATAGGATTTATTAAAAATTCTCTTTTAATTTCCATTTTAAATTCATAACCGAGCATCCTATTAGAAAAAAAATCTACAATCTTTTTGGTGTCTTTTTTTTCTTCATCAGAATTAACTTTTCCTATCCATGAAAATAAATCTTTAGCATAACTAGAACTTACAGAAACTTCCTCAGCAAAAGCTTTGTATCCCGAAGATTTAGTATTTTCCTTGGAGTGATTATTTTCAATAGATTTTAATTTATATTCAATATCTCGCCAATTAAACTTGGGCAGCGTTGAAACAATTGCCTCAACAAACCACCATCTCTCCTTTTGATCCCAATCTGTATACTTCAATAAACATGAGGCCAGCTTAACAAAAGGGATATTGTTAGAATTTCTTTTTTCTAACAAATATCTAAGAGCACTTGCAGCACACAATTTATTAAACTTTTTCAAAAGGTCCTGGTCCGTGGCTATTGGGCCATCCTCCCTAATTGATACTCGCTCTACCCAATCGTTTTTACACAATTTTGATTTAGCAATAGAGGGAGGGCATACAGTATTACCCTCAACTCTAAGCTCAGCAATTGTACTTTTGTCTGGATATTCTCTTTTAAGATATTTTAGATTATTGGAATTCTTATAAAGAAAATGAGTTTTTAGTATTAAACCTTTATGAGGTTTAACTCCAAATATCATAGTATTTGGATTGAGGAACTTAGAACCAAATATCTCAGCGTTTTTTGAATCTAAATCAATATCGACCAAATTACTCAAGCCTATATTTATTCCAACATTATGATTTTCTGTGAAATTATCAGCAGTAAATATTTTAGTCTGCCAACCTTTTACAATACAACCTTTTCCATCATTATTTTTTGTTAAAGGGATTACTTTTAAACCTTTACTAAGGTATTCATTTACTTTTTGGGTTACTTTATTCATGTCTTTTTCTTGTTATGGACTGAACAATTACAGACGACATGAACTGCTCAGCCCATTACAAGTATCAAAAGACTAGATCTAGATTTGATTGGAATTACAAAGAATTGTAAGCCCTGTCCTATCACTTACAAACTTTGAAAGTTAATTTCCAAAAAAACAAAATCAAATTCTTTTTGTCGTCTGCTTATTGTAAATGAATTTAGAGTTTTTAAATTCGTGCGAGCCTTAGTTTTTACAGCGGTCTATTTTATGTCGTGACTTATGGCTTTTTCATCAATTGATGTCCATTGAGTAGCACCCTCGCTTCACTGCGATAAATTTAATTTAATTATTTATTTCTTAAGGTCAATACGTTCAAAAAAGCTATATTTTAGACTCTCTTTTTGAAGCTTATCTTATGATTATAAGATTAAGCATAAAGAATCATGACCAAGAATGATGCATCAAACATCAATAAGTTTATTTAAATCATATAAAGATTTAGGAAAATATTTTTTAAAAACTTCTGGAAAAAGTTCTGAAACCTTATTGTTTTCATACCATGTATAACCATCTTCTGGCATGTTACCTATATCGTATTTAGATAATCTGTTTGGATTATTTAATAAACAAAGTAAAATTGCTTTATATTTCTCATCTTCAATATCTTCATATGGAGATTTTTTTTCAAGAAATTCAATAATTTGACTTTCGCTAAAGTTTTTATTTTGAAAATGAGCCTTAAATTCTGAATAAGATGCTTTGGAAATAAATTCTTTAACTTCCTTAATTATAGGTGTTCCTGGAAAGGTATGAAACATTAAATCAAAAAACTGCTTGTCATTACTAAGTGCAGCCACTCTTATTGCCGTATCTTTCGAATTTGCATAAAGGTATTTAACAGTTTCAAAATCGAGAGAAAACTTTGCAAGGGCCATTAAAACAAGTTTATTATCATCCTTGATAAATTTTTGAATTAATGGATGCTTTAATTTAAATACATATTTATTTTTACTTTCAAAAAATTTATATATTTCATTAGGAGTTGAATTTTCTAAAAATAAAATTGTTTCTTCGGGACTCATTAATTTAATCCAATTTTTTTAATCTCATTATATAAATTTAATATTTTATTTTCATCATCTAATAATTCAGATAAATCTTCTGATAAATTCAAATCATTAATTTTATCTGGATAAAGCCTATTTAAGTAAGCAATATTATATAAAAGTTTAAAATGTAATATCTGAATAGGTGTTAAAGGAATTCGAACGTAATCATCTTTTATTCTTTTTGATTTCAATTTCATTTTATTTTCAACAATATTATCTTCAAATGTTTTTGGAAGAACTTTTTCAACTAATGAATAACCAAATGTTTCGACAAGATTTGCCTGATCAGCATTATAATTTTGTCCATTTTCGTCTGGATTGTGTTTAATATAATATTTAATAAATTTTAATAATGCTAACTCAGTATTCATTTTTTTAATACATCGTTAAATTATTCAGAAATAAAATCAGCACTTTCAAAATAGTTTTCATCAAAGAGCTGTTTTGCTAGTTTTGTGATATCCCTTAAGGTAATGCTATCAATAATAGAATTTAAATAAGTAAGTTTTTCAATATTTTGATTATATTTTGCAGCATTTAAAATTGAACTAAGCCAAAAACTATTAGTTTTTAAACCCGCATCAAAATCTTTCTTTAAAGCAATCTTTTGTTCTTCAAGTATTTTCTGATCAAATTTTTTATTTTGAATATTTTCTAATAATTCTTTTATTTTGCCGTTAATCAAGTCAACGTTATTTGGATCTGCTGTATAATATATATAAAAACTAGTTATTTCTTTTGGTACTTTTTCATCAAAATATTTTGCTGATGAAATAGAATAAACAAGATTATCTTTCTCTCTTATTTGATCAAAAAGCATTTTATCTAAAACAGCTAGCAACAAATATAACTTCGTTTTATCTCGATATGAATATTTGTAATCTTTGAAATAAATCCTGAAAATATTAGCTTTTTTTGCATCTTCCTCTCTGTATTCATTATATTTTTTCGCCTGTGTGTATCTTATGCCATGGTCAATATAAGGATCTTCTCTTTTAAGATCAGATAAACTTCCAATATATTTTTCAATTAAAGGTTCAATAACTGCAAATTCAAAATCTCCAACAATTACAAAATCAAAACTACCCCCATCTATAAATCTATCTTCATAAAATTCTTGAACATCTTTTAAATTAATTTGTTTGAGGACCTCATCAGTTGGATATTGGGTCCTTGGATGGTCTTGGTATAGTTTTTTTCTATATTCTAAATCAGATTGATGTTTGGGGTTCTCTTTATCTATATAATATTGATTAATCTTTATTTCTTTAAAACGGTCTATATGATTTTGTTTCACTCTTAAATCTGTAAAATTTAAGTAAAGCATCTTGAACATATTTTCTAAATTTTCATTGTTAGATTTACCCGTTACACCTTCACCACCTTCAGTAATAGTTGGAAAAACATCTACAAAATTTTCTTGGAATAAGTTTTCTTTTTCTACAACTGAAATTTCACCAAGATCAGCATAGCTTAAAACATCCTCTGCATATTTTGCTGAAGCAAGTTTATCTAAACTAGCTGTAGAAAATCCTCCATAACTAAATGCTTTCAGTTGAATTTCATCTTTTTTAAAATCTGTTTTCTTTAAATAAATATCTGCACCATTTTCTAATGTAAGTTTGGTGATATCTGATCTTGGAAATCTTTTTCTTTTAATGATTTTAGATCCTTTTAGATCTTCATTAATTAATTCAACTTGTTTTATTTCAAACTGGTAGGGCTCAATTTCTTTAGTACTTACTTTTTTAATTAAATTTTCAATCTGTTCTTCTGTTGGCATATTCTCAATTTGATCTTGAGCTACAATGGATATAATTCGATTTTCTTCTTTAAAGAAATTTCTGAAATAATCATTCAAATCTTTTACTGAAATTGTTTTTAAAATATCTTCTGTATACTCAACTTCTTTATCTATTCCCGATATCATCTCATCAAATAGAAAATGATCAGTATATTCTTCAATAAAGTCCTCAGAAGTTCTGGTAGTTTCTTCAATAGATGCTTGTTTTAAATAATCTAAACGTCTTTTTTTAGCTAGTTCCAATTCATTTTCCAAGAAACCATATCTATTTACTTGTTCTGCAATCGTAAGACTATCCTCTATTCCTTGCATGATTGAGTTTTGTTTTAAGGTAGTCACATACAAATAGTACATATCCAAATCAGAAACTTGGTACTCATAGATATAAGCACGATTAAATGCTGCTTCATTAGTTTCATTAATCTCTTGAAGTCTTCTATTATAAATATCATCTGCTAAATAACTGATGATTGCATGTCTGAAGTTTTCAATAGTATTGTATTTTTTAAAATCATCTTTTTTCCAAATACCAAATACGATGTCTTCTTGGACAGCATCTTGATATGAAAAGAACTGATTTTCTTTAAAATCAGGGATTTTATAATTAGGATCCTTAGTTTCTGTAGTATTTTCAAATGCTCCAAAATATTTGTTAATCAAATCTAATATTTCATCAGAGTTTATTTCACCAATAACAAACAAACCCATTCGCTCAGGCTGATACCATTTTTTGTAATAGCTAATGACATCCTCGTATATAAAGTTTTGTATAACCTCTAATTGCCCAATTGGTTTTCGATATAATAATCTCGAATTTTTATGAATATATTTATGTAATTCATCGAAGTAATTACTATAACCACCAATATCTGTTCGATATTCCTCTTCTACTATTTTACGTTCTCTCTCAAATGCTTCAGGTGTAAGATTTAAATTTTTGGCAATATCAGCTAATATTTGAATTGCCGTTTCGACATCTTTTTTATCGTCTGTGGGAATTTCAAAATCATAAGTAGTTTTAAAATAAGATACACCTGCATTATAGTGAGATCCTAAATTCAATCCTATTGAGGATAAATATTCATCTATTTTTCTATCTGGAAAATTTTTAGAGCCGTTAAAGGCCATGTGCTCTAATAAGTGAGCAAGTCCTCTTTGATGCTCTTCTTCCATTATAGAACCTGCTTTGATAAGTAATTTTATGGTTACTTTATCTTCGGGTGCTGAGTTTTCTCTTATGTAGTAAGTTAATCCATTTTCAAGCTTTCCATAATTAATTGCAGGATCTAATGGAAATACACTTTCGGCTTTTAAAGATGTTGTTATTAAAATAAAACAAATTAAAAGAGTCCTCATTATTTTTATTAGCAGAAAAAACTATGTCTGTCTAATTCACTATAAAATTTATATTCTAAAAATGAAAAGATTATTCCTATATTAAATTCGCTTAGACTATTTTATTTTTCTAACAAACCTTAAATTAAAAACTCGTATTACCAATTCATATAAACATAAAAAAATATTTAAAATTATCAAAATTAATAAAATATTGAAAAAACTTACAAAATTAAAACTATTAATAAATTTTAAATTTAAATAATCGATTAAAATATAATTTTCTAAAATCAAATGATTATAAGCAACAAAGCTTGAAAAAGTTATTAATAATAAAATTAACGAAATTGCATAGAATTTTAATAAATTATTTTTTTTATATCTAATCTTCAAATATGAAAAAACTTGATTCATATTATAAGTTTTTAACAAATGATTAATTTCATATCTTTTTATACCTTTGAATTTTCTTTCTTTTAAAGCCATAAATATAGTTTCAGATTTAATTTCATTGAAATGTTCATTGATTTTATCTTTGTTACTTATCTTCATATTTATAAAACCGATCCTCAATTGCACTTAGGTATTCTTTAAAATGATTTTTATTATTTCCAGACTGATCTTTAACTAGAAGATAATGTCTGCAAGTTTCTTTAGTTAATTCAAAAATTTCTTTTGTTTGATTTAAAAATTGATAAGAATTTAGAGAAACATTTTCCACTATACTATTTAAAGGAAGTTCTTTTCTTTCAGCAATTCTATGGGGGTATCTATTGTCAGTATTTAATAACACTATTCCAACATCGTTGATAATAGCATCATATAAATATTCTGGCCTGCTCATGCTGCCTTCTTTCTTCCAGCATGGAGGATAATCATTACCAAATCGTTCTTTGTAATATGCAAGTTGATCTCTAGTTTTCTCATAATCCTCTAATTTATTCATCAACTTTGCAATCTCGCTTTCTTTCTCCTTAATTTCGTTATAATTATCTCTAGCTAAGACTAATTCGCCTATAATTTCTTCTATTTCCATATCAGCAAAGTCACCATTATTTTCTTTTAATTCTTTTATCGCATCCTCAAATTTTCTAAATTCAACAAGCCTAGCTGAATTAACATCTAAATTTTTAAACTCTTCATTTAATAATCTTAAATTTTCAACTTCATTCTCTAAATCTTTGTTTTTCTGAATTAGTGAAGCTGTAATTAATAAAATTAAAAACAATAAAATTAAAATTATCTCAGTGATAGTAAGATTTAATAACTGCCGTCTACGTTCTCTGAGATTAATCACTTATTTTTTTTTAAATTATCCGAAATAAATTTCGCAACATTTACTAAATTTTTAGAGAGAGCTTCTAGAGTTTCCTTACTATTTGCAAATTCCTCATTAAGAAGTTTTGATTGATTTGAAATAGATGCATTTAATGATTTAAAATTTTCTGAAACCTTATGTATTTCACTTTCTGCAGAACTTTTTTTTAAACCAGCTTCTAAATCATTTAAAGTTCTTACTATACTATCTGTAGCATCTTGAAATTCCACAAATTTATCTGTCGGTATATTTATTTTAGAAATTTTTTTTGTAATATCGCTCGCTTTGATATTAAATTCATCAATAACCTCTTTAGATTTTTGGGTACTATCTTGAAGTATCTTGCTATTTTCCTCCATGTATTTTCTTAAACTAGATGAACTATCCTGCAAAGCTTTATCAGTGTTTTTTGAAATATTAACAGATTGGTTTTTTAATATGTCTATTGATGCAATAAGTTGAGTATTTAATTTACGAGCCGACTCTGAAATTTGAGCTTCAGCTTTTTCTTTAATTTCATCTAGATTTTCACGAAATTGACTAAGGACTATTCTTCCAATTAAACCAACCAATGTTGTTGTTATTGCTATACCAAAGTTTTTTAGTAAATCATTTACATCTTCATCAATACCAAACAAGGAAACTGCTAAAGCTGTTAATGTATACAAAAACCCCAAATAGTAAAAACTATCACCCAACTGTTCATCACGGACAAATTTATTAAATTTTTTATTTAGAAATAGTACTCCAAACAAATAAAAGATCATTAGACCAAATAAGATAAAAGTTGTTGTAAATTCTCCAGGAATTTTAAATCCTAAAGCTATTACAATTGCTCCAATTAAATATGTTCCAAAGAATACATATTTTACGGAACTATCATCTAATTTATCAAAATAAAATTTTTTTACTTTTTTCATAATATCTATCCATCAACAAAGGTAAGTTTAAAATCTTTAGCTTTATTTCCATTTACAAAAAATTGAACCCAAAAATTTGTAAACTGCTTGGTTCTTTGCATATTCCTGGAGCCATCTCTTTGAATAACCAAAAGCTCTATGGCTACATTTGACTCAAGATTTGTATGTACTTTTTTATAATATTCACTCTTTTTAAACTCTTTAAAAGGAGTTAATCCATTTTGATACATAGACATCTGTCTTGTATTTTGAATCATGTCTGAAAAAATAATTATATTGTTATCTACACCCTCAAAGCCTTTAAATTCATTTAAAGCAATCAATTGAAACATCTCCATTACCGGAGAAGAACTTTGACCATCTTCTTCTATTATGATGTTATTAATTACATTTGTTATTTGATTAGAAAAACCTTCGTTCCATCTTTTTGTTATTTCTTTTGGATTAATAGAAATCTTTTGGTACGTGGTACTAATATCCTCTATTGTGCCAGGATTACACATATTGATCTTTCTATTCGTATTTAAATCTAGACTTTCGTCTAAGTTATAAATTGTGAGGCTATGGTGTTTTGGTAAATTACTTTTTAATTCTTGAATTTCCTTTAAAAAGAATTCTTTTTGAGCCTTGTTGAGAGCGTCAGTTAAATCTAATAGAACAACTGTTTTTCCATAATTTTCTTTATTTTCTTTAGGACAAAATGTTTTTGGGTCTATTTTGACTTTTTTTTCTTCATTAATAAAAAAATATACACCACCAAATATAAACGCGACAGATACAACGGCTATTATTAAATAACCCATTAAATCTCCTGATCTTTTTTTATCTTTAAAGCTCATTAATTAAGTTTGTTTTTGTTTTCAACTACTCTAAATCTATCTCTAGCTGCTTCATAATTATTTGTAATTTCATTTTTAGCGTTTGTTAGGTGCACTCCTATTTGATCAACATACACAGAAGCTTTTTTTAGAATATTTTTATTTTCTTTTAAATTATTTTTAATTTTTAAATCATCATTAAATTTATATTTTTTCCCAAAATATTTTGGTTTAGGTTTATTTCTATTAGACTCGTTGTTTTCTTGATATTTTCGCAAACATACATTGCATGTCTGTTCTAGATATCTGTGACTATTTTTTAATTTTAACAAATATGTCTCTTCGTCTGCAATTATTGAAGTTGACATATTATAATTTACTCTTAAATCGTCAGATAATTTTGAAACATCTCTTATTTGTTGTTTTTGTATAGAGTCTAATTCTTCTTCAATAATATTTTTAGTTTCATTGTATTCTTGTCGTATATCTTGAAGTTGTCTATGAATTTTTCCATATCCAGGATAATTGTCATCCACGTTATAAGAAGTAACAAAAGCTATAATTGCAGCTACAAATCCAATAAGAAAAAGAAATAAATCATTTAAACTTAGTGGGTGGATTAGTGAAAACATGTTATCAAAAACTTCATTAAATTTGAAAGCTGTTTCATTTACTGTAGCTTTTGTTGCTATAGCTCTATAATTTGCAACAAAGTAATTAAGCACAATAGCTAGAATTATAAAAACTCCAAAAGACGACCAGCCAAACAATCTTTTATTATTATTGACGTGATTTTTGTACCAGAAACAATTTTTTCCAAAGAACCAGCCTAAGACACCTACATTTATTAATGAAAGAAAAAATGCAGTTATTACTCCTCCAATAATATAATCTTCTGAAACATCTTTAAAAAAACTAAAGTTAAAGAAAGTCTCTACCAGAACCTCAATAAATAAAATTGAAAATAGCAATACCCGACTTGGTGGATAATGTGGCTCGTATTCCAATTCATTTTCATTTTTAAATTTTTCATATTTTTTATTAAAACTTTCATAACTTGATTTTGATTGCTGCAATTTATCTGCAGCCTTTTGAATAACTTTTTCAAATGAATTCTTTGCATTTCTTGCAAAAGTATTAAGTTGAGATACCATTTCACTAAGTTTCATGTTCCCAAATTGCCTGTCTAAATCCTGAACATGAGATATTGCTTGATTTTTTCTTTCAGTCAAAACACCTGAGAAACTAGCTATAATTTGCTGTTCGTTAGAGCCGTGGGAAGTTGTTGATGAAGAAGGTATATTTTTTTTTCCATCATCTTCGCCTATTTTTGCAACTCGCCACTCTTCACAAAGCGACTCTACATCTAACAAAGGAAACTCAGTGGAAGAGTTTGTCAGCGCATCCAATGATTTTTTTTTAAAAATATCTGGAAATTTAAATAGGGAGTTTTTTATAGACATTTGTTTTATTCTAACAGTAATTTAATGTAACCTAATATAAAATTATAAAAAACTACCTTTTTTCCCTGAATTTCCAAGGATATTCAAAAATTGTATTCCATAATCCTAATTTATTTGTTTTTGCATAATTTTCGTCCTCGACAAATTTATTTGAATATTTTTTGTAAGCAAAAGCATATCCAGAGCGAACAAGAAATGACGACAAGCTTTGATCATTAACAAAACATTCTGCGATGATTCTATTGTACCGATCTAATCCTTCCTTAACGCATTTTACAATATTTTTAGAAATTTTTTGCTCTAATTTTTTTTTTGCAATAATTCCACAGAAAATTGTTTCTCCATTTAAGCTGCATGTTTGGTTTTTCTCAGGAGCATCTATCCCTGAGAAACGAATTTTTTTATTCCCAAGGTGAATTGTATCTCCATCTATAACTCTAATTTTGGTTGATGTAATTTTGGTCTCTTTACTTTTTTTATTTTTTTTATGACAGTGATAAGTGTTGTCACTTTTTTTATTATGACATCCTTTTGAGTTAGTTCTACCAGAATGAGCAGATACTGTAGATATTAAAAATAAGCTGATAAAAAATATAAAAATTAAAAGACTTACTTTTGTTTGTTGCATTAGGTTTCTAATTAAAATCTTTCTTCATTTAAAAGAATTTATAATGTAAAAAATCACCAATCTGATTATTATTGGTGCAAATATTCCACCAATAACTCCAAATAATATCTGACCTGAGCTATCTTTATTAAATCCACCTATGATAATTAAAGCACCTAATATTACCCATAACCAGAACGCAACATTAACAATTGCTTTTAATCCGTTTCCTATATTCATAATATTATTTTAAAATTTTAATCTGATGATTGCTCACACTCAAGTTTTTAATTCTGGTCCCTAAAAATTTCTATTATATCATTTAAATAGATTTCTTTTGCTTTTTGAACGTTATCTATCTTAAAACTTTCACCATTAACATTTATATCCGTATAAAGACCACTTAAATTTAGTTGTAGAGAAGATCTTTCATTATTAATATAAAAAGTAAAATTATCTTTTAAATTTTCTTTTTTAGAAATATCAAATTCAAATATTTTCCAAAAATATCTTTTGTTCTTAGGATCTATTTTTTTAAAAGTAGATAAGATTTGATTTAATTTGGAGTGAAAACTTTTATTGTTTAATACTTCTTTGTTCCAAATTTTAATTACTTTTTGATGAATTTCTTTTTCTCGCTTCTCAACCTTTTCTCTATGTTTTCTCTTTTTGAACCTAGTTTCTATTATTTTAGTCTCTAAATCTTTTAATTTTTCAGTTAAATTCATACGTATTTGATTGGTCTGAAGCATTTTGTTTACTTCTGAAGCTAACAAATAGAATTTAAGATTTCAAAATAAGATAATGAGTTATCCTCAGATTTTTCAAATAAATTCACCTCTCTCATTTTGATAAGGGTAATCATCTGTAATTCTTCTGATTTTGTCTTTGTATTTGTTTAAATCAACGCCTCTATAGTATTTTAGAAAAGTAGGCATCTCACAAGCTCTATAAATATCAAGTCGTTTGAAAAAATAGTCTAAAAAACTGATAGATCTTTCACAATATAGATCTTTGGCGTCTTGCATCTCCTTGTATTCTAAATGATACATTTCTAGCTGCTCTGGAAACCAATGAGCATCCATATAAGCATCTAAATCAAATAAATCTGAAGGTTTCCAAATTATTTTTCTATTACCAAAACCAAATTCTTTAACTAAATTAGCAAATTTTCCACCTCTTTCTTCGTGTGCGTAAGGTACTCTTGGATGACTTAATGTTCTATCAGTCAGATCTAAAAATATACCCTCCATTTGAAACAAATATGCCCCAACTGTTTTTCCATCTTTCATACTACCATCTTGATTTAATCCAAATGAAAAATCCATATTCATAAATTCCTGAGCTAATTCATAGTCTTGATTAGCAACCATAATATTTGTTCTTTTTTGGAAATAGTTTTGAATGAAATTCATTTTAAAAATTTTTTTTCAGATTTTTCAATAACTTTTGCATGGTCTAAAATTATTTTTTTCAATTTACTTATTGCCTCATCTTTTTTTAGCTCATAAAAAGATTTTCTATCATTGCCAAAACCAAACAATGTATCGAGACCACGATTATACTCGATCCGAAAAAGGTCAACATCAGGATATCCTTTTAATTCTGGAATATCATTAGAATATAGCCTCTCTTGAAATGCTAAATATAATCGAGATGTTACATTGGGTAAGTTATAATGAATTTTTGCATGATTTGGATACCAAATCTTAAAAAAAAATACATATCCATTCTTATATTCATTTTCAAAATGGCAAAATTCATGGCCATCATTATTGGCCATCCAAATTTCTTTTCCATTTTTAAATTTTTCTGTATTTTCAAAAACTTTTTTACCACTGTCAAAATCTGGGTATAGATTGTTTATATATTGTGTTGCACTCAAGATTTCTCGGGAAAAACTTTTATAAAGAGATTTATTCAAATTATAGATATCTTTTTCTTTCATAACTTAATTTTTCAAGTACCTACTATTCAAAAATTCTATAGTTAGCAATTTTTTTTTATTTTTATTTTTTTTAGCTAAAGAAATTCCCTTTTTAAAATCATTAGGCATATCATCAAAAAGTTTTTTAAAATAAGAAAATTCATCCTGCATTAAATCAGTATTTGATTTTCCAAAATAATAAAAAAATACATCAATTAAAAATGTTTGAAAATCAGCAACGCCACCATCATAATAATCTCTCAAATTTTGAAATATTATTCCATTAATCTTTGTGTCAAATTTTCTAAATATAATTCCTTTATTAGGTATAATTTTTTTTTTTCACACGCTTCAGATAAAGCATCACAAACATCGTTTTCTAAATATGAAATTCCCTTATTTATTGCTTTTTCAGAATAACTTAACTCTTCTT
Organism: Candidatus Pelagibacter sp. HIMB1611; assembly: GCF_052047715.1. NCBI lineage: Bacteria > Pseudomonadati > Pseudomonadota > Alphaproteobacteria > Candidatus Pelagibacterales > Candidatus Pelagibacteraceae > Candidatus Pelagibacter > Candidatus Pelagibacter sp. HIMB1611. Next base: position 294,556 of record NZ_JBNAJM010000001.1, on the reverse strand, counting down.
TTTTTAACGCTGCCTTCCAAACCCTCAAAGAATTAGACCAAGTCCACAAATTAAATCTAACCATAAGCCAAGATTACCAAATCTTGAACAGAGAGTCTATTTGCTTAATTTCTTAGCTAAATGCTCAGCTGAAATATGAGTATATCTTTTCAATACTTTAAGATCTTTCCATCCACCTTGAGCTGATATTTCAGTAATACTCCAACCATTCATAGATGCTCTTGTTGCAAAGGTATGCCTTGTTGAGTGAAATCTTTTATTAATTCCAGTCCATTTCTTTAACTGTTGCCAATAAAAATCAACTGTATCCCCTCTCTCACAATTAATTAATTTCCCGTTGATATTGATAGGAAGTTTATTGATTTCTTCCATAGCTCTTTTAGATAAACCTACTCTTCTAGATAAACCATTTTTAGTTTCTCTTAAAATCACAGTATGTTTATTAAAGTCTATATCCTCTCTTCTAATTTTTAGAATTTCTCCTCGTCTCATTCCACAATCTAAACCAAGTATAATAACTAACTTTAACCATTTAGCTTTTGAATACTTTGCTTTTTCTAAAAGAACTTTCTCTTCATCAGGCTCAATAACTTCCCCTTTAAACTCAGGTTCTCTTAGTCGTTTAATAAATTCACAAGGATTTTTGGGTAAATAAATTGCAAGAGTTTCCTGCCCGTACTTAATCGCCATCGAAATTAGTGTCGTGTATTTATTTACAGATGATGGTCCGTGGTCCAATAACCACGCATCACGGAACTCTCTTATTTTTAAGACTGTAAGTTTTGATAATTTGATATTTGCTATCTCTTGTCTGCAGAGTTTATCAATTTTATAACTTTCTTCTTTAAATCCCTTTTTCTTAATTGTTTCATCTTTTTTATATCTTTGAAGCAATTCCTTTAAAGTGATCTGATCTGCTTGATTTAAATCTTCTATTAAACCTTTTTGAATTTTAATCTCACATTCTCTTGCCCACTTAACTGCATCCTCTTTTAAGATATATGTTTTTGAGATTTGTTTATCTTTATTAAGCCTTATTCGGGCACTCCACTTGCCATTTCTTCTTCTATAACTTGCCATATATCCTTTCTTGTGTGACCAAGTGTGGACCAATGACACTAAAAACGATTAAAAGGTAATGGGAATGAGGGCAAGAACCACTGACCTCGGGCTTATGAGTCCCGCGCTCTAACCAACTGAGCTACCCCGCCATAAAGTGAAAGATTTATACTACATTTATTAACTCTTTCAACTATAAGTAAATTTCTTATGAAAAAAAAAATTACTTTTCTATTTATCAGTCACTTTTTCTTTTTAATAATTGGGTTTGGTTTAGGTGTATATTTTCTACCAATTTTAACTGCACCAGAGTCAGTCGAGGTAAGTAAAATTAATGAGTATGAAAATAAATCTCAATATCAAACTGAGTTTGTAAGAGATTTAAGAGGAAGTGATCCATTTCATTGGGGAGAAGCAAAAGTTACAATCTCAAACAAAAAAATTACAGTTAACGGTTCAATTTCACCTGGACCTGATTACAAACTTTATCTAACTAATGAATTTACACAACATGAAGATGAATTTTTACCAATTAAAGATGCAGCCAAATATGTTGGAGAGGTCAAAAGTTTTGAAAATTTTGTAATTGATGTTCCTTCAAATGTAGACGTAAGTAAATACAATACCGTAGTTATTTGGTGTGAAAGTTTCAGTGAATTTATAACTGCAGCTAAATACCAATAATTTTTTAATTAACTATTTTTAAAATTAGTTTGCTTTAATGGTTTAAAGATAATTTCAGCAGGATATTTGATTTTTTCAATTTCTATTGAAATATTTCCATTTAGAAGTTCTTCATCTGTATAGTCATTATTTATATAACCAAATGCAAGATTTTTTTTGAAGTTAAAAGAATAATTTCCCGATGTAGTTCTTCCAACTATTTTATCATCAAAATAGATTGGTTCATCGTGAAGCAGAAGAGGTTTTCCTGGTTCATTATTTTTAAGGACAAACATAGCAAATTTCCTATCTACTTTTTTATCTTTAATTTTTTCTAGTGCTTCTCTTCCAATAAAATTAAATTCTTTCTTATAGCTAATTGTAAAGTTAAGACCTGCTTGGTATTGATTTTCCTCTGGTGAAATATCATGGCCCCAATGTAAAAAACCACTTTCCATTCTCATAGTATCTAACGCATGCATTCCACAATTAGATAAATTATATTTTTTACCTTTTTCTATTAATTTCTCATATATATTTTTAGAATCAGAATTTTTAACATAAAGCTCATAACCTAACTCTCCAACGTAAGATAATCTTTGGGTCCATATTTTAGTTCCGTTAATTTCTATATATTTTGAATTCGCAAACTTAAAATTTTCATTACTAAAATCATCTGAACTTAAATCTTGCATTAACAGCCTACTCTTTGGCCCAAATATTCCAAACACACAATAATCATCAGTAATGTCAGTTAACTCAACATTATCCGATAGATGCTTTTTAATATGAAATTTATCTCTTTCTCTTGTTGCTGCAGAACTAATTATTCTAAAATGATTTTGATCAATACAAACTACTGTAAGATCTGTCTCTATTCCTCCATCTTTATTGAGCATATGAGTATAAGTACATTTTCCAGGTTCCTGTTTTATATTTGATGTGCAAATTCTCTGAAGATCTTCATGTGCTTTCTCGGATTTAATTTCAAATTTAGAGAAAGGAGACAAATCATATAGACCAACATTTGTTAGTGTGTTGTTAGTTTCGTATTCAACTGATGGATACCAGTTTTGGTAATTATAACTGTATTCATACTCTGCTTTTTCTCCATCAAGAGCAAACCACATTGGTCTTTCGTATCCAGCTGAAACTCCAAAGCATGCACCAAAACTTTTTAATTCATTGTGGTATGGTAGTTTTTTTACATTTCTTGATGTTTTATGTTGTTTATAAGGCCAATGCATTCCATACAAATCTCCAAGTGACTCCGTAATACGATCTTTAATAAAACCTAATTCTGAATGAAACTTTTGAAATCTCTTAATATCATAATTAAAAATATCTTCGTTAATATGGCCAGTCATTAACCATTCTGCAGTTACTTTTCCAACTCCTCCTCCACTACCAATACCAATGCTATTCAAACCACAGCTAACAAATAAATTTTTAACCTCAGGAACTTCACCCAATAAAGAATTGGTATCAGGCGTAAAAGATTCTGGTCCTGAAAAAAACTTTCTAATTCCAGCTTGCTCTAAAACTGGAAATCGCTTCATGGATTTTTCTAAATATGGTTCAAAATGATCAAAATTTTCTGGAAATTCACCAAATGAAAAATCTTCTGGAACTTTGTTGGTATCTTTAAATGCTGGGATTGATTTACCTTCAAATATTCCAATTAAAAGTTTTCCAGCATCTTCTTTAATATAAGTGCTGCTGTCAAAATCTCTTATTACAGGTAATGTTGGTGAAAGATTTTCAATTGGTTCTGTAATTACATAAAAATGTTCTGCAGGATATAAAGGAATACTAACTCCTATTTTTTCTCCAATTTGTCTAGACCACATGCCTGTTGCAAGGACCACATATTCACATTCAATATCTTGCCCATTAACTCTAACACCACTAACTCTACCATTTTTAGTTAATATTGTTTCAACAGGTGATTGCTCAAATAATTTTGCTCCACCTAATCTTGCACCTTTTGCTAACATGTGTGTAACACCACTTGGATCAGCTGCACCATCACCTGGCATTAAAACTCCACCTTTTAAATCCTCTGTGTACATGATTGGATAATTTTTCTTAATTTGATCTTTATCTAAAATCTTAATATCAACATCATACAATTGAGCCGTAGTTGCTTGTCTTTGAAGTTCTTGCCATCTAGCATCTGTTTGAGCAATAGATAAAGCTCCATTAATTCTTAAACCTGCAGAGTGATCAACTTCTTTCTCTAATTTTTTATAAAGATCTAAAGTATATTTTCTAATTTTTGTAACAGCTGCTGTTGGACCTAATTGACTAACTAGTCCTGCTGCATGCCAAGTTGTACCTGATGTTAATTGATCTCTTTCTAAAAGAACAACATCATTCCAACCAAATTTCGTTAAATGATAAGCAACAGAGCAACCAATAACTCCACCTCCAACAACAACTACCTTTGTGCTAGAAGGATACTTTTTTTCCATTACTAATGTTTGACAGCTTCTCCTGGATCTACAAAGTTGTGACCAAATACATCTGCAACTGCCTTATAAGTAACCATTCCTTTGTGAACATTTAATCCAGCCAAAAAGTTTTTATCTTCACTCAATGCTTTTTGATAACCATTGTTAGCAAGTTTAACTAGATAAGGTAACGTTGCATTGTTTAAAGCTAAAGTAGAAGTTCTTGGAACTCCACCAGGCATATTTGCTACACAATAATGAACAACATCATCAACAATATAAGTTGGTTCACCGTGAGTAGTTGGTTTGCTTGTTTCAACACATCCACCTTGATCAATTGCAACATCAACTATAACAGATCCTCTTTTCATACTTTTGATCATGTCTTTAGTAACTAATTTTGGTGCTTCAGCACCTGGAATTAAAACACCTCCAACTAATAAGTCTGCTTCAGAAACTAATTTTGGAAGATCAATTTTATCACTTTCCTCTGGAATAATTTTATCACCAAACATTTCTACTAATTGTTTTAATCTAGCTTCTGATTTATCAACGATATGCACTTTAGCTTGCATTCCTGTTGCTATTACTGCTGCGTTTTCACCTACAACACCACCGCCTAAAATAACTACAGTTCCACCAGTAACACCTGGGGCACCACCTAACAAAAGTCCTCTTCCACTTTGATTTTTTTCTAAACAGTGAGCACCAGCTTGTACTGACATACGTCCTGCAACTGCACTCATTGGAGCTAATAATGGTAATCTCCCATTATCATCTGTTACTGTCTCGTAAGCAATGTTAACACTTTTTGATTTAATTAATCCTTCAGTTAATTCTTTCGCTGCTGCTAAATGAAGATATGTGTAAACAATTTGATTTTCTCTAATCATATCAACCTCAACTTTTTGAGGCTCTTTAACCTTAACAATTATGTCTGCATCATTAAAAATATCAGCTGCAGTGCTAGCTATTTTTGCGCCTGCGTTTGTATATTGATCATTTTCAAATCCAGCTTCAAACCCACCATTGTTTTCAACAATAACTTCATGACCTTCCGAAACTAAAGTTTTAACACTCTCTGGTGTTAACCCTATTCTGTTTTCTTGAGGTTTTATCTCCTTAGGTACGCCTATCTTCATAAGCACTCTCCATGTCTTTAATTAAACTAATTAGTTCTTTTGGTTTTTTTGATAGTTCGTAATACCTGTTCTTAGTTTATCAATAATCTCATCTATATGTTTTTCTTCACATATAAATTGAGGAGCGATAATTAGACAGTCACCAGTTGCTTTAAAGTTCACACCTGCTTCATAACAAGCTTTAAAACATTCATAACCTGCTTTACCTGGTTTAGTATTCATTTTCATATCAATACCACCCATCATTCCATAACCTCTTATGTTTTCAACAGACTCTAAATCTTGAAGAGAAAATAATCCTTTTTGGAAATAAGGTGCTAAATTTTTTGCTCTGTTAAAAATATCTTCTTTTTCAAAAATATCTTGAACAGCTAAACCTGCTGCTACTGCAACTGGAATTCCTGAATAAGTGTAACCATGAAATAATTCAACAGATCCCATTGGAGAAGCATCCATTACTGCATCATAAATTTCATCTTTACATGCAACTACACCCATCGGAACAACTCCGTTAGTTGTTGCTTTAGCCATAGTCATTAAGTCTGGAGTAACACCAAACTCATGGCTTGCAAAAGAAGAACCTGTTCTTCCCCAACCAGTAATTACTTCATCAAATATTAAAAGAATTCCATGCTTATCACAAATCTCTCTTAATCTTTGCAAATATCCTTTAGGTGGAACTAAAGTTCCAGTAGATCCCGCAATAGGTTCCACTATACATGCTGCAATATTTTCTGGTCCAAAGTTACTTGCAATTCTCTCTAAATCATCTGCAAGATCTCCTCCTGTTTCAGGTTGACCACTAACAAATTTATGTTCTGGTAAATGTGTATGTCTCATATGTTGAACACCTGGCATTAATATACTTGCAAACGTTTTAACATTATTGATCATTCCACCAACTGATACACATCCAATGTTCATTCCGTGATAACCTCTTTCACGTCCTACAAATCTAAATCTATGAGCATTTCCTTTTGCTCTATGATAAGCAATTGCAATTTTAATTGCAGTTTCAACAGCAGTTGAACCACAAATTGTAAAAAACATTTTATTTAAATCACCTGGAGTGTGTTTTGAAATTTTTGTAGCTAATTCAAATGAGCCACCAAAACCCTGTTGAAATGGTTGAGCATAATCTAAAGTCTCTAATTGTTTAGTAACTGCTTCTGTAATTTCTCTTCTTCCATGTCCTAACGGATTGCAAAATAATCCTGAGCTCGCATCAATTTGTGTTTTTCCATGGTGAGTTTTTAAATAAACTCCTTTTGCTTCAGTAATTAATCTTGGGTTTGCTTTAAAATCTTTATTCGATGTAAACGGCATCCAATGTTCATTTAATGAATTTGGAACTGAAGTTCTTGTCTCTGAGCTCATAAATTTTTTTTCTCTCTTTATTAACTGTTATAAATATTCCCAACTATTAGACTAAATCAATTAGTTTGCTAGAAATATTTTGATCACCCAAAATGATGCGTCATATGTATACAACTTTTAATTGAACTTATCTTTTTGTTTTACAACCGCTCAAAATTGAATTTAAATAACGATAATTTAATTAAATTAACATAGGGGAATAAATGAAAAAAATACTAAGTTTTATTCTGGGATCTATTTTTGCTCTTAACCTTTCAATTTCAGTTGCAAACTCTGCAGCTACTGAAGTTAGAGTTGCATACTTTCTAGAATGGCCAAGTCCAAATCTAGAGGACATGCAGAAGAAAAATTTTGCAAAAGCTCTTGGTGTACCAGTTAAGTGGACAAACTTCACTAACGGTGGAGCTATGACTGATGCAATGTTAGCAGGAGATATTGATATTTCTTACTCACAAGGTTTAGTACCTTTCATCAATGCTGTAAAATCAAATGCACCACTTAAGTTAGTGGATATTGCTATGGAATACGGAATGGGTGGAACTACTTGTGTAACATCAAATGCATCTGGAATTACAAAAGCTAACGCTACTGAATTAGAAGGTAAAAAAGTTGCTGTTCCACTTGGAACAATGGCTGAATACGTTTTTGATGAAAGTATGAAAGTTGTTGGTGCTGACAGAAGTAAAATGGATATCATTCAAATGGACCCTGAAGAAGGTGCTGCTGCATTAGTAAGTGGTGATGTTGTAATGGCATGTTTATTTGGTGGTAACTCAATTAAAGCAGCAACTGCAGTTGGTTCAAGATTATTAACTGTAGATGAAGCAAGAGCTGCTGGTATCTTAGGTATAGATATCACATCTGTTACAGATAAATTCATGAAAGAAAATCCAGGAATGCTAAGAACTTTCATCGAAGTAACTCACGAAGCAAACGACAGATACAGATCAGGTAAATCTGATATGAATGCTATGTCAAAAGCTTCTGAAATGACTGTTGCTGACATGAAAGAAACTTTAAGTGGATTTAAATTCTTAACTCCAGAAGAAACTAAAGCTTCTATGGAGAGCGGAAACCTAGATGGGTTCTTAAAAGGAATGGGAACTCCAGCTGGTAACGTAGACACAAGTTTCTTACCTTTATAATTTTAAAGGTTTAAGACTTTTTAAATAGGCACTGATTTAAAAATTAGTGCCTATTTTTTTTAAAAAATTTCTAATATAAGGGCGCTATGAGTGATCTTGTTTCTCAAAATCTAAATATGATTTTTAAAACTCCAAAAGGAGAAACAGTTCATGCATTAAAAGATGTTAGTTTTACTTTAAAAAAAGGAGAACTACTTACTGTTCTTGGCCCATCTGGTTGTGGAAAAACAACTTTATTAAATATTACTGCTGGATTTTTAAGACCTACTTCAGGAAAAATTACTTTAAATAATAATGAAATAGATGGACCTGGTGTTGAAAGAGGAATGGTATTTCAACAAGGTGCTTTGTTTGAATGGTTAACAGTTGCTGAAAACGTGAACTTTGGTCTTCGTATGAAAAGTGAAGATCCAGAAGTAACATCAAAAAAAGTTGAAGAATGGTTAGATATAGTTGGCCTAAAAGGATTTGGTAACACTCCTACTTATCAATTATCTGGTGGTATGCAACAAAGGGTTGCGCTTGCAAGATGTTTGATCAATGATCCTGATTTAATATTAATGGATGAGCCATTAGGTGCCTTGGATGCATTAACAAGAGAAAAGATGCAGTCTTTAGTTTTAAAAATTTGGAAAGAAACTGGAAAAACAATTATTTTAATTACTCATTCTGTTGAAGAAGCTCTTTTACTTGGTGAAAGATTATATGTAATGGCACCAAGACCTGGAAGAATACATAAAGAGTACAATCTTCCATTTGCAGAAATGGGTCTTACTCAAGATTTAAGAGAAATAAAAAAAAATAAAGAATTTTCATCTACTAGAGAAGAAATTTTATCCATGATCTGGAATATGGAAGAAGAAATAATGGGGAAAGATAATTAATGTTAACCCAATTTGTAACAATACTTATTATCGTTTCTGTTATTGGGTGTGTTCTTTATGGAAGAAGATTAATCAGAACTGAAAAAGTAGATGCTGTTTTTGGAAACCCAGAAAGAGCTAAAGGTGGAACGCACTGGGTAATTGTTGGAAGTAGTGCAATCTTAATGCTATGGCTTTATTATTCATGGGATATAGCAAAAGGTTTTTATCCAAAATCAGCAAATGAATTATGTCAGGTTGCTAAAATAAATGAGTCATTATTAGGTTTAAAATATCAGTTCCCTATTGAAGAAAGAGAGTTCAAAAGTACATCTATTATTAAAATTGAAAATAAAAATCTTACAAAAATTGCAAATGAAATAAAAGGATCTCCAGATCTAAATGATCAACAAAAAACAATTCTTGTAAGTTACATTGATAGAACATCTAAATTAATTCCACTGTTAACAAGTGAAGAATTAATGGAAATGGATACCAAAATTAAACTTCAAGAAATAACAGAAGAAATAAAACTTCTAAGTTCTAATTTCCAAAAGAAAGATTACCCTTTTGAGACAGATGCTCAAAAAGCTGAAAGACAAAAACTTATTGATGAACAAGGTGGCTGGGGAATTACCACAATAGACTCTGGAAGTGGTTCTATTGAAAATACAATTGAAATACCAACCGCCCCTCAAACTAATAAAGGTTTAAAATTTCATGCGGCTGCAGCAGAATTAAAAAAAATTGACGACAAGTTTTTTAAATTAAAAAATCATAATCCACCTTTCAAAAGCTCAATTAAACAACTTAAAGATGACATTAAAGCTTACAGAAAAAGTTTAGATGATAGTGAAGAAATAGCATCTGACTATGCAAAAAATATTGTTAAAATTGCAAGAAGAATAGAGTTTGCAAGTATCTATCCTCCTAATGCATTAAATGAAATGCAAGCAGCAATCATAGAATTTGATGAGTTGCAAAATAAAGAACAAGCTGGATTAAGATTAATCGATATACTTTTATTTCCTGCTGGAACAATTGTTGCAAGTGGACCTACTTGTTCAGAACAAGGTTCTGGTAGATGGCTACCTAAACCATCTGATACATTTAATAAGTTTGTATTGATGTCTAAACCAAGTGTTGGATACAAAAATGTTCCTCTTTTATGGATTGAAATGGTTGATGTTAGTAAAATGATTGGCTTCGTTTTACCAGATTGGATAGCTGATATTTTACCTGGTGAGTATCCAGTTCATACAAAAGATGGAATAGTTAAAGAGAATTTTAAAAGCAATGTTTTAAAAGTTGTTACTGGTGACTTTAAATTATTCAAAGTTCCAGTTCCATACGGACATATCTGGGATTCTTTTATGCGGGTATTTTTAGGATTAGTGTTTGGAATTATTATTGGTGTTCCATTAGGATTATTTATGGGTCTAAACAGATTTGCAAAAGGTTTCTTTGATCCATTAATTGAACTTTATAGACCTGTTCCCCCACTTGCTTGGGCTCCGTTAATTATTTCTGTACTTGGAATTGATAACTCTGGAAAGATATTTTTATTATTTATGGTCTCTTTATCTATTATGATTATTTCAGCAAGAGCTGGGGCATCAGGAACTCAATTATCAAAAATTCATGCTGCTCACTCATTAGGAGCTACAAAAAAACAAATATTAAGATATGTAATTTTCCCAAATTCTCTCCCAGAAATTTTAACTGGAATAAGAGTTGCAGTTGGTATGTGTTGGGGAACATTGGTTGCAGCAGAATTTTTAGCTGGAACAACAGGTATTGGTTTTGTTGAGAACGTTGCTAAAAAATACTTCCAGTACGAAGTTATTTGGATAACGATATTTATTATGGGTCTTCTTGGTTTATTATTCGATGTAACTTTAAGAAAAATAATCGATAAAACTATTCCATGGCGTGGAAAAGGATAAATGAAAACTCCTTTGTTAAAAAATCAAGTAATTAAAATTTTTCAAAAATTTGGTTTAAGTAAAGATCATGCTTTAATTTCTGCTAATGCTTTAATCAATGCAGAGTTAGTTGGAGCTTACGGTCATGGTTTATCAAGACTTAAAATGTATTGTGATAGAATTTCTAAAAAAGTAATTAATCCAAAACCAAAAATAAAAATTAAAAAAATTTCATCTTCTATTTCTCATATTGATGCAAATAACAGTATTGGATTTGTTGCTGCTGATCTTGGAATTAAAACTGCTATTAAACATGCTCAAAAAACTGGAATAGGAATGGTTGCTGTAAAAAATAGTGGTCACTATGGTTTATCAGGTTATTACGCAGAACAAGCGGTTAAGAAAAATTTAATAGCGATGATTTATACAAATGCTCCTCCAGCAGTTGCTCCTCATGGTGCATTAAAAACTTTATTTGGAACTAACCCAATTTGTTTTGGAACCCCTACTGGTTCTAAAGTTCCTTTTATTTTAGATACTTCAATCTCAATGATTAACAGAGGTAAAATTAGAGTTGCTGCAAGAAACAATCAAACTATTCCTGCAGGTGTAGCATTAGATAAATTTGGAAAACCAACTACTGATGCAAAAAAAGCATTAGCAGGAGTTCAATTGCCTATTGCTGGATTTAGAGGTTCGGGACTTGCTTGGATGGTAGATATTTTAAGTGGTGTACTAACTGGAGGAAATCATGCAGGTCGAGTTAAAGATCCTTTTGATGATTTTTCAGGACCACAAAATATTGGACATTTATTTATAACGTTTAAAGCAAACTTATTTCAAAAAAATTATAATGAAAGAATTAAAGACAATATTAAAACAATAAAAAAACTTCCTAAGATTAAAGGTGTTAAAGAAATAATGTATCCAGGACAAAACAAATTTAATCGTTTCAAACAAAATCTTAAAAAAGAAATTAATATTCCTGATATTATTAAAAAAGATTTAGAAACTTTAATAAGTAAAAAAAGTTAAAACTCCTAAACAAGCAACAACAGAAGAAACAATGATTGTTCTTTTAACTTTTTCTTTTTTTTTCTCTTCAAGAAGTCTTTGCTTTAGAACATCCACATTCACTCTTTGTGGAGCTTCAATATTTTGAGGGGGGTTCTCAATTTCAACGGATGTTCTATTTAAGCTTTCTGTACTCATAATTTTTAAATACAAAATCATTTAATCATTAATAGTTACATTATTACATATTAGGAATGTCCAAAATGGGTTGACTCTTATTTATGTATTGTCCATATTGGGTTTTTTTAAATCATGAGCACACTACCAAGCATATCTGATGCACTGGATGAAAAAAAGGTTACATCAGTAATCAATAAAAAATTTAATAATTTCGTTCCAGCTTTTTATAAATTTGTATCTGAATGGGTAATTAGTGCTTATTCAAATTTCAAAGACATAGAAATGTATATGATCTTGATCTATTTGGTTAATAATAATTTTAAATTTTTTAAAAAAAATGGAATTCAGGTCGATTACAACACCTTTTATAAAGACAAAACTTTAGAAATCGAAGCAATTAAAATAATTGAAATTTCTAGAGATCTTCAAATGCCTAAAGAAAGTGTAAGAAGAAAGATTATTTATCTAGAAAAAATAGGCGTAATTAGACGAACAAGAAAAAAAATTTTTATTGATAGATCTGCTTATGAAACAGTACAGCCAATAAGTGCATTAAAAAATATATCGTATTTGGTATCAATTTCTTCAAAAATTTTAAAACAAGAAAATAAAATTCCAAACTCTTTTTCTTCCAATGAAATAACAGATACTATTAAGAATAATTTCTCATATTGTTGGTACGAATTTTATAAATTTATTTTTTCTTACTTTTTCAGATGGAGAAAAGAAACAAAAGATTTAGAAACATTATGCGTAGCTTTGCTTATAATATCAAATGCATCATCAAGTAAAAATTTTATTATCCAGGATATAGATATTGAAAAGTGGAGAAAGCGAATATCTTATGCAGATACAGTTGGTTTGAATTCCATGTCAATATCAGAGATTACAGGTATTCCAAGACCGACTGTTGTTCGAAAAGTTAATTTTTTAATTAAAAGAGGTTTTGCAAAAATGGATCAAAAAAAATTAATTTCACTTAAAATTGATGAAAAAATTTTTTCAAAAACCCAAAAAATACAAGAACAAACAATAAAAGAAATTTCAGAACTAATTTATAAAATTTTAAATAAAGCTACAATTAACTAGATCTTCTTAAAATATATATAAAAATAAATCCCGTAATATACATGACTAAAGCATAAGCAGCTGTTGGTATCATGTAAGCAACATCATTAAAAATTTGAGATGCAACAAATACTGCTAAAGTTCCATTTTGAAGGCCGCACTCTAAAGAAATGCATTTTCTCTGAGCAACTCCAGTTGCAAAAACTTTAGCAATATAAAAAGCTAAAATCATCATCACTATATTTAAAATTAAAACCGCTATTCCAGCTTGAGCTAAATAATTAAAAATATTTTCTCTTTCCTCAATCCATATTGTTGCAAATACAATAACAAATAATAAACTAGTAGTTCTATTGACAATGTTAATATTTGAAGAGATAAAATTCTCTGCAAATGCTCTTATAACCATTCCTATAATTACTGGAACAGTTACAACCAGAGCCATTTTAAGTGCAATCCCTGTCATCGTAATATCTGTAGACATTTCAGTAACCCCTAGTATTCCAGCTGAAGTAAAAACTATAAATGGAACTGAAATAATACTAATTAAACTTCCAACAGCTGTTAAAGAAATTGATAAAGCTACATCTCCATCTGCAAACTTGGTCAGAACATTTGATGTAACACCTCCTGGTGCTGCAGCTATAATCATTAAACCTAAAGCTATTTCGATTGGTAATCTTAAAATTAGAACCAATATGTAAGCTACAATTGGTAAAAGAATTAATTGGCAAGTTATTCCAATTAAAAAATCTTTTGGATTTCTAATTACTCTCGTAAAATCTTTTACAGATAAACCAAGTCCTAGGCCAAGCATTATCAACGCTAAAGCTAACGGTGCTATTTTAGTTACAATCTCCAAATATCTACCCTCTCAATAAAAATTTTTATATCATACATCTGATATGGATAACTAAAAAAAAAATTAAACCTGAAGGTGTATTTTGTAATAAAACGGTAACAATTAAATTAAAATCATAATAACTTTCTCGTTAATATAACTTTAGAGAGGATATTATGAATAAACTATTAAAAATAGCATCTATTGTCCTTCTTTTTTCATTAACAATGTTTGGCTTAACAAACAAAGCTTCTGCTGCAAAGTTAACTTTATATTGCAGTGTTGAAATTGATGTTTGTGAAATGCTTGAACAAGCTTATGAAAAAGAAACAGGCACAAAAGTTGCAATGACAAGAGCAAGTAGTGGTGAAACTTTTGCAAAAATTAAAGCAGAAGCTTCTAATCCAAAAGGTGATGTTTGGTTTGGTGGAACTGGTGATCCACACTTAACAGCTGCTCAGGAAAATTTAACTGAAAAATATAAATCAAAACACTTTGATGATTTATTACCAGCAGCTCAAAACCAAGCAAAAAATGCTGACTATAAATCTGTAGGAATTTATGTTGGTGCATTAGGTTTTGGATACAATAAAGATCTTTTAGCAAAAAAAGGTCTTCCAGCTCCTAAATCATGGATGGACTTAACAAAACCTATTTACAAAGGTGAAATCCAAGTAGCAAATCCAAATTCATCTGGAACTGCTTACACAACTTTAGCTACAATTCTTCAAATTTTTGGAGAAGATAAAGGTTGGGATTACATGAAGAAACTTCATGCAAATATAAACACTTATACTAAATCTGGTTCTGCTCCAATTAAAGCAACTGGAAGAGGTGAAAACTTAATTGGTATTTGTTTCCAACACGATGGTGTGAAACAAACTAAGAAAGGTTTACCTGTAGTAACTGTTTCTCCTGAAGAAGGAACTGGTTATGAGGTTGGATCAATGAGTATTATTGCTGGTGCAAGAAATATGAAGGAAGCTAAAAAGTTTTATGACTGGGCATTAAGTCCTGCAATACAAACTATGGTGTTCACTTCAGGAAAATCTTTGCAAGTACCATCTAATACTAAAGCAAAAGCTGATCCTGATGCTCCCGATTTATCAACTATAAACTTGATTGATTACAATTTTAAAGTTTATGGAGATAAAGCAACAAGAGCGAGTCTGTTATCTAAGTGGGATAAAGACGTATCTGTAATTCCTAGATAATTTTAGGAATTAATGAGAGGGCTCGTCATTTGTTGGATACTAATTGGTGGAACAGGTTTCTTTCTCTTTCCATGGTATGTAACAGGTGACGGGTTTTTCTCAATCAATTGGATTTTAGAGTATTCTTTAGAAGATTACGGATCTGCCCTACCTCAAGTTTTTATAAATAAAAAATATTGGTTATTCCCATTAATCTTTCCATTATTTTTACCCCTAACTACAATTAAATTAAATCAAACCAATCCTCTGTATTCAAAAATATTTTTGTACTCAGGTTTATTTGGTTTCTTTTATTTTTTCTTACAAGGTTTTGCTGTTGGGATCAGAGGGTGGAATTATGAAATATTCCAATCAATTTTTGGAGATGTAGAAAATCAATATGGAATGGGTTCAGGTGCAGTACTTACATGTTGTGCTTTTATATTTTATATTACTCACGGCCTTGCATCTCGTGGCTGGTTAAATGGAGATAATTTTATTGTAGGAAGTATTGGAAGTATAATTATTTTAGTATCTACTTTTGTTTTTTTTCCAATATTTAGAATGTTTGGTGTAGCCTTTAAAGGAACTGAAGGTGGTTACGAAATTAGTAATTTTTCAGATAAGATTTTTAACAAAGGGATATGGGGATTAGATTGTTTATATAGTGACTATGCTTGTGGTGTTTTTTGGAATACTATTACCATGGGTACTCTTACTGCTTTTTCATCCACAATTTTAGGTTTAGGTTTTGCACTTTTAATAGCAAGAACAAGTTTTAGATTTAAAAAAACAGTTAGAATATTATCTGTCTTGCCAATCATCACACCTCCATTTGTAATCGGTTTAGCTATCATAATTTTATTTGGAAGAACTGGTGTTGTAAGTTCGTTTCTTGAGTGGGGATTTGATATTGAACCTTCAAGATGGATTTATGGCTTACCAGGGATTTGGTTTGCACAAACTCTTGCTTTCACACCTATTGCATTTTTAGTTTTAATTGGTGTTGTAGAAAGTGTCAGCCCATCAATGGAAGAGGCATCACAAACATTAAGGGCTTCAAAGTGGCAAGTTTTTAAAACTGTTACATTGCCTTTAATGAGGCCAGGAATAGCCAATGCATTTCTACTTGGCTTTATTGAAAGTTTAGCAGACTTTGGAAACCCGTTAGTCCTTGGAGCTGAGTACGATGTTCTATCAACAGAAATATTTTTTGCAATTGTAGGTGCACAATATGATGAAACTAAAGCAGCAATACTTGCAATGATTTTATTGTCCGTAGTCTTAGTTGTTTTTTATCTTCAAAATCAATGGTTAGGAAAAAAATCTTATATTTCAATTTCTGGTAAAGGAGATAGTGGTGTTCATCCTGAGCTACCGAATAAAACAAAATGGGTAATTTATTCAACAGTGCTTCCTTGGGCTTTACTAACTTTTATTATCTACGTCATGATTATGTTTGGTGGATTTGTAGAAATGTGGGGCATTGATCATAGCTTTACTTTAAAACATTACATTGAAGCCTTCAGTGTTGAATGGGTAGAAGATAGAGGCTTTTTATGGACTGGAACTGCATGGAATTCATTTAATACAACATTCACTATCGCTTTGATTTCATCTTTACCAACTGCTGCAATAGGAATTTTAACTGCATATCTTTTAACAAGACATAGATTTAAAGGCAAAAATGCTTTCGAATTTGGAACTATGTTGAGTTTTGCAATACCTGGTAGTGTTATTGGTGTTAGTTATGTTTTTGCTTTTAACGTTCCACCATTAGAGCTAACAGGGACAGGAATTATTTTAGTAATTGCATTTGTATTTAGGAATATGCCAGTTGGTGTAAGAGCTGGAATAGCTGCCATGAACCAACTTGATCCTCATTTAGATGAAGCTTCTTCAACTTTAAATGCATCAAGTGCTCAAACTTTTAGAAATATAATTCTTCCATTGCTTAAACCAGCAATTACTGCTTCATTAGTATTTAGTTTTGTAAGAGCAATGACAGCAATTAGTGCTGTTATATTCTTAGTCAGTGCAAATTATGATCTTGCAGTATCTTATATTTTAGGAAGATTAGAAAATAATGACTATGGTTTAGCGATAGTATATTCATCTGCTTTAATTGTAGTAATGTTGTTTACAATTATGTTAATGCAATTAATAATAGGAAAACGTAAACTAGGAAGAAGAGATCAAAATTCATCAATTTTACAGGGAATTTAGATAATGAAAAAAGCTGAAGTAAAGTTTGAAAATATTACAAAGAAATTTAACGAAACTACAGCTGTTGATAATGTTAGTTGTAAATTTGAAGCTGGAACGTTGACAACTTTGCTTGGTCCATCTGGATGTGGAAAAACAACTTCACTAAGAATTATTGCAGGTCTTGAAAGAGCTACAAGTGGAAAAATTTTAGTTGATGATGAGGACGTAACATTACTGCCTGCAACAGATAGAGACGTGTCTATGGTATTTCAATCTTACGCTTTATTTCCACACATGAGTGTATTGGAAAATGTTTCTTATGGTTTAAAAATGATCAATGTAAATAAAGAGGAATACGTTCAAAAATCATTAGAAACATTAAAACTAGTAAACCTTGAAGGATATGAAAATAGAATGCCTTCAGAATTATCTGGAGGACAACAACAAAGAGTTGCTGTTGCAAGAGCAATTGTATTGGAGCCAAAAGTGCTTCTGTTTGATGAGCCTCTTTCAAACTTAGATGCAAAATTAAGAAGACAGGTGAGAGAAGATATTAGAGAAATCCAACAAAAATTAGGAGTTACAACTATTTACGTAACGCATGATCAAGAAGAAGCTTTAGCTATCTCAGACAAAGTAATCGTAATGAACAATGCAGTAATTGCTCAAGAAGGTAGTCCAAAAGATCTATATAATTTCCCTAGAAACAAATTTGTTGCAAATTTTATTGGTGATGCAAATGTTGTGAAAGCCGAGGTCATAAATAAAAATTCAAATTCATATAATATTAAAATAGCTGAAATGAATATAAAAATTGAGAGTGACAAAGAATTAAATGGAGATATTTCTGTCGCCTTAAGACCAGAAAAAATATCAATTGATAGAAATAAAGGTGATAATTGTATTCATGCTACTGTAAATAATGCATCTTTTGTGGGCAGTAGTTATCAATACATTTTAAATTCTAAAGTTGGAAAATTGTATGTTGTATCAGGTGATACAAATGACATTTTTAAAGTTGGAGAAGAAGTTTTCTTGAGTATAAATGAGCAAGAAGTAAAAATTCTTAACGACTAAAATTATGCTTTCAAACAAAGAAATTGTCTGTCCAAATAAACTATTAGACATAGCTCATAGTAAAAAAGGAGTTAAGGTTGCAGTTGTAAATGCTGGTAAACCCCTACCCATGTTATCTGTTCAAGACGCTGTAAATGAAAATCTAATTGAACCAGTTTTTATCGGTCATGAAGTTGAAATTCAAAAATGTGCTGAGGACCTTGGTTGGGATATATCAAAATATGAACTTATTCATGAGCCAGTTGAAAACAATACAGCAAAAATTGCAGCTAAACTTGCAAGTGAAGGTAAAGTTAAAATAATTGTTAAAGGACATATTCATACTGATGTTCTTATGAAAGAAGTTTTAAAGCGAGAGTACAACTTATTGGGTAAAACTAGATTAAGTCATATCTGGCATATGACTATTGGAAAAGATGATAAGCCATTAATAATAACTGATGGTGCTTTAAATGTATTGCCAAATGTTAAAACAAAAATGCATATTCTAAAAAATGTAATAAATTTTTCAAATCGTATAGGAATTGAAAGACCAAAAGTTTCCGTATTGTCTGCAACAGAAGAAGTTTTAGAAAGTGTACCAAGTTCAATTGAAGCAGCCGAAATAACAAAACTCGCAAAAGAAGAAAATTTGAACGCAGATGTCTTTGGACCTTTAGCTTTTGATAATAGTATTTCTAAAAAATCTGCTGGTATTAAAGGTATTAAAAATTTAGTTGCAGGAGAAGCTGACGTACTATTAGTTCCAAGTGTTGAAACTGGAAATGCCCTAGTTAAAATGATGATTTATTTTATGGGCGCATGTGCTGCAGGAGTTGTAGTAGGAGGAAAAGTTCCAGTTGTAATAACTAGTAGATCTGATGAAGCGCAAGCAAGATTAGCATCTATAGCTGCGGCAGTAGTAGCTTTGGACTAAATGATTAATTGAATTTTTTTAGAAATTAACCTAAAAAACTTTAAATTTTAAAAGGAGAGAAATGGCAATTACATACTTAAAAAAATCACCAAAAACATCATCAACTGATGATACAAAAACAAGAGAAATAGTTGAAAATATTCTTAAAGATATTGAAACAAGCAAAGAAGAAGGTTGCAAAGAACTTTCTAAAAAATTTGATAAGTATGAAGGTGAAGTAGTTATCTCTAAAGAAAAAATTGAAGATATTAAAAAAAATTTAGATCAAAAAACAAAAGATGATGTTCAGTTCGCTCACGAAAGAGTGAGAAAATTTGCGGAAGCTCAATTAAAAAATTATGGTCAAGATTTTGAAGTTGAATTGTCTGAAGGTTTATATGCAGGTCAAAGATTAATTCCTGTTAATACAGCTGGATGTTATGTACCTGCTGGAAGATATGCTCACATTGCATCTGCAGTAATGAGTGTAACAACTGCAAAAGTAGCAGGAGTTAAAAATATTTTAGTATGTAGCTCTCCAAAACCTGGTGTTGGTGTTCATCCAACTATTGTTTACACAGCTGATCTTTGTGGTGCAGATGTAATTATGAATTTAGGTGGAGTTCAAGCAATAGCTGCAATGACAAATGGTTTATTTGGAAATGCGCCTGCTGATATATTGGTAGGTCCTGGAAACCAATTTGTTGCTGAAGCTAAAAGAATTTTATTTGGTAAAGTAGGTATTGATTTATTTGCAGGTCCAACAGAAATTGGAATTATTGCTGATGAAAACGCAGATCCAGAAATTGTTGCAGTAGATTTGGTTGGTCAAGCAGAGCACGGATACAATTCACCAGCTTGGCTTTGGACAACAAGTAAAGAATTAGCAGAAAAGGTAATTAAAAGAGTGCCTGAACTTATTGCTGATCTTCCTGAGTTACCAAGAACTAATGCAGAAGCTGCTTGGAGAGATTACGGAGAAGTTGTTCTTTGTGATACAGACGAGGAAATGGCTACAATTAGTGATGAGTACGCACCAGAACACTTAGAAGTTCAAACTAAAAACTTAGATTGGTTCCACAAAAGATTAAAAAATTACGGGTCTTTATTTATTGGTGAAGAAACAACTGTTGCTTATGGTGATAAATGCTCCGGAACAAATCATATTCTTCCAACTAAAGGTGCTGGAAGATATACGGGTGGTTTGTTTGTTGGTAAATTTATTAAAACTTTAAGTTTCCAAAGAATGACCAAAGAATCTACTGAACTTGTTGGAGCAGCTGCTGCTAGACTTTCAAGATATGAAGGAATGGAAGCTCATGCAAGAACTGGTGATGTTAGATTGAAAAAATACGGTTACTAAACAATTTATTAAATAGGATTTAACATGAAAAAATTTGAAGATGTAATGAGCGTCAGCAATGAAATTGAAAACATCACTGCTGAAGAAGCAAAGAAGAAATTAAATGATCCTAACGTTCAATTTATTGATGTTAGAGATAAAGAAAGTTTTTCTAAAGGGACTATTGGAAATGCAATGCATTTAGATAGAGGTTTGCTAGAATTTTATTTAGCCGAAGGAAGTCCTATTGAAAACGATACTTTTAAAAATAATCCTGACAAAGAATATGTTGTATTTTGTGGTTTAGGTGGTCAAGGAACTCTTGCTACAAAAACAATGAAAGAAATGGGAATTAAGAACGTTAAAAATATTTCAGGCGGTATGTCTGAGTGGGATAAGTTAAAAGATTAGTCCTTAATTAAATCTAAAACATCAATACCTATTTGCTTAAGTATATGTATTAAGTCTATAGGTACCCAGTTTTCTCTAATTTTACCTTCGTGGTGATGGTAAAAATCCATTACTCTCATAGTTACATTTTGATTATCAGATTTGTATCCTAACCAATCATCTGACCCGTAAACTGCTTGTATACTATGCCAGCCAGCAGTCATTGAAAAGTTTCCATCACCAAGTTCACAGTAATGTCCTAGCTTCCAGTAATTTCTTTCTTTAAAAGTTTTTCTAAATGGTAACTGATGATTATCAACAAATCCCTCCAGGTTTCTTCCAGTACCTATTCCACTTGGTCCATACCATATCATTTTATCATGCCAAAATTCACTTTGTGGATGATTAATTAGTTTATCTTTTAATTCTTTATCTGAATTAGTTTCCAACTCTGGCTTTATGTTCAAGCTTCTTTGCATCGTTAAAGATTGGTCTAAACTTGCTTCAGAAACTTTCATATCTTTTTCAAAATAATTTACACCATCGGTATTAATTGGATTTAGCCAATTTCCTTCTGAACCTCTTGAAGGATTTATTGGATTTTTTCCTGTTTGAAATATTAAATCTAATAAATCAATTAAGATATAACTCTCTACAATTTTATCATTTTTCAATTCATGGACTTCGCAGCATTTAAGATTTACCATTTTATTAATTGGCTTTATTCCAAAAATAGGTTTTTTGAATGTGCCTGAAAGCATCGATACTGATCCAACTTGAACTTTATCTCTAAATGTACCCCCAATGACTATCTGTTCTCTTCTCTCAATGTCTGGAAAAGCTTCAAATAGAGGTAGCCAAAATTTTTCTTTAAATGTATTTGCACCTTCAAATTCATTAACAGGGTGAAAACAATTAACTTTTACATCTTTGTCAAAATAATTTTCTATATTTTGATCTAATTTAGATATTCCACCTTCTATAATTGTTTTTAAGTAGCCTCTTACTTTTGTTTTATTATTGAAATTTTCTTCAGGTGTAATTTCTAATTTTTTTACACCTTGCCGTTCTTTTAAACCTGTATCAAATTGTTGTATTGGCATTTATAATAATTTAAGTAGGGTTAATAACATAATTCAATTAGAAAAACATATGGAAAATAGGTTAGCAAAATTTAATGAGTTGGTTCCAAGCACCCTGCCCTTTGTGGAAGGAAAACTTGAAGGTCACAAAGAAAGAAAAAATTATTCTATAGTTGGACCTGGTGTAGCTGAAGATAGCAAACAATTTATAAAAATTGCTATGCCTCATAGTTTTAATTTAGGCGCTGTGTCAGCACTTCCCCAAAATGGTTCGGGCCTACATAGTCACACAACTGCAGAAGTATTTGTTATTTATTCTGGTAGATGGAGATTTTATTGGGGAGCAGAAGGAAAAGATGAAACAATTTTGAATGCTGGTGACATAATTTCAATGCCAACTAACATGTTTAGAGCATTTGAAAACGCAGGTGACGAAGAAGGACTAATTTTTGTTGTTTTAGGTGGAGATGATCCTGGAATAATAACTTGGGTTCCAAGTGTTTTAGAAAAAGCAAAAAAAACTGGTATGGCACTATTAAATGATAATTCATTAATTGATTTATCTGTTAATCAAATTCCAGACGGAAAAACAATTCTCGAGCCTATTTCTCAAGAGGAAATAAAAAAATTTGATAACTATAAATTGGATCAACTAGAAAAGTTTATATGTAAAAGTAATGAAAATTCAAAACATGAAAACAAACTCAATGAGAATGTTAATTTAATTCAAATTCTTGGAAGCAAATTTGAAAAAAAAGAGTTCTCTCCAGTAATAAATCAAGATACCGGATTTAATCATTCAATTTTAAAATCCAGCAAAGGTCATATAACTAATTTAAAATTTGAAAAACCTACAATAATGTTCTCAAGAACTGGAAAATGGGAAATAATGATTGATGATTTTCAGTGTGTTTTAAATGCTAAAGATACAATTTCTATTCCTATCAATTCAAAAGTTAATATTAAAATAGATGAAAATGAGGAATGTTACTTAAATTGTGTAACACAAATCTAATGAAAGGTTTTGATCCAAAATATAAAAACTTTCCTGATTACATACTAAAAATAACTAAACAAATTTGGGAAAATAAAGATGTTGAGTCTATTGGTCAATTTTATAGCGATAACATTCCAGTTAGATCACCATTTGGTGTCATCTATGGAAACAAACCTGTAATCGATGCTACTTATGCGACCTTAAAAGAATTTCCTAACAGACAATTGCTTGGTGAAGATGTGATTTGGAATGGAAATGATGATATCGGTTATCATTCATCTCATAGAATTTTAAGTAAAGGAACACATCTTGGAGATGGTTCATACGGCAAACCAACTGGTAAAGATATTTATTACAGAGTAATTGCTGATTGTGCATGCAAAAATAATCAAGTCTATGATGAATGGATTGTTCGTGATCAAGGTGCAATGGTAAGACAAATAGGATTTACACCAAAAGATTTTGCTCAAATGCTTATAGATAAAGAAGGCGGCGTTGAAAAAGCAAAACAATTATTTAATTCAAATTCTGAGATGAATTCAGATTACAAACAAGGCGTTGTACCTAATGATTCTGTTGGAGGCAAATACTCCAAAATATTAAAAAATATCTTTAAAGGTGATTATGATTTTTCCGATTATGCAAGAGCTGCAACTATTTATTGGCCCGGAAACAAAATAGGACATGGGAGAGAGGATATAATCAAATTTTGGAATGTTTTGAAAAATACTTTAAGTGATATGAAGTTTTCTGTTGAGCACATTGGTTATTTAGAAGAAGCAGATAAAAATCCTAAAGCATCAATAAGATGGTTTCTAGAAGGTAAACATTCTAAAGACACTGAAGAATTTGGAGAAAAATCAAATCAAAATATTTTTATAATGGGTATAAACCATGCAGAAATAATTGATGGAAATGTTATAAGAGAATGGGTTTTGTTTGATGAGGTTGCAATTTGGAAACAAATTTTAATGAAATAAATTATGAGTAAAATTAAAACAACACATGTTGGAAGTTTACCGAGATCAAATGAATTATCCGATCTTTTATTTAAGAAAGATCAAAAAGAAAATATAGATTTAAATGAATTTGATAAAATTGTTCAAAGAGATGTAGATAATATTGTTAAAAAACAAATAGAAGTAGGAATTGACTATATTAGTGACGGTGAAATGTCTAAGATTAGCTATGCAACTTATGTTAAAGATAGAATTGATGGCTTTTCAGGAGAGAGTGAAAGAAAAGCACCAAAAGATTTAGATGACTTTCCATCTTTTAAAGAAAGAATTGCAAGAACAGGTGGCACTCCTACTTACACAAGACCTTGTTGTACAAGTGAATTAAAAATTAAAGATAAAACTTCCCTAACAAAAGATATAAATAATTTTAAACAAGCTTTAGAAAAAAATAATCATAAAGATGCGTTCATGAATGCTGCTTCTCCAGGAGTTATTTCAGCTTTCTTACCCAATAAATTTTATAAAGATGATGATGAATATTTAGAAAATTTATCTAACCTGATGAAAGATGAATATGAAGAAATTACATCAAGTGGATTAAAACTTCAGTTAGATTGTCCAGATTTAGCTCTTGCAAGACACATGACTTTTAAAGATTTATCAGAAGAAGAATTTTTAAGAAGAGCAGAAAAACAAATAGAATGTTTAAATAACGCTATTAGCAATATAGATAGCTCCAAGATAAGAATGCATATTTGCTGGGGAAATTATGAAGGACCCCATTTACATGACATTGCGCTAGAAAAAATTATGCCTATAGCTTTAAAGGCTAATATACAAACTTATTTAATTGAGTCGTCAAATCCAAGACATTCTCATGAGTGGCAAATTTTTGAAAATTTAAAAATCCCAAACGACAAAATAATTGCTCCTGGAGTAATCGACTCAACCACAAACTTTGTCGAACATCCCGAGGTTGTAAAAAATAGACTTGTAACTTATTCAAAAGTTGTTGAGAAAGATCAACTGGTTGCTGGAACAGATTGTGGTTTTAGTACCTTTGCTGGCTTTGGAAATGTTGATGAAAATATTGTTTATAAGAAGCTAGAGTCTTTGGTGCATGGCGCAGAACTTGCGTCAAAAGTGATTTAATTACCTCTTTAATTTAAACTTCTTAATAGATATAGTTTTTGAACTTAAATTATAATTTAACAACAAATATAAAGAGAGAAAACATATGAGAAAAATACTAGTTACTTTATTGTTTTTACTTTTTGGAACTTCTGCAAATGCAGATTGTAACATTAAAAGTGGTTCAATAAATATTTTGGCTAATGATTTTCCTGCATTAAGAACTTTCGTTGAAACTTCTAAACAATGTAAAGGAAGTGCAGATTTTAAAGTGACTCATTCATCTGAGCACAATAAAATCGCAGTGCCAGCTCTTACTGCAAATCCATCTGAATTTTCAGCTAGAATTGCAGCAAACAGTTCAATCGTTCCTTTAATGAACCAAGACTTAATAAGACCTTTGGATGATCTTGTTAAAAAATATGGAAAAGGAATTCAAGACTCTCAATTGATCACAATTGATGGAAAAGTAATGGCTGTAGCATTTATGGCTAATACTCAACACTTATACTATAGAGAGGATGTTTTAAAAGATCTTGGTATAGCTATTCCGAAAACATATGAAGAGGTAGTTGCTGCTTCTGAAAAAATTAGAGCTTCAGGAAAAATGCAATATCCATATGCTGCTGCTTACAAAGCAGGTTGGAACTTAGCAGAAGAGTTTGTGAACATGTACATTGGTCATGGTGGTGAATTCTTTAAGTCTGGAAGTGCAGAACCAAATGTAAATAACGCAAAAGGTGTTGCTACTTTAAACATGCTTAAAAAATTATCTGAATTAAGTAACCCAGATTATTTAACACATGATAGTGAAGCTATCAAAGTTGAATGGGAAGCTGGAAATGTTGCATTAATGACATTGTGGGCTTCTAGATCAGGTACACTTTTAGATGATGAAGGTGATGCTAATATTACTAAAGCTACAAAACTAACAGGTCCAGCTACTGTTGCTGGTGGAAATATCCCTGCTGCAACTTTATGGTGGGATGGTTTCACACTTGCAAAAAATAGACCTGATGCTGATGCTGAAGCGACATTTAGAGCTTTAGCGCATGCTGCATCGAACAAGAAAATGGTTGCTGATGCTGCTGACCAAGCTGTTTGGTTAGTAGAAGGATTTGTTCCAGGACCAAAATCTATTGGTGTAATTGAAGCTGTAAAAATGGGTGCAAAACCATATCCAATGTTACCACAAATGGGTTTAATGCATGGCGCATTAGGAAGTGAGATTGTTGAGTTTTTACAAGGTAAAGAGTCAGCTGAACAAGCATTGAAAGATGTTGAAGCTGCTTACACTAGTAAAGCTAAAGAACAAGGCTTTCTATAAAATCTAATCTTTAAGTGGGGACTTGGTCCCCACTTAACAAAAATTTTCAATGCCTAATAAAACATTTTTTTGGTTTTTTTTACCAACAGGATTAGCAATGGTCCTATTTATTGGGCTTCCTATCATTTCTACTGGAATTCAATCTTTTTATGCTCAACATGATCAAGTAGTTAAAGAGGTTAAAAAATGTGATCCATTTGGCTGTACTGTTTCAATTGTAGTCGACAATGAAGCAACTACTAAAATAAGAGAGGCAAAACCTCTTGGAAAATTTAATGGTTTTGGGACGTATATAGATAGAAATCATTTAGCAACAGAAGAAATAAAAAAATTTTGGAATGAAACAGAAACTTTTGGTGAATTTGTTGACCAAGTAACTAATCTACCATTTTACAAAGCACTAATATTTACATTAACTTATTGCATATTTGTAACTCCAAATGTCTTGTTGTTAGGTTTTATTATAGCTTTGAGTTTAAACGCAATCTCAAGAAAAATTAGAGGTCCTTTAATTTTTGGTACTATTTTACCAATGATTGTAACTCCACTAGTTGGGTCTTTGGTATTATTCTGGATGATAGACTCTCAAGGAATAATTGGAGCTAATATTCAAAATTTAATGAATGATCCATATTTGTCTTTGAAATCGTCTAAAACTCTCACGTGGATAACAATTATTATATATGGAATTTGGCATCACTCCCCTTTTGCATTTGTAGTTTTTTATGCTGCGCTTCAAACAGTTCCTCAGGAACCTATTGAAGCTGCAATTATTGATGGTGCTTCAAGATTTCAAAGAATTAAACATATTGTACTACCTCATATCTACCCGGTAGTAACATTTGTTGCATTAATATCATTGATGGACAATTTTAGAGTTTTTGAGCCAATTATAGGTTTTAGTGCTGAAGGTAGTGCGCAATCTCTTTCATGGTTAATTTACGATAACTTAGTAAATGAAGAGGTTATTTTATTTGGTTCAGCTGCAGCGACATCAATGATGACAATCATCGGAATAGCTATTTTGCTTGCCCCTGTATTAGTTAGAACATGGAAAGAATTTAAAACTGCGAGATAAATATGGATTACGGTTTAGATAAAAAATCAAATACTTTAAAAACATTTAATACCATATTTATTATTTCTTGGTTATTAGTTGCATGCTTTCCATTCATCTGGACTTTTTGGGGATCATTTAAAGTAAGAGCAGATTTTTTCTCAAGGTCAGACTGGTGGTATGCTGTTTCAGCTTTTAATACCTTGATTGAAACTGGAGAAAAATTTACAACAAATGCTTATCATGAAGCTTGGTTTGAGGGTGAATTTTGGAAAGCGTCCAAAAATACGATTATTGTTACTGTGTTTGTTGTTAGTATTTCATTGTTTTTGGGAACTCTGGGAGCGTACGCTCTTTCAAGATCAACTGCGAAATACGCATTTTGGATTTTAATGGCAGCTTTAATCTTTAGAGCTATGCCACATATAACTCTAGTCTCGGGTTATCTATTTCCATTTTTTGAATTACAAATATGGGGAATACTGCCAACAACTATTGTTGTTTTAGTTGCTATTAATCAACCATTTACTTTATGGTTACTCTATTCATTCTTTAAAACAATTCCAAAAGAGCTTGATGAAAGTGCGTTGATTGATGGATGTTCATATTTTCAAGCATTCAGGCATATTATAATGCCAGTGATGTGGCCTGGAGTTATTACCGCTGGACTATTTAGTTTAATGCTTGCTTATAATGATTTCACGGTAACAGCTTTACTACTTAATCAAGAAAATCATACAATGGTTCCAAAGATACAAAGTTATTTAGGAACTAACCAACATGAGGGTAATCTAATGTGGGCAGTTTCAGCGGTAGTTTCTGCAACGGCACCATTATTTATGTTAGTCATGTTCTTCCAGAGACAAGTTATCAGTGGTTTAACTACTGGAGCTGTAAAAGGTTGAAGAAAAATTACAAAGCCTTGTTATTCGGTTCTATTGGAACTCTCGTTGAAACATCAGAAATTCAGAGAAAATCCTTTAATGAAGCATTTAAAAAAAAAGGATTGGATTGGTATTGGACTAAAAAAGAATATATCAAACTTCTAAACAAATCAGGTGGTAGAGATAGAATAACAGAATATGCAAGAACAAAAGGTATTAAAGTTAATGCTAAGCAATTAAGAGATTTAAAAACTAAACTATTCAATAATTATTTAAAAAAAAATCATTTAAAATTAAGACCTGGTGTTAAAAATATAATTAATTTTTGTAATAAAGAAAAAATTAAACTAGCTTTTGTAACTTCTACCTCAAAAAATAATATTAATTCTATTCTTTTCTCATTAAGAAAATCAATTAGTCCAAAAAACTTCAATTTTATTGGAAATTCAAAATTAGTTAAAAATTTAAAACCAAATCCAGACATATACCTTCTTGCATTAAAAAAGCTTAAATTAAAACCTAACCAATGTTTAGCTATTGAAGATTCTCAAGAAAGTTTAAATTCAGCAGTTAAAGCAAAAATTAAATGCATAATTTTTCCAGGAAAGTTTCACTTAAATAAAAAGTTTAAGAACGCTTTTAAAAAATTAGAGAAATTAAATAAAAATATTATTCTGAAATAAAATCATTTACCAGATTATTAAATCTATCTGGTTCTTCTAAGTGAACATTGTGACTGCAATTTTTAAATATTTCTAGACGACTATTTTTAATATTTTTATTTAACGTGTCGACCTGTTCAAAATTGTAAGAGATATCTTTATCACCCCATATAATTAAGGTGTCATTTTTAATGTTTTTCAAATTATCAATACCTCTCCAATTTTTCATTGCGAGTAAAGCGTTATCAGCAGTTTCTAATGAAACATTTTTAACTGCATTAGCACATAAAAAATAATTTTTATCTTTATCCCCTTTTACAAACCATTTAGGTGGAACTCTTGAAAATGATACTTCAGCACCCTCTTTCTTAAGTTTCTCTCTTGTTTCGTCCATAGTTTCAAATCTACCGGGGATATCTCCAATAGATCCTGTTGCAAAACAGATTAATTTATTAACTCTATCACCAATTAATTTTGTTATTTCTTGAACAATCATTCCACCCATTGAATGTCCAATTAAATTAAATTTTTCGATTTTTTTTTCATCTAGTATTTCAATTATTTTTTTTGCCATCGCATTAATAGAATTTAATGATTGCACATTATGACTTTCACCAAAACCAGGAAGTGCAGGAGCAATAACTCTAAAATTTTTTGAAAAGTAATCTTTTTGAAAGCACCACATCTCTGATGAGCCTAAATATCCATGTACTAAAACAAATGGAAAACCTTCACCTTTATCATCTACAAAAATATTACTCATAAAAGCTTAATTATCATTTCCTTTAAAATAAACAAAACTAAAAAACTCATAAAAGCTATGATGAATATATTTATTACCTGCCATATTTTTTTGTCATTAGCATACTTGGAAAGATAATTTGATAAATATCCCAAAATAAAGAAAAACAAAAATGAAGCAAAAGATGCACCTATCGCAAATGAAAGTTTTTGATTTAATAAGTAGTTCTTAGAAAAATTTCCAAGAATAAAAACTGTATCAGAGTAAACATGTGGATTTAAATATGTGAACCCTAATGTTTTTAAGAAAATATTTAACTTTGATACCGCAATAACATTACTTTGAAAATTAACTTCTTTGTAATGAGTTTTAATTTTTGAATAAATAAAATGAATTAAAAAAACCACTAAAAGAAGGTTAAAAATAAATTCAACTATTGAATTAAAAAATTGATTAAAAAAATGAAATAAAAAAATTCCAAAAAAAATTAATATTAAATCAGAAACTGAGCAAATAAAACAAACTAGAAATACATGCTGTTTTTTTAAACCTTGTTCAATTACAAAAATGTTTTGAGCACCAATTGCTAAAATTAAACTTAGGCCAGTAAAAAAACCTAACAGTGCGTATTCCATTGATTTTTCTTAAACTCGTTTTCTACCCTGAACAACTCTATCAAGAATAAGAGCTACAAATAATATTGCTACACCTGCTAAAATACCTTGTCCTACGTTTGCGTATTGAAGCGCTTCTAATACATCTTGACCTAAACCTTTGGCACCGATTAATGATGCAACAACTACCATTGCTAAACTTAACATAACTGTTTGGTTAACACCTGCTAATATAGATGGAGTTGCTAATGGTAAATCTACTTTTCTAAGCAAGTACCATTTAGATGCGCCATAAGCGATTGCGGCTTCCCTAATTGTTTCAGGCACTCCTCTTAAACCAAGAACTGTTAGCCTAACTACAGGTGTTCCACCAAATATCATTGTAATTATAACTGCTGCAACTTTTCCAGTTCCAAAAAATGCTATAACAGGAATCATGAAAACGAAAGCAGGCATTGTTTGCATGAAATCCATAATTGGTCTGATCATTGAATAAAATCTTTGTCTCCTTGCACAAAAAATTCCAAGAGGAATGCCAATTACAATACTTAACACTGCCGCTGTTCCTAAAAGAGCTAATGTTGTCATTGCTTTAACCCAGAAACCTAAAAATCCCATGTAACATAAAAATCCTGCTGAATATATTGCAGCTCTAGGTCCTGCCGCTAATCCCGTTAAGGTTACAATGGTTGTAATAATTACTATCCAGGGAGTTTTTACAAAAAGTAACTCTAAGAAATCTAGTACTGATCTAATACCTATGGTAATTGCTGTAAATAACGCATCTCCTTTCAATACTGCATAATCAAAGATTGTTTCTACCCATTTTATTGATGTTAACCTGATATCTGGATGAGTTGGAAAATCATCCATTAATGAAATTACACCAGGAAAACTATAATGCACTACAGAAAAAAACATAATAACTGCAGCAAACATTGCGCTTGATACAAAATTCTTAACTTGCATTCCAGGTCTTAGGGTTTTGTCTGATAACCATTCTGAATATCTTTTTTCTAATATCGAGTTAGCTAGTATTCCTTGAACAATTTTAATGGCAATTAACAATCCAATACCAAAAATCGTAATCCAAATAGCTGATGCTTCAATTCTTGCTACTTCATCTATATAGCCTTGCATTGCATCTTCTAGTGATTTGATATTTCTTTTATAAACATCAACTTTATCTGGATTATTTGTAATGGCTGCTTCTAACTGCTTATTTCTAAAAGCTATTGTTGATTCAACTTGTTTGATTTTTTCTACAGCTTCTTTGGTAATATTACCAAACAAACCTCTTATTATTTGAACTACAGAAAAAGTCTCTATTATTAGGAAAGCCAAAGCCCAATTCCAAATATTTCTCATTCCAAACCATATTGGTCCTAAAATTCCAGCATACAAATTGAATGAAAATGAAAAAGAAGGTTTGCTACCAATTTTTTGAAATTCTTTAATATAATATTCAGGATTAGATTTTACAAAATCTGTAATTAGTTCTGATCTGGTTGGATTATGAATTTGTTTATTCTCCATCTCCACCTTCTATAACCGCTTTTAAAAGATCTGATTGTGTTAACACACCAATATTATTTTGATTACTATCTTTAACTACCAATGGTCCTTCGCTAGATTTTGATAACTCAATGAGCTTGCTTAATAATTCATTCTCTCCAACACTGTTGCTGTTTTCATTTAATTTTCCATTAGCACTCTCGTGACTCTCAATGGATTGCATAATTGTTTTTGCTTGAACAACTTTTAGTCTTGAAATTCCTTTTACAAAGTCAGCAACATATTCATCTGCAGGACTTACAACTATTTCTTCAGGTGTACCTATTTGGATTACTTTTCCATCTCTCATAATTGCAATTCTGTGCCCTACTCTTACTGCTTCATCTAAATCATGAGTAATAAATACTGTGGTTTTTTTCATTTGTTTTGAGAGTTTGATGAATTCAGCTTGAAGCTGTCTTCTAATCAGTGGATCTAATGCGCTAAAAGGTTCGTCCATCAAAAGAAATTCAGGATCAGCTGCTAGTGCTCTTGCAAGACCTACCCTTTGTTGCATTCCTCCAGATAGTTCGTGAGCAAACTTATTACCCCAACCTTGTAGCTCTACAATTTCTAAAATTTTATTTGCAGCGTCTAATCTATCATTTTTACTTACACCTCTTATCTCAAGCGGCATTGCAATGTTATCAACAACAGATCTATGAGGCATGAGTGCAAAGTTTTGGAAAACCATCCCTATTTTTTTATTTCTTAATTCTTGAAGGTTTTCTCTATCTAAGGCCATTACATCATGACCATTAATTAAAATTTTGCCTGATGTTGGTTCTAAAAGTCTATTAATATGCCTTACTAATGTAGATTTTCCACTTCCAGAAAGCCCCATAACACAGAATATTTCACCTTGTTTAACATCAAATGAAACATCTGAAACTCCAATAACTGAGTTGTAATTTTCTAAGGCTTCTGTTTTTGAAATTTTTTTATTTTGGATTGCATCTAATGCTTCTTTAGAAGTATTGCCAAATACTTTCCAAACATTTTGAATTTGTATTGCTGAACTCGATGAATCCATTTTTGTCTTTTATTATAGGAAAATATACTCGGCAATCTTAAATTGCCGAGTATAGATTTTGATTTAGATTATAGTCCTAACCAACCGTCTACAGTTGATTTATTTGCTTCCATCCAAGCTCTTGCTACATCAGCTGGATCTTTTTTCTCAACTGAAACTGCATAAGCCATTGCAGAAACATCATCAGCTGTTAATTGAAAATTCTTAAAGAATTCTACAATTGCTGGTGATTGACTCTCTAAAGAAGTAGCCCAACCGATTTGAATTTGCTTAAGAGCATCTTTTGATGCAACATAAGATTTCTTGTACCAGTCAGCATCTGCTTTAGGTTGAATCATTTTATATTTCGCAGGATCATATTTTGGTTCTGTTAACATTACTACGTCAGCCATTCCCCAAATTGCATGAGGTTTGTAACAATAGAATGCATAACCTTCACCTTTTTTGATTGAGTCTAGTACTCTTGCATTTTTAACTGCTTCAGCAGCTCTAACTGCTTCGATACCAGCATCATATAAACCATAGTCTCTTAATTTAACTTGGTTAACATTAGCAGAAGCCCAACCATCAGCACCAATCCAAAACTCACCTTTACCATTTCCATCACTGTCCATTGCTTTAACAACTTCTGGTCTAGCTAAGTCTTCAATTGCTGTAATATTCATTTTTTTAGCAAACTGTTGAGAAACACAGTAACCTTGGTTTCCTTCATATGGTTTGCTGCTTAATTTTAAAGTTCCTTTTGGAACTAAATCATTAGTGTAAGCTTCTTGGTTTGGTAACCAAATATCAGGGTGAACATCGATTTCACCTTTTCCTCTGTCAATTGCTGCATAAATTGCAGTATTGTTCCCAGGAACTAATTCTGCTTCACCACCCATTTTGTCTATAACTACTGCAGCAAGTAAATTTGCAATTGCAGTTGCACCTGTCCAACCTGGATCTCCAATTTTAACTTTTTCTGCGTTTGCAGAGAAAATTGATAAAATTGAAATTAATCCAGCTACAAGTGTAGATTTGATTATTTTCATTATCTCTCCTTAATTATTTATAAATAAAGTCTAACGCGAATTGAGAGAAGGTGTCAAAGAAAATAAGTATCTAAAAATTAGATGTATTTTTACTATTCTGGGTTAGATGTAAGAGTTTTAATCTCTAGTATATTTTCGTTAGGGTCTTTTACGAAGAATGTTTCTTGTTCATACTTAGTGCCTTTAAATCTTAAGTATGGTTCGTCATAATATTTAGTGCCACTATCTTTTAATCTTTGTTTAAGTGCATCAAAATCTTTTCTAGATAAGTGTACACCAAAATGGGGTACAGACACATTTCCCATGTCCACATCATGTCTTTCATTATCTAATTTATGATCACTTTTATGAAGTGTTAATTCATTACCCCAAAAGTCAACATCAGCCCACTCTTGTGCAGAATTATCCAATCTACATCCTAAAGTTTCGCTGTAAAATTTTTTTGCGACCTCTAGATCACCACAAGGTATAGCTAAATGAAAACAATTAGTGTTTTTGTACATAATTAATCTTTAATAACAGAATATAATGACTATATAAGCCACTCATTAAAATTTCAAGTGAGCATAAAATACAATGAATGATTATTTACAATCGATAATTGATAGAGATCCTGCAGCAAAATCAAAGCTTAGTTTGATTTTAACCTATCCAGGTGTCAAAGCAGTATTCTTTCATAGAATAGCAAACTTTTTTAGTACTGCTAAATTTTATCTTGTTGCAAGAATCATTTCTCAATTTTCAAGATTCTTAACTGGAATTGAAATTCATCCTAATGCAAAAATTGGAAAAAATTTATTTATAGATCATGGTATGGGAGTTGTGATTGGTGAAACTTCAGATATTGGTGATAATGTTACTATCTACCATATGGTTACATTAGGTGGAATTGCACCAAGTATAAATTCAAATGATCAAAGAAACATGAAGAGACATCCAACAATTAAAGATGAAGTGGTTATTGGATCGGGAGCACAAGTACTAGGTCCGGTAACTGTTGGACGATGTGCAAAAATTGGAGCAAACGCTGTAATTACAAAAGATGTTCCTGAAAATGCAGTGATGGTTGGAATTCCTGCTAAGAATGTTGGAATAGCTGACAGTGAATTTAAACCTTACGGAATTACCCCTGATAGTGATAAAAAATCAGAAAATGAATAATACGCAAAACGATTTTATTTCTGGGATTGGAAATACTCCTCTCATTAAACTTAGAGCTGCATCAGAGATTACTGGTTGTAATATTTATGGTAAGGCAGAATTTTTAAATCCAGGTGGATCAGTAAAAGATAGAGCTGCACTTGCACTAATTAAAGACGCACAAGAAAAAAAATTAATTTCCAAAGGAGGAACTGTTGTTGAAGGTACAGCTGGTAACACTGGAATAGGTTTGGGTCTTTTAGGAAATTCTTTAGGTTACAAGACAATTATTGTAATGAACAACAATCAAACTCAGGAAAAAAAAGATTTACTTAGAAACCTTGGTGCTGAGTTAAGATTAGTTGAACCAAAGCCTTATAAAGATGACAATAACTTTGTAAAGGTTGCTGCAAGACTTGCAGATGAATTAAGACCTTCAAATAACAATGGAGTTATTTGGGCTAATCAATTTGATAATACTGCAAATGCAAAAGGTCATTACGAGGGAACAGGTCAAGAGATCTGGGAACAGACAGATGGTAAGGTAGATGGTTTTGTGTGTTCATCTGGAACTGGGGGCACCATTTCGGGTGTAAGTAATGCATTAAAAGAAAAAAATAAAGATATCAAAATTTATCTTTCAGATCCTAAAGGTTCTGCTCTTTATAATTATATAAAGAATGGAGAATTAAAATCTGAAGGAGGATCTATAACAGAAGGAATTGGCTCAAGTAGAGTTACAGCAAACTTTGGTGAAGCCAAAATTGATGACGCCTACTCGATTGATGACCATGAAGCTCTACCTATTCTTTATGATTTAATTCAAAATGAAGGTCTAAGTTTAGGAACTAGTTGTGGAATAAATATTGCTGGAGCTATTAGAATGGGAAAAGAATTAGGACCTGGTAAAACCATCGTTACAATCCTTTGTGACAGAAGCGATAAATATGCAACTAAAATGTTCAATAAAAAATTCTTAGAAGAAAAAGGTCTACCAATACCTAGTTGGTTTTAGATATAAATCTTATCTGCTAATCCGTAACAAAGTATTGCACTTAACAAAGTTAGAATACCTGGTGCAATAATTCCTTCATTAGATGTTTGTGGTGTGTGACCGAGCTTATTGATTTTAATATTATATATACCAACAATAAAAGCTGAAAGGTTTTGTAAAAACACTAAATTAAAAAATGCCCATGTTCCTTGAAGACCATCAGGTCTAATAAAGCCAACCCATATTGCCATCGCAACAGCACCTATAAACAAAGAACCAAAAAATCTGGTCATTCCAGCACCAGTATCATCAATACCGAACTTATCTAAAAATTTCTTTGTAGCGAAAACGGTTTGATATGCATAAACAGCAAAAACAATAAAATGTACTAAAAATACAATTAAATAAAAAATTCCATTAAATTTTTCGATCATATTAAAACCCTATCAAATTTTATCATCAGATAAAACAACATAATCAGCAATTTTTGTGCTCCTTAATTGCATAACTGACGCGCGTTATAAACACGAGAGACTTTGTCATGAATATGTAACAGTCTTCGATTACTTATAATTAATAATTAAAAAGAAAGATAAAATGAAAAAAATAATAATAGTTTTGATGCTTAGTTTATTTACTACAATTGCTAACGCTGACGGCCATGCAAAAGCGAATGCGTTTGCTATTACTTTGAAAGTTCCAGCTAGTGATGTTGCTAAAGTTGAAGAAATGTTGAAAACGCACCATAAATGGATGAAAGAAACTCATCCAATGACTGGTGAAAAAAAATTAAATTCATATTCAGTTATCAAAGGACCTGAATGGAATAATCCTGCAGATCCTTCACAAGGTATGACTGGAAATATGTATTTTATTTTAACTGAGTATTATGAAAATCCTGCTGGTTTTCAAAATCATCAAGAGCTTGGAAGCAAATGGCCAATGATACAAGAATTTCAACAAATGCTATTCAGTTACGTTGTGGGATACACTTTTCCTGGAACAACTGTTGTTACGATAAAATAAAAAAAAGAAAATTATGAAAAAAATAATATTAACATTAATTAGTATTCTATTTTTGACTTCTTCGTATGCAGGTATGAGTGAAGACGACAAAAAGAAGACAATTGAGTGTGCAGGAATTTATTATGCAAATAGTATGATTCCACAAGCAGAACTTGAATTGGAAAAAATTACACATTCTTTTGCTGCTAAGAAATTTTTAAGCTCTTACTTGGTTAAAGATGGTGTAAATGAAGACAATCTTAATAAAGAATTAATTAAGGTTGTTGATGAACGTTATGGAAAACCATACGAGGAAAATACCACAAAGGAATGTGATAGTTTTGTTTATAAATTAATCCCTAATTCAAAAGAGGAAATAGATAAATTGGTAAAATCAGGGATTTACTAAACAAAAAATTTAGAAACGAAAATATATGAAAAAAATAATAGTGATTTTATTCAGTGTATTATTTCTGACCTCTGCATATGCGGATATGTCTGATAGTGATAAAAATAGAGCTTGGGAATGCAGTGGTATTTATATGGCTAACTATTTCTTGCCAATTGGTGAAACATTTGAATATAGTATGAAAGAAAAATCTATGGCATCAGTTAAAGTTTTAAAAGCTTATGCTTTAGAAGTTGGAGTCCCTGAAAAGCAATGGGATGAAGGAGTAAACAAAGCTGTTGATAAGTTTTATGGATCTAAATTTGACGAGGCTAAAACTAATGCCTGTCATGAATTTGTAAACTCAACAGTACCTAATGGAGAAGATAGAGTTAAGAAAGTAGTTCAAACTTTATATTAATATTAAAAAAGGAGAAAAATGAAAGATATATTAGTGGTAGGAAAACTAAAAGAAGGAGCCTTTGAAAAATTTATGGGCTTTATGCAATCAGATGAGGGTATGGCTGAAAGAAAAAAAGTAGCTGATGTTACTAAAACAATAGCTAGTGTTTCACCTGATAAATCAACAGTAATGTTTAAAATTGTAGTTCATGATATGGCAGCACTTCATTCATTTATGGATGGGTCAAACCCAGTTTCAAAACCTGTATTTGATGAAGCAATGGATGGTTATGAAATTTACGAGTTAGCTAAAGTATAAAAAGAACAGAGACTCCACATGTTGGATTATCTCTGCTAGACTTTAATTATTAAATTAAGCAACAGGAGAAAAAATGTCTAAATTTTATATTATAGGAAAGATCAGTCGTGATCTTGCATTAAGAATGCAGAGCGATCCCAATGCAGATAGAGGAGCAGCAATCAAAGCTATTTGTGATACTGTTGGAGTAAAGTTTCATAGTTATGAGTGGGTTCGAGGAAGATTTGATGTAATCAATGTTATTGAAGGAGATTACGAAAGTGTTCTTGGAATGAAAGTTGCGATTATGAATGCAGGTTTAATGGAAGATATTATGATTCATGAAGTATTTGATTATAATAAAACTTTTAACAAAGCTGCAGATGCTGGAAAAAACTTTAAAAAACCTGGCGAATAAAAGAAAGGAATAAATGTCTATCTTAGAAAAATATAGTGCCGCATTAAAAAATAAAGACGAAGCAGCGATGAATGAGCTTTTGCATGATGATTTTAAATTTACAATGCATAAATCAGGAAATGTTTTAACAAAAGTTGATGTTATCAAATGGGCAATGAGTGGTGATATCAATCAAGATAAAGTTAGAATTGTTTACGAGAATGATGAAGTTGGAATTCATCATGCTTTTGTTACATTTAACGATGGAAATGTTGAGGCTGTAATGGCAGTTTATAAATATGACAATGGAAAAATTGTTAGTTTAGAAACTGGCGCTACTCCAATGCCTAAATAATTATATATATTTAGCGGGATTTCATTTAATATTATTAAATGAGTCTCGCTACTTCATACTTGTTCCTAGGTATTGCTGTATTCCTAGGAGTTACTTCAAATAGTTTTGCTAAAAGTGCTGAAGGATTTACTCTTCTCTTTCCAAGTATAATTACTGCAATTACAATTGTTCTGTGCATGTATGCCCTTTCCTTAGTGATGAAGAATATACCAATGGGTATCACTTACGCTTCATTTGCAGGATTAACAATCATTGCAACAGTTATAGTAGGCGTAATTAAATATAATCAAGTTCCAAATCTTTACTCCATGATCGGATTAGCATTTATTATCATTGGAGTTTTAATGGTTAATTTGTTAGGAAGTAAATAATATGAAGCCTCTTATAGGATATTTGTTTTTAGCTAACGGTATAATTTTTGGAATAGCTTCAAACAGTTTTGCTAAAATCTCTGAAGGTTTTACAAAGCTAACTCCTTCAATTTTATGTATTTTGTTTATGTGTATTACAATGTTTTCAATTGCAAAAGCTATGCATGCAATACCTGTAGGATTTGCTTATTCAATTTATAGTGGTTTGACAGTAACAGGAGTTGTTCTTTTTGCTGTATTAAAATTTAATCAAGTTCCTAATATTTATGGGATAATTGGAATTGCTTTGATTATTATTGGCGTTGTAATGGTTAATTACTTGGGTCGATTAAATTGATATTTTTTTAAAATGTCTGGAAGTTGATAACTTCCATCTTCATTTAAAGATAGTTCATATTCATTAACAACAGTAGTTATATCTAATGGAGAATATAAATGTGGGTACATATCACCATTTGATGCTTGTTCCCAAAGTAAGTGCTCAAGTTTAAAAGCATTTACTCTCAATAAAACTAGGTTTTCTTTATTTGGAAAATGTTTTTTTAAGGTTTCCTCGACCTGATCTTCTTCTGAGAAATGAATATATCCATCTTTAATATCTTTTTCAGATCCACCATAAGTTCCTGATTGCTTAGCTTTTTGCCATTCTTCTTTATCTATGACTTTAAAAATAAATTCTAAATTCATTTTACCAGGAAGAGTTCGGTCCTTTTAAAAATTCTAGTTCTTCTTCAGTAGACTCTCTTCCTAAAATTTCATTTCTATGAGGATATCTATGAAATTGTCTAATAGTTTTGGTGTGGTCTTGCCAAAATTTTTTAATCTTATTGTATCCTTCATGTTCCCTTAAATATTTATTTAATAAGTAATAAGCCATTTCATGATCACTAATTTCTTCACTATGAATTAAAGGTAAAAGCATAAAAAGTCTTTGATCAACATTCATAGCTTCTAAATATCCAGAATACACTGCATCATTTACTATCAATCTAGTTTTTTGATCTTGAGCAAATGCTTTTTTATTATCTCTAAATATATTTCTTGAAAATTGATCAAACAAAATTACTAAAGCTAAACAGCTCATGGGATTATCCTGCCAATCATCATATTCATTTTGACAAGCAAGCTCATAATCATTTAAAAATTTTTCTTTTATCTTTTGATCAAATTTATCATCCTTCTTAAATCTCATTTCAAAAGGAGTTTCTTTAAACCAGAAATCTAAAATTGATTGCGCTCGTTCTGGTATCATTCAGCTAAAGGCTTTAATAATTTTAATATTTGTTTATGATTTGCTTTATTATTTGAGACAATAATATTTCCTCCTACTACAGGATTTCTATTCCCCCACGTAGTTACTATGGCTCCACTTGCTCTCACTATTGGCATTATTGGATGAATGTCCCAAATTTTGTTTGCACACTGTGCAACCATTTCCAATCTACCTTCAGCTAGTTGACAATATGTTAAAGCATCAAAACATGGAAATTGCATTCTTTTAATAAATTTTTGAATTTTGGATTGTTGTTTTAAGGTTAGTTGATTATGAAAAGCTGCAGCTAATTTCGAATTTGCAAAATTTAATTTAGAATTAACTTTTAGTTTTCTTTTTTTATTATTTTCAAAAACGTATGCGGTGTTTTTATTTACATTTAAGTAATATTTTTTCATTTTAGGAAAATTTGCTAATCCTAGAATTGGCTCTCCATTGTAATTTAATGAAATCAAATTACTCCAACTAGGATTACCAACAACATATGATCTAGTTCCATCAATTGGATCTATTACCCATGAAAATTCACTTTTGGTATTTTTGTGACCATACTCCTCACCTATAATTTGATGATCTGGAAATCTTTTAGAAATTTTAGACCTTATAAACTTTTCAAAAGCTTTGTCAGATGTAGTTACTGGATCGTAACCTTTACCTTTCATCTTATTGGTTATCTTGAATGGCTTATCCAACTTAGCATAATAAAATTTTGTTAGATCTTTTGCTAACTGGTTTAAAAAACTTGAAAATACTGGATATTTTTTTGTATCAAAATTATTCACAAAGAACTCATACTATTTAATTTATATTGATTAAAGTTAAATTTTAAATAATGCTCAATGATTATTTATGAAAATTGAGCTTCACGAAAATAAAGTCTACTTCAATAATGGTACTGAAAAAAAAGAAATACATCCTTTTTGGTTAAGAGAAAGAGTGGATGGTGAAGAATTTGTTGATAAAGGAACTCAACAAAGACTTTTTGACCCAACTAGTTTGAGCAATGATATAATCATTAATAAAGCCTCTATTCATGATGAATTTTTAGAAGTTAACTTTAATGATGGAATTAGTTCTAAGCTTAATCTTAGTAAAATTGCTTTAGAATTCTCAAAAGAAGATACGGTTATAAAATCTATAGAAAAAACTAAATGGGATTCCAGTTTAAGTTATATTAAAAATTTTGAATACCAAGATAATTTTTATGAAAGTAAAGAAATGCATGACTTACTGGTTTCTTTCTATAAGTTTGGATTTGTTGTAATTAAAAATATACCAACAACTAAAAATTATATTGTTGAGTTTGCAAACTCAATAGGCAGTGTTAGACGAACAAACTTTGGAGAATATTTTGATGTTAAATCAAAACCTGACCCTAATGATCTTGCATATACTTCTTTAGCTCTTGCACCGCACACAGATAATCCATATCGAAACCCTGTACCATGTATCCAACTTTTGCATTGCATAGAGAGCAAAGTTTCAGGAGGATATTCTACACTGGTTGATGGATATACTGTTACTGAAGATTTAAAAAAAAGTTATCCTGATTATTATAAAATCTTAACAGAAGTAAAAGTAAGATTTAAATTTATTGATAAAGAAGTAATTTTAGAATCTTTATGTCCTTTAATTGAATTAGATGAGTATAAAAATTTTAAACAAGTAAGATTTAGTCCAAGATTAGATTTTGTTCCAATCTTAGATAAAGAAGAATTAGATTTATACTATCAAGCAAGAAAAAAACTGTCTGAAATGTACAATTCAGATAAATATAGAATAGAATTTAAACTTGCTCCAAAAGATTTAATGATGATGGATAATCATAGGTTGCTTCATGGGCGAACAGTTTATGATGCTAATGAAGGAGAAAGATTTTTACAAGGTTGCTATATAGACTACGATAGTACCGAAGGAAAATTAAGACACTTAAAAAGAAAGTTTAATCTATAGAAATATTTTCTATTTGAGCTTCTGCATCCCTAATAGATTTTTCATAGTCTAAAGCCATTTGATCAGCGCTTATAACTTCAACTTTTTCAATTCCAAAAAAATTTAAAATAAATTTTAACCATGGCGTTAAAAAATCTTCTGAGCTATTTAGTTTTGTTCCGCCAGAAGTAATTACAAGGTATGCTTTTTTATTTTTTAATAACCCTTCTCTTCTACCATTAGGTTTAAATTTAAAGGTTTCCCCTATTCTTGCAGCTAAATCTGACCAAGCTTTAAGAGTTGCGGGTGGTCCGTAATTATATATTGGAGCTGAAATTATAATAATATCACTCTCTTTTAATTCTTTTACAAGCTTGTCAGAAAGTTCAAACATTTTCTTATGTTCTGCAGTTTGATCCTTCTCATCAATTTTCATTCCAGATTCTGTTAAGCCACTTACAAAAAGCATTTCATCATCTAAATCTCTATAAATTACTTCATCCTCTGGTTTTTTGATTTTTTCCAAAAGTTTTTTTGCTAATGCTCTTGATGTTGAGCCTTTTTTTCTAGCGCTTGAATCTATTTGATAAATTTTCATTAATTACTTTAACCAAAGTTTTGCATAAAAGGAAAGATCTCAATTAAATAAAAACCAATTGCTTGCAATTTATTTGTAATAATTAATATTCCAGTTACTAAAAGAATTGCACCACCTACTTTTGAGATAATATTTATATACTGACGCATATTTTTTGAAAAAATTAAAAACTTTTGAATTAAATATCCTGATAAAACAAAAGGTATAGCCAAACCTAAAGAGTAAAAACTTAATAAAATTATTGCTCTTGATAAAGTATCTTCAATTGAAGCTAAAGCTAAAATTGATCCTAGTATTGGACCGATACAAGGTGTCCATCCAAATCCAAAAGCAGCACCAATTATCACAGGAAAGAAAAAACTATCAATTTTTTTAAAATCAAATCTTCTATCAATGTTTAAAAATCCAAAATTAAAAACACCTATTAATTGTAGTGAAAAAAATATAACAATTAGTCCTGCAATTAATCTTAAGGATTGAGAATTCTCTAACAATACTTGTCCCAAAAAAGATGCTGAAGCTCCAAAAATTATAAATACTAATGAAAAACCAAAACAAAATTTAATCAAAGGAATA
Organism: Candidatus Pelagibacter sp. HIMB1611; assembly: GCF_052047715.1. NCBI lineage: Bacteria > Pseudomonadati > Pseudomonadota > Alphaproteobacteria > Candidatus Pelagibacterales > Candidatus Pelagibacteraceae > Candidatus Pelagibacter > Candidatus Pelagibacter sp. HIMB1611. Next base: position 250,919 of record NZ_JBNAJM010000001.1, on the reverse strand, counting down.
ATATTAAAATTTTGTTTCTCAGTTATTTCTTTAAGAGATTGGCCTGATACAAAAGATATATATCCAGGTATCAAAGGTAAAACACAAGGAGATAAAAAACTTATTAACCCTGCCCCAAAAGCAATTAAATATTCAATCATCTATCCAGTGTTTTTCATTGCTGCAGAAATTCCTGCGATAGATGTCATTAAAGCATCGTCTAAATATTTCTTATCTAAATTTTTATATTGTTTATTTGTTAATTTATTCATTATATTTGCCTGCAGAATGTTTAGCATCTCAGTGTAGTTGTTTCTGATAAATAATGCTTTTCTAAACTCTTTTCTCTCTTTTATAACTTCTTTTGGAGTAATTTTATTGTGCAATTTGACCAATGCATCAAATTGAAACCTTAATCTTTTTCCAATTCTTATCAAAGATTTGTCAGCTAAATTATTTTCATAAATTACTGATATTTCAGGATCAACCTTTGAAATCACCATGTCCAAAATATCCATTGTTGATACAAAATAAGGCCAGTTCCTCTCCATGTCTGTCATAGTTTTTTTAAATTTTTTAATTGATCCATATCTCAAAGCCTCAGTTGTACCGAGCCATGCAGGAAGCATTAATCTAATTTGTGTCCATGCAAAAACCCAAGGAATAGCTCTTAAACTTTGAATATTATCAACATTTTTTCTCTTGGTGGGTCTTGAACCAATTGCAAGTTTTCCAAGAGATTTATGTGGAGTAACAGTTTTAAAATATCTAATAAAATCTTCACTTTGATTTAAATACTTTCGGTAAGCAGATGTAGAAATCTCAGACATTTTTTGAATAAGCTCTCGCCAATTTGGTTTTGATCTAGGAGGTGGATTTAAAGTAGCCTCCATTACGGCTCCAATATAACTACATAGATTGTATTCAGCTAAAGGCTTATATCCATATTTTTGCTGTATCACCTCTCCTTGATCAGTAATTCTAATTTTTCCATTTACTGTTCCAGATGGTTGAGATTTAAGAGTTGCCTGAATTGGTCCTCCTCCTCTTCCTGGAGATCCTCCTCTTCCATGAAAAAATACAAGATCTATTTTATATTTTTTAGCTAAATTTCTAAGTTCTTCTTGAAGTTTGTATTGATGCCAACTTGCAGATAGTTTTCCTGCATCTTTACTAGAGTCTGAATATCCAATCATTACTTCTTGTTTTGAGTTGATCATTTTTCTGTACCAAGGAAGTTTAAATAAATTTTGCATAACACCATTGGCATTCTTTAAATCATCTAAAGTTTCAAAAAGTGGTACTACTCTTAACAAATTCTTTGTTTCGGCCTGTAATTGCAATAAATAAACAGATAAAATATCAGATGCTTTTGAAGTCATTGAAATCACATACGCGCCCATACATTGCTCTGGCTCTTTAGATATTTGTTTAAATGTTTTCCAAACTTCTAAATTCTCTTTGTCCCTTAAATTAATTTTATTAACAAAAGATTTTTTTTGTTTTATTGATTTATTAAGTAATTTAATTTTCTTTTCTTCAGGTAATTGTGAATAATTTATTTTATTTTTCTTTTTAAATATTTCATTTAAAAGTTTTTCATGTCTATCAGACTCCTGTCTGATATCTAATCTTGCTAAATTTATTCCAAAACATCTAACTCTTCTTATCAAATCCAACAAATCTGCATTTGCAATATGTTGACCTTTGTTCATGTTTAAAGATGTTCTTACTTCTCTTAATGGATTTATAATTTCATACTTATCTTTTAGTAATTTATTTTCATCTAATGGTTTATTATAATTTATATGTGCTTCAATTAACTGATGTGTTCTTCTTACTTTGTCTCTTAAAGGTCTTAAATAAACTCTATAAGGTTCAAAACTATTTCCAGTAACTTTTTTAATTTTATTAGAACATTCTTCCATTGATAGATCTTGAATTAATTTTGTAAGTTCTCTTTCGTATAACTTTGCAGCTTGCCATCTTGAAAATAAAATTACTTTTTTTGTTACTTCAGATGTAACATTTGGATTTCCATCTCTATCTCCACCCATCCATGAACCAAATTGAATTGGATTAAAGTTTCTAGGAAGATCTTTATTTAAATTTTTTCTGAAAATATCATTCAATCTTTTATAAACTCTTGGAATTGTGTCCCATAAACTATCCTCTATTACAGCTAAACCCCATCTAGCTTCATCTAGTGGTGATGGTTTGGTTCTTTTTAATTCATCAGTTTTCCAAATAATGGCTATCTCAGAATAAAGTTTTCGATCTATTTCAATAATTTTTGCCGGATATTTTTTATAAAGATGGCGTTGCTCCATCAAGGTAGTTAAATTTGCGTATTTTTGAATTAGTGTTCTTCTCTTAACTTCTGTTGGATGTGCGGTGAGAACTATTCCAATATCAAGTTTTGTTGCCTGATCATAAATTTTTTTGTCAGAGATTTTTCTATTTTTAAATAGATTATTAATGATATCCTCAATAAATAGATTTTGTTTTTTGTTCTTAAAATACGGATTATCATATTCATTGAGTTTTCTAGAAGCATCTAACGATTCAGCTAAATTCATTAAATTTAGAATATGTGAAAAAGCTCTAGTGACCTTAAAAGTAATTTCAGGTGAAAGCTTTCTTATATCTTTTGAAATTTTGGAAAATACTTTACTTTTATTTTTATCTAATAAGGTGTTTTTAGATAATAATCTTAATTGCTCAACAATATTGAAAAATTTTGTACCTTCTTGATCTTTGATTACTCTTCCAAGAAAAGTTCCTAATAATCTTATATCTTCTCTTAATAGCTTAGTAGGTATTCGCTCATAGTAAAGATCTCTTTGCTTCATTACTTAAAATAAATTTTTTTTGTAAAACTCCTTTTGTGTTTGTTTTTACACCAAAAAAGAATCCTGAATATCTAAATTTTCGCAAATCAGCCTTGTCCATTCCTTTTGTAGCTGTTGAAACGTACAGTTCTTGATTATTCTTACCACCAAACGCACAATTAGTAATATTTTTGGCTGGAAACTTAATTCTGTGAATTAATTTTGCTCTACTATTAAATACTGAGACACATGCCCCACGAAAATGCGCAACCCACAAATTTTTATTCTTATCTACAGTCATTCCATCTGGAACTCCTTCATCAGGAGTTAACTTTTTAAATATTTTTTTACTAATTATTTTATTATTTTTATTAATCTTAATTTTATAGATTGTTTTTTTAGGACTATCTGTGTGGTAAAAATTATATTGATCGATAAATGCTGGGCCATTTGTAATTCTGTAGTTTTTATCAACTCTAGTTAATTTTAAATTTTTATCTAATTTATACAAAGATCCTTTTTCAATTTTTCTCTCTAAGTTATCCATAGTTCCGAACCAAAGATTTCCAGCAGGATCAGTTTTGCCATCGTTTATTCTATTCAATTTTAATTTAGGTTCTATAGGTATCGATTTTAAAACTTTTTTTGATTTTAAATTTTGAATTCTTAATTTACCTTGTAATCCTAAAATAAATATATGATCTCTTACATGAGCAATGAAACCTATCTCTTTATTAACTTTAAATATTTTCTTTTTTTTATTTTTAATATTTAAAGAACAAATTTTCTTTTTCTTTATATCAACAAAATAAATTGAGTTGTGTTCTTTAACCCAAAGTGTTCCCTCACCTAAAGTACATCTTATTTTCCAAATTGGTTTAGGTTCTGTAGTTTTAATTTTATTCATTTACTTCAAACTCCTTAATAAATTCCTTATTTGGATTTATACCAATACCTACATTGTCTGTCACTGATGCAAACCCATTATTGTTTTTAACTTGATCTAAAATTGAAAAATTTTCTTTTGGTAGATCTGTAATAAAGATATTTTTCTCTGTTGTATCAAATTCTAGCATAGATTTTGTTGGGAATAATCCCCCTGGCATATCTGGTTGTGCGGTCAATAAATGAAGATTTACCGCTATACTTACAGCAGATCCCCAAACATGATTAATTACAGGAACAAAGTTAGCCTGCGCCAAGGCTGCAACTTTCAAATATTCTGTAATACCTCCTAATCCACATACTTCAGGTTGAGCTATATCAATACAATTATTGTTAATTAATTTATTCCAACCATACTTTGTAAATTCTGCCTCACCTCCAGCTACACTAGTTGATATATTTTTTTTCAATTCTCTATAACCGTTGTAATCTTCAGGAGCGACAGGTTCTTCAAACCAATAAACATCTAGTTCATCAAGTCCTTTTCCAACATAAAGAGCATCTTTCAGATTATAAGCATGGTTAGCATCCACCATTAATTTAAAATCTTCGCCTATAGAATTTCTAACTGCTTGAACTAACTTTAAATCTTCTTTTGGACCTAATCCAACCTTCATTTTCATAGCTTTAAAGTTTTTTGATTTAATCTGTTTAGCTTCTTCTTCAAACAATAGAATTAGCTCATCAACTGATTTTTTTTGCAACATCATTCCATATCCATACACAGGAACTTCATTATTACATTTTCCACCAACAAGTTGGTAAAGAGGAGAGTTTGTTTTTTTTCCTAAGATATCCCAAAGAGCTATGTCAACTCCTGACAAAGCTTGTATTGGCATTCCTTTTTGACCACTATCTCTTAAAAGATTGTAAACTTTTTGCCAAATATGTTCTTTATTCAAAGGGTTTTCACCTATTATTAAAGGCTGAATTACCTTTTCAACAATGAACTTATTAGCTAAAGCAATATTACCTGGACCAAAACATTCGCCCCATCCAGTAATACCTTCATCAGTTTGTACTTCGACTAAATGAGCTGTTCTGTGTTTATAATATTGTTGTGAATAACCTAATTCTTTCTCTAACTCATATTTAAGTACATGACTTTTAATAGAAGTTATTTTCACAAAAGATTATAAAGCAACTACTTTAGAGTTTTGCTCTCCTAAATTTTCAATTGATAATCTCATTGTATCACCAGCTTTTAAGAATTGTTGTGGTTTCATTCCCATACCAACTCCTGGAGGCGTACCAGTTGTAATAATATCACCCGGCTGTAATGACATGAATTTACTTAAATAAGATACAATAACGTTAACATTAAAGATCATAGTATTAGTGTTTCCAGTTTGCATTCTTTGACCATTAACATCTAAACTCATTTTTAAATTATTGATGTCAGCAATTTCATCTTTAGTTACTAAATAAGGTCCGATTGGTCCATACGTGTCATGAGATTTTCCTTTAACCCATTGACCCATTTTTTCTATTTGCCATTCTCTTTCACTAATATCGTTTACTAAACAATATCCTAAAATGTGATCTTGTGATTGAGCTTCTGAAATATGTTTTGTATGTTTTCCAATTACAATTCCTAATTCTACTTCCCAGTCTAATTTTTTTGAACCAGACACAATTTCGATATCATCGTTAGGACCATTGATACAACTTGTTGCTTTCATAAAAGTAATTGGCTCAGACGGAACTTCTGCTCCTGTTTCGGCAGCGTGATCTGAAAAGTTTAAACCAATTGCAATAAATTTTCCTGGTTTTGTAATACATGAACCAATTCTTTCACTTGAAGATATCTCTGGAAGACTTGCTAAATCAGCACTTTGTAATTTTGAAATAGTTTCAAAATTTAAATGATCAGGATTTAAATCTGAAATGTGTGAACTTATATCTCTAATTTTACCATCTTTGTCTAAAGCTGCTGGTTTTTCTTGTCCTTTTTGACCTACTCTTAATAATTTCATAATTTTCCTTTTGTTATCTAATTATATTGAAATTCCACCATCAACATGAATTGTACTTCCTGTTGTAAATGTTGCATCATCACTTGCGAGATAAACTGCTACTGCAGCAATTTCTTCTGCTGTACCTAATCTTCCCATAGGTTGTCTTGCTATAAAATCTTTTTTTGCTTGAACAGGATCTGGGCTCTGGTTTACTCTGTCTTGCCAAGATGGTGAGAAAACTGTTCCAGGAGCAATTGAATTACATCTGATATTTTGTTTTACAAAATCTGCTGCAATTGCTTTGGTTAAACCGATAACAGCACCTTTAGTTGTCCCATAAACAAATCTATTTGGAAAACCTTTAAAGCTAGATGCACATGAAGATATATTAATAATACTTCCACCATTTTGTTTGACCATTAAAGGTAAAATAGCTTTACACATAAAATACATCGACTTGACGTTTACATTAGAAGAAAAATCCCAATCTTTTTCTTCACATTCCAATATTGTTCCATGGTGAACAAATCCAACCGCATTAAACAATACATCTACTTTATTAAGAGTTTTAGTAAATTCTAAGATAGCGTTGTTATCAGTTGAGTCTAATTTGGTAACTTTAATATCTGGATATTCTTTATTTAAGTCTGCTAAAGTTTTGTCATTTAAATCCGTAGCTGTTACGTGAGCTCCTTCTTTATGAAATGCAATTGCTGTTGCTTTTCCAATTCCTTGTCCTGCTGCTGTTACAACAATCTGCTTCCCATTAAGTCTTCCACTCATTTTTTATTTATCCTTTCAATTTCGTTATAAAGTGAACTGTGATCAGTGTTACCATGACCATTATCAACTAAAGTCTTATACATTTCTTTAACTAAATTTGAAATAGGTAAATGGGTATTATAAGAATTTGCACATTCCAAAATATTATTCATATCTTTTAAATGGGTTGAAGTTTTTCCTTTTGGACTGAAATCCTTATCTATCATTCTTTTTCCATGTGTTTGAAGTATTTTACTATCTGCCCATCCACCTGAGAGAGCTTTAATTAATTTATTTGGATCTGCTCCAGCTTTTTCACATAATGTTATGGCTTCTGCAACAGCTCCTATTGTAACTCCAACAACAATTTGATTTGCTAGTTTTGATACTTGTCCACTTCCAATAGGTCCAACCAATGTTGGGTTTCCCATTGCTTTTAAAATTTTTTCAGAATTATCAAAAACACTTTGATCACCACCAGCCATGATGGCTAGTGAAGCTTCTTCTGCTCCGATTGTTCCTCCTGAAACTGGTGCATCTAAATAATTTACATTTTTTGATTTTAAATTAGTTCCATGTTTTGTTGCTGTTGTGGGTTTTACAGAACTCATATCAATGACTGTTGAGCCTGATTTTAAATTGTCTAGAAAATCTGAACTAGAAGTTATTGCATCTACAGCACTATCATCAGTTAACATGGTAATGACAAAATCACTATCCTTAACTACATCGCTTATTGTTTTTGAAATTTCTGCGCCAAACTCTTTTAAGGGTTCTGCTTTTTCTATTGATCGATTAAAGGCTTTTAATTTAAATCTAGATTTTAATATATTTTTAGCCATTGGAAGCCCCATTAGACCTGTTCCAATAAATCCAATTGTTATCATGGTTTAGGTTTAAACTCGTGAAAATTTTGTGTCATTATTTCTGGGAAGAACATAACACATGCTAATACAATTAACTGAATTACTATAAACGGAGCAAAACCTCTAAAGATATCTGTTAAAGATATATGTGGAGGAGCAACAGATTTTAAATAGAAAGCAGCGGGCCCAAATGGCGGACTTAAAAATGAAACCTGCATGTTTACACAGAATAATATTCCAAACCAAATCGGATCAAAACCAAGTGCAAGTACAATTGGTAAAAATACTGGCATTGCTAACAATACAATTCCAACCCAATCCATAAATGCTCCCATGATTAAGAACATAATCTGCATCATGAAAATTAAATACATTGGTTTCAAATCATAAGCTAAAATTGTTTCTGCTACATATTTTGGACCACCAGCAAGAGAATAAGCTCCTGCTAAAACTGTTGCACCAAAAGTAATAGTCAAAATCGTTCCAGATGCTTTGAAAGTTCTTGTCAATGCATCTTTAAATAAAAACCATGTAAGTTCTTTTCTTGCAAAGATAATAATTAAAGTAGCAACAACACCCATCCCTGCAGCTTCAGTAATACCAGTCATCCCAGAATAAATTGAACCTAATACAATAATTACAATACCGATTGGTGGAAGTAGACCTGGAAGGTAAGACATTTTTTCTTTTAAAGTTAAAGCCGGCTCATCACTCAATGGAGCTAAATGAGGTTGTAACCTTGTTCTAATAAGTATGTATGTAATAATTAAACCTGAGATCATTAAACCTGGAACAATTGCTTCTTGGAATAACATCGTAATAGAAGTCTCTGTTGTTAATCCATAAATAATTAAAACAATTGAAGGAGGTATCATTGTTCCTAAAGATCCAGATGCACAAATAATACCAATAGACATGTCTTGATCATATTTAAGTCTTAACATTTGTGGTAATGCAATTAACCCTAATAAAACTATTTCTCCTCCAATAATTCCACTCATTGCAGCCATGATGGTCGCCATGATTGCAGTAACTACACCTACTCCACCTCTAGTTTTTCTTAACCACGCGTTTAATGCATCATAAAGATCTCGTGCAATATTAGAGCGTTCGAGCAAGGAGGCCATAAAGATAAATAAAGGCACTGACAAAAATGAATAAGTAACAACCAATGAATAATATCTTGAAAGCAATATTCCTAATGCATGCTCACCTATGTATAAAAATACTAGTACTGCACCCATGAAACCTGATGCAAATCCCATAGGAACACCAATAGATATCAGTGCTAATAATCCAACTATTAATATTATCGAGAGTGTTCCTATTTCAAATTCCATCTTACTTTAATTCTTTAGAAGGGTCGTATTGTTTCTCTTTTGGATTTCTCCAATCAATGATTAAGTTATTTACTGATTGAACTGCAATAAGAAATACGCATAAAAGTGTAAGTGGTTTCATTGTAGCTGGAATTGGAGGATCCCAATAAGTTGCAAATCTCTCCCAGGTAGTAAAAGATCTATGTGCATCTTCCCATCCACCATAAATTACTGCTGTAGCAAAAAGAACAATAATTATAGTACTAATTAAGTCAAAAATTCTTTGAGTTGGTCTTCCAACCCAGTCGTAAAGTAAAACTATTCTAATATGGCTTCTTAATCTTGTTGCGTATATTCCACCAACCAAATAGCAAACACCAGCAAGCCATAAACATAACTCATTTGCCCACAAGGTTGGCTTAAATAAAACATATCGCATAAAAATTTCATACATCATCACAATTACAATTACAGGAATTAGATATTTTATTGTGTGACTTAAAAATAAGGAAACTCTATCAATCCAATTAATTGGAAAATCATCTTTACTCGCTACTTTTTCGTTCTGTTCTTGTAACTCTTTATCTATCATTGAGTAAAAATTTTAGATTTTATTCGAAGGGCCTTTTCAGGCCCTTCAAAAATTATTTATTACATAATACCATTAGCTTTCATGTAAGCTTTGTGTATTTCGATTAAAGCCGCAGCTTCTGGAGATTTAGTCTTCCATTCTTCCCAAGCAGCAAGTGCAGCTGTTCTGAATTTAAGTCTATCTTCTCTAGACCAGTCATGAAGAGTAACGCCCATTTCATTTAAAGCTTTAACAGCTTCAGCGTTTTTTCTCTCAACTAAGCTAGTAATAGTTCTTCCAGCGATTTCTATTCCAGCTTTCATAGCACCTTGCTCATGTGGCTTTAACTTGTTCCATACTTTTGTGTTACAAGCTAAGTGGTCAGCCGGCATAGAGTGGAAACCTGGGTATGTAGCATATTTGTTTTGCTCATAGTGTCCACCAGCATAGTTAGTTGCTAAAGATGAATAGTCAGCACCATCGATTAGACCAGTTTGTAAAGCTGTAGGAACTTCACCAAAGTCCATAACGATTGGCTTCGCACCTAAAGTTGTAAAGATCATACTTTCCATTCCTGGAGGTGATCTAAATTTAAAGTCTTTCAATGAAGCAACATCTGGAATTGGTCTGCTAGATATTAAAGACTCATGTCCTGGTATCCACCAACCAATCAAAGTCATTCCATATTTGTTGTATAATGCATCAACAGCATCTTGAGCACCTGGGTAGTTCAAGAATTCATATTGTTGGTATGGGTTATCGTATCCACCCATTACATCACCTGCGAATTGGAACGCTGCATTTTTACCAGTTTGGTAACCAGCACCAGTCATATCACAATCGATAATTCCAGTTTGTGCAGAGTTAAATACCTCAGCAGATTTACCTGTTACTGAAGATGAGTAGAACATTTCAATTTTCAAGCTTCCACCAGAAAACTTTTCTACATTTTTTGCGAACTGAGCCGCAACTTCACCATTTGGTGAGCTAGCAGTAAAGTGAGTTTCAATCTTTAAAGTCTTTGCATTTGCAGAGCCAAATAAAGCAACTGAAACCATAGCCACCGCTGCTAAAGTTTTAGATATTAATTTAAACATTATCTTCCTCTCGTTTATGTTTTTTCGAAAGTTAATCATAAATGATTTTCTATTTCAATTAAATCAGTTTAGTTATTATATATAGAAATTATATATATTTTATAAACACAGAGACTAGAATTGCTCTAAACTACTTCTGAAATCAGAGGTTTTTTATTGAAAAAACAGTAAATATTATCAACTGCCATCATACTCATTGCAAGACGTGTTTCATGTGTCGCACTACCTACATGAGGAAGAACAAAACAGTTATCTAATTTTAAATATCTATTATCTAAATTTGGTTCATTGTTAAAAACATCCAAACCAGCTGCATAAATTTTTTTATTTTCTAGTGCATCAATCAATGCATCATCATTAATTGTTGATCCTCTTGATGTGTTTATAACAACTGCATGTTTTGGTAATAAGCTAATTGTATCTTTATTGAGAATGTATTTTGTTTCTGCGGTAGCTGGTGTGTGTATACTTACAAAATCACAATTCGGTAACATTGAATTTAAATCTGAATAATATTTTGCACCATCCTCTAAATCTGCAGACAACTTATTTCTATTATAATAAATTATTTTCATGCCAAATGCTTTTGCACTTTTTGCAGCCATTCTTCCTATTCGTCCCATACCAATAATACCTAAAGTTTTGCCAGTAACTGAATTACCAATCATAAATTTAGTTAAGTCAGGTTTTTGATTTTTCCAATTATCAGTTCTAACTAAATTATAAGCTTCACCAATTCTTCTTGATGCAGCTAAAATTAAAAGAATAGTAAGCTCTGCAACAGCTTCATTTAACACGTTAGGTGTATTGGTAACTTTTACTTTTTTTTCTAAAGCTGAGTTAACAGAAATATTATCGTACCCCACTCCTACCTGAGCAATGATTTTTAATTTACCATTTAGATTATTGAAAAAATTTTCTCCAATTTTATCAAATCCTGTAGAAATCATCCCATCATAGTCGTTTATTATCTTAATTAATTCACTTTCTGGAATTGGCTCGTCTTTTGGATTTAATGTTACATCAAATTCTTTGCTTAATTTTTCTTCTGCTAAATCTGAAATTTTTCTAGAAACTAATATCTTTGGTTTCATTTAATGAGAGTCTCTAGGTAAACCTTTTGTATGAGATACATCCAAGTATTTTCCTCTAGAATTAATACAAGCACCATCATCTAATTGACCTACTGTATTTCTGAATATTTCTTGCCAAGGTGTTTGATTATTTGCTTTAAATTTCTTTTTATTTTTTCTTCGCTTCTTAAACTCAGCCTGAGAAATTAGTAAATCAACTCTTCTTTTATTTAAATCAATTTTAATTTTATCACCTGTTTTAACTATTCCTAAATCTCCTCCAACTGCGGACTCTGGAGATACATGAAGTATTGAAGGACTTTCAGATGTTCCACTTTGTCTTCCATCTCCTAAAGTAGGAAGATGTCTGATACCTTTTTTTAACAATCTGTCAGGTGGTTGCATATTAACTACTTCTGCAGAACCAGGGTAACCTACTGGACCACATCCTCTAACAATTAATATTGAGTTCTCATCAATTTTTAATTTCTTATCATTAAGTCTTTTATGGTAATCTTCAGGACCTTCAAAAACAATTGCCTTACACTCAAAAGCATTCGGATGTTTAGGGTTTGATAGATATTGATCTCTAAATTCTTTACTGATTACTGATGTTTTCATTATTGCAGATGAGAAGAAATTACTTCTCATAACTAAGAAACCAGCTTTTTCTGTTAGAGCATTTTTAAATGTTTTGATTACTTTGCTATCTACATCAATTTTCTTTTTCAAATTTTCACCTACTGTCTTTCCAGTTACAGTCTTTATGTTGGTATGAATTTTTTTATTCTTAATTAATTCTTTCATAACAGCTGGTATTGCACCTGCTCTGTGAAAACTTTCCATTAAATATTCACCAGCTGGCTGACAATTGACTAGCAATGGAATATCGTGACCTAATTTTTGCCAATCAGATAAATCAAACTTAATACCCATGTGTTTAGCTATTGCACTTAAATGTGTTGTGCAGTTACTTGATCCACCTATTGCGCTTGCAACTACTACTGCGTTTTCAAATGCTTTACGTGTCATGATTTTAGATGGAGTTAAATCTTCATGAACCATTCCAACAATTCTTTTTCCAGTTTCATATGAAATCTGTTCTCTTTCTCTGTAAGGTGCGGGAATTACAGCTCCTCCAGGTAAAGACATACCTAAAGCTTCTGCAACTGAATTCATTGAAGATGCTGTTCCCATAGTATTGCAATGACCAGCACTTGGTGCTGAAGATGCAACCATGTCCATAAATTCTTCGTATTTAATTTCTCCCTTAGCTAACATTTTTCTAGCTTCCCAAACTACTAATCCAGATCCGGCAAGTTTTCCTTTGTAAACTCCATCTAACATTGGGCCACCTGAAAGAACTATTGCAGGAATATTAACTGTGGCTGCTGCCATTAAGGCTGCAGGAGTAGTTTTATCACACCCTGTAGTTAAAATAACTCCATCGATTGGATAACCATACAAAACTTCTACCAAAGATAAATAAGATAGATTTCTGTCCAACATAGCTGTTGGTCTTTTTCCAGTTTCTTGAATAGGATGAGTTGGAAATTCCATTGGAATTCCTCCAGCTCTTCTGATCCCATCTTTAATTCTTTTTGTTAAAGACATAAAATGTCTGTTACATGGAGAAAGATCACTGCCTGATTGAGCAATACCTATAATTGGATTTCCAGATTGCAATTCTTTTCTTGTAAGACCATAATTTAAGTACCTTTCTAAATATAAAGCCGTCATGTCAGGGTTTTTAGGATTATTGAACCACTGTTGACTTCGAAAACTCTTTTTTCTTTTTTTAGGCATAATTAATATAATGGTTTGTTTAAGTTATTGGTTATATAATAAATTTATGAATAATCTAATAGTTTTAAATGGCAATGACAATGTTGGCGTAAGTCAATTTATCATACCAGAAAAAACAAAAATTGAAGGCCATGATATAAGTACCTTAGATCCAATCCCTTTTGGTCACAAAGTATGTTTAAAAGAGATTAAAAAAGGTGATCCTATTATCAAATATGATCAAATTATTGGATTTGCTTTAAATGATATTAAACCAGGAGAGCATGTTCACTCTCATAATTTAGAATTTAGAGAATTTAAAAGAGATTTCAAAGTAACTGATAAATCACACAATGTTGACGAAAAAGCAGATACTTTTTTCAATGGAATTTTAAGGGATAACGGCCAAGTAGCTACAAGAAATTATATTGGAATTGTAAGTACTGTTAATTGCTCTGCAACAGTTACAAAAATGATTGTTGAAAAAATAAAATATTCAGACATTTTAAAAGATTATCCAAATATAGATGGAATTGTTCCTATTACTCACTCAACAGGATGTGGAATGAATACTGAAAGTGAAGGAATGCAAATTTTCCAGAGAACTATAGATGGATTTAAAAATCACCCTAATTTTTCTCATGTTTTTGTTATTGGTTTAGGTTGTGAATGTGCTCAGGTAAGTTTATTTGACGAGTCATTAAAGAAACATAACCGAATTCATTTTCTAACAATCCAAGATGAAGGTGGAACTAAAAAAATTGTTGATAAAGTATTATCTCAAATAAAAAATCTTTTATCTGAAGCAAATAATGTTCAAAGAACATCTCAGCCTGTTAGTCATTTAACTTTAGCCTTACAGTGTGGAGGATCTGATAGTTATTCAGGAATTACAGCAAATCCTGCATTGGGAGTTGCTGCAGATATTTTAGTTAAAAAAGGTGGAAGCTCAATATTATCTGAAACACCAGAAATTTATGGAGCAGAACATTTATTAATTAATAGAGCTAATTCACAACAAACTGCAGATAAATTAATTAAAAGAATTGAATGGTGGAGACATTATACATCGATAAATAATAGTTCTATGGATAATAACCCCGCACCAGGAAATAAAAAAGGTGGACTTACAACTATTTTAGAAAAATCTTTAGGAGCAGTTGCTAAAGGTGGAAACTCAATTTTACAAGACGTATTGAATTATGCTGAACCTTTAAAAAATAAAGGTTTCAATTTTATGGATTCACCTGGATATGATCCAGTATCTGTTACAGGGCAAGTTGCATCAGGCGCAAATGTAATTTGTTTTACAACTGGAAGAGGATCTTGTTTTGGATGTAAGCCAGTTCCAAGTTTAAAGCTCTCAACTAATTCAGCAATGTTTGAAAGAATGTCAGAAGATATGGATATTAATTGCGGAACAATAGCTGAAGGAAAAGAAAAAGTTGAGGAAGTTGGTCAAAAAATATTTGAATTAGTAGTAAATACTGCATCAGGAAATAAATCAAAAAGCGAAATCAATGGCTACGGTGACGAGGAGTTTAATCCTTGGCAAGTAGGCGTTGTAATGTAAAAAATTTCCTAAAGTGCAAAATCAAACATCTTTATTAAACGTAATTTTATTAGCTGCAGGTGGTTTCTTTATGTTTGTTTGTATGGATTCTAGTGCAAAATACCTAGGTACAGTCATGCCTATTCCACAGGCTATATGGGGAAGATTTTTTTTTCATCTAGTATCTTTAATTGTGTTTTTTTTAATTTTTAAGCCAAAAGTAAACTTAAAAAAAAATTTCAAAGTTCAAATAATTAGATCAACATTAATGGTGACAGCTACAACGTTTATGTTTTTTTCTCTTCAAAAGTTTGACCTAGTAGATATTTATGTAGTTTTCTTTACAGCCCCATTAATCGTTGCTTTGCTTTCTGCTTATTTTTTAAAAGATATTTTGACTTTTAAAGGAATTCTTTTGATGCTTCTTAGTTTCAGTTCAATTGTTTATTCTTTAAGTCCTAGCATGAAAATATTTAGTGTAGATTTAATTTTTCCAATCGTTCCACCTATATGTTGGGCGCTTTACCAATTTTTTACAAAAGTTGTATCAAGTGATAACGATCCATTTGCAGCAATATTTTATACTTCTATTTTGGGAGCAATAATATTTAGTATTTATATTTTTTTTAACTGGGAACCATTAAGTAATAATATTTTTTGGTTATACTTAGCACTGCTTGGTATTGCAGGCTTTGTAAGTCACTCTTTAATTATTTATGCAATTCAATTATCAAATTTATCTTTTGTAACTAATTTTCAATATTCTCAACTAGTTTGGTCTACAATTTTTAATTTTTTCATTTTTGGTGTACCTTTTGATGTAAATAAGATTATGGGTGTTGTGGGTGTAATAATATTTGGTTTATTATTTATAAGAACTGAAGGTAAAAAAAAGTTAAATTAGGAGGTTGGATGAAAAATATTGGTTTTATTGGTGTTGGTTATATGGGTTATGGAATTGCTAAAAACATCATTAAGCACAAAAATAATCTTTTTGTAATTGCTAACAAAAATCGTAAACCTATTGAAAAGATAGTAAATGAGGGAGCTGAAGAAGTTAAGTCATTTGAAGATTTTGCGTCTAAAAATTTAGATGCTTTATTTATGTGTGTTACCAACACACCTATTGCAAAATCTATTTCAGAAAAATTATCAAATATCTTGAGTGATAAAACAATTGTGATTGATATTACTACTCACAATAAAACTGGCTCTATTGAAACTGACGCAATTTTTAAATCAAATAATATTAATTACGTTGAATGCCCAGTGATGGGAGGACCTGTTCAAGCAGAAGAAGGTGTTTTGGGTGGTATAGTTGGGGCGTCAGATGAGAATTTTAAAATAGCAGAGCCTTATTTTAATATATTTTGTAAGGATTATTTTCATTTTGGTCCAGTAGGTATGGGTGCAAAATCAAAACTTTTAAATAACTTTTTATCTTTAGGAAATGGAGCATTAGTAAATCATTTAGCAAAATGTGCTACTGGATTAGGATTAGATCTAAAAAAAGTATTTGATGTTGCAAAGCTAGGATCTGGAAACTCTGCGGCTCTGAACAGAGTTTTTGATAATTTACTTAAAGGTGATTACACAGGATTTAAATTTACTGCAAGTAACTCTGTTAAAGATTTAACTTACATTCAGGATCTTTTAAAAGATTTTCCTGAAGCTGAAAAAGTTGCTGAACTAAATAAAAATTATTTTCAAAAAGCTGTTGATGATGGTTATGGAGAAAATTTTATTAGTGAATTAATTAATAAAAAATAATTGAAGGAAGTTAAATAAGATATCGGGAATCTACTAAAGTGGTAGGTTGTATTCAACTTATATATTTGCATTAAATGCAAATAAATTTATTGAAAATAATTTTGATATAATTACCTTTTTATATGAAGGAGGTTTATGTTAAAATTGCTACCACCTGATACTTAGCTGAAGATCGTTAGATATAAAAAAACTTAAAATAATAAAATCCGTTTGGATTTAATGCCAAAGAGGCGATAAAAAGGGAGCTCTTTAGGTATCAACTAAAGAGCGAACCCTTAAAAAAATTAATTTTTAGACTTTAATATTTCTAGCGGGAGTGGTGCTTCAGGATATTTTTTTTCACATAACTTTTCATAAATTTCACAAAAGTTAAAAATTGTTTTTACAACTTCGTTTTCATCTGTTGAGTTTAATTTTGTAATTAACATATCTCGATCTTTTTCTAACTCTTTAATTTGTTCACCTGAAAAAAATTCTCCAGTTTCAATTTCCCAGTAAGTATCCTCTAATTCTACTTCACTTAATTCATTTAATTTTTTTTGTAACATTATAATTGTTTCATCATCAGTTTCTGTGTTTCTCATAGGAGAATTTTTTAATTTGCCTAAACATTTGTCTCTTAAACCATCAATAAAATGATCATAAGGTTTTCCTAAACTTAATTCTTTAAAATGATTACTAATAAAATATTTTTTGATTGCTGAATCTGTAGAAATTTTTTCTTTACCCTTAATTATTGCAACCTGAACATATATCTCTTGAGAAACGTATTCCTCTATATGATCTGTTACTGATACTGGAAGCATTGTTTATTTTAAGACTTTAGCCTGTCGTTATTTGAATCAAAAGCAGGTTCATCAATAACTTTTGATTTAACATCTTTTCCTTGGATTTTAATAAAAAACTCATTTCCAACTTTAGCAAATTCAGTTTTGACATATCCAAAGGCTAAACTTTTGTTTACTCTATACCCATAAGCCCCTGATGTAGTGAGACCCACTAAATTACCATTAGAGTAAATTGGTTCATTTCCATGAGCATCTGCATCTACAGCATCAACTTCCATATAAACTAATTTAATTTTTGGACCATTTTTTATTAAATTCGATACAATTTTGGATCCTTTAAATTCAGATTTTTTTTCAATATTAAAAAACCTTTCCAAGCCTGCTTCAACTACGCTAATTTCTGGAGTTAATTCTGACCCCCAACCTCTGTATCCCTTCTCAATCCTCATAGAATTCATTGCATGAGCTCCAAAATCTATAATATCAAATTCCTTACCAGCTTCACTTAATAACTCATATAGTTTTTCCATGTCTTTAAAGTCATGATGCAGTTCCCAACCTAGTTCACCCATATAGTTTACTCTTAAAGCTTCTACAGTAATGTTACCTAAACTTATTTCCTTACTTTTTAACCAAGGGAAATTTTCATTTCCTAAATCTGTATCTGTTAATTTTTGTAAAACCATTCTTGATTTTGGTCCTATAATACCAATTACACCTTTGTCTAAAGTTATATTTTTAATTTCAACTTTTTCGTTTTCTTTTTTATTCTGATTTAGCCAATCCAAATCTCTAATTTCTGATACTGCACCTGATAATGCGTAATAATGGTTATCTTTTAATTTAGTTAAAGTTAGTTCAGTTTGAATTCTTCCAATATCATTTAAAAGATGAGTTAAAACAATACTTCCATCTTTTTTTGGAACTCTATTAACACAAAGTCTTTCTAAAAAGTTATAACTATCTTCTCCAGTAATTTCATATTTTGAAAAAGTTGATAGATCTATCAAGCCTACATTGTTGTGAACATGTAGACATTCTTTTTGAATTATGGGAAATAAATTATTTCTTTTGTAACTTAATTCTTCTTTAATATTATCTTTATTAAACCAAGCTGGTTTTTCCCATCCATATAAATCAAAATATTCAGCACCTTTTTCTTTCAACTTTTGGTAAATTGGCGTTGTTTTCATTGGTCTTCCAACCTCTACAACATCATTAGGCATTGGAGTTACATACATTCTTCGATATTGCTCTTTTGATTTTTCAACTGAATAATTTTTATCAACCCAGCTCATGTATCTTCTTGGTTCAAATTCCATCATGTTTATTTCTGAGTCACCATGCACAATCCACTGAGCCATGTATTTTCCAGCTCCCCCTCCATGAGCAATTCCAATACTTGCTGCACAAAACATCCAAAAGTTTTTTAGTCCAGGTGCAGGACCAGCTAAAAAATTATCATCAGGAGTATGTGTAATAGGACCACATATAATTCTTTTAATACCTACATCTTTAAACTGTGGAATACGATCCATTCCTTTTTCTAAGTGTTCTGCAATTCTATCAAGATCTGGATCTAACAACTCCATATCAAATTTCCAATCCATTCCATCTAAAGCCCAAGCTGCTACATCTTTTTCATAAGGACCAATTAAAAGTCCTTTGCCCTCTTGTCTTAGATAAGAAGAAGAGTCTGGATCTCTTACAACTGGCAATTCTTTACTTAATTTTTCTATTTCAGTATGTGCTTCTGTAACTAAGTATTGATGGATCATATTTATACTTGGAACATTTTTTAAACCAACCATCTGTGCTACTTCTGGACAAAAACTTCCTGCAGCATTAACAACATGCTCACAAACAATATCACCCTTTTCAGTAATTACTTTCCACTCTCCTGAAGGCAATTTTTCAATATCAGTTACTCTATTTTTTCTATAAATTTTGGCTCCACCATTTCTTGCTCCTTTAGCCATTGCATTTGTAGTGCTAGTTGGATCTGTGTAGCCATCTTCTGGAGTTAAAAAAGCACCTTTAATTCCATCTAACTTTATAAAAGGATGATATTGATGAATTTCTTCTGTTGATATAATTGAACATGGAGAACCAGCTATATCTAAAATTCCTTTAGTATAATCAAACCACTCAAGATCCTCTTTGGTATATGCTAACCTTAAACTTCCTGTTTCATGAAATCCTGTTGGTTGTTCAGTTTCTTTTTCTAGTGACTTATAAAGGTTAGTTGAATGAAGATGTATTTTGGCAAGATTTAAACTCGTTAACATATGAGGACATTGACCTGCAGCATGCCAAGTTGATCCTGAAGTAAGTTCACTTTTTTCAATCAATACGACATCACTCCATCCTTCTTTTGTAAGATGGTAGAGCAAACTAACTCCCATTATTCCACCACCAATAATTACGAGCTTTGCGTGAGACTGAATTTTATCCATAAAAAAATGAAACTACTTAGATTTTAAATTAATTAAACAAAATTAATTTTAATTAACCAAAATGGGTATATGAATTTATTAATGCTGTTTTCTATATTTGGAATGACAGGCCTTACAATTTGCCCACATTAATTTTCCTAGAGTTCCTCTAATATCATCTGCATCTTCTATAATAGAAGTGAGTTTGATCATATTATCAGCAGATTTTTGCATTAATGCGTTGAAAGCATCTTTTTCTTCCCAAATTACAGGTAGTGCTTCTGTTTTAAATCCTTCTTTAGAATTTTCTGGAAATAGATCTAATAAAGTAATGTAATTTTCACTCATTTCTTTCATTAGTTCTATCGCTTCATCAAAATCTCCATTTGAAGAATAAGACTGTACTTTCTTAGCGGTGCTATAATTCTTACTAAATAGTGCTTTTCTACTTTTAATAATATCTTCTACTGACAACTCAGCATTAGCTAATGAGCCAGAAAACACCATAATTAAAGATAAGATTATTGTACCAAAGATCTTCTTGGTATGTTTTAATAAGTTATGCATGTTAAGAACACCTTAACAGAATATGGACTGATTTCAAAGTTAATGCACTGGTTAAGTGCAATCTTGCTTTTAATTCAAATTCCTCTTGGCTTTTATTTAGTTGGTTTAGATTTTGGTGAGGAAAGGATAACTATTGAAAACATTCATGTATTGATTGGTCTTGGAATATTTTACGTTATAATTTTTAGATTACTTAATAATTTGATTAATCCTGTTCCAAAGTTAGGACCTGCTACTTTTATGGGGCAAAGGTTTATTGCTAAACTCAATCATTTGTTGTTATACATTGCAGTCTTATCAATAACTATTTCAGGAATATTGAAAAAACTATTTAATGGTGAACCTTTGGTGATTTTTTTAAAAGAAATAAAAATAAAAGACAATTTTGAACTTGCTGATCAATTTTATAATATTCATATAATATCAAACTATCTACTTATTGGTTTAGTTGCTTTACATGTAAGTGCCGTAATAATTCATAAATTATTCTTTAAAGAAAATTTATTAAAAAAAATATTATAATAATTAATCATCAGACATGGAAAAATCATCTATTGGATATATTTTAAAATTATCTATTCCAATATTTTTTGCCAACTTGGCTATTCCATTAGTGGCAATTATTGATACGTCTTTAATGGGTAACTTAGGTAATGTTTCTTATTTATCTGCAACCTCTGTTGCAGCAAATTTATTTTCAATGATTTTTTGGAGCTTTGGATTTTTAAGAATGGGAACAGTCGGTATGGTTTCTCAAGCTAATGGAGCTGAAAATTATAAAGAAATTATTAATATTGTTTTAAGAAATTTGTTATTTGTAATTATACTTTCTATTGTCTTATTTTTTGCTCAAAATTTAATTCTTAAGATAAGTTTACAAATATTTGATCTAAATTCACAAACTACTTCTTTTTATGAAGAATATTTTAAAATTAGAATTTATTCAGCTCCAGGTGAACTTACTCTTTATATTATAACAGGTCTTTTTGTTGGATTACAAAAAACTAAAATTTCAAGTATTGCAGTAGGATTTTTCTCAATATTAAATATTATATTGAGCATAATTCTCGTAACTCAATACAATTTAAATATTAAAGGTGTTGCTTATGGAACTCTTTTTTCTGGGATAATTACCTCTACTGTTTTTTTAATTTATACTTTTTTTTATTTAAACAAGCTTACAAAGATTAATTTTATATTAAGGGAAATTGTTGATCTAAATAAATTAAAAAATATTTTTAATATTAATTTTAATATTTTTATTCGAACTATATTACTTACTTTTTCTTTTTTGTGGTTCACATACCTTGGATCAAAAATTGGAGAAGAGTATATAGCTGCTAACGCAATATTAATTAATCTCGTCTTTCTATCAGCATTCATTTTAGACGCTTACGCATTTTCAACTGAAGGAATTATTGGTTATTCATTGGGTAAAAAAGATAAAAATTTATTCAGTTCAATTGTTAAAAATTCTTTTATTTTAAGTTCAGTTACAGGCTTAGGTATTTCTGTTGTTTATTATTTTATTCATAAGAATGTGATTTATATGATGTCTGATATTGATCTAATAAGATCTTTAAGTTTAGATTATTCAATTTGGATGATTATCTTGCCTTTTTTTGCATCTTTTTGTTATCAATTTGATGGTATTTTTATTGGAGCCTCTCAAACAAAAGAAATTAGAAATGCTATGTTTTTTTCTGTTTCTTTATATTTATTAATTTCTTTAGTTCTTACAAATTACATTTCAAATCATGGTGTATGGATATCACTAACGATATTTATGATTTTGAGAGCTTTGTCTTTATTTTATTATTTAAACAAGATTTATTTAAGATTTAATGACAGTTAATCCCGTATTTTTTTAATCTCCAGTAATTGTAGGGCCATGGAGTTAAAAAACCTACTATCAGCATAATTGGAATAACCCACCAAGTTAAAATGGCACCACCTGTTAAAACAAAGTCGGTCAAATTCATCGTTACTTCCATACTAATCATTGAAATCAAACTCATTCCAGAAGCTGTCTTCAAAGCATTATTAAATACAAAACCTTGTCTCATTAGGATTATTGTTTCTAATATTATACTTGTAATTAAACCGTTTATTATTGCTAGAATCATTATACCTAATACTGGAAGAGGAATTTGTGTAAGTTGAAAAAATAAAATTGTTCCAAAATCTCCGATGGCACAACCTAATAGACACCATGCTGTATTCTTTGCACTTCTTCTCCAAGTATGTTTACAAGACCAATGAAAAGTTGATGCTGTCATTAGTTAATTTCTAATCCTTTTTTTTTCCATTTTTCTAGCCCACCAATTAAGTGAAAGCAGTTACCAAAATTATATGATTTAGAAATCTGAACTGCCAAAGTAGATCTGTGTCCATGAGCACAGTAAAAAAGAATTTTTTTATTTTTTAAGCTATCTTTATTTTTTTCAATGTAATCATGCATGGAAGGAAATGGGACTATATTACTGTTATCTAATTTACCTTCTTTATCTATTTCATTTTGCTCTCTTAAATCTATCAGAACTGTATTCTCCTCTTTTTTAATCTTGTTAAACTCCTCTGGCTCAATTCCATTGTTTACTTTTTGACGGTTTAAATCAATGCCCAACTTAAGATTACTTGGAACTGCAACATCCATCATTTTGGGATCTGGTAAATTTAAATTATTCATAATATCCACGTACTCTTCTACTGATTTTACCTGTAATCTTGGATTAAATTGTCTTTCTTCTATAATAGTACTTACCATTTCTCCTTTATAATCATGCGCAGGATAAACTAGAGTTTGATCAGGTAGTTTTAATAATTTGTTAAATATTGAATTATAAGAGTCTTTAGGATCTCCGTTTTGAAAATCTGTTCTACCAGTACCTCTAATTAACAATGTATCTCCTGTAAACACTCTATCACCCATCAAAAAACTAAAGCTCTCAGAAGTATGGCCAGGAGTGTATAAAGCTTGTAGATCAATTCCATCTATTTTGATTATCTCTTCATCTGATACTCTCATTGCAACTACATCGGCAGGAGTTTTATTACCCATAACAGTTACACAATTAGTTTTATCTCTTAGTTCAGCAATTCCAGAGATATGATCTGCGTGAATATGGGTATCTATCACCTTTACTAATTTTAAATCTAATTGATTTAACAAATTAATATACTGATCAACTTTTTCTAAGACTGGGTCTATTATTAAAGCTTCACGTCCCCTTCCAGATGCAATTAAATAAGTATAAGTGCTAGAAACACTATCAAATATTTGTCTAAAGATCATTTTAGATAAATATCAAAAACCAATAAGAAATTAAACCAGACAAAATAGTTGCGATTATATTTCTTGAAAAATAACCAACAATTACAGCAACAATTGCAGCAAATATTTTAGGGTCATCCATTTCAATGAACTGACCGTAGTCATTTATAAAAATTCCTGGAAATATTATTGCAGGAAACACGGCTGATGGAACATAAGCTAACACAGCTTTTATTTTATCTCCCAACATATCTCTACTCACTAAGGCTACCATCGTCATTCTAGTAAAGTAAGTTAATATTCCTGCAACAATAATTGATAACCAGGTCATTTTATTTTTTTAACCTCAATATTAAAGCCGCAACAAACAAAGCGAGTATAGGTGAAATAATTATATAAGATCTAAATGGAGCATCATAAAATAATAACGAACTCAATCCACATACAATCATTACAATTAAGTGATCAAGTTTTTTTAAATCTTGTATTACAATAGCTATAAAAGTAAGTGGTATTGCAAATTTTAGTCCAAGCTCCTCTGGAACAAATGAACCTAAAATAATCCCTGACAATGTAGCAATTTGCCAACAAACCCACATCGTGCAACCTGTACCAATCAAATGATAGTGTAAGTATTGCTCTGATTTGTTTTTTTTAAAAAATTTATTAGATTCTGCAAAACCTTGATCGACAATAATATAAGAGATTAATAATTTTTTTATTAATGATAATTTTTCTAGGTACTCTGATAAAACTGCTCCATACAAAAGATGTCTTGAATTAATAACGCCGACAGATGTTGCTGCCACTAATCCAGACGCACCACCTGATAGTAATTGTAAAAAAACAATTTGTGATGCACCACCAAAAATAATAATAGACATCGCATATACTAATAATGGGTCAAATCCCAATTCAACACCGATAGCTCCACAAATTATTCCAAATGGGATCACAGACAACATGTGTGGAGAAATATCCAACATGCCTCTAGTAAATAATTGTTTTTTTGTAAGCATTTATTTGGGTTCTATTAAAAACAAACTATGTGATCAATATTTATCGGTCGTTTAATCCCAAATTTTTCGTCAATTTCATGTTGATGAACGTGGTGAGAATGAACAAAAACAGGAATTAACAAATCACTACTGGTTTTTAGAGTATATATAAAATTTGTTCCTCTGAACTTTCTGTCTACCACTTCTAATTTTAAATTACTTTTATCATCATGTTCTAAATCTTCAGGCTGTAACAATAACTGGACTTTAGATCCTTTTGGATAATGTTTTGTAAAATTACCTTTAATTGTACCTAAATCATCATTTTCTAAAGTATTTTCATCTGTAACTTTTGCTGGAATTAATATTCCTCTGTTTAAAAAATTAACTACATCAACAGAATTTGGGAAGTGATAAACATTATAGGGATCATCAAATTGTTTGAGTTCTCCGTCTAAAATAATTCCGCATTTGTTACCTAAATAGAATGCTTCGTAAGAGTCGTGTGTAACAATTATTGTTGTAATTTTTAAGTCTTTTAAGATTTGCTTTAACTTTACCTGTATTTCTTCTTTGAAACTTTGATCTATATTCGACAAAGGTTCATCTAATAGTAACAAATCAGGATTTGATAACAAAGATCTGGCTAAAGAGGCTCTTTGAGCTTCTCCAGAACTAATTTCATGAGGATATTTTTCTAAGATTTTTTCTAAATGAAGAAATTTCACTATTTCTTTAAAATTTAAACCTTTCTTCTTTTTTTTATTTCTCTCAGCCCCAAAATTTATATTTTCCAAAACATTGTAGTGAGGAAATAAAGAGTTGTCTTGAAAAGCCAAAGATATATTTCTATCCTCAGGTTCAACATGGTTTTCTCTAGATGAAATAATTTTATTTTTTAAAATAATTTTACCAGACTGAATTTTTTCAAGACCAGCTATTGTTCTTAATATTGTAGTTTTTCCAATTCCAGAGGGGCCTAACAAACAAACTATGTCTCCTTCATTTTCAATATTAAATGAAACATTGGTTACTTTATTTTTAGAGCTTGCAGCAAAAGTAACATTCTCAATTTCTAAAAAATTATTTCTCATTTTATTTATCTTTAAACATATACTTAGATGTAATTAATATAAAAATACTTGCAATCATAATAAGTATTAATGAAGGTGCAGCAGCAGCTTCAAGTAAATCTTGTGAAGCAAATATATAGGCTTGGGTGGCAAATGTTTCAAAATTAAAAGGACGCATAATTAATGTAATTGGTAATTCTTTGATTATTTCGATTGATAACAATATAGCAATTAATAAGACTGAGTTTTTAAGATAAGGGATATGAATATTTAAAAAAGTTTTTAATTTTGAATAACCTAATAGATATGCACTTTCATCAATTGAATAATTAATTTTTAAATATCCAGATTTAATACCGTTGTTAGCTAAAGAATAAAATCTTACAAAATAAACAATTACTAAACCAATTATAGATCCAATAAAAATTTGTTTTATATCAAAAAAATAAAAAACATTTTCATCAAACCAAGAAATAAAAGTTATGAAGGCAACAGCTAATATTATGCCTGGTATCGCGTAACCAGTAATTGAAAAAGTTGTTAGTATGTTTAGTAACTTATTTTTGCTAATTCTATTTCCATAATTTGATATGAAAGATAAAAATATTAAAAGAGAGCCTGATAAGAAGACTAATATCAATGTATTTGACAGTAATTCTACAATATTTAAATCTATAAAATGTTTTGGAAATTTTATTGTCCAATACAACATTTGCAAAACTGGGAATATAAAACTTGCAAGAAATACAAATGAACAAAATATTATTGCCATTAAAGATTTATAACCATTTAATTTTTTGAGAGTTTTCGTTTTAAAATTTCCTTTAGCAGGCGAATGATACTGTGCTTTTTTTCTAGATATATTCTCTAAAAAAAATAATCCAAATATAAAAATTAAAAGAAAAAAAGATATTCTGTTTGCTAAAGCCAAATCATCAAAAGATATCCACGCATCATAAATTCCAGTGGTTAAAGTCGATATCCCAAAAAAAGATACTGCACCAAAATCTGATAAAGTCTCCATAGCAACTAAAGATAATCCAGCAATAATTGCTGGTCTTGCTGATGGTAAAATAATATTAAAAAATGTTTTTTTTGTTGAAAAACCAAGGTTTTTACCAAGTTCTAGCAAATTTTGAGATTGATAATGAAATGAGGTTCTTGTTAACACGTAAACATAACCAAATAGTGAAAATGAAATTGAAATTATAGCTCCTAGCATTCCATCAAATTTAGGTAAAACATTATTATAATTTCCATCACCAAATAAGTTTTTCATAATTGAAAAAGCTGTTCCATAGTTTTCAAAAAAAGCAGTTAATGAATATGCATAAATATAAGCTGGAACTGCAAACGATAAAATTAAAACCCATTTAAAAAAATTAACTCCAGGAAATTTATAAAATGAAACTAAATAAGCAGATCCCACACCAATTACAAAAGTTGTAATTAAAACTCCAATTACAAGAATTATTGAATTAGAAATATATTCAAACAAAAATGTGTTTTTAACTATTGATAAATACTCACCAGTTGGTTCAAAAAAACTAGTAAATACAGTTACAATTGGTATCGCAACTATCATAGAAATGAGCAAAGAGCTCAAAAACCAAATATTAATTTTATTACTCATTTTTAACGAAGTACTATTGGTATTAAGTAGGGTAATAAACTTTATAGCAAAAGTACTTAGTGTTAACCTCTTTTATTTCCAACCAGACATCAACATTACTTCTAATGCATCAGCCTGATTTTTTTTATAGTCTCCAACTTTTGTTTTTAAATCCTGTTTAAAATTTTCACCCATTTTTTTTATAAGAGGGTGTGGTTCAACACCATCTATCATTGGGTATTCAAATGTATTGTTTACTATATGTTGTTGTGCTTCTTTTGTTAAAAGAAATTCTAGTAATTTTTTTGCATTTTCAGGATTAGGAGAATTTTTTAAAATACCTCCACCACTTATATTCATATGTGTCCCTCTATTGTTTTGATTTGGAAAATAAGGTAATACCTTTTGAGCAGCTTCTTTTTGATCTTCTCCTTTTTGACCGGATAACATCAAAGCATAGTAATAAGTGTTTGCTATAGCCAAATCAGCTTCACCAGCAGCAACAGCTAAAATTTGAGCTCTATCATTTCCTTTAGGATTTCTTGCAAAATTTGAAACTAATTTTTTTGCCCATTCTAAAGTTTGTTCTTTACCATTATTTTTGATTAATGATGCAACAAGAGATTGATTGTAAATATTATTAGATTTTCTAATTACAATTTTTCCTTTCCATTTTGAATCTGACAAACTTTCATAAGTTATCCCTTTTAAATCTTCTGAACTTACTCTTTCTGGTGAGTAGTAAATTATTCTTGCTCTTTTAGCGATACCTGTCCAATTATCAGATCTAAAGTTTGCTGGCACTAAAGCTTCAATCTGCGCTGACATAGAGTTCTGAAACATACCTTTTTCGTCAAACGCACCTAGTCTTCCAGCATCTGCTGTAATATATAAATCAGCTTTAGAATCTTTTCCTTCTTCAGTAATTCTTTTTTGTAACGCTTTGTCTTTACCTGAAACTACGTTAACTTTTATACCTGTTTTATTAGTAAACTTTTCATACAACTGAATGTCAGAATCGTAATGTCTTGCACTAAAAACATTTACTTCACCAGCTAAGCTCATTTTGGCAAAGAAAAATAAAATTAATGCTAATAACGTTATTTTTTTCATTTGTATCCTTTTCTTTACCCTAATTTTTTTGCGAATGAGAATTATTCTCAATGCGAATGATTATCAATCGCATATATTGACGCATATATCAATAATTTTTTACAATTGCTAAATGTAGGAAATTTTTATTTCCAGTCGCCGATTTTGCTAAATAAGAAATTTCTAAATGCTTGAACTCTAGCAGTATTTTTTAATGACTGAGGATATACAAAGTGCGCTTCTGTTATAGGCCCTTCTACTTTCGGAAGTACTTTAATTACGTTGTTTGAATTTGTTACTAAATATTCAGGAAGTGCCGCCAATCCTACCCCAGATTCTACAGCTAACAAAAGACCCATTACACTATTTACCTTCATGATTGATTTTCTTTTTTTACCATCATGCATTCCAATTTTTAATGCCCAATCTGGATTATAAACTGGAGAAGGTGCTCCTTTTCCAAACGAAATAAATTTATGTTTATTTAGATCATTTATTGTTTTTGGCATTCCATTTTTTTCTAAGTACTTATTTGATCCATATATATAATATTTAATATCAACTAGCTTTTTTTGAATATAATTAAGCTGTTTTGGTCTTCTCATGAAAATTCCAATATCAGCCTGTCTTGTACTTAGATCTAATTCTTTATCATCAAAGACTAGTTCAATCTCAATCTCTGGATTAAGTCTCATAAATTCTTGAATTCTAGGTGTTAACCAGTGAGTACCAAAACTTCTTACTGTTGTTATGGTTAATTTTCCTGTTGGTTTATTCTTCTGATCACCTAAAGATGTTTCAACTTCTTTCAACTTACTTATTACTTCATGTGCAGTTTTAAAAACATATTCACCGTTTTCTGTAAGAGTTAATCCTCTTGCATGTCTTTCAAAAAGTTGTACTTTCAAATCTTGTTCTAGGGACTGTATTTGTCTACTGATTGCAGATTGGCTAAGGTTTAAATTTACAGTAGCATTTGTAAAACTTCCAGCTTCTGCGACTGCATGAAAAATTTTTAATTTATCCCAATCCATTATTTATTAACATCCACTAATACTCTTCCAGAAATTTCACCTTTTAAAATTTTAGGATAAGTTTCAATTAGTTCTTCTAAACCTACTGTTAAAACTGATTTTTCAAGCAATTCAAAATCAATTAATTTTGAAGCTTCACCCCACATAAATTCTCTTCTTTTTATACTACAATTTGCAGAGTCCATTCCCCAAACCTTAATACCTCGTAACATAAAAGGAAGTAAATTGGTGTTAAGTTCATTACTATTTGCATTTCCACATACAGCTATAATTCCATTAGGTTTTGTTTGTGCAATTGCGTTTGCTAAAATTTTCCCTCCAACGGTATCTACTACTCCATCCCATAAACCTTTATCTATAGGTCTTGGATCTTTGTCAAATTCAGCTCTATTTATAATGTTTTTTGCACCTAAAGATTTTAAATAATCTGACTTACTATCTTTTCCAGATACTGCAGTTACATTGTATCCTAATTTAGTTAAAACCATTATTGCAACACTGCCAACGCCTCCAGTTGCTCCTGTTACCAAAACATCATTTACTTTTTCTCCAAGCAAAATACTTTCTCTTGCTTGAATTGCAAAAGCACTCATTAAAGAAGTTAAGCCTGCTGTCCCTAAAATCATTGCCTGCTTGCTACTTAAGTTATCAGGTTTTTTTACTAGGAAGTCTGCATTAACTTTTGCTATCTGAGAATAACCACCAAAAAATACTTCTCCAACTCTAAAACCAGTTAATATTACTTCATCGCCTGATTTAAATTTTGAATTTTCACTTTCAATTACTTTTCCTGAAAAATCTATTCCTGGTATGTGTGGATACTCTTTTACTAGTCTTCCACCATTCTTTAGAATCATTCCATCTTTAAAATTTAAATCTGAATATTCTACCTGAACAGTTACATCCCCATGTTTTAAAAAACTTCTATCTAAAGATTTTACTTCTCTAGTAAAATTTTCACCTTGTTGATTAAGAACTATTGCTTTGAATTGATCAGACACTTTAATCTTTTAGCGTAGTGCTAATAAATCGTAAATATCTATTTTGAAAACTTAAATCTTCTTTGAATTGACCTAAATAATAATTTGTTACCGTAGTTGCTTGTTCTTTTTTAATTCCTCTCATAGTCATACACTGATGAGTTGAATCAATTGTTACTGCAACACCTTTTGCATCTAATGATTCCATTAAAGTATTTGCAATTTGCATTGTAAGTCTTTCTTGAGTTTGAAGTCTTTTAGAAAATACTTCAACTACTCTTGCA
Organism: Candidatus Pelagibacter sp. HIMB1611; assembly: GCF_052047715.1. Lineage (NCBI taxonomy): Bacteria > Pseudomonadati > Pseudomonadota > Alphaproteobacteria > Candidatus Pelagibacterales > Candidatus Pelagibacteraceae > Candidatus Pelagibacter > Candidatus Pelagibacter sp. HIMB1611. Next base: position 220,274 of record NZ_JBNAJM010000001.1, on the reverse strand, counting down.
AGTTTACTTAAACCTACAACTCTTTCTTTTGGAATATAAGCAACATGAGCTTTTCCAATAATTGGTGCCATGTGATGTTCACAATGACTTTGAACAGAAATATTTTTTTGGACAACCATGTCATCATATCCCTCTACGTCACCAAAAGTTTTATCCAAAATTTTATCTGGATCTTCTTTGTAACCTTTAAAATATTCTTTAAATGCTTTAACAACTCTTTTTGGAGTTTCTAATAAACCTTCTCTGTTTGGGTCTTCGCCCATCCATGTTAAAATTGTTTTAAAAGCTTCTTCAGCATCTTTGTCTGAAACTTGCTTATTTTCACTTAACTTATTGTCAGTGTCTTTTACTAATTTCATAGCACCTTTTTATACAGTAATTACCTAATTTTAAAATATTTATTATATTTAGATATGTGCTACATAATCACATTCTATGTTCAAAAAAAGAGAAAATATCTACGATATCGAGGAAGGAAATCTTCTTTCACCAAAATTTGATAATGATGGCTTAATACCTGTCATTACAATGTGTTCAAAAACCAAAGACATTTTAATGCACGGCTATATGAATGTTGAAGCATTAAAAAAAACAATAGAAACCAAAGAAGCTCACTACTTTAGTAGATCTAGAAAAACAATCTGGCACAAAGGTAAAACAAGTGGGTTCACTCAAAAAGTGACTGAGATCAGAATTGATGATGATCAAGACTCAATTTGGTTAATAGTTGATATAGGTGACGGCGCTAGTTGCCATGTTGGATACAGATCATGCTTTTACAGATCTATTCCTATGGGACCAATTGATAATGGACGCAAAATAGAAATGGAATTTCTTGAAAAAGAAAAAAAATTTGATCCTGAAGAAGTTTATAAAGGACAGCCTAACCCAACAAAAATATAATTTATGTCGTCTCAAAAAGAAAATGATTGGCAAATTTCTAGGCCTTTTGGTCCATCAGTATTTAAAGTTAAAATTCCTCAAACAATGGTTGATAAATTAAATGAACATATAGATACAATTATATTAGATAATCAAAAATCAAATGAATTAAACTTAGGTTACAAACTTGCAGGTGATGTGACACAAGAGTTTAAATTAGAACAAAATTTTATGAAAGAGTGTGGATGGTTAAACTTTTTAGCGCAGTGTGTTCAAAAATGGATCAAAGTCTCAATAGATAAGGATATTACTAAATTTAATATAATAGAGTCATGGGTAGTAAGGCAATTTCAAAATGAATATAATCCAGTTCACTGGCACGCAGGACATATATCTGGTGCTGGTTTTTTAAAAGTACCGAGTACACTAGGAAAACATATTCAAAATAAAGAAGACGTTGAGTATTTGGGTGGAACTTTAAATTTGATACATGGAACAAGACAATTTTTGTCTAACTCAACTCAAAAAATAATTCCAAAAGTTGGTGATTTTTATTTTTTTCCACATTATCTCATGCATACAGTTTATCCTTTTAAGGACACTGATGAAGAAAGAAGATCAATATCTTTTAATGGTTTAATTGACGAGAGTATTTTTCAAAATTCTAAAATATAACGACAACGAAAATTTAATGACCAATAAAGAAAAAATTCAAAAAAATGTTCTAGGCGAAGATCTAGAAGAATGCTCCAATGATCCATTAACAGGTTGGTTTAGAGATGGATGTTGCAATACAGATGAAAATGACCACGGTGTACATACAGTTTGTGCTAAAGTTACTACCGAATGCTTAGAGTGGATGAAAAAAGCAGGTAACGATTTAATTACTCCACATCCTGAATTTGGGTTTCCAGGTCTAAAAGATGGAGATGGATGGTGTTTATGTGCCAGTTGGTATGCAAGAGCAGTTGAAGCCGGTAAAGGATGTCCAATATTTTTGAAAAGAACCCACGAAAACACTCTTAAATATGTACCTATTGAAACTTTAAAAAAGTTTGCAATAGATTTGTCCTAATTTACATATTTCCATATCTTGGTCCGCCACCACCTTCTGGTGTCACCCAAGTTATGTTTTGTGAAGGCTCTTTAATATCGCAAGTTTTACAATGAATACAATTTTGCGAATTAATTACAAACTTATTAACATCATTTTCTTTCTGCACTTCGTATACTCCAGCAGGACAATATCTTTGTGCAGGTTCATCAAATTTTTCTAAAGTGTATTTGATTGGTAAATCAGGATCTTTAAGTTGTAAGTGGACAGGTTGATTGTCAGCATGGTTAGTTCCTGTAAGATAAACTGAACTAGTTTTATCAAAAGTTATTACATTATCGTACTTTGGATAATCAATTTTAGGCATTTGACTTGCAGGTTTTAATGTTTCATGATCTGCATGTTTGTGTTTAAGAGTGAACGGAAGTTTTCCTCTAAACAAAATTTGATCAATACCTGTAAAGATAATCCCCAAAATTAGTCCCCAACTAAAACTAGGTTTTACATTTCGAGCCTCAAATAATTCTTTATATAACCAACTTTTTTTAAATTTATCTTCATAATTAGATAAATCTTTATTTTCTTTTAAGTGTTCATTGATAGTTTCAGCTGCTATCATTCCACTTTTCATTGCGGTATGAGAGCCTTTAATTTTAGGCATATTTAATGTACCGGCATCACATCCTACTAATAATGCACCTGGCATAAACATTTTAGGTAAACTTTGAAATCCTCCCTCGATTAATGCTCTTGCGCCATATGAAATTCTTTTTCCTCCCTCTATTATTTTTTTAATTGCTGGATGAGTTTTAAATCTTTGAAATTCATCATATGGAGATAAATGTGGATTTTTGTAATCCAATCCTATTACATAGCCTAAAAACACTTGTTTATTTTCAGCGTGATACATAAAGCTTCCACCGTAAGTATTATTATCAAGTGGCCACCCAGCTGTATGCATTACTAGTCCTTCTTCATGATTTTTTTCTTCTATTTCCCAAATTTCCTTAAAACCAATTCCATATTGCTGGGGATCTTTTCCTTTACTCAGTTCAAATTTTTGAATCAATTGTTTTCCTAGATGACCTCTGCAACCTTCAGCAAAAACTGTTACTTTTCCTAAAAGCTCAATGCCTGGTTCAAAGCTATCTTTTTTGTTGCCCTCTTTATCTATACCCATATCTTGAGTAGCTACTCCTTTAACAGACCCGTCATCGTTATATAAAATTTCACTTGCTGGGAAACCTGGAAAAATTTCTACACCCAAAGTTTCTGCTTGTTCAGCTAACCATCTACATAAGTTCGCTAAACTAATAATATAATTTTTATGATTTTGTTGAACTGCTGGCAAAAGCCAAGTTGGCCAACTTAAAGATTTTGTTTTTCCTAAAAATAAAAATTTTTCTTTTGTTACTTTTGTTTTAATTGGCGAGTTAAGTTCTCTCCAATTAGGTAATAACTCATCTAGAGCTCTTGTTTCAAAAACATTCCCACTCAAAATATGAGCTCCTATTTCTGAAGCTTTTTCAAGCAAACAAACATTCAAATTTGAATCTAATTGTTTTAATTTAATTGCAGTCGCTAATCCTGATGGGCCACCACCAATGATTACAACATCGTATTCCATAGATTCTCTAGACATAATCTAATTTTTAACTGTAAGGATTATTTTTGTATAGTGTTTAATTTGTTCAGTTCTTCCATGAACTGAGGCAAAGCTTCAAAGAGATCTGCTTCAAGACCATAATCAGCAACGCTAAAAATTGGGGCCTCACCATCTTTATTAATTGCAACTATAACTTTACTTTCTTTCATGCCCGCTAAATGCTGAATTGCTCCTGATATTCCAACAGCTATGTATAAATCTGGCACAACAACTTTTCCGGTTTGCCCAACTTGATGATCATTGCTTATATAACCTGCATCAACTGCAGCTCTTGATGCTCCAATAGCTGCCCCAAGTTTGTCAGCAATTTCAGTAATTAATTTAAAGTTATCTCCACTTTGCATTCCTCTTCCACCTGATACAACAATTCTAGCTGTACCAAGTTCAGGTCTATCAGATTTAATTTCTTCTCTTTTTATAAATTTTGTATTTGAAAATTCTTCACCAGCATCAATTTTCTCAATTGGTGCTGAGCCTCCTGAGCTTTCACAAGGTTCAAATGAAGTTGGTCTAATAGTTACACATTTTTTTGCATCATTACTTTTAACTGTTGCAAAAGCATTCCCAGCATAAATTGGTCTAACAAAAGTATCAGATGATATTACTTTTATAATGTCACTAACTTGTGAGGTATCAAGATGAGCTGCAATTCTTGGCATTAAATTTTTACCAAATGTATTTGCTGAACAAATGATATGAGAATAATTTTCTGCTAACTTAACCACAACCGGAGCAAAATTTTCTGCAGTGAAATTTTCATAGTGTGGTGCTTCAACGCTTAATACTTTTTTAATTACTGGAAGTTCTGATAATTGTTTTGATGCCTCTGCACTATCATTTCCAATTATCACAGCATGAACTTCACTATCAATTTGTGAAGCGGCTGTAGCCGCATTTAATGTAAATGGTCTTAACTCTTTATTATTATGCTCTGCTATAAGTAAAACTGCCATTATATTACCTTTGCCTCATTTTTTAATTTTTGAACTAATTCTGCTACATTAGCCACTTTAATGCCCGCTTTTCTTTTTGGTGGCTCTTCTACTTTAATTTGCTCTACTCTTGGAGAAGTATCAATACCTAGATCAGATGCAGAAATTTCTTCAATTGGTTTTTTCTTTGCCTTCATAATGTTTGGAAGAGAAGCGTATCTTGGTTCATTTAATCTTAAATCGCAAGTTACAATAGCAGGAACATTTATTTCAATTGTTTCAAGTCCCTCATCTATTTCTCTAGTAACTTCTAGCTTATTATCTTTTACATCAATCTTTGATGCAAAAGTTGCTTGTGGCCAATTTAATAATGCACTCAACATTTGACCTGTTTGATTACAATCATCATCAATTGCTTGTTTTCCCATAAAAACTAAATCTGGTTTTTCATTTTCAACAACTTTTTGTAAAATTTTTGAAACAGCTAATGGCTCTAGTATTCCATCTGCTTTCACATGAATTCCTCTATCTGCTCCAACTGCTAAAGCCTTTCTAACAGTTTCTTGAGCTTTTTCTTCACCTACAGTGATTGCAACCACTTCAGTTGCCTTTCCTGCTTCTTTAATTTTTACTGCCTCTTCGATTGCATTATCATCTGGTGGATTGGTTGACATTTTTACATTGTCTGTAACTACACCAGTGCCATCCTCTTTAACTCTGATTTGAACGTTGTAATCAATAACTCTTTTTACTGCTACTAAAATTTTCATTAAGCTCTCAACAAATTATTTTCTGAATCGTATGGACTTTCATCTAAGACGGTAGCGTCATACATTTCACCCAATATATCAACTTGTAATTTGTCGCCCACATTAGAACAATCAGGTTTTACCATTGCAAGAGCAATTGATTTATCTAATCTAAATCCAAACTCGCCGCCTGTTGCTCTTCCAACGACTTTACCGTCTTTAAATATAGGATTATTTCCTAGAACATCTGCGTCTTTAGTATTGTGAACTTCTAAAGTTACTAATTTGTTATCAAAACCTTTTTCTCTCCATTTATTAAGTGCCTCTAAACCAATAAAGTTTCCTTTATTTGGATGAATAAATCTATCTAGTCCTGACTCGTATGGAGAATATTCAATTGATAATTCTGTTCCTACTAGTTTGTAAGATTTTTCTACTCTTAAACTATTCATTGTTCTTATACCGAATGGTTTAATTCCTAAATCTTTACCAGCTTCCATTAATTTATCAAAAATATGATTTTGATACTCGATTGGATGATGAAGCTCCCATCCAAGTTCACCAACAAAATTTACTCTCATAGCATTAACTGGTGCATATCCTACATTTACATTTTTTGCTGTAAGCCATTTAAAGTTTTCATTAGAAAAATCATCTGTTGAAACTTTTTGCATTAGTTGTCTTGCTTTAGGGCCAGCAACTACCAATACACCTGTGCTATTTGTTAAATCTTCAAAAATTACAGATCCATCATCTGGCATCCATTTTTGAATCCAATCATGATCTAATCTTAAATTTGCTCCAGCTGATACTAAATAGTAACTATTCTCTGCTTCTTTCATAATTGTAAATTCTGAGTGCACACCTCCTTTGGTATTTAATGCGTGGCATAGATTTATTCTTCCAATTTTTTTTGGAAGTTTGTTTGCAACTAAATAATCTAAAAATTCCTCTGCTTTAGGTCCTCTTATTCTGCATTTTGCAAAAGCAGTCATATCTAAAAGACCAACATTTTCTTTTACATTTTGACATTCCTTTTTAATTGCATCAAACCATTTTGATCTTCTAAACGACCAATCATCCTTTTGTTCCATTCCATCTGTTGCAAAAAAGTTAGGTCTTTCCCATCCAAATTTTTGTCCAAAAACTGCTCCTAAATTTTTCATTCTTTCGTAACATGGAGCTGTTCTTAGGGGTCTTGCTGCAGGTCTTTCTTCGTCTGGATAGTGAACTATAAATACATGACTATAAGCCTCTTCATTTTTAGCTTTCAAATAAGATTTTGTTGCATAGTTTCCATATCGTCTTGGTTCAACTCCCAACATATCAATTGTTGGTTCACCATCTACAATCCATTCAGCAAGTTGCCAACCTGCACCACCAGCTGCAGTTATTCCGAAACTATGACCTTCATTAATCCAAAAATTTTTTAATCCCCAAGCAGGTCCAACAATTGGATTTCCATCAGGTGTATAACAAATTGCTCCATTATAAACTTTCTTAACTCCAACTTCTCCAAAAGCTGGAACTCTATGTATTGCTCCTTCAATATGTGGAGCTAATCTATCTAAATCTTCTTGAAATAATTCGTATTCAGAATTCTTTGATGGTCCTTCTACATAACATGCTGGTGCACCATCTTCATAAGGTCCTAAAATTAATCCACCCGCTTCTTCTCTCATATACCATCTACTATCGCTATCTCTTAAAACTCCCATTTCTGGTAAACCGTCTTTTTTTCTTTGTTGAATAGCAGGATGTGGTTCGGTTACGATGTATTGATGTTCAACAGGGATAACTGGAATATCTAATCCAACCATTTCACCAGTTTGTCTTGCAAAATTTCCAGAACAAGAGATTACATGTTCACACTCTATTGATCCTTTATCTGTTTCAACAATCCATCCATCTTTTGTTTGTCTCATTGACAGAACAGTTGTGTTTCTATAAATCTCCGCTCCCCTATTTCTTGCACCAGTAGCTAAAGCTTGTGTTAAATCTGCTGGTTGAATGTATCCATCTTCTGGGTGTTGAATTGCTCCAACTAAATCATCTGTATGACATAGAGGCCAAATTTCTTTTACTTGTTGTGGAGTTAAAAATTTTACATCTACTCCAATCGTTCGAGCAACACCTGCGTACTGATGGTATTCATCCATTCTATCTTTTGTACTTGCTAAACGAATATTTGAAACAACACTAAAGCCAACATTTTTTCCAGTTTCTTCTTCTAAAGTTTTGTAAAGATTTACTGCATACTTATGTAGCTGACCTACAGAGTAACTCATATTAAATAATGGCAATAAACCTGCTGCATGCCAAGTTGAACCTGAGGTTAATTCTTTTCTCTCAACAAGAACTACATCAGACCAACCTTTTTTTGCTAAATGATAAAGAGCACTTACACCAACTACTCCACCACCAACTACTACGACTTTAGTTTTTGTTTTCATTTCGTGATTCCTACTAAATTTTTATTAGTAACGAAACAAAAATGTATCTGTGGATAATCAAATTGAGCTGCCGAGTGGAATTGGACTTGAGACCATTGTGGTCAACCAGCAATCTTTTAAAACTCCTTCTTCTATATATTTTTCAACCTGCCAATTGAACTTGTGATAAATTTTGTCCTTATCTAAAATGATGACCTCAAATTGGGCCCATTTGTCACTACTGCCAAGCTCTGTGATAGTGTGGCTTAAATGGTTAATCATCATGTTATAGGAGGCTCCTTTGATCATTCGCTTAAAATTACCTAGGGGACCTGTTACTCTTTTATTGTTTGGGTGAGCAAAGGTCCAGGTTTGCTCAATCCCTCTGTCTTTATATTCTAAATCATTTTGTTTGAGACCATTAAGTTGAATTTCAACAACTTCTTTTGGAGAAATATTTTTGCTTGGGTTTATCAACTCTGAATATGAATAAACAGTAGTTAATAATAGAATTAATAAAGTGCTAAATATTATTCGCAGTTTTTCTAACATCTTCTAAGAACTCTTGTCTTTTTGAGTCACTTACAAAAGGTACTGCAAAATATCTTCGATAGGTAATGTTATATATGCCACACATATGAAATACCCCTCTTTTAAGTCTTCTAATCGGTAAATTTAAAAAAAATGTAGTGATAGCTAGTCTTGGTGAACCATATGTACAAAAAATTACGGCTTTCTTTTTTCTTAAATTACCAATTGGATAACCATAGTTTCCAACTAGTTGCTTAAATCTAAATGCCCATGGTGGTGCCAACACTTTATCAATCCATCCTTCAACAATTGCTGGCATTCTAAAATTCCATATTGGTGCAACTAATACAATTGTATCACTCTCTTCTATTCTCTTACGATGATCTAAGACTTCAGCGCTTGGGTCCTCACCAGCAAATACAGGATCAAACTTTTCTTTGTATAAATCTACAACGTCTACTTTATTACCTTTTAATTCAGAGTGTTTGATAAATTCATTTTTAATTGCTGCATTAAATGAATTGTCATTATAATGACCATAAACTAGGAAAATTTTTTTCATGATTTTTAATTAACAAAAAAAACCAAAAAAACTATAAAATTATTGTTTATTCTGAGGTTTTGTACTTACTATTGTTAATTATATAGACAAATAAAATAGGCAAAATTAGTGTAAGTAAAGTTACCACAATTAACAATAACCCAAGCTCTGAGTAATCAGCAGTAGTTTGAATTTCACCTGAAACTTTATCTTTTACTTCTCTAGTAACTGTAAAAATTTGATTTAAATATTTTGTTCCTAAAGAACTTGCTGAAAGAGCCAAATTTGTAAAAGAAGCAAAAACTGCAAAAAAAGTTGCTTTAAGATGTGAAGGAGCATTTTTTGCAATCCAAGCTAATAAAGGAATCATTGATACCTGACCCAATGGAGACTCTAAAGCTGTATTAAGTATCGCTATAAATTTAGCATCAACTACACCACCTGTTATTGAAGCGGTCCAATTATGAAATCCATAATACATTCCAACACTTGGTAAAAATAAAATCGCACCAGCTATACTTAATACAACAATAATTTTTGCAATTGAGTTATTGGCCATAAATGGTCTCAATAAAACAATTCCAGCCAATGTTAAAATTGATGCTAGTAAAGACAAAATTGAAAAAAATTGTTCATTAAAACCAAGTTCATCAATTTCAAACCACGTTAGACCAGGACCAGGCCCTGGCATTGCTCTAAATATAAATATAATTACTGCAGTACCAACAATTGTTAATCTTAAATTTTCTGGCAACTCTTTGATGAGCTTAAACATCAAAAATAAAATTATAATGACTGAACCAATGAAAACAATTTCTTGTGCAAAGGGAACTTTGAAGGATCCAATAGATAAAGTGAAAATAACAAAAATTAAGCTTCCTCCAAGTATCCACCAATTAATTTTAGTTTTCTCAGATCCTCTTTCCTCTTTAAATTCAAGTCCTTTAGATTTTAAATTTTGAATTTTCTTATTCCTTAAATATTTTGCTAAAAATACTCCTAAGATTGAAACAACTGGAATAATTAACGCATATAAATAAATTTTACCGTAAAGAGCAATTTTAGCAGCCTGTTCTAGGCTATCTACATCTCTAAATAAAATTACATTCACCAACGCAACTAAAACAGTACCTCCAATAATTGCAAAACGACCAAGGGTTTGCATTGTTGTATGCATAATTTTAACTTGATCTTTACTGTAATCATTTCCACTCTCATCAGTTAATGGGACAGCTTCAACAGTCATAGCATCAGCAACAACATCCTGAATTACATAACCAACAGGTGCTAAAATTACGCTAATCACAAACCAAGTCTCAACTGAGAAAATTTCAGACATGTCTCCTGTATGAATTATAAGTCCATACATAATCAGCAAACTTAAAGCGATTAAAGAGGCGCCAAAGTAAACCATATAATTTTTTCTATCCCATATAAGATCTACCAAATGTCCTAAAGGCATTTTTAAAGCCCATGGAATTCCAGCCCAGAACCCAAGTCCAGCTAAAAAAGCTGCAGATAAATTTAAGTAGTCTTTAACAAAAAAAGTTCCGACTATTCCAGTTAATCCAGAAATACCAGCTGCAACATAAACCATCAAAGGAGGCAAATAAGTCCATTTAAATTGTCGACCTAAATCTAAAAAAGTGTTGTCTAAAAATTTTAAAACTTTATTCATAAAAATTATTTCTACTCATTATAAACAATTAAGAAAAATTATAAATTTATCTTGGGGAGCTTAAATTGAATGATTTAACTAAGTAAAATCCTACAAACATTGAAGCAACAAAAGTTAGTGAGTAAATATTCAATAAAGCAACAGAAGTTATAGCCGGACCAGGACATAATCCTCCTAAACCCCATCCAGCACCAAATAAAGCTGAACCTAAAATTAATTGATTATTAATTGTTTTGTTATTTGAATAATTAAATTTCTCTGCAAGTAGTGGTTTTTCTTTTTTCTTAATTATATGAAACAAAGGAGATGAAATAACCAAAGCTCCAATCATCACAAATGCAAGAGAGGGATCCCAATTTCCAAATAAATCTAAAAAGCCTAATACTTTTGCTGGATTAACCATTTCAGATATCACTAAACCAATACCAAATATTATACCTGAAATAAGGGAAGCTAATTTGTTCATAATAAATTTTTTATAAATACAGTTAATATTCCAACAATCATAAATGTAATTGTTGCAATAATTGATCTTAAAGAAAATCTTCCAATACCACTTATACCGTGTCCACTTGTACAACCACCACTGATCCGTGTTCCGATTCCAACCAACAAACCAGCTGCTATCATCAAGACATAAGAATTAGAAATACTAATGCTAATTTCTCCTTTAGAAAATAAAGAATAAATAAATGGTGCAATAATTAATCCCAATAAGAATAATAAATTATCAAATTTATTTTCTTTCTCTGTTAACGCATTACTTGCGATACCACTAATTCCTACTAAACGACCGTTAAGTAAAAAAAACACCACCACTGCTAAACCAATGATCAATCCACCAGTAAAAGCCGGTATTGGTGTAAAATTTACTATGTTCATAAAATTAATTGCTTAAAACAGGAAAAGCCTGTCTTACTTTTAAAAAAAATTTTTGATATTCCATTTTGGTACATTTGTTTTCTACATATTCTATATTATTTTTTTCTACAAGTGACTTAGCATCTTCGTCTCTTATTCCAAGTTGTAACCATAATACCTTAGCGCCAATTTTCACAGTATCTTCAGCTATGCCAAAGGCTTCTTTAGAAGGTCTAAAAACATCTACAATGTCTATAGGATCTTTAATCTCTGTTATCGAAGCATACACTTCTTCACCTAAAATCTTTTTACCCTTAGCTGATGGATTAACTGGATAAACTTTATAACCATACTCTTGCATATATTTCATGACAATAGTTGAGGGTTTTTTTAAATCATTACTGACACCAATCATTGCTATAGATTTAGAATTTTTTAAAATCCTCTTTATGTCGCTCATTTTGTTATTTGTTTTCTTTTTTAATTTGTTCCTCGCAGAATTTTCTTGCTTCATCCAAATCAGTAATTTTAGTCTCAGATAATTTTTGGCTTCCTGCAATACAAGCATCTACTGCTCTTTTAAAGTTATGATCTTTAAAATTTAATACAAAGTACATTCCAAAAATAACAAATAAAATAATAAGTATATTTTTTTTGTTCTTCATTATTATTTATGTTTCCAATTTGGTTGTCTTTTTTCTAAAAAGGCCGAAATACCTTCTTTGGCATCCATGGCCATCATATTAATAGTCATCATTTTGCTAGTGTGAGAGTATGCTTTTCTTAGAGGCATTTCTAATTGTTTATAAAAAGCTTGTTTTCCAATTTTAATGGTCAAATTTGATTTAGATGCAATTTTTTTTGCAACTTTCAAAACTTCATCATTTAATTTTGATTTGGAAAAATGATCATTTATTAAACCAATTTCTTTTGCATAATTTGCTTTGATAGGCTCTCCTGTTAGAAGCATCTGCATCATTGGTTTACGATTAATTTTTCTACTAACAGCCACCATTGGTGTGCTGCAAAACAATCCAATATTTACACCTGGTGTCGCAAATAAAGAGTCTTTAGTGCTATATGCAAGATCACAACTTGCAACTAACTGACAGCCTGCTGCAAAAGCTGCACCATGAACCTTAGCAATAACTGGTTTTTTTCCCTCAACAATTTGCAACATAACTTTGGAGCAAAGATTAAATAACTTTTGGTATTTGTCTTTATTTTTAAGACTTCTAACTTCTTTTAAATTGTGGCCAGCACTAAATCCTTTACCTGCACCCTCTATGATTATTACTTTAGTTTTTTTATCAGCATCTAATTTTTTTAATGATTTTAATAAATCGGAAAGATTTTTAAATGAAAGAGAATTATATGTTTTTGGTTCATCAATTATAATTGATGAAATCTCTGAATTAATTCTCTTTATTTTAATATTACTTATCATTTAATCAGTTAATCCATCGGATCTAGCCTGATTTCTTTCTATATGAATTGGTAAAACTTTACCATAAATTGCTTTTGAGTGTTCTGGTGTATTTACCCTATAAGGATCTAAGACATAAGCAGGAATACACATATACCTAGATTTTTGACCTTCTACTTTTGTAACTCTATGCAGAGTAAATCTTCCTTTAAAAATTTGAAGATCTCCAGGTTCTAATTTAAGTTGTCTAACTCTTGATCTATCTCCTTCTAATACTTTTTTAACCTCATCAAAATTTTCATTACCTGGTGCTCTAATATTTGGACAATATTCAAAAACACCTCCTTTTTCAGGTTTCTGAATCATCAAGCTTAGAGTGAATTCACAACTATCAAAATGCCAAGGAAGAATTCCATCTGGTTTCATAACGTTGTAAGCATGACAAGCCAAAGGGTCTGCCCATCTATAAATAGGGGAAATACCTAAACATGCAGAAACAAATTTTAAAAGTTCTTCTGTTTCATAAAGATATTTCATTTCTGAATTTTTTGGAAAGCAATCTGAATTTAAATATCCATTATACCTTTCCATAAAATTTCTCTTTGGATGTTTTGCAGGTAAACTTGGATCATCTTTAGCATAAAGATATGCATTGATGCTTTCTTTTGACATATAAACTTCATCAAGTTGTTTTTCTAATTCTGTATTCATTACCTCTAAAGATTTAGGCAAAATAAAATTTGGAATAGTTGAACAACTATATTGGTCTAATTCTTCCTTACATTTTTTTACTAAACTTTTAATGATTGGAGAATTTAAATCGTGAATAGGATATCTTTTTAAATCGACAATAGTATTTAATCTATCGTTCATTAAAAATTATTTTAATTTACCCTCTTCTCTCATTTGAGCTCTAATTTTAGTTGCTGAGATTTTTTGAGTTTCTTCATCTAAAACTATTTCCTCAATTTTATATCCAACACCTCTTCCGTAACAAATATTTGTAATATTAGGAACCAACATAATTTTAAATTGACCTTCAAACTCAGGATTTAATCTTTCTTCAATATTTTTTTTTACAGTTTCAAAATCAAATGGATTATCATCAACACCTTGTACATCTCTTATTTGAATACAAACTTGTCCTGTTTTTTTAATTATTTCTTTAAACAATTTATAGTGCCCATCATGAAAGGGTTGCCATCTTCCTAACATTTGCGCTGTAGGTTTTTTATTATCCCATTGATATGTCATTATTTCTCCTAAATTTTAATTGTATTAAATATCTTCTAACGGATGATGGGACATTAATTCAAGTCCATTTTCACCAATTAGGTATTGTTGCTCAAGCTTAACACCTTCTTTACCACCTACTTTACCAATATAGCTCTCAACCGTTATAGTCATATTTTTTTGAAACGTTCCACTACGTTCACCACCATCTGTTGGATATCTAATCGCAGGCCACTCATCGCAAAGACCTATTCCATGTACCATTACAGAGTATCTATTTGGGTAGTAATCTTCAGGTAAAATCCATGATTTATCTGTGAATTCTTTAAAAGATAAACCATCTTTAATTAATCTTGAATTGTAATCTATTTGTTCAACAGCCATTGAGTAGAGCTTTTTTTGTTCTTCATTAAATTTGTTACCAACAACAAATGCTCTAGAAATATCCGCACAGTATCCATAGGGTCCTACCATGTCTGTGTCAAAAGCGACTAGTTCACCATCTTGAATAACTTTGTTTCCACATTCTTGCATCCAAGGATTGGTTCTTTCTCCTGAGGCTAACAATCTACACTCAATCCATTCACCATAATTTTCTATATTTGTTTGATGAAGTATCGACCATAATTCATTCTCTGTCATTCCTGGTTTTAATTGTTCTCTCATTTTAACAATACCCATTTCAGCAACATCTATTGCTGATCTCATACATTTAATTTCTTCAGATGATTTAATTACTCTTGCTTGTTCTAAAATTAATTTAGCATCAACCACTTGAATTTGTTCTTTATTTAACGCTAAAACTGCAGGGCCGTTTAAAACATCAATGGCAATTTTTTTTGACGTAAAATATGATTTAGATAAATGTTTAACTTCATTAATCCATTTTTGTAGTTGTGCATCTGATTGTTCTCCGTTACTAAAATAATCCCAAGTTATTGCAGGTCTCAATTCATCTATAAGATGAAGATGTTCAGATAACTTTTCACAATTAAAATATTCGTAAAGAATTACAGGACCATTAACAGGAACAAAACAGTATCGAGTTAAATTATGCATATTATAAACACTCATATTTACTGTGTCTAATGCATATCGAACATTTACTGGATCAAATAAAAAGCAAGCTTCTAAATTATTTTTTTCTAATTCTTTTCTAACTCTATCTAAACGATATGATCTCAGTTTATCAAAATCTATTTCATCTTCTCTTAATCTTTTTTTGGTAATAAAATTCTGTTTTGGTTTAAATTCTGGAGCTATTTTTCTACTAAATCTCATTTTGTAACTTTATAAATTCCTAACCATGCGTTTACATTTTTACTAGCAATGTAGTCTGATTTAAAGAAATCTTTTTCTTCCCACAATTTGTTCTTTTTAAATTGATCTATTTTAGTATCAAAACTATATTTCTTAAAAATACCCTCATTTATAGTGAAACCTATATAACCACCTGACTTAGTGATTCTTAAAAACTCATCTAAAGCATTATTTTTGACATGACCAAATGTGAAGGTTCCAACGCATAACACACTATCATAAGTATTATCTGCTTCAGGAATTTCTTTATTTAAATCTAATTTACTTAATTTTTTGTAAAGATTTTTTGGAACTGAATTTAAAAGATCTTGGGATAAATCTATTCCATGAAAATTATTAAACCCAAATTTCTCTAATTCTTGCGCAACTAGCCCTGTACCACAACCCGCATCGAGTATTAATGCATCTTTATTTTGCTGATGTTTTTTAAAAGCTGCAGCTGTTTCTTTTGGACCTGTATAATTCCAATCAATCATATCCTTATTATATTTGTTATTTTCAGCCCAATCTGCGTAATAATTCATTACGTCTTCTGTTTTGTCCAACTTATAAATGTTTAAATTTTTAGATACGTCTTTTTCTTGATCAGACATTAACTTCTCATTTTTTGACCACTTGGATCATAAAGTGGTTCTTTAATAATTGAGCAATTAAATAAATCTCCATTTATCTCTACTTGCACTTTATTTTCAAATTTAATTTTATCCTGATCCACAAAAGTAAAGGCAACACTCTTGTTTACAAAGTGTGCAAAACCACCTGAAGTAACGTAACCTATACTTTGATCTCCATTCATAACAGCCTCGTTATTTGTTACATCAATATCATTGGTTTCAACAATTAAAGGTATAAGTTTGTTTGAAGAGTTTTCCTTTTGTGCACTTTCTTTACCTATAAATTCTTTATCCCAATTTATAAAAACATCTAATCCTGTTTCTTTAGGAGTAAAATCTGGTCTGTAATCTAATGTCCAAGCTCCCCAATTTTTCTCTAATCTCATCGACATTAAAGCTCTTCCACCAAAGGGTTTAATATTAAATTCTTTTCCAGCTTCAACTAGTTCTTCGTATAATTTTAATTGATAATGAGGTGCTACATATATTTCGTAGCCAAGTTCTCCAGTAAATGAAATTCTATTTACTAATGCAGGAACTCCACCAACAAACATTCTTCTTGAGTCTCTAAACTTAAATTTTTCATTTGAAACATCATCTCTTACTATTTTTTCTAAAACCTTTCTTGAATTAGGTCCTGCAATTGATAATCCATGAAACTCATCAGATCTATTTTTATAATTTAAATTAAATTTATCTAAGTGACTTTCAAACCAACGTCTATGCATTTCTTGAGCAGCTCCAGAACCAAACACCATGAATTCATTTTCATCTAAACAAGCTACAGTTAAATCTCCACACAATTTCCCTCTATATGACAACATTGGAGATAAAGATATTCTTCCTGGTTTTGGAAGTCTACCAGCCATTATGTGATCTAAAAATTTTCTAGCATCTGGGCCTTTGAATTCATGTTTTGAAAAATTTGCAACTTCAATCAAACCAACATTCTCTCTTACATTAATAACTTCCTTTGAAACATAATCATGCGATCTAGATCTTTTTATTGTTGGTTCTTCATGAGCATCTTCTTTATTATTTGCAAACCACAAAACATTCTCTAATCCAAAACTATCTCCCATCACAGCTCCTTGATTAACAAAACGATCATAAAGTGCTGTTGTTTTTTGTTTTCGTCCCTTTGGTAAAGTTTCATTAGGAAATGTCATAATAAATCTTCGCTCATAATTTTCTGAAGATTTTATTGTTCCATATTGAGGGGATGCGTAATCTCCAAATCTTGCAACATCCATTGCCCAAACATCAATGGAAGGCTCACCATCAATAATCCATTCAGCAATACATTTTCCAACTCCACCCCCTTGGCAAAACCCAGCCATCACACCAACTGCAACCCAATAATTTTTCATTCCAGGTACAGGACCAATCAAAGGACTACCATCTGGACCAAAAGTAAAAGGCCCGTTAACTATATTTTTTATTCCTGCACGCTCTAAGGCAGGCATTCTCTCAAACCCAATTGCTAATCGATCTTCAATATTATCTAATTTCGGTTCCAATAATTCATGACCAAAATTCATTGGTGTCCCTTGTACTTTCCAGGGAGTAGATTTTGGTTCATAAGTTCCAAGCAACATTCCTTTTCCTTCTTGTCTAAAATAAATATTTCCCTCAAAATCTGTTCCGATAGGCAATCTTTGGTCACCCATTGCTTCAATTTCTGGAATAGGTTCTGTAATCAAATAATGATGCTCCATTGGTTGAACTGGAAGATTTAATCCTGCTAATTGGCCAACTTCTCTTGCCCACAAACCACCCGCATTAATTACTATTTCAGCATTAATGTTTCCTTTTTCAGTAAAGACATCCCAGGTTCCGTCTTCTTTTTGTTTAGTGTCTTTAACAACTGTATGAGTGTAATATTTTCCACCATGAACTTTTGCAGCTTTTGCAAAAGCATAAGTAACACCTGATGGATCAACTTCACCATCAATAGGATCCCATAAAGCTAGAAGATATCTTGAAGGATCAATTAAAGGATGTTTCTTTTTTACTTCTTCTAAAGATATAAATTCTTGGTCAAGCCCCATGTATCTTGCTTTTGATCTCTCTCTTTTTAAATAATCAGCCCACACTTCATTTGAAGCTAAATAAAAACCTCCACTAGGTTTAAATCCTGTTGAATGACCAGATTCTTTTTCAATCTCCTTATATAAACCTATTGTGTATGCCATCATCCGAGAGATATTTGGGTCAGAAGAAATTACATGAACATTTCCAGCAGCATGCCACGAAGAACCTGAGGTTAATTCATTTCTCTCAAGCAAAATGCAATCATTTAATCCAAATTTTGATAAATGGTAAAGAATAGAACATCCAACTACTCCACCACCTATGATTACTACTTTGGCATGTTTTTCCATTAATATTTAATTTCCTTATTTACTTTTTTTAAAGATTTATCTGTACCATGATGAAAATGTTTACTCATGTCTGGCATGTATTTCATTGAAATTGGTTTTTTACCAATTGCAACAGACATTTCTCTGACATGATGAGCTTCAGCACCACAACATATACCAATAAAATTTATTTTATTCTGAACACAATTTTTTGCAAATTCTGCCATTTCAAATCTGTTGCAAAATAAATTATCTAAAGCTACAGGAAATGCATTTCCACCAGGAATACAATCGCAACCATGATCAGTAATATTTAAAAAACCAGGTTCTTCCTCAGTAGTTCTGTAAGGAACTGGAAGACCTGACACATGACAAGAAACTTTGTCTCTAACTTTTTTTAAAAGTTTCATTGTCATCTCTGGTCCTCTGTAACAATTTAATCCAACTACATCAGCACCTAGATCTTCCATCATCTTACATGCATCTTCAGCACTGTGTCCTTCTCTAGTTTTATCACCTCTTGGAATTGCAAAATTACAAACTGCAATTAGCCCAGCGTCCTTAATTGCTTTCAAAGCAATTTTCATTTCATCAGTCCAACTAATTGTTTCAGCAATAACAAAATCAACTCCAGCTTCTTTTGCCCAAGCAACTTGCTCCTCATACATTTGTTGGCACTGCTTATGAGTATTTGCATCACCAGGATCAAATACGTTTGTGTTTGCAACATCTCCACAAACCATCAAATCTAAATCTTTAAATTCAGCTGCAGCATCTTTTGCAATTTTAAGAGCGCCTTTTTGCATTGGTTCTAACAAATGTTCTTTACCAATTATTCTTAGTTTTTCTCTATGACCATAATAAGTAAATGCCTGAACTACATCTGAACCAGCTCTGATAAACTCTCTATGTAATTGAGTTACTACTTCAGGATGCTCCAACACAACTTCAGGAACAAATGGACCTGCTGAAAGATAACCTCTTCTTTCCATTGCAAAAAGGTATCCTTCTGCACACATGATAGGACCCTCATTTAACCTTGTAATTAAATCTTTTTTCATAATTTATCCTTTCATTTTGTTAAATTTGTTGCAACCCATTTGTGAAACATCAAAGTAGGTGTATCCATTACAGGTGAAAAATTTCCACCATTATAAGCAGGTGAGCTTCGCCCTTTTTGCATTCCTTCAATTGCAGTTACATCTTCGTTCATAACTTCTTGCCAAAATGCAAAATTTTTTTCTCTAATCCCTTTAAACTCATCACTCGAAGCGCTTTCATCTCCGATATAATATAATTCAAAGTGTTCTTTTGTCTGATTGTTTGAAATTGGTTCTAACCAAAATGCATAAAAATGATCTATGTGAATTCCCAACATAACATTAGGGTATAATGATACATATTCAGATTTTTCAGATACTTCACTTGGCCAATTAGGAAAACATTTAAATTTTATATTCCCATCGAACTGTTGTGAATATTTATCACTTCCTTGTCCAGAGAAATTAAAATTTTCATCTTCTATATGATAATGATCTGCAATATTTGAAACTCTATTCAGCTCTGGATGTATCCATGGCAAATGATAGCTTTCGCAATAATTCTCTATAGCAAATTTCCAATTACTATTTACGGTCATATTAAAGTAACCATTGTCAGAAGCATGTCTTATTAGTTGTTGATCTTTTTTAGAAATAAACTTAGACCATCTATCTTCTAAAGGTTTAATAAATTCCTCAAATGGTTTTGCGTTAGAATTTATATTTATAAAGATTAAATCCATCCAAACTTTTGATTTTATTTCTTTTAGGTTGCTATTATTTTTTTTAAATCCTCGAACCTCATGTTTTCCTAGCCCACCTATATGAGGAGTAACAGTTAATTTACCATTAAAATCATAAGACCAGGAATGATAAGGACATCTTATTACATTTTTTAATTTACATTCTTGGCCAACTAATTTGAAACCTCTGTGACTACAAACGTTATGAAAAACTTTTATCTCATTATCTTTGTTTCTGACTATTAATATTGGAATATCTAAAAGATTAAATGGCTTTGCATCACCAGGATTTGGAACCGAGCTTGCAACACCAACCATCGTCCAATTATTTTTAAAAACTTTTTCTTTTTCAAATTCTAAATAATCGTCATTCAAATAACACTCATTAGGTAATCCATGAGCTTTCTCTATAGGATTTTTAACAACTTCTATTTTTTTAGGATCTAAGATGTCTGATAATTTTTTATTTAAATTCATAAACCTCCTTTAATTAATTAATTAAAAAATTAATTTAGGGTTTAAAAATTACGACTCTCTAATAATGATTTGCTGAAAAACTGTTTTGCAATTTAAAATATAAACAAACTCTTTGAAAAAAAAATTTGCTGAAAATTTCATATCAAAACCATAACTAAATTTATTGCATAGATAAAGACAATTTGACTTCAACTTATAATTGAATTTAATTTGCAATATTTCCCTCAATATGTTCAATTTAATTTTTAAATGAATCAAATATTGGGAGATATAATGAAAATTAAAAGAATACTTCTTTCCCTAGCCGTTGTTTTTGGTCTTACTTCTTTTGGAAGTGTAGCTAATGCTGCTTGTGGAAATATAACTATCGCTAATATGAACTGGGCCTCAGCAAACTTTATGGCTGAAGTTGATAAAATTATATTAGAAGAAGGTTATGGATGTTCTGTGGAGTTGGTGCCAGGTGCAACAATGCCTACATTTACATCTATGCAAGAAAAAGGTGAGCCAGATGTTGCTCCAGAATTTTGGGCTAACGCTGCAATAGTTGCTTTGAACAAAGCTGTTGATGAAGGCAAAATGCATTCAATCAATAAGGCTCCAATCACTGGTTTAGGTGAAGGTTGGTGGGTATTACCTGCTACTCTAGAAAAGCATCCTGAACTAACAACTGCTGCTGCAATTTTAGAAAGACCAGATCTATTCCCTCACCCTGAGGATCCTTCAAAGGGTGGATTCCACATTTGCCCTCCTGGATGGAACTGTGAATTAAGTAACAGGAATCATTTTAGAGCTTGGGGCATGGAAGAAAAAGGATGGGCAATTGTTGAAACTGGTTCTGCTGCAGGACTTGATGGTTCAATTGCTAAGGCTGCTGAAAGAGGAGAAAATTGGTTTGGTTACTATTGGTCACCAACAGCTTTAATCGGAAAATATGATATGAGAGCTGTAGACATGGGTGAATGGGGTGGTAAAGACAACTGGGACAACTGTATAGTTTTACCAGAACAAGAATGTGCTGACCCTAAAAAAACTTCATGGGTTAAATCAGAAGTTTTCACTATAGTAACAGATAATTTCAAAAACACAGCTGGAAGTTCTGGTATGGATTATTTCAAGAAAAGAACTTATCCTGGTCCAGTGATGAACGGTATGTTAGTTTGGATGGGTGAAAACCAAGCAGAAGGTGCTGATGCTGCAATTGAATTCCTAAAAACACAAGAGGGTGTTTGGTCTAAGTGGGTTTCAAGTGACGCTGCTGCAAAAATTAAAAAAGCACTTTAATAAATAAAATTATCGAACCCGTTGAAAAACGGGTTCGATATTAAAAAAAAATTTATGGATTTCTTTACTAAAATTCCAGTAATGGATAGGACGGCCTTAAGAGAGCTAAAAAAAGGTATTGATTTTAGTTTTAAGGAATTTTCAAGAGCATATGGAGATGGAATAGAGAGTTTTTTTGATCCTCTATTATATTTTTTAATATGGTTAGAAAAACTTTTAGTAAATAGTCCTTGGCCAATTGTTATTGCAGTTTTTGCATTATTGGCATGGATTGGTTCAAGAAGTGTTAAACTTGTTATAGGTACAGTGGTATGCTTTGTTATAATTGGCTATTTTGGAATGTGGAAAAATTGTATGGCTACAGTAGCTATTATATCAGTTTCAACTTTAGTTTGTATCGTTGTTGGAATTCCAATTGGAATTTTAATGTCAAAGTCGCAAAGAGCTGAAAAAGCAATTTTGCCAATATTAGATATGATGCAAACTATACCTAGTTTTGTTTACTTAATTCCAATTATTATGTTGCTCGGTATAGGAAAAGTTCCAGGACTTTTAGCAGTTTGCATTTATGCTTTACCTCCAATTGTAAGACTGACCAATCTGGGAATTAGAGAGGTAGATAAAGAAACTTTAGAGGCAAGTGAGGCATTTGGAGCAACTCCAATGCAGAAACTTAAATCTGTTCAAATTCCATTGTCACTTCCAACAATTTTTGCTGGGATTAACCAAACAATTATGATGGCCTTAGCAATGGTAGTAATTGCATCAATGATTGGTGTAAAAGGCCTTGGAGTGCCTATTTTACAAGCAATTTCTAACCAATATTTGGCATTAGGAATGATGAATGGTTTAGCTATTGTAGCCTTAGCAATTATCTTCGACAGAGTCACTCAGCAGTACGGTCAAAGAATTCAAAAGCACAGAGGTCAGCTTAAAAAGTAGACCAATTGTCATAATCGAATTTTCTAGACTCATATTTCAAAATCAATAAAGATCTAAAGTATGAATTTTTCTTTGGAGATAGGTCCTAAAACAGATCTTGAAACTGTACCTCCATTAAGTGATGTCTATATCACTATGCTTCCAGGAGGAGATTATAAAGAAACAGCAGATAAAGCAGTAGAGCTTGTAAAAAAAGGATTTAATCCAGTTCCACATTTTCCAGCAAGGTCAATGCATGATGAAAATGAGCTTAAAGATTATGTTACAAGATGCAAAGATGGAGGAGTGAAGCAAGCACTAATTATTGGAGGAGGAAGAGAGCCTCTTGGAAAATTTGATAGTTCATTTCAACTTTTAGAAACAGGTTATTTTGAAAAAATGAAAATAGGAATAGCTGGACATCCTGAAGGGAGTCCTGATATATCCGATACAGATTTAGAAAAAGCAATGATAGATAAAAAGCCTTACGCTGATTATATAGTAACACAGTGGTTATTAGATCCTCAGCCTATCATTGATTTTATTTCTAAACAAAGCGTGCCAGTGCATGTTGGAATCACTGGGCCTTTAAAAATATCTAGCTTAATTAAATTTGCTAATATTGTTGGGGCAAAAAATTCCTTAAACTTTCTTAAATCTAATTTTAGTAAGGCGTTAGATTTATTGAAACCTAAAGACCCTAATGATTTAATTGGGAAAGTTAAATCGCACACTGATAACTTCCACATTTATACATTCGGCGGCTTGAAGGAAACTAACAAGTGGTTGAGGGAGAATAGTTATGTCTAATGAATTTGACTATACTAAATTAAAACATGTTACTTCTGTTGATCAGTCAGACAGGGAAGTACCATACAACTTAAGACAAAGTGGGCCAACAAAAGTTGAAATGTTAATTTCAACAAGGGTAAGAAAATCACCTTATTGGCATTTATCAATGCAGGCAGGTTGTTGGAGAGCAACTGTATACAATCGTATTTATCACCCAAGAGGTTATGTAAAACCGGAAGATGGTGGTGCTATGGTTGAATACGATGCTATCGTAAACCATGTAACTATGTGGAACGTTGCTGTTGAAAGACAAATAAGAGTTAAGGGTCCAGATGCAGAAAAATTTACTGATTATGTGATCACTAGAGATGCAACTAAAATTTCACCAATGAGAGCAAGATATGTAATTCTATGTAATGCATATGGTGGGGTTTTGAATGATCCAATTCTTTTAAGAATTTCTGAAGATGAATTTTGGTTTTCATTATCAGACTCTGATATTGGTTTATATCTTCAAGGTGTAAACGCAGATGGAAGATTTGATTGTAAAATTGAAGAAATTGATGTGAGCCCAGTTCAAATTCAAGGTCCTAAATCAAAAGCATTAATGAAAGATTTATGTGGAGATCAAGTAGATTTCGATAATATGCCTTTCTACGGATTAGCTGAAGCAAAAGTTGGCGGTAGAGATGTTGTGATTTCACAATCTGGTTTCTCAGGAGAAGCTGGTTATGAAATTTATCTAAGAAACTCTACTTTATATGCTGAAGATATGTGGAATGCTGTACTTGAAGCTGGAAAAAAACACAGCTTGATGGTCATTGCTCCTGCTCACCACAGAAGAATTCAAGCAGGAATTCTTTCTTGGGGACAAGACATGGATCAACAACACAATCCGTTCCAATGTAATTTAGGTTATCAAGTTTCTTTGTCTGGAAAAGGAGAATGGAACAAAACCGCTGATTATGTTGGTAAGGCTGCACTAGAAAAAATGAGAGAGGAATTAAAAGCAGGTAAAAAACCATACAAACTTCAACTAGTTGGTATGGAATTAGGTGGTAAACCTATTGATAATTATGCACCTGACTTTTGGTTAGTTTCTCCCGAAAGTGGTGGAGATCCAGTAGGATTTTTAACATCACCATGGTGGCACCCTGAAAAGAAAACAAACATTGCAATGGGATATGTTCCTTTTGATGGAACATTGAATGCAAATGGTTTTCCAAAAGGAAAAGTAGGAACTAAATTTAAAGTTCATCTACCTGCAGAATATTCAGAAACTCCAGGAACACCTGTTGATGCTGTAGTAGTGGATATTCCATTCAAAGAGTCTTTCAACGCAAACACAAGAGAAGTTGTAAAAGGCTAAATTTATTTAGGGGGAGTTATTTAAACTCCCCCAAATTTCAATGACAAAAGGGTTTTTAATAGCAATTTGCATTATTATTGCGATTGCTTTAATAGTATTTCCATTAATTGTTTCTTATAAAGCTCAAAAAAATAAAAGAGATAAAAATTAATGTTTGGTGAATTTTTAAATATAGTTTTCAAATCAATAAAATTAGATAAGACACTTTATTCTGATAACAGAAATTTTGGTGAAGCTTCCATATATTTTGCAGGCTTAATAATGATTTTAGATGGAGTTGCTGGTGCAGTAGCAGCTAACACTGTCATTAAAACTGCAATAGGAATGTCAGGTCTAACAGCAATAGTCACTTGGTTAATATGGGCAATCTTCATTTTTGTAATAGGTGTTAAACTTTTTCCAGATAAACAAACTAAAGTATCATTTAAAAAAGTTCTAACCGCAGTTGGTTTTGCTCATGCTCCTGGTTTATTAAGATTTTTTGCAGTAACTCCAGATTTAATGATACCTATAATTTTTCTTACTCAATTTTGGATTTTTGCAGGTTTAATCATTTCAACAAAAGAAATTTTAAATTTAAAATCTAATTTTAAATCTTTTGGTATAGTCTTATTATCTTTTTTGATAATAGCTTTTCTATCAATTACTTTCGTAATGAGTAGAATGAACATGCTTCCAACTAATCAGATTAGCTAGATTGGAAAAATAGTTTTTGAAATTCTACAGGATTTACAAATTTTAAAGCCAGTTAAAATTAAATTTTGAGATACACTCTCATCCTCTTCTTTACACTCATCACAAATATTATTTAAATCTTCACTATTATCTTGATCCTTAACTTCATCAAAGTTATCAGTCATTATCTGTTAGGCCTGCACCTGCCCCAACTTGTTTTAAACTCTCGGATTCTTCAACAAAAGTATCTTCAGATAATTTGTATAAATTCTTCCACTCTTCCTCCGAAAAGTTATCAATATTTTCCAGAAAACTGATTGCTAAATGATTTGCAACAGATGGAAAGTCATAATTAGAAAGATTTGAATAGATATTTAAATTCAAATTTAAAATAATTTCTTTTTTATCAAGACTTAGATGAATTTTTTTACCGATAATTTCTGATGCTCTGCTTACAAAAGCTAAAAATATTGAAGGGTAAGCAACGTTATTTAGTTCAATTTTTTTAAAAGATTCTAAAGATTTTGATTGATCTAAAAAACTAACTCCTAGAATTATTGGACAATAAGATTTTTCTGAAGTTTGATTTTTTTCTAATATTAAATTTAAATTTTGAAAACTATTTTCTTTTCTTTCAGAAAAATATTTATTTATGTGCTTTATACCTGGAAGACCAAAGGATTCTAACAGTCTTACGCACTTTGCTGTTTCTTCAGCAACTCCCCAGGAATATCCACTAGCTTTAGTTGCTCTTTTAACAGTAGTTTCAATTTCACTTAATGATTTCATTTTAAATGTTAGTTTTATATACCCACTGCTCATCATAATTTTTTAATTCATGAGGTAAGGGCGCTCCTTGAAACATGCAAATTCTTAACCACTTGTCAGATCTTGGGTCAAATTTTAAAGCCCCAAAGAAAGATAGCTTCAATCTCAACATATCTATAGGCATTATATTTTTACCAATCGTATTATCTTGAATTTCTGAATAAGGAAATTTTTCAACTACAAAAACTCTTCTAATAACATGTCTCAAATCAGAGTTTTTTATTAAAAAGTCAGACACAGTTTGACTATTTTTTGAAACCATTAGTATTTCGTAAAGTTTTTTTATGTCTCTAGCTATAGCTAAAGGTTGTTCTAATTCTGAACCATGTTCTTCAAATCTATCAGCTAATCTTGGCTCTTCTTTATTTTTTGAGATAAACCAAAAATTTTGATTATTTTCTTTTTTTTCAAAATTTATTTCTAAAATATTTGGATATTTTTTCTCAATTATGTTTCTTAAATCT
This sequence comes from Candidatus Pelagibacter sp. HIMB1611, assembly GCF_052047715.1. NCBI lineage: Bacteria > Pseudomonadati > Pseudomonadota > Alphaproteobacteria > Candidatus Pelagibacterales > Candidatus Pelagibacteraceae > Candidatus Pelagibacter > Candidatus Pelagibacter sp. HIMB1611. The sequence goes on along the minus strand of NZ_JBNAJM010000001.1, from coordinate 193,399 downwards.
TCAACAGTTCTGTGAGCTGGTATATTAAAATATTTTTCTTCATCAGAGCTCATTTCTTTTACTAAAGGTTCGGTTATTTCACTATATGGTTCCATCATAATGGATACAACATATTCAATACATTCTTCACATGTTTCTTGCTCAAGCCACTCATAAATATTGTTGAAAGGATATTCCCTTGTAAAATCAAAATCATTTTCAATGAATTTCAAAAATTTTTGAACATCTTTCAGTAGATTATTAATTTTATTTTTTTGATATTCACTATCAGTGTTCCAGCTTGTGATATTTGTTAATGATTTTTTTACGCAATCAATAAAAAGTTCACTATCATTTTTATTTACATCTTTAATTTCTCTAATTTTTTTTAAAGCTATTTCTCTACTTAAGATCCAGTTATTTAAAAGTGTTGGGTGATTAACAATAAAAGGTGCCATTCCTAATCCAGTAGAATTTCCAATACCTAGATTTTTAGAGATTTGCTCGTCTAGTTTAACTGCTTTTTTTGGGTTCTTATGATACGCAACATGATTTACTTGGTCAAAAGTGAACTGTCTTACAAGATAAACCAGCATCATTTCTAATCTAAATGGTCCGTTAATTTCCTCACGATTTTTTATTCTAAACCTATCTGCTAAACCAAATTTACCAGATCCATAAACAGCAGTAGTTCTATATAAATAACCAACTTTTGATAATAAATTTAAATCTGGTTGTAATCCTTGACTTAAATTCTCTGTTACATGATTAAATAATCGTACAGATTTATTCGCTCTTGATAATGTAAGCTCTTTATAAGAAAGTCTTCCTACTTCTTGTTTGGGAACTTCATTTTTTAGTCTTTCAATATCTTTTTTACCTGGTACACCATCATGAAGAGTAAAAGCTGCATCCCATTTAGTAGCTATAACTCTGTCTGATCTTTCCCCATCTTTAATATGATTTGCAAAACAAACTAAAGAATAAACTCTTTTGTCTTTTTTAAATGAATATACTGCCTCACCATAACCATTTTCATCTAAATTAAACAAATCTTGTTTATATTCCCAGTCTTTAAATTCATTCAAAAAACTTCTTAAAAAAGATAATTTAGATTGATGAAAAGATCCCAAACGAGATAATTTCATAATAGTATTTGGATCCCTTAGTTCTACTTGCATAACTTAAATTGATTTATAAAAATTGTACCAATTATTTCCTAGTATCCCATGTGTCTCATCCTCAGAAAATCCAATTTTTTTGAGACCTTTTTCTATATTTGCAAACCCTCGTGTGTCTTCAAACCAATTAGGTTGTTTTGGAAAGCCTGGTTTATTTTTTGATCCTTCTCCATAATTTTTAGTTTTGGTCCAAGTACCATTTCTCATCCACTCAACTACGCTGTCAGGTTGATCAAGACAAAGATCAGACCCTATACCAATTTTACTTACTCCCATAATTTCTGCAGTCTTTGCTACCATTTCACAAAAACTATCAAGAGTACAATTAGTATTTTCTTTCAAGTGATGTGGGTATAAAGATAAACCTAACATTCCTCCACTATCACTTAGCATCTTAAGCAAATCTGAAGATTTGTTTCTTTTTGCAGCATGCCAAAAAGAAGGGTTTGCATGTGTAATTGCAATTGGTTTTTCACTTATTTCAATTGCATCCATTGTGCTTTTTTCTGCAGAGTGAGACATATCAACAACGATGCCTACTCTATTCATTTCTTTTATTGCTTCTCTTCCAAAATTAGTTACTCCGCTATCAATTTTTTCATAGCAACCGGTAGCAAGAAGAGATTGATTGTTGTAAGTTAGTTGCATGAATCTGCAACCAAGTTCATGAACTTTTTCAACCAAACCAATGTCATCCTCAATTGGTGAACAATTTTGAAAACCAAAAAATATTGCAGTTTTGTTTTCAAGCTTTGCTTTTTCAATATCTTTAAAATCTTTCCCTAGAAATATAAGATCAGAATTTGCTTCAAAAATTTTTTCCCACTTATTTAATTCTATTAGTAGTTCATCATAATCTTCATGATAAACTATAGTTACATGAACTGCATCTAAGCCTGCGGCTCTGTTTGTTTCAAAAATTTTTCTAGACCAATTGCAATATTGCAAATTATCGATTTTAAAATTCATAACGAAATAAGATTAATCAATCTAAATTGAAATACTATTAATTTTATTGAAATTTTTGATTAATTTTGAAATAAACAAGAGAGCATTTTCATGAAAAAAAATACTAATAAAAAAGTCTCAATAGTTATGGGTAGTCAATCAGACTACAAAACTATGCAATTAGCCGAAAAAACTCTTAAACAATTAGGTGTCTCGTTTGAAACTAAAATTGTTTCTGCTCATCGTACCCCAAAGAGAATGTACGATTTTGCATTAAAGGCAGAAAAAAATAATATAGGGGTAATTATTGCTGGTGCTGGTGGATCAGCACATTTACCAGGAATGATTTCTGCGTTAACTCAAATTCCAGTTCTAGGAGTGCCGATTGAAAGCAAAAAACTAAAAGGTTTAGATAGTTTACTTTCGATTGCTCAAATGCCAAAAGGGATTCCTGTCGGTACTTTAGCAATTGGAGAAGATGGCGCTATTAATGCTGCATTACTTGCTGCTGAAATAATGGCTATTACTAATTCATCGATCAAAAATAAGCTAAAAAGTTGGAGATCAAACCAAACTAAATCTGTTAAAAGAGCTCCAAAATAAAAATGTCTAATATTACTCTTGGGATTATTGGGGGCGGCCAATTAGGAAGTATGCTTGCAATTGCTGCAAAAAAACTAGGGATAAAGATAATAATTTTTTGTGATGATTTGGAAGCACCAGCTCAAAATTTTTGTGAAGAATTTATTGGTGCAAAATATGATGATAAAGAAAAAATAAATGAATTTGTAAACAAAGTTGATATCGTAACTTATGAATTTGAAAACATTCCATATGAAACATTAAATGATATCAACAAGTTAAAACCAGTTTTACCAAAACCTTCAGTAAATAGACTAATTCAACATCGATTAGCAGAAAAAGATTTTGTAAATAAATTAAATATAAGAACGACTAGATATGTCTCAGTTGAAAATCAATCTGATATTGATGTACTTGAAGATTTTTTACCAGGTATAATTAAAACTACTACATTAGGTTATGACGGTAAAGGGCAGCACCCTGTCTCGTCATCAAAAGAATTAAACAATCTTAAATTAGATTTATCAAGAGGATACATTTTAGAAAAATTAGTCAAACTTAAAAAAGAGATATCAATTATTATAACTAGGTTTAGTAATAATAAATATGAAATCTATGAACCTATAGAAAATACCCATGAAGATCAGATCTTAAAACATTCTAAAATACCTGCAGATATAAATGAAAAAATATTTAATCAATCTAAAGATTGGGCAATTCTTATTGCTGAGGAACTTAAATATGTTGGTACTCTATGCGTAGAATTCTTTATAGATAGAAATGATAATCTTTATGTAAATGAAATTGCTCCAAGGGTTCATAATTCTGGACATTTAACAATTAATGCTTTTAATGTAAGTCAATTTGAAAATCACATCAGAGCTGTTTGTGGACTTGAACAGATACCTTTAAAAAAATTATCAAATGCAAAAATGATAAATTTACTAGGAGATCAAATATCTCACTATAGAAATTCTCCAAAACTTAAAGATAACGAATTCTTTTTTGATTATTTAAAAAAAGAAATTAAAGATAAAAGAAAAATGGGTCATATCACTATTCTGGAATAAAATGTTAAAATCAATTGAAGGAAATTTTGATGATCCAGAAGTTCACAAGCTTTTAACAAAGCATTTTGTTGAACTTAGAGCTGCCTCACCAGAGGGAAGCGCTCATGTTTTAGACATTCCAGGTCTTAAAGTTCCATCTATAAAATTCTGGAGTTTATATAATAACGATCAACTAATGGGATGTGGTGCGTTAAAATTTTTAGAAAAAGGACATGGAGAATTCAAATCAATCAGAATTCATGATAATTTTAGAAAAAAAGGACATGGTGTTATTGTCATCAATCACCTTATTAGTGAGGCAAAAAAATTAGATATTAAAAAATTAAGTATTGAGACAGGTGCTGGAGATTTTTTTATTCCAGCTAGAAAACTCTTTAAATCTTGTGGTTTTGAGCCTTGTGAACCATTTGCTCATTATAAAGAAGATGTTAATTCTGTTTATTTGACTAAATTGATTGCTACAGATTGACAATAAGATCGGATAATTTCTCTATTTTGTTGACAAAACCCATTAAAATCTAAAGAAAGCCAAAATTACTTAATTATAAATTTTAAGTAATAATTAATATAACAAAAAGTAAGAAGAAATAATATGAGTCTAACAGGTAAAGTAAAATGGTTCAATCCAACCAAAGGTTTTGGTTTTATTGAAAGAGAAGACAAAGAAAAAGATGTGTTTGTACATGTTTCAGCAGTAAGAGATGCTGGTATGAACGGTTTAGATGAGGGTCAAGCTTTGACTTTCGATGTTGAAGATGGTCCCAAAGGTCCTTCAGCAGTTAACTTAAAAACTGCATAATTTCACACTTCCTATTGGCTGAAAAAATTTTATTTTTTAATAAATAATTTTATTCAGCCAATACCAAATCTTATAAAAAACAACTTTTAGTCAAAAAATTTAATTATATAAGTTGTATATAAGATAATAAGAATTTTATGATCGGAATTTTAGGTGGAATGGGTACTCAGGCTGGTCTTGATTTTTGCAATAAGCTTGCAGTGCTAAATAGAGGTAAAATTGATCAAGAATATCCTTTATTTGTTTTGTATAACAAATCAAATATTCCAGGAAGACCAGAATCTATAGGTACTCAAACAAAAAACTTATCAAATCTAAATACAAATAAATCCAATAGAACAAAATATAATAAAGTTTTAAAAAGTCTTCTTGAAGGTTGTAAGTTATTAGAAAAGAATAAATGCAAATTTATTGTTATCCCATGTAATACAGCTCATTACTGGTTTGATGATCTGCAAAAAAAAATCAATATCCCAATTATAAATATGCCAAAAGAAGTTTTTAAATTTACAAAAAAGAATTGTAAAAAAAATTCAAAAGTTGGTTTATTGGCCACTGAAGGTACTTTAAAAACTGGAGTGTATAATAAATTTTTTGATCAGAGCTATCAATTAGTTAACCCATCTGAAAATCTTCAAAAAAATTCAGTAAATAAAGCAATCAAGTTTGTAAAAATGGGTAATGTTAGAGCTGCTGAAAAAGCTATCAAACCAGCTATAAAATATTTGCTTAAAATGAAATGTAAAAAAATAATTTTAGGTTGTACTGAGTTGCCAATTGCAATATTCGCTTTTAAATCATTCAAGAATATTAAATCTTCAAAGATATTTTTGGATCCAAATTTAATTCTTGCTCACTCTGCAATGCAGAAACACAAAAGATAAACAGTGACATCTAAAATTGATAAGCCCTATGTTTTAAGAGTTGCAGAACTAATATATTCTAAAATTATTGAGATAAAAAACCAAAATCCTGAAGTTAATAACATCCAAGCATTTGAGATTTTCATGACAACAAAAGATTATGATTTTATTAGCTCAGGAAAATTTCATGAAAATTGGATATCTGAATTAAAAGATAACAATTTTGTTGATAAAATTACTGGTAAAAAAATTAATGAAGAAACATTAAGACTTTTAGACATTCAAAAAGATTCTATGGTTAAATTTTTGCTTAAAATACCAAAATTATACTACACAAAAACCCATTTCCCTTTGGAATTATCACAAAGAGCCTTTAATCATCTTTGGAGAGTTTGTGAAAGTTACGAAATGTGGTGCAAAGAAACTAAGCAAAAAAATTTGATTAAATTAAATTTAATTGATTAAATTTTAAATTAATAATTACTGTGATTAAGGTATTTCCATTTATATTTATTTTACTTTGGTCATCAGCATTCATAACCACGAAACCAATCATTGATTACAGCGATCCTTTTGCTGCATTAGCCTTTAGATTTGCACTAGTAGCATTTGGTTTTCTGATTTTTTCTATCTATTCAAGGCAGAAAATAATTGTAAATAAAAAAAATTTTTTACAATCTTTTTTCAGTGGAGTTCTTTTTCATGGATTTTATTTGGGAGGTGTTTTTTATTCAATTTCTATTGGAATGCCAACTGGTCTTGCTGCTTTAATTGTAACTCTTCAGCCAATACTAACTAATGTATTAAGTGGACCAATACTTAAAGAGAAGGTTTCTATTAAACAATGGATAGGTGTTTTACTAGGATTTATTGGAGCATCATTAGTTCTTGGTTTTGAAATTGGATCAAAAATTCCAACTAATGGATTAATTGCAACTATTATAGCTTTGATAGCAATAACAAGTTCAACTCTTTGGCAAAAAACAATAAGCAACAACCTACCCTTATCAGTAAGTAATATGAACCAAGCACTTGGAGGTTTTTCATTTCATTTATTAATTATAATTTTTTTTGCTGATCCTTACATTGAATTTTCAAAAACATTTATAATTGCAATGAGTCATCAAATTTTTTTAGTGTCCTTTGGAGCATTCACAATATTCATGTTCTTAATTAAAAAAAATTCTGCAAGCAAAACAGTTTCAATATTTTTTTTAATTCCTCCTACATCTGCATTCATGGCATGGTTATTTTTAAATGAGAAATTATCTAATTTAGATCTTTTAGGATTTTTTATAGCTACTATTGGTGTTTATATTGCTACTAGAGAAAAATAATTACTTTGCAATATATCCAAATTCTAAAGATGCATCTGTTATTGAGTGATAAAGAGATTCACCAAAACTTCTTAATCCAAATATTCTAAATTTATCTGGATCATCATCAAGCATATCAATAGTGACTGACATTCCGTTATAAGTAGAATTTAAAGATTGATTTTTTTCTAGCTCACCAAAATTAAATGGGCATCCTTTTTTTAAAACTTCCTTGGCTTCCTTACCTTCAATTTCAATTATTGCTTTTGAATGTGATATGTCTGTTATTGCAAATTCATTATCATTAAATTTTTGCTCTATTTCATTTAAAATATCCTTTTTCTTAGAAACTAAAATCCAATTTCTTGGACTGTTCCAAAGTATTCTTGTGTTATCATTTGAGCTAACTAAAGATGAATTGTCTCTTAAATTTAGACCATCTACCTGCATATTGTCTAATGATGAGTTTGAACTTTTATACTGAACTATCTGTACAATTAATAAATTAGTAGTTTCAGATATTGAAAGTAAATTTTTATCATCTTTACCTTCTAAATCTCCAAATTGACCTTTTGCATGCACATTATTTAAAGCTGAAATTAAACTCATGATCTAACTCTCTCTCCTTTCGGATCAACATAATGTGATGAAACTATTTCTACTGGAATAACTTTGTTTTTTAATGGAGACATTACAAATAATTTTTCTCCAATCATATTTTTTCCATCTTTTAATATTGCTAGTGAAAATGGATTATCATGCTCAACACTCCAACAAGAGGCTGAGATATGACCTAATTTTTTATTAGGTAAAGGAGCGTTAGCGTCTTTAACTAAGTGTGAACCTTCTGGAATACTAGTTTTTTTATCCAATGGAACAACGCCTACAATTCGCTGTCTATCCTCAGCTACAAAAGCTGATCTCTGTAGTGATCTTTTTCCAATAAAATCTTTCTTTTTACTCAATAGCCCTTCTAAAGCATTGTCGTAGGGAATTGTTCTTCCATCTAATTCAGAACCTGCAACATGTCCCATTTCAATTCTAAGTGTAGACAATGCTTCAGTTCCATATGGTTGAATTTGAAACTCTTCTCCAATTTCAATTATTTTTTCCCACATAAATCTTCCGTTATCAGACTCAACATTAACTTCGTAAGCTAATTCACCTGAGAATGAAATTCTGAAAATTCTTGCTTTAACACCAAATAAATCGCCTTCTACATATCCCATAAATGGAAGACCTTCATTGGATACATCTGTTTTAGGAAACAATTTCTGTAATAAATCTCTTGATTTAGGGCCAGCTATAGCAGCTCCTGCCCATTGCTCAGTTGTTGAAACTACATTTACATTAAGTTCAGGCCAAACAAGTTGCAAATAATACTCTAAATGCGAAAGCACATTAGCTGCTTGAGCCGTAGTTGTTGTCATGTGATAGTGGTTTTCTGAAATTCTAGTAGTTGTACCATCATCCATCACTATCCCATCTTCTCTTAACATCACTCCATATCTTGCTTTTCCAATAGGTAACTTCAACCATGCATTTGTGTATACTCTGTTTAAAAATTCTGCAGCATCAGGACCCTTAACGTCAATCTTACCAAGTGTTGTTACGTCACAAACTCCAACGTTTGTCCTTACATTTTTCGCTTCTCTTTTTGATGCTTCGAACAAAGTTTCGTTTCCTCTTTTATAATATCTTGGTCTTAACCAAACTCCTGCATCAACAAAAACAGCGTTATGCTCTTCATGCCAATTGTGAATTGGAGATTTTCTTGTTGGTTTTGAGTGCTTTCCTACTTCTCTACCAACAATAGCACCTATTGAAATAGGTGTATAAGGAGGTCTAAAAGTTGTGTGGCCAACAGACGGAACAACTTTATTTTCAATCTCAGATACTAATTGTAATCCATTTAAATTACTTGTTTTTCCTTGGTCTGTTGCCATACCTAAAGTGGTATATCTTTTTACATGTTCAATTGATCTATAACCTTCTCTTAATGCAATCTCTACATCAGAAACAGCAACATCATTTTGAAAATCTAAAAATCTTTTATAACTTTTACCTTTTGGTAATGGAACACACCAAAACTTATCATGTTTAGAATATTTTTTTTCAACTACATTTGGAATAGATATTTCGTTATCTTTCTCAGTAATTTTTTTTGATAATTCTTTTCCTTTTTCAAATGATGTTTTTAAAGTTTCTTCTAGTGTAAATACACCATTAGCAGCTCCCAAAGTTGTTTCATTTTGTTTTGAAACTCCTGGAACAAACGCGTCTATCTCTTCATTAAATTTAGTTTTATTTCCTGATTGTGATGCCAAATGAATTGTAGGTGTCCAAAATCCAGAAACACATATACAATCACAATTTATATTCTCTATTTTACCAAGTGTTTTCTTGTCTTCAGAAATAGTTGCCACATCAGCTGATTTTACTTTTTTATAACCTTGTGCTGCAACTACTACATATGAATTTTTAATATTAATTCCTAAATTTTTTGCTTCATCAATAATTTCTGATTGTGGATTTGATCTTGAATCTAAAACTATAGGCTCAACTCCGTGTTTTTTAAATTCAATTGCAGTTTCATAGCCACTATCATTGTTTGTAAATACTAAAGGTTTTTTTCCAACTAAGACACCATAAACTTTTAAATATTCTTTAGCTGCAGATGAAAGCATTACTCCAGGAGTATCATTGTTTCCAAAAACAATTGGTCTTTCGATTGATCCAGATGAAATTAGAACTTCTTTTGCTCTAATATACCAAAGTCTTTTGTTTGGATGGTATTTTTTAGTTTTAGGTAAATGGTCACTAACTTTTTCAGACATTACCAACATGTTGTGATCATAATATCCAAAAACTTGAGATCTATTTTTTACGATTACATTTGGCATCTCTTTCAATTCTGAAATAATACCGTCCGCCCAATCTTTTCCAGATTGGTTACCAATATTCACATCACTTGTTAATAATGAACCACCATATCTTGGTTTGTCCTCAGCTAAAATTACTTTGGCTCCATTTTTCGCTGCAGAATACGCACTTGCTAAACCTGATGGTCCAGATCCAGCAATTAAAAGATCGCAATACTCATATTTATGTTCATATCTTTCTTTATCATGTTTTGTTGATGCTACTCCTAATCCAGCTGCTTTTCTAATAAATGGCTCATAAATTTTGTACCAAAAGCTTTTTGGCCACATAAAAGTTTTATAATAAAATCCAGCAGGTAAAAATATTTTTAGAAAATTGTTTATAGCTCCAATATCAAAGTTAACACTTGGCCAACAATTAACACTGCTTGCCTCTAATCCTTCAAATAATTCTTGTTCGGTTGCTTTAATATTTGGCTCCGTTTCACCATTTCTATAAAGTTGAACAACAGCGTAAGGTTCATCAACTCCTGCACCAAAAAACCCTCTTGGTCTGTGATATTTAAAACTTCTACCAACTAAATGAACACCATTTGCTAGTAAAGCTGAAGCTAATGTATCGCCCTCATAACCAAAATAAGATGTGCCGTTGAACTTAAAAGAAATTTTTTTATTTCTATTTATTAAGCCACCTGTTTCTATTCGATAACTCTGAGTCATTAAGCAATTTCTTCGTTAGCTTTATAAGTTTTAAAAATTTCATGTGTTGCAGTATCTCTTTCAACTTTTATCCACTGTCTACAACCAGATAAATGCTGCCAAAGTTCTAAATGTTTTCCTCTAGGACTAACTCTATTGTATACGAAGTTATCCCATTCTTGATCTGTAACTTCTTTATTTAGTTCTGGTCTTTTAACAGTAGCATCTCCACCATAAGAAAATTCATTTTGAGATCTCATTCCACAATGTGGGCATTTAATATGTAACATTTATGAAATCCAAGTTTTTGTACCAAGACCTTTTTCATCAATAAGATGACCAGTACTAAATCTGTTCAAACTGTATCCTGCATTTAATTCATGAACTCTATCTTGAGCAATAGTATGTGCAAATGTCCATCCTGATGCTGGAGTTGCTTTAAAGCCTCCGTAACACCATCCACAATTTAAATACAAACCATCAATATGAGTTTTATCAATTATTGGTGAACCGTCCATTGACATGTCCATAATCCCACCCCAAGTTCTTAGCATTTTTAATTTACTTAAAAATGGCATCATCGCAATTCCTTCAGTTAAAACATGTTGTAATGTTGGAAGATTACCTCTTTGAGCGTAACTATTGTAACCATCAAGGTCTCCACCCATTACCATTTCACCTTTGTCTGATTGACTAATATAAAAATGACCTGCACCAAAAGTTACAACTTTGTCTAAAATTGGTTTCACTGGTTCAGAAACACAAGCTTGCAAAAGATGAGTTTCAATTGGCAAAGTCATATTTAATTTTTCTGCTAAAATATTTGTGCTACCAGCAACGCATAGACCAACTTTCTTTGCTTTAATATTTCCTCTAGATGTTCTGATCCCTTTTATTTTTCCTGCAGAAACATCAAAACCTGTGACTTCACAATTTTGGATTATATCTACTCCCATCGAGTCTGCTTGACGAGCGTACCCCCAAGCAACTGCATCATGACGAGCAGTTCCAGCACTTGGTTGCATCAATCCACCAAAGATAGGAAATCTTACGTTGTCTGAAAAGTCAGCCATTGGAATTAATTCTTTTACTTCTTCTCTGTTTAAAAGAACCGCATCAATTCCGTTTAATCTCATCGAATTTCCTCTTCTTGCGTATGCATTCATTTGTGCATCTGAGTGTGCAAGATTAATAATTCCTCTTGGAGAAAACATTACGTTGTAATTTAAGTCCTGACTCATCTTTCTCCATAGATCCATTCCAAACTCACTGAAAAGACCATTTTCATCATGCATGTAGTTTGATCTAATAATTGTAGTGTTACGTCCAACATTTCCACCGCCAATCCATCCTTTTTCAATGATGGCTACTTTTGTAATTTGATGTTCTTTAGCTAGATAATACGCTGTAGCTAAACCATGACCACCGCCTCCGATGATAACAACATCGTACTCTTCTTTAGGATTTGGATCTTTCCAAGCTAAATCCCAATTTTGATGGCCTGTTAATGCATTTTTAACTAAGCTAAAAATAGAATACTTTTGCATAACAGAATTTTATATTAATGAATTTAAATAGTTCTTATTTTTTTTATATATATATTTTAGAAGTTTCGAAAAATCTCAAATAAGATAATTATTATGCAAAAAAATTTACAATAAAGGATAACGAATGAGCGAAGTAAAATCAGATATACAGATAGCTAGAGAAGCTAAAATGCAACCAATAAATGATATTTTAGCAAAGATAAATGTACCTGATGAAAGCTCTGCGTTTAGTCCTATGGGCAGACATATTGCAAAAATAAATTTAGAATATTTAGAGCAACTAAAAGATAAGCCAGATGGAAAATTAATTTTAGTAACTGCTATTACTCCAACCCCAGCAGGAGAAGGAAAAACTACAACTTCGGTTGGATTAAATGATGGTTTAAATAAAATTGGAAAAAAATCTATTGTATGTCTTAGAGAACCAAGCTTAGGTCCTTCTTTTGGTATGAAAGGTGGAGCAGCTGGTGGAGGTTATGCTCAGGTCGTTCCAATGGAACAAATCAATTTGCATTTTACAGGTGACTTTCATGCAATTACATCTGCTCATAATTTATTATCAGCATTAATCGATAATCATATTTATTGGGGAAATAAACTGGATATCGATGTAAGAAGAATTGTTTGGAAAAGAGTTATGGACATGAATGATAGATCGTTAAGATCCATAAATATAAACTTAGGTGGTGTAGCAAACGGTTTTCCAAGAGAAGATGGTTTTGATATTACAGTTGCATCAGAGATAATGGCAATCTTTTGCTTATCAAATGATCTAGAAGATTTAGAAAAAAGAATTGGAAATATAACTATTGGTTATACCAGAGATAAAAAACCAGTTTACGCAAAAGACTTAAATGCTCAAGGTCCTATGACTGTTCTTTTAAAAGAAGCTATCAGACCTAATGTTACACAAACTTTGGAAAACAATCCTGCAATTATTCATGGTGGTCCATTTGCGAATATTGCTCATGGTTGTAACTCAGTTATTGCAACAAAGACTGGTTTAAAATTAGCGGACTATGTTGTAACTGAAGCAGGATTTGGTGCTGACCTTGGTGCGGAAAAATTCTTAGATATTAAATGTAGAAAATCAAATTTAAAACCTAGTTGTGTAGTAATTGTTGCAACTATAAGAGCTTTAAAAATGCACGGTGGTGTTTCTAAAGATGATTTAAAAAATGAAAATGTTGAAGCTTTAAAAAAAGGGTTAGTAAATTTAGAAAGACATATTCAAAATGTTAAAAAATTTGGTTTACCAGTAGCTGTAGCTGTTAATCATTTTATAAAAGATACTGATAATGAAGTGAAAGCGCTTATAGATTTTTGTGACAATTTAGGTGTTAAAGCTAGTCTATGTACTCATTGGGCAAATGGTGGTGAAGGTACAAAAGAATTAGCTGCTCATGTTTCAGAATTGTGCGAAAAAGATGAAGCTAAATTTCAATTTTTATACGAAAGCAAAACACCATTGTTTAAAAAAATAGAGACTATTGCAAAAGAAATTTATAGAGCAGATGAAGTAATCGCTGATACAAAAATTAGAGATCAACTTAAAAACTTTGAAGAAGCTGGATATGGTGATTTACCAATTTGTGTTGCTAAAACTCAATACAGTTTCTCAACAGATCCAAATCTTAAAGGAGCACCAACAGGTCATGCATTACCAGTGAGAGAAGTAAGGCTATCATCAGGAGCAGAGTTTATTGTGGTTATTTGCGGTGCAATCATGACTATGCCTGGATTACCAAGGGTTCCTGCAGCAGATTCAATTAAACTAAATGAAAAAGGTGAGATAGAAGGATTATTCTAAATTAAGATAACTCAACCAATTTTCTAGTTCTCTCATTCTGGAAATTTTATCTAACTTTTTATTTTCTATTTCTATATTTTTAATGTGATCATCAATATGATTTTGATCTTTAAAAGCACCACGTTCTATAAGTCTATCTTTTCTGAAAATAATTAAGTTAATCATCTTGTTGTAAGTAATTTCTGGATGATACTGAAGGCCCCACACATCACAATTTCCAATTTTAAAATTTAAACCTTGAACGTTATTAATTGGGTTCGAAGCTAGCAATGTCGAATTTTTTGGAAGAGTTACAACTTCATCAAAATTAAATGCTGGAGTATTAAACTTTTTATTTTTGTTTTTATATAATGGATGATTTAAACCATTTTCATTAATTTCAATATCTCTTGCAATCCCTCGGTGAGATCCTCTCTCAGCTTTTTTAACTTCACCTCCAGCAGCAGTTACCGCAACTTGCATTCCCCAACAAATCGCTAGAACTTTTTTAATTTTTTTCTGACACTCTTTCATAAATTCTATTTGTCTTAAAATTTCAGGTGTATTGTTATAAATATTTAAACTACTACCGCCCCAAATAAGACCATCATAACTTTCTAGTGGATCTATATTCTCACTTATATTTTCATCTGAAGAGGGATTAACCACATCTATATTTAGTTGATCAGTAAAATGAGAAAGGCTATGTTTTAAACTTTCTGTATGAGTTTGAATGCCTGCCTCTGTGAAGCTTTGATTTTCCTCTTTTAAATTACCTTCTACAACTAAAATATTCTTCATTAAAATAATTCTCCTGAAATGCTTTTTTTATACATTTCTTTTAAATCTTCTTTTGTTATTTTTTTTGGATTGCCTGCTGTAGATGGGTCTTCAAATGCCATTAGAGAAAGTTTTTCTAAATCTAATTCATTACAGTCCATAACATCTGAAAGTTTATGAGGAATATTTAATTCTTTACGCAAATTTAGTATCCATCCTAAAAAACTTTCAAATGTACTATTTAGATTAAGATAATTACAAATAGATATAATTCTGTTTTCAATGACTGATTTATTGAAAGTTAAAACATAAGGCATAAATATAGCGTTACTTAAACCATGATGTACATCAAACTGTGCATTTATTGGATGACTTAAAGAATGTATTGCACCAAGACCCTTTTGAAAAGCAGTAGAACCCATGCTGGATGCTGCTAACATTTCAGATCTAGCCTCTATGTTCGTACCATTTTTATAAACCTCTATTAAAGAATTTTTAATTAACCTCATACCCTCAAGCGCGATACCATCTGCCATTGGATGAAATCCAGGTGCACAAAAAGCCTCAAGATTGTGAGCAAGTGCATCCATTCCTGTTGCAGCTGTTATTCTTGGAGGAAGATCTTTGGTTAAATTTGGATCTAAAATTACAATAGAAGGTAAAATTTTTGGATGAAAAATTATTTTTTTTATTCCTGTTTCTTGATTAATAATGGCTGAAGCCCTTCCTGTTTCTGATCCTGTTCCTGCGGTAGTTGGAACCGCTATAATTGGAGAAATTTTATTTCCATCAGCTCTTGTCCAATAATCTCCTATATCCTCAAAATCCCATATAGGTCTTTTTTGACCGCACATAAAAGCTATTCCCTTTCCTACATCTAATGCACTACCTCCACCAAAGGCAATTACTCCATCACATTTTTTTTCTAAATATAAAGAAACACCTTCCATTACGTTTTTTCCAGTTGGGTTTCCTGAAAAATGTGAAAATACTTTTAAATTATCAAAGTCATTTTTTAATTTTTCAATTACTTTTGAAGTCATTAGAAGATTTAAAAGATCTTTATCGGTTACAAAAAGTGGATTTTTAATTTTTAAGTTTAAACAGGCGGTTGTAAGATCTTCTATTTTACCTGCTCCAAACCAAATAGTAGTGGGATAATTCCAAGGCATAAAAAAATTATAATTAGTATAATTATATAGATATTTTCTATAATTTAATATTAGAAACTATTTATAATTTACCAATTTTTTTTTGCGACAAATAGTAATCGAAATTTTCGTTTGTAATCGATTTGAAAAATACATAGTCTATCAATCATACATAATAAAAGGAGTATAAATGAAAAAGATTATTATCTCATTAATAATGACGTTTGGAATAATCTCTTCAACTTCATTTGCTGGAACTTTAGTAATAAACACAGATACATCTGATGCAGCACCTAAAGCAGCTTTTGAATATATCATTAAAAAATTTGAAGATGAAAATCCTGATGTCACAGTAAAATGGAATGTTTTTGACCATGAAGGTTACAAACAATCTATTAGAAATTTCTTGAACACTGATCCACCTGATGTGGCAAACTGGTATGCAGGAAACAGGATGTTACCATTTGTAAGAGCAGGTTTGTTTGAAGATGTGTCTGATATTTGGTCTGACTCAGGTTGGGTTGATGGAAACTTAAGTGAAAATATGGAGCATGCTAAAAAATCCATGACAATTGGTGGCAAGCAATGGGGAATTCCTTATACTTACTATCAGTGGGGAGTTTATTACCGAAAAGATATTTTTAATAACTTAGGTATTAGTGTTCCAAAAACTTGGGATGAGTTCGTTAAAGCTTGTGAAACAATTAAAGCAAGTGGAGTAACACCAATAACTATTGGATCAAAATATCTATGGACTACTGCAGGAGTATTTGACTACTTAAATTTAAGAACAAATGGATATGAATTCCATATGGATCTTACTTTAGGAAAAGTTCCTTATACTGATGCTAAAGTTCAAGCAGTTTTTGATAAATGGGATGAATTAGTTAAACCTGGTTACTTTTTAGAAAATCATGCTGCTCTAAGTTGGCAAGAAGCTCTGACACCAATGATTAATGGTGAAGCTGCAATGTACGTTATGGGTAATTTCGCAGTTGCTCCTTTAAAAGAAGGTGGTTTAAATGATGATACTTTAGGATTCTTTCAATTTCCTGAAATAACTCCGGGTATTCCAATGGCTGAGGAGGCACCTACTGATACAGTACATATACCTTCAAAAGCTAAGAATAAAACTGATGCAAAACGTTTCTTAATATTTATGTCTCGAGCTGATGTACAAGAAGAGATTAATAAAATATTGGGTCAGCTACCTATTAACAAAAACTCTGGTGTTAAAGAAGGAGATCCTTTCTTATCAGCAGGATTAAATATGCTTAATAATGCTTACGCAATGGCGCAATTCTACGATAGAGATGCTCCAGCTCAAATGGCATCAGAAGGTATGAAGGGCTTCCAAGAATATATGTCTAATCCAGACAGAAGACAAAAAATCTTGGAAAGATTAGAAAAAGTACGTCAAAGAGTTTATAAATAAACTTTTTAATTAACTTAGGGGCTAATAAGCCCCTAAGTTTAAAAATCGATTTCATCAATTTTTAAAATAGAATTAAATGGAACTAAATAATTCAAAAGCAAAAAGAATTACTTGGTGGCAAAAAAATCAAATTAAAGTAAGCCCATGGATTTTTTTAGCTCCAGGTTTAATATTTTTTTTCATTTATGTAATAGCTCCAATATTTGTATCTATTGGTATATCTTTTTATCAATGGGATGGGCTATCTCCTTCGATATATGTTGGTCTTCAAAATTATATTGAGCTACTAGATGATGAATATTTTTATATTTCACTTTGGAATAATCTTAAATGGCTAGTATTTTTCATGCTAGCTGTTCCTATTGGTCTAGGATTAGCGATATTCTTAAATCAAGTTGTTTTTGGAATAAGATTAGTAAAATCTCTATTTTTTTTTCCATTTGTTATATCTCAAGTAGTTATTGGTCTAATTTTTACCTGGTTTTACCAACCAAATTACGGAGTGATTGCACCATTTCTAAATTTCATTGGGTTAGAGGGATTTTCAATTCTTGCAAATGAAGATACTGCTACTTATGGGATAATATTTGCAGGTCTATACCCTCAAATTGCTTATTGTTTAATTTTATATTTAACAGGACTTAATAATATTAACCCTGAACAAATCGAAGCTGGAAGAATGGATGGTGCTAAGGGGTTTCATTTATTTTGGAATATAGTACTCCCACAGCTTAGACCCGCAACTTTCCTAGCAATTGTAGTTACTGTAATTGGTGCACTAAGAAGCTTCGATATGGTAGCAATAATGACTCAAGGAGGTCCTTATGGATATTCAAATGTCTTGGCGTATTACATGTTTGAGCAAGCTTTAAGTGAATATGGATACAGAATGGGATACGGGTCAGCAATAGCAACTGTTTTATTTACAATAATGATGTTTTATATTTTGTTTTTCATATACAGAATGTATCGAAATGAGAGAGAGGATAATAACTAAATGTTCCCTACTCCTATTCATCAAAGACCAGTTGTAAATCAATATATTTATAAAATATTCTTACCTATCTCGTTAATTATTTGGCTGATACCAATTTTTGGTATTTTAATGACATCTATCAGGGGCCTGGGAGATATTACAGCTGGAAACATGTGGGGAACACCAAGTGAATTTTTACTTTTTTCAAATTTACACGATGTTTTTACTAACACTCCAATGCTTAAATATACTCTAAATAGTTTTAAAGTAACTATACCAACAATGTTAGGAGCGGTTGCTTTAAGCTGTATGACTGGCTTTGCTCTTGCTAACTATAAATTTAAGACAAATTTAACAATATTTTTTATTTTTATAGCTGGAAACTTTGTTCCATTTCAAATTTTAATGATACCAGTTAGAGATCTTACTTTTAAGGTTGGTCTCTACAACACCATTACAGGATTAGTATTATTTCACGTAGCTTTTCAAACAGGCTTTTGCACACTTTTTATGAGAAATTTTATTAAAGCTCTACCTCAAGAACTTATTGAAGCTGCAAGAATGGATGGCGCATCTGAATTTAAAATATTTTGGAAAATAATATTACCTTTAACTAGACCAGCTATAGCAGCACTTTGTGTATTAATTTTTACATTTATTTGGAATGATTATTTTTGGGCAACTGTCTTAATACAAGGTGATCATGCAATGCCTATTACTGCTGGATTGAAATCATTGAATGGTCAATGGATTACAGCTTATCACTTGTTATCAACTGGATCCATTGTTGCTGCTATACCTCCCGTTATTATGTTTTTCTTAATGCAAAAACATTTTATTGCTGGATTAACTCTTGGAGCAACTAAGGGTTAATATGATTAAAGTTACATTTATTGGAGCAGGAAGTACTGTATTTATGAAAAATATACTTACAGATATTTTACTTGAAAAAAATTTCAGTAACTGTGAAATAGTTTTGCAAGATATTGATGAAAGAAGATTAAAAACCTCAAATTTAGTCGCAGAAAAAGTTGCAAAATCGATAGGTGTAAATCCAAAAATTATAATTGAAAAAAATCAAAAAAAAGCACTCAGTGGAGCTAACTTCGTAATATTGATGTTTCAAATAGGAGGTTATGAGCCTTCTACAGTTATTGATTTTGAAATACCAGCAAAGTATGGACTAAAACAAACTATTGGTGACACTTTAGGAATAGGTGGAATTATGAGAGGATTGAGAACAGTCCCTGCTTTGTTGTCCGTTGCAAAAGATATGAATGAAGTTTGTCCGGGCGCAACTATGTTGCAGTATGTTAATCCTATGGCAATTAATTGTTTAGCATTGTCTAAATTTGCCCCTGAGCTTAAATATGTTGGGCTTTGTCATTCTGTACAAGGAACTGCTGAAGATTTAGCAAAAGATATTGGTGAGGATATTAAAAATATTAATTATGAATGTTCAGGTATCAATCATATGTCTTTTTATACTAAGTTTGAAAAAATTAATCCTGATGGAAAAAAAGAAAATCTTTATCCTAAAATTTTTAAAGCTGGAAAAGAAAAAACATTTGGTACCAATTGGGATGGATGCACTAATGAGGTTAGATATAAAGTTTTAGAAAAATTTGGATACTTTGTTACAGAATCATCCGAACACTTTGCAGAATATACTCCTTGGTTTATTAAAAATAACAGAGAGGACTTATTAAGTGAATTCAATATTCCAATTAATGAATATATTAGAAGGTGCAAAAAACAAATTAAAGAGTGGGATCAACAAGAGCAAAATTTATTAGATGGAGAAAAATTTGTTTGTGAGAAGTCTTTAGAGTATGCTTCACGAATAATTGTATCAATTGTAGAAGGAAAAGAAGACACAATTAATGGAAATGTTTTAAATAATAAGTTAATTTCTAATTTACCAGATGATTGTTGTGTTGAAGTACCATGTAAAATAAATAATGAGGGAATTAACCCACAAAAAGTTGGTGATTTACCTATGCATTTAGCAAACCTAATGAAAACTAATATAAATGTACAACAGTTAACTGTTGAAGCTTTAAGAACTAAAAAGAAAGATGCTATTTATCATGCAGCTATGTTGGATCCACTTACTTCTTCTTTATTAAGTTTAGATCAAATAAGTTCTATGGTAGATGAGTTATTAATAGCTCACAAAAATTGGATACCAAAATTTAATTAATATGAAAAATAAATTTCCTGATGGTTTTTTTTGGGGAACTGCAACTGCAAGTTATCAAATAGAAGGTGCTATTGATAAAGATGGAAAGAGTAAAAGTATTTGGGATACTTTCACACATACACCTGGGAAAGTAAAAAATAATGAAAACGGAGATACTGCTGTAGATCATTATCATAGATACGAAGAAGATATTGATCTGATGGCTAATATAAATCTAAATTCTTATAGATTTTCTTTAGCATGGACTAGAATTGTTCCAGACGGGATTGGAAAAACAAATCCAAAAGGAATAGATTTTTATTCACGGTTAATAGACAAATGTTTAGAAAAAAATATTGAACCTTTCATAACTTTATATCATTGGGACCTTCCTCAATCTCTGCAAGATAAAGGAGGTTGGGCAAATAGAGACATGACAAATATATTTGCAGATTATTCGGAGGCTATTGTTAAAAATTTTGGAGACAGATGTAATCATTTTATCACATTTAATGAGCCAGCTGTTTTTACAATTTACGGATATGTAGATGGATACATGGCTCCAGGATACAAAGATTTAGAGAAGTATTTTGCATCAATACATAATGTTAATCTTGCACATGGTAAAGCTTTTCAAGCA
The DNA here is from genome assembly GCF_052047715.1 of Candidatus Pelagibacter sp. HIMB1611. Taxonomy (NCBI): domain Bacteria; kingdom Pseudomonadati; phylum Pseudomonadota; class Alphaproteobacteria; order Candidatus Pelagibacterales; family Candidatus Pelagibacteraceae; genus Candidatus Pelagibacter; species Candidatus Pelagibacter sp. HIMB1611. Next base: position 172,580 of record NZ_JBNAJM010000001.1, on the reverse strand, counting down.
ATGAAATCTTTAAAAGATAAAATTAAAATTGGCTGTTCATTTAATATGGCACCCTGCATTCCTGCTACAAAATCAAGTGAAGATCTTCATGCTACTAAATTATTTGATACTTATTGGAATAGATCATTTGCTGACCCTATGTATCTTGGAAAGTATCCAGAATTATTAATTGATGATGTCTCAAAACATATTCAACAAGATGACATGAAAACTATTTTTCAAAAAAATGATTTTATAGGATTAAACCATTATCAACATTATAGAATAAAAGCTGATAACAATAATTTGCTCAAGGCAAGAGGGGCAGTTAATGATGAATTACCTTTTGGTCTTGAAGATAAAGATACAAAGTTAACTCTTATGGGATGGGAAATTGTTCCAGATGCTTATCATGATCAAATTATGGATTTAAAAAATAATTATGGGAATCCAGATATTTATTTAACTGAAAATGGTGCTGCATATCCAGATTTAATTGAAAAAAATGGAGAAATTAATGACACGGATCGGATTGATTATTTTAAAAAATATTTAACTGCTGTAAAAAAATCTATTGATGATGGAGCTAAAGTTAAAAGTTACTTTGCATGGACATTCATGGATAATTTTGAATGGGCATTAGGATTTGAAAAGAGATTTGGAATAGTACATGTAGATTTTAAAACTTTAAAAAGAACACCTAAAAAATCATATTTTTTTTTCAAAAAACTTGTGGAAGATAATTCCATTCCACTAGACTTTTAATTTATTAAATCCAAATATAAAGCTGCTGACCAAGAAAAGTTATTAGCACCATAAGGAGTTCCTGATTTACAACTGTAATATTCGTGAAAATTCTTTTCATGTATTATATCTAATGTATGTGATTTGATTTTGTTGGCAAAATCCAAATCTTTTTCCAATAATCCTTTGTATAAAATCCAATTACAATTAATCCAAATAGGTCCTCTCCAATATCTTATCTCCTCAAAATATTTGCTATCAGGCTTTATTGAAGAAAAGAAATATTTTTCATTAGAATTATACTTTTTTAAACTTTGAATTACTGAGTTATTAATTTCTTTATCTTGAATATCTGCAAACAAAATAAAATAATTTGTAATAGAAGGGATATCTAATGATTGCTTATTTAAAACATCGTATGAATAAAACGAATTATCTTTTTGATTATACAGACTAATCAATTTACTTTCAGTTTTTGTTATTTTTTTTTGAATTGATGTACATTCAATATAATTTTTTGATGCAATATCGACTAGATCTTTACAAGCTTTCAAAAACAAAGAATTAAAACCTATATCAGCAACATTAAACATTGAAATATCATAGAGCTTTTCAGGATTATATTTTTCATTTCTGAACTGATTTAAAAGAGTAATATAACAATCATAATCTCTTTTAAGTGGTCGTACATCACTACTTGAAACATCTAAATCTCTTCTTTTGTATTCAAGATTTTCTTCAATTAAAATTTTACTTAAAGGAAAATCCCATAAAGGCGAATTATCTGTGCCACTTTCCCAAGGATGTAATATTGACACTAAACCAGTATCATTTGGGTCTCTATATTTATAAAACCATTCTAAATATTTTTTTGTTTTTTTTATTAAGTTCAAAATTCTTTTCATTTCACTCGAACTAAATTCATGTTTATCCAACATTAATTTTAAAATACTTGAAACTATAGGAGGTTGAGTTATTCCAGATGATGGAATTTTATCGCCACACTGCCAAGTATTATGATTGGGAAAATAATTTTCATCCTTTTGATGAAACAAAATATGAGGAACCATACCGTCTGACCATTGTCCTTCAAACAACTTTTCTAACTCAACTATTGCGTATTCTTTATTAAAATAAGAATAACCGAGTGCTATATATGCTGAGTCCCAATTCCATTGAGCTGGGTACAACTTATTGTTTGTAGGCAGAGTGTATCCCTCACGCCTATTATTTAATAAAATATTCTCAGCTTCTCTTTTTAACAAACTCATTAACCCTTAACGCTCCCTGATGTTAATCCACTAACTAAATATTTTTCAAAATAAACAAAAATAAATAAAATTGGTAAAGTTACAACTACTGAACCAGCCATTAAATATTGTCTTGGTGTTTCAGCTCCTACATTTAAGAACTGTATTGCTCTTGATAATGTAAATGAGCTAGGGCTATCTAAAAACATTAGTGAAAATAAAAACTCATTCCAGGCAATCATAAATACATATAATGCTACAGAGGCAATTGCTGGTAAACTTAAAGGTAAAATGATTTTAACAATTATTCCAATCCAATTTTGTCCATCCATTATACCCGCTTCTTCAAGTTCTTTTGGTATACTTTTGAAATATCCTTGGAGCATATAAATTGCAACTGGCAGTGTTGTGGCTGTATAAATAATTAATAATCCAAATACAGAATTTCTTAGACCTAATTGACTAAAAACTGTGTAAAGAGGAATTACGAGCACTATCGCAGGAAACATATATATAATTAAAATAGATGTAGACAAAAAGTGTTTTCCAAAAAAGTTTAATCTTGCTACTGCATAAGCTGCTGGGATCCCAAGTAATAAAGTAATTATAACCGTGCCTACTGAAACAATTGAACTATTAAGCATGTACCTGCCAAAATTATATTCAGTAAAAACCACAATATAGGATTTGAATAAGGTTTTTATATCTTGTGTTAAATCAACACTGAAATCTAAAGGATTAATTAATAAAAGGGCTTGGGTCTTGAAGCTTGTTACTAGCATCAAGTAAAAAGGGAATAAAATTACAAAAGAAAAAAAGATTATTCCAAATAAGGTTAAAAAATCAAAAAATATAATTTGTGCAGAAAAATCATAATTAAAATGTTTTTTATTATAATTAGATAGCTTATTAACAAAAAATAATAGTATAAGAAATGTACCTATATAATGCCAAACAGGTAAAGAACTATTAATAAAATAATCAACTAAAACAAACACAGATGCTAATAAAATTACTTTAGATAATTTGTTAAATTTTTCACTTAAGAAAATTGAAATAATAGAAATTATAATTCCACTTAAAAAATAAAAATTAAAATTTAAAGTTTGAAGCTCAATTCCTTGTAATGTGGATAAAATTTTCCAAATAGAAATCAGTGAAAATAAAAAAAATGAGGAAATTAGACTAAATGTGATAATTGATTTAATTCTCATTGGCTCTTTTTCCTATAAGCTTAAAATAAATTAACATAAAAAATAAAAGTAATAATACAATCACCATTGATACAGCAGATCCCATTCCAATATTTCCTATTGAAAATCCCTGTTCATAGACATTAATTGGAAGTGTTCTTGTTCCTGACGCACCTCCTGTTAAAAGAAAAATATCTTCGAACTTATTAAAATTCCAAATAAACCTAATCATAAACAAAATTGAAATCACTGCAGTAATCTGTGGCAATGTTATATTCATAAATTTAGTGTAAGGCCCAGCACCATCAATATCTGCTGCCTCATAAAGTTCTTTAGGAACTGCTTGAAGTCTTGCTAATATAAAAAGAAAAGCTAAAGGAAAATATCTCCAGATTTCAAAGATAATAACAGTTGTAAGCGCTAATCTTAATTTAAATTCAAAACCAAAAATAAAAATTGATACATACTTTTGACCTAATAAATTTATTGGCTTATCTATTATACTATAATTCAGTAATAGATTATTTAAAGTACCACTATTAGGATCTAATAGAAGTTCCCATGTAAAAGCTAAGGCCACAACTGGAGCCACATAGGGAAACAATAACGTACTTCTAACAAAGCTTCGACCTCTAAACTTTTGATTTACCATTTGTGCTGACAAAATTCCAAAAACAATCGCACCCACAGTTCCAAAAAAAGTATAATAAAATGTTGTTAATAATAAATCTTTAAATTCATAGTTTGTGATTACTTTTTTAAAATTTGACAAAGTAAAATCACTTGTCAAAAGTATGTTATCTGCTTTTCCCTTTAAATTAGGTTTATTTAATTTAAATTGTTTTTTATCAATTTTTTCACCATTTTTTGTCTCAAAAAAAATTATAAATTGCTCCCTGTATTTTTTTGACCAATTACCAAAATCACACTGAACTTTATTTGAAGCGAACTTACATCTCTCATCTAAATCAATCGGTTTAACATTGCTTGGGAATTTATCTTGAAATTTAACATTTCTAATATCTTGAATTAAGGAACTATTTCTTAATTTATATATAATCTTTATTTTTGAATCTTCGTTTTTAATAGATTTAACTATTTTTTTAGCTCGTGGCTCTGGAATTCTTATATCTTTTAATTGAACTTCCTTAAAACTAATCCAAACGTTTGAAAATATTGGAAATAATACTATTGCAAATACTATTAAAACTGCAGGCAAAGTTAAGGCATAAGCAGTTCTTTTTTCTATTTTTGAAAGTGAATTACTCATAAAAAAAGCGGATAATTAATATTATCCGCTTTTTTAAAAAATTAAAATTAATTGAACTGTGCTAATGCAGTATTGATCATATCAACTGCTTCATCAACATCAATTTGATCATCAATATATAATCTTGTTATTCTATTAATGAATTGAGAATTGATAACTTTAGAAGCTCTAGAAAGTTCACCTTCTTTAACTCCCCATCTATTAGCAGTATCTAAACCAGCTACAATGTTATCGATAACATCTGCTGAATAAAGATCAGTTAATGGAGCTTTTCTATCTACTCCAACTGGAAGTTTTGACCAAGCTTTAGTATACGCAGCTGGATCACTTGCATTACCTCTTCTTACAGGAAATTTTCCTTCAGGAGCAATTGCTAAAGTTGAAGAATATCCTTCATCCATAGAATAAAGAATAAACTGTTTAGCTTCATCCGTATCTGCATCAGCTGTTATACCAAAGTATCTTACATCTGCCCAAGCAGCACCTTTTTTATTGTTCGGTCCACTAAAGTTTGTAATGAAACCAGTTTTTGATGCTAACTCACTTGAAGTTGGATCGTCATTTATTGTTGGAGGAGCAGAATCTCTTAAACCTGCTAACTCATCCATAATAAATGGAGACCAAATAATCATTGGAGTTTTACCTGCAAAATAAAGTTCTCTAGATTGCTTCCAGTATAATTCACCTTCTGGACTAGCTTTTGCAATTGTTTTATAAAACTCTAAAGCTTTTTTAAGTTTGTTTCCTTGTTTTTTAATACCACCTTTTTTAACTACGTTAACTCCATTAGCCAATAATACATGTTCTAAAACCTGACTCATGAAGTTTTCGTCTGTTTTTGTAGCAGCAACAAATCCAAACATATCACTTGAAGATAAAACCTCTATTGCTTTAGTGATATTTGCGTAACTAGTTGGTGGCTCTAAGCCCGCTTTCTCAAAAAGATCTTTTCTATAAACGATCATTTGAGTCCAACCATCAACTGGAACAGCAGCAATTTTTGATCCTTGCTTAGCCATTTTTAATGCTCCAGGTGCAAAAGTTTTCTTACCTAATTCTTTAACTACATCATTGTTAGCATCAACATCTAAAATTCCTGCTTCAGCCCATGGCAATACATATTGAAGTGTATGATAGATTACATCAGGTAAATCACCTGCTGCAGCTGCGGCTGTAGCTCTCTTACCTAATTCTTTTTCATCGATTGGGATAACTTCAACTGCAATACCAGTTTTTGCCTCGAAAGCTTTAGCCATATCTTCTTGCTTAGCCATTCTTGCTGGTTGAGTTTCAGTTGTCCAAAACTTGATATCTGCAAAAGCAACATTGTTGATAAAAAATGCTACAGCAGATAATAATATTAAAGTTTTTTTAAACATAATTACCTCTTGTTGTTTATTTCATTAACCATAATATTTTTTAAATAAAATTTCTTATGCAATAGTGTCATCCCTGTATTGGGGTAATTTCGACAGTATTTGATAAAAACCTTATTTAAAGGCTAAATTATTGCTATCGAATAAATGGCATTTGTTTAGATCGAAACCTAAACTAAGACTATCTCCAACATTGACTTTACTAGCTCCATCAGTTTGAACCACTAAGGGCTCTCCCTCTTTTTCAAGATATAAAAAAGTAGATGAACCTAATTTTTCGATTACGAAAACCTTGCTCTCCCAACATTTTTCACCACTATTGATTAAGATATGCTCAGGTCTGATACCAATTTTAACACTATCACCAGGTGAAACTTTATCTGAAATTTTTGGAACAATAATTTTCCCTTGTCCTGAAATTTCAACTTCTGTTCCAGAATTATTAGAACTTAGAACTTTAGAATTAATAAAGTTCATCTTTGGTGAACCAATAAATCCACCTACAAATAAATTTTCTGGCTCATTATATAATTTTAAAGGTGATCCTTTTTGAGAAACAATACCCTGGTCTAATACAACTATATCATCTGCAAGTGTCATTGCTTCTGTTTGATCGTGTGTAACATAAATCATTGTTGCATTTAATTGATCATGCAATTTAGCTAATTCTACTCTCATCTGAACTCTTAAAGCTGCATCTAAATTGGACAAAGGTTCGTCAAACAAAAATACTTTTGGTTTTCTTGTAATAGCTCTACCAATTGCAACTCTTTGTCTTTGTCCCCCTGATAATTGTTTTGGTTTTCTCTCTAAGTATTCTTCAATTTGAAGAATTTTAGCAGCTTCCATAACTCTTTCTGTAATTTCTTCTTTAGATTTTTTTTCAATCTTTAATCCAAAAGCCATATTATCAAACACTGTCATGTGTGGATACAAAGCATATGATTGAAAAACCATTGCGATATTTCTTTCTTTAGGAGGAAGGTCATTTACAACTTGTCCATCTATTGAAATTGTTCCTGAGTTGATCTCCTCTAAGCCAGCAATCATTCTTAACATTGTTGATTTTCCACATCCGCTTGGTCCAACCAATACAGTGAAAGATTCACTTTTTATATCCAAAGACACATCTTTGATCACATGCGTAGATCCAAAAGATTTATTTATATTAGAAATATTTATCTCAGCCATCTAGAGTTAATAATTATATTGTAATTTTATTTTTAATTTGTTTATATTTGGTAAGCATATTTATAAACTGGAGAAAACACAATGAGTAAAATTGCAATTATTGGAGCAGGACCTTGCGGTCTATCAATGTTAAGAGCATTCGAACATTTAGAAAATAAAGGTGAAAAAATCCCTGAAATAGTTTGTTTTGAAAAACAAGAAGATTGGGGAGGTTTGTGGAACTATAATTGGAGAACAGGTAGTGACCAATATGGGGATCCAATTCATAATAGTATGTATAGATATTTATGGTCAAATGGTCCTAAAGAATGTTTAGAGTTTGCAGATTATTCTTTTGATGAACATTTTGGACAGCCAATTCCTTCTTTTCCACCAAGAGAAGTTTTGCAAGATTATATTCTTGGAAGAGTAAGCAAAGGTAAAATTAAAAATAAAATAAAACTAAACACAAGAGTTACAAATGTAACTTTCAGCAATGAAAAATTTGAAATTACTTATCAAGACAAAGCTAAAGATGAAATTTCAAAAGATACATTTGATTATTTAGTTGTATCTACTGGTCATTTCTCTGTTCCATTTATTCCTGAATACAAGGGAATGAATTCTTTTCCAGGAAGAATAATGCATTCACATGATTTTAGAGATGCAGAGGAGTTTAGAGGAAAAGATGTGATTGTTTTAGGAAGCAGTTATTCAGCTGAGGATGTTGCTCTACAGTGTAATAAATATGGGGCCAAAAGTGTAACTATTGGATATCGAAATGCACCTATGGGATTTAAGTGGCCTAAAGGTATGAAAGAAGTTCATTATCTAGATAGATTGGTAGGGAAAAAAGCAATTTTTAAAGATGGTACAGAACAAGATGCAGATGCAATAATCTTGTGCACAGGTTACTTGCATCACTTTCCATTTTTAGATGAAAGCATAAAGTTAAAAACACATAACAGATTATATCCGCCAAAATTATATAAAGGAGTTGTCTGGCAAGATAATCACAAACTTTTATATCTTGGTATGCAAGATCAATTCCATACTTTTAATATGTTTGATTGCCAAGCTTGGTTTGCAAGAGATGTAATTATGGGAAAAATTAAAATGCCAAGTTCTGATGAAATCAATAAAGATATAGATAAATGGGTTGCTATGGAGGAAAAATTAGAAAACCCAGATCAAATGATTGATTTTCAAACTGAATACACAAAAGAACTTCATGATATGTCTGATTATCCAAAAATAGATTTTGAACTAATCAGAAAACATTTCAAAGAGTGGGAACATCATAAAGTAGAGGATATCTTAACTTACAGAAACAAATCGTTTTCATCACCTGTAACAGGTTCTGTTGCACCTATACACCATACTCCATGGGAAACTGCAATGGACGACTCGATGAAGACTTTTTTAAATAAATAATTAATAGTTAACTTTTAATTTTGTATTTTTTGTGATTGCACTTAATAGTGCATACATAAGCGGTATTTTATTTTTATTAATTTTTTTCAATATGTAGGGTGCAATCTCTTTAGCTAGATCTGCGCCCTCTACTGTGTCATTTTTCATAAATTTATTTTTTGCAACTTTAAAAGTAAAACCTTTTCCTAAATATTTACCCATTTTACTGTTTCTTCCTCCAACTGCACTAACATATAAGTCACCCACTCCAGCTAACCCATGAACTGTTTCTTTTTTACCTTTGAAATATTTTATTAAATATTCCATTTCATCTAATGATTTTCTAAATAAAGCTGAAGCAGTATTTTCACCTTCACCCGATCCAATAATCATTGAATATATATTTTTAATTGCAGATGAAAATTCAACGCCTTTTACATCACTTGAATATTCTGTTTTGTAATATTTAGTTGAGATTAATTTTCCTATATTTTTTGCAATATTAATATTCTTGTTAGCTATCACGGTGTAACTTTTGATTTTTTTTGCCAACTCTTTTGCCAAACAAGGTCCTTTTAAAACTGAAATATTTAAATTTTGATTTCCTTTGTTTAGCTGCTCAGACATAGTAATAATTTTTTTATTATTTCGATCATATTTAAGACCTTTGGTCAAAACGAGAATAGAAACTTTTCTTTTTATATTTTTTAAATGCTTTCTAACTATTTCAATTCCAATAGAACTTACTCCAACAACAACTAAGTCCCATTTTTCATTAAGTAAATCTGATGAAAATTTTTTGACAGAAACTCTTTTAGATAACTTAAGTTTTAATGCTGGATGAAATTTATTTTTTGTTATTAATTTATTTAATAGATCTTTACTGTAAGGCTCGGTTAAAGTTACTTTATGATTATTATCTGCAAGGGGAAAAGTGAATGCAGCACCCATTGCGCCGGCTCCAATTATTAAAATTTTTTTCATAGAACTAGTTACGCTAAAGTTTTTTTAATTGCTAGTTTCCATCCCGCTAAAAGTTCTTTCCTTAATGTTTTTTTAATATTTGGTGAGAAAACACGATCTTTTTTCCACATATTTTTGATTTGATTTAAAGATTTATATTCTCCTATTTGAAGTCCAGCTAATAAAGCTACACCCAAAGCAGTTGTTTCTAATATTTTTGGTCTAACTACTTTTAAATTAATAACATCAGCTAAAAATTGTGTGAACCAATTATTTGCAACCATTCCACCATCTACCTTAACTATTCTTGGTTTCAAGCCATCCTTATTCATTGAATCAAACAAATCAAAACTTTGATAACCAACAGATTCTACTGTTGCTCTAACTATACTTTTCCAATCACTATCTCTTGTTAGTCCTGTAATTACCCCCCTTGCATCTGGTCTCCAATAAGGCGCTCCCATTCCGCTAAAAGCTGGTACAACAAAAACACCATCGTTAATTTTAGATGATTTTGAAATTTTTTCAGTTTCAGGTGCTTTATTAATTAATTTTACTTTATCTCTTAGCCATTGTACTCCTGCGCCAGCTATAAAAATTGAACCTTCTAAGGCGTAAGTATTTTTATTATTTAATCGATAGCAAATAGTAGTCAGTAATTTGTTTTTTGAATTAATTTTCTTTGGACCGGTATTCATAATAACAAACGCGCCAGTACCATATGTACTTTTTATAGATCCTTTTTCAAAACAAGTTTGTCCAAATGCTGCAGCCTGCTGATCACCAAGTACTGCTGAAATTGAAATTTTAACTCCTGTAATTTTTTTGTCTGTTTTTCCAAAATTATCCGCTGAGTTTTTGACTTCTGGTAAAATCTTTTTTGGGATATTTAGTTTTTTTAAAATTTCTTTATCCCATTTATTGTTATTAATATTATATAGCATTGTTCTACTTGCATTAGATGCTTCAGTTAAATGTTGCTTACCTTTTGTTAATTTCCAAATCAAAAATGTATCTACTGTACCAAACAATAAATCATTTGAACTAAGAAGTTTTTTTGAAATTTTAACATTGTCTAAAATCCATTTAATTTTAGTTGCTGAAAAATATGGATCTATAAATAATCCAGTTTTATTTCTAAATGAGTTTTCATAATTTTTTTTCTTAAGTAATTTACAGTAATCTTGTGTTCTTCTATCTTGCCATACAATTGCATTATAAATTGGCTTTCCTGTTTTTTTATTCCATAAAATTGTAGTTTCCCTTTGATTTGTAATTCCGATTGTAAGAATGTGGCCTTTTAATTTTTTTGCTTTATTGATTACTTGTTTTAAAGCTTTAAGTGTCGTGGACCAAATTTCATTTGGATTATGTTCGACCCAACCATTTTTTGGAAAATATTGTTTAAATTCATATTGTGAAACAAAAACAATATTACCTTTTGTATCAAACAAAATTACTCTTGAAGATGTTGTTCCTTGATCAATAGAAATAATAAATTTTTTCAATGGACTAAGCTATACCTAAATATTTTTTTCTTTTCTCAACCCAAGTTCTTATTAAATTGTCAAAAATCAAACCTATGAAAGCAACACAGATACCTAGAGTTAAACCAATTCCAGCTCCATTTTTATCTGACAAAGCTTTTAAAATATATTGTCCAAGATCTTCTGTTCCAATAAAAGCCCCGATAATGACCATAAATAAAGCAAATACTATTGTTTGATTTATCCCAAGCATCATATGAGGGAAAGCCAAAGGAAATTCAATCTTAGTTAATCTTTGAAATTTATTTACACCAGACATTGTTGCAGCTTCATGTAAACCTGCAGGTACACTTCTTAAACCTTCAATAGTATATCTAGTTGCTGGAATTGTTGCATAAACAATTACTGCAATCAAAACTGAAGTATCTGTAATTCCAAATAACATCATTACTGGAATTAAGTATACGAAAGATGGAAACGTTTGAAAAATATCACAAACTCCTAACATAAATGCTGCTGACTTTTTATTTTGGAAACATAAAGTTCCAACTGTAAAACCTATTAAACAAGAAACAACTACGCCAAAAGTTGCCATGTACAATGTAACCAATGCTCTATCCCACCATGGACTTAATGCTATAAATAAAGTTAAAGCAGCAACAACTAATGCTGATCTAATTCCTCCAATTAAATAACCAGCACCCACAGCCAATACTAAAGTAGCAACCGCTGGCATTCTTAAATACAGAGCTCTCATTGGTTGGAGCACTTCTGTAATTAACCATGTGTTAAATGCTTTTATGTAAACAAAGAAAGTATCAAAAATCCAATCAACACCCTTGTTCCAAAAATCAGCTGTTGAAAATCCTTTATTGTGCGGAACTTCAAATAAATAATTAAACGTGTCTTTAAAAATAAACGTTCCAATGTAAGCAAGAATAGCTCCAACTACTATTGATCCACCAAAAAATATAATATTTTTATTTCTTTGGAAAAAAGTAAGATTACCAAAATAATCTTGTTGTTGGTTTGCCCAAGCCAATGACATCTTATCTAATAAGATTGCAATCAAACTAATACACAAACCTGCTTCAAGAGCTAACCCGATATTAAGTTGGTTTAAAGCAAGTAATAAGTTAAATCCTAATCCTTTAGCACCAATAAACGCAGAGATTACTGCCATAGAAAAACAAACCATAATAACTTGGTTAACTCCGATTAAAATATCTCTTCTTGCTGTTGGAATAAGTACTTTTGACATTAACTGCCAGTTTGTGCAGCCACTCATTCTTCCTGCTTCAATCACTTCTGGAGGAACTGCTCTTAGTCCAAGAATAGTTAATAAAATCATCGGAGGAACTGCTACTACCATTGTAATAATTACAGCTGCATGATCACCAACACCAAATAAAACAAGCGCAGGAACTAATACTGCGTATTGAGGCATTGTTTGCATCACCAAAAGAATTGGATACAAAGCATTTTCTACTCGTTTACTTTTGTAAGCTGCAATACCTAAGCCTAATCCGAAAATAAATGAAAGAGGAGCTGCAACCAAAATAAAGGAAAGAGTTTGCATTGAAGGTTTCCACTGACCAAATATTGAAATATAGATCATAGTTAAACCTGCAAATAATGCTAAACCAATACCACTTAATCTATAAGCAAGTATTGCTGCTCCTGCTGCAACGATAGTCCATGGTGTGCCAGGTAATTCTAACCAAGGATAAGCATCAATAAAGTCCCAACTAGTGAATGCAACTATAGTTTCTAATCCTCCGAGCAAAATTTCTCTAATCAACTCAATCAAAAACGTCATAAAAGACGTTAAATTTCTACTTATCTCTAATAACAGCGGTCTTGTTTTAAACTCTTGAGTATCTTCATTCCAAAACTCCATTGGCATCCACTCGTTCATTAAGAAAAATAAAGAGTCGTTTATCCAGATAGGCAACCAACCAAGTAAAGGTGGTAGTCTCCAAAACACATCAAACGCATAATATCTGACTTCTTTACCTAGAAAAAAATAAACACTTTGGTTAGGATCTTTTACAAATTCTGCTTGGCCTCTTATAAATTTATAAGTTTCAGGAACATCTATTGCAAAACATAGAGCAAAAAATACAAACAACAAAAATATCCATTGAAACAACTTTGGGTATTTTTTTAAATATTCCATGGTCTAGCTACTATTTTTTCTTCCTCCAAAAACTGTATCAATAATTGTTGAAGGTTTTATTGAACCAATAATATTGTTATTAGAGTCAACAACCCCTACAATTTTTTCTTGAGTAAGAATTTTTTCTGCAACATTTTCGATAATGTCATCTTTTGAAACTTTTATATCTCCTAAATTATCTTTAGTTGAACTATCCATTACATCTTCAATGACTAAAACTTTTTCTCTTGGAACTTCTTCAGTAAATTTTCTTACGTATTCTGTAGCTGGATTTAAAACAATGTTAGCAGGTGTATCTAGCTGTTCTATAATACCATCTTTCATGATCGCAATTCGATCCGCTAATTTTAAAGCTTCATCAAAATCATGGGTGATAAACATAATTGTTTTTTGTAATTTTTCTTGAAGTCTTAAAAACTCATCTTGCATTTCTTTTCTTATTAATGGGTCTAATGCTGAAAATGGTTCATCTAAGAACCAAATGTCGGGTTCCACTGCCAAAGACCGAGCAATCCCAACTCTTTGTTGTTGACCTCCTGAAAGTTCTCTTGGAAAATAATTTTCTCTACCATCAAGTCCAACTAGTTTAACCATTTCCATTGCTCTACTAATACTATCTTCAGTCTTAATACCTTTTATCTGAAGTGGAAAAGCAATATTTTCTACAACCGTTTTGTGAGGCAACAAGGCAAAGCTTTGAAAAACCATTCCCATTTTATTTCTTCTAAGCTCAATTAATTCTTTATTATTCAATTGAAGTAGATCTTGACCTTCTATGAAAATTTTTCCTCCAGTTGCATCTGTTAATCTTGAAATACATCTAAGTAATGTTGATTTACCTGATCCAGATAAACCCATTACTACTAGCATTTCTCCTTTTGAAACTTCAAACGAAGCGTTGTTAACTCCAACTATGCAACCGTTTTCTTGAAATGTCTTTGCATCTACATTGCCGTCAGACTCTTCTAGCATTTTTTTGGCATTCTCACCAAAAATTTTATAAACTGACTCACACTTAATAACGGTCTCAGACATAAATCTTCTCAAAGTTATATGAAATTCAATAAAATTTAAATGTTAATTATTGTAACCTTTCATCATTAAAAATTCTTAATATAGTAAACTCTAGTATCAATACCTGTACTTAAAAAACTCAAAGCTTCTCCACTAACAGTAATAGTTTCATCTACCCCAACATTGTTTCCACTTACTGTAAAACCTGCATAACACTTACTTTTTTCTTGATCCCATTTGACAAAAGTTTCATCAATTTTATTTCCGTTGATTGTGTAAATCTCGTGTGCTCTAAAATTTAAAAAATTAGCACCCATAATTGCTCGTTGTGGAATTAATTTCGTAGCTTTACATACTTGCTCATATACCTCATCAGTTAATCTATAGTGGTCAGTTCCATCAAAGGATACTAAAATTCCTGAAGGTAATTTAGATATTAATTCACTTAGTTTTCTTTCTTCAGCAATTCTTTGTTCTTCCAATTTCATTTTTTCTACAAGCTCGTCTCCCCCTCCAAATATTCCGTTTAAAACAGCAAAAAAAGCTATCACTATTGCTGTAACAATAACTAAACCAATAAATTGCTTTGTTGAGTTTGAATTGTTTTCAGTTTTATTTAAACTATTTTCTTTTGACATTACTCTTGTAACTTTCCGTTTACCCAAGTGCCTGATTTTTGTTTTCCATCTGCCCAAGTAAATGTTCCTTGTCCATTCATAAAACCTTTGGACCATTCACCGTCATAAGTAGATCCATCTGGAAAAGTCAAAACTCCTTTTCCACTCCATTGACTATTTTTAAATTCACCTTTGTAAATATATCCGTTTGGCCATGTCTCAACTCCTTGACCTTCTTTTTTTGTTGCAACCCACTCACCTTCATAAGTTGTCTTATCGGTATAAATCCATTTACCAAAACCATTTTCACAGTTTCCTTCTTTACATCCTGTACTTCGAGCAAATGCAGATGAGTTAATTAAAGAAATTAAAAATATGAAAATTAGAAATTTTTTCATTTTGTCACTTTACACAAATTAGAATAAAAAAAAATCCCCCCCAACAAGTTGGGGGAGATTTTAATTTTTTTAACTTTTACCCTTATTTAGTAAAAGGTTTCCAAACTGACTCGTTGTCAGCTAACCATTTTTTAGCTGCATCTTCGTGAGTCATTTTATCAACATCAACTAAAGCTGCCATCGCACCAATGTGACTTGTTGAGAATGACATCTTTTTAAATGCTGCTGCTGCATCTGGGTGAGTTTTTGGGAAATCCTCATGAACAGCTTTTTTCAAGTATCCATCAGGAGAACCACATTTACCATCACCACCATCTTCTGGTCTGCAACCTGCTGTGTAAGGAGGGAAGTCAATAAATGTAAAACCAGCACCATCTGTAAAGTTTGGTGTCCAGTTAAAGATTATAGTTCCTCTTCCTTCTTTTTCAGCTGCTGCTAATTCTGCCCAAAGTGCATCTGCACCTCCAGCAAATTTAACCCACCAAAGATCACCCAAACCTAAAGCTTCAACTCTTTGTGGTATTAAATCACCATGCCAACTTTGAGGTCCTTCCAACATTCTTCCTTTTCCATCCGGAGAGTCAGGTGTAGTAAAGTTTTTAGCACAGTCTGGATTTTTTAAAGCTGTCCAATCTGGTAGACCTGGGCATAAACCTTTATCAACAACCCAGTTTGGGTATCCCATATCTTCAAGAGTTCTTGCTTCATGATCACCCCAGTCAAGTAAACCACCTTTATCTAAAGCAGTAGTAAATGACTTACCAAAAGCAGACTCCCATACTTCGTGAGAAATAGTTACGTCCCCAATTCTGATTGATTCATAAACTGCTTGTGAGTCAGCGTTTACATATTTTACATTGTTACCCATGCTTTCAAAAATTCCACCAATAACATAAGCCATTACAATTTGAGATGACCAGTTATGAGTTGGGATTACGATGGGCTTTTTGCTATCAGCGTTAGAAATTCCTGAGAAACTTACTACAGAAATAACTAGAGCAGATAATAATGACATTATTTTTTTCATTTTTTTCCCCTCTATTAATATTAATACCAACACTCTATGTTAAAACGAATGGCGAGGTAAAGGATTATTAGTTCTAAAAAATATATATATATTTAAACAATAAAAATGGTGATAAAAAATATATCAATATTAAAAAGTTTTAAAAATGTTTGGAACAAGTAAAGACATCAAAAACCCTGGATTAAATATTTTACCACCTGGAGTTGAAAGACATATTGTAAATGGTGGTGCTCTAACTGCTTTTCAAATTTTTCCAGATGATGAAATAGAAATTATTAACGATGAAGGAAATCAAGTTTGTGAAATAATTTGTTTTAACAAAGATGGAAAGTCAGAGTTAGGAATTTTAAATTTAAAAGAAAATAGTCAAAAAAATTTCATAAGAGATATTTTAAATGGAAAAGACGAAACAATCTTAGCAACAAATTATCAATTAAAAAAAAGAAACTTAAATATAAAAGAGTCTAAATCATCAATAGTTTTTGATCTTGATACAAAAGCTGAAGAAAAGATTAAACTTAAATCAAAAGATAAATGTTATGCGATCTTTGCTGCACCTGGTGAAGATATGGATGTTACAAAACAAAATCCACCAACAGATTTAACTATTTTTATTAAAAGAGCTAAGGTAAAAAATGATAAAGAGTTAAGTGTTATACCTGATCCGGTTTTTGAACCACTTTATGAAGAAAACATAGATAAAGAAACTTCAACATCTTACCAAGTTAAAGAAGGAGATTTCATTCAAGTCATAAGTCCAACTGGAAGACAATGTTCAGACTTTGTAGCATTTGATACAAAAAAATTAGAAAAAGGAATTGAAAAAGGATTGGATTGGCAAACAACTAGAACTTTTATGGGAAACACTTTTCCTGGTCCTGGATTACATTCAAAATTTTATGATACTGATCATGAACCCTTGGTAGAGGTAATAAGAGATACTGTTGGTAAGCATGATACTTTTAATCTTGCATGTACTTCAAAATATTATGAAGATGCTGGTTACTTTGGTCATCCTAATTGCTCTGATAATTTAACTGAGAGTATGTCTAAATATGGGGTTCAAAAACAAAAAGGATGGCATGCAATTAATTTATTTTTTAATACTTCGGCTGCTGGATTAAACTCAGTAATATCTGACGAATCTTATTCTAGACCGGGTGACTACGTAATGTTTAGAGCACTAAAAGATTTAACAATTGGTACTACAGCTTGTCCTAGCGATATTGATGCTTGTAATTCATGGAATCCTACTGAGATTTTTGTTAGAACTTATGACAAAAATAAAGAATTTAGAAAGTCATTTGCTTTTCGGATGAAAACAGATTCAGAAAAAAAACTAACTAGAAATTCAGGTTTCCACGAACGAACATCTCAACTAACTAGAAATTATGTTGATGCAAGAGGTTTTTGGCTTCCAAATGATTATACAAAACACGGAATAGTAAATGAATATGATGCCTGCAGAAATGATGCTGTTTTAATTGACTTATCTTCTCTTAGAAAATTTGAAATAATAGGTCCAGATGCTGAAGAATTATTAAACTACACACTTACTAGAAACATCAAAAAATTATCAGTTGGCCAAGTTGTATATTCTGCAATGTGTTATGAAAATGGAATGATGTTTGATGATGGAACATTATTAAGATTAAGTGAAACAGGATTTAGATGGATATGCGGTGATGAATATGCTGGAGAATGGTTAAAAGAAATAGCAAAGAAAAAAAATTTTAATGCAAATGTTAAAAATTCAACTGACCAAATTAGTAATGTATCTATACAAGGTCCAAAAAGTAGAGAGATTTTAAAAAAGATAATTTTTACACCACCTACTCAACCATCTATTGATGAGCTTGGTTGGTTTAGATTTACAATTTGTAGAATTGAAGAATTACAAGGTATTCCGCTAATCATTTCTAGAACAGGTTATACAGGTGAACTTGGTTATGAAGTATGGTGTCATCCAAATCATGCTCCTGAAGTTTGGGATAAATTAATGGAAGCAGGAAAAGATTATGGTTTAATTCCTGCTGGTTTTGCTGCTCTTGATAAACTTAGAATAGAAGCTGGGTTAATTTTATTTGGAAATGAATTTGATGGTCAACAAGACCCCTTTGAAGCAGGGATCGGTTTTGCAGTTCCCTTAAAAACAAAAGAAGAGGATTTCATAGGTAAAGAAGAATTAATAAAAAGAAAAAACAATCCACAGAAAAAATTAGTTGGATTAGAATTAATTGGAAAAGAAATTGCAGGTCATGGTGATTGTGTTCATATTGGTAGAGCTCAAGTGGGTATTGTTACAAGTGGATGTCTATCATCAACTCTAAATAAAAATGTAGCTCTTTGTAGAATTGATTCTCAATATTCAGAAATTGGAACAGAAGTTGAAATTGGAAAAATAGATGGTCACCAAAAAAGAATTAGTGCAAAAGTGGTAGGATTTCCATTCTATGATCCAACTAAATCAAGAGTAAGATCTTAGAAAATGCCAAAAGAAAAAAAGACCCTTTTAGATTTTTGGGAAGAACAAATGAAACAATCCCATACGTCTAGTAATTATTTTTTTAGAAAATCACCTTCTCATTATCATATGATGTTGTTAGTTATGTCAGCTTTTAAAGAAGGTACAAAATTATCTGTTGAAGAATTAAAAACAAAATTATTTAAAACATCTAGGCCAAAATCAGCTTTAATAATTACAGAGGCTTGTGAAAAAGGATTCTTTAAACTGGAAAAAACTTCAACTGACCAGCGAATTAAAAATATAGTCCCAAGCGAGTCATTTATTAAAGAGTTTAATGATTATTTAGATACGCTCAAAAACATCAGTTATTAAATAAATTTTGATAACTGAAAAAAATATCTAATTTTTATATATAAAATTTACTTCTATAAATAATTATATTAATTGCTCGCATCAAAAAATAGTGTTTTGATATGACGACATTACCTTCAAAAGCAAAAGTAGTGATAATCGGTGGTGGAATACACGGTTTAAGTACTGCATGGAAACTTTCAGAAACTTACAAAAATCCTGGTGACATAGTTGTATTAGAAAAAAAAGATACAGCTGCTGGTGCAAGTGGAATTGCATGCGGAGTTGTAAGAAATAATTATTTTCAGCCAGCAATGAGAGAATTGATGGCACATTCAGTTTCAGTTTGGGAAAGTGATCCTAAAGCATTTAAATATAATCCTGTTGGATACTTACAAATATCTCCAGAAGTAATGCATGAAGATGTTGCAAGTATATATGAACAACAAAAAGCAATTGGATATGAGTCAGTTTTTATTGAAGGTGAAAAAGATTGCACAAATTACATGAAAGGAATTTTTGATGATTGGCAAGCTCAAGGTATCACTTCTGTACTTCATGAGAAAAAAGGTGGATACGCATTTAATAAAGATTCAATTAAAGCTTTAGAAAGTAAATCTACATCTAATGGTGTTCAAGTTATGAAAGGTGTAAGAGTAACTGGTTTTAAAAAAGGAAGTAACAGTCAAGCAGTAACTGGTGTTGAAACCGACAAAGGAACTATTGAGTGCGAACAAGTAGTTGTTGGTGCAGGACCATGGGCAAGAGATTTTTGGAATATGTTAGAGTTACCAAAGACAGCTCACATAAAAGGTAAAGATGGTAAGATGCATGAAACTGATATGTGGACTTACTGGATGCTTCAAGAAGGAGTTATCGGTGTTGAGCCAGATTTCTTAAAAACAAACGATGGTAGACAACCACCTGTAGTTCACGTTGACTCGACTGCACCTTTATACTCTGACAAAACAAAAAAATTGTTAACAGATAAAATTTGGGGAATTTATTATAAACCTGATATTGAAGGTTTAGGTGTACAAGGTGGAACTTCTCCTTACATTGTTAAAAAACATTTTGATCAAGTAAATGTTGATCCTTATGGAATTGAATCTCCAGAGTATCAAACAACAGATGCTTTTAGTGAAATGTGGTGTTCAGCACTTGCGCATTGCCAAAAAAGATTTGAAGGAAAATCAGACTTATACAGAAAAGGACCATCAGGTGGTTTAGGATGTATGACACCTGACTCTTTTCCTATCTTCGATAGATTTTTTGAAAACGTTTACATGATTGCTGATGCTAATCACGGATATAAAATGATTGGTGTTGGTGAACTTGTTGCAAAAGAAATTCTTGGTACTGAAAGTGATTTATTGAAGCCGTTTAGATTCAACCGTTACGAGAAGGGTGAACTTCATCCGACTTCTAACAGTCCGTTCCCTTGGAGTTAAACTCTAAGCCTAGACACTAATAAAATTTTCAGCTACGCTTGAATAATTAATAATTCATTGAGGGGTGAAAATGACGGATCTAGAAAAACATGTTAACCAGCCAGGTAGAGCTAAACTAGTAAAAAAAGTTCGAGAAAAAATTAACGAACTTGGAATAACTTATATTTATTATCAATTTATTTCTGTAACAGGAAGAGTTGTAGGTAAAGGTATACCTGCCGATCACTGGGAAAGAACAGCAGAAAAAGGATTTCAATTAGTTTATGGAGCAACAGCAAACTTATTTTTAGATCGTCACAATAACTACATTGGTTATGGTCCAGAAGCTATGGAGCTTGTTGGAATACCTGATCCAGAAACTTTTGTGCAACTACCTTGGGACAAAAGAGTTGGAAGAGTTTTTGTAACATGTTTTAGAAACAGAGAAGAAAGACAAAATCCAGGCGGTCACTTAACTTCAGACTGTAGAGGAAATCTAAGAATTTTCATGGATGAATTTAAGAAAAAACATGGTCTAGAATTAAGAGTTGGTACTGAGCCTGAAATGATGTGGTTAACAAAAAATGAAGATGGAACCCCAACAGGTAAAGGTTTTTCTAAGCCATTCTGTTATCACATTGATCAATTTGAATCGTTAAGACCAGTATTTATGAAGGTAATTGAATATGCAAAAGCAATGGGACTTGATATGATTCAAGGGGACCACGAAGATGCACCAGGTCAATTAGAATTAAATTGGACTTATGATAACGTCTTAAGAAATGCAGATAGATTATCAACATACAGACAAATTTGTGCTCAAGTTGCAAGGGAACATAATTTAATAGCTTGCTTTATGACTAAACCTTTTATGGGAGTTTCTGCAAGTGGATGTCATACAAATATGTCTTTGTGGAAAGGTGGAAAAGTTAAAGTAAACAAACTTGGAAACAAAAATCTTCCAGGTGTTGAAGAAGTGTTTAGTTATGTTGAAGGTGGAACTAATACTTTTATGCCTGATACTAAAGACATGCAGTTACCAGGTAAAATTGGTTTGCAATCAATTGCAGGTATCATGGAACACTTGCCAGCACTAACAGCATTAGGATCTTCTACGGTTAACTCTTATAGAAGATTATGGGATCAAGGTTTCTGGGCGCCAGTTTATGCTGACTGGGGATACCAAAATAGAACATGTGGATTAAGGGTTTCTGCACCGGGTAGATTTGAATACCGATCAGTAGACTCTATGCATAATCCATACTTATTAGGTGCAGCATTACTAAAAGCATGTGATCATGGAATTAGTAAAAAATTAAAACCAGCTGCTCCTGAGTCTAGAAATATTTACGAAGCTCAAAAGGCTGGTAAAGATGTTAAAAAACTTCCATTAAGTCTTGGTGAAGCTTTGGCTAGACTTGCAGAGGATGAAGTAATTAAATCTGCAATGCCGGATGAAATGTATAAAGTTTTCCATTGGTACAAAAACGATGAGTGGGAAAGATTCTTGGGTGCTACAACTCAATGGGATCTGGATACTTATCTTGATTGCTTACCGTAGGTCATAAAATAATAGAAAGGGTATAAAAATATGTGTGGGATAGCAGGATTAATTCATAGAGGAAAATCCTCAAATGTTGGAAGCGAATTACAAGGTATGCTTCAAGCGTTAAAACATAGAGGTGAAGACTCAACTGGATATGCTTTGTATGGAGATACAGATGGCAAAAATTTCATCATGCGTTTTAAAGTTGGTGAGAACGTTGGAGAAGGAAGTTCGTCTGTTATGGAAGATGTTTCTGTATATGATGAAAGAAAAAAAGTTGTAGATCAAACTCTAGCTGAGATGGGAGCAAAAGTTGTTAAAGAAGAAAGAACACTTCCCTACTCTTTAAGATATGAGATTGATTACAATACAAAAGATTTGTTAGATTTTTCTCAAAGAATAGAAAGTATTCCAGGTGTAGAAATTTTATCTATGGGTAAATCATTAGAAGTTATTAAAGATTTAGGTAACGCAAAAATGGTTTGTGATAGATATAGTCTAGATAAAGTTGTTGGAACTCATGCAATAGGTCATGCTAGAATGGCGACTGAGTCTGGTGTTGATATCAAATCTGCCCACCCTTTCTGGGGCTATCCTTTTAGTGACGTTTCTGTAGTTCACAATGGTCAATTAACGAACTATTGGAATAACAGAAGAGTGTTGGAAAATAAAGGAATGAGATTTATGTCTGAGTGTGACTCAGAATTAATCGCAGTTTATCTTGCAGAAAAAATGAGAGATGGTGCAACTTTAGAAGAAGGCATGAAAGAGAGTTTAACTGGTTTAGATGGTGTATTTACTTATTTTGTTGCTACAAAAGACTCTTTAGGAATGGCTAAAGACACTATGGCTGCAAAACCTTTAGTTTTATATGAATCAGATGATTTAGTTGCAATGGGATCAGAGGAGATAGCTATTAGATCAGTGTTACCACAAGAAATAGACACATATGATCCATTTGATGGGGAGGTTAAAGTATGGCAAATCTAAAAACAGTATCAAAAAAATCTAAAGCCCAATCAATGGGTATGCATACCGAAGTTCTAACAGGGAGAACTCAACAAAAATTCTTTAACCCAGATGAGGCAGAGAATTTTTATTACTTTGGAACTTATGACGTAGACTTTAACAAAAGAACTGATCTTGACGTTAAAGATATGACTGCTGCAGAGGCTAATAAAGAAATTGATAATTTAATGAGCCAAGGTTACGGAACAATTGTAATCAAAAACCCTCAAGGAAAACATAGTTTGGGTGTGGGTATCCTTAATAAATTAAATTTAATTTTTGAAGGAAGTTTAGGTTATTTTGGAATTGGTTCATGTGATGGACCAATTGTTAGAATCAATGGAAGAGTTGGTTGGTCTTGTGCAGAAAACTTGATGGCTGGCAAAGTTGTAATTGAGAAAAACGCTGGATCTTGTTTTGGTGCAGCTATCAGAGGTGGAGATTTGATCTGCAAAGGTAGCGTTGGTGCTAGAACTGGTATTGACATGAAAGGTGGAACTATCATTATTGGTGGTGACGCAGGTGCTTTCACTGGTTTTATGATGCAAAGAGGAAGAATAATAATTCTTGGAGATGTTGGAATTAACCTGGGCGACTCAATGTACGATGGGACAATATTCGTAGGAGGAGAAATTGGATCTTATGGTAGTGATGCTGTAGACGCTGAATTAACAGCAAGCGACCAAGATTGGCTAAAAAGAAAATTAAAAGTTGCTGAAATTGGTGAAAATTTTGACGTTAGTAAAATGAAAAAAATTGTAGCTGGTAAAAAACTTTGGAATTACGATAATTTAGAACCTACAGAGAAGAAGGGAGCAATTTAATGCCTAAGAAAAAAAATAAAAAGAACGGTAAAGGCGTTGGTGGAAAAGCTGATGTTCATGTTCATGAAGAAGGTAAAAGAAATAAAAGTCTACTAGGACACAATGCTATTTTTACTCCTGAAGTAATAGACGACATTCACATCAAATCTCAATTAGGAAGATACAGAATGCGTGGAATGGCATTAATGAAAAAAATTCCAACATTCGATGATTTGGTATTTTTGCCTGGGACACTTACAAGATTTGTGATCGAAGGTTACAGAGAAAAATGTGAAACTAAAACTGTAATTGGTCCAAGATGTGAAAACCCAATTGAATTAGATATACCTGTTTACATTACAGGAATGAGTTTTGGTGCACTTTCATATGAAGCAAAAACTGCTTTAGCTAGAGGAGCTACTATGGCAGGAAGCGCTACTTGTTCAGGTGAAGGTGGAATGATACCAGATGAGAGAAGATATTCAGAGAAATGGTATTACCAGTGTATTCAATCAAGATATGGTTTTAATCCTCATCACGCTCAATTGGCTGATGGAATTGAAGTATTTATTGGACAAGGACAAAAAGTTGGTATGGGTGGACACTTAATGGGTCAAAAAGTAACCGACCAAGTTGCAGAAATGAGATCACTACCATCTGGTATTGACCAAAGATCACCTGCAAGACACCCTGACTGGTTAGGTCCAGATGATTTAGCTCTAAAAGTTGAAGAGTTAAGACAATTGACAAAGAATAAAGTTCCAATTCAATTAAAACTTGGTGCATCTAAAGTTTATGATGATGTGCGTATGGCTGCAAAATGTGACCCAGACTCTATTTATTTAGATGGTATGGAAGGATCTACTGGAGCAGGACCACACATTGCTGCTGCAAATACTGGAATTCCAGGAATTGCTGCTATTAGAGAAGCGAGAAGAGCAATTGATGATGTGGGAAAAACTGGAAAAGTAACGTTAATCTACGCAGGTGGTGTAAGAGATGGTGCTGATATGGCTAAAGCTTTAGCTCTTGGAGCTGATGCAATTGCTATAGGTACTGGATCAATGATTGCACTTAACTGCAACAAAGATATTCCAGAAGCTGATTTCGAAAAAGAAATGGGTGTAAAAGCTGGGGAATGTTATCACTGCCATACTGGAAGATGTCCAGTTGGTGTTGCTACTCAGGATCCAAAATTAAGATCAAGATTAAATCCTGATGATGCAGCGTTGAGAGTATATAACTATCTACATTCAATGACTTTGGAAGCTCAATTATTAGCTAGAGCTTGTGGTAAGACGAATATTCACTCTTTAGAACCAGAAGATTTAGCGGCTTTAACTTCTGAAGCTTCTGCATTAGCGAAAGTTCCGCTTGCAGGTACAAACTACACTGTTGGTGTTGATAACTATCATAAAATATAAGAGGTAACGATGGCTAAAAAGAAAACTAAAAAAACTAAATCGAAAGCTAAAGTTTCAAAAGTTAAGTTTGGAGTAAAAAAACAAACTGCTAGAGAAAAAATGATAGGCCAGTCGATTGGTTATAGATACGACGTTAACCTGTTGCCTGATTATAAAAAAATAACTCCATTCTTAAAAAAATATATTGAGGCAATGGGATGGGATGATTTAAATTGGTTGGAAGATGTTCACATGGGTTACGAAGAAGGAAGACCTGCAGTGTTTTGTAGAAATGCAAATGGATGGGTAACAATTCCAAAATCAATTAAACTTCCTAACAATCAACAAGACAGAGACATGATTGCAAGAGAGCTTCTGGTTAAGTTTCAAATGTCTCCAAAACATCCTCTTGTTGATTTGAAAAAGGCATATCTAAAATTTTAAATAACAATCAATAGTTGATTTCAATTCTAAAAACCTAGTGACCACACTAGGTTTTTAGTCTCTCTTTATATTTGTAAGTAACCTAATAATTTTATAGGGTTTAGGATAACAAATATGGGGAGAGAATATGACTGATCAGTTAGCTGCTCTTACTACCATATTTACAGAGTTCTACTACTGGGTAACAGTGGTGCTGATGTTCTTAATTCACGTTGGATTCTGTATGTATGAAGTTGGAGCTTCTCGATACAAACACCATCAACATACTCTTATGAAAAACACAATGCTGATACCTTTGGTAACAGTAACTTGGTTTTTATTTGGTTGGTGGATTTACTGGGCTTTTCCAACAGGACCTGGATTAGCACCTTCAATAATGAATGAGAGTACTGCTCTAATCACAGACGAGTCTGCGTTTAGTGCTACTTGGTATACAGCTACAAGTGAACTTATGGCTATCAATCTAGGAGATCACATTTCTGGTGTCTTCTGGGCTGCTTTCCTTCTGTTTTCTTGGACAGCTGCTTCTATCGTTTCAGGAGCAATCATTGAAAGAATTACAACTTTTGCATTTGGTATTCTAGCAATTGCAATCGGATCTGTATTTTGGACAATTGATGCTGCTTGGGGATGGCACTTTGATGGATGGATGTTAAAACTTTTAGGGTATCATGATGCATATGCATCAGGAGTAATTCACGCAATTGCAGGTGGATTTGCTTTAGGTGTTCTTGTGGTTTTAGGTCCAAGAATTGGAAAATTCTCATCAAGTGGTGAACCTAGAAACATAGGGCCTAGAAATCCTTGGTTAGTAACAGTTGGATTATTTTTAATTTATACTGGTTTCTGGGGATTTTATGCTGCATGTAACATTCCAATTTTCGACTTAGGTCCAGAATATGGAATGGAAGGTATATCTTATTGGACAGCTACAAACATTTACGTAACTCCTACTACACTTAGTGGTATTACCTTTAACTTCTTGATGTCGTTATCAGGAGGATTATTGGCCGGATATTGGATTGCTAAAGGTGATCCTTTCTGGACATACTCTAGTGGACTAGCAGGTGTTATCTGTGCTTCAGCTGGAAATGACTTATATCATCCAATTCAATCAATGATCATCGGTATGATCGGTGTTGTGATTGCATACAAACTACATTACTGGGTTGAACGTAAGTTCAAAATCGATGATGCGGTTGGTGCAGTAGCAGTTCACGGTTATGCAGGATTTGTTGGTCTTGTAATTTGTGGTTTTGTTTTATGGGGATACCCTTCATCTGGTTACAGTGTAGGTGCTATGTGGGATGGAACTACTTATGCAACAATCAATCCTCTTGGACAGTTCATCGGAGCAATAATTATGTTTGTTGTTCTTGGACTAATACCAGGCTATGTCATAGCTAAAGTGCTTCACGGTATGGGTAAATTAAGAATCCCTCGAGAAGTAGAAATAGCTGGACTAGATTATGAAATGATGGAGGCTGCTAAAGAAGATGAGAAAGCAGTTTCATCTGCAACCAGGTAAAGGAGAAATATATGGCTACAGTAACAAACTGGATAGATCACCTTAACAAGCCGGCTGAGGAAGTAGTTGGTGCTGTTTACCCTGGTGCTGGATCTAGTGAAGGTATACTGGTAATCATTGCTATAATTTTATGGATTGGTTGGCACGTCTTAACTGCAAAATCTGAAAGTGATGAACTTTCAAGATTAGCAAAGAAAAGACATGGTGCTAACGATCATAAAAGCAATATTACCGATTGGTAATTAAAATAAAAATTTGGGCGCTGTTTTAATTAATAGCGCCCTTTTTAATCTAAATTTTTTATGACAGATGAAAATGAAGAATTAAGACCCTCAAAAATGAGAGGAGTTGCATTTCCT
Organism: Candidatus Pelagibacter sp. HIMB1611; assembly: GCF_052047715.1. Classification (NCBI taxonomy): domain Bacteria; kingdom Pseudomonadati; phylum Pseudomonadota; class Alphaproteobacteria; order Candidatus Pelagibacterales; family Candidatus Pelagibacteraceae; genus Candidatus Pelagibacter; species Candidatus Pelagibacter sp. HIMB1611. The sequence continues at coordinate 145,161 of NZ_JBNAJM010000001.1, read as the reverse complement.
AAAGCTAAATACGGTGTAATTTTAGCAATAATAATTATCATAGTTGTAAATTTGATTTATTATAAAGAAACTATCTTATCTTTTTTTAAATAATTATGTTAAGCTAAATAATGGCTAAAAACTTATTTAAAATTGCAAAACAAAAAAAAATTAAATATTTTTTAATTAGCTTTGTAGATCTTTTTGGAGTTTTAAGATCAAAACTTGTTCCAGCTCATGCAATCAAAGAAATGCAAACTGCGGGTGCTGGTTTTGCTGGATTTGCAGCATGGCTAGATATGACGCCAGCAGACTCTGATATGTTTGGGATCCCTGATCCTGATAGCTTGATTCAATTGCCATGGAATAAAGAAGTTGGATGGTTAGCATCTGATTTATGGATGAACGGTAAACCAGTGGAAGCATCGCCAAGAGTAATGTTAAAAAATCAAATTAAAAAACTTAAAAAACAAAATTTAACAATGAAGTCAGGTGTTGAATGTGAATATTTTTTAACATCACCTGATGGAGAGTCAATTGCAGATCCAAGAGATACTCAATCAAAACCTTGTTATGATCAATCTGCATTGATGAGAAGATATGATTTAATTAAAGAAATTTGTGACTGCATGATTGAAATGGGATGGGGTCCTTATCAAAATGACCATGAGGACGCTAACGGACAGTTTGAAATGAATTGGGATTACTCTGACTGCTTAAAAACTGCAGACAGACATACCTTTTTTAAATACATGGTTAAAACAATTGCTGAAAAACACGGATTAAGAGCAACATTCATGCCTAAACCTTTTAACAATTTAACAGGTAATGGGTGTCATGCTCATGTATCAGTTTGGCAAGGTAAGAAAAATAAGTTTCTAGATAAATCTGATAAACTTGGATTGAGTAAAATTGCATATAATTTCTTAGGTGGAGTAATTAAAAACGCATCATCGTTGTCGGCATTTTTTAATCCAACAATTAATAGCTACAGAAGAATTAATGCACCACCTACAAAATCTGGAGCATCATGGTCACCAAGCAGTATTTCTTACACTGGAAACAACCGAACACATATGATTAGAATTCCTGATCCAGGAAGATTTGAATTAAGGTTAATGGATGGATCTGCTAATCCATATTTATTACAAGCTAGTATTTTGGCTGCTGGCTTAGATGGTATCAAAAATAAAATCAATCCCGGCAATCCTTTGCATTGCAATATGTACGAAGACTTTGCAAAATATCCTGACTTACCAAAATTACCAGATGAGTTAGATCAATCACTTTCTCAATTAAAAGATAATAAAAGTATGAATGAAGCTTTTGGATCAGATGTTATTTCAAGTTATATAAAATTAAGAGATACAGAAATTAAAGAATTTAAATCAAAAGAAAGTTTTGACAAGGCCAAAGCAGTCACTAAATGGGAAAAAGATAACACATTAGATTGTTAGTTTATGAGTATTTTATCTAACGGTCATCAATGGAAATTGACTGAATTTGCTGATAATAAAAAATATTCATTTGATAGAGATCAAATCTTAAGCTCATTAAACTCAACAGATATAGATGATGCTTACAATTCTATCTCAAAATGGGAAGGATACTCCCCTACACCCCTAGTTAAATTAAACAAATTATCTAAAGAATTAAATTTAAAAAATATTTTTTATAAAGACGAAAATAAAAGATTTAATTTAAAATCCTTCAAAGCCCTAGGAGGAGCTTATGCTGTTGAAAAAGTTACCAAAGGAAATAAAGAAATAGTCGTAGCGACTGCTACAGCTGGAAACCATGGTAGGTCTGTTGCTTGGGGTGCAAAAAGATTAGGTTTAAAATGTAAAATTTTTATAAGTGAATTTGTAAGTGATGCAAGAGGCAAAGCTATGGAAGCACTTGGTGCAGAAGTTATAAAAGTTAAAGGCAATTACGAAAATTCTTTGATTGAATGCATAAAACAATCTACAGAAAATAATTGGCAAATTGTTCAGGATGTTGCCTGGAAAGATTATATGCTAGTGCCTAAGTATACAATGGCTGGTTATTCAGTAATGATGAAGGAAATAGCTGAACAAATTAAAAATGAAAAAATTTCTCATATTATTCTACAAGCTGGTGTCGGTGGTATGGCTGGTGCAATGGTAGCTGGGATAGCGAGATACCTAGATAATATTCCTACGATAATTGTAGTAGAACCAGATAGTGCAGCTTGCGTAATGGAAAGTATTAAAACTGGAAAAATTGAAAAAATTGATATTAAACGAGAAAGTTTAATGGGTGGGATGTCGTGTGGAGAAGTGTCACTTGTGCCATGGGAAATCTTAAAAAACTCAGTTAAACACTGTATAAGTTTACCTGACGATGATATTGCAAAAACTATGAAATTACTTGGAAATGCAAGCTTTAGTGAAGAGAGTATAATAGCAGGTGAAAATGCTGCACCAGGTGTAATTAGTTTAATTGCAAGCTGTGAAGATGAAACAATTAAGACAAAAATTGATCTTAATGAAAATTCTAATGTATTAATTTTTGGTTGTGAGGGTGATACCGATCAAGAAATGTATCAAAAATTAGTAAATCAAAAATAATTATAATGAAAAGCACTGGAATATTTTGGATTAGAGAAGATTTTAGAATTGATAATAATCCAGCTCTTTCCTTTGCAACTAATAATCATGAGAATGTGATTGCGTTATATATTTATAACAATAATGAATTTGACAACAAAAGAGAAGCTCAGAAATGGTGGTTATTTAAATCATTAGAGTCAATAAAAACAGAACTTTCAAAATTTAAAATCAATCTAGAAATTTTAAAAGGAGATGAGTTAGATATTTTTTCAAAGCTTAAAAAAAAGGATGATGTATGCATCTATTGGAATAAAATTTATGAACCAGATATAATATCTAAAGGAAAAAAAATAAGAGATCTATTCATAAAAAACGGAATAGAATACAAATATTTTAAAGGTAATATTTTAAATGAATTTCAAGAAGTAACTAAAAATGATGGTACACCATTTAAAGTATTTACACCTTTCTGGAGAACTGCTGAACAAATTTATCTAAATCAACCTCCAAATAAAAATTACACTGTAAAAAAGAAAACTAAAGCCATCAATTTTTTTAAAAATTCTATAGATCTCAAAAATATTTTACCAAATAAAAAATGGTATGAAAAATTTGATAAGTATTGGAAAGTTTCAGAAAATGACTCTCAAAAAATTCTAAAAGATTTGTTAGAAAATAAAATTAAAGATTATGGGACTAATAGAGATATCCCTTCTATAAATGGTACGTCTAGGTTATCCCCATATTTAAAATTTGGTCAAATTCATGTGAATACAATTTGGAAAAAATGTAGTGAGCTAAAATCAAAAGGAATAGGATATAGAAAATATATAAACGAACTTGGTTGGCGAGAATTTTCTCATAGTCTAATTAATTATTTTCCTGAATTCTTAAAAGGTAACTTTCGAAAAGAATTTGACAAATTCCCATGGGTTAAAAATGAAAAATTTTTGAACGCATGGAAAAAAGGTATGACAGGGTATCCAATAGTTGATGCCGGTATGAGAGAATTATACGAAACTGGATGGATGCATAATAGAATTAGAATGGTTGTAGGATCCTTTTTAGTAAAACATTTGAGAATTAATTGGATAGAGGGAGAGAAGCATTTTAGAAACTGCTTACTTGATTTTAATAAAGCTAATAACGTTGCACAATGGCAATGGGTTGCTGGTTGTGGAGCTGATGCTGCACCATACTTTAGAATTTTTAATCCTATTCTTCAGGGTGAAAAATTTGACAAGGAAGGTATTTATGTAAAAAAATGGGTTCCTGAATTAAATAAAGTTCCTGCAAAATTTATTCACAAACCTTGGGAAATGGAAGTCAAATATCAAGAAGCTATTAAAACAATTATAGGTAAAGACTATCCACAACCAATAGTTATTCATGAAAAAGCAAGAGCTGCTGCATTGGATGCATTTCAATCTCTGAAGAAAAAATAACTTATTCTCCCAAAAAATGATGAATTATAGATCTTGTATGAGACTCTAATCTGTGTTCAAACAGATAGAGACCTTGCCAAGTTCCAAGTAATAATTCTTTATTTTTAATACTAAGAGAAATTTGATTATTCGTTAATACAGATTTTATATGAGCTGGCATATCATCTTTACCCTCAGTTGTATGAACATAAAGCGAATTATCCATTGGTGCCAGCTTATCAAAATATTTAATCAAATCAGTTTGCACATCTGGATCGGCATTCTCCTGTACAATTAAAGACGCACTGGTATGCTGGATGCTCAAATTTAAAATTCCATTCTTAAAATTATTTTCATTTATCCAATTAAGAGTTTGATCTGTAAATTCATATAACTTTTGACCATTTGTGTTTATTTGAAGATTAAAAAATTCTTGTTTCATGAATTCATCACTTTAGATGTTAATTCGTATAATCTACTGATTGTTCTTTCAAATGGTTTTTCTAATAGTTTTGATGATGTAAATTTATCCAAACTTTGATTAGCTGTTACTGCAATTGGAACATTATTATCATAAATTATATCTAATAAAGTAATAAATCTTTGCTGTTGGTTAGAATTAAAATTATCAAACTGTGGTATTTGATCGATAACTATAAAAACACAATTTTTAATAATTTCTAAATAATCTTCTGCACCTAAATTCTGATCACATAATGTTTTAAAATCAAATCTAGCCACTCCTTCATAAAAATTTTCTATTTTAAAATTTCTTCCTTTTACATTAATTATTTTCTCAGTTTTTTTTTTATCTTTTGTAACAGTTCTAAAAAATTTATTTATTTTAAAATTAGTCTCTTCATCAAGTGGAAAAAAGTATCTATCTTGTGAATTATTAGATTTTCTATAGTCATCTTCAATTACAAGTTCGTATTGAAAAGATTGATCCTCCATTATTTTTATAAATGGTTTGAACTGATCTCTTTGAAGACCATCTTTATAAAGTTCAGAGATTTTAGTATTTGAGGTTACGATTATTTTTATATCTTCTTTAAAGATTTGATCAAATAATTTTCCTAAAATCATAGCATCAACTATGTTAGTTACCTGAAACTCATCAAAATAAATTAATGATGCTTTTAATTTTAAATCTTTAACAAATTCATTAATAATATTTTCTTGGTTACTACCTTTTCGCTCATGAACAAAATTATGAAAACTCAACATAAACTCATTAAAATGTAATCTTAATTTCTTGTGATCTATTTGATCAAAAAAGAAATCTAAAATCATTGTTTTGCCTACACCAACATCTCCATATAAATAAAACCCCTTTTTAAAAGATTGGCTTTGAAAAATTTTTGATATTAATGATTTGAAATTACCCTCGTAATATTCTTGTAATTTTTTTATTAAATCTATCTGACTAGGATTAATTTCTAAATTTTGTTTTTTACAGTGTGATATAAATTCTTTTTCAAAAGATAGGGCCATTAACTTCTTTTAGTTTTAAAATCGATGCCATATTCTGATCGTGGTCCTTTTCGTAAACCAAATGGTCCTGGAATAAATATTGTCATTGGTTTTGTGCCTGGTGCTAAGTCAACTCTATGAAAAGCATTTGCCGATCTAAAACCAATGTATCCAGGCTTTCTCCAAAACCTTCCATTTTTTGTTGTTTCCCAGTACCCTCCTCTTAAAATTATTGTAATGTATGGGCATAAATGGTTATGCACCCCATCACCATGATCATCATCTAACATTTCGTGAATTAATATATTAAATGGAAACCATTTAGGTCTATTTCTGAATATCACATAATATCTATTCATCCACGGTTTTGCTTGATCAAATTTTGGGTGTGACGGTCCTCTATCTAGAACTACTTTTTTTCTTCCGATCTTTTCTAAAAATTTCAAGATCATATTTAATTGTATTGTACGATAGAACCGTTTCTAACTACATACAAATTATTATTAAATATAAATGGTTCTGAAACAATATCTCCAGAAACTTTTTCTACGTTTAAAACTTTTCCTTCACTTAAATCAGCAATTATTATTTTTCCATCAGAATTTGTTAAATATAGATTGGTATTACCTATAACAAGACCAACTGGTTCAATTTCTTTTCTTTTTTTAATTTTATAATTTTTAAAAAGATCTGTAATTCTAAGAATGTTACCTTTGTTTTTTTCAACTACATGCAAATATCCATCATTAGAAACTGTAAAAATCAAATTACCAGTAATTATAGGAGTAATGTTAGAATTTAAATCATTTATCCAATTAACTACTCCTGTTTTAACATCTACTGAATAAAATTCATTTTTATTATTTGAAAAAAAGATAGATTTTCCATCTGATACTAGTTTTGATATTTTAAAATTATAAGTTTCATTAATAATACTGCTGCTTTGCGTTGGTAGCTGCCAAGTGATTAATCCAGTCTCAACATCAACTGCCGTGATATCTCCAATTGAGTTACTAAACACCACCATTTCATCAATTACAATTAATGAATATTTTGCATTTGATATTGTAAAAGAATCTTCTGTTTGTAAATTCCAACATTCAGATCCATCTTCAATTTTATAACATCTCAAAGTATTTTTATAATCAACTACAAAAATATTGTTTTTATAACTTTTGATATCTGAATTAAATGGATAGGTGTTATTTTTTGTCCAATTCAATTCACCTGTTTCAAGATTAATCGAATAATATTTAGCAATACTGTCCGTTACTAAAATATTGTTTTCTTTAATTGCAAAATTTAACTTAGGTCTTAATTTTTTTTCTGACTTGGTGTAATGATTTTTTTTCCATAACACTTTTTTATTATTATCGTATCTAATAATTGTACCCTTTTTATCAAAGAAAATTAATCCATCTGATAGGAAAATTGGCTTGTAATTAAGATTATTTATTTCATCTAACTTTGAAAATTTAAAACTACCAATTTTTTCTAATTGACCCTCATAGCTTTGAGCACCGTAGTTGTTAGTATTATCTATTATTTTGTTGGTTGTTCTTAATCCAGATAAATCAAGTTTAACTTCTTGATTAAATTCAGAGGCTTTTACCTCTTCCTCTGCAAATATTTTTTTTACATTTTCTTTTTCTGATAAATCTTTTTCCTTGTCTTTCCAAATTCTTGAATTTTCATTGAAAGAACAATTATTTAAAAGAAAAAATGTAATAAATAATGCTAATAGTCTAATCACTCAAATCTCTGTTTAATCTTTTCTCTGATTCTATTCTTATATCTGGATTTGGATTTTCTAAAGTCGTTATTTGTTGAAAAAATTCTTTTGCTTTTTGTTTTTGATCTTGAGCATAAAAATATTCAGCCATTAAGTATAATGCGTGCGATTTCCATACACTTTCTGAATTAATTAATGGATTTAGCATATTTAGTAAATCAGCTTCATTTGCCTGATCTGCATTAAATAGTGCCTTTTTATAGATAACTAAATTTTTAATTTCTTTATCTAGTGATGTTTCATCGATTATGACATCAAATAATTTATTAACCTTGCTTTGATCAGAAAGGAGATTGTTATCAATTATAAAATAAAGAGAGAGTGGAGAATAAGTTGGATCTTTTTGATTAATTATCTCCAATAATTTATTTAAAGTTGTCTCTTTAGCACTTTCAGAATGATCAATAGTAATTGCATTAAAATTATCAGATATCTGTCTTTTTTTATCAGTTGTATATTTATCATAACTGTAAACACCTATTACAATCAAAACTAAAACAATAACTGAAGAAATTAGAACCTTTTTGTTATTAACAAAAAAGTTCTTAATTTTTTCGTTTCTAGTGTTTGCATTTATTATTGATAAATCTTCGTCCATATCAAATCATGTTCCTTAGCACATATTGGAGAATTCCTCCATTTTTATAATACTCCAGCTCATTTTTAGTATCTATTCTAGATAAAGTCTTCACTTTTTTAATTTCTCCAGAGATATATTTGATCTCTATAACAACTTCATCTGAAGGATTTATGCCTTTTTCAATATCAACTACACTTATCAGTTCTGAACCAACTAAATTTAAGCTTTTTCTGTTTTCTCCATCTTTAAATTGCAGTGGTAAAATTCCCATTCCAATTAAATTTGATCTATGAATTCTTTCAAAGCTTTCAGCAATAACTGCTTTTACTCGTAAAAGTTTAGTTCCTTTAGCAGCCCAATCTCTCGAAGAGCCAGTTCCATATTCTTTACCACCTATTACTACTAAATCAGTTCCTCTCTTTTTATACTCAACAACTGCATCATAAACAGGCATTACTTTTTCTTCAGGATATAATTTTGTAAATCCACCTTCAGTTCCTGGTGCCATTTCATTTCTAATTCTAATATTTGCAAAAGTTCCTCTCATCATAACTTCATGATTCCCTCTTCTTGAACCATAAGAATTATAATCTTTAGGTAAAATTTGATGTTCCATAAAATATTCTCCAGTCGGACTATCTTTTTGTATGCTTCCAGCTGGTGAAATGTGATCTGTTGTTATCATATCACCTAATATTAATAACGGTCTTGCATCTTTAATTTCCTTAAATCCTTCTGGCTCATCAGACAAACCTTCAAAGAATGGAGGTTTTTTTACATAAGTTGAACCTTCATCCCATTTGTAAATACTGCTTTTTTCAGTTTTAATTTGTTGCCATTGAGTAGGACCATCAGAAACATTTGAGTATCTTTGAATAAACATATCTGCATTCAAAGATTGTTTTAAAGTATCCTCTATTTCTTGATTTGATGGCCAAATATCTTTTAAAAATATATCTTTTCCATCTTTACTTTTTCCTAGAGGGTCTTTGTATAAATCAAACTCCATGTGCCCAGCAATTGCATAAGCAACCACCAATGGTGGAGAAGCTAAATAGTTTGCTTTAATATGAGGAGAAATTCTTCCTTCAAAATTTCTATTTCCTGATAATACAGAAACAGCATGAATATTTTCTTTTTGAATTGCCTCTACTATGTTTTCAGGCAATGGTCCTGAGTTTCCAATACAAGTAGTGCATCCGTATCCAACTAAATTAAAACCTAATTGATCTAAATAAGTATTTAAACCAGCTTTTTCTAAATAGTCAGTCACTACTTGAGATCCAGGTGCTAATGATGTTTTAACCCAAGGTTTAACTTCTAATCCATGCTCAACAGCTTTTTTAGCAAGCAAACCTGCTCCAATTAAAACATTTGGATTTGAAGTATTGGTACATGAAGTTATAGCAGCAATTAAAATTGAACCATCTTGAATTTCATAATCAGTATTTGAAACTTTTGATATTGATTTTTGATCTTTATTAGTTGCTTCAGATAAAACTTTTTTAAATGAGGTTGGTGCATCAGTTAACAAAACTTTATCTTGAGGTCTTTTTGGCCCAGAAATAGTTGGTACAACCGTAGACATGTCTAATGAAATTACATCAGTAAATTCTAAATCATTACTTGCCCATAACCCTTGTTCTTTAGCATATTTTTCAACTACTTCGACAGTGTGCTGATCTCTTCCTGAAAATTTTAAATATTTTAAAGTCTCATCATCTATTGGAAAAAAACCACAAGTAGCACCGTATTCTGGAGCCATATTTGCAATAGTTGCTCTATCTGCAAGAGTTAGATTTTTTAATCCATCTCCATAAAATTCTACAAATTTTCCAACAACACCTTTATCTCTTAACATTTTAACCACTGTTAAAACAAGATCTGTTGCCGTTGTTCCTTCGGGCATTTTATTTTTTACTTCAAATCCAATCACTTCTGGTATCAACATAGATATAGGTTGGCCTAACATTCCTGCTTCTGCTTCAATACCACCTACGCCCCAGCCTAAAACAGAAAGTCCATTAACCATCGTTGTATGGCTGTCTGTGCCGACAAGTGTATCTGGAAATATATATTTCTCACCTTTAAATTCTTCAGACCAAACTACTTTAGATAAGTATTCTAAATTTACCTGATGACAAATTCCTGTTCCTGGAGGGACAATTCTAAAATTATCAAAAGCTTGTTGTCCCCATTTTAAAAATGAATATCTCTCACCATTTCTATTGAATTCTATATCTACATTTTTTTCAAATGAATCTGCTTTTGCTGATTGATCAACTTGTACAGAATGATCAATAACAAGATCTACTGCTGATAACGGATTGATTGTATTTGGATCTTTATTTTTTTCTTTAACAGCTTCTCTCATTGCAGCTAGATCTGCAACAGCAGGAATTCCTGTATAATCTTGGAGTAAAACTCTAGCAGGTCTATATGCAATTTCAGTTTTTGATTTTTTTGTTTCCAGCCAATTTTTAATTGCTTGTATTTGAGATTTTGTAACACTCAAATCATCCTCATATCTCAATAAATTTTCTAATAAAACTTTTAGAGATTTTGGAAGTTTTTTAATCCCATCTAGCCCATTTTTTTCTGCTTCGCTTAATGAATAATAATTGTACTCTTTGTTATCAATACTAATTTTTTTTAGTGAGTTGTAAGAATTTTTGTTTCCTGGTGTCATATTTTATAAATAAAAAGTTATTATGCTTGTTAAAAGAAGCAGTGACATAGCATAATTAAAATAATTAATAAATTTCTGATTTGTCGCAAATTTCCTAAAGAATTTACCTAAAAATGTCCATAGAGTTATGCTCGTTACTGAAACTAGTAAAGCCATAGCAAGAATTTGAGTCGTATAACTCACAAATGTTTCTCCTGGATTTATATAAGTAGATACAAGAATTATAGATGCAATTACACCTTTTGGATTTAGAAACTGAAAGATAAAAGTTTCATGAAATTTAATTGGATTTTTATTTTTATTTTCTTGGTTTGATGGACCTGAAAAAGAAATTTTATAAGCTAAATAAATTAAAAATAGAGTTCCTAAATATTTTAATATTTCTTGAATTAAAGGATAAAGCTTAAATATATTTATCAAACCTAAAGCTAGGCATAATAATAAAAATGGAAAACCTAGAGTAACTCCGATTATATGTGGAAGTGTTCTAACTATACCAAAGTTAAAACCAGAATAAAAAGCAACAAAGTTATTAGGACCAGGTGTAAATGCAGCAACAATTCCAAATAAAGTTATCGAAAGAATTTCAGGATGCATTACTAAGCAATTGGTAAACCATTCTCAGCTTTTTGTGATGGATGTACTAGTGTAACTTTTCCTTCAGCATCAATTGCTCCTAAAACTAATACTTGTGAGACTACACCAGCTATATTTTTCTCAGGAAAATTACAAACTGCAATGACTTGCTTTCCTTTTAAATTCTCCTCATTATAGTAATGAGTAATTTGAGCTGATGATTGTTTGACGCCAATTTCACTTCCAAAATCAACTTCAACCACTAAAGATGGCTTTCTTGCCTTTTCATTTTTTTTGACTGAAATAACAGTGCCAACTCTAATATCTACTTTGTCAAAAGTGTCATAGGTAATTTGCTCTTTAATCATAATATAATATAGTGTTTTAAGTTTATGAGTATAGATAACAATTTATATGAAAAATCAATCAAGATTTTAACTGACTTAATTGCATTTAAAACTGTCTCAGGCCAAGATAATAGTAGTTTAATAGATTATTGTGAAAACATTTTAAATAGCATTGGAATAGATACTTTCAAAGTTTACGATGATGATAAAAAAAGGGTTAATCTATTTGGGACTTTAAAAGCAAAAAATCAAAGCTCAAAAAAACCAATCATTCTATCAGGACACACTGATGTGGTTCCAGTTTCTAAAGGTTGGAGCACCGATCCATTTGTTGCAACAATTAAAAACGATAAACTTTATGGAAGAGGCTCATGTGATATGAAAGGTTTTATTGCATGTACACTCGCTTATGCACCAATTTTTAAAGAAAGTAATTTAGATAGAGACTTACATTTCTGTTACACTTTTGATGAAGAGACTGCATGTATTGGCGCTCCTCTGTTGATAGAGGAATTAAAAAAAAGAGATATCAAAAATGGAATTTGTATAATTGGAGAACCAACTACAATGAAAATAATAGATGCTCACAAAGGTATGAATGAATACACAGTTCACTTTGGAGGACTAGCAGGACATAGTTCAAAACCACATTTAGGAGTAAATGCTGCAGAATATGCTACTAGGTATGTTGGAAAACTTTTAGAAATAAGAGAAGAACTAAAAAAAAGAGTTAAAGAAAATAGTATTTTTGACCCTCCACATTCAACTTTATCAATCGGAGGTATTAAAGGTGGTATTGCTCATAATGTCATTGCAGACAAATGTAGTGTTGAATGGGAAACAAGGCCAGTTGTTAAAGAAGATGGAGAATTTGTAACAAATGAAATTGATAAATATGCAAATGAAATACTTTTACCAGAAATGAAAAAAGTATTTCCAGATTCTTACATAAAAAAAGAAACGATTGGTGAAGTAGTTGGGTTTAATAGATTAGATGAGTCTGAGGCATGTGAATTTGTATCAAACATAACTGGTGATAATTCTAGGGAAGTAGTTTCTTTTGGAACTGAGGCTGGTTTATTTCAAGAATTAGGTATCAGTACGGTTGTTTGTGGACCTGGGTCCATAGAACAAGCTCATAAAATTGATGAGTTCATAGAATTAAACGAGATGAAAAAATGCCTTAAATTTTTAGAAGGTGTAAAGGATAAATCGATAAATTAACTCCAACCTCCCACAGCTTTTACTTCTAAAAATTCCTCTAAGCCGTGTTCACCTGCTTCTCTACCAATACCAGAGTGTTTAAAACCTCCAAAGGGTGCATCAACTGCAATACCAGCTCCATTAACATCCACCATTCCAGATCTTAATTTTCTGGCGACTCTTTGAACTTTTTCAGAGTCTTGAGTTTGAATATAGTTTGTTAATCCATAAGAAGTATCATTTGCAATTTTAATTGCCTCTTCCTCTGTTTCAAATGGGATAACAGATAGAACAGGTCCAAAAATTTCAGTCCTTGCAACATCCATATCATTATTTACATCTGCAAAAACAGTTGGTTTAACAAAGTAACCTTTATCTAATCCATCAGGTTTACCTGTTCCTCCAGCAACTAATTTTGCACCTTCATCAATGCCTTTTTGGATTAAAGTTTGAATTTTATTGTATTGAGTTTCTGAAATAACAGGACCTATGTGTTCTCCTTCTTTTTTAGGATCACCAACTTCAAAATTTTCAGTATATTTTTTTAATCTCTCAATAGCTTCATCATACATTGATTTTTCAACCAACATTCTTGTTGGAGCGTTACAAGATTGTCCAGAATTTCTAAAACATCTTAAAGCACCTCTTTCAATTGCTTCTGGATCAGCATCTTTGAAAATTATATTTGCGCCTTTACCACCTAATTCTAAGCTTACTCTTTTAAAATCTTTAGCAGCATTTTGAGAAATCAAAGCTCCAGCTCTTGTTGAGCCTGTAAAAGAGATCATATTAATATCTGGATGGCTTGTAAGAGCATCGCCTGTTGTTGCTCCATCGCCATTAACTAAATTAAACACACCTTTTGGAAATTTTACCTCATCAATAATTTCAGCAAGTATCATTGATGAAAGTGGCGCTAATTCTGATGGCTTTAATACCATTGTGCAACCTGCCGCAATTGCTGGCATTACTTTTAAACAAACTTGGTTCATTGGCCAATTCCAAGGTGTTATTAATGCACAAACACCTTTAGGTTCATAAATTAATCTTTGGTTAGGAGCGTGTTCTCCCAATGGTTTTTCAAATTCGAAATTTTTCAAATATCTGATAAATGATTTAATATGACTTGCTCCTGTTCCTGCTTGTAATTTTGTGGCAAAATCTTTTGGTGCACCCATTTCAAGAGTTATGGCTTCTGCAATATCTGCCCATCTTTTCTTATAATTTTCATAAAGTTTTTCTAATAATGCAATTCTTTCTTCTTTAGAAGAAAAAGCCCAAGATTCGTAAGCATCTTTTGCTGCAGCAACTGCTAAATCAACATCTGCTTTATTTCCCAAAGTAATTACAGCACAGTTATCTTCTGTAGCTGGATCGATTACTTTAATTTCTTCAGTACTGTTTGGTTTAACCCAAGCACCATTAATATAAAAATTCTTTTTATCTAACATGATTTAAAATTATCCTTTCCTTATGATTTTGCAAATAAATTTGTTAATTCGTAAACTATTGTTGCAGCTGCAAGAGATGTAACTTCAGCATGATCATATGCTGGTGAAACTTCTACTACATCAGCTGAAACTAAATTTAATCCTGACAACCCCCTTAAAACATTTACCATTTCTCGTGTGGTCATTCCCGCTATCTCTGGTGTTCCTGTACCAGGTGCAAAAGCTGGATCCAACACATCAATATCTATAGATAGATAAAGTGGATTATCTCCCACTCTTTTTCTAATCCTTTCTGCAATTTTATCTGTTCCTTCGGTTTGAAATTCATCACAGTGAATTATTTTAAAACCAAAACTTTCATCATTTTTAATATCATCTCTACTATAAAGAGGTCCCCTTATACCAACATGCATTGAAGCATCATCTAAAAATAAACCTTCTTCTCTTGCTCTTCTAAAAGGAGTTCCATGTGTATATGGAGCACCAAAATAAGTATCCCAAGTATCTAAGTGAGCATCAAAATGAACTAGAGAAACTGGTCCTTTATTTTTTTTATTAATTGCTCTTAACAATGGCACTGCAATTGTATGATCGCCACCTAAACTAATTATTCCACCTACTTTGTTTAATAGATCAGTTGCTCCCTCTTCTATTTGTTTAATAGCTTCATCAATGCTAAATGGATTACACGAAATATCTCCTGCATCTGCAACTTGTTGAATTTTAAAAGGTTCCACATCATAACTTGGATGATAATTTGTTCTTAAATGTCTAGATGCTTGTCTTATACTCTGAGGACCAAATCTCGCTCCTGGTCTATAACTGGTTCCAGCATCAAACGGAACACCAACAATCGCTACATCACAGCTCTCGACATCTCTTAATTCTGGTAATCTTGCAAAAGTACTTGGGCCAGCATATCGAGGTACTTTTGTTCCACTTACTGGTTGAATAGGATTTTTGTTTCTTTCTTTTGTCATTTTTTAATAATCTAAGATAATATTATCTAATCTAGTTCGTCTATAATAAATTAATGAAAATTATTATTTTATTCATCTTAATTTTTCAGTTTTCACAGGTAAATGCTGATGAAATATACAATCTAATCAAAATTCCGAACTTGGAAATCTATAAACTAAAAAATGAGAACAATATCCGTTATTTAAATGCAAAAGGAGATTTTAAAATAGGAGTAGATGACAACATTACTTGCAATAAGACAAATCAAGAAAATCTTAATACAAAATTTCCAACAATTGAGAGAAATATTAAAAGATACAATTTTAAATTTCTTAAAAAAATAAATTTAAAATATGTTGTATTTTGTGAAGGTTTATTTATTTCGAACATCAATACTGGCGGAATACCAGATAATAAAAATAGAACTTTAATATTAGACATAAACTTTAACGAAAAATATTTTGAAAGAATGATTCATCATGAGATTTTTCACATGATTCAAAATAGTTATGAGGATGATTTTAATGATCAAAAATTTTCTTTATTTAATAATTCTGATTTTGAATACGCTGAATGTTCCACTTGCTCAGATAGATTAAATTTGGATTTATATGAAAATACTAATGGTTTTTTAACAGAATACTCTAAATCAATTCCATCAGAAGATATGGCTGAAATCTTTTCTTTTTTAATGGTTAATAAAAATTTGATTGAAGAGAAAATAAAAAACGACTCTATATTAAATAATAAGGTTAATTTTATTAAATTAAATATATCTAAAATCGATGAAAATATTTTATGATTAAAACAATTAAGGCATCAAAATCAGAAAAAATTTTATTTATTTTTTTAATAGTTTTGGCCATTTCTGCTTTTTCATCTTTTTTTTTATTAAAAAGTAAATGTCTATTTATAGACAGAAACGATTTAAAAAAATTAAACTTTAAAAACCCAGATAATATTGCAGTAATGAATTTAGAATGTGGAAATGTTATTATTGAGTTATATCCTGAAATTTCTCCTAAAGCTGTTAAAAGATTTAAAATATTAATTGAAAAAAAAATGTATGATGGCTCAGCTTTCTATAAGGTAGTTGAAAATACTTTAGTACAAGCTGGTGATATTGAATTTGGGAACATTAAATATTTAGATTACTCAAAAATTGGAAGTGGAAAATCAGGATTAGGATTATTAAAATCAGAACTTAGTGATGATTTTGAATTTACTGAAGGTAGTGTTGGTTTTGCAAGATCAACAGAATTTGACTCTGAAGATAGTGAATTTTTTATTACCTTGAAAAATATCCCAATTTATCAAGGAGAATATACTCCGATTGGAAAAGTAAAGTTTGGTCTAGATATTCTTAAGAAAATTAAAACAGGCAATAAAGCTATCTATGTACTTAGACCTGATTATATAAACACTTTTAGAATGTTAAAGACTAATTAACTAAAGGTTTTCCAGTTGAAAGAGTGTGTTTAATTCTATCTTGAGTTTGTTTGGTTTCTATCAATCTCATAAAAGAATCTAACTCTAATTTATATAGATCATCTTCTGATAAAGTTTTATCTAAATTTGTATCACCACCACTTAAAACATTTGCAAGTTCAGTTCCAACATGCATTCCATGATCTAATATTATTTTATCATTATATAATTTCTCTAAGACTTTAATCATCTTTTCTTTCAAGGGTTTTCCAGATAAATTAAATTTACACTCTTCTGGAGGAACAAAATCGTTATTTTGATGAATAAGTTTTCTCGCCTCTTCAAAAAGACTGTTTCTATTCATGATTTTTTTATCCTCAGGTTTTAAGTATTTTAAAGGCTCTGCTTCTACAGGAGAAGTTGCAGTTTTTGCGTATCCAATAATATCAAATACTTTTAAAGGAGCATAATCAGGATCAGATTTTGCTTCTTCTGTTTGTGACCATCTCCATAACATTTCTTTACATCCACCTCCAGCTGGCACTAATCCAACAATTGTTTCTACAAGACCAACCACAATATTTGTGTGTGATGCAACAAAGTTACTTTGAACTAAAACTTCAAAACCACCGCCTAAAGTAAGACCTGAAGGTGCAGAAACTACTGGGTACTTAGAATATTTTAATGTTTTGCAAGTATCCTGAAAGTATTTAATAAATTTTTCTATAGATTTGAAATCATTCTTGTCTGCAAAATTCATCGTATAACTCAAATTCACACCTGCAGAAAATTGCATACTTTCATTTATAACAATGAGCGGTTTGTCAGTTGCATTTTTTAATGCATCCATCGAGTCGTAATCTAACGCGCAAGCTTTTGTAGTAAATTCTACAATATTAAAATCTTTAAAACGGTGAATTTCAGCAGAATTATTTTTATCTACTTTGATTGCTGTTGGTCTTATTTTTCCTAGTGTTTCAATGTCAGTATAAAGTTGTCTTTTTCCATAAAAGTTTTCATCTTTTGACTTAGATAAATTTTCTAAAAATTTATTATTTTCAAAATTATCTATCCTTGAAAAAAACTTTTCAACTCCAATTGATTTTAACATTTCAAAAGGACCCATTGCCCAATTGAAACCAAGTCTCATTGCTTCATCTATATCGTTGAATTTGTCTGTAATTCCTGGAACTAAAGAAGACGCGTATTTAATTATTTTAGAAATTACTTCCCAAGCATATTCTCCATATTTATCTTTTCGATTAATTAAATTATTAATATCTACAGTCTCAACTCCTAAATCTATTTTTTTTGAGGTTGTATATTCACCTGTTTCTAAATTGATAGCTTCTAATACTTTTTGGTTTCCACTTTTATTCATTCTGTAAAAACCACCTTTTCCTTTTCGTCCAGTGTAACCAGTATCAATCAATTTTTTTACTAATGGAATTTCTTTTGCAACAATTTGAAATTCGTCATGATCAGAAAGTTCTTTAATAAAGCTTTTTAAAACATCAGCCATCAAATCAATTCCAATTAAGTCATATAATCCAAAAACTCCTGTTTTAGGTATACCCATTGGTCTTCCAAAAACTGCATCAGCTTCTTCAATTGATAATTTCATTCTAAATGCTTCTGTCATTGCTACCTGCATTGCATAAACACCTATCCTATTTCCTAAGAAACCAGGTGTATCATTACAAACAATAGCTCCTTTGCCTAATTCAATTTCACAAAATTTTTTGAGAGAATTTATTTTATTTAAATCATTATTTTCATTTTTAACAATTTCAAGTAATCCCATGTATCTAACCGGATTAAAGAAATGGGTTATGCAAAAATCTTTTTTTTCTTCCTCAGTTAATTTTTCTGATAATACTTTAATTGGGATAGATGATGTGTTTGAAGAAACAATAGCTCCTTGTTTTCTATTCTTAAATATTTCTTCATAAATATTGTGTTTAATATCAATTCTTTCAACGACAGCCTCAACAACCCAATCAGCTTCTTTTACTACATCGAAATTGTCATTAATATTTCCAACTTTTATATTTTCAATTTTGGTTTTATCTAAAAGTAATGGAGGTCTTGATTTATGTATTCTGTCTCTAGCTTTTTCAGATATCTCTGTCGTTAAATCTAAAAGAGTAACAGGTACATTTGCATTACAAAGGTGTGCTGCAATTCCACTACCCATCGTACCAGATCCGATAACAACTACTTTTTTTATATCCATAATCAGCAAACTTTTATTGAATCAATCAAAAACTTGAAATAAGACAAATTTCCTGATTAATTAAATTGGTAAGCTATATAAATTAATACAATATTAAAGAAAAAAATGTACAATTCAGTAATAGCTGGTTACTCCAGATCACCTTTTGCAATGGCAAATAAAGGAAAATTAATAGATGTAAAACCAGTTAAACTGCTAGCTGAAGTAATAAAAAATCTTGTTTCACAATCAAAAATTAATCCAAAAGAAATTGATGATGTTGTTATTGGTTGCGCTTTTCAGGTTGGTGAACAGTGTTTTAATATTGGAAGATTAGTAACTTTTTTATCAGATCTAGATATTAGAGTTCCTGGTATGACTGTTGATAGATGGTGTGGATCTTCAATGGAAGCAATACATATTGCAGCAGGAAAAATAGCAATGGGATCAGGTAAGATATTTATTTGTGGAGGTGTTGAAAGTATGACAAGAGTTAGAACTGGCTTTGATCCTTTACCCTACCCTTACTCTGATGAAGAAAAACAAAATCCACATTTATATTTATCAATGGGAATTACTGCTGAGAATGTTGCAAAAAAATATAATATTTCAAGAACAGAGCAACAAGAGTTCTCATTAGAAAGTCATAGAAAAGCAAATGAAGCACAACAAAAAGATAAATTTAAAAATGAGATTACTAAGATAGGTGATTGTGAATTAGATGAAAATATCAGACCTAATAGCACAATGGAAAAATTAGATAGTTTAAAGTTAGTATTTGATCATAATGGAACTGTAACAGCTGCAACTTCGTCTCCTCTAACTGATGGGGCTGCCGCAACACTAATATGTGAAGAAAATTTTGCTAAAGAGAATGGTTTAGAAATTCTTGGAAAAATAAAATCTACTGCTGTTGAGGGATGTGATCCAAACTATATGGGATTAGGCCCAATTTCAGCAACCAAAAAAGCTTTGGAAAGAGCTAAACTTTCAATAAAAGACATTGATATTGTGGAGCTAAATGAAGCTTTTGCATCACAATCACTAGCTTGTATCAAAGATTTGGAAATAGATATAAATAAAGTAAATTTAGACGGTGGTGCAATTGCATTAGGACATCCTTTGGGTGCAACAGGTGCAAGGATTACAGGAAAAGCTGCACAACTTTTAAAAAGAGAAAATAAAAAATACGCTCTTGCTACTCAATGTATTGGTTTAGGAATGGGGATTGCAACAATAATAGAAGCAGTTTGATTATCTATTAATTCCTCTTAATCTCTCGGATCTTCTTCTTAATAATTCTGCACTAATTAAAATTAAAGTTGAGAGAATAATTAAACATGTTGCAACAGCTAAAATTGTTGGACTTAACTGTTCTCTCAAACCAGTCCACATTTGTACTGGAATTGTAGTATTTTCTAAACCAGCAAGAAATAAGACCACAACTACTTCATCAAATGAAGTTACAAATGCAAATAATCCACCTGATATTACACCTGGCAATATTAAAGGAAGAGTAATTTTCATAAAAGTATTTACTGGATTACTACCTAAGCTAGCGGCCGCTCTTGTTACACTATGATCAAATCCTGATAAGGTTGCAGTTACAGTGATTACAACAAACGGAGTTCCTAGTATTATATGCGCAAACACTATTCCTGTATGCGTTGCGGCTAAGCCAACTTTTGCCATGAAAAAGAATATTGCAACACCTGATATAATTAATGGAACAATCATTGGAGAAATAAGAGTAGCCATTATAATTCCTTTATAAGGCATGTGCCTACTACTCAAACCTAGTGCTGCCAAAGTTCCAAGAATTATTGAACCAATAGTTGCAAATATAGCAATTATAAAACTATTTTTTGCAGCTAATCCCCATGGGTTTTTAGTTCCATAAATCATATCTTTGTACCATCTCAAAGAAAACGCATCTGGATCTAGATTTTTCATTCCCTCAGAAAAAACTAAAAATTCTTCAGCATTAAATGACAATGGAAATATTACAAACAAAGGTGCAATTAAAAAGAAAAATACAAAAGCACAAACGGCTAAATAAAAATAATGCCAAATTCTATAACGTGTTTCTGTATAACTTGGTAATGCCATAATTATCCTAACTTAATATTATCTACACCAACTAATTTGTTATAAATCCAGTAAATTACTAAAACTCCAGTTAACAACATTAAACCCATTGCAGATGCAAAACTCCAATCCAAAGTTTGCTTCATATGAAATGCAATCTGATTACTAATCAATGTTCCAGAAGCACCTCCTACTAATGCTGGGGTAATGTAATATCCAATTGCTAAAATAAATACCAACAAACATCCAGCTCCTATGCCTGGAATAGTTAATGGGAAATAAACTTTCCAAAACGCAACAAAAGGAGTTCCTCCTAAAGATTTTCCTGCTCTCATTAAGCTTGGTGAGATAGTTTTCATCACGCTGTAAAGTGGAAGAACCATAAATGGTAACAGTATCTGTGTCATCGCCACATAAGTTCCAACTTTATTGTACATCATTTCTGGCCTGTTATCGTCTGCAACTAATCCTATCATGACAAAGAAATCATTAACGACTCCCTGTTGTTGTAACAAAATCATCCAACTAGCTGTCCTAACTAAAAGTGATGTCCAAAATGGAAGAAGGACACAGATCATTAATAGATTTGAGTACTTCATTGGTAATGTGGCTAATAAATGAGCAATAGGATAACCCATTGCAAAGCAAAATAGAGTTACGAAAAAAGCAATTTCAAGTGTTCTTAACCACAAAATTCTATGAATCCTTCTATCCTCGTCTACTTGGGTAATGCTTCCATCTGGTGCATAATACATATCCATACCTTTGAGGTATTTAGCTAATGTATAGGGTGGTGCAGTTCTTTTTATAGCCTGCCAATACTCAACCTTGCCCCAATTTTTATGCACTTTCATCATCTGTTCTTTAATGCTAGCACTTTCATCTATTTTTTTTCTTTTAATACTTCTAAACAATCTTTTAGTTGTTGAATTAAAACCATTTTTTTCTTTATTTAATCTTTGGCCAAGTTTTCCGTGTTCTTGTTTTTCAACAAGTGCCTTGTAATCATAATAAAAACTAGAAAAAATTTCTTCGGGTGGTAATTCTTTTCCATCCCATTTCTCCATTTCCTTAAATGTTTTGGGAAGCATATTGGTAATCATTTTGTCATCAATACTTCTCGTAAACATTTCTCCAATTGGAAATATATAAGTGATGACTAAAAATAATAATAAAGGAGCTACAAGAGCAAAAGCTTTAATTTTGTTTTTTCTCTCAGCTTTTTTTAAGCTAACTTCAAGAGGTATACCGTCGGTAGTTAATATTTTAGTTTCTGAGCTCATAAAAAAAGGGCGGTTATAAAAAACCGCCCTTAAATATTATATAATTTTTAAATTAAAAACTAGGTTTAATTTAAACCTGCTTTCATCGCTTCCCATTTTTCACCAATCTCTGTTCCATAATCAGCCCAGAAGAACGGGTCAACTAAAAAGTAATTTTTAGTGTTAGCAGGAGCTGTAGGCATTTGTGGCATCATTTCAGTTTTACCATCTTTATACCAAGGCTCACCAGCTTTGATTATTTCAAGAGAAGATTTTCTCCATGGAGCGTATGCAATGTACTTCGCGCTACCAGCTAACATTTCAGTGTTAGTCATCATAGCTAAAGCTTTCATAGCATTCTCTTGGTCTGGACCACCATCAACAAGTGCAAAATATTCATAGTCTAAACCTTGACCATCCCATACTTGTTTAATAGGAGCACCTTCACCAACTTCAGCGTTGAAGAATCTTCCGTTCCAACCTGTTGCCATTACAACTTCACCTGCAACTAATAATTCAGGTGGTTGTGCACCAGCAGACCAGAATACACATCCTCCATTTGGATCTTCACAAAGTGCTTTTACTTTGTTCATTGCTCTATCGATGTATCCATCTTTTTCTTCCATAAATCTATAAAGTCTGTCACCACCTTTACCCATTTTAACTCCATCAGCAGCTAAAGCGATTTCAAGGTTAGTTAAAGCACTTTTGTAGATTGCTCTTTTTCCAGGAAACTTTTTAGTATCAAAAAAGTCTTTGATAGTTTTAGGCTCTTTACCATCAAATGCTCTTGTATCAAACGCATAGTTCCAAGAATATAAGATGTTTCCTACAGCACATTCACTTGGCATTCCTGTGAAGAAGTCTTCACTTGCAGGAGTTCCATCTGGTGCAGCTGGGAAGTCTTTGTCAAAATCAAATTTAACAAATAAACCTTCATCACATCCGTTAATTGTATCGAATGCAAATAAGTCTATAATATCCCAAGTAATAGCACCTGCTTCTTTTTGTGCTTTAATTTCTGATAAACCACCAGAGTAGTCAACCCAGTTGACTTCAATTCCTAGTGCTTTAGCAGTTGGATCACCATACCCTAACTTTTGAGATTCAGTATAAGCTCCACCCCAAGATGCAACGGTAACTGCAAATGCTGATGAAGTTATTGAAAGAGCAAAAGAAAGAGTAAGCAACAATTTACTTAATTTTTTCATTATTCCTCCGTTTAAACGTTAATATAAATTAATTTATATAACGAAAGTACACCAAAATGAGCAAGTGAAGTCAACAGCTCATTTTATCTAATGTTATTTTGAATTTTTAAATGAAATTATTTAGGATCTAAAGCTCTGGCATCAACACTATTCCAGCCAATATTAATATCTTCTTTTACTTTTAGCTCAAGATTTGAGGTGCTGTTTGGCACTTTTAAAATAAACTCAGAACTACCAAGTAAGTCTAGTCTAACTCTTGTGTGGTCACCATGGTAAATTACTTCCTCGATTTTTCCAGTGAACATATTATCCATTTTATCAGTTGGATTTATCAATGCTCTTTCTGGTCTTAAAGATACTGTAGTTTTTTCACCTTTTGATTTTACCGAAATAGGGTTAGCTAATATTTCTGCATTACCTAATTTAACTTTACATTTGTCTTTATCAATATCCGATACCTCGCCATTGAATGTATTATTTTCACCAATAAATTCTGCTACAAAAGAGTTTACTGGTTTCTCGTACAGTTCTGCTGGATCAGATAACTGTTGAACTTTACCATCGTTAAATACAGCTATTCTGTTTGACATGGTAAGAGCCTCACTCTGATCATGTGTAACATATACTACGGTCACACCAATGCTTTCATGAATATGTTTAATTTCATATTGCATGCTCTCTCTTAAGTTTTTATCTAATGCGCCAAGTGGCTCATCCATTAAGACAACAGCGGGATCAAAAACTAGTGCTCTTGCAACAGCAACCCTTTGTTGTTGTCCTCCAGAAAGTTGAGCTGGCATTCTAGATTCAAATCCATTTAAGGATACCATCGACAAAGCTTTGTCTACTTTTTTATCAATTTCATCTTTTTCAACTTTTCTTACTCTTAAAGGAAAAGCTAAATTTTCATAAACTGTCATGTGTGGAAATAGTGCATAATTTTGGAACACCATTCCAATTCCTCTTTTATGAGGTGGAATGTTTGAAATAATATTTCCGTCTAATAAAATTTCTCCATTAGTTGGAGTTTCAAATCCAGCTAACATCATTAGACAAGTTGTTTTACCTGAACCAGATGGTCCAAGCATCGTTATAAATTCACCTTCAGCAATATCTAATTGAAGATCTTTAACGACTAGTACTTTACCGTCATAACTTTTGTCTACTTTATCAAATTTTACGAATTCTGGATTTTTAGACATAAAATTGATTATTAAACATTTGTGAAAGTAGATTTCAATAGTAAATTAACTCTTGATATGAAGCTCTTTTGGAAAATTACAAAATAACTCTGAACCGTTTTCTGTAACCCTAATAGCCTCTGACGCCTCAACACCCCAATCACCAAATTGCATCACAGCAATCATATGAAAACAAACATTTGGCTCAAGAACTGTCTTATCTCCTTTATATAAATTAAGAGTATGTTCTCCCCAATCAGGAGGGTAACCAATCCCTATTGAATAACCAGTTCTTGATCTTTTTTCGATACCATATTTATCGAGTATTTTCCAAAAAGCTTGGGCAACATCATCAACAGTATTTCCTGCTTTAATTGCCTGTATTCCTGAGTTTAAAGCTTCAATGGTTTTATTCATCGTATCAATTTTTAATTGATTGGGTTTTCCAAGCAAAACTGTTCTAGCCATTGGTGCATGATATCTTTTATAAACTCCAGAAAGCTCAATAATTGTTGCCTCTCCTTCAACAAATTTATCTTGGGTAGCGGTCAAATGTGAAGCAGAAGTACCTTTTCCTGTTGGAAGAAGAGTTGCAATACTTGAATATTCACCACCAAATTCCTCAGTTCCATAAAATAGTGCTTTTTGAATTTCACCAACTGCATCACACTGTCTAACACCTGGTTTAATAACTTCCATTGCAGTTTTCATTCCTTTTTCAGAAATTTTTGCTGCAGATTTCATGTAATTTATTTCTGCATCAGATTTTGTAAATCTTGCCCAATTCACCAATCGATCACTGTCTTTTATTTTGGCATTTGGCAAACCTTGTTTTATTTTTTCATAACAAAAAGCTGTAAAATAGTGAGCATCCATCTCTAACCCGATTGATAGATTGTCCCATTTTCTCTCTTTAATTATTTCAACTAATCTATCGTAAGGATGTTTTGGCCAAGTATGAATGTATTCTTCATCATACACTAAAATATTTTCATCTTTTAAATAAGTTTTTATATAAGCCCCACCTGCGTCTTGAGCTCTAACAAAACATAATGGCTCATCAGCATTTACATGAACAATAGCGCATTGAGCATAATAGAATGACCAGGCGTCATAACCAGTTAGATAATATAAATTATTAGTGTCATGAGAAATTAAAAGTTCGATGCCTTTTTCTTGCATCATTTTTTGAACTTTTTTTAATCTTTGTTTGTATTCTTCTTTAGTAAATGACATTAGTTTGCCTCAAATAGTTTTCCAAATCCCTCAACAGAGTTATTTTTATTTATTTTTACAAGTGTATCCCAAATTAATGCTTGATTGCTAGATAAAACTATTGTGTTTAATTTTTTTTCAAGTTTATCAATAATTGGTAACACAGGTAATGCTGTACACGAAACAAACAAAGCCTCTGCCCCATTTAAATCAATTTTAGATAATACTTCATATAAATAATCTTGATCTACTTTGCCAATGTCATAATCAGCTTCGATATCAAAGTAAGAATTAGAGGTAATTTCAAATCCCTCAGTTTTAAAATATTCTAAAACCTCATCATTTAATTTTTTACTATAAGGTGTGAACAAAGAAATTTTTTTTATATTTAATTTTTTTAAAGCTTTGATTGCTGCTGTGCTAGGCGTTGTAACATCAGCCATTGGTTTTGCTGCTTTTACTTTTTGTTCAATAGAATTATATCCAGCTGCAATGGTCCCAGAGGTGCAACCATAAACAACACAATCAATATCTTGATCTGGTAAAATATCTTTTGCAACTTCAGTTACTTTATTAGACATTTTAATCAGGTTTTCTCGAGTTAATGGATTGTAACACTCAATACGGTTAACAAAAAAATCAATTTCCCTGTCTTTTATGACATTAATGAAATCTCTCTCAATCATAAAATCACTTGCAAGAGCTATTAAGCCAACTCTTGGATTTGATTTACTAATATATTTTGGATCTATTTTTGTTGAATTCATATTTTAAAAGATGAATATACCAGAAGTTCTTTAATAATCATTAATATTAAATTAACGACATGAATTTAAAAGATACCTTCATTGCATCGCTGGTTCCGATTTTTTTAGGCTTTGGTTTTGTCATTGCAAAACCAGCATTTGAATCTTTTCCACCTATTTTATTAATGGGTTTAAGATTTATATTTGCAGCATCAATTTTAGTCTGGTGGTTTCCAATACCAAGAGGATATTTATTAAAAATATTCATTGCATCTTTAATAGCTAATACTTTGCAGTACAGTATTACTTACTCTGGTTTAGACTTGATTGATGCATCTTCTGCAGTTTTATTAGTTCAAATGGAAGTACCGTTTGGAGTTATTTTTGCTTACTTTATGCTTAAAGAGAAACCAACAATTAGAGCATTAATTGGTATTGGTATAGCATTTATCGGTGTTTATGTTTTAACTGGCTCACCAAATTTAGATGGAAAAATTATCGGTATTGGATTGACGATATTAGGCTCAGCTATTTGGGCTCTTGGGCAAGTGATGGTGAAACCTTTAAGTAAAGAAATAAATCCTTTGGCATTAGTTGCTTGGATGGCATTATTTTCTGGTCCAATTTTAATATTACTATCAGCAATCATTGATGGAAATACTATTGAATATTTTGCTAATGCAAAAATTGATCATTGGATAATTGCAATCTACATTGGTTTTATAATGCAGCCAGTTACATATGGTTGCTTTTATTATGTCATAAAAAACAATCCTATTTATAAAGTTCTGCCTATTGTAACCATGGGAATTCCTCCAACAGGATTATTAGCTGCAATTTTCCTTTTAGGAGAAGAACCGACAAAAGAATTGTTCATTGGTGGAGTAATAATAATTGTTGGTGTCATATTAATAGTTTTTACAAAAAATAAAAAAGAAGAGGTAAAATAATGAAGATAGGTTTTATTGGTCTAGGAAATGTAGGTGCTAAACTTGCAGGAAGTTTATTGAGAAATGGAATTGACTTAACAGTAAGAGATGTAGACCAAAATTTAACAGATCAATTTAAAAGTTCTGGTGCAAAAGTTGCAAACTCTGGAAAAGAACTTGCAAAACAAGTTGATCTTATAATTACTTCTTTGCCATCTCTAAAAGTAAGCGCAGAAGTTATGGAAGCTGAAGATGGAGTACTTCAGGGCCTTTCTGAAAATAAAATCTGGCTTGAAATGAGTACTACTGATGAAGCTGAGGTAAAGAGAATTGGAGAAAAAGTAATTGCAAAAAATGCTATACCTTTAGATGGCCCAGTAAGTGGTGGTTGTCATAGAGCTGCAACAGGAAATATTGCAATTTTTGTAGGTGGTGAGAGAAAAGCGTTTGAAAAAATTTTACCTGTCTTAACAGTCATGGGAAGAAAAGTTTTACATACTGGTGAATTGGGTACAGCAAGTACTCTAAAAGTAATTACAAATTATTTAGCTTCAGTACATTTGGTTGCTTTAGGAGAAGCTTGGACAGTTGCTAAAAAATCTAATCTAGATCTTGAAAAAACATTCAAAGGAATAGCTGCATCATCAGGAAATTCATTTGTTCATGAAACCGAAAGTCAGGTAATCTTGAATGGTTCTTATAATATAAATTTTACAATGGATTTAGTTTTAAAAGATACAGGTTTATTTGATGATCTGGCCAAAAAATTAAATGCTCCACTAGAGATATCTCCAAAAGTTGTTGAAATATTTAAAGATGGGCAAAAAAAGTATGGATCTAGAGCTTGGTCTTCTATGATCGTAAAAAGGATGGAAGATTTAAACAATATTGATTTTAGAGCTAAAGGTTTCCCAGAAGAATTAGTTGATAATGAGCCCGAGGAAAAAGGATATGAAATCTAAATAGTGTGCTAAAATAATATCATGTTAGATAAAAGAAAATTTTATATTGATGGTGAATGGGTAGATCCAATTAAAAAAAATGACTTTGATGTTATCAATCCATGTAATGAAGATCCTTGTGCAGTAATTTCTCTAGGGTCTACAGAAGATACAAATAGAGCAGTAAAAGCTGCAAAAACAGCATTTGAAACTTGGAAAGAAACCTCAAAAGAGGAACGAATTAAATTATTAGAAAAATTATTAACTATTTATAAAAAAAGATTTAATGAAATGGCAGAAGCTATTTCATTAGAAATGGGTGCTCCAATGGATTGGTCAACTGATGTTCAAACAGCATCAGGAAGAGATCATTTAGAGGATTTTATATTAAGACTTAAAAATTTTAACTTCGAAGAACATTTTGATGAAAAATCAAATAACCATATTTGTTATGAACCAATTGGAGTTTGTGGATTAATAACTCCTTGGAATTGGCCAATAAATCAAATCGCTCTTAAAGTTGCTCCAGCATTTGCAACTGGTTGTACAATGATTTTAAAACCCTCAGAAATTGCTCCTATATCGGGAATGTTGTTTGCTGAAATGATCCATGAAGCTGGTTTTCCTAAAGGAGTTTTTAACTTAGTAAATGGTGATGGGGCCGGAGTTGGAACAGATATTTCAAGTCATCCAGATATTGATATGGTTTCTTTTACTGGTTCAACAAGAGCTGGGAGATTAATTTCTAAAAATGCCGCTGATACAATTAAAAGAGTTTGTCTTGAACTGGGTGGCAAAGGTGGAAATATTGTTTTTGCTGACAGTTATAAAGATGCAGTGAGAGATGGTATTAGAAATGTAATGAGTAATTCAGGACAATCATGTGATGCACCTACAAGAATGTTGGTCGAAAAATCTATTTATGAAAGAGCAGTAAAAGAAGCTGTTGATGAAGCTAATAAAATTAAAGTTGATCAAGCGACTAAAAAAGGAGATCACATTGGTCCTGTAATTTCGAAAGTTCAGTACGATAAAATTATAAATCTTATTGAAAGTGGAATTTCTGAAGGAGCAACTTTGGCTGCTGGAGGACCAGAATTACCAAATGGTTTAAATAAAGGATATTTTATTAAACCAACTATTTTCACAGATGTTACTAATGAGATGAGAATTGCAAAGGAAGAAATCTTTGGCCCTGTTTTATCAATTATTCCGTTTGATACCGAAGATGAAGCGGTGAAAATTGTAAACGATACTTCATATGGTTTAGGAAATTATCTTCAAACAGATGACAAAGAAAAAGCACATAGAGTTGCAAAAAAATTAAGATCAGGATGTGTTTATATAAACGGTAATGCAGCTGATGTTGGAACTCCTTTTGGTGGTTACAGACAATCTGGAAATGGTAGAGAAGGAGGAGTTTGGGGATTGGAAGAATTTCTAGAAGTAAAAAATGTAACTGGTTGGAATTAATTTGAATTTTGCAAATATCTCAATCTTCCAATAATTTCATCACGATCCATGTAATATCCTTGAAGGTGCCTGTGACCTGAATTTGGATCAAATTCAGTTCTCCCATGAAGCAATCTTCTGTTGTTAAAAGTAAATATATCTCCTGGACCTAATCTAAATTTAATTTGAAATTTATCATCATGTAATAAATTGCCAAATCGATGATGAGCCTTATAAACTTTATCCATTAAATCAGGATGGCAATCTAGAGCATCCATAGTTGCAACACTAAATCTAATGTCGTGATAATCATTATCTTTAGTTAAAGAAATTGCTGGCGCATAATAACTCCTGACAGATTCTTGAGTATAGTCCATGTCTCTAAATTTAAGGTGAACATTAACTAATGTATCAAAGATTTCCTTTTCATTTTTTCTTAAATAATCTGCAACTGCAAATCCATCTACAGCTGAAGAGTCTCCACCATTTGCAGAATTGACCAAACAGTGAAGAAATTGATAACCTGGAGGCGTTTCAAACCAAGGTAAATCCATATGATTTCTCAAAGCATGTGCTGTATAAGCAGAATTATTTGGTTTTGGAATATTGATTACCTCAAATGGAGTTTTAAAAAAAGTTTCCCTAGTATGACTAATTCTGTTTAAAACTTTAAACCCAGAGTTCTCATCTGTGGGTGCATTTTTTACAATTGCAATTCCTGTATGATGTAAAAGTTCTAACCATTTTATTAAACCTTGATCTGAATTAATAATTTCATCATGATCAATTTCTACAGTTTTTAAGTGATCCTGGAGAGAATTATCCCAAAGCTTATAGGGTGATTTGTATTCTAGATTGTTTTTAATAGTGTAACAGTTATTTCTTAACCAGCTTTGATCGTAATAACTTATATGATCCCCTTCGCTCCACTCAATTTGGAGCTTACCATCATTGTTCAAAGAAAATTTTTTAGGATTTATATCTTTAGATACTTTGAGAATGTTAAACATTCTATGACGAGAATCTTTATCGTGTGCTGTAGGACAATTATCTCTTAACCACAAATAATTAAACTTGCTTTTTTTCCCATCACTCCAATCAACTTCTAAATTAGTAGAATTTTTAGTTATATTTTCAATTTTATAATTTTGTTCCATCAACTTTTATAATTTGAATTTTCACGATCTAGTTTTCTTAATAATGCAGCCCATTCTGTTTTTCCATCATAATTATAATCTTCTGAACTACTCATATTGTCCCAAAAATAAGCAGCTTTTTGTTTATCTATTTCATGTTTAGTTAATCCCATAGATAAGTTTTTAACTTGAACAGTGCATGCTTGTTCTAAATAATAAGCTCTAAAAAATGCTTCTGCAGCAGTTTTACCTACAGTGTAGTATCCATGATTTCTTGTAATTAAAATATCGTGCTTGCCTATAAGGTTTTCAAATTTTTTTCCAAAATCTTTATCTTCAACAAATTCATAATCGATATATCCAATTAAATGATTTAAATATACTGCTGCTTGTGAAAGATACATCAAACCTTCTTTAGTTCCTCCGACTGCCATAACATCGTTAGCATGTCCGTGAACATAAAAGTTAACATCAGAACGTGAATTAAAAATCCATTGTGCAAGATTGATACAACCATCATTTAACCATGGTCCATCTGAATTTATTTTTCTACCATCTTTATCAATCTTTACTAGAGAGGATGCTGTAATCTCTTCATAAAACATTCCATAAGGATGAACAAAAGAACAATCTTTATCTTCAGCTGATCTAGCCCCTGCGCATTGATTAGCTAAATCTGTCATCCCATACATGTGTAAAATTCTATAAAGAGCAGATAGTTCGCATCGAATATCTTGATCTGATTTGGTCATTATTTAAATGATTATTTAAATGACTAACAAAATCAAACAAAATCGAATTTATAAAAATCAATTTTGAGTTGTATAGAAATTGTTTTACATTATGCTCTATGAACTGTTAGAACTTACTGATGTCAAAAATCGAAATCAACAACGTATATAAAATCTTTGGTAATAATCCAAAATCAGTACTTCCAATGGTCAAGCAAGGTTCAACTAAAGATGAAATATTAGAAAAAACTGGGCACACAGTTGGTTTAGATAATGTTTCTCTTAAAATTGAGGAAGGCGAAACGTTTGTTTGCATGGGTCTTTCGGGCTCAGGAAAATCCACATTAATTAGACATTTAAATAGACTTATTGATCCAACTGATGGTGAAATTTTGGTTGAGGGCACAAATGTGATGTCGCTTGATAAAGAAAAGCTAATTGAGTTTAGAAGACACAAAATGAGTATGGTCTTCCAAAGGTTTGGTTTATTCCCGCACAAAACAGTCTTGCAAAATGTTGGATATGGTTTGGAAATGCAAGGTAAGTCCGAAGATGAGAGAAATAAAATCTCAATGGAAAAAATTGATGCTGTTGGATTAAATGGATTTGAAAATCAATATCCAAATCAATTATCTGGTGGAATGCAGCAGCGTGTAGGTTTAGCAAGAGCATTAGCAACTGATACGGACATAATGTTGATGGATGAAGCTTTTAGTGCTCTAGATCCACTAATAAGAAGTGATATGCAAAAACAACTTATTGATCTTCAATCAGAATTAAAAAAAACAATTGTATTTATTACTCATGATCTTGATGAGTCATTGAGGTTAGGTGACCATATTGGAATTTTAAATTCAGGAAAATTAGTACAAGTTGGAACTCCAGAAGAAATTATAATGAACCCTGCAGATGATTACGTAAAAGCTTTTGTTAAAGATGTGAATAGAGCAAAAGTAATCAAAGCAAAAATAATTATGAAAAATTTAAATGAATCTGAAAATATTGATAAATCAAACGTCATTAAAGTGAATGAAGATCAATTTATTGAGGAATTTTTACCTCAAATAGTTTGTTCAGACTCAAATTGTGAAGTGGTTGATAAGAATGGTAATATTAAGGGCTATATTACTAATCAAGAATTGCAGTCTTCTTTAACTAAATCTTAAAATAATTTTATTTAGCAAATCTTTTATATTTTGGAAGTTTGTCATTGATTTGATAAAAATCTGACTTTGAACCTACAAATATATTTCTAAAAGTTTTTAGTTTTGTTTTACCATCAAACATTCCTGCGGAAATTGAAACATTGTCAGATTTATCAACTTTAAAAAATATACTTGCCCCACATTTATTGCAAAAACCTCTCTTGGAATTCTTAGATGACTTAAACCACTTTAAAGTAG
The DNA here is from genome assembly GCF_052047715.1 of Candidatus Pelagibacter sp. HIMB1611. Taxonomy (NCBI): domain Bacteria; kingdom Pseudomonadati; phylum Pseudomonadota; class Alphaproteobacteria; order Candidatus Pelagibacterales; family Candidatus Pelagibacteraceae; genus Candidatus Pelagibacter; species Candidatus Pelagibacter sp. HIMB1611. The sequence goes on along the minus strand of NZ_JBNAJM010000001.1, from coordinate 112,176 downwards.
TTTTGTTTAAAAACTTAAGTTCTTTGTCTTTAATATTTGTATAGGCTCCAAATACACCATGAGTTTTTCTGCATTGCACACAATGGCAATTAGATACACTTCTTAGTTTATTAAGTGTTTTAAACTTTACACCTTTGCATAAACAACTGCCTGTTAATACTTTTTTCATAAAAACTTTATTATATGATATTAATGTTAAATTAAAAAAATAAATGTCTGTTTTTCTTAAAAGCTTCAATATCACAAAGAACTGGGTTGATTATAACAATCATATGAACATGGCTTATTATGTTTTGATATTTGATGAAGCATGGGAAGTAGCGCTTGAAAAGTTTAAAATGGGAGCAAGTGCAGCAAAAAATCTTAATAGAAGCACTATGGTTGTTGAGACAAACACTAAATATATTAATGAGGTCAAAGAAGGTGAAACTGTTGATATAAACCTCACTTACTTTGACCATGATAAAAAACGATTACATTTAAAAATGGAAATGGTTACAAAAGAGACTAAAAAAATCTCAGCATCGATGGAATGGATATCTCTATACATTGATCTCAACAAAAGAAAGGTTACCGAATTCGAAGAAGAAAAGTTGAAGTTGATGGCTAATTTTATAAAGGAAAATGAAGCTGAATTTTCAAGTGAAAATCTTTTGTTCTCTTCAAAACTGAAGAAATAATTAAATATTATTCATTATCTTATTTTGGTATAGGTGCGAAATGAGTACCGATAATAACTCTAAAGGAATTGTTCTTATTATTATTGCAATGACTTTATTTGCAATGCAGGACTCATTAATCAAATTTATATTTGAAAAAGCAGCATTATATGAAATTTTTTTTGGGAGATACTTTGTTGCTGCAATTTTATTGTTTTGCTACATCAAATTTAAACAGCAAAAGGTTAGTTTAAAAACGCATTATCCAATATTAACTTTGGTAAGAGTAATTTTACATTTTTTAGCTTTTTCTGCATTTTTTATTTCTCTAACTTACATGCCATTAGCAACAGCTAATGCGCTTTTTTTCTCCTGCCCTTTTTTTGTATCAATCTTTGCTAAATTTTTTTTAAAGGAATTTATTGGAATTAGAAGATGGTCTGCAATTGTATTTGGTTTTATTGGTGTGTTTATAGTTTTAGATCCAAATTTTTCAGATTTTGAATACAAAAGTCTGCTTCCTGTCGGATGTGCATTTTTTTATGCAGCCTCGATGACAATTACAAAATACACCTCTGATAAAGATGATGTAAATACTCAATTATTTTATTTCTATTTAATTGCGCTCATATTATGTGGAGTTATTTATCTGTTTATGGGCAATGGTCAGTTTAACAATTCTAATTTTGATCCAACAACTCAATTTATTTTTAGAGAATGGTTTTCTAACTTTGATTACACATGGAAATTTATATTATTTTTTGGTGTAGCAGCATCAATTGCTTTTCTTTGTATATTTTCTGCATACATAGTTGCCTCTCCATCGGTTGTTTCTTTATTTGAATACTCTCTAATTATAATGTCGATGATACCTGGGTATTTCCTATTTAATGAAATTCCATCTGGAAGAACATTTCTAGGTGTTGCCTGTATAATAGCAGCAGGAATATATATCTATTTAAGAGAAAGAGTTAGAGAGCAATACATTGCTACGGAAACACCAATTAGAAGATGACCAAAAATTATATACCTACAATTAACATATCATCACTTATTAAAAATAATTTTGAGACCCAGAGTGCGTTAAAAACAATTAAAGAAATTGAGAAAGCTTGTGTAAATATAGGTTTTTTTCAAGTGACTGGACATGGTCTCAATTTGAAAGAAATTAATAAAATATGTGGAATAGGAAACAAGTTCTTCAATTTGTCAGACAGTAAAAAAAGGAAATTATCACCAAAAAAATGGAATAAAAAAAATAACAATCTTTACAGAGGTTATTTTCCAAATGATGTAAATGGAAAAGAGGGTTTGGATATAGGAGATTTAAAAATTACTAAGAAATATTCTTCAAAAACCAGAAACCAATACATTGAATATTTAGATCTAAATAAATGTTTTAACAAAACTTCTATTCAGGCCTTGAATAAATATTTTGAAAATATTTACAATTTAAGTGAAACTTTGTTTAAAAGTGTAATTAAATTAAATAAACTTGATCCAAATATTTCAAACAAAGCTTTTTCAAGGTTAAAAACTTTAAGTACTTTAAGATTTAATTATTATCCAAATCAAACAAGGCCAGTGGAGATATCAAAACAAGATGGAGTTGCACTTGGATGTGAAACGCATGTAGATAGTGGAATATTTACAGTTCTATATCAAGATAAAAAAGGTGGTCTTCAAGTACAGAATAGAAAAACGAAAAAATGGAATGATGTACCATTTAATAAAAAAGCTTTGGTGGTAAATACAGGAAGAGCTTTAGAGTTTTTAAGTAAAGGTAAATTTAAAGCCACAAATCACAGAGTGCTATGGAACAAAAGCAAGAGACTTTCCATTCCATTCTTCTTTGAGCCTTCTTATGACTTTAAAATGAATAAATCTTTCCTTAATTCAAAAAAATATTCTAATACAGGTCAGATTTACGAAAAATTTCTAAATCAATCTTTAAAAAAATTTATTGAATACCAACGTTAGAATAATTTAAGTCGTTGAAAATTTATTATTACATTTTATAAACAATTCGGTTTGATGTCTAAAGTATTTGATTTATTCATAATAGGTGGCGGTATAAATGGAGCCGGTATCGCAAGGGATGCTTCTGGAAGAGGTTTGTCTGTATGTTTGGCAGATAAAGGAGAAATAGGAGGAGCAACTTCTTCTTGGTCAACAAAATTAATTCATGGTGGTCTTCGTTATCTGGAAAATTACGAATTTAAATTAGTAAGAGAGTCTCTTAAAGAAAGAGAAATTGTTTACAAAATTGCAAGACACATCTCAAAACCAATTCCATTCATTATTCCTCATACTGATAAAATTAGACCAGCATGGTTAATTAAATTTGGTTTACTTTTGTATGATAATTTAGGTGGAAAAACTAATATTCCAAAATCAAAAACATTAGATCTTAATAAAAAATTTCCAAATATTCTTAAGGAGAAATTCAAAACTGGTTTTCAATATTACGATATTCAAATTGATGATAAAAAATTAACAAAACTAAATGCACAAGATGCAAAAAAAAATAAAGCTAAAATACTAGAATACAATAAAGTTAAAAAAGCTGAAATTATTAATAATGAATGGGTCATTAGTCTTCAAGATAGAAAAAAAATAAAATCAAAAGTTTTAATAAATGCATCAGGACCATGGATAAATGAAACTTTGCATAAAAATATAAAAATAAAATCTAAAAATAAAATCAGATTAGTTAAAGGTAGTCACATAATTACAAAGAAATTATACAAAGAAGATGTTGCATTTACATTTCAAAATACAGACAAAAGAATAATTTTTGTAATTCCCTACAAAAAGAAATTTTCATTAATTGGAACAACTGAAGTGGAAGTTAAATCTCCAGAAAATACTGTAATATCAAAACAAGAAACTCAATATTTAATTCGATCAGTAAATAATTATTTAAAAAAACAAATCAGCAAAAAAGATATAGTTGATACTTATTCAGGAATAAGACCACTAATAGAGGATTTTAAGGAAGCCTCAAAAGTTACAAGAGATTATGTTTTTGATTTAAACATTGTAAAGAAATTACCTCTTTTAAACATTTATGGAGGAAAACTTACTACATACAGAAAGCTGTCTGAAAAAGTCCTATTAGATCTTAAAAAGTTTTTACCCAAAACAAAAAAAGGTCCATGGACAGATAAAAAGAGGCTTTTTTAGATTTCCACTGCTATTAAAAAGTGATATCGTTATTTTATAAAGCGATACATAACTCGTCGTTAAAATCAAAGATTTACGAAAGTGGGATCGGTCGTCTTTAAATTAACTTTTAAAGGAGGCTTTATGAAATTTGGTTATTTTTGCAATACCACTAACTGGACACACAAACCATATCATCAATTATTAGACGAAACTAAAGAAATCACAGAATATTGTGATCAAAATAATTGGAACTCTATTTGGTTTACTGAACACCACTTTAATCATGAAGGAATGGAGTCATGCACTAACCCAATAATGATGGGGGTAGATGCAGCTGCGAGAACAAAAAATATTAGAATAGGACAAGCTGCAAATGTAATTACATTTCATAATCCTATAAGACTGGCAGAGGATATTGCTACGCTAGATCAACTTTCAAAAGGAAGAGTTGAAGTAGGTGTTGCTAGAGGAATTTACGGTAGAGAAGCAATCAATTTGAACAAAGAAGCTGATCTTAAAGACCAGGCAAAAAACTTCAGATTGTTTGCTGAAACACTTGAAGTGCTAAAAAAAGCATGGAGTGAAAAGTTTTTTAGTCATCAAGGTGAGTTTTATACATATCCTTCTCCAAATTATGTTTGGCAACATGACATGAGTCCACCAAGTGAAGAATTTATGAATATGGAAGATAACACGATGAAAAAAATTAGTGTTTTGCCACAACCTTTTCAGAAACCTTATCCTCCTATCCATCAAGTAGTTGATGGAATTAGATCAATTGAGTGGGCAGCTGAGAATAATATTAATATTATAATGTGGATACCAACAGTAAAAGCTCTAAAGGCAAAATTTGAAGCTTATAAAAATAAAAGATCTGAAGTAACCAAAAAAAATATTCCTTTAGGTGAAGGTGTATCTCTTGTTAGAGATATGTTTGTAGCTGATACAATGGAAGAAGCTAAAGAAAAAGCTGGTGAACACATGGTAAACTATATGCGTTGGGTTTGTCATTGGCGTGGTCTAAGCAATCATATGGATCCAGGTGAAGAACTTCCAGAAACCAAAGGTAAGCTGGATTTATTAAATTATGAATTTTTACACAAAAGAAATATGTTATTTGGAACGCCTGAATATGTGATTGATAAAATTCATGAATTAAAATCTGAATTAAATTTACAAAACTTACAAGTTTGGTCAAACTTTCCTGGAGTGAAACATAATGATTGCATGAAAAGTATTAAACTTTTTACAGAAAAAGTTATGCCTCATTTTCAAGATGATTTAGGTACTGAAGTTAAAAAAGTTTCGTGATCAATTCCAAAAAAAAAATAAGTGGTGGTCAAGCTGCCGTTAAAGCTCTTAAGAGAGAAAAAACTAAACATGTTTTTGGTTTAATTGGTTCTGCAACAATGGAAATGTTTGATGCTCTTTATCATGAAAAAAGTATAAAATTTATTGGAGTTAGAGACGAAAGAACAGGCACTCATATGGCTGATGGATATGCAAGAGCATCTAATAAGCATGGTGTAATTATTGCAGGCCAAAATGGACCAGGTGCAACAAATTTAGTAACTGGAGTAGCGCAAGCAAAAGCCGCTTTCTCCCCTGTAGTTGCGATTGCAGGTTCTTACTCAACAAAAGATAAAATGGAAGATGCTTTTCAAGGCCTAGATCAACAATCCTTGTTTGCTCCAATTACAAAAAAGACTTGGACTGTAAAAAATTCTAAGATTGTTCCTAAAGTAATTGGCGATGCATTTGATTTATCAATGAAACCAAGAAGAGGACCTGTTTGTATCAACCTTCCAAGAAACATATTGGCGGAAAAAAATAATTACAATATTAATTTAAATAACCCTTCGTTCTCTAGTGAAAGTAATCTTAAAGGAAATAAAGAGAGAATAAATAAAGCAACTAAATTGCTACTGAAATCAAAAAATCCAACAATAATTGTTGGGGCTGGAATTAAATATAACTCAAAATATAGAGAAGTTATTAAATTGGCAGAATTGCTTAATGTTCCAATTGTTACAGCCGCAGGTCATGGAGATGCCATACCATTTAATCATAAATTAAATGCAGGGCAAATGGGACCAAGAGGCAATCCTGTTGCATCAAGATTAGTCAAAGAAGCAGATGTTATTTTGACTATCGGTACTCGACTAGGATTTAATTCAACATTTTACTCTTATGAAAATATAAATAAAAAAGCAAAAATAATTCAAATTGAATTAGAAAAAAAAATGATTGGAAAATATTTTCCAGTATCAATAGGAATTCATGCAGATGCTGCAACAGCAACTGTTCAATTATATAAAGAAATTAAAAAAGCAAAAATCAAATTAGATGCAAAAAAATGGACTGATTTGTATATTAAAGAAAGAAAAGAATTTTTAAATAATAGAGAAAGTGAAAATTTAGGAAAAAATTTTCCAATCCAGCCGAAAGGTTTGTTTAAACAACTAAGAAAAGTTTTACCTAAAAATTCGGCCATCACTTTAGATGCAGGAACCTTGTGCTTACAAGCAACAGACGCTTTAGAATACTATGATCCCCCTTCTCTATTTACACCTTTAGATTTTGGCCTAGTTGGTTTCTCTTTTGCTTGTGGACTTGGAGTTAAAGTTGCAAAACCAAAAAAAACAGTTGTAAGTTTGATGGGCGATGGTGGTTTTGGAATGACTATTTCTGAATTAAGCACAGCTGTTGAATATGGAATAAATACAACAACTATCGTGATGAATAATCAAAGTTGGGGAGCCGAAAAAGCTTATCAAAAAGATTTTTTTGGTAAAAGATATTTAGGTGCTGATATAACAAGTCCATCTTTTGATAAAGTTGCCGAATTATATGGGGCGACAGGATTTAAAGTTAAAAAAGTTTCTGAAATAAATGAAGCAGTTAGAGCAGCAATTAAAAGCAATAAACCCTCTGTGATTGATGTTGATGTAGATCCGAAAGCATTATACAGTTTTAGACGAGATAGTTTTCAACATAGAATTAAAAAATGAAATTAGAACTAAGAAAATTTACAAAATTTGTAGACAAAACTTTTATTGAAGGAGGCAAGGAAGCAAAAGAGCCTGTATTATTAGTATCTGTTGCTGCAGTTTTTAAAAATCCTTGGCATGGACAAGGCTTTGTGGAAAATTTAAGACCTGTGATTTTAGATCTTGCACCAAAATTGGGAGATATACTTGTACCAGAACTGATCAAAGAAATTGGTTCCCCAGAAAAAATACTAGCATACGGTAAAGCAGGAGTGGTTGGATTGGATGGAGAAATAGAGCATGCATCTGCTTTTATTCACACCTTGAGATTTGGAAATAAATTTAGAGACGCTGTGGGAGGCACATCTTATTTAAGTTTTACAAATACAAGAGGACCGGCAGGATCAAAAATTTCTATTCCGATGATGCATAAAACTGACTCTGGGTTAAGACCTTATTATCTAACACATGAATTTACTATTCATGATGCACCATTTAACGATGAAGTAGTTATTGCAATAGGTGGGGCATCTAGTGGAAGAGCACATGCTAGAACTGGTGATCGATATCAAGATATGAAAGAAATGGGTATTGAACCCAAATAAATCTTGATGACCACTGGAACTACTGCTTCTGGAACTTTTTACTCGTATAACAAGAAAGACCAAGAAATTCCAATTGTATTTGTTCATGGTGTAGGTTTAACCCACGAGATTTGGAAACCTCAATTAGATTTTTTTAATGATTATAGTACTCTTACATATGATATTCTTGGTCATGGAAAATCATCTTTAGATAAGCAAATAATTTCGTTTGATGACTTTTCGGATCAATTAATTGATTTAATTAACCACCTTAATATAAAAAAAATTCATTTGGTTGGTTTTTCAATAGGTTCTTTGATTGCGAGGAATTTTGCTATCAGTCACAGTTCACATTTACAATCACTAACTCTTTTATGCTCAATATATAAAAGGACCGAAGAGCAACAAAAAATTGTAAATCAAAGATTTGAACAAGCAAAGAAAGATCTTAAATTGTCAAGACAAGCTCTTAAAAGATGGTTCACAGACAAGTATATTGAAAACCATCCAAGTATTTATGATAAAATTAGCTCTATTTTAGCAGCTAATAATATGGAGCATTTTCTGAAAGTTTATGAGCTGTTTGTAAAACATCAAAATGATGAGGATTTTAATAAAATTCAAAACCACACTTTAGTTATGACTGGAGAATATGACATTGGCTCTACCGTTAAAATGTCTCAAGAATTGAATGCTTTAATACCAAAAAGCCGATTAAAGATAATCAAGGATGGAAAACATCTTTGTGGTATTGAGTGTGCCGATGATGTAAATTCATCTCTAAACAATTTTATCAAAGAAAATGAGTAAACTTAAAAAATATCAAATGTATATTGATGGACAGTGGGTTGATGCTGAAAACAATAAAACATTTGAAACTTTAAACCCTGAAAATAATGAACCTTGGGCAATTGTTCCAGAAGCAAGTGCTAAAGATACTGATAAAGCGGTTAAAGCTGCGCAAAAAGCTTTTGAAGGTGAATGGCCTAAATTACTTCCTAAGGAAAGAGCAAAATTTTTAAGAGCTATTGGGGACCAGTTAAGAGAAAATGCAGAAATGCTTGGGGAAATAGAAACAATAGATACAGGAAAATTGTTTAGAGAAACAAATAAACAAGCAATCTATATTGCAGAATACTATGATTACTATGCAGGTTTAGCTGATAAAGTTGAGGGTACAGTTTTGCCAATTGATAAACCAAATATTCAAGCAATAACCACTAGAATACCGATAGGTGTGGTGGCAGCCATTATCCCTTGGAACTCTCAAATGTTTTTAACTGCTACTAAATTGGCTCCAGCACTTGCAATGGGAAATACTGTTGTAATTAAATCATCAGAACTAGCGCCTGCGGTATTATTTGAATTTGCCAAATTAATTGAAAAAACTGGGATACCCAAAGGAGTAGTAAATGTCATAACTGGATTTGGAGATCCATGTGGAAAAACTTTAACAACTCATGATTTAGTTGAAAAAATTGCTTTCACAGGTGGACCAGAAACCGCAAGACATATAGTTAAAAATTCAGCAGAAAATCTTTCTGAAGTGAGTTTAGAACTTGGAGGAAAAAGTCCAGTGGCTGTTTTTGATGATGCCGAGCAAGAAAATGCAATTAATGGAATTACAGCAGGAATTTTTGGAGCAAGTGGTCAAAGTTGTATAGCTGGTTCAAGACTTTATATTCAAAAAGGTATTTATGACGAATTTTTAAACAAACTTTCTGAAAGAGCTTCTAAAATCAAAATAGGAGCACCTATGGATCCTGAAACTGAAATGGGCCCATTGAGTAATTTTAAACAATTAGAAACAATAGAAAAAAATATTAAAGAAACTATTGATCAAGGTGGAAAAATTAAATGTGGTGGTGAGAGACATTCTTTTTCAAATAAAGGTTATTACTTTCCACCGACTATAATTGAATGTGATAATCATAATTTACCTGTTGCAGAAAATGAATTATTTGGACCTGTTTTATCAGTAATGAAATTTGATACTGAAGAAGAGGTTATCTCAAAAATGAATGACAATCAGTATGGATTATCTTCAGGAGTATATACCAGCAATCTATCTAGAGGTATGAGAGTATCAAAAGCAATTAGAGCTGGAATAACATTTGTTAATACTTACAGATTAATTTCCCCGTCGGCTCCATTTGGAGGTATCAAGGATAGTGGATACGGTAAAGAGGCAGGAATTGACTCAATTAAAGATTACACAAGAGTAAAAACAACTTGGTTCTACACATCGGATGAACCATCTTTAGACCCATTCTCTATTAGATAATACTTTAAAATAAGCCAATTTTGTCATTGAATATTCAGATTATTCATACTTAAATTAGATTTTATAAATTGTTAACAATAATGAGGAAGATAATGAGAAAACTATTTATCGCTGCATTTATGTTTGTATCAAGCTTTGGTTCAAACGTTATGGCAGACGGACATTCGATCAAAATGGGAATCATTTTAGGATTTACAGGTCCTATTGAATCTCTTACTCCAGCTATGGCTGCATCTGCAGAGCTTGCATTTAAAGAAGCTTCAGATTCAGGTTCATTACTTGGTGGAAAAAAAATTGAAGCAATGAGAGCAGACTCAACTTGTGTTGACTCAGCAGCAGCAACAGCGGCAGCTGAAGGTTTAATTTCAGGTGGTGTAGCTGCAATTATGGGAGCTGACTGTTCAGGTGTAACAGGTGCTATTGCAACAAATGTTGCTGTACCAAACGGTGTTGTAATGATTTCACCTTCAGCAACCTCTCCAGGATTAACTACTCTAGATGATAATGGATATTTCTTTAGAACTGCTCCATCAGATGCTAGAGGTGGTCAAATTTTAGCTGACATTACTAAAGACAGAAAAGTAAAAAGCATTGCAATCACTTATACTAACAATGACTATGGAAAAGGTTTAGCTGATGTTTACAAAGCAGCAGTTGAAGCTCATGGTATTAAAGTTACAACTGTAACTGCTCATGAAGATGGTAAAGCAGATTACTCATCAGAAGTAGCAACTCTTGCTTCTGCTGGTGGTGATGCTGTAGCAGTTATTGGTTATCTTGACCAAGGAGGAAAAGGAATTATTCAGGCTTCTTTAGACTCTGGTGCATTTGATACTTTCGTATTATCAGATGGTATGATTGGTCAATCATTAGTTGATGCATTTGGTAAAGACTTGAGCAAATCATTTGGATCTCTACCAGGTTCTACTGGTAAAGGTGCTGGTGTATTTGCAGAAGTTGCAAAAGCTGGTGGTATAGATTCATCTGGTCCTTACACTGGAGAGTCTTACGATGCAGCTGCTTTAATAGTTCTTGCAATGCAAGCAGGTAATTCTGCTGACAGAGCATCTATTGCAAAAAATGTAATGGATGTTGCTAACGCTCCTGGTACTAAAATCTACCCAGGTGAATTAAAGAAAGGTTTAGACTTACTAGCAAAAGGTAAAAAGATAAATTACGAAGGTGCTACTGGAGTATCTTTTACTGAAGTTGGTGAAGCTGAAGGTTCTTTCTTAGAGCAAGAAGTTAAAGGCGGAAAATTCAAAACTAAAAAACAAAGATAATTTAAATCTTATTTTAAAAAGCCCTGGTAAATTAGTTTGCTGGGGCTTTTTTTATATCTGCTCTCAAAATTACAAATAAAATAATTATCAAAAAAGGAATGCACATAAAATTTACCATTTTCCAACTCAACAATGAAATTAAAATTCCTGCTGATAAACTTCCAATTGCTGTAGCAGAAAAAACTATTAGATCATTAAATCCTTGGGCTTTAAATTTTTCTTGCTCATTGTAAGTGGTAACTAACAAGCTAGTTCCTGAGATATATAGAAGATTCCATCCTATACCTAAAAATATCAATGAGGCAAAATAATTTATAAAAGTTGGTTCAAATAAGCTTAATGATATTGTCAAAGCATAAAAAAAAACTCCCATGTACATTATATTTGAAAAACCAAATCTCTTTATTAGGTTACCTGTGAACAATGATGGGAGAAACATTCCAAGTACGTGAAATTGGATAACCAGTCCAACTTTGTCTACACTTAATTTATGGACATAATGCATACTAATTGGAGTAGCTGTCATTAAAAATGCCATAACCACATAACCAAAAGTAGCAGCTACCATTGCTTGTAAAAATTTTGGATCAGAGACAAATTCTTTGTAAGTCCTAACATTGGAATATGTTGAATTATTTTTATTAGTAATTTTTGAATTTTTATAAAAACTTAAAAAAATTGCAGGCATTATAGTAAGACATGCTAATGCGATATACGATCCAACATAAACATGATCACTAATTAAATCTTTTGTTTTATTTGCTAAAGTAATTCCTATAAATGCAGAGACAATTCCAGCTAACAAAAGCATAGAAACTGCCTTGGGTGCTTTATCTTTTTCAACTGTTTCAGCTGCTGCAAATCTATACTGATGAATGAAAGCCATTCCAGTACCAAGTAAAAAACAAGAAAATGAAAATATTATGAAGCTATTAATAAAGATTGAGTAAGCAGCAAGTAAACAAGCTAAAGAGCTACCTATAGATGCCAAAACAAAACCTAAACGTCTGCCAATAATTGACATAACTTTTGCAGCAAAAATAGTAGAGATTGCTATACCAACTACATAAATTGAAGGAGGAAAAGTAGCTAATGATTTAATAGTTGAAAGCTGACTTCCGATTATTCCACTTAAAAAAACTGTTACATTGGCTGCTGTGAAACCAAAAACTTGGCTTGAAATAAGAAGTGAAAGATTTCTGTTCATTAAAACATATACTTGTCAGCCATATACATAGCCCAAGCAATAGCAGCACCTAAAATAATATATTTCATGTTTAATTATTTTATTTCTATTTTTTCTGGAAGTATACCTTTAGGTCGGTACCTCATTATGAATAACAAACCTAAACCCATCAATAAAAATCTAAAATAAGGAACACTTTCAATAAGATGAGCTTTGATAGCGTTTGTTTCAGGAATACCTGCTGTAAAGAAGTTAATTAAAAACATTGAAATTGGTGCTGCTTCGATCCATAAAAACCATACAACAAAGCCACCTAAAATTGCACCAAAATTGTTTCCACTTCCTCCAACAATTACCATTACCCAAATTAAGAATGTATATCTCATTGGTCTATAACTTCCTGGTGTAAATAATCCATCCTGAGTTACTAGCATTGCTCCTGCAATTCCAACAATTGCTGAACCTAAAATAAATATTAGCAAATGTTGTTTCACAACATTTTTACCCATAGCATTTGCTGCTTCTTCATTATCTCTTATTGCTCTCATCATTCTTCCCCATGGAGAATAAAGAGCTTTCTGCGTAAGAATTAAAAGTATTATAACAACAACTAAAAATAAACCTGAGTAACAAAGTTTAACAAATATTGAGGAGCCTTCTATTACGAATTGATTTAAAGCTGCTTGTCTTTCGGATAAATCAGTAATTAGATCTAACTTACTAGATTTAAACTTTTCTACTAAATTTATAAACCAATCAGTGGTCTGCAGATCGACCTCATATGGAGCTGGCCTCTTTAAGCCAATAACATTTTTAACACCTCTAGTTAACCAGTCCTCATGCTTAATTATTGCTATTACAATTTCTGAAATCAATAATGTTGCAATTGCTAGATAATCAGCTCTTAAACCTAAAGCAACTTTTCCAACTATAAACGCTAAACCTCCAGCAAATAATGCACCTACGATCCAGGAGAAAATAATAGGTAAACCAAACCCGCCTAGAAAACCAGTAGTTGCAGGATTTACAGCTTCAATTTTTTCAATACCTGGTTCCGCTGTAACTCTGATAATTATGATAGCTGCAATAATTAGAGCTGCAATACTGTAAGTTCTTAGTTTTGATTTTTCAAAATTTTTCAAAATAAATCTGATAACTAAAACCATTACAATGATGAGCCATAAGCACATTAAAATATCAAATCCACCAGCCCTCCATGCTTCTTGGACAGGATCAACTGAAATTATTACTGCAGCAAGACCTCCTAAAGCTGTATATCCCATTATTCCAAAATTTATTAAACCAGCATAACCCCATTGTATGTTTGCACCCATGGTCATGACTGCTGAAATTAAGCAAAGATTAAATATTGATAATGCAATATTCCATGATTGAAAAATTCCAACTAATAGAATTAGAACCATCATGATACTGTATGCTGCAATAACGTTTAGATTTTTTCTCACAATACTTTCCCTTTGAATATCCCTGAGGGTCTATAAAGTAATACAATCACCAAAATTGAAAATGAAACTGCAAATTTGTAATCGGTTGAAAGTAATTGAATTAGGCCTTCTGGTTCCATACTTTCAGGTAATATGTACATAAAAAATTTCTTATATGCATATGTTAATAAAATTTCTGAAAAAGCAATCACATAGCCACCCAAAAATGCACCAAAAGGATTTCCAATTCCTCCAACAATTGCTGCAGCAAAAATAGGAAGCATATTATTAAAGTAAGTGAAAGGTTTAAAACTTTTATCTAAACCATACAAAGCTCCTCCAATAGTAGCTAAAATTCCTGCAATTACCCAGGTTACCAATACTATTTTCTTAGGATCTATTCCTGAAAGCAAAGCAAGATCTTCATTATCAGAGTAAGCTTTCATGCTTTTTCCTGTTTTAGTTTTATTTAAAAACCAGAACAATAAAGAGACTAAAACTATTGTAACAAAAATAGTAATGACCTGAGTAGATTTAAGGGCGAGTCCTTCGTTTAAACCTGTCATTTCTTTAAATTCTCTAGCCTTGATAATGAATTTTTCTCCATCAAAAAACCTTCTATCTCCTGGACCTATTATAATTCTAACAACTGCTTGGGTCACAAACATCACACCTATACTAACCATAGCAAACTGAACTGGAGGACTTTTTTGAGTTCTGTAATACTTAAAAACAAATTTATCGATTGTAAGCATGTATAAAATCATAAAAAAAATACCAAATGGAAGTGCAATTAAAGCTGTAGGCAGAACTCCAAGAGAAATACCTAAAGATTGAAAATACCAAGTGAATAAAATTGTCATCATGGTTCCAAATGACATCATGTCTCCAGTTGCAAAATTAGCAAATCTCAGAATTCCATAAATTAAAGTAACAAAAATTGCACCCAAAGCTAATTGAGAACCATAAGTAAGTCCTGGAATAAAAATATAATTTAGTAAAAGAATTATTGCATTAATAAGATCCATATTATCCTCCTAAGAAAGAGCTTCTTACTCTTGGATCGTTCAATAATTCTTTGCCTGTTCCTGAATAACGATTTTCTCCAGTAACTAATACGTAGCCTCTATCAGAAATATTTAATGCTTGTTTAGCATTTTGTTCTACCATTAAAATAGCAACATTAGTTCTTTTTACTTTAACGATATGATCAAACAATTCATCCATAACAATTGGTGATACCCCTGCAGTTGGTTCATCTAACATTAGTACTGTCGGTTTAATCATTAACGCTCTTCCAAGTGCTACTTGTTGTCTTTGACCACCAGATAATTCACCTACCATTTGGTTTCTTTTTTCTCTAAGGATTGGAAATAGTTCGTAAATTTCCTCAATAATATTTTTTATCTCAGAGTTTACTAAAAAGGCGCCCATTTCTAAATTTTCCTCAACCGTCATTCCCGCAAAAACATTTTTTGTTTGAGGAACAAATGAAATTCCTTGTTTAACTCGATCCTGTGGAGAAAGTTTTGAAATATCCTTACCATCAATTTTAACTGATCCAGATTTTAAATTTAATAAACCTAACATTGCTTTCATAGCTGTAGATTTTCCAGCACCATTAGGTCCTAGAATAGAAACAATTTCTCCTTTGTTTACTTCAACAGAACAAGAATTAATTATATCTGGTCCATTTCCATAACCACCAGTCATCTCTATTCCTTCAAAATATGCCATTAAACTTCATCCTTTAATTTTGATCCTCTGCCAAGATAACTTTCTATTACCTTTTCATCTTTTTTAGCTTCATCAACCGTACCCTCAAATAAAACCGAACCTTCAGCCATAACAATCACAGGATCACATAATCTCCCTATAAAATCCATATCATGCTCAATCATACAAAAAGTATAACCTTTTTCTTTATTTAGCTTTTCGATTGCAGTACCCAGATCTTTTAATAAAGTTCTATTTACTCCTGCCCCTACTTCATCCAATAATACTAATTTTGCATCAACCATCATGGTTCTTCCAAGTTCTAACAACTTTTTTTGACCTCCAGAAAGATTTCCTGCAAGCTCATTTGACAAATGCCCTAGATTTAAGAATTCAACTACTTCTTTTGCTTTTTCTTTAACTTCCGCTTCCTCTTTTGAAACTAACCCTGGCTTAAATAATGCTGTCATTAGCTTTTCACCTGATTGATTTCCTGGTACCATCATCAAGTTTTCCAAAACAGATAAATTTGAAAACTCATGTGCTATTTGAAAAGTTCTAAGCAAACCTTTTGAGAATAATTCGTAAGATGGAACATCTGTGATATTTTCTTCATCAAACGTTACACTCCCACCTGAAGATTTTAAATTTCCAGCAATTAAGTTAAATAAAGTTGTTTTACCAGATCCATTTGGACCTATTATACCTGTGATAGTACCTCTTTTAACTTTAATAGAACAATCAGAAACTGCTGCAAGTCCTCCAAAATACTTTGATAAATTATTTATCTCTAAAATATTTTCAGACATTTATTTATCTAATCTTTTGTAAATACTATTTAAAGTTTTCTCTAATGATTTATAAAAACCAGATTTTGTCAATTCATTGACACCCTGTTCATTTAATCCTTTAGGTGTTTGTGACTCTTTAACTAACTCTTTTAAATTTTCTTTAGAATGCATAACCGCATCTTCTGACAAAGCTAAAAACAAAGAAGTTATATATTTTTGAGCATTATTTCTTTTTACCCCTTTTTTTACTAACCAATCAGACATTACTCTTTGCGTTTCATAAAAAGGTGCCATCATTCCAGAAGTAGACCAAAAGTTTATCGAAGATTTTTCATTTTTGATTTCCACAGTAGTTCCTAAGTGATTAAAAAAAGCTTTCACTTTTGAATTCGGAGGACAAATTGGAACTGGTCCTTTCTTTAATGATATTGGTGGCAAAGGAATTGCTCTTACTATTTTTGCTTTTACTTTAATGGCTTTTTTTAACTGTGATAGAGTTATTGTAGATATAAAGCTAACAATTGTTTGACTAGACTTAAATTTTAAATCTTTAATTATCTTCTCTCCCACCGTAGGTGTAATAGATAAAAATACCCAAGTAGATTGATCAACAATTTGTTGGTTATCTTTAGCAATAACTATTTTTTTAAACTTTTTTTTTAAACTTTTAGCAATCTGTTTATTCCTTGGAGAAATTATTATTTTATTAAATTTAAGATTAGATTTACATATTCCAGTTATTACTGAAGATGCAATTTTACCCGTACCAATAAAACCTAAAATCATAATATTTTGGTTACTTTATATTGATTATATTGAATTAATTAACAAAAAAAGATCCTCTAATTCTCAACAATTCTCTGCTTAATTCTTTATTTTCTTTGAAAGGTTTTCTTCCATGAAGCCAAAAATAATTATTTGCAATTATAGAGCAACCAACCGGTAACTTTGTAATTACTTTATTTTCACTTCCTTCCAGAGCATCAGATAATCTCTGTAAAAAATTGCCTTGTTCCATGTTTTTTGGTTCAGGAAATTGGTCAATATATGAAATATGTGGTCTTCCTTTATCATCTGAAGAAAAAACTGGATGCTCAACTTTATAATCTACATTTTTACTCTTAGGTGAGCTCCAAAGAAAATCTTGTTTACCCACAGGATCATTTGATAGTTCTTTGCAATGTTCCCAATCATCTAAATGCAACATCGCAGTCTCTCCACCCTCTACATTTTCTTCTTCTAACTTTGTCATAATTAACCAATCAGTAATTTCTTTAACATAAGTTCCATCTGTATGAAGATCCATATTACGGTAAGCTTTTCTTAAATAAGAGTCACTCGCGTCTTCGTGTTTAACATGAAAACGAGCATAGTATTTTCCTGCCATTGAATCATGGTTAGGATTTCCAATTAAATAGGCAATAGCTGTTGATAATTTTACTAAAAATTTATCATTAATTTTTGGTGAAATATTTTTTGGTCCAATTATAAAACAACCAGTTGAACGATCTCTAATTATTGAGTTCATTAGTTTACTAAGTTTATTTTCTGTTAAATCATCTAAACTTTTTGCTATTGTAAACCTTGTAAAAGGCTTTAGTTCTAAAGCTGTTAAGTCAAATTTATTAAATGGAAAAACTAATTTCTTAATAATCTCATCAGTAATTTTAATATTCAAAATTCTTTTTGATTTATCATGTTCTTGAATTTCTAAACCAGGTATTTTTTCCATAAGAAACCTTAAGTTAAGTTTTTTAATAAATCAATTTTATTTAGAAATAATTAATTAATATTGCCATACTTATGGCAGAGAAAATTGTGGGATAAACATAATTTTTTTTAGAAATAAAAAAAACAGTTAAGGATAGTACAACAACAACAAATCTTACTAAGTAGCTTGAGTCATCCATCACACCAACTGGAAAAATTATTGTTCTTGCAATTAGGGCTGCTAAAGTTGCATAAGCTAAACAGTTAAACCATTTAAATATCTTAGAAGTTTCTTTTATACCTTCTGAGCTTATTGCTCCAAGAAATCTTGATAAAAAAGTTGCAAGGGATGTCACCAAAATTGCTAAAACGATACTAGTTGACATTTTTTTCTCCTATTAAGTAAGCAATAGTGCCACCAACTACTCCACCTAATAAAATAGACCATTCAGGTGAAAAAAAATAAAAAACAGGTCCCAAAATAATTCCAAGTAAAACTGATAAAGTTACTTGTCTTGTTTTTGACGCTCCTACCATCATGCATAAAAAATATACAGGATTTAAAATAGCTAAACCCATCATCATTTCTTTGTTTAAATATTCTGAAAAATAAAAACCTATTAAAGTCCCAATTACAGCAACACTCCAAGTAGCGCTTCCAATCCCTATCCAATAATCAATTCTATATTTTTCTGGAATAGTCTTATAATTACTCTTCATAATCAACCAAGCTGATACAGCTATGAAATGGCATGAAAAATAATATTTCCACTTTGGTTGATCTTCATGCATCATTAATGGAAACAAAGAAACAGCCATTGGATATAAACGAGCATTAACAAACCAAACTGCTAAAAAAATATTTAATAAAGAAGCACCAACCAATAAAGACTCTGCCATAACTAGAGATCCTGGCAATGCATAAGTCAGCATGGTAGAAAAAATGCTTTCTTGAATATTGAAGCCAAGATTTTTTAAAAGAGCTCCTATAGCAATAAAACAACAACCTAAAGCTATTGCTGGGCTATCGTGAGCTAGTATTGATTTATAGCCTTTAAAAAAGAAATCTTTATTTATCATTAGCCACCAAGGAATAGTCTACCAACATCAGGGTTTTGCAATAAATCATCCCCTTTGCCAGCAATTGCAGTTTGTCCAGATACTAATACATATCCAATGTCTGCAAATTCTAGTCCTTTTTTGGCATTTTGTTCAACTAATATAATAGTTTTCTTTTCATTTTGTTGAAGATCTCTCAAAATTTCAAAAACCATGTCAATATATCTAGGTTCTAAACCAATTGAAGGTTCATCAACTAATAGAACGGATGGTTTCATAACTAAAGCTCTAGAGATTTCTAACAATCTTCTTTCACCACCTGATAAAACTTTAGCAGGCTGATTTCTTCTATTTCTTAATCTCTCGTATTTTTCTAAAATTCTTTCAGCTTCTTCAAAAGACTCTTCGGTTTTATCTTTAATATATCCACCCATTAATAAGTTTTCTTCAACTGTCATATCTGGGAATACAGAATTGTCTTGTAAGATATATGCAATTCCAACTGATTTTAATTTTTCAGCTGGTGTAAGATTTGTAATTTCTTTTCCTTCTATTTCAATTTGACCAGAGAAGATGTTTGTAAATCCATAAATTGAGTGAAGAATTGTAGATTTACCAGCTCCGTTTGGTCCAATCAAACACAATGATTGTGCTTTGTTCACGAATAAATCAAAATTATGTAAAATTTCCATTTTACCATAGCCAGCATTTAAATTTTTAATTGTAAGATGTATTTCATTTGGAGATAGTTTTTTTAAATCTTCTGGTGTTGGAGCTTTTCCTAAAACTTCATATTGATTTGACATTATTGGGCTCCTAGGTATGCATCGATAACACGCTTATCGTTTTTAATTTCATCTGGTGAACCATTTGCTAACATTTTGCCGTGAGCTAAACAAAATATATTCTCCGCTAATTGCATGATCACTCTCATATTGTGTTCAATAACCAAAAGAGTGATACCAAAATCTTGATTTACTTTTATCAACCTATCAATAATTCCATTGATTAAAGTTGGATTTATTCCTGCTGTTGGTTCATCTAGTAAAAGCATTTCTGGTTCATTCATTAATGCCATAGCAAGTTCTAAAAGTTTTTGTTGTCCAAAAGATAAATCACCTGCTCTAAGTTTTCTCTTTTGATATAAACCAACAAAATTTAGTAAATTTTCTGCTTTTTCTGTAAGCTCTTGAGGTATTTTTGAAAACAGTTTTAATATATTTTCATCACTACCCTTATGACTAATTAGCATATTATCAATGCAGTTCAGTTTTCCATATATTCTTGTTTGTTGAAATGTTCTTAATAAACCTAGCTTTGCTATTACGGGAACAGGAAGTTCAGAAACCTCTTTTCCATTAAATTTAATTGAACCCTGGTCTATTGGATAAGTGCCTACAATTGAATTAAATAAAGTTGTTTTTCCTGATCCATTTGGGCCAATTAATCCTACTATTTTACCTTTTTCAACTGACATGGAGATATCAACATTAGCTTTTACTCCTCCAAAAGATTTACTAACATTATTAACTTCTAAAATACTCATTTTATCTCTACCTGAGCCTTTCGATCAGCTTCATCAACTACCTCTCCAAATCTGTGAGGATATTTTTCTCTTAACCATCCCATTAATCCCTCAGGGAAATAAATTACGATCACCACGATTAATACTCCCAAGGCTACATACTGCCAGCCTAGGAAGAATGTCCAAAATCCTTCTTTAAAAATATGGAATATTGTTGCACCGATAACTGGTCCCCAAAGAGTTCCTTTACCACCTAATATTGCCATTAAAACCATGAACACTCCCATTTCTCTTCCATCAAAAGCAACATCTGTAGAGTCGATATATCCGACTAGTCCACCCATTATTCCTCCTGCAAGACCACAGAAAAATGCAGAAATCATCCAACCAATAATTTTATATTTCATTGTTGCAATTCCCATAGCTTCAGCCTTGTCTTCATTGTCTCTGATTGCATTAAGGATTAACTTAAATCTAGTAGAGTAAATCGCTTTAACAGTTATAAATGTCAAAACTAAAACTATAAAACTTAAAAAGTAAAAGAATTCTCCTCTAGCTTCTAAGCCTCCTACATTAGGAAAAGGTGGAGTAGTAAAACCTTGTCCTGCTCCAATAATTTCAATTCCTCCAGAAATTTCTCCAGCAGCTACTCCTAATCCTAGAGTGCAAATAGCAAAGTAGTGACCTCTCAATCCTAAAATTGCATAACCAATTAAACCAGCAACAATAGTTGGAACTACTGCAGCAACAACAAGTCCCATCGCCATACCTTGGAAAAATTGGGTAGGAGTATGTACAAATGTTTTTTCACCACCACTTTCTGTCCATTCTGCTAATGGAAAAAACATTCCAACCTGAACTGAAGCACACAAATACATACCCAGTCCATAAAACAAAATATTTCCAAATGTATTGTAGCCCATTTCTCCTCCTTGAATATTCCAAGTAGTTGCAAGAACAATTAGAATGCAAAGAATTGATAATTGTACTTTAAATGCTGGAAATATAAATGGTGCTGCTAAACCAAATATTAAAATTCCTATATAAAGTATTAAATTATTTTTGTTCATATAGACTATTAATTTTTTCTCTGAAATTTTGATCTACTGTAAAATAATGACCATCTTCATCATGTACACTTGAGCCTGATGAATGATATTCATCTAAGTGTTTTTTAAATTTATCTATGTCAACTTCAACTGTTTGACCTTGATTATCATTGATTTTAACTTTCCTCATTTTAAGTACTCTCTCTTTCTTGAAAGTTTAAATCTTCGATAAACTAAAATTAATACTAGTAATAAAAATACTGATCCAATTCTAAATTCTGTTCCTAAAATATAATCTGCAAATTCCTCAAAAACTCCTAATCCCATACCTGACATTGCAACACCTGGTAAATTTCCTAAACCAGCAACAATTACAATCATAAAAGATCTAATCGTATAAGGTAATCCCATATAAGGGTGAATAGTGAATGTTATAGAGATTAAAGCTCCAGCTACACCACATAAAGCAGCATTAATTCCAAAAGTTGCCGCATATACTTTTTCAGTATCTACACCTAAAATTTTTGCAGCACGTGCATTTTGAGCAGTTGCTCTAATTGCTCGTCCAAGCTTAGATTTTTTCATATAAATCACTAAGCAAACTGCAAATAAAATACTGATAAATGCTGAAAATATTTTTGAATTAGGAAGAACAACATTATTATCAAACAACATTGTTGTACCATAATGCGAATTTGCAAGCACAACATCTGCACCAAATGCAAAGTTCATTAATTGCATGAATAAAATACTTATTCCAAATGTAGCTAAAATTGAGATAAATAAATCTCTATCGACTACTTTATTTATAACCAGTTTATAGATCGCAATACCTACGAAATACATTATAATTGGAGCAACAATTACTCCCCATGCTGGATGAATACCATAAAGATACATAAAGTACGCAATGTATCCTCCTAAAATAACAAGATCTCCTTGAGCAATATTAATTATATTCATAACACCCCATTGAAGTGCCATTCCATAAGCAATTAATGCGAACAATACTCCTAAAAGAATACCATCCAAGCAAGCTTGAACAGTTATCATTGGGTATTGAAATACAAGAAAATCCATAAAATCTTTTTTGGTTTATATAAAAAAAAGCCCCCTATTACCAGGGGGCTCAATTTTTAATTTTTATCTTTCAGACCACTTAGGCATTGGGTGAATTAACTTAGCAGATGCCCATTTTAATGGAGCAACAACTTTGTTTTCACACTTACCAGCATCATCACACATTACTTGGAAAAGTACCATTGGTTTATCAACGTTCTGACCGCCAGGTGCAAATTTAATATTTCCATAGAATGTTTGCATGTTAGTAGCTGCAAGAGCATCTCTTACTTTCTTTTGATCAAAAGAATTGGCTCTTTCAAATGCATCTTTGAACACCAATAACGCAGCTGAAGACTCAGCAGATTGGTATGGTGGATCATATCCAAACTCTTTCTCAAAGTCTGCAGCATAGGTCATTCCATCTTTAAAGAAATCATCTTTATAAGTCAGAGATTTATGCCATTGAGAGGCACATAGTGCATACTGAGAATTAGCACCATGTTGTTTTGATAATTTCGCTGCATCACAGTGAGTCATAGCCAACATTGGAACATCAACCTTCATTTCAGCAATTTGTCTTACTGCAGTCAATGCACCTTTAGTATGACCTGATACAACTAAAACATCTGGTTTCATTTGTTTAACTTTAACCAAAGTTGCAGCCATATCATTTAACTCTTTAGGCAGTTTGTCATCGATGATGATTTCAGATCCAGTTCTTTCTGCGGCATCTAAAATACCTAATCTAACATCCTGTGAAAAAGCATCTTGTTCAAATGCTTGAGCAATTCTTACTGGTTTTCCACCATTTAGCTCAACTGCTGTTTCAATTGCTACATCAAGATATAAGTTTGCCGGAGCTAATACTGCAAATAGATATTTGTAACCTTTGGTAAACAAAGATCTAGAAGCACCATTCGCCTCTACCATTGGAACACCATATTTTTCAGTTACAGGTGCAATAGCTTTTGTAAGACCTGAACTGTATGGGCCAAGCATAAACTCAACACCATCTTGTGAAATTAATCTTTCTGCAAGCTGTGCAGCTCTCTTAGGGTTTGATTCATCATCGTAATAGATAATGTCAAACTTATAAGTTTTTCCACCAACCTTTACACCACCCATGCTATTAATTCTGTCAACGGCCATGTTATAACCATTTTGAGTATGAACACCATTTGATGAGTACTTACCAGTTAAGGAAATTGCAGCACCTAAAATAATTTTGTCACCAACTACTTTTGCAAAAGATGCAACAGAAGTTGAAAATAAAATTACTAATGCAGAAACAAAACTTAAAATTATTTTATTTAACTTCATTTTATTTCCCCTTTAATTAATTAATTACTAATTAAATAAACAATTTTCACACAATGCAAGTAGGAATAAAGACTTAGTATGAGTTTAATACTGTTGTGTAATAACAATAATTCCAGCAATAATGACTAAAACACTCGCTGAAATTGTATTAATAGTTTTCGGATTTGCAGTAATCCATTTAATCAATTTTTGTGCAAGTATTGCATAACCAATCAGAGATAAAAAATCTAACACAATGTAAGTTGTAATTAAAATTATAAATTGACTTAAAAGATTAGAACTAAAATCAATAAATTGTGGAAATATAAAAGGAAAAAACATCCAAGCTTTAGGACTGGTTCCTGCAACTAAAAATCCATCTCTAAAAAAAGATAAATTACTTTTTGTGACTTCTTCCTTATCTTTTAAATTTTTTGGACGAGACTTATAAATATCATAAGCAAGATATAAAATATAAAGAACTCCAATCCATTTAAAAATATTAAGGATTAATGAATTTTCTGAAAAAAAAGAACCTATTACAAAAATTACCAAAGTAGCTTGAATTAAATTTGCAGTAACATCTCCAAGCGCTGACCAAACACATTTCCCTACACCATAATTCATTGAGTAAGAAATTATAACTATTCTAGGAGTGCCGGGAGTAATGAATAAAAAAATGATAATCTGTAAATAAAGTATGAATTCTAAAGGAAGCATATTTTTAGAGAAGATAGTCCTTAAAAACCGGGAGCTAAAGATGGCTAAGAAGGACTATCTAAATCATAATATCAGAGGGTAAAAAAAATGCATTAAATTTTTTTTTCAAATATAAAGGATTTATGAAAAAAAAAGGCTACACCCCAGTAACTAAAGTTAAAAATCCTGAACCCAGTATTGATGACCCAGACTGGGTAATTTGGGCGGCATGGGCAGACAGAATTACTTTTGAGGAAATTGAGAAAAAAACCGGGAAGCGAGAATCTGATGTAATTAAAATTATGAGAAGATCTTTAAAACCATCATCATTTAGATTGTGGAGAAAAAGAGTAAATCAAAAAAGTATCAAACATAGAAAAAAATTTGAATATTCTAGAAAAGAAATCACTAGTAAAATTAAAAAAGGTGACTATCTATAAGTTATGAAAAAAATTACCATGTATACTGGCCCCCTATGTAACTATTGTGAGGCTGCAAAAAGATTATTAACAAGAAACAATGCTCCATATAATGAAATTGATATTTCAAAAGTTGAAGGTGCAATGGATGAAATGATTAAAAAAGCAAATGGAAAAAGAACAATTCCACAAATTTTTTTTGATGAGCAGCATATAGGTGGCTATGATGAAATAAGGGCCCTAGAAAAAGAAAATAAACTTCAAGATTTGTTAAAAAATTAAAATTATTTTTAAGCTTTTGGTTTAAAAACTAAACAGACACCATTATTGCAATATCTTTTTCCAGTTGGCTCTGGACCATCATCGAATATATGTCCATGGTGACCTCCACATTTTTTACAATGATACTCTGTTCTTCCATAACCTAAATGATAATCTGTTTTTGTTTCAAAAACATCTGGTAAAGATTCATAAAAAGATGGCCAACCAGATCCACTTTCATATTTAGTATTTGAGTCAAATAACTTCTCACCACAATTTGCACAATGAAAACTTCCTTCTCTTTTTTCATGATTAAGTTCACTTGATCCAGCAAGTTCTGTGCCTTCCTCAAACAAAATTAATTTTTGTTCTGCTGTCAGGTTTGGATTAATTTTTTTTGTCATTTAAATATATTTAGCACAAGTTTGATGCAGTATAGAGTGCAATTCTACTAATTTTTCAAAATCTTTATTGTATCCTCCTCCTAAAACTCCACAAAAAGGTATTCTTTTTGAATAAAAATTTTCTATTACTAGCTCATCTCTTAATTTTACACCTTGATCGGAAATTTTTAATTTACCTAATCGATCATTAAAATGAATATCTACTCCTGCAATATAAAAAACAAAATCAAAATTTTCTTGATTTAACTCTGTTAAATAGTGCTTTAACGTTTTGATGTAAGTATCATCCTCTGTGTTATCTTCTAGTTCTACGTCTAAATCACTAATAGATTTTTTTGCAGGATAATTAGTTTTTGAATGCATACTAAACGTAAAAACATTTCTATTTTCTTTAAAAATATCTGAATTTCCATTTCCTTGATGAACATCAAGATCTACAATTAAAATTTTATTTGCTAGGCCCCTGTTTAGCAAATAATGAGCTGCAACTGCTACATCATTAAATACACAGTAACCGGCACCACCATTGTAATTAGCGTGGTGGCTCCCTCCAGCAGTATTACAAGAAATTCCATAATTTATAGCAAGTTTTGATGCCAACACAGTCCCCCCTGTTGCAACCAAAGATCTCTTAACAACACTGTCTACCAAAGGAAAACCTATTTTTTTAACACCATCTATGTCTAAAGTTTTATTTGTGATGTCTCTTATATATTTTTCAGAATGAGCAAATTTTAATGTTTCAGATGAGCATGGATAAGGTTTATGAAACTTTTTGACTACATTTTTTTTAATTAAATAATTTGCAAGTTCACTAAATTTATTTATTGGAAATTTATGATCATCTCCAATTTTTGCAAAATAATCTTCGTGATTTACAACTGGTAACTCCATGGTTACTCTAAAACTCTGATTGGCTTTCCATTAACACAAGCCTCTAATCCCTCGATCATTTGATTGTAAAAAATACTGTAATTTTCTGCTGTTACATATCCTATATGCGGAGTTAACAAAGCGTTAGGTAAAAATCTTAATTTATTATTTTCAGGCAGAGGTTCTTTTTCATAAACATCGATTCCAGCACCAGCAATTACATTAGTTGATAATGCTATAATCAAATCATCTTCATTAACTATTGGACCTCTCGAAGTATTAATTAAAAAAGCTGTCTTCTTCATATTATCCAACTCTTTCAATGTTATACAATCTTTATATCTCTCTCCGCCCTGAACATGAATAGACAATACATCTGAATTCTTTATTAAATCATCTTTACTACATGGCAAGACATCTAGCTCTTTGCATTTATCTAAACTTAAATTTTCACTCCAAGCCATAACTTGCATTCCAAAAGCTTTTCCAATTTTTGCAACTTCACTTCCTACTCTTCCCAATCCAATTAATCCTAATATTTTTCCTTTTAGCTCAACACCAATAGTAGTTTGCCAGTATCCTTGATACATATTATCAAACTCTTCTTTAAAATTTCTAGCTAAGCCAAGAATTAATGCCCAAGTTAGTTCAGGAGTAGGATTGATATTAATATCTGTCCCACAAACTATAATTTTTCTTTTTTTAGCAGCTTCTAGGTCTATAGATCTATTTCTTAATCCACTCGTGATAACAAATTTTAAATCACTTAAATTATCAATTAGATTTTTTGTAATTGGGGTTCTTTCCCTCATTATCAAAAGAGCCTCAAAATCAGCTAATTGATCGATAGCATCTGCCTCATCTACGAAAGGTTCACTGAAAATTTTAAATTCATATTTTCCAGATAATTTTTCTAAATCAACAAATTGTTGAGCAACATTTTGGTAATCATCTAATATAGCTACTTTAAGCATTTTTAATTTTTTTGTTTGATAAAAATAGACCTAATATAATTAAAATAGACCCAATTAAATGAAAAAATAAAAATTTTTCATTAAAAAGTATGATTGCAAAAATTGTACTGAATAAAGGAATTAATGATAAAAAAATTCCTGCCCGATTGGCTCCAATAATCGCCACAGCACCTGCCCAACAATAGTAAGAGCCAATACTTGGAAACAAAGCAATATAAAATAAAATATAAAAAAAGTTACTATTTATCTCTACAACTTTATCTTGAATTATATCGATAAAAAATAAAGGCAAAAGAAATATTAGGCCAAACGTGCATATGATTTGTACAAGGGCAAGTAGAGAAACATCAAAATTTCTTTTTCTTAAATATGCTGAATAAACTCCCCATGCAATTATCGCACCTATCATAAATAAATCTCCTTTATTAAAACTTAAAGAAAGCAAAATATTAAGATCCAATCGTGTGATAATAGCTAAAATACCTAATACAGAAATAAACAGGCCTGATAATTGAAAAATATTTGTTTTTTCAATTTTTAACAAAAAACAAACTAAAATTATTGTAACTGGTATTGCAGTATTAAAAAGAGATGCATTGATTACTTGGGTATGATTTAAAGCATTATAAGTAAATGAAGTAAATATACAAACACTGGTAAAACCAAGGATAAAAAATAAATATAAATTTTCTTTAATTTTATACTTTAATTTAAATATTTCCTGATACGTAAAGGGAAATAAAATTATCCATACAAGACACCATCTTAAAAATGAAAGAGTATTTGGTGGTATGTTTTGCAAGTATGCAAACTTCGCAATTGTAAAATTGCCTGCCCAAAATAATGTTGCACAAACCAACATTAAATATGCTTTGGCGTTCTGACCCACTTAACTAAATCTTAACGAACTGTAAGGTTTTAAATCTAAGTTTGTATTTTCGTTCGCAATCATTCCTGAAACAATCTTTCCAGAAATTGGGCCTAAAGTCCATCCTAAATGATGATGTCCAAAACAATAATAAACATTTTTATAATTTTTTGATGGCCCCATGACAGGTAAAAAGTCTGGTAAAGTTGGTCTAAATCCTAACCACTCATCCTCATGCTCGGGTAAATCACCAAGCATATATTTTGCATTATTAATTAAATTTTTAACTCTAGATTTTGACAAAGGATTTTCTAATCCACCAAATTCAACTGTACCCACTACTCTTAATCCTTGTTCCATTGGTGTAATTCCAAAACCACGGTTTGAAAATATTACTGGTCGGCTTAATAAATGATCACAGTTTTTGAAATGAACATGATATCCTCTTTCAGTATCTAGAGGAATTTGTTCATCTAAATTGTCAGTCAATTTTTTAGAAAAAGCGCCACAAGCAATTACTGCTTTATCAAAAACATAACTTTGTGTTTCAGTTTTAAAAATAGGTTTTTCATCATCAAATTTTATATCTTTAATATTTACTTTGTTAAACTTTCCACCTTTTTGCAAAAATAGATCAAATAATTTTAAAAGGATTCTTTTTGGATTTCGAGCATGTCTTGCATAAGGATAGTAAACTCCAGCATGATAGAAAGGTTTAATATGGGGTTCTAAATCATGAATTTCAGCTTTATTAACTAGTTGCTGCTTTACTCCCAATTCATCTCTAACTCTTATTTCTAATTCCCTACTTTTTAGATCTTGATCATTCCAGATATAAAGTATTCCTTTGTTTTCCACTAATCCTTCAAGATCTATTTCATCAAATAATTCATCATACGCCGGTAGAGCTAAATCTAAAATTTGATGCATATTTTTTGCAGTATGCATCATCTTAGTTTTTGTAGTGTTCATGATAAATTTCATGAACCATGGAATCATTTTTGGAACGTAATTCCATTTTAAAGCTAGAGGACCAGTTGAACTTAATAACATAGCCGGAACATCCGCTAAGACATCAGTTCTATTTAAAGAAAGTGAAGCATAAGGCGAAAAATGTCCTGCATTTCCATAAGAAGCTGCTTGGCTTCCTGGATTATCTCTATCAAATATTGTTACATTAAATCCCTTTTTTTGAAGGAACAATGCATTTGATACACCTTGGATACCTGCACCAACTATTCCAACCTTAATGTTCTTATTCATATGAACGTTATACAATTAAAAAATTAAAGTTTCATAGTGACAAATTATGCTTAATTAAATTAAATATTTTAAGCAATCATCTGTTTATGATTTATCTTGGCGCTAAGAACAATACCAAACCCGATCATAGTTGCTAACATAGAGGAACCTCCATAGGACATTATCGGTAATGGAGAACCGACAATTGGCAATAAACCCAAGACCATCGAAAGATTTACAACAATATAAATGAATATTGCAAAAGCAAATCCAAAACAGAATAACCTTGAAAAATTACTTCTTGAGATAGCACCTATTCTCAAAATTCTGATAATGATAATTGAATACAAAACCAATAATCCTATTGATCCTATAAATCCAAACTCTTCAGAAAATAAAGTGAATATAAAATCAGTATGTTTTTCAGGTAAAAAATCCAAATAACTTTGTGTACCTTTTAAAAAACCTTTGCCCTCTAAGCCACCAGAACCTATTGCTATTTTTGACTGAATTATTTGATAACCAGCACCCAATGGATCTCTATCAGGGTCTAAAAAAGTCAATATTCTCAATTTTTGATAAGGCTTTAAGAAAGAAATTACAAAAGGTAGTGATATTAAAAAAACTATAAAAGAATAAATAAAATATTTTATCTTAACACCTCCCAACCATAAAACAATTAGTCCACTTGATGCAATGAGAATTGAAGTTCCTAAATCTGGTTGTGAGAGCACCATAATAATTGGTATTAAAATAATAGTTATAACTGTCATGATACTTGTAACTGAGTTTACATTTTCAATTTTAACCCTGTGATAATATTTTGCTAAGCAAAGTATAATTGCTATTTTCATTAACTCGGATGGCTGTAAATTAAATAAATATAAATCCATCCATCTTCTTGAGCCTGATGATTTTATTCCAAAAAAAGAAACATAAATTAGTAAAAGAATTACAGCTATATAAAACAAGTATGAAAAGTTGTGCCACCATCTAATATTAAAAAACGCAATTAAAATCATTAAAGGGAAAAAGACTACTATTTTACTAAAATGACTTTTTGTGTGAAATAGAATTTCTCCTCCATCTGTTGAATACATCACAAATAAACTTAATATTGAAAGTAAAAATATACTTATCAGTAAAATATAATCTAACTCTTTAACCTTTTGCCAAAAAGTAAGTTCGTTATTTAATCTATCGTGTTGAAACATCAAATTTCTATTTCTTCAAAATTTTTTTGTTTATTTCTTAAATCGTTTCTATCAATTATTAATTTGAACAATTCTTTTGCAATTGGTGCTGCAGTTTTACTTCCTGAGCCACCATGCTCAACTATAATACTTAATGCGTATCTTGGATTAATATACGGACCATAAGCAACAAATAATGCGTGATCTCGGTCTTTATAAGGAATTTGCTCAATTTTAAGATCAAGTTCTCTTTCTCGCATGCTAATTCTCTTAACCTGCGCAGTACCAGTTTTGCCAGCAAATTGATATTTTGGATCGTCTATTCTAGACTTGTATGATGTTCCGTATAATTCATTAGTTGAACTAAACATGGCCTCTTGGACAATTTTTATATTTTTGGGATTCTCAAATAATTTTTTTTCTTCAGAAAATAAAGACTCTTGTTCAAATTTATTTTTAGCTTCTTCGAAAGAAACAGTATTATTATCAACTATTATTCTTGGTTTTATAGAGTAACCTCCATTAGCAATCTGAGCTGTCATAAGGCATAATTGAAGTGGAGTTGTTTGCGTATAACCTTGACCTATTCCAGTTATTAATGTTTCTCCAAGTACCCATCCTTTTCCAAGATTATTTTTTTTCCATTTAGTGTTTGGAAACAAACCTGGTTTCTCAAAATCAAAATAATCTCCTAACACTTTTTTACCAAGTCCAAATTTTTCAGCTGTAATATTTAATCGATCTACTCCTAGTAATCTTGCAACTTCATAAAAATAAGTATCACATGATTGTTTCATTGCATTTTTTAAACTTACAAATCCATGACCTTTTTCTTTCCAACAGTGAAAAGTCTGTCCATAGAGCTCCATCTTACCAGTGCATTTAACTTTAAAACTTGGACTAACAATTTTGTTTTCTAAAGCAGATAAAGCTACAATTGGTTTTATTGTAGATCCTGGAGAATAAAGTCCTGCAAGTGTCTTATTTACTAGTGGTTTTAATGGATTATTTCTAATTAATGACCAATCATCATTACTTATTCCAAATAAAAATTTGTTTGGGTCATAAGAAGGAGAAGAGTACATTGCTATGATATCACCCGTATAAATATCCATCACACTTATAGATCCAGCTCGGTCATTTAAAAGTTTTCCACAAGCTTTCTGAACCTCCGTATCAACAGTTAATCTTACTCTTAAACCTTGTTTACCTTTTTGATGCTCAAGTTGATTAATCCTTTTTCCATAAGCATTTACTTCATACCTTTGGATGGCATTTGTGCCAATCAAGTAATTTTCTAAAGTTTTTTCTAGACCTAATTTTCCAATTTTCATACCTGGAACAAATCTTTCTTGAACAGTTTCATTAGCCAAAATCTCTTCTTCATTAGGTTGACTGACATATCCTAGAATATGAGTATAAGTTTCGCTAAAAGGGTAGTTTCTTGAAATGGTCATAACTGGTTTAACACCAACTAAGTCATATAAATAATTATTTATTTTTAAAAAATCACTCCAAGATAAATTTTCAGAAACAATAATACTTTCCCAAGGTTTTAATTTATTTTTTAATTTTACAATTTTTTCTATTTTTTTATCACTCAGGTTAAGTAGAGTTTTTAATCGAGTTAACAAATAATTGAAGTTTTCAACTTGTTCTGGAATTATATGAAGTTGATATACTTTTAAATTTCCGGCTATAACATTGCCAAAGTAATCCACTATATCACCTCTTATTGGTGGCAACTTCCACTCTCTAATTCTATTTTTATCTGAAAGAGTAAGATATTTTTTATTTTCGTTAACTTGCAGAGAAAAAAGTCTAGCTATAATTCCTGTAAAAATAATTATTTTTGCAGCACCAATAATAAACATCCGTCTATTAATTACGTCTGTTTTTCTAATACCTGAATTACCGCTAATCATTCTGTTTATTTGAAATTTTGCTATTTAAAATGTTAAATAAAATAAAAAATAATGGGTAAAATAGAAAAGTAAAACCAGAGTTTATTAAGTAGTCCATAAAATCTACCTGATATAAAAATACTAAGTCTAGAATTATTACTTGAATTGAATTGATAAGCAAAACAGCAATGATAAATGAAAGCCAATCATTTATAAATTTTGGACTTAGTGTAATTTGTCTAATATATGAGGTAATGGCACAGATTAGTAAATAACAAAAACTGCTTATTCCAATTGGAATACCAATTACTACATCGTTAATAATTCCTGCTAAGAAAATTGAGAAATATCCTAGGTAATCTGGATTTCTTAAAGTCCAAAAAAAGATTAAAATGAAAATGAAGTTGAATGAAAAATAATCTAACTTTAAATAATTAAAGTCAAATTCATTAAACACTGAAAAAAACAAAAGAATAATCGGCAAATAAGAGAGGAATGATTTAAAAAATGTACTTTTATTCAATGAAGCCATTATTGACCCTCCCCTATTTCAAATTCTACAATCTTTACAAAACTTAATTGTCCGAAATCAGAAAAAAAACTTAGTTGCTCTGAACTATTTGTTATTTTACCAACTGGAATACCTGGTTTAAAAATACCAGCAAGGCCAGAGGTGTATACAACAGCCCCCTTTTCAATCTGATTTTCTATGTACTCATCTTTGGTATATTCAATTATTCCATGATCTTTACCAGTTCCAGATGCTACAGCTTGTAGAAATGGGGGCTGAATTACTACTGGTATTTTGCTATTTAAATCTGACAGAAGTAGAGCTCTTGAATTTGAATAATTTGCCTCAATAATCTGACCGACCAAATAATTTCGATCCATTACTGCCATTCCCATTTTTACATTGTCTTTAGTTCCTCTATTTAAGACTATTGATTTTAAATATGGACTTTCTCTATCAATTAAAACTCTTGCAAATATATCTTCTGAATTTATGCTTTCATCAATCAACTCTCTAAGTCTTTTATTTTCAGCAGTTAAAATAGTATTTAATACTTTAATCTCATCTGCATTCTCTATTTTAATTAATTGGTTTTGATGATTTTTATAAAAATCAAGGTGTGATTTAAATTTAGCTATTGCCTCTTTAATTTTATTTTCTGGCACTGATACAACATAAGAAGATCTATATATTACTTCGTTAATTCCTAACTTAACAAGTTGAATTGGTTTAAAATTAAAATTACTTAAAATTATTATAACAACAGATAAAATAATTAAGCTTATAAGCGAAAACTTTTGTTGATCTTTCCTTTTTAAAAAAACTGATCTTAAGGCAATTACAAAGTCGTCTCTGCCTTTTACCATCTTTTAATATTCAGATAACATAGTAGAAAAAGTTTCTTCCTGATCCAAAGCCTTACCAGTTCCAACTGCAACACAAGATAATGGATCATCAGCAACATGTACTGGTAAACCTGTTTCCTTTGAGAATCTTTTATCAATATTTTTTAATAAAGCTCCACCACCTGTTAAAGTAAGACCCATATCTACTAGATCAGCAGATAATTCGGGAGGAGTATTTTCTAAAGCATCTTTTATTGCACTAACCATTTCTTTCAATATATCATTTAATGCTTCAGCAGTATCTTCCTCGGTAATATTTACTTCTTTAGGAGTGCCTGATCTTAAATCTCTACCTTTTACTGGGTAAGTGTTAGTTCCTGTTGGAACAGCTGTACCCATTTCCTTTTTAATTTTTTCAGCAGTAGTATCTCCGATAAGTAAATTGTATTCTTTTCTCATATAATTAACTATTGCTGTATCCATTGCATCACCCGCAACTCTCAAAGATTTAGAATAAACCAATCCACCTAGGGACATTACTGCTATCTCACTGGTACCACCACCTATATCAACAATCATTGACCCTGTGGCTTCAGAAATTGGAAGTCCGGCTCCAATAGCTGCAGCAATTGGTTCCTCAATTAATTGAACTCTTCTTGCTCCCGCAGCTAATGCGCTGTCTTGAATTGCTTTTCTTTCAACTGGAGTTGAACCAGTTGGTACACATATTAAAATTCTAGGATTAGCGAAAGTACTTCCTTTATGAACTTTTTTTATAAAGTGTTTGATCATCTCTTCTGTAACTATAAAGTCTGCTATAACACCATCTCTTAAAGGTCTGATAGCACTAATATTCCCAGGTGTTCTTCCAAGCATTGTTTTGGCTTCATCTCCAACAGCTAAAACATTTTTCTTTCCGCCTTGATCAACAATCGCAACAACCGAAGGTTCATTAAGAACAACACCTTTTCCTTTTAATACTACTAGTGTATTTGCTGTTCCAAGATCAATCGCCATATCTTGGCTCCATACTTTTTTAACGCTATCGAATAATCCCATTATATTCCCCTTACCTTTTGACTTTCTTGCTCCATTGGAGCTGTTTTATCTCGTTTAATTATCATTTTATTTAAAGCATTTATGTAAGCATTTGCAGAAGCTACTAAAGTATCAGTATCTGCTGCTTGACCTACAGTAGTTTTTCCATTTTCCTCAATTTTTACACTAACAGTAGCTTGAGCATCGGTACCTTCGGTTACAGCATGCACTTGATAAAGCTGTAAATTTACATCATGAGGATAAAGAGTTTTTATACATTTAAATATTGCATCAACTGGTCCATCCCCAGTTTCTGTAGCTTGTTTTACATCTCCATATACATCTAAAGTCATTTCTGCTTTTTGAGGCTCTCCTGTACCAGCAAACACTTTTAATGATTTTAAGTTAATTGCGCTAACTTTATTATCAACAATTAAACTATCATCAACTAATGCAATAATATCTTCGTCATAAACATGTTTTTTCTTGTCTGCCAAAACCTTAAACTTAGCAAATGCATTTCCTACTACATCGTCTGTTAAATCTGGATAACCTAAACTGTTTAATTTGTCTTTAAAAGCATGACGTCCAGAATGTTTGCCCATTACTAATGAGGTTTGTTTAACTCCAACACTCTCTGGGGTCATAATTTCATAAGTCTGTCTATTTTTTAACATTCCATCTTGATGAATGCCTGCCTCATGGGCAAATGCATTTTTTCCAACAATTGCTTTATTATATTGGACTGGAAATCCAGTTGCATTTGAAACTATCTTTGATGCTTTGCTTAATAAAGTTGTGTTAATTCCAGTTTCGTAAGGCATCAAGTCTGGTCTTGTCTTAATTGCCATAACAACTTCTTCTAATGCAGCATTTCCTGCTCTCTCACCTAAACCATTTATAGTACATTCAATTTGTCTTGCTCCTGCTTGAACACCAGCTAAAGAATTAGCTACTGCTAAACCTAAATCATTGTGGCAATGAGTAGATAAAATTGCTTTATCAATATTAGGAACTTTGTTTAAAAGTGTTTCAATGATTGTTGTGAACTCAGATGGTATTGTATAACCGACAGTATCAGGGATGTTAATTGTAGTTGCTCCATTTTTTATTGCAAGCTCAACTGTTTTACACATATAATCCATATCGGTTCTTGTGCCATCTTCACATGACCACTCAACATCATCAGTAAATTTTCTTGCATAAGAAACATGTTTACCAATTGACTCATAAACATCTTCTGGTGACATATTTAATTTATGTTTCATATGTAGAGGACTTGTTGAAATAAAAGTATGTATTCGGAATCTAGGTGCGTGTTTTAGTGCTTCGTAAGCTCTATCAATATCCTTTACTGAATGTCTAGATAATCCTGCTGGAATAGAATTTTTTAAAATCTTACTTACTTCAGAAACAGCCTCAAAATCTCCTGGTGATGCTATAGGAAAACCCGCTTCGATAATATCAATTCCCAGTTCATCAAATACTCTAGCAATCTGAATTTTTTCTTCCAAACTCATAGAAGCGCCAGGTGATTGCTCACCATCACGCATAGTTGTATCAAATATAAAGACTCTATCTTTGTCGCTCATAATAAAAATTTTTGGAAAATCTATAATACAATCTATAAGAGAGATTGCAAAATAATTAGTAATAATAGCTAAATTTTTTCGTCCATTTTAGGTGATACAAAAATTAATTATAAATAGACTCAATTTTAGGCATCAAGTGTAAAAGTTCCTTTGTGTATTCATGGCTAGGATTCAAAAATAAATCCTCAGTATTTGAAACTTCACATAACTTGCCATCTTTTAGAACTCCAATTCTATCGCACATTTGTCTTACAACAGGTAAGTCATGGCTAATAAATAAAATAGTCAAATTTAATTGCTCTTGAAGATCTTTTAACAAATTTAATATTTGTGCTTGAATACTGACGTCTAATGCAGATGTGGGTTCATCACAAACTAAGAGCCTTGGCTGAGTTGCTAAAGCCCTCGCAATCGAAATTCTTTGTCTTTGACCACCAGAAAATTCATGTGGATATCTATCTGCTGATTTTTGAGACATTTCAACAGAGTCTAATAAATCGTAGACATAATTATTTAGATCAGAATTAGATATCGAAGGATTGTGAAGCGTAATAGGCTCAGCAATAATATCTTTTACTTTCAATCTACCATTTAATGATGAATAGGGATCTTGAAAAATCATTTGTATTTGTTTTCTAAATTTCATTAGTTCTGACCTATTTTTTATCTTTGTAATACAAGTGCTGTCAAAAAATATGTCTCCTGAAGATGGTTTAAATAAATTTACAATCATTTTTGCAATAGTTGATTTTCCGCTACCACTTTCACCTACTAATCCAAATGACTCACCTTCTTTTATTTCGAATGAAACATTATTTACAGCTAATACAGAATTTTTAGAATTTTCTGTAAAAAAATTATCATCAAAACTTTTATTTAGATTTTTTACTTGAACTAAATCTTGATTGGTAATTTCTTTTTTAGTCCATCTATTCAAAATTTTGATGTTATTTTCTTTATTTTTATTTTCTTTTTCTACTATTACAAATCTTGAAATTTTCTTGTTGGTAGGTGGAACCGAACTTACAAGACTTTTAGTATAACTTTGTTGAGGAGTTGTTAATATTTTTTTTGTTTCGCCAATTTCAACTAAATTTCCACTTTTCATCACAGCTACACGATTGGCGGTTTCAGCAATAACACCCATATCATGAGTGATTAAAATCACAGCTAAGTTTCTTTCTTTTGTAAGTTTTTTAATTAAATCTAAAATCTGTGATTGAATAGAAACATCTAAAGCAGTAGTGGGTTCATCAGCTATTAATAATTCTGGTTCACAGCATAAGGCTAAAGAAATAACCACTCTTTGTCTCATTCCTCCTGAAAACTGATGAGGATAGTCATTAAATCTTTTTTCAGCATCCTTAATACCAACTTCTTTTAATAAATTAATGGATTTACTTTTTGATTCCTCTTTGTTTAAATTTAGATGAGTTTGTATAGTTTCAATTAATTGTTCACCAACTGTTAATATTGGATTTAAAGATGTTTGTGGGTCTTGAAATATTAATCCAATTTTATTACCTCGATATTTAATTATACTCTCTGAGTTTTCATGAATATTTAAGTCTCCCAAAATTACTGAGCCACTTGAAACCTTTCCTGGCTCATCAATTAAATTAATTATAGCATTTCCAACAGTGCTTTTTCCAGAACCAGACTCTCCAACCAATCCTAAAATTTCACCTTTATTTACCTCTATATTAACATTTTTGGCTGCGTAAACAGTCTCTTTACGCATTTTATAATCAACACTTAAATTATTTATTTTTAAAAAACTCATTTTTTTAATTTTGGATTTAAAGTATCTCTCATCCAATCTCCTAATAAATTAATGGAAAAAGCTAAAATCACCAAAAAAATTGCTGGAAAAAATGTAATCCACCATTCTCCTGAAAATAAAAAATCATTTCCTAATCTTATTAATGTACCTAAAGAAGGAGTTGTTGGTGGAACCCCAACACCCAAAAAACTTAAAGTCGACTCTGCCAATATAGCAAGAGCTAGACCAATTGTACCTATGACCAAAACTGGTCTCATAATATTTGGTAAAATATGTTTAAACATAATTACTATATTTGAAACACCAATTATCGTTGAGGCAGAAACATAATCTTTATTTTTTTCTACCAAAGTTGCTGCCCTAGATACTCTTGCAAACTGTGGCCATTCAGAAATTCCAATAGCAAAAATTAAAACATATATCGCCATTTCATCATGCATTTCTCTTGAAATTAATCCTCTTGCTATCCCATCAACCAAGAGTGCCATCAATATACTTGGTACAGTCAACTGAACATCTGTAAGCCTCATTACTACCATTTCATATTTGCCACCAAAATATCCAGCTGTTAATCCTAAACCAACACCAAGAACTAGACTAAATATAATTGCAGCAAAACCAACAATAAGAGATATTCTACATCCGTATAAAATGGTTGATAACATATCTCTTCCTTGACCATCTGTTCCTAGAATAAATTGTGCTAAACCATCTTCTGTCCAAGATGGTGGTGTAAATGCATCCATCAAAGATAAAGATGATGGATCAAAAGGAGTGTAAGGTGTTAAAAATTCAATAAAAAAAGAACAGAAAAAAATAATAAATAAAATTGCTGAAGATATAATTGCTGTCGGAGATTTTATAAAGCTATGATAGATATCACTATCCTTAATTCTTTCCCATCTTGTTAAATTTAAATTATTATCCACTTGCAGCATCTCCTTTAACTCTAATCCTTGGATCAATAAAATAATAAAGAATATCAACTATAAAATTTATCATCACAAAAACAAATGCAATGAAAACTAAATAAGCCGACATAATTGGTATATCTACAAACTGAACAGCTTGAATAAACAAGAAACCCATTCCAGGCCATTGAAAAACCGTTTCAGTTATTATTGAAAACGCGATTAAAGTTCCAATATTAATCCCAGCAATTGTTATTACGGGTATCAAACCATTTTTTAAAGCATGTTTATATTTAATACTATCTTCGCTAATTCCACGTGCTCGAGCAAATTTTATATAATCAGTTTGTAAAATTTCCATCATTTCAGCTCTTACTAGCCTGATGATATATGTCATTTGAAAAAGACTTAATGTAACTGATGGAAGAATTATCGCTTTAAGACCTGAAACTGTTAAAAAACCTGTTGTCCAAAATCCTATATCAACAACTTCTCCTCTACCAAACGAGGGAAGCACTCCTAGAATTACAGCAAATAAGTAAATAAATAATATCCCAATTACAAATGTGGGGAGAGACACTCCAAGCAATGAAATTGCTAAAACAAAGTCACTTAAAAAACCCTTTCTATTTATACCTGTATAAACTCCTAAAAGAGTTCCTGTCACTAATGCTATCAACGCAGAAATTACAACAAGTTCAATAGTAGCTGGTAATCTCTCAACAATCAGTTCTGATACTGGTCTTCTTAATTGATAAGAAATACCAAACTCTCCTTTAGACGCATTGATTACAAATCTTGAAAATTGAACATGAATTGGGTCCATTAAGCCCAATGTTTCTCTTAATTCAGCTCTTTCTTCATCTGAAGTTTCTTCTCCAACCATGTTGTTTATTGGGTCTCCAACAAAATTGAACAAGGAAAAAGAGACAAAGGCAACAACTAGCATTACCAAAGCTGATTGAAATAATCTTTTAAAAAAATACTTTATCAATTTATGAGGATTTTAAATTTATAAGCCCCTTATAAACTTAAGGGGCTTATAATAATTTTAATTTAATTTACGCTAGCAGCTCTAAATAATGGTTCGTTATTAGGTCTGATAGGAACGTTCACGTTACTTTTAGATGCCCAAGAAATTACTTGGTGGTGTAAAGGAAGATAAGCAATATCATCTTTTACAATTTTCCAAGCATTTGCAATAGCAGCGTTTCTTTTATCTAAATCAACTTCACCTTCCATAACTCTAATTGCAGCATCTACATCAGGGTTACTGAAGTTAACTTTGTTCCAACTAGCACCTGTTTCATATAAATAATGAAATACGTAATGACTGTCTAAAGTTGGTACACCCCATCCAAGCATATAAAAATCACCTTGGTCATCTTTTAGCTCTTTGAAGTGTTTACTTTTTGTTTGAGCAAACAAGTTAACGTTAACTCCAATTTTACCCAACATACCAACAACAGCTGTACAAATTGCTTCATCATTTACATATCTATCGTTAGGACATCTTAGTTCGACATCAAACCCATTAGGATAACCTGCGCTAGCTAAAAGTTTTTTTGCAGCATCAACATCATAAGGTAATCTTTTATCAAGTTCTGCAGTGTAACCATTTACACCTGGGAATGTAATTATTCCAGCTGGCTCACTTAGACCTCTCATTACTTTTTTCTTAATAGCCTCAATGTCAATTGCTTGATAAAGTGCTTGTCTAACTTCTTTTTTCTTGAAAGGATTATCACCAGTGTTTCCAGTTCTTAATTTATCTGCTGCTTGATCCATTCCTAAAAAGATTGTTCTCATCTGCGGTGTACTTACAACTTGGTGTCCTGAAGAAGAACCAATTCTTTTTAAATCTTGAACAGGTGCATCAGTCACTAAATCAATCTCACCGGATA
Organism: Candidatus Pelagibacter sp. HIMB1611; assembly: GCF_052047715.1. Lineage (NCBI taxonomy): Bacteria > Pseudomonadati > Pseudomonadota > Alphaproteobacteria > Candidatus Pelagibacterales > Candidatus Pelagibacteraceae > Candidatus Pelagibacter > Candidatus Pelagibacter sp. HIMB1611. The sequence continues at coordinate 70,945 of NZ_JBNAJM010000001.1, read as the reverse complement.
GTAAGGCAGCTACTCTTGTTGCAGCATTTTTAATTGGAAGTAACTCAATTTGCTTTATGCCATCATCTTCCATATCACCCCACCAATGCTTATTTCTTTTAAACACTGTTTTTGTGTTCGGTTCTCTCAAAGTAATTTTAAATGGACCCGTTCCTAAAGCGTTAGTTGCTGAAAAAGTTTCTTGTCCTGCATCCCAATTTTGTGGAGACATTGCAAAATTTTTCTCAGACCAAGCTCTAGACATTATAAATATGTTTGATAATTGATTTAAAAGTATAGGGTTTGGTTTACTTGTTGTGATTTTAACAGCATATTCACCAACTGCTGTCACATCAGATATTGTACTGATATATTCTTTGAAATCAGATGTTCTTTGTTTAGCTCTTAATATACTAAATACAACATCAGCTGACGTCATTTTAGAACCATCAGAAAATTTTACATCTTCTCTTAAATTAAAAATCCAAGTATTAGGATCTGTTGCTGTCCATTTTCTTGCTAACGCTGGTTCAATTTTCATATCTACTGCTCTTTGAACAAGAGCTTCATAAACTTGTCTAGATACTTGTGTAGTTGGACCTTCGTTTTGTGCGTGTGGATCTAGTGTAAGACTGTCTCCTTGCATTGACCATTTGATAGTTTTTGCCCATGCTGAAGAAAATCCAAAAACTAGAACTAATGATAGTAATATTCTTACTAAATTTTTAGCCTTCATAATTAACCTCTTTTTTAAATTTATAAAAAAATTATAAGTGAAAAAAAAAGATTATTACAGATATAAAATTCTATTAATAATTAACTTTTATCGCTATCAACTAATTTTTTCTTACTTATCCAAGGCATCATGGCTCTTAGCTCTGCCCCAACTTTTTCTACAGAATGTTCAGCCAATTTCGCTCTAGTTGCTAAAAAGTTTTTTTGACCAGTTTTGCACTCATCCATCCACTCTTTGGTAAATTTACCTGATTGAATATCTGCCAAAACTTCTTTCATTCTTTTCTTTGTTTCTTCCTTATTGATAATTCTTGGACCAGATTGATACTCACCATATTCAGCAGTATTTGAAATTGAATAATTCATATTTGCAATTCCACCTTCATAGATCAAATCAACAATTAATTTAACTTCATGAACTGTTTCGAAATATGCCATCTCTGGTTCATACCCAGCTTCAACTAAAGTTTCATATCCGTTTTTAATTAGTTCAACTAAACCACCGCATAAAACTGTTTGCTCACCAAATAAGTCTGTTTCAACTTCGTCTTTGAAAGTAGTTTCAATAATTCCTGATCTTCCTCCACCTACTGCTGAAGCATAGGAAAGAGCTAAATCTCTTGCTTTACCAGATCCATCTTGATGAACAGCAAACAAACATGGAACTCCACCACCTTTTTCATATTCACTTCTTACTAAATGACCAGGTCCTTTTGGAGCAACCATAAATACATCTAAATCTTTTCTTGCTTTAATTAAGTCATAGTGAACATTTAAACCATGAGCAAAAGCAATACTTGTTCCTTCTCTCACTCTTTGTTCAATATGATTTTTATAAATTTCAGCTTGTAATTCATCTGGAGTTAATATCATAACAACATCTGCCCAAGCAGCTGCATCAGATAAATTCATCACTTTTAAACCTTTTGATTCAGCTTTAGCAACACTTGATGAACCTTCTCTTAACGCAACAACAATTTCTTTAACTCCACTATCCTTTAGATTAAGTGCATGAGCGTGACCTTGGCTCCCATAACCAAAAATCGCAATTTTTTTATTTTTAATTAAATCTACATCTGCATCTTTTTCATAAAACATTTTCATAATTTATCTCCTATTAATTAGTTAAAAATTTTTGCACCTCTTGTCATTGCAACAGCCCCTGTTCTTGAAGTGCTTATAAGTCCCAAGGGTTTTAATTTTTTGTTCATTTTATCAATCTCTCGTCTAAGTGCTGTTATTTGAATAACCGCAGATGATTTTGTTTCATCCAATACTATTGGGTTAAATTTTTTACAAGCATTTAAACATTTTTCAATTTTATTTTTTTTACCTACAATTTTAAATAAAGCCATTTCTTTAAAAATCACGTCTTTATCGTCTCTCTTAAATTCAGCAACTTTGTGTACAGGAACTAATTTGGTTAATTGCAGTCTAATCTGGTCAATTACTTGTGGTGTTCCAGTTGTTACAATTGTTATTCTGGATATGTTTTTGATAGCATCAATTTCTGCTACTGCCAAAGACTCAATATTATAACCTCTGCCAGAAAACAGGCCAACCACTCTTGCAAGAACACCCGCTTCATTATCTACCCAAACTACAAAAATATAGGTATCTGATTTTTGTTTTATAGATGGAGAGCTATAAGCTGACTTTGATTTTGGCATTTTGATTAAACTAAGGCTTTGCCTTTTCCTTTTATTTTATTCTCTTCTTGATCGTTTGGTCCAAGTATCATTTGATTATGAGGTTTACCTGAAGGTATCATCGGGAAACAGTTTTCATTTGGATCCACATGACAATCAAAAATAACAGGACCATTATGTTCAACCATTTCTTGAATTTTTTCATCAAGCTCTAATGGATTATCAGCCTTAATTCCTTTACAGCCATAAGCATCAGCCATTTTCATAAAATCTGGTAATGCTTCTGAATAACTCTCAGAATAATTCTTTTCATGAAGCAGCTCTTGCCACTGTCTTACCATTCCCATGTACTGGTTGTTCAAAATAAATATTTTTATTGGCAAATTGTATTGAACAGCTGTGGACATCTCTTGCATTGTCATTAAAACTGATGCTTCTCCTGCAATATCAATAACTAATTTTTCTGGATGAGCTACTTGAACTCCAACAGCTGCTGGTAATCCATAACCCATAGTTCCTAATCCACCTGAAGTCATCCATCTATTGGGTTTGTTAAATTTATAATGTTGAGCAGCCCACATTTGATGCTGACCAACTTCTGTTGTTACATAAGTATCTTTATTTTTTGTTAACTCATAAAGTCTTTGAACAGCATGTTGAGGTTTTATGCTATCTTCACTGTTAATAAAATTTAAAGAGTCTTTACTTCTCCATTTTTGAATTTGCTCCCACCATTTTGCAATATTTGGTTTATTTGATTTACCATTACCATTTTTCTTTTTAACAATTGTTTTGTTTACTTTATCAATTACTTTCGTTACATCACCTACGATTGCAAGATCTACTTTAATAATTTTATTAATTGATGATGGATCAATATCAATATGAACTTTTTTTGAATTAGGAGAGAACTCATCAATTTTTCCAGTAATACGGTCATCAAATCTTGCGCCAATGTTTATTAATAAATCACAGTCATGCATTGCATTGTTTGCTTCATACGTTCCGTGCATTCCTAGCATTCCTAAAAACTGATTATCGTCTCCAGGATAAGCACCTAGACCTTGCAAAGTTGAAGTAATTGGAAATCCTGTTAGCTCAACAAATTTTCTAAGAGCTTCACTTGCTTTTGGTCCTGAATTAATTACGCCTCCGCCACTATAAATTATTGGCTTCTTTGCTTTACTAATTAAATTAATTAATTGGTCAATTTCATCAGTTGAAAACTTATTGTGAGATTTGCCATTTAAACTTTTTTCGTTTTTTGGTTTTTTATATTTTGCTTTTGCAAATTGAATATCTTTTGGAATATCGATTAATACAGGACCTGGTCTTCCAGTTGTTGCAACTTTAAATGCTTCATGCATAACATCTGAAAGATCGTTGATATCTTTTACTAACCAGTTATGCTTTGTGCATGGTCTTGTAATTCCTGTTGTGTCACATTCTTGAAATGCATCCGTACCAATAAGGTGTGTTGGAACTTGACCCGAAATACAAACCATTGGAACTGAGTCCATGTATGCATCAGTTAAAGCTGTAACAACGTTAGTGGCACCAGGGCCTGAAGTAACTAAAACAACACCAGGTTTTCCAGACGATCTTGCATAACCTTCGGCTGCATGTCCTGCACCTTGCTCGTGTCTTACAAGAATATGTTTTATAGATGGATGATTTTTTAACTCATCATATATTGGCAGTACTGCACCACCAGGATAGCCAAAGATATGATTTACCTTTTGGTCTTCAAGACACTTAAATACGATTTCAGCTCCGGTTAATAATTTTGGCATTTCGCAATCTAGCTGAAGTTGTGCTGATTGGTCAAGGTTAAGTATGGAAAAATTAAATTTTTTTTAAAAAATTATTAATCTCAGATGGCTTAAGCTTAACCCAATCACTCATGTTTCCTCGAGCCCATGTGCTTTGTCTTTTAGCGTATTGTCTAGTTTTTATTGATATTTTTTCTTTGATTTCATCAATTTTTTTTTCTTTTGCTAAATATTCATGAATTTCATTTATTCCAATTGCTTTACATGCAGTCATTTGTTCATTAATTTTTAGTTTTAAAAATCTTTTAACCTCATTCACGGCACCCATTTTAATCATTTTTCCGGTTCTTTGATGAATTCTTTCAACCAACTCATCACGTGGATAATCAATATAAATTTTTAAAAAATCTTCTTCTAAATAGTTTGATTTAGTATTTTTAAACCATTCATGAAGAGATTTCTTTGTAAACTTTTTAACTTCAAAAGCTCTTATTGATCTTTGGGTATCCGTTGGATTAATTTTATTTTTTGAAAGAGGATCCAGTTTTAATAATTGCTTGTAAAATTTATTTTGGCCAATTTTTTTGTTTAGATTTCTAATTTTATTTCTAAACTTTACTGGAATGTTAGGAATTTGAACCAAACCATCAGTTAATGCTTTAAAATAAAGTCCAGTACCTCCAACAAGAATTGGAATTTTTTTTCTATTTTTAACTTCAATTATTTTTTTATTTGCAATTTTAAGCCAATCACCGGTAGAAAAACTTTTCTTTGCATCTTGGAAACCATATAGATGATGTTTTATTGATTGATAATTTTTTGGGCTAGGTCTTGCAGACAAGATTTTAAGTTGCTTATAAACTTGCATACTATCTGCATTAACAATCTCTCCTTTAATTATTTTTGCAAGTTTAATTGCAAAACTTGATTTTCCAGATGCTGTGGGTCCTGAAATTAAAATTATCTTGGATTTCAAATCCATTACTAATCTAATTTAACACCAATATATCTTCGTTGATTTTGATTGTTATAAATTGCAATTAAAATAGTTTTTTGATTTGAGTTTATTGCTTTCTGAGTGATATCTCTTAAATCATCTGCTGATTTAATTTTTTTCTTCTGAGCTTCAATAATAATACTATTGATCTCAATTGAGTTTACTAAAGGACTGTTATTAGCCATATTGGTAATTACTAATCCTGTAGTTTGGTTTGGTAATTTACGGTTTTTTATATCCTCTTTAGTTAAAGGTCTTACTGATATTCTTAAACTCTCAATAATTTCATCTAAATTATTTTCATCTTTTTTTGGATTTTCACTTACTTTAAAATCATCAGAAGTTTCTAATCTTCCTAACAAAACCTTTTTAGTTATTTCTTTTTTATTTCTCCAAATTTTTACATCTACATTTTTTCCAACTTCTGTTCTTGCAACAATTGCTGGCAACTCTTTCATTTGCTTAATCTCAAATCCATTAAACTCTAAAATAATATCTCCAGCCTGAATTCCTGCTTTTTCAGAAGGACTATTTTCAGCAACACTTGCAACTAAAGCACCTCTTGGTTTATCTAGTTCTTCAACCTCAGCAATTTCTTTTGTTACATCTTGAATTCTTACACCTAGCCAACCTCTTTTTGTTTCACCAAACTCAATTAATTGTTTAATTACTTGTTGAGCACTATTGGATGGAATTGAAAATCCTATACCAATAGAACCATTTCTTCCTAAGATGGCTGTATTAATTCCAATTACATTTCCTTCCATGTCAAATAAAGGTCCACCTGAATTTCCTGAATTTATTGATGCATCTGTTTGAATAAAATCTTCATATCTTGATAACCCAATAGATCTGTTCCTTGCTGAAATAATTCCAGCAGTTACTGTTCCTCCAAGACCAAATGGATTTCCAATTGCTAAAACCCAATCACCAATTCTTGCTTTATCAGAGTCTCCAAAGCCAACTGGTTTAAATTTATCTTCTGTATCTAATTGTAACACTGCTATATCCATTAAAGGATCAGCACCAAGCACTTTTGCTTTATATTCTTGGTCTCCGTTAACTCTAACTATAATATCATCAGCATCCTGAATTACGTGATTATTTGTAACCACTACTCCCTTCTCATCAATAATAAATCCAGAACCCAAAGCTGCTGATTTTCTCTCTTGAGGAGTTCCAAATTCTTTAAACATATCTTCAAATGGAGATCCTGGAGGGAATTGAAATGGAAAAGAGTTATTATTTGTAACCACAGTAGTTGATGTGGAAATATTTACCACAGAAGGCATTAATTTTTCTGCAAGATCTGCAAACGATGCTGGAACAGGCCTAGAGTTTGATTGTAATGAAAAACTTAGAGAAAATATAATTGTTAAAACAATAAATTTTAATTTTTTCATATTAACTTTTAATAAAATAAATAATCACAAAACCTATAACTGCAAAAATAAGTCCTCCTGATCTTAGTTGACTATCTTTAACAAGTTCAAGTTTTTTAAGCATACTTTTCATTTTTGCTGGAAATAAGGCATATAAAATTCCCTCTATAAATAAAAAAAGACCAAAAGCTATGACTAGCTCAATCATCTAAAAATTATTGTTTAATATCGGGAGTTGTATTTCCAAAAAATTTAAAAAATTCACTATCTGGAGACAAGATCATTGAGGTTTCACCTGCAGTAAACGCTTTACTATAAGATTGCATTGATCTGTAGAAAGAAAAGAATTCAGGGTCTTGTCCGAAAGCATCTGCAAAGATTTTATTTCTTTCACCGTCACCTTCTCCCTTCATAATTTCTGATTGTTTTTGAGCATCTGCTAATATCACGGTTACTTCTTTGTCAGCAGTCGAGGTAATTGTTACTGCCATCTCAGCACCTTTTGCTCTAAATTCCTTTGCTTCTCTTTCCCTCTCAGTCTGCATTCTTCTATAAATTGCATCACTGTTTGCTGTAGGAAGATCGGCTCTTTTTATTCTCACATCAACAATATTAATTCCAAAATTTTGAGCTTCATTATTAACGCCATCCTTAATCAAAGACATTTGTTTTGATCTATCTTGTGATAGTAAAGTTTGTAACTCTTCTTGACCCAAAACATTTCTAATTCTTGAGTTTATAATTGTAGATAATCTTGATCTAGCAACTCTTTCATCTCCAACAGAAATATAAAATTTCAAAGGATCCACTATTTGAAATCTCGCAAAAGCATCAACAATTAATCTTTTTTGGTCAGATGCAATTACTTCCTCTGGCGGAGTATCTAAATTTAAAATTCTTTTATCTAAGTAAACAACGTTTTGAATGAATGGAATTTTAAAGTTTAAACCTGGTTTCATTATAATTCTTTTCGGATCACCAAATTGAAGTATTATCGCTTGATTTACTTCTTTAACTATAATTACTGATAGGAATGCTACAACACCAATTAAAACTAGTATTCCAGCTACTATTTTTCCAGCTTTCATTTAATTTGTCTCTTTCTTTTTTAGCTCTGGCAATGGTAGATATGGCACTACACCAGAACCAGACTCTTTATCAATAATAATTTTATTAATATCTGCTAAAACTGTTTCCATTGTCTCAAGAAACATTCTTTCTTGTGTAACTTGTTTTGCTTTAGCATACTCATTGTAAATCGCTAAAAATCTACTAGCTTCACCTTCTGCCTTAGCAACAACTTCTTTTTTATAAGCTTCTGCAGCTTGTAAAATTTTTTGCGCTTCCCCTCTTGCTCTTGGAATCACATCATTTGCATAAGCTTCAGCCTCATTTTTAGATCTTTCCATATCCGCTCTTGCAGCTTGAACATCTCTAAAAGCGTCAATTACTTGATCTGGTGGATCAGCTTTTTGCGTTTGTACCTGAGTAATTTGTACTCCACTTTCATAATCATCTAAAATACTTTGAATAATTTCTTGAGTTTCAATCTCAATACTTGATCTACCTTCTGTTAATATTGGTTGAATATCACTTTTAGCAATTACTTCTCTCATTGCTGTTTCTGCAGCTGCTTTAACAGTTCCTACAGGATCCTGAATTTTAAATAAAAAATTTCCAGCATCTTTAATAACCCAAAATACTGAAAAATCGATGTTTACAATGTTTTCATCACCAGTAAGCATTAAACTTTCTTGAGGAACATCTGCAACTCCTCCACCTGTAGAAAAACCACTATCTCTTTCAGACCTAAATCCAATATCAATTCTATTTACTTTGGTTACTTTTGGAGTTTGAACAGTCTCAACTGGAAAAGGAATATGATAGTTCAATCCAGGTTGAGTAGTTTTAACAAATTTTCCAAATCTTAGAACAACTCCTTGTTCATCCGGTAATACTCTATAAAGTCCACTTGCAAGCCATACAAAGGCGAAGACTAATAAAATTAATCCAATAGACTTTCCACCTGAAGATTTTCCACCAGGTAAAAACTTTCTTATTTTATCTTGAAACTCTTTAATGATTTCATCTACGTTTGGTGGTGTTGGCCCTCTTCCTGAACCATTTCCTCCACTTCCACCTCCTGGAGGTGTTCCCCATGGGCTTCCGCCTCTGCCTCTGAAATCATCTGACATATGTCAAAGTATATAGTGTCTTTATCTCAAAAAACAAGTAAGGATAGTTTTATGTCAGATAAAAAGCCAGAACTTAGTGACGCAATGAAAAAGAAGGTGGAGCCTAGAGTTTTTACAAAAAATCCAATTCTAGGAACTAAGTTTACTATTGCTATATCAAGTGCAAAAGGTGGTGTAGGTAAATCTACATTTGCAACGAATCTTGCTTTGGCTTTAAAAAAAGTTGGATGCAAAGTTGGATTGTTAGATGCTGATATTTATGGCCCTTCAATTCCAAAAATGTTTGATATTAATGAAAAGCCAAAAAGTGACGGTCAAAAATTAGATCCCATAACAAAATATGACATTCAATGTATGTCAATTGGATTTTTAGCAGATCAGCAAACGCCGATGATTTGGCGTGGTCCAATGGTGACGAGTGCAATTAAAACTTTTACTCAGAAGGTTAATTGGAAAGATTTAGATTTTATAATTGTTGATATGCCTCCAGGAACAGGTGACACTCAATTAACTTTTTCACAAGAAATTAAAATGGATGGTGCAATCATAGTATCAACTCCACAAGAAGTTGCTCTTTTGGATGTAAAAAGAGGTATTAAAATGTTTGATAAGCTTGGAGTTAAAATTTTAGGTTTAGTTGATAACATGAGTTTTTTTGTTGGAGATGATGGAAAGAGGTACAAAATTTTTGGAGAAGGCGGAGTAAAAAAAACAGCAGAAGAATTTCAAAAAGATTTTTTAGGTGAAATACCAATAAATCCTGATGTTGGAAATTCTGGTGACCAAGGAAAACCAATAGTCGAATTAAACCCAGACCATCAAATTTCAAAAATATATCTAGATTTTGCTGAGAAGATTAAATCAACTTATCTTTAAGATCAAAAGCAGCCATCAATTCATTCCATTCTCTTTTAGATAGACCTGAGTTTTCAACATCTACATTTTCACCTTTAATAAGTTTTTGAATTATAACTTTTCCCTTAGCAGAAACCTCTGTTCCTCCTACTCTGTAATCCATAAATGCATCATAAGTTATCGGTACCCATTTTTTAACTGTATCTAACATTATGTCTGCATAAACTCTAATTTCATACTGAGCGTGACTATCAGCTCTTAACCTTAAAAAGTTCATTAAATTTAATAAATCAGTTTTCCAATACCACTGGGTATAAGTATTTAATGTTAGGTTCATTCTTGCAAGTTCTCTTGCTAATCCTTTTTTATTCTCGTCAATTGTTGAACCATCATATCTTTCATTAAGCATTGTTTCATAATTATCATAAGTTCTCTCTGCATCACTTTTCAAAAGTTCTAAAACTTCTTCTGCTTGTTTTCCTTCAAGGACATCTCCTCTTCCTTGTCGGTTGCTGGTAGATTGCGCTGCTAAATTTTCTTTAGTTGGTAAATAAAATTCTTTATCTAAAATTGAATATCTTGCAGAGTATTCATTTACGTTGGCAGTTCTATGTCTGATCCACTGCCTTGCAATAAATATTGGAAGTTTAATGTGATATTTTATTTCACACATTTCAAATGGCGTGCTATGCCAATGTCTCATCAAGTATTTTATTAAACCTTTGTCTGTTGAAACTTGCTTTGTCCCTTTTCCATAAGATACTCTTGCTGACTGAACTATAGATGTGTCATCACCCATATAATCAACTACTCTAACAAATCCATGATCTAATGCTGGCAGCGCTTCATAGAGTATTTTTTCAAGCTCTGGAGCGGTAACTCTTTTAGTTTGATTGCTTTGGGATTGCTGGTTTTTTATTTCTTCTGATTGTTCTTTTGTTAATTTCATGATTGTTATTGAATCTGTTGTAATTACTTTTATATTATTAATGTTGGATTTCCAACTACGACGATAAACGAATTTCGTAATAACCATTGCGGACGTGGGGGCAGTACCCACCACCTCCACCATTACAACTTACGGGGGTGAACTAGAATCGACGGGTGACTAAAGGCTATTCTTTCGTTCGGGATTGTTCCACCGTAACGGGCTAATTTATAATTGCTAACGAAAGTTACGCACTTGCTGCATAATTAACTTAGTTAATTAAGCACGGGGTCCGGGGCACCTGGCAACAGAACGCCCCCTGCTTTAAATTAATGATAAATTAATTTTTTTTGAGTATTTTTTTTTAGGTGAATTTTTTATGACTGCTTGTCCGCAACGCATAACACCTCTCTTTTTATCAAATGTCATTTTTGGCTCTCCATATAAAGTCCAACCATTTGATAAAGCTTCTGTTACACGGTGGCAAAACTTTGATGTGTCGTCATCTGTAATAAATCTATATCCTTTCATAAATTTCTCTCTATTTATTTTTTAATTCGGCTTGTGCAGCAGCCAATCTTGCTACAGGAACTCTGTATGGAGAACAAGAAACGTAATTTAGCCCTGCTTTTGAGCAAAATAAAATACTATTAGGGTCACCGCCATGTTCGCCACAAATTCCAAGTTTTATATTTTTATTTTGACTTTTTCCCTTTTCTACAGCTATTTTTATTAAATCTCCAACACCATCATCTATCGAAATAAATGGATCAATTGAAAAAATTTTATTATCTAAATAATCATTTAAAAATTTTCCACTATCATCTCTGCTTATTCCAAATGTAGTTTGAGTTAAATCATTAGTTCCAAAGCTAAAAAATTCAGCATGTTTAGCAATATCTTTAGCTTTTATAGCAGCTCTAGGAAGTTCAATCATCGTACCTACCATAAACTCAATTTTTAATTTATGTTCTTTTTGAACTTCAGTTGCAATTCTAATTACTAGATCTTTCATAATTTTTATTTCTGCTTCAGTAGACACTAATGGAATCATAATTTCTGGAAAAGCAGATTTAATTTTTTCTTTTTTGAGCTCAGCTAAAGCTTCAAATATTGCTCTACATTGCATTTCATATATTTCGGGGAAAGATATTCCAAGTCTACATCCCCTATGACCCAACATAGGATTTTGTTCATGCAATTCATCAATTCTAGATTCTACTTCTTTTACAGGAAGATTTACAATATTTGCGACTTCATTAATTTCTTTATCTGTTCGAGGCAAAAACTCATGGAGGGGTGGATCCAACAATCTTACCGTTACTGGTAATCCACTCATAATTTTAAATATTTCTACAAAATCCTTTTTTTGATGAGGTAAAAGTTTTTTTAATGCAATTGATCTATCTTCTTTAGTTTTCGATAAAATCATTTCCCTTACTGATAAAATTCTTTCTTCATCAAAAAACATGTGTTCTGTTCTGCAAAGACCAATTCCTTCAGCTCCAAAATCTTTTGCTATTTTGGTATCCTTAGGTGTTTCAGAATTTGTTCTAATTTTTAATTTTCTAAAACTATCTGCCCAAGTCATTATCTTGGAAAAATCTCCAGATATCTCTGGTTTAACTGTTGCAACACTTCCTGATATTATTCTACCGGTTGATCCATCTATAGTAATTACGTCCCCTTCTCTAATTTCCATTGAAGATGTTTTAAATGTCTTCATCTCATAATTTATGTCAATTTCACTTGAGCCAGATACGCATGGCCTTCCCATGCCCCTTGCAACTACTGCAGCATGACTCGTCATTCCTCCTCTGGCCGTCAAAATTCCTTTTGCAGCGTGCATTCCTTGTATATCTTCAGGTGACGTTTCTACTCTTACTAAGATAGTGTCTTGCATCATCGAAGTTAATCTTTCAGCTTCCTCTGAAGTAAACACCACTTTCCCACTTGCTGCTCCTGGTGAAGCAGGTAAACCATTTGCTATTACATTGATTGTACTTTTTTCATCAAGTGTAGGATGCAAAAGTGTATCTAAAGAATTTGGATCAATTCTTAATACTGCTTCTTTTTTTGATATTAATTTTTCCTTAACCATATCAACTGCAATCTTTACCGCAGATTTTGCAGTTCTTTTTCCCGATCTAGTTTGAAGCATCCACAGTTTATTATTCTCAACCGTAAATTCTACATCTTGCATATCTTTGTAATGTTTTTCTAATTTTTTTAAAATTTTTTTTAATTCATTAAAAACTTTTGGCAAAGACTCCTCCATTGAAGGTTCTTCAACTTTAGCATTTTTTCTTGCCTTCTTTGTTATATATTGAGGTGTTCTTGTACCAGCAACAACGTCCTCACCTTGTGCATTAATCAAGTACTCACCATATATTTCATTTGATCCATCTGATGGATTTCTTGTAAATACAACTCCAGTAGCACAATCATCACCCATATTACCAAAAACCATTGATTGAACGTTGACTGCTGTTCCCCATTCTGCTGGTATTTGATTTAATTTTCTATAGACTTTTGCTCTATTACTTTCCCATGATAAAAATACAGCGCTAATTGCTCCAAATAGCTGTTGAAATACATCTTGAGGAAATTCTTTTTTTGTTTTTTCTTTTACTGTTCTTTTAAAATCTTCAATTAAACCATCCCAATCATTTTCGTCTAAGTCCGTGTCTAACAAAACACCTTTTGTTAATTTATAATTTTCGATTAACTCCTCAAAATGATAACCCTCTACACCCATCACAACGTTTCCATACATTTGAATAAATCGTCTGTAACTATCTTTGGCAAATCGTCCATTTGAAGTTTTCAAGGCTAACGCCTTTACTGTTTTATCATTTAAGCCTAAATTGAGAATTGTATCCATCATTCCTGGCATAGATACTCTGGCACCCGATCTAACCGATAATAACAAAGGATTTTTTAAATCTCCAAATTTTTTAGAAACATCTTTTTCTATATTTTTTAATTCTTTTTTAATTTGAGAAATTAAATTTTTATTTAATTTTTTCTTATCTTTATAAAAAATCTCACAAACTTTTGTAGATATTGTAAAACCAGGAGGAACTGGCAAACCCATTCTGCCCATTTCAGAAAGGTTAGCACCTTTTCCACCTAAAAAATTTTTTGGATTTTTAATACTTTTAGATTGTTTCGAATTAAAATTTAATATGAGTTTCGTCATTAGCTAGACTCGATTAAAGAAAAGTTAACATAATTGTCGAATGTTTTACACATCATTTGAATTAGTTCTAGCCTATTTTTCTTAATTACCAGATCATCCTCATTTACAATTACACTATCAAAAAAATCAAATACCTCTCTTTTAATACTTGCTAAATTGTCCAATGTTTGAACAAAATTTTCATCATTATTAATACTTGAAAAATATTTCCTCAATTCATTAATTTTTTTAAATAGATTTTTTTCAAGTTCAGTTTTAAAAATACCAGGGTCAGTTGTATTAGATAACTCAATTTTATCTTTTTTTAATTCACTTTCTAGAATATTTGATGCTCTTTTATAGCTTGAAATAATATCTATTCCGTTTTGTTTATTAATTATTTTATTTAAATTTTTTGCTTTGTTAAAAATAATTACAGATTGATCTAAGTTAGAAGAACTTATTGAAGCTTTTATTATATCGTTTCGGATATTTTCCTCCTTCATATAATATTTTAATCTATCTAATAGAAAATCTAGTAATTCTTTTTGTAAAGATTTATTCTCAAATTCAAATCCTTGATCCTGATACAAACTTGAAGAATAATTTATTAAATCTCTAATTTTAAAATCTTTTTTATTTTCAATTATAATTCTAACAATCCCTAATGCTAATCTTCTTAAGGCAAAAGGATCCTTGGAACTTGTTGGTTTTTGGTTTACACCAAAAAATCCAACTAAAGTATCAATCTTGTCAGCTAAGGATAAAGCAATGCTATAAGGTTTTTTTGGAATTTTTGTTCCAGATCCAACGGGTAAATATTGCTCACTAACAGCAAGTGATATTTCTTTTTCAAAACCTTGTACATTTGCAAAATAACCTCCCATAATCCCCTGAAGTTCTGGAAATTCACCAACCATTTCGGATAATAAGTCTACTTTGCTAATCGATGCTGATAATTCTACTTTTTCTTTGCTAATTAATAACTCATCAGAAATAATAGCACCAAGCTTTCGCATTCTTTGAGCTTTATCAAAATAATTTCCAAGACCTTTGAAATAATTCATTAATTTTAAATCAGAAATTTTTTTGACCATGTTTTGAGTTTTATCTTTCTGCCAGAAAAATTCTGCATCACTTAATCTTGCTTCAACTACTCTTTCATTTCCTAATTTAATTAATCCTTTTTTATCTTTATTGTTTGCTACTACCAAAAATTGATTTGTAATGTTTCCTTTTTTATCAAAAGTAGGAAAATACTTTTGGTGGTGTTGCATGGTTAGTATTAAAATCTCTTTAGGTATATTTAAAAATTTTTTATCAAATTCACAAATAATTATGTTTGGTTGGTCAGTTAAATCGACTACTTCCTGAAGAAGCTTGGGATTGCTATTAATATTTATATTTCTTTTTTTTAAAATAATATCAAATTTTTTTTCTATTAAATCTTTTCTCTCAGTGTGATCGATAAGTATATCCATTTTTTTAAAAAAATTTTTATAAGATTTAAAGTCTAAAAATAGTTTTTTCTTTTCTTCAAATTCTTTATCTACAAATGTTAAATTAGATGAAATGAAATGATGAAATTTAAAATTTAACTTTTTTTTATCAAAGATGGATAAGATAGATTTTAATGGCCTACCCCATAATAGTTCATAATTTGACCATCTCATTGACTTTTTCCATTGAATTTTATTCAGTATTTGAGGTATGGCTCCTTCTAATAATGTATGAGTATCTAATTTTTTTGATCTAGTTTTATAAAAATAGAACTCACCTTTATCTGTTTTTTTTATAAACAATTCTTTTTTTGAAACACCATTAGATCTCGCAAACCCCTCCAACGCAGCATCTGGAGACTTTGTACTCGGACCTTTTATTTCCTCAGATTTTAAAACTATCTTCTTTTCAACTCCCTCAAACAAAATTGATAATCTATTGGGTGTTGAGTAGGACGAACTTTTTTTAAATTTAATTGATTTTTCTAAAAAAAATTCATTAAAACTTTTTAGTAAATTTTCTCTTAAATTTTTTTGTAAATTTGAAGGTATTTCTTCACTAAACAATTCTAAGAAAAATTCAGACATTATTTTTGACTATCTAACCAAATACTAGCCGCTGATTTTGTAATATCTCTTATTCTTGCAATATATCCTGCTCTTTGAGCAACGCTAATTGCTCCGCGTGCATCTAATATATTGAATACATGACTTGCTTTTAAACATTGATCATAAGCAGGTAATGAAATTTTTTTTTCAACTAATGACTTTGCTTCCAACTCGTGCATATCAAACATTTTAAAAAGTGACTCTACATTTGCATGTTCAAAATTATATGCTGAAAATTCTCTCTCAGCTTGATGAAATACTTCTTTATATTTTACACCATCATCATTCCATAACAGATCGTAGACATTTTTTTTCTGCTGAATAAACATACATATTCTTTCTAATCCATATGTAATTTCTACAGAAACAGGTTTGCACTCAAATCCTGCCATCTGTTGAAAATAAGTAAATTGAGTAATTTCCATGCCATCACACCATACCTCCCAACCAAGACCAGCAGCGCCCAATGTTGGACTTTCCCAGTCGTCTTCTACAAATCTAATGTCATGATCTGAATGATCAATTCCTATAGACGATAAACTATTGAGGTAAAGTTTTTTAATATTTTCAGGCGAAGGTTTTATAAGAACTTGAAATTGATAATAATGTTGAAGTCTATTTGGATTATCTCCATATCTTCCATCTGTGGGTCTTCTTGATGGCTGCACATATGCTGTCTTCCAAGGTTTAGCCCCTAATGACCTCAATGTCGTTGCTGGATGAAATGTGCCTGCTCCTACTTCCATGTCATAAGGTTGGAGAACTACACATCCTTTTTTACTCCAAAACTTTTGAAGATTTAAAATTGTATCTTGAAATGTAAGAATTTTCTCTTTTGATTTAGAAACCATATCTTTGCCAGATTGATCTTTCATCTAAAATATTTGCAAATTGGTCAATATGATTTGAAGATGAAAGTTTTTGACTTAACCACCCTTTTGTTTTTTCAAATTTTTTAATTACAACATCTTCACCATACTTTTCTTTTAAGATTTCATGTGCATCTCCTATGCCATCTATTAATCCTAATTTCTTAGCTCTTGAACCTGACCAAAATTCACCGGAAAATAATTCTACTTCAGTTTTATTTAATTTTGCTCCACGACTTTTTTCAACAACATTTATGAAATCTTGGTGTAAATCTAATTGAATATTTTTAAGTCTTTGAATATCTTCTTCCTTTTCTTCCATAAAAGGATCTAGTGTGCTCTTGTTCTTTCCAGCTGTATGAACCCTTCTCTCAACACCTATTTTCTTAATTAGTTCAGTAAAACCAAATGATGAATATATAACCCCTATAGACCCAATAATTGAACTTGAATTTGCATAAATTTCATCTCCAGCACATGAAATAAGATATCCCCCAGATGCAGCAACATCTTCTGCAAAAAAAATAACTTTCTTATTACTTTTTTTAGCTTGCTGACGAATAAAACTATAAATTAAATGTGACTGTACAGGTGAACCTCCTGGAGAATTGATTGATATTGCTACTGCAGTAGCTTTTTTTAGAGAAAAAGCTTTTTTAATAATTTCTTCCTGTCCTGCAAAATCAATACCTTGCTTAAATTTACCAGCATTACCAATGACGCCATTTAATTTAATATGTGAAACAATTTTTTTCTTTTTTAAAAAGGAGAACATATTTATCTCTTACAGAATATTTAGTTGATTATAAAGACTACTTATAATTGAAGAAATAGGTGCGTCAAATGATAAGTAATAAATATAGCTTATTTATATTAATTTAAAATTAATATGGGAACTGTAGTACAGCTTAAAAACCAGATAAATAATTCATATTTCCAATTGAAGGATTCTGTTGAAGAAAAACTAGCTTTGACTGAAGAAAGAATAAAATCCAAATTAACTAGTGATGTTCAATTAGTTCAAAAAATGACTAATTATCATATAGAGACTGGTGGCAAAAGACTAAGGGCTTTATTAACATTAGGAAGCGCTAAGTTATGTGGTTACTCAAAAGGTTCAAGAGACGTAAATTTAGCAGCTTGTGTAGAACTTATTCACAGTGCAACTTTGATGCATGATGATGTTATCGATGAAGGTGAGATTAGAAGAGGTAAAGAAACTTTAAATAAAATTTGGAGCAATCATTCCTCGATTTTGATTGGAGATTATCTCTTAAGTAGATGTTTTGAGATGATGGTTGAAGATGGAAACTTAGAGGTATTAAAATTATTATCATCAACTTCATCTAAAATTGCCCAGGGAGAAGTATTACAACTACAACATAATAATGAAGTTGATATGCTTGAAGAAACATATCTAAAAATTATTTCTGCCAAAACTGCAGAACTATTTGCTGCTTCAACAAAAGTAGGTGCAATTTTAGCTGAAGTAGAAAATAAAGAAAAGGATGCGCTAGAATTTTATGGAAGGAATTTAGGGTTAACTTTTCAAATTGCAGATGACACATTAGATTATAATTCTGAATTAAAGTTGTTTGGAAAAAAAATAGGAAAAGATTTTTTTGAAGGAAAAGTGACTTTACCAATAATCTTGCTTTACCAAAAATTAGAAAACAATGAAAAAAATAAGCTAAAAGAAGTATTTAATAAAAAAGAAAGAACTAAAGAAGATTTTAATAATATTATATCTTTGATTAATAAATATAAGATTATAAATGAGTGCTACCAAAAAGCTCAGCACTATATTAATTTAGCATCAAATTCTTTAAGTGTGTTCAGGGATACTAAAGAAAAAGAAATTCTTAAAAAACTTACATCTTTCAGTTTAGCGAGAAATTTTTAAGGACTTAATAAAGCTTTATTCCATAATCCATTCTGGCTTTTTGTATATAGTAATCTTTCATGAATTCTATTTTCTCCATCTAGCCAAAACTCTATATTTTGTGGATTTAAATTCCACCCAGACCAGTGTTTTGGTCTAGGAACTTTTGTTTCATCAGAATATTTATTTTTATATACCTTAATTGAATTTATCAATTCATCTCTATTTTTTAATTCTTGGCTCTGATTTGATGCCCATGCACCAATTCTACTTTCATATGCTCTGGAAGAATAATATTCATCTGCAACATCATCAGAAACTAATGATACAGTCCCGGTAATTCTGACTTGTCTTAAAAGACTTTTCCAATGAAAACACATTGAAGCGTTAGGATTTTCCTTTAGTTCATTACCTTTTCGACTATTTAAATTAGTGTAGAAAACAAATCCATCTTTATTAAAATCCTTAAGGAGCACCATTCTGACAGATGGAACATTATTTTTACTTGAAGTTGCTAGCGCGACTGCATTTGGATCATTGAGTTCACTCTGTTTGGCTTTTTCCATCCATATTTCAAATAACTTAATTGGGTCATCTAAATTTAAAAAGCAGCTGTCGATACCAAGTTGGTTTTTTTCATTCATAATTTAAACAAAATAATCTATATAATATAAATAATGTCATTTAACACTTTTGGAAAGCTATTTCGTTTCACAACTTGGGGTGAATCTCATGGTCCTGCTATTGGCTGCATAGTTGACGGTTGTCCTCCAAATATAAATCTAGATGAAAAAGATATTCAATTAGAATTAGACAAAAGAAAACCTGGACAATCAAAATTTACCACACAAAGAAAGGAAGATGATAAAGTCCAAATACTTTCAGGTGTATTTGAAGGAAAAACTACTGGCACACCAATTTCTTTAATTATCTATAATAAAGACATGAGATCTAAAGATTATGGAAATATAAAAGATAAATTCAGACCAGGTCATGCGGACTTTACCTATTTCAAAAAATACGGAATTAGAGATTACAGAGGTGGAGGAAGATCTTCAGCTAGAGAGACGGCTTCAAGAGTTGCGGCTGGTGCTATAGCTAAACTAGTACTTCAAAAAAAATTAGGAAAAAAATTTAAAGTTATAGGTGCTGTAACTCAATTAGGAATCTTAGGATGTGATACGTCACAGTGGAATGATAAAATTATTTCAAAAAATCCATTCTTTTGTCCAGATAAGTCCATGATTAAATTATGGGAAAAATATTTACTTGGTGTAAGAAAATCAGGGTCATCATGTGGTGCTATAATAGAGGTTAGAGCAAGAGGTATTCCTGCAGGTCTTGGTGCACCTATTTATTCTAAATTAGATTCTGATATTGCATCAGCGTTTATGAGCATTAATGCAGTTAAAGGAGTAAATGTTGGTGCTGGAATGAATTCTGCACAACTAAGTGGCGAGCAAAACTCTGACGAAATATCATTAAAAAATAATAAATTAAAATTTAACTCTAATAATGCAGGCGGGATCTTAGGCGGAATTTCTTCTGGTCAAGAAATAATAGCATCATTTGCAGTTAAACCTACATCTTCAATTTTAACTACAAGAAAAACTATTAATAAATTCGGAAAAAATACCACAATATCAGTTAAAGGGAGACATGACCCTTGCGTAGGAATAAGAGCTGTTCCAGTTGGAGAAGCTATGATGAATTGCGTTTTATTAGACCACTACTTAATGAATCAGGCTCAGTGCGGATAAATAGTTAGTTTTTCACTACTCTAATTGAATCCTTATTAAATAAAACTTCTAAAACTTTTTTTGTAATTTGTGGACTATTAAGTCCAGCAATATCATACATATTTTTTGGATTATCTTGCTCTATGAATTCATCTGGAAGAGTCATGGATCTAAATTTTAACCCTTTATCAAATATCCCTTTTTCAGCTAATAAATTTTTAACATGGGAACCAAATCCTCCTATAGAACCTTCTTCAATCGTAATCATTAATTCATGTTCTCTTGCAGATTTTAAAATTAAATCTTCATCTAAAGGTTTTGCAAATCTGGCATCTATAATTGTTGTTGAAATACCCTTTGCTTTCAATTCTTCTGCAGCTACTTTACATTCCTCAAGTCTAGTTCCTAAGCTCAACAAACAAACTTGAGTTCCTTGCTGAATAATTTTTCCTTTACCTATCTCTATTTTTTCCTCTATTGAAGGAAGTTCAACTCCAATACCTGTTCCTCTTGGATATCTTATTGCACAAGGTTTATCATTAATATCAACCGAAGTATTAATCATTTTTACTAACTCAGCTTCATCACTAGCTGCCATCACGATAAAATTTGGTAAAGTTGACAAATAAGTAATATCAAAAGACCCTGCGTGCGTTGATCCATCTGCGCCAACTAATCCAGCTCTATCAATTGCAAATCTTACAGGTAGACTCTGTATTGCTACATCATGCACTACTTGATCATAAGCTCTTTGAAGAAAGGTAGAATAAATAGCGGCATAGGGTTTATACCCTTCTGTTGCAAGACCTGCAGCAAAAGTAACTGCATGCTGTTCGGCTATACCAACGTCAAACATTCTTTTTGGAAATTCCTTGCCAAAGATATCCATACCAGTTCCACCTGGCATTGCTGCAGTTATTCCAACAATCTTACTATCTTTTTTTGCATGCTTAACAAGTGTATTTGCAAAAACTTTTGTATATGCAGGTAAATTAGAACCACTTTTTTGTTGCTCTCCAGTTTCAACATTAAATTTTGATACTCCATGATAGTGATCACTAGCTTTTTCAGCATAAGAATATCCTTTTCCTTTTTGAGTTTTAATATGTATCATAATTGGACCCTCATGCTTTGAGTCTCTAGCATTTCTTAAAATAGGGACAAGTGTGGAAAGATCATGTCCATCTATTGGTCCTGCATAATAAAAACCAAGTGAGCTAAATAGTGTTCCACCGGTGACAGCAGAACGAAAAAAATCTTCTGCCTTACCAGCTTTAGCACTAAATCTTTTTGAAAAAGCTGAGGTGATTAATTTTAAAGTTTCTCTTAAGCTAAAATAGATTTTTCCAGTAAATAACTTTGCTAAATATGTTCTCATTGCACCTACTGGTTTTGCTATAGACATATCATTATCATTTAATATAACGATCATTTTAGTTTTTGATGCACCAGCGTTATTCATAGCTTCATATGCCATACCAGCACTAATTGCGCCATCTCCAATAACAGCTATTACATTTGAAGATTTATTTTCTAATTTATTTGCTTCAGCCATGCCAAGTGCAGATGATATTGATGTGGAACTATGAGCTGCACCAAATGGGTCATACTCACTCTCAGATCTTTTAGTAAAACCTGATAAACCGTTGCCTTGTCTTAAGGTTGTAATTTTTTGTTTTCTGCCCGTTAAAATTTTATGTGGGTATGCTTGGTGTCCTACATCCCAAATTAATCTATCACTAGGTGTGTCAAAAACATAGTGCAGAGCTACAGTCAGCTCAACAACCCCCAGACCTGCACCTAAATGTCCACCAGTTTTAGATACTGCACTGATCATCTCTTCTCTAACTTCATCAGCTACTTGTTGTAAATCATTTTCAGAAACTTTTCTTAAATCGGATGGAAAGTTAATATTATGTAAAAACTTGTAATTATTTTTCATTTATTTCTATTCAATATAAATTCTAATGTATCGTTTAAATTTTTTGATTTTGAACCATAAATTTTTAAATTTCTATTAATATCTGAAATAATCTTACCACAATATTTGATTGAATAATCATAACCTAGCAAACTTATAAGCGTAGCTTTGCCTTTTTTTTGATCTTTTTTTGTTCTCTTCCCAGCAATTTTAGAATTACCTTTAAAATCTATTAAATCATCTGCTATTTGAAAAAGAAGACCAATATCAGAACCAAGACTCTCAAAAAATTTGATTTCCTTTTGACTTTTCTCCTTAATGATTGCTGGTACTGCACAACAAAAACTAAAAAGTTTTCCTGTTTTTTTAATTTCCATTTCTATAATTTGTTTTTTTGAAACTTTCTTTTTTTCAAAATCTAAATCTAAATATTGACCACCCGCTATACCCAAATGTCCTGAACACATAGAAAGTTTATCAACTAGTTTAACTTTAATTTTGTCCCTCAACTTTATCTTCGAACTAGTTAAAATTTCAAAAGCCATTGTTAATAATGAATTTCCAGCAAGGACAGCTGTCGACTCACCAAATTTAATATGAGCTGATGGTTTACCTCTTCTCATATTATCATTATCCATGCATGGTAAATCATCATGAATAAGAGAATAAGCATGAATACATTCTACAGCAGCACCTATAGCAATTAATGTATGATAGTTAATTGAGAATAACGATCCAATATCAATTAATATTTTAGATCTAATTTTTTTTCCTCCAGGAAATAATCCATACTTCATTGCATAAATTAATTTGGAATTTTCTTGTTCCTGAATGTATTTTTTCAAGAATAAATTGGTATCTTTTGCAATTTTATTAAGTTGATTTTTCACTTTCTCTTAATGATATCCTTAATTTTTTTATTTGTATTTTCACTAATAGATCTCAAATTTTTTTGAAATTTTTTTTCAATTAAATTATTTAATTTTAGTAACTCTTGATAGTTTTCTACAGAATTGTCTAGGTCATCTTTTTCTTCTAAAGACTTTATCATTTGATTTGCTTCATCTGTTAACTCTTCGAGCGTTCTATTATCATAATCGAGTGGTAAATTTTTATCTTTCATATATTAATCATTACTATTACATGAAAAATATTCAATCAAACATCAAAAAAGCAAAAAATTACCTAGATAAAAGTCATTGTGTAGCTGTTCCAACAGAAACTGTTTATGGACTCGCAGGTAACGCATACTCGGACACCGCTGTTAAAAAAATTTTTAACCTAAAAAAAAGACCTACTAACAATCCACTAATTGTTCATTACTATAATTTAAAAAAAATTTCAGAAGACTGTGAGATAAATGATAATTTTATTAAACTTTATAAAAAATTTTCTCCAGGACCAATAACATATATATTGAAGCTCAAAAAAAATTCTAAAATATCAAAGTTTGTAACTAATAATAAAAAAACAGTTGCTATACGATTTCCAAAACATCCTCTATTTAGAAAATTACTTAAAAATTTAAAATATCCAGTTGCAGCACCAAGTGCTAATATTTCTTCAAGATTAAGTGCTGTAAAAGCAGCAGACGTCAAAGATGAATTTGGCAACAAAATAAAATTTATTTTGAATGGTGGTGTTTGTAAAATTGGTGTCGAGTCTACAATATTAAATATAACAAATAAACCTAGATTACTAAGATATGGAGGACTGAATGTTTCAAAGATTAAAAAAACTTTGAATCAAAAAATAACAATTAATATAAGTTCAAAAGATAAAATTTCTCCTGGTCTTTTTCCTTTACACTATTCTCCAGGACTACCTTTAAGAATGAATGCAAAAAAAAACAAAAAAAATGAAGCTTTTGTACTCTTAAAAAAAAGAGAAAATATATCTAAAGATATTTATTACTTAAGCAAAACAAATAACTTAAATGAAGCTGCCAAAAACTTGTATAGTGTTTTGAGGAAAATAAAAAAAGATAAATATAAATCAATAGCTGTAGAAAAAATACCAAATGAAGGAATTGGAAAAACAATAAATGACAGACTCAAGAGAGCATCAAACTTCAAATGAAAAACTCAATAGAAGTCATAAAGCTATCAAAATCATATAAGACTAAAAAAGCAGTTAATAATATAAATTTTAAAATTAATGAAAATGAAATAGTAGGACTGTTAGGTCCAAATGGTTGTGGAAAAACAACAACAATAGGAATGATACTAGGATTATTAAAACCTACAAGTGGCCAAGTCTTAATCAATGGTAAAAATATTGAAAATAATAAAATTTCAATTCTTCACAAAATGAATTTTATTTCTCCCTACATTGAATTGCCTAAAAAATTAACAGTAAAACAAAATTTAATTGTGTATGGGAAACTATATAATATTCAAAATTTGAATCAGAGAATTAATTTTCTCTCAGAAAAATTAAGATTGGGAGATCTTTTAGATAAAATTACAGGAGAACTGTCATCAGGACAAAAAAATAGGGTCAGTCTTGCGAAAGCATTAATTAATGATCCTACAGTGCTCTTGCTAGATGAGCCAACTGCTGCTCTAGACCCCGAAACAGCAGATTTTATTAGAACATTTTTAGAAAAATACAAAGAAGAAAAAAAAATATCTGTTTTGTTGGCTTCTCATAACATGGATGAGGTAAAGAGATTATGTAATTCAGTTATGATGATGAAAGATGGTAATATTGTAGACAGTGGTACTCCAGAAAATTTAATAAAAAAATATGGACAAAAAAACTTGGAAGAAGTTTTTTTGGAAATTGTTAGGAACGATAAATGAATATTACAAGAATATACGGATTATTTTTAAGGCATTTTTATTTAATTACTAGGTCGTTCCCGAGAATACTTGATTTAATATATTGGCCTTCTATCCAAATAACTCTTTGGGGTTTTATTTCGAATTTCTTTGCAGCACACAGTTCATACTATAGTGGAGCTGTTGGAGTTATATTGTCTTGTGCAATTCTTTATGATTTTCTTTTTAGAACAAGCATTGGTTTTAATATGTTATTTTTAGAAGAAATTTGGAGTAGGAATTTTACTAATTTATTTATTGCTCCAATGAAAATTAGTGAAATAATTACTGCACTTGTAATCACCGCTTTAATAAGAGCTTTAATCGGATTAATTCCAGCGATACTTTTAACCTCACCATTATTTGGCATATCTATATTAAACTTGGGATTACCATTAGCTTTTCTTTTTTTAAGTTTGTATATTTTTGGAATTACTTTGGGGCTTTTTGTTTCAGCTGGGTTGCTGAGATTTGGGCCGTCTTTTGAGAATATTGCATGGTCTACAATGTTTTTATTGGCACCTTTTGGTTGTATCTATTATCCAGTTGAAATTTTACCTGAAATATTTCAATCAATAGCATACGCATTGCCTTTAGTTTATATATTTGAAGAAACCAGAAATATCTTGGTCAATGGAATTGTTAGTTATGAAAATATTCGTATCGCACTTTCACTAAATGCATTTTATTTCTCAGTTGCTATAGCAACTTTTTATTTTTCATTTGATAAAGCTAGAGAAAAAGGGACATTAATTAATATTGGAGAGTAAATGGTGCGCCTGCAAGGAGTCGAACCCTGAACCTCCAGAGCCGAAATCTGGCGCTCTATCCAGTTGAGCTACAAGCGCATATAGTATTAATATTATATTTTATGGAAAAAAGCATTAATTTTATAGTTGAGGAAGAAGAAAAGAATTTAAGAGTTGATGTATTAATTAACAAAAGAGACGAAATTATTAGTAGGACCAGAGTTAAAAATTTAATTTTAAAAGAAAAATTAAAACTAAATAATGAAATAATTAAAAGTCCATCTAAAAAAGTTTCGATTGGTGATGTTGTAAATCTTACGATTCCAGAACCAGAGATTGCATCTCTAAAGCCTTATGATTTTAAATTAAATATTGTTTATGAAGACTCTGATTTATTAGTAATCGATAAACCTTCAGGAATTATAATGCATCCTGGGGCAGGCAATTATGATAAAACAATTGTAAATGCATTAATGCATTACAATAAAGAATCTTTATCAACTATTGGGGATGAATTAAGACCTGGAATTGTTCATAGAATTGATAAAAATACTTCAGGTTTAGTTGTTGTGGCAAAAAATAATGAGACCCATGAAAATTTATCAAAACAATTCAGTAAGCACACAATTATTAGAGAATACCAACTTTTAATATGGGGAAAGCTAAGACCATCTTTTGGTAGGATAGAAACATTTATTACTCGTAGTTCAAAAAATAGACAACTTATGGAAGTGAGCAGTTCAAAGGGTAAGAAAGCTGTAACAAACTATAAAACAATTGAAATTTTCGAAAATAAAAAAATACCAACATTAAGTTTAGTCGAATGTAAATTAGAAACTGGTAGAACTCATCAAATCAGAGTGCACATGAACCATAAAGGAAATAGTTTAGTTGGTGATGACAAATATAAAAAAAAATATAAAAAATTAAAAAACGTTGATTTTGACATTCAAAATTCAATTACAAATTTAGACAGACAATTTCTACACGCAAAGACTTTAGGCTTTGTTCATCCTAGAACTCAGAAAGAACTGATTTTTACCTCAATTTTGCCTCAAGAACTAAATAATATTTTAAAAATGCTTAGAAACACAGAAAAATAAATTATTGAAAATTAAATATAATTAACTAAATAAACTCTGCTATGAGCACAACTATGAGCAACAATCTTCCTACACTATCCAATGAGGGTGGTCTTTCTGCATATTTAGAACAGATTAAAAAATTCCCAATGTTGGCCGCAGAAGAAGAATATATGTTAGCCAAAAATTGGAAAACAACTGGAAATATTAAAGCTGCTGAAAAGTTAGTAACTAGTCATTTAAGATTAGTTGCAAAAATTGCTATGGGATACAAAGGCTATGGTCTGCCAATTAATGAAATGATTTCAGAGGGAAATGTTGGTTTGATGCAGGCTGTTAAAAAATTTGAGCCTGAAAAAGGTTTTAGGTTAGCAACTTATGCTATGTGGTGGATTAAAGCATCCATCCAAGAATATATTTTAAGATCTTGGAGTCTTGTAAAAATTGGAACAACAACTGCTCAAAAAAAATTATTTTTCAATTTAAAAAAAATTAAAAACCAAATATCTCCTGAAACTGAAGGCGATTTAAGAGATGAACACGTTAACCATATTGCCAACAAACTTGATGTGAGTAAAGAAGAAGTTGTTTCAATGAACAGAAGACTTTCTGGAAAAGAGTTTTCATTGAATGCTCAAGTTGGAGAAGATGGTGATGAATGGCAAGACTGGTTAGTAGATAAAGAGCTTGATCATGATTTAAAATTTGCTCAACATGAGGAAATGGAGCAAAGAAAAGACTTGTTAAAAGACTCTATTAAAGTGCTTAATGATAGAGAAAGAGAGATATTGTATTCAAGAAGACTAAATGATGATCCAACAACCCTGGAAGATTTAAGTAAAAAATATAAAATCAGTAGAGAAAGAGTTAGACAAATAGAAAATAAAGCATTTGAAAAACTTCAAAAACAAATGCTACTTCTTGCTAAATCTAAAAATTTATTACCAGCAAATTAAGCTTCAAAAGGATTTTCAATTAAAATAGTATCATCTCTTTCAGGACTAGTAGAGACGCTTGATATTTTTGCACCTATAAAATCTTCTACTGCAAAAATATATTTTTTTGCATTATCAGGTAATGAGTCCATATTTTTAATTCCACTAGTAGATACTTTCCAGCCTGGAAAAGATTTGTAAATTGGTTTTATTTTAATTTGATCCTCTACAGCAGCAGGCAAATAATCTAATTTTTCTCCATCTAGTTCATAAGCAATGCACATTTTAATTTCATCTAATTCATCAAGAACGTCCAATTTTGTTAAAGCTATACCATCTATACCTGAAACTTTAATTGTTTGTCTTACTAGAACACCATCAAACCACCCACATCTCCTTTTTCTACTTGTAACAGTTCCAAATTCTTTTCCACGTGTGCCCAAAAGTTCACCTACTTCATCAGTTAGTTCTGTTGGAAAAGGCCCTTCCCCTACTCTTGTTGTATAAGCTTTTGTAATTCCTAAAACATAGTTTATTGAATTAGGACCACAGCCTGTTCCAGTAGCTGCGCTCGAAGCAACTGTATTAGATGAAGTTACAAAAGGATAAGTTCCATGATCTACATCAAGTAAAATACCTTGGGCACCTTCAAATAAAATTTTCTTTTTTTGCTTTTTAAATTGATCAATTTTAAGCCATACAGGCTGTGAAAATTTTAATATTTTAGGAGCAATTTTGAGTAAATCAGATTTAAGTTGATCTTTTTCAAAAATTTTTTTTCCAAGTCCTTTTCTGATTGCATTATGATGTATCAATACAGAATCTAATCTTTGATCTAAATTTTTTTCTGATCTTAAATCCATAACCCTTATTGATCTTCTTCCTACTTTATCCTCATAAGCAGGACCAATTCCTCTTCTGGTAGTTCCTATTTTACTTTTTCCTGCCGTATCTTCTCTAATTTCATCCATTTCTCTATGGAATGGCAAAATCAGATTTGCAGATTCTGATATTATGAAGTTATCTACATCTACTTCTACACCTTTAGATTTAATCTCTTCAATTTCTTCCAATAAGGCCCAAGGATCTACAACAACACCATTACCAATTATTGATATTTTACCTTTTCTAACAATGCCAGATGGAAGTAATCTTAGCTTATAAGTAACGCCATCAATAACAAGAGTGTGGCCCGCATTATGACCACCTTGAAATCTAATAACTACATCTGCCTGTTCAGATAACCAATCAACAATCTTGCCTTTTCCTTCATCACCCCATTGAGATCCAACAACAACTATGTTTTTCATTAATTAAATTTTTTATTTACTTTTATAGAAGTGAGATGGTTAATTGGACCATGACCTCTTCCATAATTTGGGTTTGTTTTAATAGCTGAATTTACATACTTAATTCCAAGCTCACAAGATTTCTTTGCTGGTTTTCCACACGATACAAATGTAGTGACTGCACTTGATAAAGTACAACCTGTACCATGAGTATTATTTGTTTTATAACGCGTACTATTAAAAATCTTAATATCTTTTTTATTAACAAAAACATCCTTAACTATTTTATTTTTTGAATGTCCACCTTTAATAAGAACATTTTTAGCTCCAAATTCCATAAGCTTATTTGCAGCGTAAATCATATCTTCAACAGATATGATTTTTGTTTCAGTCAAAATTTCAGCTTCAGGAATATTAGGGGTAACTAGTGAAACTTTTTTTATTAATTCCGATTTTAATAACTTAATTGCTTTATTATCTATTAATTTGGCACCACCTTTTGCAACCATGACAGGGTCTAAAATAATACTTTTAACTTTAATTAAATTTAATGCTTTAATTACCATCTTGATAACATTAGATGAGTGTAACATTCCTATTTTGATTGCATCAGGCTTAATATCTTTTGAAGTAAAAACTATTTGATTGAAAATTTCTTTTGGATTGATGCCTACTATTGATTTCACGCCTGTAGTATTTTGAATTGTAACTGCAGTTATAGCTGTCATCGCATAAGAACCTAGAGCTGTAACAGTTTTAATATCAGCTTGTATGCCAGCCCCACCAGATGAATCTGAACCCGCAATAATTAAAATTTTCGAATTTGGTTTCAATTTATTTTATTTTTTTGGATATCATGTTTACACATCTGGATAAAAGTATTTTATTATCACTTTCTGCCATCACTCTAATTTTAGCTTCTGTTCCCGATTTTCTAACTAAAACTCTTCCCTTACCATGAATTAATTTTTCTGCGAGTTTTATAACTTTTTTTATTTCAGGTTTATTAATAATATTTTTATCTTTAACAGTTATATTTTCTAATAATTGAGGAGTTTTCTTAAAACTCTGAAAAAATTCACTCGTTTTTTTACCTTTTCTCAGAGCAAAAAGAACTTCTAAAGCTACAAGCAACCCGTCTCCAGTTGTTGCAAATTTACCTAAAATAATATGTCCTGATTGTTCACCACCTAAATTAAATTTATATTTTTGCATTTTTTCTTTAACATATCTATCGCCTACATTAGCTCTTAAAAATTTTATTCTTTTAGATTTTAAATATTTTTCCAATCCATAATTCGACATTAGAGTTCCAACAACACCACCTTTTAGCATTTTTTTATTTTTCCATCTTGCAGCTAAAGCAGCTATTATTTGATCACCATCTACAATGTTACCTTTTTCATCGCACATTATAATTCTATCAGCATCTCCATCTAAAGAAATGCCAATATGAGCTTTATATTTTTTTACAGCTGTTCTAATTTTTCTTGGAAAAGTTGAGCCACAATCTTTATTAATGTTTAAACCATTTGGGTTTACACCTATTGCTATAACTTTAGCGCCTAATGATTTTAATAACTCAGGCCCTGCTTTATAACCAGCACCATTGGCACAATCTATAACAATTCTTAATCCTCTTAAATTGAACTCTTTTGTGAAATTTTTTTTTAATATTTTAATATATTGTTTAGTACCTGTTTCTAATCTTTTAACTCTTCCTAACTTTTCAGGACTGGAAAGGTTATTTGATATTTTTTTATCTATAAGAGCTTCTATTTTTTTTTCTATTTTATCTGATAATTTCATTCCATCAGGACCAAATAATTTTAATCCATTGTCATAATGAGGATTATGAGAAGCTGTAATCATAATACCCATATTAGCCTTCATTTCTTTTGTAAGCATAGCTAATCCATTGGTTGGTAAAGGACCCAATGTGTAAACATGCATGCCAGCAGAAGCCAAACCAGATACAAGCGCAGGTTCAAGTGTATATCCTGACAATCTTGTATCTTTTGCTATTATTGCTGTTTGTTTTTTTTTCTTTTGGGATTTAAAATATGTACCACTAGCTAGTCCAAACTTAAAAAACATATCTCCATTAATATTTTTACTATTAATAGCTCCTCTTATTCCATCTGTTCCAAAATATTTTTTTGCCATTATTTATTTGTTATCTCTTTAAAAACTTTAATTGCTTGCATAACTTCATTAACATCATGAATTCTTAAAATCTGAACTCCTTGTGTCATCAAATATAATGATGACGATATTGTTCCTCCAATTCTAGTAAAGCTATCATTTTTTTTGGAAATATCTCTAATAAATCTTTTTCTAGAATTTCCTACAAGTATAGGAAATCCTAATGAATGAAAAATAGAAACACTTCTGATTAAATTCATATTATGTTTCAGTTTTTTTCCAAACCCGATTCCAGGGTCTAAAATTATATTGTTATGTTTAATACCTTTAGACCTTAGAAGTTTTATTTTCTCCTCAAAAAAATCATAAATATCTAGTAATTCATTATTATATTTTGGATTTTTTTGCATATTTTCTGGTGTTCCAAGCGTGTGCTGAATGACAAAAGGAACTTTATTTTTTTTTAATACGTTTATTGTTTCTGTATCAAAACTTAAGCCTGAAACATCATTAATTAGTTTTACACCTAATTTAATTCCATTTTTCATTATATCAGATTTTCTAGTATCCAAAGAAATCGGAATTTTTTTTACAATAGATTTTAAGATTTCATTAATTCTTTTCCATTCATCTTCTTTATTTACTGTCTTTGAACCTGGTCTTGTTGACTCTCCTCCAACATCGATTAAATCAGCGCCATCATTATATAGTTTAAAAGCATGACTTATTCCTCTTTGTTTTGTATTAAATTTTCCTCCATCAGAAAAACTATCTGGGGTAAGATTTAAGACACCTAGTATATTTGGAACTTTTTTAAATTCTAAGTTAGAAAAATTTTTTTTTTTAGTTTTAATTTTTTTTAAATCTAAATTAACTTTTTTCTTTAAATCATTTGGTAAATATTTTATTTGATTAATTGAAATTTTTTTCTTTGATTTTCTAGTTATTATTTCAATATGATCAAACGATATTTCCTTAATTTGATGTAATGGTATGGCTTTTTTTTTATTTACTAAAATTTTTGATTGATTACCATAATAGAAATTACACGCTCTTGTGTAATATCTTTGCATTATAAATTAATGAACAATTTTTGGTTTTAGACCCATGGCTCCTAAAGCCGAGTCATGATCATCTTTTGAGTCTTGATTTTCTAAAATTTTATCTTTTGGATATAAGTTTTTGTTAATTATGTTCTCAATCTCTTCACCTGTTAAGGTTTCGTAAGTAATTAATGCTTTAGCAATTTTATGTAGATCGTCAATTTTCTCAGTCAAAATTTTCTTTGCTTGATTATATCCTTCGTCGACTAGTTTCCTAATTTCCTTATCAATTTTTTGAGCAACTTCTTCAGAAACTGATTGTGTTTGAGTAACAGATCTACCTAAGAAAACTTCCTCTTGATTTTCTCCATACTCAACTGGACCCATTTCCTCACTCATACCATATTTAGTTACCATCGCTCTTGCAAGTTGAGTAGCTTGATTAATATCTGAACCACTTCCTCCACCTGCTCCTGTAGAAATGTTATCTTTTCCAAAAATTAATTCTTCTGCAACTCTTCCTCCAAAACAAACTGCTAGTCTAGCTTTTAAATATTTGATTGAATATCCATGTTTATCTCTTTCTGGTAAATTCATAACCATTCCCAAAGCTCTTCCTCTTGGAATGATAGTGGCTTTGTGAATTGGATCATAACTAGGCATATTAAACGAGACTAAAGCATGGCCACCTTCGTGATATGCGGTAAGTTTTTTTTCATCCTCAGTCATTACCATTGATCTTCTTTCAGCACCCATTAATACTTTATCTTTTGCCTCTTCAAATTCTAATAAAGTTACTATTCTTTTATTTTTTCTAGCTGCTAATAAAGCAGCTTCATTGACTAAGTTAGCTAAATCTGCTCCTGAAAAACCGGGGGTCCCTCTTGCAATAGTTCTTAAATTTACATCGGGTGCCATCTTAATTTTTTTCACATGGACTTTTAAAATTTTTTCTCTTCCAATAATATCTGGGTTTGAAACAACAACTTGTCTGTCAAATCTTCCAGGTCTTAATAGTGCTGGATCAAGAACATCAGGTCTATTTGTTGCTGCAATTATGATAACTCCCTCATTAGTATCAAACCCATCCATCTCTACTAATAATTGGTTTAAAGTTTGCTCTCTTTCATCATTACCTCCGCCTAAACCTGCACCTCTACTTCTTCCAACTGCATCTATTTCATCAATGAATATTATGCACGGAGAATTTTTTTTACCTTGTTCAAACATATCTCTTACTCTTGATGCTCCAACACCAACAAACATTTCAACAAAATCTGAACCAGAGATAGTAAAGAAAGGAACTCCTGCTTCACCTGCAATAGCTCTTGCTAACAAAGTTTTTCCCGTTCCTGGAGGTCCAACCAATAAAGCACCTCTAGGTATCTTTCCACCAAGTCTACTAAATTTTTTAGGGTCTTTTAAAAATTCTACAATTTCTTCTACTTCTTCTTTTGCCTCTTCTACTCCAGCAACATCATTAAATGTTACTTTGCCTTTAAGTTCATTCATCATCTTAGCTTTTGACTTGCCAAATCCCATTGCTCCACCTTTTCCACCTTGCATCTGTCGCATAAAAAATATCCAAACAGCAATTAATAAAAGCATTGGGAACCAAGAAAGTAGTACGCCAAATAAAGATGGCATTTTTTCTTCTAACGGAGCCGCTGAAATACTTACTCCTTTGTCTGATAATTTTTCAATTAAATTTGGATCGTTTGGAGCATAAGTTGAAAATGAATTTCCATTTGAGTAAACACCCTTGATGTTGTTTCCCTGTATCTCAACTTTTAAAACTTCTCCATTTTCAACTGAAGTTAAAAAATCTGAAAAAATTATTTGATTTCCTCCTCTAATATTTGATTGAGGGTTTTTAAACATGTTATAAAGACCAATAGTTAAAAAAACTATTATTCCCCACATAGCCAGATTTTTAAAATTCATGATGTAAAGATAAGAATTATTGCAAATTAAACAAGTGACAAAATAACTATAAATTTAGTGATATTAACGCTCTTTATATACAATTACAGTTTTCTTGATTTTTTTTATTACACAATTCCCAAGTGTAGACTTAAAAGTAATTTTACTCTGTAGATTTTCTAAAATATTGGTAATTTTTTTACCTCTGGGCGGAAAATACTTTTTCCCAACTAACTGTAAGATCTTTGAAAATGACCTGAACAAAACTTCTTGAGGAAAGTTAAAAAATTCTTCTTTTAATACAACTTTATTTTGAGAAATAATCGAATTTTCTTTTAAATTTTTTTCACAAAAAAACTGGATTGATTGGTCGACACTTTTTAAGTTACTAATTGATAATTTAAATTTACTTTTATCCAAACCTTCACTTTCAAGATTTTTAATTAAATTTCTTACTCTCACTCTTGTAAAAATTTCATCTTCATTTGAGGGGTCTTCTACATATTTATTAAACACCTTTTTTGAGATGTAGATTAAATCTTTTTTTTCAACGTTTATTAAAGGTCTTAAGATATTTGCATTATTAATTAAAGTCGTTTTGTCTAAAGATACGATACCCTTTAAACCACTACCTCTTAAAAGCCTAATTAAAAAATTTTCATAAACATCATCTTCATGATGACCAAATAAAATATGATTAATTTTAAATTTTTTTGATTGGTTAATTAAGAGATTATATCTCTTTTTTCTTGCAAGAGATTGGATATTATTTTTGGGTTTTTTCCCATTCCATTTTAAAATATCTAAATCTATAGAAAAATCCTTCAAAAGATTTTTTACAAATAAAGCTTCTACAGATGAATTATTTCTCAATTTATGGTCAACTAAAAAGTATTTAATTTTTAAAGATTTTTTAATTGAATAAATTTTTGAAAAAAAAGCTAAAGCAAGACTATCAGGGCCACCTGACACAGCAACTGTAAAATCGTTATTTAAATTTAAATTATTTTCAAATTTATTATAGATTTTATAAATTCTTTTATCTCTTAGCTTATTAAGAAGTTGTTTATGAATCTTGCTTGACGCATTCAAATTTTTTAGACTCATATTTTGCTTTTTGTATTACAGACTGATTTGCGTTTGGATATTGCAACTCTACACCATTAATCATCTTACAGCCTTGATCTTTTTCACCAATTTGAACCATTGAAACTCCAAGTTTTAATAAATTTATTGGAGCTTTCTTTCCTTTTGGATATTTTTGATATCCTTCGAGATAAGCTGAAGCAGCATCAGTATAAAGTTGTCTTATTCTGAAAGTTTCTGCATACCAATATTGAGCACTACCTGCTAATTCATCTTCAGGATTTGATAACACAAATTCTCTAAAAGCTCTTTCTGCTGTACTGTAATCTCCAACTTTTAAGAAACTTGTTGCAAATTCATATTGTTCTTTTGGAGTTAAATCTATTGGTAAAATTTTATCTTCAGCTTGAAAAGTTTCTTCTACAATAGAAGCTGTAGTATCAACCGATTGAATCTGTTGATTCTCCTCTGAAGTTTCCATATCTTTATAAGAAATTGTACCTAAGTCCTGAGGCTGCGAGCTTCCAGGAAGAATTTGCTTCTCAATTTTAGGCGCAGAACTGAGTTGTTGACTGCTATCAATTACATTAACAGAACTTAAATCATTTTCTATATCTTGAAACCTTATCTGATTATCAGACTGTAGCTTGGATACTCTGTTCGAAAGTTTATCAAGCTTAAAATTAATTTCCTCAAATTTATTAGTAAGTTCTCTAAACTGCTCCTCTACCTCTGATAACTTTAACAAATGTCTAGTTAAGACATCCTCAGAATTATTATCAAGACTTGATACTGATTGATTATTTGTTGTACTTTCTATTTCTATTGATCCTGAGTAAACGGCTCTTTCAAGAGTTTTTAAATCTTTTTTAATTAAATCTAAAATTTCATAAATATTATGGTTATCTGAGTAAGCAATTCCCGAAAAAAAGAAATTTAATATTATTATTAAATTAAATAATGTTGATCTAAAAAGTGATCTCATTAAATTTTTATATGATTATAAAAAGGCAAAAAAAAGACCCTAAAAGTTTTTAATTTTAGGGTCTTTTTTAAAAATTCTTTAGTTTGCTTTAACAGTAACTGATCTTCTGTTTTTAGACCATGCTAAAGGATTTGATCCTGAGTCAACAGGTCTTTCTTTACCATAACTGATTACAGTAATTCTGTCTGATGAAACACCATAAGTCATTAGATAATCTTTTGCAGCGTTAGCTCTTCTTTCTCCAAGTGCTAAGTTATATTCTCTTGTTCCTCTTTCATCTGCATGACCTTCTAAAACTACAGTGATGTTAGAATTTTCTCTTAACCAAGCAGCTTGGGCTCTTAAAGTTTCTCTTGAAGCTGTAGTTAATATAGATTCGTTAGTTGCAAAGAATACTCTATCAGCAACACCATCTGCTAAATATTTTACGCTATCTGTTCCAACGTAAACGTCTCCTTGCATTTGACCCGCAATTTTTTCAATTTTAGTTACTTCTTCTTTTTTAGTTTCTTCTTTTGGCGCCTCTACAGCTACCTCTTTTTTTGTTGCACACGCTGTTAAAATTATTCCAGCTGAAATAACTAATAACGTGTTTTTGAAAATTTTGTTTAATCTCATTAATTTGCTCCTTGCTGCTTTTTCAAATACTATTTTTTTCACAACTAATTAGATGTTTCAACCCAAAAAATCAAGAAATTTCATCGTATTTAAAGATAAAATGATATTAATTACTTAATAAAGACGACCAAGATGGGTCAGATGCGTCCGTCTCAGTTGTTATCAATCTTTCATTATAACCAGTTAAATCAATAGACCATAATTTAGCAGAAAAACCTTCGCCTTTAGAATTAGTTTTTGTTTCTCTATAAAATATCAAAACTCTTCCATTGGGTGACCAAGATGGGGCCTCTTGATAATAGTTTTCTGTTAACAATCTTTCACCAGTTCCATCCGTTCTCATCACTCCAATATAAAATTTTCCTTTATGTAATTTTGTAAATGCAATTAAATCACCTCTAGGAGACCAAACTGGTGTTCCGTACAAACCATTACCAAAAGAAATTCTTTTCACGTCACTTCCATCATTTTTCATGACATAAATTTGTTGGTAACCACTTCTGTCAGAGTTAAAAGTTATATATTTTCCATCTGGAGAATAAGAAGGTGATGTATCAATTGAAGGATGATTTGTTATTCTCTCTACTAATCGAGTTTCTAAATTCATTGTATAAATATCTGATTTTCCATCTTTTGCGAAACTCATGATTATTTTTTTACCATCAGGTGAAAATCTAGGAGCAAATGTCATTCCAGGAAAATCTCCAACTACTTCCTGTGTTCCGGTTTCAATATCTAAAAGATAAACACGTGGCATATTTTTAAAATAAGATAGATAAGTAACCATTTGGCTAGCAGGGTTAAATCGTGGAGTAAGTACAAGCTCATTTCCTAAAGTTAGAAATTTGTTATTTGCACCATCTTGATCCATGATAGCTAATTTTTTTATTCTTTGTGTTTTTGGTCCTTCTTCAGCTACATAAATTATTCTTGTATCAAAATACCCTTTTTCTCCTGTTAACCTCTCATATACTTTATCTGATATTATATGCCCAACTCTTCTCCAATTTGTTGGTACAGTTGTAAATGCTAAAGCCATCATCTCTTTTGCAGCAAGCACATCCCAAAGTCTAAACTCAACTCTTAATTTATCATTAATAAAATTTACTTTACCGGTGATAAGAGCTTGAGCTTTAATTAAATTCCAATCCTCAAATCTTGGTTTTAAATTTGCTATATCTGGAGCTTGTAAAAATGCTTTTTTATCCAAAGGATTAAATAAACCTGAAGTTCTTAAATTATTTTCAACAATTAATGATATTTCAGATCCAATGTTCTCTTTATCTAAAATTTGCTCAAAATTTTTTCTAGACGTTTCATCTATTGATAATGGTGAGACTGCAAGTGGAAGAGGGTTTAAATTTCCCCTTGTAATATCAACTTCAATTAACGCTAAAGCTTTTAATGGAAAAAAAACAAAAATGAAAATTATAAATTTTTTAATCATAAATTCTTTATACTAACCTCCTAACATCTCTCTTGCATCAAAATTTAATTGTAATTCTTTCCATCTCTCGTAACCAGAAGCTGGAACTCTCAAAGGTTGACATAATCTTACTGCTCTTAAGGCACTTTCTGCTAAGACTTTATAAAAACCTTGTCCAGGTTTATTCATTCTAGCATGATCTAAAATCTCAGTTTTGGTGACTGAACCATCTGGTTTAAGCTTTAACTTTATTCTAACTAGTAAATTTTCATCATAAGGCAAACCTAAAGGTATACTCCAACAACCAAATATTTGGGCCTTTAAAGCATCTTCCTCACTTAAAGTTAGTTTAGAGTTTTCAATGTTTCTCACTTGATCTTGAGTAACATCATTATTGGTTTTCACTTTTTCTGCTGTTTCTTCTTTTGATTTATCTATTAAAGCTGCAATATTGTTTGGATCAAATAAATCTTTTTTTTCAAACTCAGATACTTGCTTTACTTCATTATCCACTTTTTCTGGATTTTGTTTTTTTTCCTCTTTGGTCTTTAATTTTTTTACCTCTTTATCTGGCAAAGGGACAGCTTCAGGATTTTGTTTTTCTATCGTTTTGTTTTTTTTCTCTGAGACAACAGTCTTAGTTTTGGTTTTTTTTACTTTTTTCGGTGGAGCTTGTTCTGAGACAAGTTTTTTTTCTTTTTCTTTTACTTTTTCAATAATTTTTTTTGCTTTAGGCGCAAAAGGGATATTTGTTTCTTCTGTTATTTGAATTAATTCAACAGAAACTATGGGTGGAATATCTATTGGTTTTTTTGATAAAAAAGGCAAACTTAAAGCTGTAAGGACAACTAAAGATATGTGTAAAGCTGAGGATATAGCTATACTACTACTCTTCACTGTAACTACCTTTGTTTAAGGGGCTCAGAGATTAGCGCAACCTTTGTAAAACCAGATCCAGATAATAAACCCATTATCTCTAAAACTCTTCCATAGTTTATTGTTTTATCACCTCTTACATAAATTCTTGTGTCAGTTCTATTTTTTGAAACAGCTAAAACTTTAGCAATTATATTGTCATACTCTACTTTTGATTCTTGAATAAAAATTTCACCTTTCGCATTAATAGAAAGTGTTAAAGGTTCTGTTTCCTCAGGCAAAGAATCTGCTGAACTCTCAGGTAGATCAACCTGAACACCTACTGTTAAAAGCGGTGCAGTGACCATGAATATAATTAATAGAACCAACATCACATCAACAAAAGGTGTTACATTAATCTCACTCATTGGTTCTTTTGATGAGCGATTTAATTTAAAAGCCATTTAAATTATTGTTAAAAATCTTTTTGAAAAATTCTCTAATTTTTCTGAATATTTTTTTGCGTCTGTATTAAATTTATTGTAAGCAACTACAGCAGGTATCGCAGCTAACAGTCCTAATGCAGTAGCAAACAACGCTTCGGCTATACCAGGTGCAACTATTGCAAGACTGGTATTTCTTGAAATTGCAATTGACTGAAAAGAATTCATAATGCCCCAAACTGTTCCGAACAATCCAATAAATGGTGCAGTTGAACCAACAGTTGCTAAAAATGTAAATCCCTTTTCAATCTTTGACATTTCTTTTTCTATCCCACCTTCAAGGAAGGCTGTCATTCTTTCAGACAAATTTGTTTTGGATTTTTTCTTTAGTAAGTTTTCCATGGCATTTTGAAACACCAAAGACATTGGGTCATCTAAATTATTTGGTAAACTATTATAAAAATTTTCAGCAGATTTAGAGTTCCAAAATTTTTCCTCAAATTCCTCTGATGATTTATTTATTTTTTTAAAAAGTCTATATTTTTCTATAATTACTGCCCATGAATATACAGAGCAAAGTATAAGGCTAATCATTACTGCTTTAACAATAATATCTGCTTTTAAAAATAAACTAAAAAGTGAAAAATCTGTATTTGCACCTAGGTCTATCGCTTTTGCTGCTATGTCTGCTTCCATAATCACTCATCACACTTAATTGTGTCATGAATTTGACTATATAAATTCAAAGATTATTCATTTTTGTATGTTTCATGAAAATAGCTAGCTATTAGAATTGCATCAGCTTTATTAGAGTCTTTTTTTTTCGATAAATTTGACGAAAAATAAGGAAATATTTCGATAGCTCTTGTCCTGCTAGCATCCTTTTCTGAATTAATTAAATTAAAATATTTTTTCCATTTTGCTGGTCTTACAAAATAAATTGGCAACTGCATTGCGCTACAAATACCTTTTAAAATTCCAAAAGATTGACCAAAATTAAACATACTAGTTACACCTTGACCTGGCATAGCTGAAACTTGTTCTATAACAACTTTAATATTTTTTTTTTCATATGTTTTTATTCTAGAAGAAATTTCATTATATATTTGAGATCCATTAACCTGCTTTTTATTTTTTTTCCCTTCAGTCATTGTTGGCATCTCAAGCACATCTTTAATTATTCCATCCTCTAAAAAACAGATAGATCCTGATATTCCTGGATCAATTCCTATTATTAACATTAAATATTTCCCAAATTTACGTTTGAAAAAACGTTCTGAACATCATCGTCATCTTCTAGATTTTCTAAAAACTCAATCACACTCTCTTTTTCATCATTTTGAATATCAACACTATTGATTGGCACCCACTCAATCTCTGTGGAAATAAAATTTGCAATTGTATTTTCTAAATTTTTTTTAACATTATAAATTTCATTTGAAACACATTGAACTTCATGAAATTCATTGTGAGAAATACATTCCTCTGCACCAGCTTCTATAGCCAATTCAAAAATTTTGTCTTCTGATATTTCATTTTTATCAATCTTTATTATCCCAAGCTGTTTAAAGTTGTGAGATGCTGATCCTTGCGTACCTAAACTTCCACCAGATTTTTGAAAAATGGTTCTCACATTGGAAGCTGTTCTATTTTTATTATCAGTTAAAGTTTCTACAATTACAGCAATTTTGTTTGGTCCAAATCCCTCATATCTCAAATTTTCAAAATTTGCACCAGACGCAGCGGAAGATTTATCTATTGCTCTTTCAATATTATCTTTTGGCATATTTGCTGATCTAGCAGCCTGTACTGCTGATCTTAATCTTGGGTTCATTGCAGGATCTTTGTCTCCGAGCTTTGCAGCAACAGTAATTTCTTTAGACAACTTTGAAAAAATTTTTGAACGTTGCTTATCAGCTTTTCCTTTTTTATGTTTAATACCTGCCCAATGAGAATGACCTGCCATATCTAAATTAAAAATTTTTTAATTTTTCTCCAAATATATAACTATTAATGTTTTTAGCTAAACCAGTATTTATATCACAATCAACAATAACACCAGACAAAGTCCCTTCCCCAACTGCAGGAAAATGTTTGACCGAGTCTTTTTTTAAAAATCTGTTTAATGAATTCTCTTTATCCATTCCAATTACAGAATCGTAATCTCCACACATACCAGCATCTGTTTGGTATCCAGTACCATTGTTTAGTATTCTGGCATCATTCGTTGGTACATGTGTGTGAGTTCCAACAACTAACGTTGCATGGCCATCAAAAAAGTGTCCTATAGCATTTTTCTCACTAGTAATTTCACCATGAAAATCAACCACTAATAAATCGTAGTCATCTTTTAATTTATACTCACTTAAAAATTTTTTTGAAATTTCAAAAACATCATCACACTTTTTCATAAAAACATTACCCATGAGGTTAAGTACCCCAACTCTTATATCTTTATTTGTTTTGAAAATTTGAAAACCTCGACCAGGGGCAGGCTCAAAAAGATTTTTAGGACGTAACAATCTTTCTTCTTTTTCTATGTACTTCATGATTTCTTTTTGATCCCAAACATGATTGCCAGTTGTGATTACGTTAACACCACAGTTATAAAAATCTCTACAAATTTCTTCTGTCAAACCCACCCCTTGGGCTGCAGCATTTTCACCATTAGCAATAACAAAATCAATTTTTTTTGATTTAATTTCACTAAGCAAGCTACTAGTAAGTTTAGAACACCCCGAAATACCAACAACATCACCTAAAAATAAAATTCTCAAAATATTAAACCTCTTTCAGTAATTATTAAATCAAGCTTCTTATCATAATTATTAACTGGTACCTCTTTTAATTCTTGGAAAGAAAAAGCAAATCCAACCTTAAAGACCTTTTTTTTAATTTCAATTTTTTCAATATAACGATCATAAAAACCACCACCATAACCTAAACGGTTAAATTGCTTATCAAAAGCTAATAGTGGAACTAATAATATATCTGGATAAACTTTCTTTTGAGATAATGGTTCAATAATCCCATATTTGTTTATCTTTAATGGATTATCTTTGGACCATTCATAAAAGTCCATTTGGTTATTTTTCTTGATGATTGGTAATGAGGTAATTTTTTTATTTTTACTAAATAAATTTAAAACTTCTAAATCATCTATTTCGTGATTGTATGGGTAATATCCTCCAACAATTTTTGTTTTAAGCTTATTATCCCTTAGAAATTTTATTAATTTTAAAGAATTGATTTTCAAATTTTCATTAAAATTTTTTTTTCTAAGTGATGTTATCTTTCTTCTTAATTTAGATTTATTCACAAATTTATTGAGATAAATTTTCTTGTTTTGCTTTTTCAACAAAACTTGAAATTTTCTCTGCAGCAGTATCAATTAAATCTTCATATTTTTTTTGATTAGTTTCAATCTCGATTTTTAATTTGTCATGATTTAAATTTAACTCTTTTATTTCTCCTTCTTTTTTATCCTTATATTCATAAATTAGAGTTTTTAATTCTTTAAATTTATTTGATAAATCTTTTAATTCTTGTTTCTTTTGTTCAACTTTCTTTTTTGTTTCGTAATATTCATCCATTATTTTAACTGCTGTAATTAATAAGAGTTTATTCTCTCCTAAGTTACCAAGATCGTTTTTTAAATGATTAAATTTTTGGTTTATTTGTATTAACAATTCTTCTAGATGTTCCTCTTGTCCGTCATCACAAGATAATAAAAACTCTTTATTATTAAATTTAATACTTACATTTGCCATTTATCAATCTCTTCCAACAAAGTATCTGTTTCTTGATTTAATTCATCGATTTTCTCAGAAAACTCTATTTGCTTTCTTTCTTCAACCTTTTCTTTACTTTTAAACTCATCTAATCTTTTTGACAAAATTTCGTTTTGATCTGATAGTTCTTTATATTTTTTTTCTAGCTCATTTTTTTCAATCTCTAATTGATTTTTTTGCATGTTAAGATTTTCAATATTATTTTTCAAATCTGGATTAGTTAGATCTAAATTTTTTAATTCTTCTAAAGCTAGATGAAGTTTTTTTTCTTTTTCGTTTATAGAATTCATATATATATACTTATAATATTAAATAGAATCTTCTTAGTCTAGTCAGGATAATTTTGAGTATAATACATAACGATTTAGCGAATTGTATCAGATTTTTATCTATTGATGCGGTTC
Organism: Candidatus Pelagibacter sp. HIMB1611; assembly: GCF_052047715.1. NCBI lineage: Bacteria > Pseudomonadati > Pseudomonadota > Alphaproteobacteria > Candidatus Pelagibacterales > Candidatus Pelagibacteraceae > Candidatus Pelagibacter > Candidatus Pelagibacter sp. HIMB1611. The sequence continues at coordinate 27,157 of NZ_JBNAJM010000001.1, read as the reverse complement.
AAAAAGCTAATTCTGGTCACCCTGGGATGCCAATGGGTATGGCAGATGTTGCGACTGTACTTTTTAGGTATTTTTTAAAATTCAATCCTCAAAATCCAAATTGGATAAATAGAGATAGATTTGTTTTATCAGCCGGGCATGGCTCAATGCTTCTTTACTCTTTATTATACTTAACTGGTTATAAAAGTATTTCGTTAAATTCGATAAAAAAGTTTAGACAACTAAACTCTATTTGTGCGGGCCATCCAGAGTATCATCCAAAAACTGGAATTGAAACAACTACTGGTCCGCTTGGACAAGGAATAGCGAATGCAGTTGGATTTGCAATAGCTGAGGAAATACTCAAAAAAAAATTAGGTAAAAATCTAATTAATCACAAAACTTATGTTCTAGCTGGTGATGGTTGCTTAATGGAAGGTATTAGTCACGAAGCAATGAGTTTAGCTGGTCACTTAAAATTAAAAAATTTAGTAATGCTTTTCGATAATAATAATATTTCAATAGATGGTCCAACAAGTCTTGCCGTATCAGACAATTTTAAAAAAAGATTTGAAAGCTATGGATGGGATTACATACTAGTTGATGGTCACAATGAAAATCAAATTTATAGAGCTTTAAAAAGAGTTCAAAATGCAAAAAAACCAACAGTAATTTCTTGTAAAACAAAAATTGGATATGGTTCTCCAAATAAATCTGGTAAGTCATCTTCACATGGTAGTCCTTTGGGATTAGATGAAATTAAATTAGTAAGAAAAGTACTTAAGTGGAAATATAAACCTTTTGAGGTTCCAAATAAGTTATTGAAAGAATGGAGAGCTATAGGAAGCAAGGGTCAGTTAATTGAAAAAAAATGGAACAAATTAACTAAAAAACAAAGTAAAAAATTAAATCTAATCAAAAATAATAATAACTATAAAAATGTTTTAAATGCAGAAAAGAAACTTGCAATCAAAGAACCTAAAAGCTTAGCAACAAGAAAATGTTCTGAGTTAACTTTAAGCGCATTAACCAATTCAATTAATAATCTTATTGGTGGTTCTGCAGATTTGGCTGGATCTAACAATACAAAAACAAAAAAACATAAAATTATTACACCAGGTAATTTTGAGGGAAATTATGTTCACTATGGTGTCAGAGAACATGCAATGAGTGGGATAATGAATGGCATCGCACTCCATAGTAATTTTATTCCTTATGGTGGAACTTTTTTAATATTTTCTGATTACTGTAAACCATCAATAAGATTATCAGCTCTAATGCAACAAAGAGTTATTTATGTAATGACACATGACTCAATTGGCTTAGGTGAAGATGGGCCAACACATCAACCAATTGAACAATTATCTAGTTTAAGATCAATTCCAAATCTAAATGTATTTAGACCTGCAGACAGAATTGAAACAATTGAATGCTGGGAGCATGCTTTAAAAACTACAAATACTCCGAGTGTATTGTCTCTAACAAGACAAAATTTAGATCCGATCAGAAAAAAATATTCTTCAAATAATAAATGCTCACTTGGTGCTTATGAAGTGCTTAGAACAAATAAGAAAATTAAATTAACAATTTTGGCAAGTGGTTCAGAAGTAAATCTTGCAATCGAAGCAAGTCAAAAACTTGCCAAAGATAAAATTTATTCTAAAGTTATTTCAGTACCTTGCATGGAGCTTTTTGATAAACAAAGTAAAAATTATAAAAATAAAATACTAAATGAAACCAAAAATAAAATATCCATAGAAGCTGGTTCAAGCGATTGTTGGAAAAAGTATGTTGGAGAAAATGGAAAAAATTTTGGAATTGATGAATTTGGTAGAAGTGCACCATTTAAAGAAATATATAAGTATTTTGGGCTGACAAAAGAAAATATAACCAATAAATCAAAAAGTTTAATTAATAATTAATAATGACAATTAAAGTTGGAATTAATGGAATGGGTAGAATTGGTCGAATGGTAGTTCGATCAATTATAGAAAGCCAAGATAAAAAAATAAAAATACAACACATCAATAACAGATCAAATTCTGAGGCTACCTGCACATTGATAAAATATGATTCAATACATGGTAAATTTAATGCTGAGTTAGATTTTGATGAAAATCATTTGATAATAAATAGTGAAAAAATTACATTTTCACAGGAGTCTAGTATTGAAAATATAGACTGGAAACAATCTGATGTTGATTATGTTTTTGAGTGTACAGGAAAATTTAATTCTAAAGAAAAACTTTTAGCTCATATAAAAAATGGAGCAAAAAAAGTAATAGTATCTGCGCCGTGTAAAAATGCAGATAAAACAATCGTATTTGGTGTAAATGAAAAAGATATAAACAGTAAGGACCAAATAATCTCAGCTGCATCATGTACGACAAACTGTTTGGCTCCAGTTGTACATACACTTAATGAAAATTTTGAAATTGAAAAAGGGTTTATGACAACTATTCATGCATTTACAAGTGATCAAAGAATTCTGGATAATTCACATAAAGATCCAAGAAGAGCAAGATCAGCAAGTCAATCAATTGTTCCAACATCTACTGGTGCATCAAAAGCAATTGGTGAAATAATTCCTAGCTTAAATGGAAAGTTAGAGGGGGTCGCAATGAGAGTACCTACCCCAAATGTTTCACTTGTAGAATTAGTTTTCTGCACGAAAAAAAATATCAATAAAGAAAATATAAATAAATCATTTGAATTAGCATCAAAAAATAAACTAAAAAATGTATTAGAAATCACTTATGAAAAGTTAGTATCAATTGATTTTAATCATAATCCTGCATCTGCGATTGTTGATGGATCTCTTACTAATGTTGTCGGAGATAATATGGGTAAAATTTCAGCCTGGTATGATAATGAATGGGGTTTTTCAAATCGTATGTGTGATATTGCAGAGTTTATTCATCAAAATTCTTAATGAAAAGTATTTCCAGATTAACAGACCTGGCAGGTAAAAAAGTTATTTTAAGATTGGATTTAAATGTACCTCTTTATAATGGTAAAATAACTGACACTACAAGAATTGACAAAGTTCTTCCAACAATTAAATTTTTATTAAAGCAAAATTCAAAAATAATTATCTTATCTCATGTCGGTCGACCTAAAGGAAAAATGATAAAAGATCTTTCGTTAAAACCAATACAAGAGGATATAGAAAAAAAATTAAATGAGAAAATAAACCTTATTGAAAAGAATATATATGAGATAAATAAAGACTTACTTGATAATTTTAGTGAAAAAATTTTATTAATTGAAAATATTAGATTTTATCCAGAAGAAGAAAAAAATGACACTAATTTTGCAAAACATTTAGCAAGTTTAGGTGATATTTATGTAAATGATGCTTTTTCATGCTCACATAGAGCTCATACATCTGTTTGTGAAATTTCAAAATTTTTACCGTCTTTTTCAGGATTACAACTAGATTTAGAGATTGGTGCATTAAAGAAAATTACATCTAAAATAATTAAACCTGTTACTTGCATAATTGGAGGATCTAAAATTTCTACTAAAATTAATATTATTAAAAATTTAATTCCAAAATTTGATAACATAGTAATTGTGGGTGCAATGGCGAATAACTTAATTGAACACAATGGATACAATATAGGAAAATCTCTTAAAGAAGAAAATGTTAATTCTATAGTTAATGAAATACTTTCATATTCAAAAGAAAAAAATTGTAGATTAATTTTTCCTGAAGATGTGGTGGTGGCCAATGATTTAAATGGACACCCTAAAATTAAAGAATTGAATCAAATTAAATTAGATGAAATGATTTTGGATATAGGTCCAAAAACTGTTGAAAGTATATGTAATATTATTGATAATACAAACACCATATTATGGAACGGTCCTGCTGGATATTTTGAAAATCCTAATTTTGCTAATGGAAGTACTGCAATTGCAAAAAAAATAGTTGAAAAATATAAAGAAGATAAAATTTATTCTGTTGTAGGTGGTGGAGATACCGTTTCATTAATTAATTCTTTAAATGCTGATAAAGACTTTAATTTTGTTTCAACTGCAGGTGGAGCATTTTTGGAATATCTTGAAGGAAAAGAACTTCCTGGTATATGCGCTCTAAATTAATATGTCAGAACTAAATAAAATAGCTCTTAAAATACTTTCAAATGGCAAAGGAATACTTGCGGCAGATGAAAGTAACGGGACTATGACGAAAAGACTTGAGGCTGTAAATATTGAGTCTTCACCAAAAAACAGACTCGCTTTTAGAGAAACTCTTTTTAGTTCAGAAAGCATGAAAGATTGTATCGGTGGCGTGATCTTATACGATGAAACAATAAACCAAATTTCAAGTTTAGGTAAATCAATTCCTGAGTTAATCTCTGCTAGTGGAGCAGTACCTGGAATTAAAGTAGATACAGGTGCAAAAAATTTAGCAAACTCTCCAGAGGAAAAAATTACAGAAGGGCTAGACGGGCTAAGAGAAAGATTAAAAAAATACTATGAGCTTGGTGCAAGATTTACAAAATGGAGAGGTGTTTATTCGATAAGTAATAACTATCCTAGCAAACTTGCAATTCATTCTAATGCTCATGCGCTTGCAAGATATGCCGCTTTAGTTCAAGAATGTGAAATGGTTCCTATAGTGGAACCAGAAGTTTTAATGGATGGTGATCATTCAGCTGATGAGAGTTTGGAAAAAACTTCAGAAGTTATAAAAAAATGTTTTGAGGAACTAATTATGCATAAAATTGATTTATCAGGGATCATATTAAAACCAAATATGATTTTAGCTGGAAGTAATTCAAAAAACAAAATCTCTAATGAAGAAGTTTCAGACAAAACACTTAAATGTCTTAAAAATTCAGTACCTACAGAAGTACCAGGAATTGCTTTCTTGTCTGGAGGTCAATCCGAAGTAGAAGCAACAGAAAATCTCAATTTAATTAGCAAAAACAATAGTACAAATTTTATAATGACCTATTCATATGGTCGAGCTTTACAACAAAGTTCACTTAAATTTTGGTCTAAAGATATCACTAAAACTAACGAAACACAGGATGTGTTTAATCATAGAGCAAGAATGTGTACTTTAGCTGCTCAAGGAAAATGGACAAAAGATCTTGAGAATAAATAAAAAAAAATTTATTTATCTTATCTCTCCAAATAAAATAACGAAGAATTTTTACCAGATGCTGAATGAGGTGTTAAAATCAGGTAAAATAAGTTTTTTTCAAATGAGATTTAAAAAATACTCATTTAAAAAAAAAATTTTGGTAGGAAAAAAGATCAGACAATTATGTAAAAAAAATAATGTAAAATTTATTGTTAATGATGACCCAGTTCTTGCAAAAAAATTAAATGCTGATGGATGTCATTTAGGGCAAAAAGATATGAATTTTAAAGAAGCCAAAAAAATAATTGGAAATAAAATTATTGGAATAACATGTCATAACTCAATTAAAATTGCAAAAGAAGCAATTAAAAATAGAGCTAATTACATTGCGTTTGGTGCTTTTTTTCCAACGAAAACAAAAAAAGCTAAATACAGGGCTAATATAAAAACTTTGAATAAAGTAAAAAAATTAACAAATATTCCCATCGTAGCTATAGGTGGAATAACAAATAAAAACTATAAAAAACTTTTATTGAACAATGCAAATTTTTTAGCTATCTCAGGCTACATTTGGAATAATAAAAAATACAAACCTAAAGAAGCTATAGAAAGTTTAATATGAAAATAAATGCAAGTGAAATTAGAGTTGGGATGCTTTTAGAATATAAAAACGATCTTTGGCAAGTTCTAAAAACACAACATGTAAAACCTGGAAAAGGTGGTGCGTTTGCACAAGTTGAAATGAAAAGTGTTGGTAAAAATACCAAACTAAATGAAAGATTTAGATCTAGTGAAACTGTAGAAAAAGCATCACTGGATGAGAATAAATATAATTATATGTATGAAGATGAAGCAAATTATTTTTTTATGGAACCAAAAACCTTTGAGCAAATTGAAATTAAAAAAGAAATTATTGGAGAAAAAGGTAAACTATTAACTGAAAATCTTGAAGTGTCTGTAAGTTTTTACAACGAAAATCCAATTTCAGTTGAATTACCAAATCAGGTTCAATGTAAAATTGAAATTACTGATGCAGCATTAAAAGGCCAAACTGTATCTTCATCATATAAACCAGCAACTCTAGATAATGGTTTAAATATTCAAGTTCCACCGTTTATAGAAGCAGGTGATGAAGTCATTGTTGATACTCGAAATTTAGAGTACGTAAAAAAAATTTAAAATGATATCAATATCTTCAAATCTTAACTTGATGATAAAGGCTGCTGAAAAAGCATCTAAATCTGTGATCAGAGATTTTGGTGAAGTAGAAAAATTACAAGTTTCTAAAAAAGGCCCTTACGATTTTGTTACAAAAACAGATAAAAATGTAGAAAAAATTTTAATAGAAGAATTATCTAAATCAAAAAAAAATTACTCATTCATAACAGAAGAAACTGGGAAGATAAATAACAAGGACAAAGAAAATTTTTGGATTATAGACCCAATAGATGGGACAACCAATTTTCTTCACGGAATTCCTCATTTTGCTATTTGTATTGCTCACATGTCTAACAATGAAATAGTAAGTGGATTAATTTTCGATCCAATAAAAGATGAAATGTTTTTTTCTGAAAAAAACAAGGGAGCATACTTGAATAATCAAAGACTAAGAGTGTCAAAAAAAAATTCTACTGAAGATTGTTTATTCTCAAGTAATCATGAAGGTACAAAATTTAGTGATCTAAATATGAGATGTAGTGGATGCGCTGCACTTGATCTTGCATATGTAGCCTCAGGAAGACTGGATGGTTTTTTTCATAATAAAATTAATATTTGGGATGTAGCGGCGGGTGCTTTAATGGTTGAAGAGGCTGGTGGAATAGTTAACGAAATTAACAAATTTGATATAAAAAATATTGATATCAGAGCTTCAAGTAGTGCAATTAACGATAAAATGCTTGAAAAATTAGTTAACTTTTAATTGTTTTAAAAAATTCTTTTGTTATAAGTCTCCGCATGAAAAAAAATATTCATCCAAACTATCATACTATTAAAGTAGAAATGACTGACGGAACACAATTTGAAACAAAATCAACTTGGGGTGCTGAAGGTGATTTGCTTAAACTCGAAATTGACCCAAAATCTCATGCTGCTTGGACGGGTGGAAAACAGAAATTAATGGATAAAGGTCGAATAAGTAAATTTAATAAAAAATTTCAAAACTTTAAATCAGAAACAAAAAATTAAATGTCAAATGCACCTCTAATGCCTATGGCTACAGCTGTATGGTTAGTAGAAAACACAACTCTAACATTTAAACAGATAGCAGATTTCTGCAAACTACACGAAGTGGAGATACAAGGTATAGCAGATGGAGAAGTAGCCAAAGGAATTAAAGCTTATAATCCAATTATTTCAGGACAACTTTCAAGAGAAGAAATAGAATTGTCATCAAAAGACGAAAGTAGACCACTACAAATTAAAAGTAGTGATATTGAAATTTCAAATGATGAAAAGAAAATAAAAAAATATATCCCTCTTTCTAAAAGACAAGACAAGCCAGATTCAGCTTTGTGGCTTATCAGACATCATAATATTTTGAAAGATTCACAAATAGCTAAATTGGTTGGCATTACGAAAAATTCAGTCACTTCTATAAGAAATAAAAATTATTGGAATTATAATAATCTTAACCCTAAAGATCCTGTTGCATTAAATTTATTTTCTCAGAAAGACCTAATGGATGCAATAGAAAAAGCTGAAAGAAGAATTAAGAGAGAGAAAAAAGAAAAAGAAAAACAAAACAAAGTTAATCAAACAGGCATATAATGAACAAAACTTATAGACATAAATTAATAAAAGTGATAACAAACCACTTTTTTGGAGGTAGTTATCAAAATAGAAGTTAAAGATAATAATGTTGAGCAAGCATTAAGAGTGTTAAAAAGAAAACTGCAAAGAGATGGTTTTTTTAAAGTTATTAAATTAAAAAATACTTATGAAAAACCTTCTGAAAAGAAAAAAAGAATTCTTCAAGAAAATATTAAAAGAGTTAAAAAGTTAAATAAGCTTAAGAATAGAATTTAAATATATCGCGGGGTGGAGCAGTCTGGTAGCTCGTCAGGCTCATAACCTGAAGGTCGGCGGTTCAAATCCGTCCCCCGCAACCAATTATTTATGTTAATCTAGTTCAAATTTATTGAGATAATTTTTTATTAATTTTTTATCTTGATCTTTTTTATTTAAAATACAATTACCTATAACAAGATAATCAAGCTCTGTTCCCATAAAACAATTAAATGCATCAGTAGGTGAATTTACTATGGGTTCACCTCTAACATTAAATGAAGTGTTTACTAGAATAGGACAACCAGTTTTTTCTTTAAACTTTGATATTAAATCATAGTAACGCCTGTTAGTATTTTTGGACACTGTCTGAATTCTTGCAGAGTAATCAACATGTGTTACAGCAGGTATTTCTGATCTTTTTACATTAAGCTTATCTATACCAAAAAGGTTCATTTGCTCTTCAGTCATATTTATAATTTTTTTGGAATTAACATTAGATACAAAAAGCATATAAGGACTCTCATCTTGGATATCAAACCAATCAGTAAGGTCTTCTTTTAAAACTGAGGGCGCAAATGGTCTAAAACTTTCTCTATATTTCACTTTTAAATTTAAATTTTTTTGCATATTTTCAGATCTAGGATCAGCTAAAATAGATCTGGCACCTAATGCTCTTGGACCAAATTCCATTCTTCCTTGAAACCAACCAACAGCTTTATCATTTGATAATATTTCAGATGTCTTATTAATTAAATCTTCATAATCTAAAGTTTTAAAATTTGCGCCTAAAGATAATAATTCTCTTTCTATGTCTTTTTGACTGAATTCATTACCTAAGTATGAACCCTTCATGTCATCGTTAGGATTAGCTGTTCTTTTATTTCCATTTTCTATATGCCACAATGCAAGTGCAGCACCTAATGAACCACCTGCATCTCCAGCCGCAGGTTGTATCCATATACTATCAAAAATTTTTTCTTTTAAAATTTTTCCATTAGCAACACAATTTAAAGCAACTCCACCTGCTAAACACAAGTTTTTAATATTATATTCCTGTTGTATAGAAGTTGCTAACTTTATCATTATTTCTTCGGTTACTTTTTGAATAGATGCTGCAATATCCATATGAAATTGTGTTATATTCTCCTTTTCAGGATTTCGTGGGTTTTGACCAAATAAATTGCTGAATTTTTTATTTGTCATTGTAAGACCAGTTGCATAATTAAAATAACTTTGATCTAATTTAAAAGTACCATCATCTTTAATATCAATTAATTTTTTAATTTTATCTTCATAAGTAGGATTTCCATATGGTGCCAAGCCCATTAATTTATATTCTCCACTATTGACCTTAAAGCCTGTATAAAAAGTAAAAGCTGAATATAATAATCCTAAAGAGTGAGGAAAATGGATCTCTTTTTTAATTTCTAATTTATTTGCTTTGCCTATGGCAACTGTAGTAGTAGCCCATTCTCCTACTCCATCAGCTGTTAAAACTATTGCTTCATCATAAGGTGATGGGAAAAAAGCACTTGCTGCATGACTCAAATGATGATCTGAGAAAAAAATATTTTCATCAGATTTATAATTTTCATCATGTTCTCTAAGTTTTTGGTAGATTAGATTTTTTTGAAAAAGTTTTTCTTTTATCCATAATGGCATTGCTTTTGCAAATGAAATAAAACCTCTTGGAGCAAAGCCTACGTATGTTTCAAGCAATCTTTCAAATTTTAAAAAAGGTTTTTCAAAAAAAATAATTTGATCCACTTCACTTAATTTTAGTTTTGCAAATCGCAAGACAAATTCTACTGCATTGTGTGGATAACTTGGATCATGTTTTATTCTTGTAAATCTTTCCTCTTGGGCTGCCGCTACTATCTTTCCATCAATTAAAATACAAGCTGCACTATCATGGTAAAATGCAGAAATACCTAATATAGATTTCACTTTAAAATATTGTATAAATAAATGGTGCGACTGCTGAACCCTGTGTTAACACAATTAGTCCACCAAAAATTACAAGCATGATTATTATCGGTAAAAGCCAATATTTTTTTCTTACTTTTAAAAATTCCCAAAATTCTCTAATAAAACTCATTTTAAAACTGATTTTTCATTTTACTTTTTGGTCCTTTTTTTTCAATCCAATAAGATTTATCCTTATTAAACTTTAAATTTAGTACATCTTTACCGATAATTCTCATTAATAATCCAATGGGTGTTACTACAAAAAAAAATATTATTCCCATTACCAGAGGTGAAATAAACCTACCTAAAATTATTCCAAATTTAAACCACAATCTATTTAATGGTGTTAAAATTTTTGAGTTTAAAAACCCAAGTATTAAAAAAATAAATGAGATAATTAAAGACCAGACTCTAATATCTTGAGAATTAAATATTGGATATAATCCAATTATAAAAAATACTACAAAAAAAACTAACCCAAAACTTCTGTTGGTACTTTTATTCTCTATATTATCCATAAGATTAATTTTTATATGTGAAAATTAGATTTTTTACTGTCGATTAAAAAACCTTTGACTGTTTCATTGGTTAATTTTGAAAAACTTTTTCCAAACTTTTCAATTTTTTCAATTATAGCCGGTGGAACTGTAATTATATGACAGCCTAATTGTTTAGCCTGTAAAAAATTATATGGTTCTCTAACACTGGCCCACAAAATTTCAACATTTTTAAATTTTTTTGCTAAAGCAATACTTTTTTTAAATTCTGGGATTGGATCCTTACCAACATCTCCAGCTCTTCCAGCAAATATAGATATTATTACTCTAGTTTTTTTATTAATATTCTTTAAAATTTTTTTTGTCTGTTGAGCGCTGTATACAGCAGTAATATTGAGTTTGATATTTTTTTTGTTCAATTCTTTAATTAACTTTCCCATGAAAATATTTTTTGAATTTGCAACAGGTATTTTAACATAAACGTTTTCTCCCCAATCATTGATTTTCAATGCTTGATTTTTCATTGACAAGTAATCATCACTAAATACCTCTAAGGAAACTGGTTTTTTGTTTGAAATTTTCAATATTTTTTTTGAATAATCTTGATAACTTTTAGCTCCTGCTTTTCTCATTAAACTTGGATTAGTCGTAAATCCTTTTACAATTTTCTTTTTATTAAATTTTTTAATTAAATTTAGCTCGGCTATATCGCAATATACTTTGATACTCAATTTTTCACCTATAGGTTTTTTGTTATGTCTTCAGTCATTTTTTTAGCATCTGCAAATAACATAAGAGTATTTTCTTTATAAAAAAGATCATTATCAATACCAGCATAACCTGGTGATAAACTTCTCTTTACAAATAAAACTGATTTACATTTCTCAACATCTAAAACAGGCATACCATAAATTGGGCTCTGAGGATCAGTTTTTGCAACAGGATTTGTGACATCGTTAGCACCAATTACAAAGGCAACGTCTGCATTTGCAAAATCGTTATTTATTTCCTCTAACTCGAATACTTCGTCATATGGCACATTTGCCTCTGCTAAAAGTACATTCATGTGACCAGGCATTCGACCCGCAACAGGATGAATCGCATAGGAGACTTTAATGTCATTTTTTTTAAGTGTATCAACCATCTCTCGTAAAGCATGTTGTGCTTGCGCTACAGCCATTCCATAACCAGGAACAATAATAACTGAGGATGCATTTTTCATTAAAAAAGCTGCATCATCTGCGTTACCACTCTTGACTGGTTTTTGCTCTTTATTAGTAGTGCTAGAAGTTTCCTCAGTTGCACCAAATCCACCCAGAATAACATTGAAAAATGAACGGTTCATACCTTTACACATTATATAGGAAAGTATTGCTCCAGATGAACCAACTAGCGCCCCAGTAATTATTAAAGCTGTATTTTCTAGTGTAAAACCAATTCCAGCTGCTGCCCAACCTGAGTAAGAATTTAACATAGAGATAACTACTGGCATATCTGCTCCACCAATTGGAATTATTAAGAGAAAACCAATTAAAAAAGAAACTGCCAATAATATCCAAAATAAATTTGAAGACTGTGTAGAACACAATAAATAAGTTAAAACAATAATTGAAATTAAAATTACAGCGTTCAGAGGGTGTTGGCCTTTAAATACAATAGGTGAACCTGACATAATTCCTTGTAATTTTAAAAAAGCGATTATGGAGCCCGAAAATGTGATAGCTCCAACAGCAGCACCAATAGACATTTCAATTAAACTCCCAAGTTTTATATTTCCTGGTGTACCAAGATTAAATGCTTCTGGATTTAAAAAAGCTGAAATTGCTACAAATACAGCAGCAAGTCCAACAAGGCTATGGAAGCCAGCAACTAATTCTGGCATAGCTGTCATTGGAATTCTATAGGCTATAAAAGCTCCAATTGAGCCACCTACTAAAATGAATATCAACACAAATATAAATCCAGTAGAAAAATTTTCTATAGATAAAAACGTAACTGTTATAGCAATAACCATTCCTATAATACCAAAGAAATTACCCTGTCTAGACGTTTCTGGCGAAGACAATCCTCTTAAAGCGAGAATAAATAATACACCTGAAACTAAATAAAAAATTGCAGATAAGTTTGCAGATATCATAACTATTTATCCTTTTTCTTTTTCTTATACATTGCAAGCATCCTCTGAGTTACTAAAAATCCCCCAAAAATATTTATAGCTGCTAGAGCTATAGCTAAAAAACCAAAAATACTTGAGGTATTGAAGACACTATTAGAATTTCCCGACAAACCAGCTATGATTGCTCCTACAATTATCACAGAAGAAATTGCATTAGTAACTGACATTAGTGGTGTGTGTAATGATGGAGTTACACTCCATACCACATAATATCCAACAAAAATTGAAAGAATGAATATACTTAATCTAAATATTAAAGGGTCAATTTCCATAATTTATTTTATCAATGTATTTTTGATAATTTCGTCCTCTAGGTTAATATTTATTTTTTTATTTTCTTTGTCGAATAAATTATCAACAAAATTAAATACATTTTTTGCATATAAGTTAGAAGCAGAAATAGGTAGTTTATTTAATATATTAGATTCACCCATTATTTTAACTCCATTTCTCTCAATAACTTTATCAACTTCTGTAAATGAAGTGTTACCTCCTTGAACAGCTGCTAAATCATATATTACTGATCCAGGTTGCATGTTTTCAAACATACTATCTTTAATAATCAGAGGTGCTTTTTTTCCTGGTATTAAAGCTGTACAAATTACAATATCAATTTTTTTTAAAGTTTCAGATAAAAGTTGTTCTTGTTTTTTTTTAAAATCATCTGAAGCTTCTTTTGCATAACCACCCTCGGTTTCTAAATTATCTGAACCCTCTACAGTTAAAAATTTACCACCTAAACTTTCAACCTGTTCTTTTGATGCGATTCTTACATCCGTCGCAAAAACTATAGCCCCCATTCTTTTCGCAGTCGCAATTGCCTGAAGACCAGCAACACCTGCACCAACAACCATAACCTTGGCAGCTGGAACGGTACCTGCCGCTGTCATCATCATTGGTATCGCTTTTTCAAAATTTGCAAAAGATTCTATAACAGCTTTGTAGCCAGCAAGATTCGCTTGTGATGATAAAATATCCATAGATTGAGCTCTTGTAATTCTGGGAAGCAGTTCTAACGAAAAAAGATTTATTTTTTTTGCTAGGTTTTCTAATTTTTCTTTGTTCTCATAAGGATTTAAAACTCCAACTATTGTTTGATTCTCTTTAACATTTAAAATTTTATCATCCGACAAAATTCCAACTTGTACAATTACATCAGAAGAGTTTACAATCTCATTTTCATCTTTTAAAATTTTAGCTCCAGCAACTTTGTAACTATCATCTTTAATTTCAAGATGTACACCGTAATTTTCACTTAAACATACTTCAAATCCAAGTGAGATATATTTTTTCACTATCTCTGGCGTTATGGATATTCTTTTCTCTATTTTCTGATTTTCTTTTATAGATCCAATTCTCATTTAAACTTTATAGTAAGAATGTTGCCATTAAAACTAAAACTATAATTACTGCTATAGTGCCCCAAAGCACAAATTTTGTAAAATTGTTCCAAGTTTTTTTATGGCTATCATCATCCATAAAAATTACTTTTGTCTAGCTTTAAATTTTGGATTAGTTTTATTTATCACATAAACTCTACCCCTTCTTCTCACAAGTTTAGAGTTTAGGTCTCGTTTTTTTATTGACTTGAGTGAGCTTTTAATTTTCATAATTTTACGGTTTTTTAAATGAAATTAATTGAAATATCAAATACTCTTTATAAATAAATTAATACCTATTGTCTCGATTAATTAACACAATTATAAGTGCGATTGGCAAATAAAAATGGCTAAATTTATCAAATTTAAAAAAGTGAATTTCATAAATAGTGATTTTATAGAAGTATACAAAAAAATTAAAAAAGGTGGTCTACTTGTTGCTCCAGCAGCATCAGCTCTAGTTGAAATTGAAAAAGATAAAATCTATCATAACTCTCTAACAAATTCAGATATAGCTTTATTAGATAGTGGTTTTTTTTGTATTTTATTAAGAATTTTTAAAAAAAAAAAAGTAAAAAAGCTTTCTGGATATAAATTTTTAAAAGAATTTCTAAAAGTTAAAGATAATTACAATGAGGTTATACTTCTAATAGATCCAACAAAAGATGATTCTCGTCTTAATTTAAAACTTCTAAAGAATAAAAAATTTAATAAAGTATATTCTTACGTTTCTCCATTTTATAAAAATAACTCCTCGTTTGATGAAGATAAAAAATTATTAAAATTAATTAAACAACTAAATCCAAAATATATAATAATTAATATTGCTGGAGGAAAACAAGAACCTTTAGGTTTTTATTTAAAAAAAAAATTATCTAAAAAAATATCAATTATTTGCACTGGAGCTGCGATAGCTTTTTTAACAAAAAGGCAAGCTCCAATTAATGATTTGGTAGATATGCTTTATCTAGGATGGGCTTTAAGATTAATTTATAACCCTATTAATACTTATAAAAGATTTTTAAGTTCTTTTATGTTAATTAAATTTTTTATTTGAATTTTCTTTGAAGTTTTCAATATAGTTTTTAAGATCAATTTTTCCAAATCTCTTATGGACTTTTTTATTATTTGATAAACTTGCTAATGCTGAAGCATACCTTTCACCTTTACGATAAGATAAAAATTTTTTTTTAAGTCCAAACATTTTTGCAACTTCTAAAATTGAATAAGATTTTTTATTTGAAACACTGTAATTAAGATATTTCTTTTTTTTCCAAGCTTCATAGCAAACTAAAATTGTATCAAATATGTGTGTAAATCTTCTAGTTTGAGTACCAGGTTTGACTATTGGTAAAGGTAAATTTTTTTCATAACAATTTTCAAATATTCCAATAACAGTGGCCATATCTCCAATTTTGATTTGGTTTGGACCATAAACATTGTAAAAAAATATAACTTCATATCTAAATTTAAACCACAAGTTAAAATTTTCTAATAATTCTAGATTTTTTGATTTAGTAAAAGCATAAGGGGATAAATTTTTATCTCTACCAGAATTTCCAAGAGTAGCAGATGTAGCAGAGTAAATTAATCTTATATTATTATCCAGGCAAAATTTAAATACTGCCTTACTCCCAAGAGTGTTTGATGCATAACATTGATCAAAATTTTTAAAACTTTGGAAAATTCTAGAAAATTCACCAAAGTGAAAAATAGAATCAATATTTTTCTTTCTTGAACTTAAAATTTTTTCAATATTCTTAGTATCTCCTCTAACGTATTTTATTCTTTTATTATTAATATGGTTTGATTTTTTTCCTGTGGAATAATTATCTATACTTATGAAATTGAAATTTGTTTTTTTTAAAAAGAAACTCAATAGGTTGGTACCTACAAAACCAGCACCTCCTGTTACAACTATGAATTTTTTCATGTTTATGAAGTAATGCCTGGCAAAGTCCTACTCTTCCATATCTTAAGATAAAGTACCATCGGCGCTTAAGGGCTTGACTTCCGAGTTCGGAATGGGATCGGGTATAACACCTTCGCTAAAATCACCAGGCAAACTGCTTATATAGATCAAATAAGAATTGTAAAGTCATTAATAATATAATTAATAACTTCTAGTATATTTGCTCGTATTTGATCCACTTTTGATTTGATCAAATATCCATTTATATGTTTTTTCTAACCCATCTTTAAGATTAATTTTTGGCGACCAGTTTATTTCATTTTCAATTTTTGTATTGTCGCTCGATCTTCCTCTAACACCTTTGGGTTTATCTAGTTGAAAATTACGCTTTAATTTCACTTTAGCAATCTCTTCAATCATATCTATCATTTGATTAATGGAAACTTGTTCAGAACTTCCGACATTATAAACTTCTTTTTTAGAAGAATTAAAAACTTTTTCAGTTCCATCTAAACAGTCATCAATGTACATAAAACTTCTTGTTTGCTTTCCATCTCCCCATACATCAATCGTATCAATATTATTCATTTTTGCATTTATAATTTTTCTACATAAAGCTGCTGGTGCTTTTTCTCTACCTCCATCATAAGTACCTATTGGACCATAAACATTATGATATCTAACCACTCTTGTTTCTAATCCAAAATCTTCAGTAAAATGTCTACACATTCTCTCACTAAATAATTTTTCCCAACCATATCCATCTTCGGGCTCTGCTGGATATGCATCGGCTTCTTTTAATCCAGGAACAAATATCTCTTTTTGTTTTTGTCCATTATATACACATGCACTTGATGAAAAAAAATATTTACTAACTTTATTTTGAATACAAGCTCTTAACAAATTGGTATTAATTAAAACCGACAACATACATTCTGCCTTATTATTTTCAATGAAACCCATTCCACCCATATTGCAGGCCATATTGTATATAAAGTCAGTTCCTTCAGTTACTTTTAAACAATTTTCATACTCTTTTAAATCTAGTGAATAATTTTGGTTTTCTTCAAAATATTGAAACCAATATTCGGTTGGCTTGATGTCTGCACAAACCACATCATTGCCTTGGTCCATCAGTCTTTTTACTAAATGACCTCCAATAAAACCACCAGCACCACAAACTAAGTATTTTGACATGATAATAATCTTAAATTTAATATATTAATAAACTAAAATCACAATTAAATAATTTAGTTTTTATTTTTTTTTTTTATTGAAAATAGAACTCTGTATTTTAATATTGTAATTACAGTTAAAATTGCATCTTTAAAACCGATTTTTTTACCGTCATGATAACTCCTTCCATTATAATTTATTGGGATCTCAATAATATTTTCGCCAAGTTTTGATAATTTTGTAGTTACCTCTGAACAAAATGAAAAGTTTTTTTCTTCAAGTTGTAATTTTAAAAATAATTTTTTCCTAATTAATTTATAACATGTATGTACATCAGTTAAATCTTGATTATTAATTACATTAGAAATTTTGGTTAACACAAAATTACCAAAAATTCTAAATTTTTTTTCAAAAGTAAACTTATTTATACTTTTCTTTCTCCCCAAAACTCTAGAACCATAAACTACATTTATACTTTTATTTTTAAAAGGTTGTAAAAGCTTCTGATAATCTGATGGTTCATATTCTAGATCTGCATCTTGGATAATTACTATATCACCTTTTATAAATTTAATTGCACTAATTATTGCAGATCCTTTTCCTAAATTTTTTTTATGAAAAATTACCTTATCTACTTTTTTTTTTAATTTTGATTTAATTATTTTGGATGTTCCATCTGAAGAACCGTCGTCTATAAGTATAATTTGTTTTTTGATTTTTTTTTGTTTTTTAACTTTAATTATAAGCTTCTCTATCGTATTCTTTTCATTGTAACAGGGTATTAAAATTGAAACTAACATTTTTTAATTTAATTAATTAAATTAAATAGGTCATTTTTATAAATAAATGAATTATAAAATTAATTAACCATGTATCTTTTGCTTAATTATTATTTAGGAATAATAGTAATATTTACTTCAGTTTATGGTTACGGAAAGATATTTAGCAAAAATAATGACGATTTTTTCATTTTTCTATGTGGATATTTGTTTTTAGGAATAGTTGCAATAATTATTCATTTTTTTATTGCTATTAATATATGGATAAGTTCTGTTATATTAATTTTAGGAATCTGCTTATTTGTATACAAACTAAAAATTAGAAATTTTTTATTTCAAGTTCCTTTAATATTATCCTTTGCAACATTATTGATAGGATTCACTGATCACCCTATAGATGCTAATTTATATCACCACTCTTATGTATCTTATTTGAAGCAGGAAAAAATTATTTTTGGTATTGCCGATATTCACTCTAGGTTTGGTCATATATCTTTTTTACAATTCGTTCAATCAATCACCACTAATGATTTTCTTACTATTTATTCAATTTCAAATTTGAACATATTATTTTACTATTTATTCATAATTTTTTGCGCAAAATTAATTTTTCGAAAAAATACAAATAATTTTGTTTTAGTTTTAACAACTCTGATTTCATCATTTATATTAATTAAATTAGCAAGGTATAGAGAATTTGGAAATGATTTAATACCATTACTTGTTGCTAGTTATTTTTTAATAAAAATATTTATTATAAATTTAAATAAAGAGATTTATAAAAATAATAAATTAATCAAATATTCTCCAATTTTTTTCTTTATGATGTTGTCACATAAAATAACTTACGTATTCAGTACTTTTCTATTTGCAAGCAACTTAAATAATAAAATAATTTTTGGTTATTTTAAAAATTATAAAAATTTATTAATTCTTATTAGCTCAATAATCTTTATTAGTCTTTGGTTGGTAAAAAATATATTTGAAACCTCTTGTTTAATTTATCCAATAATCCAAACTTGTTTTGAAAATACAAAATGGGCTCTAAGTGGACACGCTAGTCCAGAATTTGCAATGATTAATGCAGAAGCTTGGGCAAAAGGGTGGATTGACAAACCTGATAATTATGAAATTTCCATGGAAAATTATAATGTATCTTTTAACTGGTTAAAAGTGTGGTTTGGTAAGCATTTTTTAAAAATTATTGAAATAATTTCCCCACTATTACTAATAATAATTTTAATTAATATAATGATAAGAAATGCATCAGAAATAATAACAGATAAAGAACTTTTTAAAGAGATAAAAATTTTTTTATTTAAAATTTTTATCTTAAATTTTGTTGGTTTAGCTTTCTGGTTTTTAAACGCACCTATATTTAGATATGGATCATTTTATATTATCATTTTAATTGTAAATTTATATCTTATATATGATTTTAAAAAAATTTATAATATTTCAGAAAAAATTAAATCTAAATTTAAATTTATTTTTGCCATATCTTTAATAGTGTTTTTTTTAAAAAATATAGATAGACAAATAAATTCAAAGAATACTTTTTTTCCTATAACTAAGCCTTCAATTTTTGAGTATGAAAAAATTATTTTTAATGAAATTAATTTTTTAAAACCTAAAAATAATATTAATATATGTTTTTATACTGATTATATTTGTTCACACATGATTACAAAAAGTTTTAATGTTGAAAAGTTAGGTAAATATTTTTTAATTAAAAACTAATTAATTTTTAACTTTCTTTTTTATCTATAATTAAAATATAATTTGATGTTAAACCAAATAACTTAATTTGCTCTATTCTAAAATTTTGTATATTTAATGTTTTGCAAATTTCTAAAAAATCTTTTTTTGATAGAAGATTTAAATTTTCCTCTAAAGAAAGAAAATTTTCCCCAAGTAATCTTAAAATTTTTCTATGATATAATTTTGGAAGATAATGTAAAAAAGGTATTTTCGTATGAAATTCGATAGGATAATATCTATTTGGTGTAGTTATGAATGTTTTGTATTTACTAACCCTATAACATTCAGAAACAAATTTTAATTGATTTTCAAATGATCCTACATGCTCTATAGTTGCACTGCTAATAACTACATCAAATTTATTATTTTCAAATAGCATTTTACGAGCATCACCTAAGTGTATCAAAATTTCAGGATAAATAGTTTTCAATTCCAATAAATCTAAATTTGATAAACAGCTAATGTTAATTTTTTTATAAAAATATTTTAAAATTTGATTTTCATGATTCGCTAAAGATGGGGTCGTTCCAACATCTAGCAAACTTTTGTACTTTTGATAGTCTAATTGTTTCTCAATTAATTTATTTATTTCAGATCTTTTGCTTTTAATTATTTTACTTATAAATTTATTTAAACCAAATAATCTTCTAGAATAGTTTTTCTTAATATCATTTGTCATTAATATATTTTAAAATTATTTTTATATTAATCTACACTTTATAATTTGAAAAATTACGGGAAAGATATCATAAAATTTAATTTTTTTTCCCTCTTCGTAAGTTCTACCGTTATAATTTATCGGTACCTCATAAAATTTTTTTCCGTATCTAACAATTTTTGATAATATTTCAGCTTGTTGTTCAAATCCAAATGTTTTTAAATCTCTAGGATTTATCAAATCTTTTTTGAAAACTACATAACAAGAATATATGTCAGTGAACGTTGTATTGTTCAAAATATTAAAAAGATTAGAAATAATATTATTTCCTAATTTATTTAGAAAGTAGTGAGACCTTGTATAGTTTGAATAATTAAACCTTGAACCGATAATTAGATCAGGTTTAAACTTATTAATAACATCAAAAAATTTCTTGAAATCTTCTGGATCATATTCATCATCTGCATCCTGAAAAAAAATATAATCATGTTTAGCAATTTCTAAAGCTCTTTTAATGCACCCACCTTTGCCAATATTTTTTTTATTTATTATTATGTTATCAAATAAATCTTTATTTTGATTTAGGATACTTGCAGTATTATCAGTTGAACAATCATCAACAATTATTATTTCATATTCACCACTATTATTAAAAACTTCATTTATTTTTTTTAATATTTTTATAATTGTCATCTCTTCGTTAAATGTTGGTATAATTATTGATGATTTTATATTCATTAAGATAAATTAATTTTTAAATTTATTTAGAGACAATTGCATAATAATTAAGAAGTATATTAAAGAAAAGATCAAAATTGAAATAATACTATTAAATAATATACCCAATAAATAAGGCGTAAAGATCAATAAACTAATTATAAAAAAAGTTTTTTTAAAATTAAAATTTTTTAAAAACAAATGATGCAAGTGTTCTCTATCAGGGTAAAATGGATTTTTCTTTGCTATAATTCTAACAATAAAAAGTCTTAACATATCTATTCCTGGCAAAAGAAGAATTAAAACTATTTCATCAGCAAAAAGTAAATTTGACTTATGTGCATCAATCGTAAAAAAAGAGATTACTACCGCCAATAGATATGTACCACTATCTCCAAAAAAAATTCGGTCTTTTAAATTTTGGTAAAAAATAAAAAAATTTGTAATTACTAATGTTAATACTAATTCAATATTATAATTTTTTAAAACTAATATAAATAAAACAAAAAAGAAAAAAATACTTGATTGACCATTTATTCCATCAAACATGTTTAATGCATTAATAAATATAACAACACAAATTGTATAGAACAAAACTTCATGATTATTTAAGTAAATTTTAAAATTTAAAAATGAAAATTTAAGTTCATTAGATAAAATCTCATTTTTAAAAGTTAAGATGAATAAAAAAGTTAAAATAATTTGGATTATTAGTTTAATATTTGGTGAAATATCTTTTTTATCGTCTATAAATCCAAAAATGAAAAACATGTAAGAAAAAAATAACAAATAAATTTTGAAAGAATTATTTAAAATTAAGTAATTAAAACTTAAATCAAATATGAGGAACAAAGTTAAAGCTAGTAATAAAATTAACCCTCCTAATAATGGCGTATTTTTTTTGTGAAATTTTCTAGAATTGTCTGGTTTGTCATAAACATTAATAAGTTTAGCAATTTTATTTAAATTGAGTAAAATAAGTAAATTTACAAATATTACAAAAATATAGAAAATTATTAAGTTCATTTGATATATTATTATATTTAATTTTACATGAATAAATATTTCTAATATCAGCTAAAAAAAAATAATGAATAAAAAAGTAATTAAATTTGAAAATATCGTAGGTGTTTTTTTTGCATTATTACCAGTTGCTTTGATATCTGGTCCATTTTTTAGTGATCTAATAGCATCAATCATTTGCATCTATGCAATTCTTAATTTTAAGAAATCAAAAATTGATTTAAACAATATATTTATAAAGTTAGCTTTTATTTTTTATTTATGTTTTATCTTAAATTCTCTTCTATTTGAATACAGGTTAGAAAGTTTAAAAAATAGTTTACCATATATAAGATTTTTTTTCTTTGCTGTAGGAATAAAAATAATTCTAGATGCAGATGAAAAATATTTCAAATATTTCTTATACGCATGCATATTATCAATTTTGTTAGTGTGCTTTTTTGGTTTTGTTGAATATTTTAAATATACTTTTCAATATTTTCAGAGATACACTGAACTTAATAGTCTTGAGACTAATGATCCATCAAGAGAAAAATTACAATATTTATACAGTGAATTCCCAAATAGAATTTCAGGTATATTTCAAGATGAAAAAATTATGGGATCATATTTATTCAGATTGTTTCCTCTTTTTGCTATTTCTTTCTTTTACTTTAACCAAAATCTAGATAAAAAAAAATTACTCTTTTTTATTTTTATTGTAGTAATAATTTACTTTAATACTTTTATTTCGGGTGACAGAGCTCCATTAATACTTCTTAGCTTTTTAATATTTTTAATATTTTTGGTATGTTCAAATTTAAGAAAAATTTTTACTAAAATAATAATATTTATCCTTATTATTAGCTCATTTACTTTATTTTTTGATAGTAAAATTAAAGAAAGAATTATAGATCAAACATTAAGAAATATACAAGGAGCTTACAATGATGGAGAGTTAACACTAATAACTAAAGAACATCAGGGTCACTTTAATGCAGCATATATTATTTTTAAAGAGTATCCAATTTTAGGTGCAGCAACAAAAGGCTTTAGGTATCAGTGTTACAACAACTTAATTAAAAAGGAAGACGTAATCTGTACCAATCATCCTCATACTCCATATTTGCAATTATTATCAGAAACAGGGATTTTGGGAACTTTAATAGCAATAATTATATTTTTTACTTTATTTTTTAAAATTTTTATAAAGGAAAATTTAAAAAAAAATATAAGGTCTACTTCATTAAATATTGTTTACATTGCACTATTTGTATCATTCTGGCCACTAACAACATCTGGTAGTATTTTTAATAACTATAATTCTATATTTTATTATATTCCTCTTGGCTTATTTTTGTTTTTAAATAAAAAAAATGTTTAGGCTAATTTTAATTACATTACCTTTGATTATAGTTATTTTTGTTTTAGAAATCACACTGAACTTCTTAAAACCTACAACTTATGAAAAAGATGATTTTCTTGGTTGGAAACTTAAAAAAAACTTTAAACACGAATTTTCAAACTTTACAAAAAAAAATAAAAAATACTCAACAATTTTTATTACAAATAAAGATGGAAACCTCGAATTCAACTTAAATGGAAGTTACGAAAAAACGATAAAAATACTTATCATTGGTGACTCATTTTCGACTGATCCCTTGGTGTCAAATGAAAAATTTTGGTATAGTGTGATGAGTAAAAAAATAGCAGAAACAAATAAAATAAACTTAAATACAACAATTTCTGGTGGAGGAGGCTATGGAACTTTACAACAATTATTAATTTCAAATAAACTCAAATCTTTAAATCCAGATATATTCATTCTTCAATTTTGCATAAATGATTTTGAAAATAATATTTTAGATTGGGAAAAAAGAAATTATCGATTTTCACAATACTTTTGGAGACCTTATTTTGATTTAGACAGCAAACAAATTTATTATGAAAAAAACATTTTTAAATCAATATTGAAACCATTTAAAGATAGTAGGTTGCTAAGTGTATTGTTGTCAAGAACAGGAATTTTAGCTGAAAAATATTTCTCAGATCCTATACAAAACGATAAAGAAATGTTTGAAAGTTCTTTAAAAACTACTAAATATTTACTTCAAAAAATTTTTCAAAATTTCCCCTTTTCAAAAAAAATAATTTTAAGTTGTAAACAAGCCTCAAATTTTCCAGATACTGAATGGAAAAAAATTGGAAATGAGATTGGTTATATCGTTTTAACTGAAAACAATAAGGCTATAGAAGGTGCTATGAGGGAAAATTTAGATATATTTAACATAGACGGAGGTCACTACAACGAACTTGGAAACAAAATATTTGGTGAAGCCATAGCAAATGAAATGGAAAAGAAGAAGTTATTAAATTCCTCAAACTTTTAATTTTTTTATATTCATCTGATGATGTAATAATATCATATAAGCATATAAAAAAACCGAGTCAAAACCCCAAATTAAAAAACTTTTTTCGATGGCTGTCCTAAAAAAAATAACTAAAATTGTAAGAGTAATTGCAGCTAAAACATAATCATTCTTCTTTATTTTTAAAAATACAAATTTTGCAAAATATTTTAAAAATACTAAACCTAAAAAAATATAAACAGTAAATCCTAAAACCCCTCCTGTGAGTAAAATATAAACAGGACCAGATGGCAAGTCTTCAAAATAATTTTTATATATATTTAAAAATTCATTATCATTATTGTTAAATATTACTCTATCGAACTCTGGACCAGATCCAAAAAATATTATTTCCTTATTATTTAGTAAATATTTAAATGTATATTTTATTTTGTCTATGCGACCACTAAGTTGCATATTGATTAAACTTCTATCATGAAAATTATCTAATTTTTTTTCAGCATAATCCAAATTAAATATTCTATTCTGTTGAATCATATTTTCCTTTATATTTTCATTTTCATTATCTAATAGAATTTTAATTTTATCATTTAATTGATGAGATAAAAAAACTGCAAAAAAAATTGATAAAAATAAAATAAGTTTTTTTATAAGAAGATTTGCTTTAAAAAATAAAATGATATGAATAATTATTAATGCATAGAATGCAAACCTAGATTGATAATAATAAATTATACAAATAAAAACAGTAGTAATTAAGAAATGATAAAATCCTTTAATTTTTTTAGAAATTTTTACTTGGAAAGTAATTAAACAAATATAAAAAATATATAAGTATAACAATATTCTTGAAATTCCATTGCTATTAAAAACTATTTTTTCCCCAAAAAAATAAATTTCATAGCCTCCATAACCAAATTGTTTTGGTTGCAAAATATATTGTGGAAATGATTTAATAAATATGACCAGAGCATAAAGGACAAAAATTCCTAAAATTGTAAATAAAATATAGTTATACACTCTTTCTTTTTCATATGAACTATTCTGAATATATAAAAAATAATTAAAGTAAAAAAATAGTGAAATTAAAAAATTAAATCCTCCACCAAAATCTTTTCTAAAATCAAAATAATAAGCAAAAATAATTCCAATTAATTGACTAATAAAAATCATAAAAATGCATATCAAAATAATATTTAAATTATGTTTATTTTTAAAATTAATTAGATTTAAGAATAAAAAAGTTAAACATAATAAATGAGGTAATATCTCTCTTAATTGGAAAAAATTTAAATTGGTTATTTGCTCAAAATAGTTTTTATCTTCAAAAATATTACCAGCATTTGTTCCAATAGAGAGCCAAATTAAAGGTAAAGGCAATAACAAAAAAAAATGTTTCAAATAATCTAAGAAAAAAGTTTTGGAATTCATTTTAAATTTTTTTTAGTATCAGTATTATTTTAATTA
Source organism: Candidatus Pelagibacter sp. HIMB1611 (assembly GCF_052047715.1). Taxonomy (NCBI): domain Bacteria; kingdom Pseudomonadati; phylum Pseudomonadota; class Alphaproteobacteria; order Candidatus Pelagibacterales; family Candidatus Pelagibacteraceae; genus Candidatus Pelagibacter; species Candidatus Pelagibacter sp. HIMB1611. The sequence continues at coordinate 1,210 of NZ_JBNAJM010000001.1, read as the reverse complement.
AAGATGAATATATAGTTAAATTAATAATAAAATAAATATATACTCAACTTATGTTACTATTTTCTATCTCCACATTTATATTTGCGAATATATTTGCTTTAATTGGAAAAACTTTTTTTAAAAAAGATTTAAATTTGTTAACTAGCATAATTGTAGGAATTTTTCTTTTTGGATTGTTTAATATTTTCTTTTCACTTTTTTTTAAGTTATCTTCCCCTCTATATTTTATATGTATCATTTTTTTTATAATAATTTCCTTGAGAAATTTCTCATCAATTAAACATAAGGAATATATTACAGTATTTTTATTGTCTTTAATTGCCTCTCTATTCTCAAACAATATAGAGCCAGGCTATGATGCAGGATTATATCATTTTCCATTTCAAAATTGGATAGCAGATAATGGAATATCTTTTGGACTTGTTAATTTTAATCATAGATTTGCTAATTCATCATTGCTAAATTTTATAAATGCACCATTGTGGATTGGCAATAATCCATTTCTATTAATTAATATCTCATTAATATTTTATTTAATTTTTTTTTTAAAGATAATTGATTTTTTGGAAAGCGATGAATTATATTTGAAATTAGTAGGTCTAATTTCTATTCTTACATTTCCATTATGGTACAGATATCAAACTCAAAATTTTGGATTAGTCGATGTACCATTTTCTATTTTATATTTTATTTTAGTAACACAATTAATACCTAGTATTATTTCATCATCAACTCAAAAAGACATAAATATTTTATATATAAATATCATTTTATTTTGTTTGGTAATTTCTTTTAAAATGTCTGGAATTTTAGTTTGCCTAATATTTATAATTTATATTTTAAAAAAAGACATAATCAAATTATTATTTATGAAATATAGAGCAAACTTTGTTTTATTTTTTTTAGTAATTGTTTTTTTTGTATCTTGGTTTACTCACAATATAATAATATCAGGTTGTATAAATCCCTATATTTATATCACATGCTTAAACGTAGAGTGGTCTAATTTTGATTATATAAAAATGCTTAATGAGCAAAATCTTGAGTGGCGAGATAAAATAGTAGACTATAAAATTTTAATTCAATATTTAAAACCAAGCTACATATTAATAATATTACTTTCATTATTTCTAAATTTTTATGTTTTAAAAAAACTTTATAAAAATAAAAATAATTATTTAATTTACTCTTTTTTTTATTATCCTAATAT